>NZ_PJZH01000009.1 GCF_002858715.1 Chimaeribacter coloradensis | reverse complement strand
ACCCGCTTGATATGGCGGTTCACCGGGTGCCACGCCGTCAGGTGTTCTACCCGCAGGATCTCATCCCCCGGCTGGTGCTGATGCGGCGGGTAAAGCTCCGTCAGCTCACGCCCGACCATCATGGCGATGATGTTCTCCTCACTCAGGGTGGCCGCCTCACGGGTGGCGATATGTTTGCCGTCACGGATGACGCAGATCAGGTCAGAAATGGCGCTGACCTCGTTCAGCTTGTGGGAGATATAGATACAGGCGATGCCGTGGTTGCGCAGGTCACGAATAATATCCAGCAGAATGTCGGTTTCGCGCTCGGTGAGGGAGGCGGTCGGCTCGTCGAGTACCAACAGCCGCACCTGTTTATTCAGCGCCTTGGCGATCTCCACCAGTTGCTGCTGCCCCAGCCCCAGCTCCCCGACCGGCGTATCCGGGTCAATCTCCAGCCGCACCTGCGCCAGCATACGCCGGCAGCGCAGATACATGCCGTCGTAATCCAGTACGCCGTAGCGGCCCCATTCGCTGCCGAGGAACATGTTTTCCAGCACTGACATCTGTTTCACCAGCGCCAGCTCCTGATGAATAATCGCGATGCCGCGCTGCTCGGTTTCACGGATATTTTTCGCCGCCAGCAGTTCACCGGCAAAATAGATCTCCCCCTGATAACTGCCGTGCGGGTAAATACCGCATAAGACCTTCATTAACGTGGATTTACCCGATCCATTTTCGCCGCACAAAGAGAGTACCTGCCCGGCATCCAGTTGCAGGCTGACATTATCCACGGCTTTCACCACGCCGAATTGTTTAGTGATATTATGCATTTCCAGCAGGCAGGGCATACGTCCCTCCAGGTGCCGTGTGATGCCGGCCGGTGCCGCTGACAAGCCGGCACCGGTCACAGGCGTGATCATATTGCGTCAGTAAATATCGGCTTTTTTATGGAACCCGTCCGCGACAATGGTGCTGTCAATATTGCTCTTATCAACCTGGATTGGCGTCAGCAAATAAGAGGGCACCTCTTTTTTGCCGTTATTTAAGGTGGCATTGCTTTTCGGCGCTTCGCCTTTGCCTAATTCCACGGCGATTTTTGCTGCGTCCGTGGCGAGCTGGGTAATGGGTTTATAGACCGTCATGGTCTGGCTGCCTGCCACAATCCGTTTTACAGCGGCCAAGTCGGCGTCCTGGCCGGAAATCGCCACTTTGCCCGCCAGCCCCTGGGCTGACAGCGCCTGAATAGCCCCGCCTGCCGTGGCATCATTGGAGGCCACCACCGCATCAATTTTGTTGTTATTGGCGGTCAACGCATTCTCCATAATTTTCAGGGCATTTTCCGGCAGCCAGGCGTCTACCCACTGGTCGCCCACCACCTTAATTTTACCGCTGTCAATCAGTGGCTTAAGCACATTCATCTGCCCTTTGCGGAACAGCTTGGCATTGTTGTCCACCGGGGAGCCGCCCATCAGGAAATAATTGCCCTGCGGCACCCGCTCTACAATACTTTTGGCCTGCAATTCTCCAACTTTTTCATTATCAAAGGAGATGTAAAAATCGATGTCGGCATTATTTATCATCCGGTCATAGGCCAGCACTTTAATTCCTTCGCGTTTGGCCTCGGCAATCACGTTACTTAACACCTCCCCGTTATAAGGAATAATCACCAGCACATCCACGCCGCGGTTAATCATATTTTCAATCTGCGACATCTGGGTTTCTTCATTGCCGTTAGCGGATTGCACAAATACATCCGCCCCCAGTGTTTTCGCCTGGCTTACAAAAATATCGCGGTCTTTCTGCCAGCGTTCCAGCCGCAGGTCATCAATGGCCATGCCGATTTTAATCTCTTTTGCCATCCCCGGCTGGCTGATCAGCGCCAGTGCCGCACACACGCCAAGCAAGACTTTTTTCATTTTCATTTTATAAACCTTTTTAATGAAACCTACAGGGTAAGAGAAATGGCCCACCTTAATGGCTGGTGAATTGTTAACGCTGCATAAATTATCAGCAATTGCAGATTTTAACTGGCCTATTACGTTTTTTAGTTTATTTTTCGTTTTATGATGGAGATCATGGTTCACTGCTGAAACTTATTTTCTCTCACCCTTAAGCGGGGAAGCATCTCGTAAATAACGCCTTTTTTAACGGCTGCCGGGGCTATTTATGAGATCTGCTGCACATTTGTGTATTCTCTGAAGTTGAGTGTGAAATAACGTAATTGTGAGGCGCACCGAAGGATCCCAAGATAACGGCTCCGCATGCTCAGCCAGTGCTGGGCCAGATCCCGAGGAGCCCATAATGCCATCCTATTTTGATCAGCTTGATAAAGTCCGGTTCGAAGGCACCACCAGTACCAATCCGTTAGCATTCCGTCACTACAACCCGGATGAACTTATTCTGGGCAAACGCATGGCTGATCATCTGCGTTTTGCCGCCTGTTACTGGCACACCTTCTGCTGGAACGGCGCGGATATGTTCGGCGTCGGGGCATTTGAGCGCCCGTGGCAGCAGGCCGGTGATGCGCTGGCGCTGGCAAAACGCAAAGCGGACGTCGCGTTTGAGTTCTTCCAGAAGCTGGGGGTGCCCTACTACTGCTTCCACGACGTGGATGTTTCGCCGGAAGGCCACTCCCTGAAAGAGTACCTGAGCAACTTTGCTGAGATGGTCGACATCCTGGCGCAGAAGCAGCAGGAGAGCGGCGTGAAGCTGCTGTGGGGCACCGCCAACTGCTTTACCCACCCGCGTTATGCCGCCGGGGCGGCCACCAGCCCGGACCCGGAAGTCTTCAGCTGGGCCGCGACGCAGGTCTTCACCGCCATGAATGCCACCCAGAAACTGGGCGGCGAGAACTATGTGCTGTGGGGCGGCCGTGAAGGGTACGAAACGCTGCTGAACACCGACCTGCGCCAGGAGCGTGAGCAGATTGGCCGCTTTATGCAGATGGTGGTGGAGCATAAACATAAGATCGGTTTCCAGGGCACCCTGCTGATTGAGCCGAAACCGCAGGAGCCGACCAAGCACCAGTACGATTACGACGTCGCCACCGTTTATGGCTTCCTGAAACAGTTCGGCCTGGAGAAAGAGATCAAGGTCAACATCGAGGCCAACCACGCGACGCTGGCCGGCCACTCCTTCCACCATGAGATTGCCACCGCCATTGCGCTCGGCATCTTCGGCTCCGTGGACGCCAACCGCGGCGACCCGCAGCTCGGCTGGGACACCGACCAGTTCCCGGTCAGCGTGGAAGAGAACGCGCTGGTGATGTATGAGATCCTCAAAGCGGGCGGGTTCACCACCGGCGGCCTGAACTTTGACGCCAAAGTGCGCCGCCAGAGCACCGATAAATATGACCTGTTCTACGGCCATATCGGTGCGATGGACACCATGGCGCTGTCACTGAAAGTGGCGGCAAAAATGGTGGAAGATGGCGGGCTGGATACGCTGGTCGCCAAACGCTACGCCGGGTGGAGCGAAGAGCTGGGCCAGCAGATCCTGCAAGGGAAGCTGTCGCTGGAGGCGCTGGCTGCCTATGCTCAACAGCATAACCTGGCACCGCACCACCAGAGCGGCCGTCAGGAGCAGCTGGAAAACCTGGTCAACCGCTATCTGTTTGGCTGATGACCCTTTTCTGATGCACCGGGCGCAAGTCCGTTCACAGGCCGGCGCAGATGCCGGCCTGTGTTGCTTATGCCATTCTGTTGCCATCTGTTTGCCTGTTTCGGGGAGAAAGCATGTACATCGGTATTGATCTGGGCACATCAGGCGTGAAAGCGATCCTGATGAATGAGGCGGGCGAGGTGATCGCCCAGCAGAGTGAGAGCCTGACCGTATCGCGGCCGCATCCGCTGTGGTCAGAACAGGCACCGCAGGCGTGGTGGGAGGCCACCGATCGCGCCATGCAGCAATTGGGCGGGCAGCATGACCTCAGCCGGGTCAGGGCGCTGGGGCTGACCGGGCAGATGCACGGCGCCACGCTGCTGGACGCGGAGCAACAGGTGTTGCGCCCGGCGATTCTCTGGAATGACGGCCGCAGTTTTGCCCAGTGCCGCGCACTGGAGCAGAAGGTGCCCGATTCACGCCGGATTACCGGCAACCTGATGATGCCGGGCTTTACCGCCCCGAAACTGGCATGGGTGGCTGAGCACGAACCGGAGATTTTCCGCCGGGTGGATAAGGTGCTGCTGCCGAAAGATTACCTGCGCCTGCGGATGACCGGTGAATTCGCCACCGACATGTCCGATGCCGCAGGCACGATGTGGCTGGACGTCGGCAAACGTGACTGGAGTGACACCATGCTGGCGGCCTGCGGCCTGACGCGCGCACAGATGCCGGCGCTGTATGAGGGCAGCGCCATCACCGGGCGGCTGAAACCGGACATCGCCCGCGGCTGGAAGATGCCGGAGGTGCCGGTGATCGCCGGGGGCGGTGACAACGCTGCCGGGGCGGTCGGCGTCGGCCTCTATCAGGCCGGGCAGGCGATGCTGTCGCTGGGCACCTCGGGCGTCTACTTTGCGGTGAGTGACGGCTTCCTCAGTAACCCAGAGCAGGCGGTGCACAGCTTCTGCCACGCACTGCCGGAGACCTGGCACCTGATGTCAGTAATGCTGAGTGCCGCCTCCTGCCTCGACTGGGTGTGCCGCCTGACCAGGTGTGAAAGCGTCCCGGCGCTGCTGCAACAGGTGGAACAGGCACCGCCTGCCGCCTCCCCGGTCTGGTTCCTGCCCTATCTGTCGGGCGAGCGCACACCACACAACAACCCGAATGCCACCGGCACCTTTTTTGGCCTGACCCACCAGCACGGCCCGGCCGATCTGGGGCGCGCGGTGCTGGAAGGCGTCGGCTTCGCGCTGGCCGAAGGGATGGACGTGCTGCACGCCACCGGCCTGCGGCCTGAGCGGGTGACGCTTATCGGCGGCGGGGCGCGCAGTGCCTACTGGCGGCAGATGCTGGCAGACATCAGCGGCCAGACGCTGGAGTACCGCACCGGTGGCGATGTCGGCCCGGCGCTGGGTGCCGCCAGGCTGGCGCAGATCGCCCTCAGCCCGGATACGCCGCTGGGCGATCTGCTGCCGCCCCTGCCGCTGGAGCAGACCCATGAGCCGGATGCGGAGAAACATCAGGCCTATGCTGCACAGCGGGAGACGTTCCGGCAGCTTTACCAACAGCTCGCGCCGTTAATGCAGGCGTAAATACCGGGGGCCATCGCTGTCGCGATCGTGACGCAGGAAGCGGTGGCCGCGCCCGCCCGGCAGGTCGTCCCGTGCTGACAGACGCATGGCCGTTTTTGGCATTCCGCTTCTTTTTTAGTTACGCCAGTATGGGGTTACTTTCTCAAAGCGGAGTCCGGATATGTCACAGAGCGCACTGTTGGTTATTGATGTTCAACACTCCTTCCTTCACCGGCCGTTCTGGCAGGAGGAAGATCTGCCGCCATTCCGGCAGCATCTGCAACAGCTGGTGGCGGGGTGCCGGACGCGCGGCGTCGCAGTGGTGGATGTGTTCCACGTGTCGCAGGGGCCATTCTCCCTGGACTCCGGGCTGGTGACGCGGCTGCCGTTCCTGACCCATCAGCCGGATCTGGTGGTGCATAAGCGGGTGCATAACGCCCTGACGGACTCCGGCCTGGATCAGTGGCTGCGTGACCGGAACATTGACCACCTGATTATCAGCGGGATACGCACTGAGCAGTGCTGCGAGACCACGGCGCGGGTGGCGTATGATCTCGGCTACCGCGTGACCTTCGTCACTGAGGCCACGCTGACCTTCCCGATGACCCACGCCAACGGGGAGACCAGCACGGCGGCCGCCATCAAGCACCAGACGGAGCTGGTATTGGCGGGGCGCTTCGCCCAGGTCTGCGATGTGGCGGGCGCACTGCGGGCGCTGGATGATGAGCCGCCGGTCACGCCCCCGGCAGAGGAGCACTGGCAGCCCCAGCCCTACCAGCCGCGCCCGGTAACGCCGCTGGGGGTGACAACGTTCGGCCGCTGGGCGCTGAAGCGTTACGCCATCCGTTACCCACAGGCGACCGGCGACGCGGATTTTGCAGCGGCGCATCCGCTGGTCACCCAGTGGCTGCCGGAGCAGGCGCAAACGCCCCAGCGCCCCGGTGTTGGCTTTTTGATTGAGCACCAGGGCAAAACCATGAACTATCTGGTGGCCGGCTGGTGGGACAATGAAAACGAACTGCGGATGAACGTCTGGGTCACGGACAGCGGCGTCTGGCGGCGGGCGCGTGAGGAGTCATTCTGCGTCTGGGATATGCAGGTGATGGCCTTTGAGCGCGAGGCGTTTGTCGCCATGCTGTTACAGGCGTCGCCGGATCGGGCGGGCTATCTGGCGCAGCAACTCACCATTGCGCCGGGCGGCTGACAGGCGCAGGCTGCGTAAGGCGCACACCGCGATAAAAAGAGGAGACGGCAATGAACACCGGGAATGCGGAACAGACAGATCGGGGCCACGGCCTGCCGAAGCGGGATGCGTACTTTATCGTGCTGCCGGGGGTGATGGCGCTGGATGTCACCGGCCCGGCAGAGGCGCTGCAACTGGCCGGGCAGTTCACCCTGCACTACATCGGCCCGGTGCCGCAGGTGACCAGCTCCACCGGGTTGGTGCTGGGCGGCATTGAACCACTGCCGGATGCCCTGCCGCCCGGCGCGATCCTGCTGGTGCCGGGGGTAAATGACTCGCGCACCGGCTTTGATACCCCCGAGGCGCAGAGGGTGGAAACATGGTTGCGCGCACAGCGCACGGCGCTGGAACAGGGTGACCGGCTGCTGGTCGGCGTCTGTTCCGGCACGCTGCTTGCCGCCCGCGCCGGTCTGCTGGATGGCTACCAGTGCACCACCCATCACGATGTGATCGCCCGGCTGCGGGCGCAGGCCCCGGCCGCGCAGGTGCGGGAAAACCGCATCTTTATTGAAGACCGGCAGGTGCTCACCAGCGCGGGCATCACGGCAGGGATTGATGTGGCGCTGCATATCATCGCCCGCGTGCAGGGGCCGCAGGCGGCCACGGAAGTGGCGCGTGACATGGTGGTCTACTTCCGCCGCTCCGGCGATGACCCGCAGCTCTCCCCCTGGCTGCGCTACCGTAACCACCTGCACCCGGCGCTGCACCGGGCGCAGAATGCGCTGATCGCCACCCCTGAGGCGCGCTGGCAGGTGGAAGAGGTGGCGGCGCGCGCCCATGTCAGTGAACGCCATCTGGCGCGGCTGTTCCGTGAGCATCTCGGCATCAGCGTGCGTGACTACCATGAGCAGTTGCGGCTGGCGGTGGCGCGCCAGCATTTGCAGGAGGGGAGTGGGGTTGAGCAGGCGGCGCTGGCGGCCGGGTTTACCTCCGCCCGCCAGTTACGCCGCGCCCAGGCGCGCTGGGAGGTCAGCTCACCAGCCGCCGCGCATCCAGGCGGCGCACCGCGCTGCCCAGCAGCAGGCTGAGGCCCAGCGCCACCGCAAAGACATACACCATATCCAGCAGCGGCCAGCGCACTACATCCCACTTCTGGCTGCGGATGATGTTGATGATCAGCGCGTGGAAGCCGTAAATCGCCAGGGAGTGATCGGCAATCCGTTTCATTCCCGGCAGCATTGCGCCGGCGAGGCTGTTTTTGCCCCAGACAAACAGCGCAGTGGCGGCGATGAACACCAGCGGGCCGCAGTACACGTAATAGGTGTCGGCAAAATCACCGTTAATAAACATCTGCTTTTTGGTTGCCACCGCAATCAGCCCTACGGCGGCGGCGAACATCAGCCCGGCCAGTGTGGTCAGGCCGCGCGACTGGGTATTCATCATGCCGATGGCCCGGCCCAGCAGCGCATAGAGCACGTAGTAGAAGGTGTCACCGGCCACGAACAGGTTTACCGGGATAAGGTGAACCTGATGCCAGGCGATCTGCGCCATATGCGGGTTGACGAGAATACCCAGTACCACGCCAATCACCAGCGCCGTGCGGGCGGCCACCGGTTTGACGTTAATCAGCGGCGAAAGCAGGTAGATCACCGCAATCGCGTAGAAAAACCAGAGATGGTAAAACACCGGCTTAAACAGCAGGTTACGCAGTGAGGGCCAGAAGCCGATGCGGGTAAACAGGGCGATATAGGCCAATGAGATGGCGCTGTAGAACAGCAGACAGCAGCCGATCCGCAGCAGGTGCTTTTTTCCGGCGCTTTTGTCACCGAAAAACAGGTAGCCGGAGATCATGAAAAACAGCGGTACGCTGACCCGTGACAGGGCGTTCAGCAGGTTGGCGATGTCCCAGTTCATATCCCCGACCGACACGCCGGTGGTCACATAGTAGGTGGTGGTATGAATCAGGATAACCATCAGGCAGGCCAGCGCCCGCAGGTTATCAATCCAGATAAGTCGGTTTGTCATGCGGCCGCCGCATCCTTGTCACTGTTTACTGTTAAAAACGGTTTATTGTTAAGAAGAGGTTATATACAGCCGGAGAATTCAACAACCTGAAATCAGCTAAACTCAGTTTGTGCGATATTTACCGGGCGTGATTGCCAAGCCCGGCAATTGGCAGCAAAATAGCCGCCCTTACCGCTTTCCCGACGCCGGCCTGTGAGGCTGCTTCGGTTTTTCCTTTTTACATTCATTAAGTTAATTTATGACAAACACAATACCGCCTGTTGCCCGGCTGGGCCGCCGGGCGCTTTGGTTTCCGCTCTCTCTGGTGCTGTTCGAATTTGCGACCTATATCGGCAACGATATGATCCAACCCGGTATGCTGGCGGTGGTGGCCGCGTTTCATGCCGGAGAGGAGTGGGTGCCCACCTCCATGACGGCCTATCTCGCCGGCGGCATGTTCCTGCAATGGCTGCTGGGGCCGCTCTCTGACCGGCGCGGCCGCCGCCCGGTGATGCTCTCCGGCGTCGCCTTTTTCACCCTGAGCTGCCTGGCGATCCTGTTTACCCAGACCATTGAGCAGTTCATCGCGGTGCGCTTCTTGCAGGGCATCGGGCTGTGCTTCATCGGCGCGGTGGGGTACGCCACCATTCAGGAGTCGTTTGAAGAGTCGGTGTGCATCAAAATTACCGCGCTGATGGCGAACGTGGCGCTGATCGCCCCGCTGCTCGGCCCGCTGGCGGGGGCGGCGCTGATCGCCTGGCTGCCGTGGCAGGCGATGTTTGTGCTGTTCGCCCTGCTCTCCGCCTTTGCCTTTTATGGCCTGTGGCGGGCGATGCCGGAAACCGCCACCCGCCGGGGCGAGCCGCTCTCCCTCTCCGGGCTGGGGCGGGATTACCGCGTGGTGCTGGGCAATGGCCGCTTCGTCTGCGGCGCGCTGGCGATCGGGTTTGCCAGCCTGCCGCTGCTGGCCTGGATTGCCCAGTCACCGGTGCTGCTGATCCGGGGCGAAGGGATGAGCACGCTGGGCTACGGCCTGATGCAGGTGCCGGTGTTCGGCGCGCTGATTATCGGCAATATCACGCTGGCACGCCTGACCGGCAGAAAGCCGGTGGGCACGCTGATCTGGCTGGGGGCGGTGCCGATGGTGGCCGGGCTGCTGCTGGCCGCCGCCGCCACGCTCTACGCGTCTCACGCTTACCTCTGGATGGTGGCGGGCCTGAGCTTCTACGCTTTCGGCATCGGCATCGCCAACGCCGGGCTGTACCGCCTGACGCTGTTCTCCAGCGACATGAGCAAAGGCACGGTGTCGGCCGCGATGGGGGTGCTGAGTATGATGGTGTTCACCATCGGGATTGAGATCGCCAAAGTGGCGTACGGCTGGGGCGGCAGCGGGCTGTTCAACCTGTTTAACTTCCTCAGCGGCCTCTGCTGGCTGACGCTGGTGGTGCTGTTTATGCGCGGGCGTAAACGCGAGGGCAGCGTCGCCGGTCAGTTGTGATCTGACGGGCGCAAGAGAAAACGGCAACGCATTGCGTTGCCGTTTTTTTATGCCGCGGGAGCCGGTATCAGAACAGGCCGAGCGGTTTTTCCGAGTAGCTGACCAGCAAACATTTGGTCTGCTGATAGTGTTCCAGCATCATTTTGTGGGTTTCGCGCCCGATGCCTGACTGTTTGTAGCCGCCGAACGCCGCATGGGCCGGGTAAGCGTGGTAGCAGTTCGTCCAGACCCGCCCGGCCTGAATCTGCCGCCCCATCTGGTAGGCGACATTGCCGTTGCGGCTCCAGACGCCCGCGCCCAGCCCGTAATCGGTGTCGTTGGCGATCGCCAGCGCCTCGTCCATATCTTTAAAGGTGGTCACGGCCAGCACTGGCCCGAAAATCTCCTCCTGGAAGACGCGCATGCTGTTTTTACCGAACAGGATGGTCGGCTCGAGGTAGTAGCCCTGCGCCAGATCGCCGCCCAGGGTTTTGCGGCGGCCGCCGGTGAGCACATCCGCGCCCTCTTTTTTGCCGATCTCAATATAGTTGAGGATGGTTTCCATCTGCCCTTGCGACACCTGCGCGCCCATCTGGGTGGCGGAGTCGAGCGGGTTGCCGCTGCGGATGCTCTCAACGCGCTTGATGGCGCGCTCCATAAAGCGCTCATAAATCGACTCCTGCACCAGCGCGCGGCTTGGGCAGGTGCAGACTTCGCCCTGGTTAAAGGCGAACAGCGCGAAGCCCTCCAGCGCCTTGTCGAAGAAGGCGTCCTCTTTGTCCATCACGTCGGCGAAGAAGATGTTCGGCGACTTGCCACCCAGCTCCAGCGTCACCGGAATCACGTTTTGCGCCGCGTAGCCCATGATCTGCTGGCCGACCTCGGTGGAGCCGGTAAAGGCGACTTTGGCGATCCGTTTTGAGGTCGCCAGATATTCACCGATCTCACTGCCGGAGCCGTTGACAACGTTGATCACCCCCGGCGGCAGCAGATCCTGAATCAGCTCCATCATCAGCAGGATCGACATCGGCGTGAGTTTCGCCGGTTTCAGCACGATGCAGTTCCCGGCCGCCAGCGCCGGGGCCATTTTCCAGCAGGCCATCAGCAGCGGGAAGTTCCACGGGATAATCTGCCCGACCACACCCAGCGGCTCATGGAAGTGGTAGGCCACCGTGTCCTGGTCAATTTCACTGATGCCCCCTTCCTGCGCGCGGATGCAGGCGGCGAAATAGCGGAAGTGGTCGATGGCCAGCGGCACGTCGGCGGCGGTGGTCTCGCGGATCGGTTTGCCGTTGTCCCAGGTTTCAGCAGCGGCCAGCAGTTCGATGTTCTGCTCCATGCGGTCAGCGATGCGGTTAAGGATGGTGGCGCGCTGCTGCACCGACATGCGCCCCCATTCCCCTTTGGCCTGGTGGGCGGCGTCCAGCGCGCGGTCTACATCGTCAGTGCCGGAGCTGGCGATTTCGCACATCACCTGGCCGGTCACCGGCGTCACGTTCGGGAAGTACTGGTTATTGGCGGGCGGCACCCACTCGCCGCCGATGAAGTTCTCATAGCGCGCTTTGAGTTTCAGCGGGAAGCCATATTCACCGGGGATCACGGCGCTGGAGGGTTGGTCATAAGGCATGGTGTGCTCCTTGAGGTGGCGGGCCGCGCCCGCACGCGTGGTCAGTAAAAAAGCGGACAGTAAAAAGCGGACAGTCAAACCGTATGGCGGCGCTAACCGGGCAGCCGCGCCGGGTTGCCGGGATTGCTTAAAATGTAGACGCAGGCACACCGCACGCCGGGCGCGCGCCGCAACTCTTCGAGTCATCTCACACTATTTTTTCTGGGGAACGGGCTGAGGGAACAAACAGGGGGAAAAGGCCGGTGCATCGCGCACCGGCCAGGGTATCAGGCAGGGCGGCGTTAAGGGGGCGTCGTGCGGGCGAAGCTTTCCCGCTGGAACAGCCGCTCCACCAGCGCAATCAGCGTCGGCCGCTGCACGCACCAGTTGGGCGCAACGCGGCGGAAATTGATGTAGCCCAGGGCGCAGGCCACCGCGATGTCCGCCAGGTTGAGCGCCTCACCGTTGAGGTCCCGGCGCGCGGCAGCCTGCTGCTCCAGCGCATCCAGCCCGCGGTTCAGCACCTCACGCTGGCGCACCACCCACGCCTCATCCCGCTTGTCCGCCTCGCGGCGCGTCTCCAGCACCAGCGCCACGGCCGCATCGGTGACACCGTCCGCCAGCGCCTCCAGCCGCCGCACCCGCAGCGCGGCCGCCGGGTCAGCCGGGATCAGCGCGCTGCCGCCCGGCAACGTGTCGACATACGTGGCGATCACCGGGGAGTCGAACCAGATCTCGCCATCATCAGCGACCAGCGCCGGGACTTTCCCCAGCGGGTTGTAGTGCGGCACCTGCGTCTCTTTCTCCCAGGGGGAGTCGTTCACGAAATCAAACTGGATGCCCTTCTCCAGCAGCATGACCGAAATCTTGCGCACGTAAGGGCTGGTATAACTGCCGATGAGTTTCAACGTTACCGTCCTTTTTCAGAGAAGCGTAAGGTTCAGAAAAGCGTAAAGCCGCCCCGGCGTCAGCCTTTGACCTTGAGGCTGTCGGTGATCGATTTCATCAGGGTCTCGTGCGCCGCGCCGTTATTGACCGGGGTCACCACCTGCAGGGTGATCACCTTTTTATCAAGCACCGTGAACAGCGTGGACGCCAGCACCGGCTGGCCCTTCACGCGCTGTTCGGTGTCCATGCGGCGGAAACGCTGGCCGCCCAGGGTCAGGGTTTTTTCATCAGTTTTCTTGATGTCCTGATACTGGTTGCTCAGGCCGCTCAGCAACCCTTTGGACAGCCCGGCAAACGCCTCGTCACTGGTGTCGATCACCTGCCCCGGCGGCGGTACCACCTCAGAGGTCACCGCCAGCTGGCGGCTGTGGCTGTCGATAAACAGCTGGGTGTGGGACTGTTCAGTATTGGCGATGCCCGCCTGCTGGGTCTGGTCTGAGAAGCCGGCCGGCAGGTGGAAACCGATTTTGCCGGTGACCAGCGACACATCCACCCCATTCGCCGGGGCGACCGGCGCAGGCTGGCTGCCCTGCACCACCTGTGTTTCCGGCGCAACCGACGACGGGTTGGCGGCCACGGTGGGTTTGGTGGCCGGCGGCGGCGGGGTCGGCGTGGTGTCCGGCTTGTCATCACAGGCCATCAGCCCGGCCGCCAACAGTGCCACGGCGGTAAATTTCATTGCGCTCTTCAACATCATCCTTGTTCCTCGTTATGGGGGTTATCTGACTGCCTGCCACAAGGGTAACCTACGCGGGGGCCGCGCCTGCCACAGAATGCTCTGAAACACCGGCGCACCTTTTAAGCGTAGCAGCCTGCTCACCCGTCGGGAAACAGGAAGGGGTTAATGCTGCTGCGGGCGAACCCCTCATCTTCCATTTTGGCATCCAGCACCAGGGTGGCGAGGTCATCCGCCACCGGCTCCACGTTCGGGTCATGATCCTGGAACAGGATTTTCAGGTAGGTGCCGCAGTTGTCACAGCTCTCCGCTTTGACCGGCGAGGCGACGTCGTCCAGCGACCAGTAATTCAGCCCGTGGGCCTGTTCGCAGTTGCTGCATTTGGCCTGCGCCACATGCCATTCGCATTCGCACAGGTTGCAGTGCAGGTAGCGCATCCCGCTGACGGTGCCGAGGTGCACTAGGCTGGAGACCGGGATGCTGCCGCAGGTCGGGCAGAACTGGCGGTGCTCGCCGTGCTCCACCTGCGCCTTGCCGGGGATCAGCGCCGCCATCTGCGCCCAGTAGAGCGAGAGGGCCGCCCAGATCAGCGGCGCGGCTTCGCTGCCCACGCCGGTGAATTCACGCGTCAGCAGCGCGTCGGCGTAATTTTCCAGCTGGCTCTCCGGGCACTTCTCCAGGTTCTCCAGCAACGCCCGCAGGTGCGGGTCAACCTGCGGGCGCAGCTCGGCGATGATCGCCTGCAGCAGCGTGCGCCAGTGCGGGTCACGCACGAAGGTGTGGTTATCCAGCGGCGGCAGCGTGGTTTTCGCCGTGCGCGCCAGCAGCGCCGCCATATCCATGGTCAGCGGGTGATCGTGCAGCGCGTGCTGCTGGGCGTCAGCGATCAGGGCGGCAAACGCCAGCAGATCCTGTAACGGGCTCTCTTCGGCCAGATGCCGCAACCGTTCGGCGCGCCGGGCATAGAGGCTTTTGAGGTTGGCGAACAGCAGCGGCGGAATAGCATGGGCGGCGGTCATCCGGGTCTGCGGGGCACCGGCTGCGCGCTTAGGGACAATGCGGATGCTCATGGCGATCGCTCTCCGTGGTGAATGGCTGCGGTACGAAACAAATCGGTTCTGTTCCCGCCCGAACAGCGCTAAGGTGGGCACTTCTGCCCTTTCCGGCACCTTAACACAGTCGCCCGGTGGGTGTTAAAAATCAGGTACAGGCACGTGAACGAACGTACAAAACAGAGTAACGGCGCGGTCGCTTCAGACAAGGAAATGCGTGACGGGGCGCAACAGCGCCCGGTGTTCCAGCGCGCAACGCTGGAACACGCAGAAGCGGACTGGCTGGCGGAAGAGGTGCCGGTCGCGCTGGTGTATAACGGCATCTCCCATGTGGTGATGATGGCAACGCCCAAAGATCTGGAGGCGTTCGCGGTGGGCTTCTCGCTCTCGGAAGGCATTATCGAGACGCCGCAGGAGATCTACGGCATCGATATTCTTCCCTCCTGCAACGGCATTGAGGTGCAGGTGGAGCTTTCCAGCCGCCGCTTTGTGGGGTTGAAGGAGCGCCGCCGTGCGATGGCGGGCCGCACCGGTTGCGGGGTATGCGGGGTGGAGCAGCTCGGCGATCTTTTCCGCCCGCTGGTGCCGCTGCCGTTTACCCAGCAGTTTGATCTGGCGCGGCTCGACGGCGCGCTGGCGTCGCTTAAACATTACCAGCCGGTTGGCCAGCTTACCGGCTGCACCCACGCCGCCGCCTGGGTGGCACCGGAAGGCGGGCTGCTCGGCGGCTGCGAGGATGTCGGCCGCCATGTGGCGCTCGACAAGCTGCTCGGCGTGCGCAGCGGCAAACCGGACTGGCAGGCAGGCGCGGTGCTGGTTTCCAGCCGGGCCAGCTATGAGATGGTGCAGAAAGCGGCGATGTGCGGCGCAGAGATTTTGTTTGCCGTCTCCGCCGCCACGACGCTGGCGGTCGAGGTGGCCGAGCGCTGCAACCTGACGCTGGTCGGCTTCAGCAAACCAGGCCGCGCCACCGTCTACACCCATCCGCAACGGCTGCGCTGAGCGGCTTAGACCGATTTTTTTGCCCATATGTCAGTGCGCTATAAGTCGCTGATTCCGCCCCGCGCCGCGGCCGGGGCGGCCTGAGATAATCATTTTCAATATCATTTAATTAACTATAATGATCCCACTGCTTACGCGGTGCTAACCCCTACTCTGCGCCGCAAAACACCAATGGAGATGAAGAATATGAGTTACTCACTGCCATCCCTGCCTTACGCATACGACGCACTTGAGCCGCATTTCGACAAGCAGACGATGGAGATCCATCACACCAAACATCACCAGACTTACGTCAACAACGCCAACGCCGCGCTGGAAAGCCTGCCGGAACTGGCTGCCCTGCCGGTTGACGAGCTGATCACCAAATTGGACCAGGTTCCGGCTGACAAGAAAACCGTGCTGCGCAACAACGCCGGCGGCCATGCCAACCACAGCCTGTTCTGGAAAGGCCTGAAAATCGGCACCACCCTGCAGGGTGAGCTGAAAGAGGCGATCGAGCGTGACTTCGGCAGCATCGACAGCTTCAAAGAGACCTTCGAGAAAGCCGCCGCGACCCGTTTCGGTTCCGGCTGGGCGTGGCTGGTGCTGAAAGATGACGGCAAACTGGCCGTGGTCTCTACCGCAAACCAGGACAACCCGCTGATGGGCGAAGCCGTTGCCGGTGCATCCGGTTACCCGCTGCTGGGCCTGGACGTGTGGGAGCACGCTTACTACCTGAAATACCAGAACAAACGCCCGGACTACATCAAAGCGTTCTGGAACGTGGTGAACTGGGACGAAGCGGCAGCGCGTTTTGCTGCGAAAAAGTAATCCCCGTTAAGCGCCGGCCGTGATGGCCGCCGTTAACCCTGAGAATGCCGGCGCCTGCGCTGGCATTTTTTATGGGCTGCCATAAGCTGGAAGAGGCGGCGGGCGTGGCCCGCCCGCAAAGGAGAGTCTATGCATTATCCTCAGGTATTTATCGGCCCGGTCAGGGCGTTCGACACCATGCCCCCCAGCGGCATCAGCAAACGCGCCGCCGAAGGCCGCATTCTGCTGACGCCCCTCGGGCTGGAGGGCGACGAGCAGGCGGAGACGCGCTTCCACGGCGGGCCGGATCGCGCCCTGTGCCATTTTCCGCGCGAGCACTACGCCCACCTCAGCCAGCAGTTCCCGCAGCAGGCGGAACATTTCCAGCCGCCCGGCTTCGGCGAAAACATCTCGACCCTGGGCCTCACGGAACAGAATGTGTTTATCGGGGACATTTTCCGCTGGGGCGAGGCGCTGATCCAGGTGACGCAGCCGCGTTCACCCTGTTACAAGATGGGCATTCATCTGGGGGTGACGCAGCTTTCGCACTATGTGCAGCAGAGCGGGCGCTGCGGCTGGCTCTACCGGGTGCTGTCGCCGGGCTATATCAGTGACGGGCAGCCGCTGGCGCTGTTGACCCGCAACAGCGAGGTCAGCGTGGCGGAAGCGATCTCTATCGCCTTTAACCAACCTTATGATGAGGAGCAGTACCGCCGGTTGCTCAGCGCCGCCGGGCTGGCGGCGGCCTGGAGCCAGAAGATGCAGGCCCGGCTGGAGAGCCGGAAAATTGAGGATTTCAGCCGCCGCCTTGACGGCACGCCGCGCCATAACTGAGGGCGGCAATGCGGGCCGGTATGGCACCGGCCCGGATCATCAGAACGGCTTTTTGGCGTAACCGGTGACCACTTTCAGGCCCATCTCACGGCCCAGTGCGGTCATCGGGTGAACCACGATCAGCCCGCGCACGCTCTTTTTCAGCGTGCCCATGTCAGCCTGCTCTTTTTTGGAGATTTCACGGCTGAACGGCAGGCGGGAAAGCTCCTGCGCCTGGGTGCTCAGCTTGCTGACCTGCACCTCTTTCAGGCGGGCGATCTCTTTCACCAGCTTCTCTTTCTCTTCTTCATGCTTGGCGATCAGCTCGCCGTTGCCCTGTGCGAGGAGCGTTGCGTCTTTGTGCCGCAGGGCGTCCAGCTTGTCGCTGAGGAGTTTAATCTCTGCTTTTTCTTTTTCTTTCATGGTCATGGCCCGTTCATGCCGCTGTCAGGCACGTTATCAAAAGGGGGGATTGGCGCACAGTGTAGCAGGAAGTGGGCGCTTCATCAGCCCGGCAGCAGCGGAATACGGGGCGGCAGGCGCGGTGGCCCGGCTCAGAACGCCTTTTTCAGGCTGATACCGGCGATCAGATCGGTCACGGAGAGCACCATCGTCGAATGCACCATCTGCTGGTAGCGCTGGCGCTGCATCGCCTGGAGGGCGTCGTCCAGCGGCACCACGCCCGGTGCCAGCACCGGCGCGGGCGGCAGCGCGGGCACGCAGTGCAGCTCGCCAAACGGCCCGAGGATCTCATCATCGGTAAAGCGGTATTCGTTGCCGTCGTGGTTCAGCTCTTCACGCATCGCCATCAGCAGTTCGGCGTCCTCATACTCGTTGCGGCCGATCACGCCCAGCCCATACATCAGTTTCAGCCGCACCGACAATTCACCCAGCGGGCCGGTGCCGCTCAGCAACGGCCCGACGGCGTACTTCACCGCGTAATCATCTTTGCGGAAAACCTGGAGAACCAGAATATTCACCGCCTCGGTGAGCAGCTCGACCGCGGCGATAATAAACCCGCGGACGCTTTTCCCAGCGTTCAGTTTTTCCAGTACCCGGTTTTCAAAGGCCTGTGCAGCGTCAATCATGGCAATACTTTGCGTTAGGGGAGTCACCACGTCCGGAAACCCGGCCATACCTGGCCTCCATGCGGGCGGAGGCAATGCCCCCGTGGTTGTGAAACAGCTGAAGAGACAGCCGTGAAAAACAGCGCGGGGGCCGGCAGCAACTCGCCGCCGGCCGCTCTTTTTACCACATTTCGCGCTTAGATGGCGTTATAGGCGTCAACGGCTTCCGCCACTACGGCGCTGTCAGCCGGCAGGCCGGAGATCTGAGACAGCGCGCCGCGCGGGCCGAGGTTCGCCAGCAGGTCCACCAGCTCGGCGGCCTGCGGGTCACTTTCACTGCGGTAATGCAGCGCCGCGGCGATGCCGGTGATCAGGTTGGCGTGCGGCAAATTGTACTCCAGGGTGCCGAGCAGCGGCTTGATCAGGCGGTCACCGGCGCTGAGTTTACGCAGCGGCTGGCGGCCGACGCGCTCCACATCATCCTGTAAATAGGGGTTTTCGAAGCGGCTCAGGATCTTGTTGATGTAGGCCGCATGTTTTTCCGCATCAAAGCCGTAGCGCTTGATCAGCACCGCGCCGCTCTCCTCCATCGCGCCCTTCACCACTGCGCGGATCGCCGGGTCAAGAATGGCGTCACGGATGGTGGCGTGCCCGGCCTGTTTGCCGAGGTAGGCGGTGATGGCGTGGCCGGTATTGAGGGTAAACAGCTTGCGCTCCACGAAGGCCATCAGGTTATCGGTGAGTTCCATGCCCGCGATCTGCGGCGGCTCACCGACGAACTGGGTTTTGTCCACGATCCACTCGCTGAAGGTTTCTACCGTGACTTCCAGCGGGTCGGTGCTGCCGGCGGCGGCAGGCGGCACGATGCGGTCCACGGCGGAATCAGCGAAGCCGACGTGCTCGTCCACCCACGCCTTCTCCTCTTCCGGCAGCGCGTCGTAAACGTGCTGTTTGAACTGGCTGGTGCCACGCACCATGTTTTCACAGGCGATGATGTTCAGCGGCTGCTGGTTGCCGAGCTGGTGGCGTTTCACCAGCCCTTTGGCGACGGCCGGGGCGATGCGCGCCAGGATATTGGGGCCGACGGCGGTGGTGACGAGATCAACCGAGGCGAACAGGTCAATCGCCTCCTGGCTGCTGCTGTTCACGGCGGAGACGTTGCTTACCGGCTCCACGCGCGCCTGCTCACCCACCACATGCACGTCATAGCTGCCGCGGCTGTTGAGCGCGTCCAGCACGGTCTGGTTCACGTCTGCAAACACCAGTTCGAAGCCGGCATCCGCCAGCAGTTTGCCGATAAAGCCACGGCCAATATTCCCGGCACCAAAATGCAATGCTTTCATAAAGATAATCCTTAAAATCCGGTGACGATGCTGCCCGCCACCCTGCTGAACACCGGGAAGCGCGCAGACCCGGCGCTTCCCCTGAATCATGCTGTGCCCTGTACAGCGCGGCGCGGTGCCGCACCTATAAAGAGCAACCGGGCCATCATGGCCCGGTCTGTTTACGGTCAGGCGACCTGTTTTCCGGTCAGCAGGTTTAGCACTTCCTGCACGTCCCGGGTGGTGGAGAGCCGCGCAATCACGCTTTCATCATCCAGTGCGTTGGTCAGGCTGGTGATCACATGGATGTGCTCGTTATTGCGCGCCGCGATACCGATCACCAGTTTCGCCACCTCATCCTCTTCGTCACCGAAGCGCACGCCCTGCGGGTACTGGCAGAAGACCACGCCGGTTTTCAGCACCCGGTCTTTGGCTTCGATGGTGCCGTGCGGCACGGCGATCGACTCACCCAGATAGGTAGAGGTCAGTTTTTCACGCGCCAGCATCGCTTCCACATACTCCGGCTGCACGTAGCCGCCTTTCACCAGCTGCTCACCGGCGAAGCGGATCGCCTGCTCTTTGTCACTGGCCTGCTGGCCCAGGAAGACGTTGGCTGCCGTCAGGCGGAACAGGTTCTGCTCTGAGGCGTCGAAGCTGTCATCCAGCGTGGTGATCACTTTTTGCTGGTGCAGGCTGCTGTTGTTGGCGGCCACCAGGCGGCTGGTCAGGTCGCTGTAGAGCTTGCTGTCGAGGAAGTTGGTCAGCGAAATGTGCTGGGCCTGCGGCGCATGGCGCATCGCACGTTCCGTCAGGTCACGGTGGGTAATCACCAGATCCACGTCGTCCGGCAGGTTGTTGATGGCGCTGTTGGTCACCGACACATTTTTCAGCCCGGCATCCTGCACTTTCTTGCGCAGCACACCCGCGCCCATCGCACTCGACCCCATACCGGCGTCACAGGCCACGATGATTTTGCGCACGGTGCTCATGTCGCCGTCGTTCGCGATGGCCGCCGCTGCCGCAGGCTGGCCGCCTTTGGACTGGGCTTTCATGTCATGCATGCGGCGGGTCGCCTCTTCCAGGTCATCCTCTTCTTTCGCCTTGGTGCTTTTCAGCAGAATCGCTGAGGCAACGAAGGAGACGGCAAAGGCCACCGCGACCGCACAGATGTTGGCGAAGTAAGCCCCTTTCGGCGTCATTGCCAGAATCGCCAGGATAGAACCCGGGGACGCCGGGGAGACCAGGCCGCCGTTCAGCAGGGTCAGGGTGAAGACGCCGCTCATCCCGCCGAGGATCACCGCCAGCAGCAGGCGCGGGTTCATCAGCACATAGGGGAAGTAGATCTCATGGATGCCGCCGAGGAAGTGGATAATCGCCGCCCCGCCCGCAGACTGCTTGGCATTGCCGCGGCCAAAGAACATGTAGGCCATCAGCACGCCCATGCCCGGGCCGGGGTTGGCTTCGATCAGGAAGAAGATCGATTTGCCCGCTTCGGTGGCCTGCTGGATGCCCAGCGGGGAGAAGATGCCGTGGTTGATGGCGTTGTTGAGGAACAGGATTTTCGCCGGTTCCACGAAGATCGAGGTCAGCGGCAGCAGGTTGTTGACCACCATCACGTGGACGCCCGCCGCCAGCAGTTTGGAGAGGGTTTCCACCAGCGGGCCGATGCCGAGGAAGGCGAGGATCGCCAGCAGCATCCCGATGATACCGGCCGAGAAGTTGTTCACCAGCATCTCGAAGCCGCTTTTGACTTTGCCGTCTACCCAGCGGTCAAAGTGCTTGATCGCCCAGCCGCCCAGCGGGCCGGCAATCATCGCGCCGAGGAACATCGGCATGTCCGCACCGACGATCACGCCCATGGTGGTGATGGCACCCACCACGCCGCCGCGCTCGCCGCCCACCAGTTTACCGCCGGTATAGCCGATCAGCAGCGGCAGCAGGTAGGTGATCATCGGGCCGACCAGCTTGCCTAAGGTTTCGTTCGGCAACCAGCCGGTTGGGATAAAGAGTGCGGTGATGATCCCCCAGGCGATAAACGCGCCGATGTTGGGCATCACCATGTTGCTGAGAAAGCGGCCAAAATTCTGGACTTTGACCTTAACGTCCGGTGAAAACATAAAACACACCCCTATTGATACGCGCTGCCAATAAGAGCGCGTGAAGTCGTTGAGACGGGATGGTCTCCCGCCGCTGTTGCCGTATGCAGGGCGGACTCTACCACGCTCTTTTTTGCGCGCGTAGCACCCCATAATTTTGTGAATCAGATCACCTTTTTAGCCGGTTTAACCCGGTACTTAGCGTGATATTCATCACAAAAATGCCTGACATCTTCACCAGATAACGCCGTAAACCGGTTACGGAAAGAAGAAACCGTGATTTGTATCACATTTGTTAAATGTCGGTTTTTCCTGAAATTGTGATTCTTATCACAATTTATTTATCGGTGCGGCCGGGTATTCCTGCCTAAGATTCGTCCTACACCCAACTGTAGACAATCCAGCCAACAATGTGATGAATTCTGAAAGAACGTGATGTGACGCGGATGAATGGTTTACCGCGGCCGCGGCGGGCAGAAACAGGGGCAGGCAGGGGGAAACGGGCCTGCCCTGCGCAGGGCAGAGCAGGCCGGCAGGTTATTTGCCCTGCGCTTTGTTGATGGCGGTTTGCAGATCCTCGGCGGAGACTGCGCCCGGCAGCACAGTGCTGTTTTCCACCGTCGCGCCCTGGGTCGGCATCACCACAAAGGCCGGGGTGCCGCTGAAGCCCAGCACCCGCGCCAGATCGTCGGTTTTCGCCAGCGCATCGTGGGTTTTCTTGCGGGTTGCCTCATCCGGCTCCGTCGCGCCTGCCGCTTTCACTGCCGCCGTAATGTCAGCCTGGGTCAGCTTGCCTTCGTCATGGCCGGTTTTGTAGATGGCGTTATGGTAGGTGAAGTAAGCGTCAGCGCCCTTCTCTTTGTAGACCGCCATGCCGGTTTCCGCCGCGGTGATGGACGGCTCCCAGCGCTGGCCGAAGATCGGCCACTCTTTAAACACAAAGCGCACCTGCGGGTTGGCTTTGACCGTCTGCTCGACCAGCGGGGCCATGTGGCTGCAATAGACGCACTGGTAATCGAAGAACTCCACCAGCGCCACTTTCGCGTCTTTCGGGCCGATGGCCGGGGTGTCGGCATCCTTCAGCAGCGCCTCATGGTTTTGCAGCACCGCATTCAGGGACGCCTGAAGCTGCTGCTGTTGCTGTTGTGCTTCCAGTTTCTGACTGGCCTGCACCAGCACTTCCGGGTGCTGCACCAGGTACTCGGCAGCAATCTTGCCGATCGCCTCCTGCTGGGCAGGGGTAAAGGCGGCGTTGTCTGCGGCGCTGGCCAGCATAGGGGCCAGCATCAGCACGCCAGCCAGGGTGATTAACGGGTGTTTCATAAAGGTTTCCTTTTCGTTGTCACCGTCTCTGGTGACGCTTTTTTGAGGCGAAAATCGTCTTTCAGGCAAACGTGTTCTGCGGTGAAGCAGGCAGCGTACGGTATCTGCTGCGCCATGGGTCGTCAAAAACGGCCATGTTTTCTCACGCATGGCTCACTGAGACGCCGGGCGTAAAAAAGCCACCCGCAGGTGGCTGGTGCCCGGGCCCGGGTCAGAACTGGCCGAGCAGCGCTTTCTGGGCGGTAAGCAGCACCGACTGTTTGGCCGACAGCTCGGACATCATGGTGTTGTACTGCGTCACCTGCTGCTGCGTCTGGAGCTGTACCTGGTTATTGTCGAAGCTGACCTGGTTGCCCTGCTGGATCAGGTAGTCCCCTACCTGCACCACCGACTGGGCGAAACCGGCCAGCGCCGGGATCACCGGCATAATGTTGTTGGCCGGGCGGGTGACGAGGGTGTCATACGCCTGGTTGTAGACCCCTTTCAGGTCATCCGGGTGTTTCATCGCCGCGTGGGCGGTGTCAGCCTGCGCTTTGGCCGTCTGGATCTGCTGGCCGAGCATGTTCAGCGCGCCCAGTTCCTGCGCCAGCGTGTCGTGCTGCTGCATATAGTCCTGCGGCACCCGGATCTGCCCGAGGGTGCTCACCACCGGCCCCAGGCTGTTGTTGATGCCCTGTTTCATCTGGCGGGAGAAGGTCACCAGCACCTGATAGTCATTGGCGTAGTTACCGAGCTTCTGTTTCTGGTCTTCGCTCAGCGTCGGCAGGTTCTGCCCGCTGCGCATCACGGTGTTTTGCAGGTAGTCAATAAACGCCTTGCGCTCGTCGCCCTCTTTGTCGCCACAGGCCGTGAGCTGCAACACCACCATCAGTACCAGGAACGGCGCCATCCAGCGCGCGACACCTCTGCTGTTAATCCCTACTGCCATCTGCCCGACTCCCCTTTGCTGTCCATGATTTCCGCCCGCTGCACAGGCAGGTTTTGTGCCCTAAGAATAGATCATCCGGCGTTGATAAGGTACTCATGCCGTGCGGGGTTGCGATCGCGATCCAGCCGCGCACGCCCGGGAACCTTTCCCGTGGGGCACTCAGAAAAGTGACCAGGCAGGGACAAAATAACAGCAAAATATGCACAAAATTTCCCCCTCCCGGATGAAATTTGGCTTATAGTCATTCTGCTTATAGTGTTAAGCAAAATGGAATGACGGTTGTTGAATGTCGTCGTAACAGCTAGTTTCGGGAGCCACTATGGATCGTGAATTGTTCAATGAGTTACTTGATAGTTTTGAATATGGGGCCTTGCCTGCCGTAAATCTCATGGCGAATCAAGGTGATGATCAGTTGCCGGAACCGAAAAAGCTGCGTGAGCGCGCAGGGATGCAAATTGATGAGTTTGCCCAATGCATGGGCGTCAGCGTGGCGCAGGTGAAAAAGTGGGAAGCGAACAGTTGCCGCCCCTCTTCCACCGCGCAGAAGCTGATGCGCCTGCTGAATGCCAACCCCTATCTGAGCCGTCAGTTGCTGGAAAGTTAACCCGGCAACCCGACGCACCCGGCCCTTCCCTGAGGGGCCACGTAATAAAAAAACCCGCCGGAGCGGGTTTTTTTATGCGTTCATCCGGCCAGGCATTACTGCAACAGCGAGATGTCCGCCACTTGCAGGAACAGGTCGCGCAGCTTGCTCAGCAGGGTCAGGCGGTTGATGCGCACCGCCTGATCGTCCGCGTTCACCATCACTTTCTCGAAGAAGTTGTCCACCGCTTCACGCAACTGGGCCAGTTCACCCAGCGCCTCCTGGTAGCGCCCTTCGGCGTAATAAGGCTGCAGCTTGCTGCCGAGCGCCATCACGAAGGTGGCGAGCTGGATCTCTTCATTCTCTTTCAGCAGCGACGCCTGCACGCTGTCGTTCAGCGTTTCGGTGGATTTCGCCAGAATGTTGGAGACGCGCTTGTTGGCGGCCGCCAGGGCGGCGGCGGCCTCGAGGCCACGGAAGTGCGACACCGCTTTCATGCGGGCGTCGAAGTCCGCCGGGCGGGTCGGGCGGCGCGCCAGCACCGCCTGGATGGTGTCGACGGCGTGGCCCTCTTCCTGATACCAGGCGCGGAAGCGGCCCAGCATGAACTCGACCACGTCATCCACCACCTTGGCGTTGGTCAGCTTGTCGCCGTAGAGGCGCACCGCTTCTTCCGCCAGAGTTTGCAGATCGAGGTTGAGGTTCTTCTCCACGATGATGCGCAGCACGCCGAGCGCGGCACGGCGCAGGGCGAACGGGTCAGACGCGCCTTTCGGGTGCTGGCCGATGCCGAAGATGCCCGCCAGGGTATCCATTTTGTCGGCAATCGCCAGCGCGCAGGCCACCGGTGACGCCGGCAGGGCATCGCCGGCAAAACGCGGCTGGTACTGCTCGTTCAGCGCCACGGCCACATCTTCCGCTTCGCCGTCATGGCGGGCGTAGTGCATCCCCATCACACCCTGGGTGTCGGTGAACTCAAACACCATGTTGGTCATCAGGTCACACTTGGAGAGCAGACCGGCACGGCGCGCGTGCTCCACGTCTGCGCCGATCTGTTCAGCGATCCAGCCCGCCAGTGCCTGAATGCGGTCGGTTTTGTCGCGCAGGGTGCCGAGCTGTTTCTGGAACAACACGGTTTCCAGGCGCGGCAGGTTATCTTCCAGGCGCTGTTTGCGGTCGGTATTGAAGAAGAACTCGGCATCCGCCAGGCGCGGGCGCACCACTTTTTCGTTACCGGAGATAATCTGCTGCGGGTCTTTCGACTCGATGTTGGCGACGAAAATGAAGTTCGGCAGCAGTTTGCCCGCGGCGTCATACACCGGGAAGTACTTCTGGTCGCCTTTCATGGTGTAGACCAGCGCTTCCGCCGGTACTGCCAGGAATTTCTCTTCAAATTTCGCCGTCAGCACCACCGGCCACTCCACCAGCGAGGTGACCTCTTCCAGCAGGCTGTCGCTGAGATCGGCATGGCCGCCAATCTGGCGTGCCGCTTCTTCGGCATCGGCTTTGATTTTGGCTTTACGCTGTTCGTAATCGGCCAGCACCTTGCCGCGCTCCAGCAGGATCGCCGGGTACTGGTCAGCGTGGTCGATGCGGAATTCCGGCTCGCCCATAAAGCGGTGGCCGCGGATCACGCGGTCAGACGGGATGCCGAGAATGGTCGCCGGCACCAGCTCATCACCCAGCAGCAGGGTCACGGTGTGTACCGGGCGCACGAACTGCACGTCGGAGTCACCCCAGCGCATCAGTTTCGGGATCGGCAGCTTGCCGAGGGCGGTGGCGATCATGCCCGGCAGCAGGGTCTGCGCGCTTTCGCCTTTGACGTGGGCGCGGTGGACCAGCCACTCGCCTTTGTCGGTCACCAGGCGATCCGCCTGATCCACGGTGATCCCGCAGCCGCGCGCCCAGCCTTCGGCCGCTTTGGTCGCGTTGCCGTCGGCGTCAAACGCCTGGGCAATCGCCGGGCCGCGTTTTTCAATTTCGCGGTCAGCCTGTGCGTCGCTCAGGTTCAGCACTTTCAGCGCCAGGCGGCGCGGCGCGGCAAACCACTGCACGTCGCCGTGGTGCAGGCCGGCAGCGTCAAGTTCTGCCGTGACGTTGGCGGCAAAGGATTCAGCCAGTGAGCGCAGCGCCTTCGGCGGCAGCTCTTCCGTGCCGATTTCCACCAGGAAAGTCTTGTCAGTCATGGCTGTCTCTCACTTCTCGTTCTTTTTGCACATCGGGAAGCCCAGCGCCTCGCGCGAGGCGTAGTAGGCTTCGGCCACGGATTTGGTCAGGGTGCGGATGCGCAGGATATAGCGCTGGCGCTCAGTCACGGAGATCGCCTTGCGGGCATCCAGCAGGTTGAAGCAGTGGGCCGCTTTCAGGATGCGCTCATAAGCGGGCAGCGGCAGCGGTTTCTCCAGCGCCAGCAGCTTCTGGGCCTCTTTCTCATACTGTTCGAAACAGGTGAACAGGAAATCGACGTCCGCGTATTCGAAGTTATAGGTCGACTGCTCCACTTCGTTCTGGTGGAAGATGTCGCCGTAGGTGGTTTTGCCCAGCGGGCCGTCACACCAGACCAGATCGTAGACGCTGTCCACGCCCTGGATGTACATCGCCAGGCGCTCCAGGCCGTAGGTGATTTCGCCGGTCACCGGCTTGCACTCCAGGCCGCCCACCTGCTGGAAGTAGGTGAACTGCGTCACTTCCATGCCGTTGAGCCACACTTCCCAGCCGAGACCCCAGGCACCCAGGGTCGGGTTTTCCCAGTTGTCTTCCACGAAGCGGATGTCATGCACCAGCGGGTCCAGCCCCAGCTCTTTCAGCGAGCCGAGGTAGAGCTCCTGGATGTTGTCCGGCGACGGCTTGATGATCACCTGGAACTGGTAGTAGTGCTGGAGGCGGTTCGGGTTCTCGCCGTAGCGGCCGTCCGTCGGGCGGCGCGAAGGCTGGACATAGGCAGCGGCGATCGGCTCCGGGCCGAGGGCGCGCATACTGGTCATCGGGTGGGAGGTGCCGGCACCGACTTCCATGTCCAGAGGTTGGACAATGGTGCAGCCCTGCCGCGCCCAGTAATCCTGAAGGGTCAGGATCAGGCCCTGAAAGGTCTTGGTATCAAACTTTTGCATGTTGGATTCGCAGCGATACAAGTGGATTTAGATGGAATGGGCCAGTATACCCGTTGACCGGCAGATATACAGCCTCAATCCCGCGCCGGCTGCCGCTGCTGCCCCGGCGTTGTTACGGCGGTGTGCCGGTTGTTACCGCCCTTTTACCTTTTCTGCCCCAAAAGGTACGCCGATCGGGCGCGTTCACGCACCGCCACGGCGCAACCGGCCCGGTTTTCCGGCGAAAAGGGGTGGCATCAACTTTGCTAGCTCTCTCTGAGCACTTTTACGCACAAGGAGCAGGTTATGCCCACCCTTCAAGACAGCCGGTACCGCTACCGTATTTTTGCGATGGTGTTTTTCATCGCCCTGATTAACTACGTCGACCGCGGCGCGTTGTCTTTTGCGGCCAACGACATCGCCAATGAGTTTCACTTTAATAAGGCGCAACTGGGCGCCGTGCTGGGCTATTTCGGCTTCGGTTATCTGTTCGGGTCACTCTGCGGCGGCTTTCTGGCCGATCGCGTCGGCACCAAAAAAGTGTGGCTGCTGGCCGGGGCGCTCTGGTCACTGCTGGAGATCGCCACTGCCTGGGCCGGGGAGGTCGGCGTGGCGCTGTTCGGCGGCTCCGCCATTATGGGCTTTGCCGCGCTGCGTATCCTGTTCGGTTTCTCCGAAGGGCCGGCTTACGCGCTGATGAACAAAACCATCGCCCACTGGGCGCCGCAGAAAGAGCGCGGCTTCTCGCTCGGCATCGGGCTGCTCAGTACGCAGGTCGGTTCCCTGCTTACCGCGCCGCTGGCGGTGGGGCTGCTGCTGCTCACCGATGACTGGCGCAGTATGTTCATCCTGCTGGGGCTGTTTTCGCTGCTGGCGATTATCCTGTTCGCCCGCGTCTTTACCGATGCGCCGCACCAGCACCCGAAAGTGAATGCCGCGGAGCTGGCGATCATCCACGGCGACCAGGCCGCGGAGAGCGCGCAGCCGCGCCTGCCGTGGTGGCGCTTTTTCAGCAGCCGCACGCTGGTGTTTAACGCGCTGGGCTACTTCTCGTTTCTCTACGTCACCTTTGTGCTGGTCACCTGGAGCCCGAAATATTTGCAGGACACCTTCAACTATGACCTGCACTCGCTCTGGTATGTGGCGATGATCCCGTGGAGCGGTGCCTGTTTCACGGTGCTGCTGGGCGGGAAAATTGCCGACACGCTGCTGAGGCGCACCCGCAACCTGCGGCTGGCGCGCAATCTGTTTGCCGCCGTGACGCTGCTGCTGACCGCCTGCTGTTTTGTGCTGATCCCCTTTATGCACTCCCCGGCGGCGATCATCGCGCTGATGACGCTGGGTAACGCCCTGAATGCGCTGGTGAATAATGTCTACTGGTCGGTGGTGATTGATGTCTCGCCCAAATCCTCGGTGGGGGCGTACAGCGGCATGACGCTGGCGGTAGCCAACCTGGCGTCTATCCTCGCGCCAACCCTGAGCGGCTGGCTGGCGCAGCACCACGGCTATAACGCGATGTTCTTCGCCACGGCGGCGGTGTCGTTTTGCAGCATGTTCTGCATGACGCTGTTGCAGCCGGAGAAGAAACTCCACGCCCCCGCTGCCGCGCCCGCCTGGAAAAAGGGGGTGGCCTCCTGAAGCGCATCCCGGCCGGATCCCTTATACTCCGCGCAAGCATTCGTAAGAACAGGAGAAACAAGATGGGGTTTGTCGGCTGGATTATGACGGGGATCGCCATCGGCCTGATCATCGGCGTCCTGATGAAGGTCTTCGGCAAGAAGAAGTAAACGAGATGCCGCCTGCCCGGGCGGCATTTTTTATGGGCGTTCGGCGCTATAGTGTGGCCACCGAGGCGTTACGGACAACCGACCATGAAAAAGAGAGAGTTCATCGCGCAGGATCTGCTCAGCAAAATTTACCAGCACCGTGACACCCCGCTGGAGAAGCTGCCGCCTGAGCGCAAGCTGGCTGAGGAGTATGGCGTGTCACGCTTTACCCTGCGCAAAGCGCTGGAGAAGCTGGTGGCGATTGGCGCGGTGCGGATCGTCCAGGGCGCGGGGATTTTCATTAACCCCGGCGTCGGCAATAACCCGCTGATCTATAACTCGATTACTGAGAAGAAATTTAACCAGATCCGCTACCGCCTGCTGGAGCTGCATAAACGCCGCCCGGACAGCGACGAGCGGCAGATTTTCGGCCTGACGGATAGCGACTTTATCTGGGCCTTTACCCGGCTGCGCAAGGTGGAAGGGGTGACGGTGCAGCTCGAATACGCCCGGATGCCCGCGGCGGGCTTTGCCGACCTGACGCCGCACACCATCGAGCACTCGATCCAGCAATACCTGCTCAGCAAGGGGTGCGCCCTCTCCCACTCCCTGACCCACTACCGCGCCACCACCGTCAGCAAGACGCAGGCCGCGCTGCTGGGCTGCAAAAAAGGGATTGCTGCCATGCACATCCTGAACCGCGGCATTCTGCCCGACGGGCGGGTGGCGATCTTCAGTGACATCATCGACATCGACTACGCCTGCTCTTACGTGATCCCGTTTAACCGCGACAACCTCGCCTTCCGCCAGAGCTGACGGTTCAGGGTGTATGGATCGCCCCGTTCGGCAGGCGGCTTTGCGTCCACTCATGGGGCCGGTAGACCACCGGGAATTCTGCGGCCGCCGCCTCATCAAACCCGACGCCGATGCCCGGTTGCTCAACGGGGTAGAGGTAGCCGTTCTCCGGCGCGGCCGCCCCCGGGAAGACCCGCCGGGTCTGTTCCGGGTAGGCGACAAACTCCTGGATCGCCGCATTGTGCAGGTGGATGTTCAGGTGGGTGTTCACCGCCGCGCCGATGGGCGTCATGTCCGGCGGGCAGTGCCACGCCAGCCGCACGCCGAAACTCTGGCAGAAATGGCCCAGTTTCAGCGCCGGGCTGATGCCGCCAATCTGCGATACGTGGCAGCGCAGGAAATCGATGCGCCGGTTGATCACCAGCTCTTTCCACTCCGCCGGGTTGTTGAACAGCTCCCCGGTCGCCAGCGGCACCGCCGTCTGCTGGCGGATCTGGGCCAGCCAGTCGTTCTGCTCCGGCGGCAGAATGTCTTCGATGAAATAGGGCTGATAGCGCTCAAGCTGCTTGGCAAACTGCACCGCCTGCTGCGGGAAGAGCCGCTCATGCACATCATGCAGGATGTGGAACTGGTTACCGTACTTCTCACGCAATGCCTGGAACATGGCGAGCGTGTTCTCCATATAACGCTCCTGATCGTAGTACGCGCCCGGCGTCGGGGTGCGGGTGGCGTGCAGATCCGGCGCATGGCCGCCATAAAACCCGAGCTGGCAGCGGATGTGGCGATAGCCCTCAGCCAGCAGCCGGTCGACCTCCAGGCAGAGCGCCGCCGGCGTGTCTCCGGCGGCGTGGCTGTAGGCGGCAATCGCATCTTTGGATTTGCCGCCAAACAGCTGGTAGAGCGGCATCTCCGCCAGCTTGCCTTTGATGTCCCACAGTGCCATATCGACGCCGGCGACGGCGTTGTTGATCACCGGACCATGACGCCAGTAGGCGTTAACCATCATCATCTGCCAGAGATCTTCGATGTGGTTCGCATCCCGCCCGATCAGCAACGGCCGGAGGTACTCCTCCACCATCACTTTTACCGCCAGCGGCCGCTGCTGAAAAGTGGCACAGCCCAGGCCGGTGATGCCTTTATCGGTGTGAATTTTTACCACCACCAGATTATGGCGATCGGGGCGGGTGATGTGGCAATCAATATCGGTAATCAGGGTGGGCTGCATCTCTTTCTCCTTCGCGGAAGCGGTATTTTCCGGCGGGTAGCGATAGCGGAAATAAATAATTAACCCGCTGATTTCATCCTATTCCGGCGGTGTTTGTAAACCGCCAATTCCGGCTTTTATTTTGGTCTGGAAAAAGGGAAATAAGGGCAATAAAAACCAGACCAATTTCCCGCACGCACCGCCGCACCCCTGAGGATGTGACGGGACGCATGGTTTATTGGCTTGTTTTTCAAAAGAGGCCCCCCTACCATCGTTTTTATCAGACGTTCCTTATCTTCACAGCAGTGGGGCCTTATGGAAAATACCCAGGTAGCGCCGGCCATTATTCCGCTGATGGGCGGCAATAATAATATTAATAAGATCTGGCATTGTATGACGCGCCTGCGTTTTGACGTCGTTGACGAAAGCCGGATCGATTGGGACGGCATTAAAAAATTACCCGGCGTGCTGGGTGCGCAATATCAGCACGATCAGGCGCAGGTGATTATCGGCCCGCAGGTCACGCTTTGGTATCAGGCCATAATGGAAAACCGCGTTCCCGCCAAAGAAGAACAGGCACCGGCCGCCGGAAAAGTGCATAAGGGCCTGATCTCGCGCTTTATGGATACCGTTTCCGGCGTGTTTGGCCCGATTGTCCCGGCTATCGCCGGCGCCGGGATGATAAAAGGGCTGCTGGCCGGGCTGGTGGCGTTGCATATTGTCTCCGCCAAAAGTGATACCGTGATGGTGATTGACTTGATCGCCAGCGGGGTATTCTATTTCCTGCCCTTTTTCCTGGCGGTGTCGGCCGCCCGGATATTTAAAACCAATGAATACCTCGCCGCCGCGGTGGCAGCCTGCCTGATGTACCCGACGCTGATCGACGCCGCCAAAGCGCTGGCGGCGCATACGCCGGGCGCGGCCACCGCATTCTATTTTATTGATATTATCCCGGTATCAGTATTCAACTATTCGGCCAGCGTGATTCCGGTGATTATGTCTGTCTGGGCGCTCAGCTATATTTACCGCGGCGTCAACGCCGTGATGCCCGAGGTATTAAAAACGGTGTTTACCCCGACGCTGACGCTGTTTATTACCGCGCTGGTCTCCCTGACATTAATTGGGCCGCTGGGGATCTATGTCGGCAAAGCGCTGGCGCTGTTTATCCAGGGGCTGTTTGATATTTCCGCCGTCTTTGCCGGGGTGATTGTCGGCGCTATCCGCCCGGTGGCGGTATTAACCGGGATGCACCACGCCATGACGCCGGTGGCGCTGCAAAATTTCGCCACCAAAGGGTATGACATGCTGATGCCGATGATGTTTATGGCCAATATGGCCATTGCCGGCTCTACCTTTGCACTCTGTTTTCACAGCAAGAACCGGGCGGATAGATCAGTGGTGCTTTCCGCAGCGGTCTCCGCCCTGTTAGGCATTACGGAACCGGCGCTGTTTGGCGTACTGACGAAATATAAAAAAGCGTTTATTGCCACCACGGTCAGCAGCGCCCTCGCCTCAGCCTTTATTGCCTTTTTCGGTGTGCGGCTCTACGGTTATATTTTGTCGAGTATTTTCAGCCTGCCCGCCTATATCGGCCCTTACTTTATCTATATTCTGATGGGCGTCACGCTCTCATTAGGCCTGGCTTTTCTGCTGACCTATTTTATGGTGGTTAAAGGCAAACCGCTTATTCAGCCCGACCCCGAAACCGCCCGCTGACCCGTTCCGGCCGCCTTAAAGGTGGCCTTTTTGCTAGCAATTCTTTTTCTGAATAATTCACAACATATTATAATTTTCATCAATTAGTTAATTATCCCTAACATAATAATTCAGTTGAAATTTTCACCATGCAGGCAGCTAATTATTCCCGGTCACGCAAGGTGATACCAGGAGAGAAATATGACATGGGAATATAATCAGCAAACAGGCGAATTAAGGCATAACGGCGAGTTTATTGCTAAGGGGTATAGTGGGAAAGGGATAGCTAAGGATAAACCATCAATGCAACATGTCAGGGATACCGGACCAATTCCTAAAGGCTATTGGCGAATTTCTGGCTATGACAGCAATCAGGGGCCGTGGTCTATTCAGCTTACGCCAATGGCAGGAACAAATGTTTTTGGCCGTACTGGCTTTAAAATACATGGTGATAGACGTGATACGATTGGTCGCTCTTCCCAAGGCTGTATAATAATTAATGGTGCTGAAATACGCAGGGGGATTTATAACTCAGGCGACACCGTATTGGTGGTCAGATGAAAAAAATAATTCTTTCATTATTGTTAGCCTCTGCCAGCTATTCTGTAATGGCTGAACGCTCCCCTACTGCCGAGGAGTTTGCTCAACAGGTGCAGGATTACGGTGCAGCAAAGGTGATTTCCGGCATTCCAGAAACAGACGATGGATTATGGAACGAAATTTTCAAGCATATTTCTAACGGCGAGGCCGCGTGGCTGAAACTCATTCCTTCCATCTCAATGACTGGTGCTGTTTCCTGGAATGAACAACTTGGTACAGCCTTGGCGCAAGCCATACCCAAAAATGTAAACGGCGTGATGGAAGTTATTGACGACTTGAACATCTCTATTTCTACGGCATCCGTCTGTTCAATGCCTCTTTATCATGAGACTGTTCCCGAACAAAATGAGTATGTCGTCAAAGCCATTCAGGCGCTCTATAAAAGCAACAGCGTGCAGGCGCAGAAATGTTTGCAGCAGTTAATCATGACCGTGGGCCAGTCCAGCCAATTCCGCGAGGTAGATTAATATGGCAATCCCCGTCTATATGTACCTGAAAGATGATGCGAACAATCTCATCAAAGGCGGCGTGAATGTGTATGGCCGGGAAAACAGTGTGGAAGTGCTGGGGCTGCATCATAGCGTTGATATGCCGACCGATGACCATACCGGGAGAATCAGCGGAAAATGCCGACACCTGCCTTTTCTGATTGAAAAAGAGATCGACTGCTCGACGCCCTATTTATATAAAGCGCTGACCTCCGGTCAAACGCTGAATTCGGTTGAATTAATACATTACCGGATTAATGATGCCGGGCAGGAAGAGGCGTATTACACCGTCCTGCTGGAAAAGGCGAAAGTGGTCAACGTATTTCCCCTTATGCATGACATAAAAGATGCCACCAAAGAGAAATTCAACCACCTCGAACTGGTGGAATTCCGCTATGAAAAAATCACCTGGCACTATCTCGACGGCAATATCCTGCACAGCAATAGCTGGTTGAAACGCGCATAAAATAAAGGCCGCCCTGAGGCGGCCTGCCTGTTTATCACTTCCCCTAAAACCGCGCGCTGACGCCGAGGTTATACATAAACTGCTCGCCGCTGCTGAGGCCGCCGGTCTGGGAAACGGCCGCAAAGGCCGCGACGTTATCGGTCAGCGGCAGGTTGGCCCCGACCGTAACATCTACCCAGTTGGTGTCCTGCGTGGCGCTGGTGCGGGCGAAATGGGTCTGGGTCGATTTAATGCCGCCGCCGGCGCGGTAGACGTCGTCACCGAACTGGTGCTGGTAACTCAGCTCCGCGTAGGGGTTGATCCGGTCGAAGCGGCCGTCCAGCCGCCAGCCCAGTGCGCCAACCTGTGAGTGGTAGGTCTGGTCGTCAAAACGCATGGCGGTGCTGCGGCGGCTTTTCTCGCTGTAACCGTCCACGCTGCTGTAATCCCAGGCGAATTGCGCCATCGGGCCGGTGGTCAGCCAGCTGGCGACCGGGAAATCCCAGCCTGCCGTCAGCCGTGCGCCGACCTGCTTACCGTCGGTGTCGCCCTCTTCCCGCCGGGTCGCCCCGCCCAGCCGCATACTGCGGTTGATGTCATCGAAATTCACCGTCGCCCAGTGGACGTCAGCATTCAGCCAGCCATTCTCCAGCACGTTCACCGAACTGTAGGCCGACAGCAGCCAGCCGCGCGCATTGTAGTTATACCGGCTGGAGGGGCGCTGGCGGTCGTCGGCCCCGGCCAGCATCGCGCCCACCAGCCAGTTATCGGTCACCTGATAGTCCATGCCGAGGCTGACGTTATGCGAGGTGGCGTTGCCGTCCCCCGCGGCGGTGTTGGCGCTGTACTCCATATGCTGCCCCATATAGCCGCCGAACATGCCGAGGCTGCCCTGCGGGTTGGGGGTGGTGCGCAACTGCTGGTAGCGGCTGTCGAGGATCCCCTGCGCATTACGCCCCAGCGCCAGCGTGGCCTGGTTCAGCGCCACCGCCTGTGCCGGGCCGTCCAGCACTGACTGGATGTAGTCGGCGATCAGCGCGTGGGTCTGCGGGCTGGGGTGCAGGCGATCGGCAAACAGGAACGCCTGGGCGCTGCTGAAACCGGGCGTAGAGGCGTTACACAGCGCCGCTGTGAGGCCCGGCGGGCAGGCCATCCCGGCGGTGTTGGTCAGGCCATAAACGGCAGGGTCGATAATGACCTCATTCAGCAGGCCGTCGACGTCAACGCGCACGATGTTACCGCCGGTGGCGGCCAGTGCGGCATCTTCCGTCTGGTTATAGACCGCGGTCAGCGTGCCTGCCGCGGCGGCGAGCTGGTCATAGGCACCGATCAGGGTCTGGGTGAGCGGCTGCGCCACGGCATCGGGCGCGCCGGTGGACTGCACGGCCGCGGCCAGGGCCTGATGAATCGTCGCCAGGCGTGCGGCCGTGTCTACCGTGCCCTGGCCGTTGAGCACGTTAAAGGCGGCCTGCAAGGCGGCATCGGCGTTGGCAGGCAGCGCGGCGGAGACAACCAGCTCGACGATCGCCGGGGTCAGCCCGATGTTCGGCACCGTCGGCACAATCACCGTGCCCGCCCCGGCGTTGATCAGCGCCTGTACCTGCCCGGCCGCCGAGGTGGCGCTGGCGCTGGCCAGGGCGGCGGCAGTGTCAATGCTCAGCGCGGCGGCGGCCAGGTCATTCCCGCCAACCCAGTGGATATAGAGGCCGTTGCTGTCCGCCCGCCCGCCGGTCTGGCTCAGGTACTGGCTGACCTGATCGCCGGTGGTGTTGAAGTAGGGGTCAAGCTCCGGGATGGCGGTAGCCCCACCGGTGGCGTAGTTGGTGCCGCCGGATTGCGAGGGCGTCAGCGTCTGCCCGGCGCGCTGCGCCAGGATTTCATCATAGAGAGGGACGCTGCTGCCGTTATAGGTAAAGCGGCCGATATTTCCGGAATCACTCAGGCTGTCGCCGAAGACGTAGACGGCGTCATAGGCCTGTGCCGGACTTCCCCCCCACAACATCATTGCCACTGCCAGTGCGACCGCTTTTGGGCGGCCGTCAGATTTTTTTATATCCGGCATGGGGACTCCTGAGAGCCATCAGGCTGTTTCAAGGAACAGAATGGGTTAGGTAAACGCCATAGTCGTTGTTTTAATTTTGTGCAATGCAAGTATAACTATTGTCCGCTTCTGGCGGGCGTCAAGGTATCTGATTGAAAAAATGCGGGGAGGCACACAGGCGGGGGGAAATGGGCACTAAAAACCCCGGCAGAGGCCGGGGCGGGGGGAATCAGGATTGCGGCTGGCCCACCGGCCCGGTGCCGAGGGTGCCGCCCGGGGAGGCCTGGCCGCTCGGCGCGTGCGGGCGCCCGTCCTCTTTGACTGCGCTGCTGCGGTGTGAACACCCGGCCAGTGATGTCAGTGCCGCGACAACCAGCAATACCGTTGAGATCTTTTTCATATAACCACCTCGTAGTCAGTAAAAAATAACGTGAATAAAAAACATCTTTCCGAAAACGTGAACGTTAAAGCATAGACAGGGAATGGCCTTCTTACCGGGCGATTTTCTGCCGCCTTCCCCGCGGCTGCCGCGCTATGATTGGGAAATACCGTGGGTAAAAGGGAGAAAGGAGCCGTTATGGTACGTTGCCGCTGGGTCACCGCTGACCCGTTATACATCGATTATCACGACCGTGAATGGGGCGTCCCGCAGCGGGAGAGCCGTGCGCTGTTTGAGATGCTCTGCCTGGAGGGGCAGCAGGCCGGGCTCTCCTGGATCACGGTGCTGAAAAAGCGCGAACGCTACCGGGCGTGCTTCCACGGGTTTGACCCGCATCACATCGCCGCGATGACGCCGCAGGATGTCGATGCGCTGATGCAGGAGGCGGGGCTGATCCGCCACCGCCGCAAGCTGGAGGCGATCATCACCAATGCCCGCGCCTGGCTGGCGATGGCCGCCGCCGGTGAGGATTTTTCGCGCTTTATCTGGGGGTTTGTCGACCACCAGCCGCAGGTCAACCGCCCGCAGGGGGAGGCGATCCCGGCGAAAACTGCCGCCTCTGAGGCGCTTTCCAGGGCGCTGAAAAAACGCGGGTTTACCTTTGTCGGCGCAACCATTTGTTACGCCTTTATGCAGGCGTGCGGCCTGGTGAACGATCACCAGGCCGACTGCTTCTGCTGCCCGGCGCAGGCAGGCGCATGATCCGGGCGTTCCGGCCTGCCGATATGGAGCCGCTGATGGCGCTGTGGCTGGCGAGCACCACGGCCGGGCACCCGTTTATTGAGGCGCGTTACTGGCACGAAAGCGCGCCGCTGGTACGGGAGGCGTACCTGCCGCGGGCCGACACCTGGGTGGATGAGCGCGACGGCGCGCTGGCCGGGTTTATCAGCGTGATGGACAGCCGCTTTGTCGGCGCGCTGTTCGTGGCCCCCCAGCGTTTCGGCACTGGCGTGGCAGACGGCCTGATGGCCTGGGTGCAGCAGCGTTTCCCGCTGCTCAGCCTGGAGGTCTATATGCGCAACCACCGGGCAGTGGCCTTTTACCGCAAATGGGGATTTATTCCGCAACGCAAACTCCGCCACCGCGACACCCACGCCATGACGCTGATCATGATGTGGCAGGCGGGCAACTGACACTTACACTTTGAGAATTATCTCTAGCACTTTTCTTACTTTTCCCGGTCATAATGCCCGGCCGGTGTGCGTTTGCCGCCACCGGGATGAACACATAATAACCTGACGCCCCAATGATTAGGTGGAGTTGCTCTTCACCGCACTGACTTGTTACAAAGGATTAACCATGAAAAAGCGTATTCTGTGTGTGGCCGGCGCATTAAGCCTGTCACTGGCCCTGGCGGGCTGTACCACCAACCCTTACACCGGTGAGCGTGAAGCCGGGAAAGCCGGCATCGGTGCCGGGCTGGGGGCCGCACTGGGCGCAGGCGTCGGCGTGCTCTCCTCCTCCAAAAAAGACCGCGGCAAGGGCGCGCTGATTGGCGCGGCGGCCGGTGCGGCATTGGGCGGCGGCGCAGGCTACTACATGGACGTGCAGGAAACCAAACTGCGCCAGAAAATGCAGGGCACCGGCGTCAGCGTGACCCGTGAAGGCGACAACATCGTGCTGAACATGCCGAATAACGTCACCTTCGACACCGACGCCAGTAACCTGAAACCGGCCGGGGCCAACACCCTCTCCGGCGTGGCGATGGTACTGAAAGAGTATGAGAAGACCGCGGTCAACGTGATTGGCTATACCGACAGCAGCGGCGCACGCGCCCACAACATGACGCTCTCCCAGCAACGTGCCGACAGCGTCGCCAGCGCGCTGATCACCCAGGGCGTTTCTGCGGCGCGCATCCGCACCGCCGGTGCCGGCCCGGACAACCCGGTCGCCTCCAACAGCACCGCAGAAGGCAAGGCGCAGAACCGCCGCGTCGAGATCACCCTCAGCCCGCTGCAGTAAGCTTTTTGCCCGGCGCTGTGCGCCGGGCTTCTCAACCTTCCCCCCGACTCTGTGCTACTCTCGCTGCGTCTCCCCCCGCTGCGTGGAATTTCCTATGTCACTCAAAGCGCTGGCCCGCGAGCTGGGCCTCTCTGTCACCACCGTCAGCCGCGCGCTGAACGGTTACGATGACGTGGCCGCCGCCACCAAACAGCGGGTGGATGCCGCCGCGCAACGCATGGGTTACCGCCCCAATACCCTGGCCCGCCGCCTGAAAATGGGCAAAATCGATGCCGTGGGGCTGCTGTTCCCGTTTGAACCGCGCCCGCTGAACAACTCGGCGTTTATTGAGATGGTAGGCTGCATCAGCCATGAGCTGGCGCGCCAGGAGATCGACCTGCTGCTGGTGGCGGAGGAGCAGGAGCCCGCAGGCATGGCCCGGCTGATTGAGAGCAAACGGGTCGATGCGCTGCTGGTGGCCCACACCCAGCCCAATGACCCGCGCCTGCAGGTGCTGCAACAGATCGGCTTCCCGTTCCTGGCGCTCGGCCGCAGCGCCCTTCCCCAGCCTTACGCCTGGTTCGACTTCGATAACCACGCCGGCACCCTGCTGGCGGTAGACCACCTGGTCAGCCTCGGCCACCGGCGCATCGCCTACCTGGGCGAAACCAGCCCGCAGACCTTTGTCGGCCAGCGCCGCCAGGGCTTTCTGGACGGGCTGCGCGCGCACCACCTGCCGCTGCCGCCCGGCTACCTCGGCCAGATTCTGCCGACCCGCCGCGCCGGATATCAGGCAACCCGCGCCCTGCTCGCCCTGCCGGAGCCGCCCACGGCGCTGATCACCGATAACAACATGCACGGTGAAGGCGCGGTGATGGCGCTGCACGAAGCGGGGCTGCTGGAGAGCGGCCGGGTCTCGCTGGTGATCTATGACGGCCTGCCGCCGGACAGCCTGATCGACCTGCCGATTACCGCCGTGACCCAGGCGACGCGCGAAGCGGTCGGGCGGCAGATCGCAGAAATGACGCTGGCGCTGATCCGCGGCGAACCGCTCAGTGAATTACAGGTGCTCTGGCAGCCCGGCCTGCAACCGGGCATCAGTTCGCACCCGCCGCGATAGCGGGGCATCCTGTTAACCCGCTCCCGGTTTCCGGCAAAAAGTCGCGCTGATCTTTAATCCCGATCACAAATCCCATCTCTTCCACTACGCATCCGAAACGTTTCGGATCAATGCTTACGGCACTTATTTCCCCTTTTTCCCGGAGAATTGCCATGGATGCCCCAATTTGTCGCCTGACCAGCCGCACCTCGGATATTGTGATCCGCTGCGCGCCGGTGGCTGAAATCCTTTACTGGGGGCCGCACCTGCCCGCGTTCAGCGCGGAGGAGATCGCGACCCTGAGCCGCCCGGTACCGAATGGCCGGCTGGATGTGGATGTGCCGCTGACCCTGGCGGCGGAGAATGGCCGGGGGCTGTTCGGCTCGCCGGGCGTCGAGGGGCACCGCGACGGGCTGGACTGGTCGCCGGTGTTTACTACCTGCCGGGTTGACCAGCAGGCGGACGGCGTGGTGATCACCGCAGAAGACCCGCAGGCCGCGCTGCGTTTCACCAGCGAGCTGCACCTGGATGCGGAGACCGGCGTGCTGCGCACCCGCAACACCCTGACCAACCTGCACGCGCAGCCCTATCAGGTCAGCCGCCTCGCCGTGACCCTGCCGCTGCCGGAGCAGGCGGCGGAGGTGATGGCGTTCCACGGCCGCTGGGTGCGGGAGTTCCAGCCGCACCGCACGCTGCTCTCCCACGGCGGCGTGGTGCAGGAGAACCGGCGCGGCCGCACCTCCCATGAATATTTCCCCGGCATGATCCTCGGCCGGCCGGGCTTTTCGGAGCAGCAGGGTGAAGTCTGGGGCGCGCACCTCGCCTGGAGCGGCAACCACCGCCTGCGGGCGGATGTGAAAACCGACGGCCGCCGCCAGTTGCAGGCCGAGGCGCTCTATTTCGCCGGTGAGCAGCAGCTTGCTGCGCAGCAGAGCCTCAGCACCCCGTGGCTCTACGCCAGCTACAGCAGCGAAGGCATGAACCTGATGAGCCAGCAGTTCCACCGCTATGTGCGCCGCCAGATCCTACCCTTCTCCGGCGAGCGCCCGCGCCCGGTACACCTCAATACCTGGGAGGGGATCTACTTCGACCACGACCCTGATTACATCATGGCGATGGCGACCCGGGCCGCAGAGCTGGGCGTGGAGCGCTTTATCATCGATGACGGCTGGTTCCGCGGCCGCGACCACGACCGCGCCGCGCTGGGTGACTGGTATCTGGATGAGAAAAAGTACCCCAACGGGCTGACGCCGGTGATCGAGCACGTCCACCAGCTCGGCATGGAGTTCGGCATCTGGGTCGAGCCGGAGATGATCAATCCGGATTCCGACCTCTACCGCGCGCACCCGGAATGGCTGCTGGCGCTGCCGGGTTACCAGCAGCCGCCGGGGCGCTTCCAGTATGTACTGGATTTAAGCAACCCCGCCGTGTTCGATTACCTGCTGGCGCGCATGAGCTGGCTGCTCGGCGAGCATGACATCCAGTATGTGAAGTGGGACATGAACCGCGAAGTGGTGCAGCCGGGGCATGAGGGGCGGGCGGCGGCCACCGCGCAGACGGAACAGTTCTACCGGCTGGCGGATGCGCTGGTGGCGCGCTTCCCGCAGGTGGAGTTTGAGGCCTGCGCCTCCGGCGGCGGCCGCATCGATTACGAAGTGCTTAAGCGCAGCCACCGTTTCTGGACGTCCGACAACAATGACGCGCTGGAGCGCCAGCGCATCCAGCGCGGCATGAGCTACTTCTTCCCGCCGGAGGTGATGGGCGCACATATCGGGGCCGACCGCTGCCACGCCACCTACCGTCGCCATGACATCCAGTTTCGCGGCCTGACCGCGCTGTTCGGCCATATGGGCATCGAGCTTGACCCGGCCCGCGCCGGTGAGCAGGAGCAGCAGGCGTTTGCGCACTATATTGCCTTACACCGCCAGTGGCGCGACCTGCTGCACAGCGGCGATAGCGTGCGGATCGATCACCCCGACCCGGCCACCCTGGCGCATGGCGTGATAAGCCCGGCGCGCGACCGGGCGATCTTCTCCGTGGCGCAACTGGCGATGCCCACCTACTCGATGCCGGGGCGGCTGCGCATTCCTGGGCTGCTGCCGGAGGCGCGCTACCGCGTGACGGTGCTGGATGCACCGCCGGTGATTGCTGAGGAGCAGGGCGGCCATGTGATGCGGGTGCTGCCGGGCTGGATCACCGCGCCGGTGGAGGCCAGCGGCAGCTGGCTGGCCCAGGCCGGGCTGGCGCTGCCGGTGCTCGACCCGGAGAGCGCGCTGTTGCTGGGCATTGAACGCTGTTAACCCGACAGGCCGGGCCTCCGCCCGGCTTTTTACCGCAGACCGAGCAAGGAAAACCCCATGAACTCACCTGTCTGTACCTACAAAAACAACAAGAATTTCTGGATATTCGGCGCTTTCTTCTTCCTCTATTTCTTCATTATGGCGACCTGCTACCCGTTCCTGCCGATCTGGCTGGCGGATGTGATCGGCCTGACCAAAACCGAAACCGGCGTGGTCTTCGCCAGTATGTCGCTGTTCGCCATCGTGTTTCAGCCGGTGTTCGGCCTGATTTCCGACAAGCTCGGGCTGAAGAAACACCTGCTGTGGGTGATCGCGGTGCTGCTGTTTTTCTTCGCCCCCTTCTTCCTCTACGTTTTCGCGCCGCTGCTGCGCTTTAATGTACTGCTGGGCGCGCTGTGCGGCGGGGCCTACATCGGCTTTGTTTTCGCCGGCGGCTCCGGGGCCACCGAGGCCTACATCGAGCGGGTGAGCCGCAACAGCCACTTCGAATATGGCAAAGCGCGGATGTTCGGCTGTTTCGGCTGGGGGTTGTGCGCCTCCACCGCCGGGGTGATGTTCAGCATCAACCCGGACATCGTGTTCTGGATGGGCTCCGGCGCGGCAGTGCTGCTGATACTGCTGTTGCTGATCGCCAAACCGCAGGAGAACCGCAGCGCCCTGGTGGTTGACGGCATGGGGGCCAATTCGCGCCAGTTCAGCCTGAAGCAGGTGGGCGAGCTGTTCCGGATGCGGGCGCTCTGGCTGTTCATCTTCTATATTGTCGGCGTGGCCTGCGTGTATGACGTGTTCGACCAGCAGTTCGCCAACTTCTTTAAGACCTTCTTTACCTCGCCGCAGCATGGCACCGAGGTGTTTGGCTTCGTCACCACCGCAGGCGAGCTGGCCAACGCCCTGATCATGTTCTGCTCGCCGTGGATCATTAACCGCATTGGCGCGAAAAATACCCTGCTGGTGGCAGGCACCATTATGTCGGTGCGGATTATCGGCTCCGCCTTCGCCACCACGGCGGCCGAGGTGATCGTGCTGAAAATGCTGCACGCGCTGGAGGTGCCGTTCCTGCTGGTCGGGGCGTTCAAATACATCACCTCGATTTTTGACGTCCGCTTCTCCGCCTCTATCTACCTGATCGGTTTCTGTTTCTCGAAGCAACTGGCGGCGATTTTCCTGTCGGCCTTCGCCGGGACGATGTATGACCGCATCGGCTTCAGCGACACCTATTTCATCCTCGGCGGCATTGCGCTGAGCGTGACGGTCATCTCCGCCTTTACCCTCAGCAACCGGCCCAAAACCCTGCCGGAGACCGCCGCCCTGCCCGGCCGCGCAGCGTCATAACGGCCAAAAACGGCTGCCGTATATTCGGCAGCCGTTGCAGTATGGTAGTCTCCTGTGTCAGTTAGCCAGGAGGATATGCAGTGAACAGAAGTAAGGGTGCGGGGCGGGCAACCATCAGCGATGTGGCCAAAGCGGCAAACACCGGCAAGACCAGTGTGTCGCGTTATCTTAACGGCGAACAGAATTTGCTCTCCGACGACCTGAAGCAGCGCATTGAGGCGGCGATCCACGCCCTCAATTACCGGCCAAGCCAGATGGCACGCAGCCTGAAGGGCGGCCAGACCCGGCTTATCGGGTTAATTATTGCCGACATAACCAACCCCTACTCTGTCGACGTGATGCGCGGCGTCGAAGCCGCCTGCCGCCGCCAGGGCTTTACCCTGCTGGTGTGTAACACCAACAACGAAATCAACCAGGAGCAGCACTACCTGCAACTGCTGAGCAGTTATCAGGTCGAGGGCATTGTGGTGAATGCGGTGGGGATGCGGGAAGAGGCGCTCTCCATGCTGCAACAGTCGCTGCTGCCGATGGTGCTGATTGACCGCAAAATCCCCGACTTCACCTGTGACGTGGTGGGGCTGAACAACCGCGAGGCGGCGACGCTCGCCACCCAGCACCTGATCGATCAGGGCTTCGAGGCGATTCTGTTCTTAAGCGAGCCGGTCGGCACGGTGAACACCCGGCTGGAGCGGCTGGACGCCTACCGCGCCACCATGCAGGCCTGCCCCGATCTCCAGGCGCGCAGCGCCGAAGTGCTGCTGAATGACGGCGCGCAGCTGGATGCGGTGCTCAGTGACTTCAGCCGCAGCAACCGCGGCCGCCGCAAGGCGGTGCTGTCGGCCAACGGCGCGCTGACGTTGCAGATTGCCCGTGCTATGCGCCGTCTCGGCATCCGCTGGGGCAGTGACATCGGGCTGCTGGGCTTTGATGAGCTGGAGTGGGCGGAGCTGGCGGGCGTCGGCATCACCACCTTTAAGCAGCCGACCTATGAGATGGGGTTTGCCGCGCTGGAGCAGGTGGTAAAACGCATTCAGGGCAGCCAGGACGACCCGCGCGAACAGGCGTTCTCCGGCGAGCTGATTGTGCGCGGCTCGACGTCGCTGTAACACAGGGTATCAGACGCCCTTCATCACCGTTTCCAACACCCCGGCGGGTTCCAGTGAAAGCAAACGGGCGAAATGCGCAAACTCGATCACGTCCAACCGCCTTTCACCGTTTTCCACTTTCGCGATAAAAGACGGTGGCCGCTTCAACGCTGACGCCAGCTGTTGCTGGGTCAGCCCTTTCTCACGCCTTGCGGCCCGTAATAGTTTGATCAACAGCTGATACTCGTCTGCATAAATTGATGACATGCACCCTTTCCCGCTATTTATCCCAAAACAGAATAAATGAGAGCTCTGTAAAACCGTTTATCTGATTCAACGAAGTCTGTGACGGCGATCGTAAATTGACATTTCACCGCTTTCCACTGGAACCGGTTCCACCTAACGTATTATTAACATCAACGGCCGGTTTTTGAACGTTAACCGTTCATCAGGGTTGAGTGCGGCGGACATTCCGCCAACGAGGAACAGAAATGACCAGAGAAATTGTAGTAGTGACAGCAGCTTACGGCAGCGATCGCGTGCGTGAGCTGGGCGGCCAGGCCGCGTTGTTGCCGGTGATCGCACAGGCCGGAGCCGACAGCGTGGAGATTCGCCGCGAGCTGTTTGACCGCCTGTCACTGGATCAGCTCCCGGCGCTGGGGGACGACATCGCCCAGCATCAGCTCGGGTGCGTCTATTCAGTGCCTGAGGCGCTGTTTTGTGAGGACGGCACCTGCCACCCGCAGCTGGAGAGCTTCTTCCTGGAGGCGCAGCAACTGGGCGCGCGGGTGATGAAGCTTTCGCTGGGCCACTACCGCCCCTGCACCAGCCTGCGGGCGCTGAAAGCGCTGCTGGATGCCCAGCCGGTGCGGCTGGTGGTGGAAAATGACCAGACGCCGGACTGCGGCCTGCTGCTGCCGATGAGCGCATTCCTGCGTGCGGCGGCGGATGCCGCGCTGCCGATCGGCATGACCTTCGACATGGGCAACTGGCACTGGGTCGGCCAGGCACCGCACTGCGCGGCGGACACGCTGGCCGACCACGTCACCTATGTGCATGTGAAAGCCGCAACGCAGCGCGCCGGAAAATGGCACGCGGTGGCGCTGGACAACAGCGACGGCCAGTGGCGCGAGCTGTTGACCCGCCTGCCGGAAGATGCCCCCCGCGGCATCGAATTCCCCCTGGAGGGCGACGACCTGGTTGCCGTCACCCGCCACTATGTTGACCTGCTGCGCGCGGAGTAAAGAATGACGATTGAAAACAATGCGGTAACCCCGCTGGACGCCGTGACCTTTGGTGAAGCGATGGCGATGTTTGTTGCCGACCAGCCCGGCGACCTGGCCGCGGCAGAGCACTTCACCAAGCGCATCGCCGGGGCGGAGCTGAATGTGGCCATCGGCCTGGCGCGCCTGGGGCTGAAAGTGGGCTGGGCCAGCCGGGTCGGCAACGACTCCTTTGGCCGCTATACGCTGCAACAGCTGGAAAAAGAGCAGATCAACAGCGGGCAGGTCACGGTAGACCCGCACTACCCCACCGGTTTCCAGTTAAAAGACAAGCGGTTGGATGGCACCGATCCCACGGTGGAATATTTCCGCAAAGGGTCTGCCGCCAGCCACCTCTCGCCTGAGGACTTCAACCCGGACTATTTCGGCGCGGCGCGCCACCTGCACCTGAGCGGCGTGGCGGCGGCGCTGTCTCAAAGCTCGCTGGCGCTGGCCCGCCATGCCGCCAAGGCGATGCGCCAGATGGGGAAAACCATTTCCTTCGACCCTAACCTGCGGCCGGTGCTGTGGCCCAGCGAGGCGGCGATGGTCGAGGCGCTCAATGAGCTGGCCTTCCAGGCCGACTGGGTATTGCCGGGGCTGAAAGAGGGCCAGATCCTCACCGGTAAACAGACGCCGGAGGAGATCGCCGATTTCTACCTGTCACGCGGTGTGAAAGCGGTGGTGATCAAACTCGGTGCGGACGGGGCCTGGTTTAAAAGTGCTGACGGCGAACAGGCCACTGTTCCGGCCTGTCGCGTGGAGAATGTAGTAGATACTGTGGGTGCCGGTGACGGCTTCGCCGTCGGGGTGATCAGCGCCCTGCTCGAAGGGCTGCCGCTGTACCGGGCAGTAGAACGCGGCAATAAGATCGGCAGCCTGGCGGTACAGGCGGTGGGCGACAGTGAAGGGCTGCCGACCCGTGCTGCGCTGGGTGAATAACGGCGTGATTAACCCCTTGCAGGCGTTCATCCGATAACAGAACACATACCCTATTCCTGAGCATCACGACCTCTGCCCTACACAGATATGCAGTGAATGCTCCGACCTGATAAAGGACCAGAACATGAACGAAGCCAAAATAGCCGCCAAACGCTGGTGGTACATCATGCCGATCGTGTTTATCACTTACAGCCTGGCGTACCTCGATCGCGCTAACTTCAGCTTTGCCTCGGCGGCCGGTATCAATGAGGATCTCGGCGTAACCAAGGGCATCTCCTCCCTGTTGGGGGCGCTGTTCTTCCTCGGTTACTTCTTCTTCCAGATCCCCGGCGCGATCTATGCCGAACGCCGCAGCGTGAAAAAGCTGATCTTCTGGTCGCTGATTGTCTGGGGCGGCTGCGCCTCCCTGACCGGGGTAGTGAGCAACATCCCGATGCTGGCGGCCATCCGCTTTGTGCTGGGTGTGGTGGAAGCGGCCGTGATGCCGGCAATGCTGATCTACATCAGTAACTGGTTCACCAAGTCGGAGCGCTCACGCGCCAACACCTTCCTGATCCTCGGTAACCCGGTGACGGTGCTCTGGATGTCGGTGGTCTCCGGCTACCTGATCCACGCGTTCGGCTGGCGTGAAATGTTCATCATCGAGGGTATCCCGGCGGTGATCTGGGCCTTCTGCTGGTGGGTGCTGGTGAAGGACAAACCGTCGCAGGCCACCTGGCTGAGCAACGAAGAGAAAGCGGCGCTGGAAGCACAATTGCAGAAAGAGCAGGAAGGCATTAAAGCGGTGCGTAACTACGGCGAGGCGTTCCGTTCGCGCAATGTGATTCTGCTCTGCATCCAGTATTTCGCCTGGAGTATCGGCGTGTATGGGTTTGTGCTCTGGCTGCCGTCTATCCTGCGCAGCGGCATGGAGATGGGCATGGTGGAAGCGGGCTGGCTCTCGGCCGGGCCGTACCTCGCCGCGACGGTCGCGATGATCGTGGTCTCCTGGCTGTCGGACAAAATGCAGAACCGCAAACTGTTCGTCTGGCCGCTGCTGCTGATTGGCGCGCTGGCGTTCCTCGGCTCTTACCTGGTCGGTGCCAACCACTTCTGGGTCTCCTATGGCCTGCTGGTGGTGGCCGGTGCGGCGATGTACGCCCCTTACGGCCCGTTCTTCGCCATCATCCCGGAGATGCTGCCGCGTAACGTGGCGGGCGGCGCGATGGCACTGATCAACAGCATGGGCGCGCTCGGCTCGTTCTTCGGTTCCTGGTTCGTGGGCTACCTGAACGGGGCCACCGGCACCCCGGCCGCGTCCTACATGTTTATGGCCATTGCCCTGCTGGTCTCTGTGGTGCTGACGCTGGTGGTGAAACCCACGCCCAGGCAACCGCACGCCCAGGCTGCCTGATTGATCCAATTTGTTAACCTCCGCGCAACATTGTGGCAAACGCCCAATCGTCCCGCGCGGAGGTTGTGCTATTTTGAAGAATCCCTTCTACAACAACCTATTTGCCGGAGTGTGCAATGAAGCCATCCATCGTCCTGTATAAAAAACTTCCTGCCGATCTGCGCCAGCGCCTTGACCAGCATTTCAATGTCATTGAATTCAACGGAATGAACAGCACCACCCGCCCCCAGATCCTGGATGCCCTGCAACAGGCGGAGGGGCTGATTGGCTCAAACGGCAAGGTAGATAAAGAGTTGCTGGACCACGCGCCGCGCCTGCGCGGTGTTTCTACCATTTCCGTGGGCTTCGATAATTTTGATGTCGAAGAGCTGACCCGCCGCGGCATTCCGCTGATGCATACCCCGACGGTGCTGACCGACACCGTGGCCGACACCATGATGACCCTGGTGCTGGCGACCGCCCGCCGCGCGGTGGAATCCGCTGAGCGCGTCAAAGCCGGTGAGTGGAACGGCAGCATCGGCGCGGACTGGTTCGGCGTGGACGTGCACCACAAAACCATGGGCATCCTGGGCATGGGCCGCATCGGCCTGGCGCTGGCGAAACGCGCCCACCTCGGCTTCGATATGCCGATCCTCTACACCGCCCGCCGCCAGCACGCCGAGGCGGAAAACAGCTTCAACGCGCGCCGCTGTGACCTCGACACGCTGCTGTCTGAGTCCGATTTCCTCTGCATCAGCCTGCCGCACACCGATGAAACCTTCCATATGATCAGCCGCGAGCAGCTGGCGAAGATGAAATCCAGCGCCATTCTGGTCAACGCCGGGCGCGGCCCGGTAGTGGATGAAGAGGCGCTGATCGAGGCGCTGCAAAACGGCGTGATCCACGCCGCCGGGCTGGATGTATTTGAGCAGGAGCCGCTGCCGAAAGACTCCCCGTTGCTGAAAATGCCGAACGTGGTGGCGCTGCCGCACATCGGCTCCGCGACCCATGAAACCCGCTACGGCATGGCGGCCTGTGCCGTGGATAACCTGATCGCCGCGCTGACTGGTGAGGTCAAAGAGTTCTGCGTTAACCCGGAAGTGCTCAAAAAATAACTCCTCCTCCCGCCTCCTCCACCGCGATTTACGCCGGGGAGGAGGCGGATTTCTCTGCAATCCGCACACTGTCATGGCCCTTTCCCGCTTTTTCGCACAAGGAAGATGGATCGCCATGAAACCCACGCCGCTCGCCCTCGCCCTGCTGTTGCCGTTTTCCGCCCTCGCCCAATGGAGCCTGCCGGGTTTTCCCCCGCTCAATGAGCGCCCTGCCGGCCTCTTTACCAGCCAGGCTGACCTGAAAAAGGGGCAGCAGCCGTTACAGCTCCAGCAGGATGGCCGTTGCTGGCAACCGGTGGAACCGGTCAGGCTTAACCAGACGCTCTCCCTGCAACCCTGCGGAGAGACAGAAGCGCCCGCGTGGCGGCGGTTCCGGGACGGGCACTATCAGGCTGAGGTGGATATGCGCAGTGGCACGCCGACCCTGCGGCTGACCATTGCGGAAAGCGCCGCCCCGGCCGCCGCGCCGATCGCCACCTGCCCGCGCTGGGACGGCAACCCGCTGCGGGTGGCGGTCAGCCCGCTGTTCCGGGAGGGAGAAACGGTGCGCGACGCCTATTCCGGCCAGACGGAGCAGGTCACCGGCGGCCATGTCACCCTGCTGCCTGCCGCCCACAGCGGCGGCCTGCTGTTACTGGAGGCGGCGGACAGCCCGGCGGCCGCGCCCTTCAGCTGGCACAACGCCACGGTCTATTTTGTGCTGACCGACCGCTTCGCCAACGGCAACCCGGCCAACGACCATAGCTATGGCCGCCGTTCAGACGGTAAACAGGAGATCGGCACCTTCCACGGCGGCGACCTGGCAGGGCTGACGCAGAAACTCGGCTACCTGCAACAGCTCGGCGTCAACGCACTCTGGATCAGCTCGCCGCTGGAGCAGATCCACGGCTGGGTTGGCGGCGGCACCAAAGGGGATTTCCCCCATTACGCCTACCACGGCTACTACACGCTGGACTGGACACGGCTCGACGCCAACATGGGCGACGAAAATGACCTGAAGCGGCTGGTGGAGGAGGCGCACCGGCGCGGCATCCGCATCCTGTTTGATGTGGTGGTCAACCACGCCGGGTACGCCACCCTGGCCGATATGCAGCAGTTCGGGTTCGGTGCGCTCTACCTGAAGGAGGCGGAACGGGAGACGATTCTGGGCAAACGCTGGACGGACTGGACGCCCGGCAAAGGGCAGACCTGGCACAGCTTCAACGATTACATCAACTTCAGCGACAAGGCGGGCTGGGCTAACTGGTGGGGGAAAAACTGGATCCGCACCGACATCGGCGACTATGACGCCCCGGGTTACGATGACCAGACCATGTCACTGGCGTTCCTGCCGGACATTAAAACCGAATCCACCACGGCTGCCGGGCTGCCGCTGTTCTACCGCCATAAACCGGACAGCGCCGCCCGCGAGATCCCCGGCGCGACGCCGCGTGACTACCTGACCCACTGGCTCAGCCAATGGGTGCGCGATTACGGCATCGATGGGTTCCGCGTCGATACCGCCAAACATGTCGACAAGGCCACGCTGGCGCAGCTCAAGCAGCAGGCCACCGCCGCCCTGGCCGCGTGGAAGGCGGCACACCCGCAACAGGCACCGGACAACGCCCCGTTCTGGATGACCGGCGAAGCCTGGGGCCACGGCGTGCTGAAAAGCGATTACTACCAGCACGGTTTCGACGCCATGATTAACTTCGATTTCCAGGATCAGGCGGCGAAGGCGCTGGGCTGTTATGCGCAGATCGGCCCGGTTTACCAGCAGATGGCAGACAAATTGCAGGAGTTCAATGTACTGAGCTACCTCTCCTCGCACGATACGCGGCTGTTTTTCAATGAGGACGCCAAAGGTGACCTGCGCGCGCAGCAGCGGGCCGCTGACCTGCTGCTGCTGGCCCCCGGCGCGGTGCAGATCTATTACGGCGATGAGAGCGCCCGCCCGTTCGGCGCGACCGGCTCCGATCCGATTCAGGGCACCCGCTCCGGCATGAACTGGGCGGCCTTGCAGGAAGAAACCCATGCGGCGCTGCTGGCGCACTGGCAGAAAGTGGCGCAGTTCCGGGCGCGCCACCCGGCAATCGGCAGCGGGCAGCAGCAATTGATGCCGGATAAAGGCTATTTCGCCTTTAGCCGTACCGCAGACCGCGACCGGGTGATGGTGGTGTGGGCGGGCAACCCCGCCCCCTGAGCCGTTACCTGGAAAAGGGTGTGGCCGCCGAAACCGCACACTGATTGCACCGGCCCCTCAGTAGCGTTAAGGTGAATCACCACACACCGATAACAACTGATTAGCATTGTATGAAGTTTTCACGTTTTGGCGAAAAATTTACCCGGTTCTCCGGTATCACCCGCCTGATGGGCGACATGAATGACGGCCTGCGTACGCCGGGCGCGGTGATGCTGGGCGGCGGCAACCCGGCGCAGATCCCGGCAATGCAGACCTATTTCCAGGAGCTGTTTCAGGAGATGCTGGCGCAGGGCAAACTGAATGAGGCGTTGTGCAACTATGACGGCCCGCAGGGCAAAGATGCGCTGCTGCGGGCGCTCTCGGCCATGCTGCGCGAAGAGCTGGGCTGGGAGATCTCGCCGAAAAATATCGCCCTGACCAACGGCAGCCAAAGCGCCTTCTTCTACCTGTTTAATCTGTTTGCCGGCCGCCGCGCTGACGGCACCATGAGCCGCGTGCTGTTCCCGCTCGCCCCGGAATACCTGGGCTATGCCGATGCCGGGCTGGATGAGGATCTGTTCGTCTCCACCAAGCCCACCATCGAGCTGCTGCCGGGCGGGCTGTTCAAATATCATGTCGATTTTGATCATTTGAACATCACCGATGACATCGGCGTGATCTGCGTCTCCCGCCCCACCAACCCCACCGGCAACGTGCTGACCGATGAGGAGCTGATGCGGCTGGATGCGCTGGCACAACAGCACGATGTGCCGCTGCTGATCGATAACGCCTACGGTGTGCCGTTCCCGGGCATCATCTTCAGCGAAGCCACGCCGCTGTGGAACCCGAACACCATCCTCTGCATGAGCCTGTCAAAACTCGGCCTGCCGGGTGCGCGCTGCGGCATCGTGATTGCTGATGAGAAGGTGATCACCGCCATCAGCAATATGAACGGCATCATCAGCCTGGCACCGGGCGGCATCGGCCCGGCGATTGCCGCAGAGATGATTGAGCGCGGCGATCTGCTGCGGCTCTCGGACGAGGTGATCCGCCCGTTCTACTTCGAGCGCGTACACCACACGATTGAGATTCTGCGCCGCTATTTGCCGGAAGATCGCTGCCTGATCCATAAACCGGAGGGGGCAATTTTCCTCTGGCTCTGGTTTAAAGACCTGCCGATCACCACCGAAACGCTCTACCAGCGCCTGAAACAGCGCGGGGTGCTGATGGTGCCGGGCAACTACTTCTTCCCGGGGCTGGAGCACGAGTGGCCGCACACCCACCAGTGTATGCGCATGAACTATGTGCCGGACCCGGCAGTAATTGAGCGCGGCGTCGCGATCCTAGCGGAAGAGGTCGAACGCGCCCACGCCGAAGGCTGAGTGCGCACGCCATCAAGCCATAAAAAAGGGAGAGCCTCACGGCTCTCCCTTTTTTTGTGCGCTGCTCAGGCAGGCATCAGCTTTGCTGGTTTTCCAGCGCCGGGCGGCTCTGGCTGCTGCTGTTGCCGATGGCGATACGCTGCGGCTGAAGCTCGGCCGGCACTTCACGCACCAGGTCGATGTGCAGCAGGCCGTTGGTAAACTCCGCCTGCGTCACCTGCATATGCTCCGCCAGCGTAAAGCTCAGGCTGAACTCTTTGCAGATCAGGCCCTGATGCAGGTACTGCACCTCTTTTTTCGGCGGTGTCGGCGTGCCGCGCACGGTCAGCCGCGGGCCTTCGACTTCAATATCCAGTTCATCCTGTTTGAAGCCGGCCAGCGCCAGTGAGATGCGGTAGTGGTTGTCATCGCTTTTTTCGATGTTATAGGGCGGGAAGCCCTGGGCGTCCGGGCCGCCCTGCATGGAGCTGGCCAGTTTGTCGAAGCCAATCCACTGACGCAGTAAAGGGGACAGATCGTAGTTACGCATACTAAAACTCCTTCTATGAAGCGAGATGATATTCCCGGTAAACCGGGCAGCCTCCTGACGGCAGGCTGATGGAAATAGACAATAACAGGCTGTACAGGTGATGTTTTCCTGACGGAATTAATTCGTTATGAAATTACCGCCAGAGAATGTCATCACCATGTCATATATAACCGGTAAACCTTCGCTGGCTTATTTAATTTCAATCCGGCGTGGTTTCAGGGTTTCCGGCACAATACGTTCCAGGTCGATAAACAGTAAACCGTTTTCCATATTGGCGCCTTTTACCTGAATATGTTCGGCCAGCTGGAATTTACGCTCGAAATTGCGCTCGGCAATGCCCTGATATAAATAGGTGCGGTCAGCCGGCGGATTGGCCCGCGCGCCTTTCACCACCAGCAGGTTGTCATGGGCGGTGATATCCAGTTCGTCATCAGCAAAACCGGCCACGGCGATGGCGATACGGTAGTGGTTTTCGTCAACCAGCTCGACATTGTAAGGGGGGTAACCGCCGCCCTGATTCTGGCCGGACTCGATCAGATTAAACAGACGGTCAAAGCCGATGGCGGAACGGTATAACGGGGCAAGATCATAATTACGCATTTTCTTCTCCTGACAGGCAGCGAGTGAATATAAAAGCCTTCCGGATGGACAGGCTGCGGTGCGAATACCCTGACGGCGTACTCTTTTCTGACCGCAAGAATAAGATGGTGCCGGTGCCGTGCTTTTCAAGATCATTTTTTTCATTTTTTTACCGCTTTTTTGGCGCGGCGCAAAACAAACCGGCGAAATCCGCCTGATGATTTACACTGAAATGAGACGACCGCCACAGTGCCTGTGTGTAAGCACCTAAAAAGAGCGGACTAATGCTATAAGTCTGATGACACAGCAGACAGGCCAGCGCGTAGCGTGGGATGGATTACTATGATAAGAACAACATTATTGCCGATAGCAACCGGCTGTGCATTTATGGCAACCGCCGGCTGTTCCAGCGTAATGAGCCACACCGGCGCCGATCAGGGGTATTACCCCGGTACCCGTGCCAATGTGGCGATGATGAAAAGTGACGACACCAGCTGGGCATTGACGCCGCTGCTGGCGGTCGACCTGCCTTTCAGCGCGGTGGCGGACACCCTGATGCTGCCGTATGACTACTACCGCGCCGGGCGTGACAAAGCGCCCGACTCGCCGCGTGAACGTATCCGCCAGAGTGAGGCCAGAACCCTGGCCACCAGCGGCGCGACCCAGGTCGCCGCGAACCCCTGACCGCTTATCACCGTGAAACCCCGGCCGGGTTGCCCGAACCGCACCCCGGCCTGCTGCTTTTCAGCGCACGTGGGTGACGAAGAGTTGCGCCCGGCCCCCGATGTTGCGCATAAACGCCACCTGGGTGCCGTCCGGGGAGAACACCACCGCATCGCCCAGTGGCGGCTCGTCACTGCGGGCGGTCAGCCGTGACAGCGCGCCGGTGGCGGCATCACACAGCATGACGCTGTTGTCGCAGATCAGCGCCAGCTTTTTGCCGTCGGCCCGCCAGCTGAAGGCGGACTGCACCGCCCACGGGCTGTGGGTAATCTGGCGCGGCTCGCCGCCGTTGGGCGAGATGCCCCACAGTTGCACCACGCCCTGCTCATCTTTCATCAGGAAGGCGATTTCACTGCCGTCCGGCGCGGCACGCAGCCAGTGCCGCGGCTGGCTGACCACGCCCGGGAAAGCGCGCGAGGCGGTAAAAGTCAGCCGCCGCTGCATCACGCCACGCGGCGGGGCCGGCATGTCGGTTTCCGTGCCCTGTAGCGGGATCTCACCGGCGTGCGCCAGGTCAGCATCATTTTCCGGCAAATCCACGATAAACACTTCCGGCAGTTTCTCGCCCGACGGCGCGCGGGTATCGCCGATAAAGGCCAGCGCCCAGCGCTGGCGGCGGCCATCCTCTTTCACATAGCCCTGCTGGCCGACCCAACCCTCTTCATAGGCACGGCTGACCTCATCACTGCCGGGCTGCGGTTGCGGCGTCGTGCGGCTCACCAGCACGCAGAAGTGGCTGCCGTCATATTCACGGGGGTGGTGCTTCACCGGGACAACGGCATGGAGCGGCACGGCGATGCCGACGTTGCGCAGATCCAGCGCCGGGTCACGCTGATGCAGCACATGATCGTTATAGGTGAAGCTGAGACGGCTGCCGTCCGGGCTGAAAACATGCACATGGCTGCCGCCGCGCAACGCGCCGGGCGTGTAGGGGGCGGTGATGCTCATGGCATCAAGCGTGACGGCCTCCCGGCGATCCGGCTCGCTGACAATCACGCCTCGCCGGTGGTGGAAGTCATAACGCCATTCGCTGTCCGGCCGCTCCGGGCCGTGGATAAAGGCATAGCGTGCAGGCGCGTCCGGGCTGACCGTCACCACCCCGACATGCGCACCGTCCCGGGCGGTATAGATCACCTCGGTGGTGCCGTCTTTCACATTGACCCGTTCGATGGTCAGGCCGCTGAATTCCCCGCCGTGGGGGCGGACGTCATACACCAGCCACTGGCTGTCAGGCGTCCAGACATTGATATTGGTCAGTTGATGGCCGCGGTCATCAAAGGTCAGTTGGGTTTCGTTAGTCACAAGGGGGATTCCTGTTGCACGTATAGCGTCAGGGTAACCGATCCTGTGAACGCCGCAAGGCAGGGGGAAAAACGGCGCAATCTATTTCCGGAAAAAATAACGCGCATACGAAACATAACGCAGACATTATCTAAATAAAATCCTAAATAATCAAAGCGTTGCGTAATAAAAAGAAAGGCGTATGCTACCGGCGGGTGCCTGGACATGTCTGTTCCGGGTTATCCGGTGCAGACAAAGAAAAGGCCCCACTCAATGTAAATCAAGTGAGGCCAATCTCGATGCATGAACAACATCAGGTTAGCCTTTTACCCGCCGCGAGGCAAGGAATTGGAGGCCAGTATGCTGCAAAAAAGTGGGGTTATTTGTTTGATCGTTATCTGCGTCACCCTGTTGATTTTTATGTGGATAACGCGCAGTTCGCTCTGCGAGGTGCGGTTCAGAAATAACCAAATCGACGTTGCAGTCATCATGGACTACGAATCCTGAGGGTAAGGCAACCGGGGCGGGCGCTTGCCCGCCCCTTCGTTGCAACGCATCGCTGCCATGCACCCTTTCAACAAGCCCGCTCCGGCGGGCTTTTTTCAGGCATTCAGCACAAATTTCTCAATCGCGTATGCGACGCCATCTTCCGTATTGTTTTTGGTGATGTACTGCGCCGACTCTTTGACTTTATCAATCGCATTGCCCATCGCCACCCCCAGCCCGGCGTATTCCAGCATGGCGATGTCATTTTCCTGATCGCCCAGCGTCATGATGTTCTCACGCGGAATATTGAGCTTCTGCGCCAGCGCCTTCACACCTTCGCCTTTGTTGACGCGTTTATTGAGGATTTCGAGATAGTACTCCGCGCTTTTCATAATGGTGTAGCTGGCTTTAACCTCGTCCGGGATACGGCGGATCGCGGCATCCAGAATCTCCGGCTCATCGATCATCATCACTTTCGGGAACGTCAGGGAGCGATCCATCTCCTCCACGCTGCGGTATTTGAACGGCATACCGGTCAGGTTGGCTTCATGCACCGTATAGGGGCTAATGTCTTTGTTGGCGGTATAGAGCGTAGAGTGCGTCAGCACGTGGTAATGCACGCCCAGTTCACGGGACAGCTTCTCAAAGAACAGGTAGTCATCGAATGAGAGCGTCACTTCCGCCACACACTCCCCATTGACCGCGCGCTGCACCAGCGCGCCATTATTGGTGATGCAGTATTCCCCCTCCTGCTGCAAATCCAGCTGCATCAGGTAACGCTCCACCCCGATATAGGGACGGCCGGTCGCCAGCACGATCCGGACGCCCTGTTTGCGGGCCGCGGCTATGGCCTGTTTCACGGCCGGGGTGACCTCGTGCTGCGGGTTGAGCAGCGTGCCGTCCATATCGATTGCGATTAATTCAATAGCCATAGCGTCCTCAGTATCAGGGGAAAGGTGTCACGCCATGCTAGCGTGATTCACCGCACATTAATAGAACAGTGCCGCCCGTGTTTTTCCGAAAAAAAATCCGGCCGCAGTTGCCTGGGCCGGATGGTTTTACCGCTCAGCAGCAGGCGCATAGCCTGCGCCTGCCGCGATGGTGCATCAGATATCGATGTTGGCCGCCTTCAGGGCATTCTCTTCAATAAAGGCACGGCGCGGTTCCACGGCATCACCCATCAGGGTGGTGAACAGCTGGTCAGCAGCGATCGCATCTTTCACGGTCACACGCAGCATACGGCGGCTTTCCGGGTCCATGGTGGTTTCCCACAGCTGCTCCGGGTTCATCTCGCCCAGCCCTTTATAGCGCTGGATCGACAGGCCGCGGCGTGACTCTTTCACCAGCCATTCCAGTGCCTGTTCGAAGCTCGCCACCGGCTGACGGCGCTCACCACGTTCGATGAAGGCATCTTCTTCGATCAGGCCGCGCAGCTTCTCACCCAGGGTGCAGAGTTTGCGGTATTCGCCGCCGTGGATGAAGTCGAAGTCCAGATCGTAGTCGGTATCCACACCGTGGGTACGGATGCGCAGCACCGGTTCAAACAGCTGGCGCTCACGGTTTTCGCGTACCACTGCGTTGTAGGTGCTGCCGTGCTGCTCTTTCTCGTTCAGCGCATTCACCAGCTGCTCCATCCACGCCTGCACTTTCGCCTGGTCGCTGAGGTCACCTTCTGCCAGCGTCGGCTGGTAGATCAGGTTATTCAGCAGGGCGCGCGGGTAGCGGCGTTCCATACGCTTGATCAGCTTCTGCACGCTGTAGTGCTCTGCCACCAGCTTCTCCAGCGCCTCACCGGCCAGGGCCGGGGCGTGGGCGTTGCTGTGCAGCGTGGCACCGTCCAGCGCGATGGCGATCTGGTACTGATCCATCGCTTCATCGTCTTTGATGTACTGCTCCTGCTTGCCTTTTTTCACCTTGTAGAGCGGCGGCTGGGCGATAAACACATGGCCGCGTTCGATGATTTCCGGCATCTGACGGTAGAAGAAGGTCAGCAGCAGGGTACGGATGTGCGAACCATCGACGTCGGCATCGGTCATGATAATGATGCTGTGGTAGCGCAGCTTGTCCGGGTTGTATTCGTCACGGCCGATGCCGCAGCCCAGCGCGGTGATCAGCGTCGCAACTTCCTGGGAAGAGAGCATCTTGTCGAAGCGCGCCTTCTCCACGTTCAGGATTTTCCCTTTCAGCGGCAGGATCGCCTGGTTTTTACGGTTACGACCCTGTTTGGCGGAGCCGCCCGCGGAGTCACCCTCGACCAGGTAGAGTTCGGAGTGCGCCGGGTCACGCTCCTGGCAATCCGCCAGTTTGCCCGGCAGGCCGGCCAGATCCAGCGCACCCTTGCGGCGGGTCATCTCACGGGCTTTACGCGCCGCTTCACGCGCACGGGCGGCGTCGATGATTTTGCCGACGACGATTTTCGCATCGTTCGGGTTCTCCATCAGGTAGTCCACCAGCTTCTCGTTCATCAGCGACTCAACCGCGGATTTCACCTCCGAGGAGACCAGCTTGTCTTTGGTCTGGGAGGAGAATTTCGGGTCCGGCACTTTCACGGAGACCACGGCAATCAGCCCTTCACGCGCATCGTCACCGGTGGCGCTGATCTTGGACTTCTTGCTGTAGCCCTCTTTGTCCATGTAGCTGTTCAGGGTACGGGTCATCGCGGCACGGAAACCGGCCAGGTGCGTACCGCCGTCGCGCTGCGGGATGTTGTTGGTGAAGCAGTAGATGTTTTCCTGGAAACCGTCGTTCCACTGCAGCGCCACTTCCACGCCGATGTCATCTTTCACGGTGGAGAAGTAGAACACATTCGGGTGGATCGGGGTTTTGTTCTTGTTCAGGTACTCAACAAACGCCTTGATGCCGCCTTCGTAGTGGAAGTGGTCTTCCTTGTCGGTACGCTTGTCACTCAGGCGGATCGCCACGCCGGAGTTCAGGAAGGAGAGCTCGCGCAGGCGTTTGGCCAGAATGTCATACTGGAATTCAGTGTGGTTGGTAAAGGTGGCGAAGCTTGGCCAGAAGCGCACCATCGTCCCGGTCTGTTCGGTTTCACCGACGACTTTCAGCGGCCCCTGCGGTTCGCCCATGGCGTAGGTCTGCTCATGCACTTTCCCTTCGCGGCGAATCACCAGCTCAAGTTTCTCGGACAGGGCGTTAACCACTGACACCCCCACGCCATGCAGGCCGCCGGACACCTTGTAGGAGTTGTCGTCGAACTTACCGCCGGCGTGGAGTACGGTCATGATGACCTCCGCCGCGGAGACGCCTTCCTCTTCGTGGATGCCGGTCGGGATGCCGCGCCCATCATCCTGTACGGACACAGAATTATCCGCGTGGATGGTGACCTGAATCTCTTTACAGTGGCCGGCGAGTGCTTCGTCGATAGCGTTGTCCACAACCTCGAATACCATGTGGTGCAGACCGGTGCCGTCATCGGTATCGCCGATATACATGCCCGGGCGCTTGCGCACCGCGTCCAGCCCTTTTAATACCTTGATACTTGAGGAGTCATAAGTATTCGACATCAACGTTTCTCACTCATTTTTAGTCCTGTGGTTGAACGGTTATTTTACCCTGTTCTACGCGGAACATCTTGCCCTTTTCGCCTGCCATATCGGTGACTTGTTCAGCGCTGACAGCGCTGACAAACACCTGGGCGTGGGTCGCTTTCAGGCGTTGTGCCAGAAGGCGGCGACGGTCGGTGTCGAGTTCAGAGGCAAAATCGTCAATCAGATACAGGCAACGCCGCCCGTTCTGTCGGGTGAGGAACTCACCCTGCGCCAGCCGCAGCGCACACATCAACAGCTTAAGCTGGCCGCGGGAAAGCAGATCTTCTACCGGGGTGTTTTCCGCCCGGATGCGGAAGTCAGCCTTGTGCGGGCCGACAGCGGTGTAGGTCAGCGCCCGGTCGCGCTCAAACTGGCGCTCCAGCAGTTCGGCATAGTCGCTCTCTTTGTCCCAGCCGCGCTGGAAAGAGAAACTCAGGGCAAACTCCGGCAGGAACTGCGCACAGGTGGCGGTAATGTCCGCCGCGATCGCCTCGCTGTAGGCGGCGCGCCACGCGCTGATGCGCTCCGCCAGCGGCACCAGCTCCTGATCCCACGCGCGCAGCTGTGAATAACGGCTGACCTGGCGCAGCGCGGCGTTGCGCTGCTTCAGCAACCGCTTCAGGTTGCTCCAGGCCTGGAAGAAACCGGGATCGTTATGGAAACAGCCCCAGTCGAGGAAGGCGCGCCGGTACTTTGGCCCGCCGTTCAACAGGGTAAACCCCTCCGGGGTAATCAGCTGCATCGGCAGCAGATGCGCCAGCTCCGCCACTTTGTGGCCGTCACCGCCGTCGATACGGACTTTGGTGTCGCCCTGGCGGCTTTTTGCCAGGCCGACGGAGACGTCGCGCTCGCCGCCGGTGTCGATCCGCCCGTGCAGCACGAACTCCGGCTGGTCATGGCGGATCACCCGCCCGGCCTGGAGGCTGCGGAACGCGCGCCCGTGCCCCAGCGTATAGACCGCCTCCAGCACGCTGGTTTTGCCGCTGCCGTTGGCCCCAACCAGAAAGTTGAAGCCGGCATCCAGCGGCAGGTCTGCCGATTCAATATTACGGAAGTCTTTAATCAGGAGACGCGTCAAAGCCATGTAATCAGGCAACCACTGTGGTGGCAGAGATCACGCAGTGACCTCTGCCGGTTTCAGGAATAGATATGGGGGCAAAATGACCAATTACAAGCGCATCGGCATGACAACGTAGGCCGCGGCCTGGCTGGCATCATCCTCGATCTGCACGCTGGAGACGGAGTCAGTGAGCAGCAGGCGCACGTTCTCGCACTTCAGCGCATTGAGCACATCCAGCACGTAACTGACGTTGAAGCCAATCTCCATCTCGGCACCGTCATAGATGACATCCAGAATCTCTTCCGCCTCTTCCTGCTCCGGGTTGTTGGCGGTGATCTTCAGCTGGTTATGGCTGACATAGAGCCGCACGCCGCGGAACTTCTCGTTGGAGAGAATGGCCGCGCGGGCAAACGCCTGTTTCAGCAGGTCACAGCCCGCCTGCAGGGTTTTGTCCGGGTTTTTCGGCAGTACGCGGCGGTAATCCGGGAACCGGCCATCCACCAGCTTGGAGGTAAAGATGAAGTCGCCCACGTGCGCACGGATATTATTGCTGCCGATCTGCAGTTGCAGCGGCGTGTCGCCGCCATCAAGCAGGCGCACCAGCTCCATCACCCCTTTGCGCGGCACAATCACGGAGTGTGACGGCAGAGACTGCCCCACCGGCATCGAACAGACCGCCAGGCGGTGGCCGTCGGTGGCCACGGTGCGCAGCTCCTCATCCTCGGTTTCAAACAGCATCCCGTTGAGGTAGTAACGCACGTCCTGATGCGCCATAGAGAACTGGGTCGCTTCGATCAGGCGCTTCAGCGTGGCCTGCGGCAGGGTGAACTCCACCTCGCTTTGCCAGTCATCCAGGTTGGGGAAGTCGGTCGCAGGCAGCGTGGAGAGCGAGAAGCGGCTGCGGCCGGAGCGCACCAGCATCCGCTCGCCGTCCAGCATAACGCTGATCTCTGCGCCGTCCGGCAGGCCGCGGCAGATGTCAAAGAATTTGCGGGCCGGCACCGTGGTCGCGCCCGGCTCATGCGCGCCGGACAGCGCCACGCGCGCCACCATTTCCATTTCCAGATCGGTACCGGTCAGCAGCAACACGCCGTCCGTCACCTGCAACAGCAGGTTACCGAGGATCGGCAACGTCGGCCGGCCGCCCAGCGGGCTGCTGACCTGTTGCAGCGGTTTTAACAGATGCTCACGTTCAACAATAAATTTCATAGCGCTACGAGGATAATGTTCTGATTAAATTGGAAAAATCTTCTTTGATGTCGTGGCTTTCTTCACGCAGCTGCTCGATCTTGCGGCAGGCGTGCAACACCGTGGTATGGTCGCGGCCACCAAATGCGTCGCCGATTTCCGGCAGGCTGTGGTTGGTCAGCTCTTTGGCCAGCGCCATCGCCATCTGGCGCGGGCGGGCCACCGAGCGCGAGCGTCGTTTCGACAGCAGGTCAGCGACCTTAATTTTATAATATTCAGCCACTGTTTTCTGAATATTATCGATGGTGACCAGCTTCTCCTGCAGCGCCAGCAGATCGCGCAGCGCCTCACGCACGAAGTCGATGGTGATGGCCCGGCCGGTGAAGTTCGCGTTGGCGATCACCCGGTTCAGTGCCCCTTCCAGCTCACGCACGTTGGAACGCAGGCGCTTGGCAATAAAGAAGGCCACCTCGCCCGGCAGGCGGATGTCGTTCTCGTCCGCTTTTTTCATCAGGATCGCGACGCGGGTCTCCAGCTCCGGTGGCTCAATCGCCACCGTCAGCCCCCAGCCAAAGCGGGACTTCAACCGGTCTTCCACGCCGTTAATCTCTTTCGGGTAGCGGTCAGAGGTCAGGATAATCTGTTGGTTGCCTTCCAGCAGCGCATTGAAGGTGTGGAAAAACTCCTCCTGCGAGCGCTCCTTATTGGCAAAGAACTGGATGTCATCGATTAAGAGGGCATCCACCGAGCGGTAATAGCGTTTGAACTCTTCAATGGCGTTGTTCTGCAGCGCCTTGACCATGTCCTGAACAAAGCGCTCAGAGTGCATATAGACCACTTTCGCGTTGGCCTTACGCGCCATGATGCCGTTGCCCACGGCGTGCAGCAGGTGGGTTTTACCCAGGCCGGTGCCGCCATAAAGGAACAACGGGTTATACGCGCCGCCCGGGTTGTCAGCCACCTGGCGGGCCGCCGCGCGCGCCAGCTGGTTCGACTTACCTTCAACAAAGTTATCAAAGGTGTGTTTCGGGTTGACGTTGGAGCGGTAGGAGAGCTCCGGTTGCAGCGCAGCGCGGTCCCAGCTGGGCCGGGCAGGGGCGGCGCGGACCACCGGGGCCGCCGGGGCGCTGATGCTGGCGGCGGCGACGTCCGCCATCGCCGGCATGGCGGGCTTGCTGCCCACCTCGAAACGCAGCAGCGGCGCGTCCGAACCACAGAAATCGTTCAGCAGCCCATTGATATTGTTTAAGTATTTATCGCGAACCCAGTCCAGGACAAACCGGTTTGGGGCATACAGTGCCAGGGTATTGTCACTCAGTTCCGCCTGTAGGGGGCGTATCCACATACTAAATTCTGTGGCAGGTAATTCATCCTGCAATCGGGCAAGACACTGCTGCCAAAGCGAAAGTGACACGGCGGACTCCACTCGAACAAGATCAACAAAAGAAAAGGATCAGGATACGTTTTAAATTCATGATTTTTGACACATGCCAGGTTATGCAGAGGCAGCGGCATGCGAACCGATTTTGACGGTTTGTGTCCGCCGTGATCCAGCGGTGGGATCGCGATCGGAATGGCGGATCATAACGCAATCCGCACAAGAGATCCTCCCCTTCCTCACAGATTAGATCCTTTTTATCCACAGGTTTTGGTTTCCCTGTGACTTTCCTGGTGACATCGCGCCGGTAAAGGCGATCCGGAGGCGAAATTAAGTGTACGCGATCGGGCTAAATTTGCTCCACCTTCGCCCGGCCCTGTGAATAAAAGAGAATTGTCCGATCGGGCGCGCCCGGATCGCGGTGCCGGCCGGAGGATCGGCCTGCGATCCTTGCGCTTTCCGGGGGAGTCCGTATAATCTTCGCCCTACGTGTGATGCCTGTGTTCCTGATGGTCGAACCTGAAGGGATGGGAGGGTGACCACGGGCCACTTGGTAAACAACCGGGTAGGCGTGCAATGTGAATTGACTCAGGACTGTACAATTATTACAATCCCGCTTCTTTATATGTTGCGATTGAGGCGTCGGTCGTTGTCACGCCGAATAGCCAAACGCGTTTACTGATCAGTAATTATTTAAGTTTAGGTAGAAATCGCTATGAAACGCACTTTCCAACCGTCCGTACTGAAGCGCAACCGTAGCCACGGTTTCCGTGCTCGTATGGCCACCAAAAATGGTCGTCAAGTTCTGGCCCGCCGTCGTGCGAAAGGCCGTGCTCGTCTGTCTGTTTCTAAGTAATAAAAGCTAACCCTCTTAGTGGGCAAGCTCGCATTTCCCAGGGAGTTACGTTTGTTAACTCCCACTCATTTCACTTTCGTCTTCCAGCAGCCACAACGGGCTGGCACGCCGCAACTGACTATACTCGGCCGCCTGAACACGCTGGGGCATCCCCGCATCGGTCTTACCGTCGCCAAAAAGAACGTCAAACGCGCCCATGAACGCAACCGGATCAAACGCCTTACGCGCGAGAGCTTCCGTTTGCACCAGCATGAGCTGCCGCCGATGGACTTTGTGGTGGTCGCCAAAAAGGGAATTCAAGACCTTGATAACCGGACGCTGACGGAAGCGTTGGAAAAATTATGGCGCCGCCACTGTCGCCAGGCTCCCGCCTCCTGATCGGGCTGATACGCGGCTATCAGCTTTTTATCAGCCCGCTACTGGGGCCACATTGCCGTTTCAGGCCCACCTGCTCTCACTATGGAATTGAGGCTGTGGGCCGTTTTGGCATGGTAAAAGGGAGTTGGTTGACAATCAAACGCGTATTAAAATGCCATCCCCTGAACCCAGGTGGCGATGATCCGGTGCCGCCGAAAACCGACAATAACAGAGAACATTAACGATGGATTCGCAACGCAATCTCTTTCTCATCGCTCTGCTGTTTGTGTCTTTCATGATCTGGCAGGCCTGGCAAACGGACCACGCTCCGCAACCGGCCAACCAGACCACGCAACAGACTGCCAACACAGCTTCCGGCGATGCCTCCAGCCAGGCGGTTCCCGCCAGCGGTCAGGGCAAACTGATCACCGTTAAAACGGACGTCTTGTCGCTGACAATCAACACCCGCGGCGGCGACATCGAACAAGCGCTGCTGTTAGCCTACCCACACACCCTGGGTGCCAGCGAGCCGTTCCAGTTACTGGAAACCTCCCCTTCCTTTGTTTATCAGGCGCAAAGCGGCCTGACCGGCAAAAATGGCCCGGACAACCCGAATAACGGCCCGCGCCCGCTGTTCCAGGTTCCTCAGGACACCTTCACCCTGGCTGACGGCCAGGACGAGCTGCGTATCCCGATGACCTACACCGACGCCCACGGCGTGGTGTACACCAAAACCTTCGTGCTGAAGCGCGGCCAGTATGCGGTCAATGTTGATTACAATATCAACAACGCCAGCACCACCCCGCAAGAGATGACCCTGTTCGGCCAGCTCAAGCAGACGGTTGACCTGCCGAAGCACCGCGACACCGGCAGCAACAACTTCGCCCTGCACACTTACCGCGGCGCGGCCTTCTCCTCTTCTGATGACAAGTACAAAAAGTACAGCTTCGGCGACATCAAAGATGAGAACCTGAACATCACCACGCAGGGCGGCTGGGTAGCGATGCTGCAACAGTACTTCGCCACCGCCTGGGTGCCGTCTGCCAAAGACAGCAACACCTTCTACTCCACCAGCATGGGCAGCGACCTGGCCGCTATCGGCTTCAAAGGCGTGCCGTTTGTGGTGCAGCCGGGCGCGCAGCAGAACGTGTCTGCCATCCTGTGGGTTGGCCCGGAAATCCAGGACAAGATGGCTGCTGTGGCACCGCACCTTGACCTGACCGTAGATTACGGCTGGCTCTGGTTCATCTCCCAACCGCTGTTCAAGCTGCTGAAATTCCTGCACAGCTTCATCGGTAACTGGGGCTTCTCCATCATCGTGATCACCTTCATCGTGCGCGGCATCATGTACCCGCTGACCAAGGCGCAGTACACCTCGATGGCGAAAATGCGTATGCTGCAACCGAAAATCCAGGCCATGCGTGAGCGCCTGGGTGACGACAAGCAGCGCATGAGCCAGGAAATGATGGCGATGTACAAGGCAGAAAAAGTGAACCCGCTGGGTGGCTGTCTGCCGCTGGTTATCCAGATGCCAATCTTCCTGGCGCTGTATTACATGCTGATGGGCTCTATTGAGCTGCGCCATGCGCCGTTCGCCCTGTGGATCCATGACCTGTCCGCACAAGACCCGTACTACATCCTGCCGATTCTGATGGGCGTGACGATGTTCTTCATCCAGAAGATGTCCCCGACCACGGTAACCGACCCGATGCAGCAGAAGATCATGACCTTTATGCCGGTCATCTTCACGGTGTTCTTCCTGTGGTTCCCGTCCGGCCTGGTGCTGTACTATATCGTCAGCAACCTGGTGACCATTCTTCAGCAGCAGATGATTTACCGTGGCCTGGAAAAACGTGGCCTGCACAGCCGGGTGAAAAAGAGTTAATCTGCACCGGTAAGCGACGGAAAGCATAAAGAAGGCGGTCAGATGACCGCCTTCTTTTTTATTTCATCCTTTAACGCCCACTACCAAAGAGAACGTTATGAGTACCTCCGACACGATCGTTGCGCAGGCGACGCCACCGGGACGCGGCGGCGTCGGCATTCTGCGTATTTCCGGCCGGGCTGCCCGCGAGGTGGCCCAGGTCGTCCTCGGTAAACTGCCCAAGCCGCGCTACGCTGACTACCTGCCCTTCCGCGATGCGGACCAGAGCACGCTGGATCAGGGCATTGCGCTCTGGTTCCCCGGCCCGAACTCCTTTACCGGGGAAGATGTGCTGGAACTCCAGGGCCACGGCGGGCCGGTGATCCTGGATCTGCTGCTCAAGCGCATCCTGGCGCTGCCGGGTGTGCGCATCGCCCGGCCGGGAGAGTTCTCCGAGCGCGCGTTCCTGAATGACAAACTCGACCTGGCGCAGGCTGAAGCGATTGCTGACCTGATCGACGCCAGCTCCGAGCAGGCGGCCCGTTCGGCCATGAACTCGTTGCAGGGCGCGTTCTCCACCCGTATTCACCAGTTGGTTGAAGCCCTCACCCACCTGCGCATCTATGTGGAAGCGGCGATCGATTTCCCGGATGAGGAGATCGACTTCCTCTCTGACGGCAAAATTGAGAAGCAGCTTAACGCGGTAATGGACGATCTGGACGCGGTGCGGGCCGAGGCGCGCCAGGGCAGTTTGCTGCGTGAAGGGATGAAAGTGGTAATCGCCGGTCGGCCAAACGCCGGGAAATCGAGCCTGCTGAATGCGCTGGCGGGGCGCGACGCCGCGATCGTTACCGACATCGCCGGCACTACGCGCGACGTGCTGCGCGAGCATATCCACATCGACGGGATGCCGCTGCACATCATCGACACCGCCGGGCTGCGCGAAGCCAGCGACGAAGTAGAGCGCATCGGCATTGAGCGCGCCTGGAAAGAGATCGAGCAGGCTGACAGCGTGCTGTTTATGGTGGACGGCACCACCACCGACGCGGTGGAACCTGCTGAGATCTGGCCGGAGTTTATGGCGCGCTTGCCTGCCAACCTGCCGATCACCGTGGTACGCAATAAAGCGGATGTCACCGGTGAGGCGCTGGGCATCAGTGCCGCCCACGGCCATACGCTGATCCGCCTCTCTGCCCGTACCGGTGACGGCGTGGACGTGCTGCGCGACCACCTCAAGGCCAGCATGGGCTTCAACACCAATATGGAAGGGGGCTTCCTGGCGCGCCGCCGCCACTTGCAGGCGCTGGAACTGGCGGCGCAGCATCTGGTGCAGGGCAAGGATCAGCTGCTGGGTGCCTGGGCGGGTGAACTGCTGGCCGAAGAGCTGCGGCTGGCGCAGCAGGCCCTGAGTGAGATCACCGGGGAATTCACCTCCGATGACCTGCTCGGTCGAATTTTCTCCAGCTTCTGCATTGGTAAGTAAGTTTTAGTCCATCTTCGTCCGTGAACGTTCACTAACCCGCATTAACTGCCTGTTAATGCGGGTTTTTACTTTCCATACTCGTCCATAGTCGTGCGGGTTCATCCGCGATTTTTGTGTCCTGAATTGTGCCTATCTTTAAATTTCTCGCGTGTCATTGCTTATTTTTTGAGCTAAAAATCACATCAAATGGACACAAAAAACGGTATAAAAAACGCTCAAATCTGCCTTCTCACGGACACAGTGAAAAAGAAGGCGTTAATAATTCAATATTAAACAATCTCTTAGAAAGGATACTCATGGACACACTGTAGAGGTGAGATATGGCTCTTTCAGATACCAAACTACGCACACTTACTCCCAGAAACCGCCCCTGGCAACTTGCCGATCATGACGGGCTGGTGATTGAAGTTCTTCCCACCGGACGGAAAATCTGGCGTTTACGCTACCGCTTTGACAACAAATCGCAAAAGATCACGCTGGGCGAATACCCGGCTTTCTCACTTGCAGAAGCGCGGCTTTGGCGTGAAAAGTGCCGCTCAATGGTTGCCCATGGCATCAATCCCGCGCAGAAAAAGCAGGAAGAAAAGCTTAAACAGAAAGACCCAACGACAGTCAAAACATTCGCCAAACGCTGGCTGACCGATATCGTTGAAAAAAGTAACCGCGATCCGCGCAACATCACTCGCGTTATCGAGAAGGACATCATTCCCATCATCGGGAAGCTGGAACTCGAAGAACTCACAACTGCCCACATTCAGGTCGTGCTCGACCGCATCAAGCAACGAGGTTCGGATCACGTCGCGCTACTGACGCGAAACGTGCTTAAACGCATGCTGGCCTATGCGATTTCCAGGGGAATCATCTTCAACAACCCGGCAGCCGCTATCGAGGCCCGCTATATCGCACAAGCAACAAGCCGCGACGTGGCGCTAACAGCAGAAGAGATCGGTATCCTGCTACGGGGGATCTACACCTCTAACATGAATCGACGCCACAAGCTGGCTTTGCACCTGCTGATCATCTGCATGGTGCGTAAATCGGAGATGATTGAAGCGACATGGAGCGAAGTTAACTTCAACGCGCTGGAATGGCGTATCCCCGGCGAAAGAATGAAGATGGATAACCCGCATATTGTTCCGCTGTCAAAGCAGGCGCTGGCGATGTTCGAAGAGTTAAAATTTCTGGCCGGAGACTCTCCATACGTCTTCCCCAGCCGAAACGACCACCGACGCCCGATCTCCAAAACAACGCTTAACTGCGCGGTACGTACGTTGGATCTGAACGTTAGGGATTTTGTTATTCATGACTTCCGGCGTACTGCCAGCACATTGCTACATGAGCAAGGCTACAACTCCGACTGGGTGGAGAAATGCCTCGCGCATAAGATCGGCGGCGTTCGTGGTGTCTACAACCGTGCGGAGTACCTGAATCAGCGCCGGGGGATGCTTCAGTCCTGGGCGGACTTTGTTGATGCGCAGATTGAGGAAGGGCGGCAGGTGGTTATCGGGAAGTTTGGGAAGGCTTATGAATCAAATAATTAAAAGAAAATTGACAAGATGACGATAAAGTGACTTTTCAATTCAAGCTTGACAAATCCATAAAAACGCAAGATTATTAAGTTACATTTCACCTGAATCCGATCAGGATCTACACCAGCCCTACGCTACAAGGATTACTTTTAATAATGAAACAACCATGGGAACTAAATCCTGAACTTACACAAGAACGCCTAAAGAAACTGGCCTCTCTCATCCGCGACGTTAGAGATGATGTGGTCGACAGACATGATGATGATTTAGGCGACTCAGCGCGCGCAACCGGTATGCGGGCATATGAATGTTGCAGAACACGGATAGCTCGTGCTTCTATGGACTCAGAAGAATGGCCCTGGCTTGGAATTGTAAAAAAAGATGGTAAATTTACGTTTTCCATCAAATCAGTACCAGTGCGACTCTATAGAGGTAAGCCAGATAGTCCTGAAGAACGTCGATTAATTCCATGTTATGAAGCTTTGAGCCAGGCTAGTTTTTTATTTGAGGAAGTTGGTGATGCAGCAGATATCATATGGTTTTTTGCTATTGAAGTAGACGAATTCAGATACGTGGATCGGGTCACATTCACTGGTTTTCTTGAAGGTGCCCAAGTTTCATGCTGGGAGATTCCACTCAATGAGAAAGTGCCTGCTATCAGCTCAATTGATGCCGAACTTCCTGAGCCTGTGAAAGTCGAGAAACCAGTCGTTTCTGTTAAAAAGAAAGAAGAGAAAAAAGCAAAAAATGATGATACGAATAATGGTCAGTAAGCTATGTCCATGACATTTTATGGCGAGCGGTTAAGGCTCGCCCGTTTACTAAAAGGTTATACCCTGCAAGAATTGGGGGATGCCGTTGCGGTTACAAGACAAAGCATCCACCAGTATGAGAGTGATGCCAGAGCACCTGCACATGATATACGCAATGCTTTGGCAGAACTCTTGCAGGTATCGCCTAAATTTTTTGAATACCCTCTGGCTGGTGATGTAAAACCAGAACAGTGCCATTTTCGTAAACGCCAGACAACACCAGCGGGTGTGAAGGAAAGGGTGCAATCGTATAGTACTATTCTTGAACAATTAGTATCTGAATTATATGAGCACTTAGACTTACCTGAGAACCGTTTTAATCTAATTGATAATGAGAAGATCCCTGAACTCACGGCTCCTATTATTGAAAAGATTGCAGAGGGTGCTCGAGTTCGCTGGGGATTAACAGATGATGCCCCTATAGATAATATGGTTAACGTTGTTGAAAACCAAGGAGCAATAGTTACGACTTTTGATGGTGTCTCAGATAAAGTTGACGCTCTTTCAATTAACAGGAAATACCCCATTATCATTCGTAATACTGCGAAAGAAAGCGTTTGTAGAATGCGTTTTGATATAGCACATGAATGCGGTCATCTAATCATGCATGATGGCATTGAAACTGGTTGTAAAAAAACAGAAAGAGAAGCCGATGCTTTTGCTAGTGCATTTTTATTTCCACGCAAATCTTTTGCCCGAGAATTTCCTGTTTGTATAACATCAAGAGGAACAATTGATTGGAAAAAAGTATACCACCTAAAATTAAGGTGGAAAATGAGTGCAAGAGCGATCATATATCGTGCTCATTTCTTAGGATTTATTAATGCTCAGCAGTACAGAAGTGCCAATGTTTGGTTTAGCCAGACTAGACAAACTAAAAAAGAAAAATATGATGATTCCATCCCAATGGAAGAACCTCATATACTACAAGAGAGTTTATTGGTTTTAAAAGAACAGTTGGGTATTTCATTCGAAATGCTTGCAGATAAACTGTGTGTAAAACCTCATTTGTTAGCAGATATATGTGGTATCGAGTATACTCCGCCTAAACAAGATAATTACGAAAATGTAGTGGTTCCGTTTAAATTTTAAATTAATAGAGATTCCTCTCTTATAATTAGGCGTTTTCTATAACTATTTATGCCGTCATTCAAAAGGCGGCATAATAAATTAACCATATCACTTAACAGGTTTTTTCCCTGATAACTCACTTAAAAACTCATCATGATCAACCCAATAACGTCGGTTTTCTAGAATCCAACACATGTGTGATGACAATCCATCAAGATCCCCCATTAATGTCAATCTATTAATACCATAATGATTGAGCTCAAAGAGCATCTGTTTCTTATAAGATGACTTGATAATATGTTTTTCAAATTTATCTTCTTTACTTAAACCTTTTGAAATATCTTCATCAGGGTTTGGATGGGCTGTAAATAACCCACTTTGCAAACCAATTCTAGATGCAACCATAGTAGGTTTATATCTAGCGATATTACTATGCTTACCCGGTTTCGCTTTATCAGGGATAATCTCCCAATGTGGGGATAAGCAGTAAATAGCGGCATCTTCCTCAGGTTCAGAGAGACACGCAAAAAAAGCAGCTACTAAAGGATTATAAGACCAATCTAACAATCGCGTTGGTAATCCATGATGTTGTGCAATAGCCATCCATTCCCAATCATTTTGCGGCTTAGCTTTAATGTATTCAGACGCTTTTCGTTTCCAACCCTCAAGATATTCTAAATCATCCTTTTCAAGATAAGGATGCCTTCCTGCCTTAGGCTTTACTTCCCATGAATTATTAGCTTGACCACGAAACATCCATTGATTATTTTTCCTATATTCACCAAAAACACTATGAAATTCTGTAAAGGAGTTAATTTCCATCTACCATCTCCAACAATAGTAAAAATCAATAATGACAATCTATTTTTTGTATATTGTTATCATTTAAGATTTCATTTATCTTACGCATAAGCCTTCTCCTTTTTATATTATACTCCCCAGCGCGCTCATCAAATTGCCGGGGGTTTTTCTGTAGCAACTTTTTATCCTTTAATACAGCCTGATAAATTACCTCAATGTTTTTATCAACCTCATCGATAAATGCCTTATATTCTATGCAACCGATTGCCGATGAGGGAATGGTTTGCAATACTAAATTTTTACCAAAGCGATCATATAAATATCCTGTTCTTAGCAAAGCCTTGGTATCAACCAATGCAGACTCGAAGTCAGATATATTTCTTTCATGCAAAAAATCATCTGTAAATGCTGGCCGATTAAAGGCTTGAGCTATTGCATACAGATGGGCTTCTTTTTCCCGCGTTCCGAATTCCTCGAGGTAATACTTATAAGATGATACAAGCAATGATCTAGACCGATTAATATCGTCAATCATATCATCCCAAAACTTCATATAAACTTTAAACCCAAGACCACCATTTTTATTTAATTTATTACAGTAATCTTGCAAATGTACATCTCTAGGGGAAGTTGTAACTATAAAGAACACAGATAAATTAGGCACGAAGTTTTTAGCTTTTTCAATCTCACAGTCAACAACCTCTTTAGTAATAGTGCCTTTCTTTGTCTCTTTGCATTGAAAGCCAATTATATCTCCATTTATACTCTCTGCAATAACATCTACTCCATTTTGTTTTTGACCTTGCCTTCCATACTCTTGAACTGACTCTGGAACATATTTCAATCTGGCAACGTCACCCACTAACGTTTGAAAATCCTGCCAATTCGAGGGGGGTGGCATATATATTTTATGAGCATTCATTTTTCGCAACCTTAATATGTATAATTAACATTCTAATTAATAGCATTATCGAATAAGTGTTTTCGATTATACCTGCCATAAATTTTTATTTCATTACATATAAAACTTTCAAATCCCCCTAACAGTTTCCCACAGCTTTCTCCCTCCCCACGCTCTACCCTATCCCCAACTCATAGCAGTACCCCTAAAAGCTTCCTGTTCTAAGACGAACTGCGACCTGTAAGAAGCGCCTTTGGCGGTCAGCCCCCCGGTCAACCAGGGAACGAAGCGTGGTCTGAAACTGACCTCCTGTCTCGATACAGGTGACCACACCCTTTATCGCTACCCTGTTGCAAGCGTAGCGACAGACAGAACGCTGTAGAGAAGTCGGACGGCATTGCCGAAGGCTTTGCGTCCGTACTTCCTGCTGAATGTGCAAAACGCGGCGTCACTTTTAAGAGCGCAAGCGAGTGAAAGTGACGCCAGCGCGCAGATCAGCTTCAACCCAGCTACTGCCTGCAAATCCACTGCAACAAACAGGCTGACACTCAAACAGATGTCAGAAATTCACTTACCAGGAGGAGAAACCAGCACTACCGAACCGATACCGGAGGACAGGTTATTTTACCTGTGGGGATATACCTGCCTGAGCAGGCGGCTGCATTCGTGCATCACCGTACCCCGTCATACCTCATCCGCGCATTCTCCGGCGCACCGGTATCGTTCAGCACAGCACGCTGTGCCCAACCGCGCGTCGGAGAATTGAGTGGAGAGTAGCTATGTCGAAACTTACAAAACGCATGGAAAAACTCGCCCTGCTGGTTGGCGGCAGTTTTAAAACAGTCCATGACCGCCTCCGTATCGCCGGGCGTTTAAGCCAGCATCTGCACAAGCTGAATATCCAGATTCAGGATCTCCAGCATCTGAAATCGTCACATATTGAAAGCTACGTGATGGCACGACGGGAAGCAGGAATTACGCCACGCACGCTACAAAACGAGATGGCCGCCCTGCGCACCATCCTTGCTCAGTCTGGACGTCAAAAATTTGCCCAATCGGAGCGCATCAGCAATAAAGCGCTTGGGCTGGGTAACACCAGTCGTGCAGGAACTCATCTGCCATTAACCTCAGAACGCTGGTTGTCGGCACTGTCTGCTCTTCATGAAAAAGATGAAGGACTGGCTCTGACGCTGGAGCTTGCCAGAGCAATGGGTTTGCGTTCACAGGAAGCGGTGCAGTGTTGTCAGTCTCTGAAGACCTGGGCCGCTGCGTTAGAGCGTGGAGAAAACCGATTGCAGGTGATTTTTGGCACCAAAGGATCACGTTCCCGTCAGACGGTGGTGCTCGAACCTGAAAGGCTACGCAACATCCTGAAGCGGGCTATACCCCTTATGGCACAACGCGGGGGACGTTTGCTCAATAAACCCGATCTGCGCGCCGCAATGAATTACTGGCGTGCCAGCGCAGTTCGCGCAGGGCTGACTGGCCCCTATGCACCACACAGTCTGCGCTATTCATGGGCGCAGGAGGCGATGGCGCACTACCAGGGACTGGGGCTGAGTATAAAGGAAGCCAGGGCGATGGTTGCGATGGATCTTGGTCATGGCGATGGTCGAGGGCGCTACATCCAGCAGGTGTATGGGAGGCAATCATGAGCTATTACGTTTCTGCCGTCTCCGATCGGGCACGCAATAACTGGCCGAAAATATTTGAACAACTTGGTATTCCCATTCCACCAAATCATCGGCATGGCCCGTGTCCCTGTTGTGGGGGTAAGGATCGCTTCAGGATGGATGATCTGGAGGGGCGCGGCACATGGTTCTGCAATCAGTGCGGCGCAGGTGACGGACTGGATCCGGTTTCCCGCTTCTTCGGTTGCGCACTGGTTGCGGCCGCCGGAATGGTGCAGGACATGGATCCTGTACCGCTGGTTCCGCCAGCCAGGGAAAAATCACAGGTTTTGAATATGGAATCGCGTATTAAGACACTGCTTCGCCATTGTGAATCCGGAGAAGCGCCATATCTGACAACGCGAGGCTGGCGACGAGCCCAGTGGCTTCTGACTGAACGTAGTAGCCGGACAATCTGCGGCGTGCATTTCGGGGCGGGTACGCTGGTATTGCCAATTCGAAATACAGGTGCGCAGTTCATTCATCCTGGAGGGAAAAAGTACCTGCTGCCCGGTAGCCATCTGAAGGATTGTTTTTGCCCGGTACATCAGGCGAGCCGCAACGGTAGACCGGAACCCTGGGCACCGGACAACAAACCACCGGAAGGCATCATCATTACCGAAGGATATGCAACCGCGCTTGCGGTCTCATGCCTTCATCATTTTCCGGTCGTTGCTGCCCTGTCGGCGCACAACCTGAAAAATGTGGCCATCGCTTTCCGGGCGCAGTGGCCTGAATGCCACCTTATCCTGGCTGGCGATAATGATTGCAGTCAGGAGAAAAATACCGGGTCGCTGAATGCAACCGCCGCTGCGGAGGTAGTGAAGGGCTGTGTGGTTCTCCCTGCAGACACTACATTAAGCGACTGGGATGAATTTTACCGTCACTACGGTGAATCCATTTCCCGGATTGTGTTCAACCAGCAACTTCCTGCAAATCTCAGGTCGTAAGCCATGACAGCATCAGACCGTACTCTCACCACCTCCCTTCCGCTGCGCCGGGGCTCTGAAGGGTTTAACACCAGTCAGGATTATCTGGTGAAAGGGCTTATTCCCGCCGGGGCGCTGTGCAGTATTTACGGCCCCGGCGGCTCTTTTAAATCCTTTCTGGCGGTATCGCTGGCGTGCCATATTGCCAGCGGTACGTCATGGGGCGGAAGGCGAGTCAATCAAGGGGCTGTGCTGTTTATCGCCGGAGAAGGAGGAACCGGTGTATCGCGGCGGATCCGCGCCTGGGAACTCAGCGTTAATGACGAGATGGCGCTCGATAACCTGTTTCGCGTCGACTGCCCGATCTTTCCAGCCGCTCCGGGAAGCATCGAACAGGTGATCCTGGCGACGCATGACATTCAGACTATGACCGGAATGCCGGTACGGCTGATCATCCTCGATACGCTGGCCCGCTGTTTTGGTAACTCAGATGAAAACACCGCGCGGGATATGGGCGCATTTATCCAGGGTTGCGACGCCATTCGGTATCATACCCGCGCGGCGATGATGATCGTTCATCATTCGGGTAAGGATCAGGAACGGGGCGCACGCGGTTCAAGTGCTTTTCAGGCCGCGCTGGATGCCGAGTTTAACGTCAGGCGCGAGGGACGTCGCAACGCTATCACCCTGAGTTGTACAAAGATGAAAGATGCGGAGATGCCGGAGGTCACCGCCTACGATCTTGAGGAAGTCGTTATCTATACCGATAGCGATGGCGAACCAGTGACCTCGCTGGTGCTGAACGACGATCCCCGGCAACCAGACAATGACTTACTGAGTAGCGGCATTCCATCCGGTGTTCCTCATATCACCCGCAACCATACGGCGCTATGGCGCTGTATTAACCAACGCATCAGCCAGAATAAGCCCTGTACCCGCGCGCTCTTGCGCGACGATCTACGCGCAAAGGGAATTAACGTCGAGAAGAAATTTTCGCGCTGGCTGGAGAAGCTGCTGCGCGAGCAACTGATTGTGCTCGATGGAGAACAGATCCGGCTCCTGGATACGGGGAAATGATGATGGAACTCGGAATCTGTGGGGGGATACACTGGCAGGTACTCGACTCCCCCCCACATTATTCACCTTTAACAGCGAAAGATGGGGGATGCCCTTTTAACCCGCGCCATTGCTGGTTTTCTGTTTGTTATGCTAGTAAAAATGGGGGAACATCCAGATATATAAAGTGTTAAAATCTAAAGACAGCATAAGAATATTTATTTGGCGTTCGTCATCAATCAAGATAAAATATCGATATCAAGAAATTTTTATAAAATGGAAAATATTGAAATGACAAGTAACAACACATCAAAAAAATTTTTTGATGTAACATCATACCCGCCTTATGCATATGCGTTATTTTACTTCATCAATATTATCTCATTTGCTTTAATATACAACATTTTCTTCAGCAACGATTTTAAATCAGGATATTTAAATTTCATACAAGCAACTTACTTTAGTGTTGTCACAGTGACAACTCTCGGTTTCGGTGATATAACCCCTAAACTTGACTCATCATCTCTTTTAATTGCTATAACAACCCAAGTCGTATTAGGTGTAATTACGATTGGCTTGTTTTTAAATGGTATATCTCAAAAACTAAGCGATAAAAAGGATAAAATAAAAGAAGAACATGAGAAAGAAATAGAAGAGCAAAAAATAGCAAAATTACTTATAATCCTAAAGCCAATTATAGTTAGTTATTTGGAGATACTTGCAGAAACATATAAAGTAACATTCAACACTGAAAGAGATACATTGAGAATACGACCAAAATCTTTATTCAACCAAGACTATTTTGATCAAATTTCTGTTCAAAACTTTTCATCTCAGCAAACAAAATATGGTTCCAATATAATGTCATGGGGAAAATTCATAGATCTTGAAAACAATAAATTAAAGGAGAGTATAGATAATTACCTTATTAAATTCTCCACCGTATTAACTATAGACATAGTTGAACTATTGGTGAATATAAAAGATCATCATTATCTGAACCATGCTAAACAAGCATTAAATATGGCAGAGTGGAATCATACTCATGGTGTAAAAATTCCACCTTTTTCAATGCTTAGTATTGAGCATAGCAGCATCCAGATTCCAGAGAAACCAACAACAATAAAAGACTTTCACAATTTACTGTTAACACTAATTGATTTAATTGAGAAAAAAACAAAGTGTGAGTCGTTGGAGATGATTATATATCTACAAAATGGAACAGCTCCATCTGTAGGTTCAGCCATTGCACCTATAATAAAATTTGGGCCATTCTGAATTAATTAAATCTCAAACAATATCGTCCTTGATATTGTTTGAGATGGACACTTAAACAGGAAGTTTTTCATCTCTAAGCCGTCTGACCTCATCCTCTTCAAAAGCATCTCTTAACAGTTGTAGCTGATCGGCGAGGATGAGAAGCAACGCATAATTCGGGCCGATATCATCAGGATGTTCGAGCATCACATGCACCAGAACTCGCGAGCGATCGACCAGTTCTCTGGCTGAGGGTTGTTCTACGGTGATTTTCATAGATACCTCCGGCGGAGGCTGGTGTAATGGGAAATTCAGGGACAGGACACATACGCAGCGCTCCGCTTCGTGATAAGCAGGTTAACGCCACCACCGGAGACGCCAGGCTCACTGGTGGTGACCCAGACAGGGTTGGCGTACCGGTTATCACGACCCGGCGCTTCTTTCGAAGCCCCTGCCTGAGCCACCATTGAAGGGGCGAGCGCAGGCCACGCCAGTAGCACTGCAAACATCGCTACCGACACTCGTGATAATTCGGAACGCCAATTCCGGTTGCGGTTTTGCCGCAACGTGGGGACTATAACGCAAGTTAGTACGCAAAAACTATGCTTATCACCTCATAACAGGGGAGCTTATGCGTCCCGCATAAAATCTTATGCTCAGTTATTAAGAAGGCGAGATTCATTGGTAAAAGCTATCGCCATTACGGGAACACCGCAATAAAAGCTGAACTCCCCTAAGTCCTCATAGGTTGATGGTTTTAACCGTGGTTCCACCAGCTATTTGGTTTTTGTGTCCTTGAATGTGCCCATAGCCATGTTTTCAAGGCAACGTATCGCTGATAGATTAACGAGTTAGCTCGATTTTCCAGTTTCTGCATCGCGCGCTGCCAGGCAGTAAAAAGCCCGCATTAACCAAGGTTAATGCGGGCTTTTTTATTTTTTGCCGGGCAGCCTGTCAGGCGGCGTTGCCCCGCCGCCGCTGCATTACCCGCCGGGTGAGTATCGGCAGGGTGATTACCGTGATCAGCATCAGGCCGACGATAATCGACATCACGATGCCCGGCACGTTCAGCAGGCTCAGGCCGAAGGTTACCAGCCCCATCAGGAAGGCGGCGATGATCACGCCCGGCATACTGCCGGAGCCGCCCAGGATATTCACGCCGCCCAGCACGGCCATCGTTACCACGCTCAGCTCCCAGCCCACGGCGATGGTCGGCCGCGTGCTGCCGAGGCGCGAGGTCAGCAGCACGGCGGCCAGCCCGGCCATCACGCCTACCAGCACAAACAGGATCAGGTTATGGCGTTTGACGTTGATGCCGGAATACCAGGCACCGGTCGGGTTATTGCCGATGGCGTAAGTGCGGCGGCCAAAGTTGGTTTTATGCAACAGGAAGGCGAACGCGATAGCCAACACAATAAACAGCGCGAACTCAAAAGAGAGCGCCTCCCAGACGTAACCCTGGCCGAACCAGGCAAACTCCGGCGGATAGGCGTTCAGCGCCTGGTCACCCAGCAGGATGTAGGCGATCCCGCGGTAGAGGCTCATGGTGCCGATGGTAATCACGATGGACGAGAGGTTGAAGCGCGTCACCAGCAGGCCGTTGATCAACCCGCACAGCAGCCCCACCCCCAGCCCGATGCCCACCAGCCCCGCCGTGCCTACGCCTGCCTGCGCGCAGAAGCCCATCACCGTTGAGCTTAGGGCAATGGTTGAGGCCACCGACAGGTCGATCTCCCGGGCGATAATCAGCATCGCCATCGGCAGCACGATGATCGCTTTTTCAGTGAAGTTAAAGGTGGCGTCCGACAGGTTCCAGATGTTCAGGAAGTAGGGCGAGGCCAGCGCGTTCGCCAGGAAAACCGCCAGCGTCACCGCAAGCAGGAAACTCTCCCAGCATAACAGGCGCTTCATGCGGGAAGGCGGTGAAACGGCCGGCGCAGCGCGATCGGAAATCAGCGTCTTGTTCATGGTTTCATCCCTTCTTGTTGTCTGGAGAGAGCCACATCACGCAGGATTAGCCGCCCTTTACGTTTATTGCCCCGCTCATTCAGCAGCACCGCGACGACAATCACCGCGCCGGAAATCGCCATCTGCCAGAACGGCGAGATACCAATCACCGGCAGCGCGTTATTGATCACGCCCAGGAACAGCGCGCCCATCAGGCAGCCCCAGACGCGGCCGATGCCGCCCATGGTACTGATGCCGCCAATCACGCAGGCGGCGACGATTTGCAGCTCAAACCCGTTCGCCACATCCACGTAGGCCACCGCAAAGCGGGAGATCCAGAGGTAGCCGCAGAACCCGGCCAGCGCGCCGGAGAGGCTGAAGCTGATGAACTGCATCTTCCCAGCGTTGATGCCGGTGTAGTAAGCCGCGGTGGCGTTGCCGCCGGCGGTGTACATCGCGCGCCCGGTGCGGCTGTAGAGCAGGAAGTAGCCCACCAGCAGCAGCGCGGCCACGGCGCACCAGCTCAGCACCGGCATGCCCAGCAGGGGGGTGCGCGGCAGGCCGAGGAAGTCGCTGCTCATCTGGTGCGCGTTGATCCAGCCGCCGTTGGAGAGCAGGAAGATAATGCCGCGGTAGATGCTCATGGTGCCGAGCGTCACCACAATCGCCGGGATGCCGAGCTTCCACACCAGCAGCCCGTTGATCATCCCCATCACCAGTCCCAGCAGTGTGGCGATGACCAGCAGCACACCGACCGGGATTTCCGGATGGTGGAAGTTAAGCAGCGCCACGATCATGCCGGTCAGCGCCAGGTTGGCCGCCATCGACAAATCGATGCCTTTGGTCAGCAGCACCATCATCTGGCCCAGCGCCAGGATGATCAAGATAGAGGTGTCGTTAAAGATCTCCACCAGGTTGCCCGGCCGCAGGAAAGAGGGTACCCGGCTGCCAATCGCCAGCACCATCAGCAGAATCACCCCGCCGAGCAGGGCTTCACGGTGTTTCAGCAATGCTTGCCACATTTATGCTGCCTCCTCGCCCGCGCCGCTGGCGGCGCTGACAATCCTTTCCGCACTGGCTTCCCCGGCGCGGAACTCCGCCACCATCAGCCCTTCGTGCATGACGATGATGCGATCCGCCATGCCCATCACTTCCGGCAGCTCCGATGACACCATAATCACCGCCAGCCCCTGCCCCACCAGCTCCGACATAAACTGGTGTACTGCCGCTTTGGAGCCGATATCGATGCCCTTGGTCGGCTCATCGAGGATGATGACCGTAGGCTGGGTCGCCAGCCATTTGCCGATCACCACCTTCTGCTGGTTGCCGCCGGAGAGCGTCTCCACCGGCTGTTTCCAGCTGAACGCCTTAACCTGGAGCCGTCTGGCGTAGTCGTCGGCGAGCTGCCATTCGCGGGCATCATTCAGGATGCCGTTCGGGTTCAGGCGGCTCAGCTGCGGCAGGCTGATGTTCTGGCTGATCGGCAACTGGATGATTGCCCCCTGTTTCTGGCGCTCTTCCGGCACACAGACAATCCCGGCGTTGATGGCATCCGCGGGCTGGTGGAAATGCCGCACTTGGCCGTTAAGCCGGATCTCGCCCTGGGAGGGCTGCGTTACGCCGGAGAGCGCCTGCATCAGTTCAGTACGCCCCGCCCCGACCAGCCCGTAAAAGCCGAGGATCTCCCCTTTGCGCAGGGAGAAGTTGATATGGGCGAATTCGGTGGGGTGGCAGAGGTTTTTCACCTCCAGCACCGTCTCGCCCGGTTCGGTATGGATTTTTGGGTAAGCGTGGGTGATTTCACGCCCAACCATCATGGTGACCATGCGGTTTTCGGTGATGTCGCTGATCTCGCCGGAGCTGATGTACACGCCGTCCCGCAGGATGGTGTAGTGGTCGGAAATCGCGAAAATCTCATCGAATTTATGCGAAATAAACAGAATGGCTTTCCCTTCGCGTTTCAGCCGTTCGACGATCTGATAAAACTCGACGATCTCATGCTGTGACAGCGCGGCGGTCGGCTCATCCAGGATCACCACCTGCGCATCAAACGACAGTGCCCGCGCAATCGCCACCATATGCCGCTGGGCGATGCTCAGGGTTTTCAGCGTCACGCGCGGGTCAATCTGCACTTCCAGGCGGGTGAGGATTTCGCGCGCCTGCTGGTGCATGGCGGGCCAGTCGAGTTTTTTGAACAGGCCGCGGTAGCGGTAGTGGCCGACAAAAATGTTTTCCGTCACCGTAAGCTCATCAAACAGCACGGTTTCCTGGTGGATGGCGGTGATGCCGACTTTGTGCGCCGCCTCGGGCGTCGGCAGGGTAATCGGAATCGCTTTGTAGAGCAGTTCACCCTCATCGGGCTGATAAATGCCCGTCATCACTTTCACCAGCGTGGATTTCCCGGCCCCGTTTTCACCAATGAGCGCCGTGACTTTGCCGGGCCAGAGATCCAGTTGTACGTTTTCAAGCGCGCGCACGCCGGGGAAGGTTTTGGTGATCCCCTTAAGCGACAGCAGCGGTGTGGCGATTGTCATGGTTAACATCCCCAGCCAAAAAGCAAAAAGGGCGGCGGCATCTGCGCCGGCCGCCGGTTGCGTCATCAGAAGATTTTGGAGAATTTATCGATGTTAGCGGCGTCGTAGACGAAAGGTTCCGCCATGGCACCGCTGCCGTCAGCGTCCAGCTTCACTTTGCCGAGTTTGCCCATGCTGGCCTCGGTTTTGGTGGCGGTGCCTTTCACCAGATCGTCCGCTAAATAGGTGGCGGCATAGCCGAGGTCGATCGGGTTCCAGATGGCGAAGCTCTTTGACGCGCCCGATTTCACTGCCCCCGCCATTTCAGACGGCAACCCCAGCCCGGTGACATAGACCTGGCCGATTTTGCCCTGATCTTTCACCGCCTGCGCCGCGGCCACGATGCCGACCGACGACGGGGAGACGATCACTTTCAGGTCAGGGTAGGACTTCAGCAGCCCCACCGTTTCACGGTAACTCTTGTCCGACAGGTCGTCGCCGTAGGCCACGGTTACCAGATTCACCGACGGGTACTTCGGCAGCACCTTTTTCATCTCCTCAATCCAGACGTTCTGGTTGGTGGAGGTGGGCGTGGCGCTCAGTACCGCCACGTCGCCTTTTTCCAGGTTCAGCGCTTTCAGCGCATCTGCCGCCAGTTTGACGTTGGTTTCGCCAATCAGCGCATTATTGGAGGGGTTGAGGTGGATCTGGCGGCCCGCTTTCGCCACGCCGGAATCCCAGGAGACGACCTTGATGCCGCGCTGCATCGCTTTTTTCAGCACCGGCACCACGGCGTCCGGGTCGTTGGCGGAGATGGCGATGGCGTCCACGCCCTGGGCGATCAGCCCGTTGAGCACTTCGATCTGCGCTTCGGCGGTGGTGGTGGTCGGGCCGGTGTAGATCACTTTCACATCGCCGATCTCTTTGGCGGCCTGCTGCGCCCCCACGTTGGCCGCTTCAAAAAAGCCGTTACCGAGGGATTTCGCCACCAGGGCGATCTTCACCTCCGCCAGGGCAGAACCGGACAGCGCCAGAGCGACGAGGGTGAGTGTACAACCTGCGAGTGTTTTCATTTTCATTGCTGGTACTCCACATGTAGGGTCCCGGATTGCAGGGGGGTAGGCAGTTAATGTTTTTTTATTGGGTCACGATCACAAGGTGGCAAAAGGTATTACGCCGGCACGTTCAGCGGGGACGATAGAATCGCAAGGTGTTGGCGTCAGGTTATTATGTGTCCCTTTTGAAAATACTTACTTTCACTCTAGAAAGTAATGCCACGCACCACCTTCTTGTGAATGACAGCACTTTTCCGGCACTGGCAAAGAAGTAAAGGTGGGCGTGAGTAGGGTCACAAATTGCTGTTTTAAGAAAAGAGAATACCGGCGCGGCGCGGTTTAGTTTCCTGAAAACCCGCGGCGTTCCTGAAATACCGGCGGCTTTCTGATCATGGCGAAAAGCGGCAGGGATAAAAAAAGCCTGACGCTGGGGCAAACCGGCGTCAGGCGGGTTAATCACGCTGTGGCTTAGTTCGGCACGGCCAGCGTAGTGTTGAGGATAAATTCAAAGGCGTAGCTGGTGTAAGCATCTTTGCCCATAAAGTGAATCACACCGCTGTAGTTACCTGCCGGCAGATCCGGGTTATCTGCTGCGTTATAGCGGAAGCGGGCACTGGTTCCACTGCCGGACTGACAACCTATAGAGGCGTTAAACGGCCGGACGGTACACCCTGTGATCCGTTCGCCGCGGAAAGTAACCATCACTTCGTTACCTTGTTCATCTTTCATCGGCGTTTTCACTATTGCATCCCCCGAGGCTGCCCATATCAGTTCAGTTGGCCCCTCTGTCGGTGCCGCGACCACAAAGCCTAAACTGGGGTAGCCATAAATGGTACTGGATGTATAAACGCCTGATGGTGCCGTAATCGCCCAGCTATCCGTCAGGGTATTGATGAATTTCACCTGCGTATTCTCAACCGTGCTCTGGTTGATACCGGCCGTCACCGTCACCGCCCCCATTTCATTGCCTTTCAGCGTGACTGTCGCCAGCCCCTGGCTGTTGGTCTTGCTGGTGGCGGCCTCCAGCGCATTCAGGGTGGTGGTCCAGTTAACCTCCGCATCCGCGACCGGGTTCTGGTTGGCATCCAGCACCGTGGCGGTGTAGGTGGCCTTATCGCTGTTGTTAGACAGCACCACCGTTTTATCAACGGCCAGCGTGCCGATCACCGCACTCTTCACGTCACCCATAAAGGAGACCGCAGAGGCGCTGAGGCTCTGTTGGGCAACTTTCGCCGTCACGACGGCACTGCCCGCTTTGGTGGCGGTGGCGGATACGGTGGCGATGCCGTCACTGTCTGTGCTGCTGCTGGCCGCCGAAAACGCCAGCGCGCTGCTGCTGTTCCACTCTACCGTCGCCCCGTTGACCGGGTTCTGGTTGGCGTCAACGACCGTGGCCGTCCAGATGACCGTCTCCTGCCCGTCAGCCACTGCCTGCGGTTTATCCGCAACCACGGTTTTCAGCGCGGCCGTGCTGCTGTCCGCCACGATACTCACGGCCTGCTGCATTTCACTGCCGTTGACGCCGGCGGTAATCAGCGTGTCTGCCGCCAGCGAGGCGCTGAAGGTGGCGGTAGCGATGCCGTTGCTGTCCGTGGTGCTTTGCGCCGGGGTAAACACGCCGCTGCTGTTGTCGCTGCGCCAGTCAACCTTCACATCGCGCAGCGGGTTATTGTTGGCATCCGTGACTTTCGCCTGCAGCGTCACCTTATCTTTCCCGGCGGCGATGCCGGTGGTTTTATCCGCGTTCAGGGCGGCCAGACGCGCACTCTGGGCATCAGCGGTAAAGGTGAGGCTGCCGGAGGTCGCCTGCTGTGAACCCACGGCGGCGGTCACCTGATAACTGCCGGCAGTGCCGGAGGTGAGCGTCACGCGCGCCACACCCTGCTCGTCCGTGGTGGTCTGGGCAGACGAGAGCGAGCCGGTCGCCGGGCTGACCTGCCAGTCCACAGGCTGGTTCGGTACCGGGTTGTTATGGGCATCGGTGACCGTGGTGGTCAGCACTACCGAATCGGTGGTGTTGGCCACGGCACTGGTTTTACTGGCCTGCGGTGCGCTGACTTTCGCGCTGCGGCTGTCAGCGGTAAACATCACCTCCGGCGCGTAGTACGCGGCGCTCTGCCCGGTTTGGGCCGTCACTACCACCTTACCGGCGACGGTTGAGCTGACGCTGACGCTGACCTGCGCCTGACCCTGGGCGTTGGTGGTGGAACTGGCAACGGAAAGCTGCGCCGTTGCCGGGGTGCTCTGCCAGTTCACCACAGCGTCCGCCAGCGGGTTACCCTGGCTGTCGGTGACGGTTGCGGTGTAGATGATGCTCTCCTGGCCATCCGCCACGGCGGCGGTTTTGCCCGGCGTCACGGCAGTAACTTTCACCGTGGCGTGGTCGCCCGCAAAGGTCACAGGTGCGCTGGTGACGGCGGCGCTGTTGCCGGTCTGGGCAGAAATCACCACCTGCCCGGCTTTCGCCGAAGTCAGGGTAACGGTGGCATTGCCCTGCGCATCGGTTTCCGTTTCTGCGGCGCTCAGCGTCGCGCTGCCCTGATCAACGGCCCATTTCACGCTGCTCTTCTCCAGCGGGTGGCCGGTGGCATCCGTGACCTGCGCTGTCACAACGACCTGATCGTTGTTATTGGCCACCGCCTGCGTTTTACTGAGATCCAGCTGTTTCACCAGCGCGGTGGCGCTGTCGGCCGTAAAGGCCAGCCGCTCACTGTTTTTCGCCTCGCCCTGCTCCAGCCGGGCAGAAACGGTCGTCGCGATCACCTGTTTACTGCGTACCATGACGGTCGCCAGCCCGTTTTCATCACTGACACTTTGCGCGGCGGAGAGCGTAGCGGCAGCATTGTCAGCCTGCCAGAACACGGTGGCCCCGGCGTGCGGCGTGCCGTTTTGCGTCAGGACGCGGGCAGTGACGGTGATCGGGTCGCTGTCATTCGCCAGCGCGGTAATGCCGGATGCCGTCACAGCCTCAATGGCCGGAATAATCGCCACGCTCTGTTGCGTGATGGTGGTTTTTGCCAGCTTCACGTTCATCAGCAGCGGCTGAATCTCTGCCGTGCCTGCTTCGGTGCCGCTGGTAAAGGTACTGTGATAGACCCCGGCCGCCCCTTCGGTGAAGCCGGTCAGCACCGGGCTGCGGCTTACGGCAGGAGCCGCGCTGACATTGGCCTTCAGGCCGGCGTTGCGCGGCGTCACGATGGCGCTTAACTGATCGGCCAGCCCGGTGGCCGGCTGGCCGCCGGCCGAGGTCAGTGCGACCTGAATATCCGCCTGCGACTTGCCGTCAGCCGGCAACGCAGCGGAGGACGACGTGGTCGCAGAGCGGATTGACTGAAGATCAAAGCCGGTGACGTTCACGACCATGCTGCTGCTGTTGGAGGTGTTGCCCTCTTTATCATGGGCCACCGCGGAGACGGTGTAGCTGTTCACGCCGCTGAACTGGTAGTGCGGCAGGCGGATGGCATACTGCCCCGGTGCCGTGGTGAGAATCGCGCCACCCTGACGCACCAGTTCTGCATCCTGCCACTCGATGTAATCCAGCCCATGCTGGCTTTTTACCGTGACCGCCAGCGGCAGCACTGCCGCTTCATTGCCTTCCACTTTCTCCGGCAGGGCCAGGGAAAGGGTCTGTTTTTTGCGGTACTCCAGCACAATATTGTTGTTACGCTCTACCAGATCCAGGCGGCCGCCGCGCAGCGTGCGGCGCGCCGCCACCTGGCCCGGGTCGAGCTGCTTATCCAGTGCCACCCCGGGTGCATAGGTCAGGGCCAGGTTAAACTGGGTATCCTGCTGGTCGGCTTTGCCTAACTTCTGGTTAACGCCGACGGTCAGCAGCGGGAAAGGCGTGTAATTCAGCCCAAGGTTAAAGGCGTAAGGGTCTTTCTCGCGCTCATCTTCATTAAACAGCGCCACCTGATCGCCATAATATTTCTCATACATCACGCTGGCACCCAGATGCGGCCAGCTCGGGAAATAGCCTTCGGCACGGATATCAAACCCATTCGCGGCACGTTCGTCATAATCCTGATACCGGGAAGAGGCCATCCAGTCAGATAAGCGGAAATAACCATTCGTGGCGAGTTTAAAATAATCCCAGCCTAATTCTGCGCCGAGACCCAGGCGCTGGTGACCATTACCGGAAATTTGCCGGTCGTAAAAGACGTTGGTACCGGCCATCCAGTTATCCGAGAAATAACGGTGGCCCAGGCCGATATTAATAATATTGCGGTCATCAACCCGGCGCGCGCCTAACTGAGTAAACAGCAGGTTACGCTGATTATCATACAGCGGCACCAGCACATCCGCTTCGGTGCCGTCAAAGCTGAAGTCTTCATCGGTCATGGCCTTGACCCGCGCCGTGCCGAACTGGTTAAGCCAGCCTTCAACGCTGTCCGCAGCGGCGGCCGTGGAGGCAGAGATCGCCCGGTTTTTCAGGCTGTCTGAGGCGGAGTCACTTTGCAGCAGTGCGCCGGACTCGGCCGCCACGGTAGCCAGCCTCTCTTGTGTACTCTCTGTTTTCTCTTTTCCCGCTGGGCTGTTTTTTGCCGGATCGGAAAAAACCGCCGGGCGTTCTTCTGCTTGTGCAGAAAAGGAAAACAGAGAGGCCAGAAATAAGGGGTTAATTAATTGTAAAAATACCTGAAGTAATGCGATAAGTCTCACGATCCTACCCTTTATAAAATGCGTCATTGATGATCTATTGATCAAGGCGATAATTTGGGTGTAAAACGCGCATTTTAATAAAAAGATAAGAATTTCATTATTTATATCTAATAACACTTTTATTAATTAGATATAAAATATCACTGAGACCAATAACTATTTATCTCATTATAAAAAACCGGCCTGATAAACAGGCCGGCCGGGGAGGGAAAATAAGGAAAGTCAGAGTTTAAAGCCGTTCACCACACTCTCGAGTTGCTGCGTCTGCTCTTGCATCGCCTGGGCGGCGGCGGAGACCTGCTCCACCAGCGCGGCGTTTTGCTGGGTGGTACCGTCGAGCTGGTTAATCGCCAGGTTGACCTGCTCAATGCCGAGGCTCTGCTCCTGGCTGGAGGAGAGGATCTCATTCATCAGCGTTGCCACATTATTCACCCCTTGCCGCAGATCCTGCATGGTGTGGCCCGCCGTCGCCACCAGTTCGGTGCCGAGGGTGATGTCTGCCACCGAGTCCTCAATCAGTTTCTTGATCTCACGCGCAGACGTGGCCGACCGCTGTGCCAGGCTGCGTACTTCCGCTGCCACCACCGCGAAGCCGCGCCCCTGTTCACCGGCGCGCGCCGCTTCCACCGCCGCGTTCAGCGCCAGGATATTGGTCTGGAAGGCGATGCTGTCGATCACGCTGATGATGTCCACAATCTTCTGCGACGAACGGTTGATCGACCCCATGGTGTCCACCACCTGGCTCACCACGCTGCTGCCTTTTTCTGCCACGCCGGAGGCGTCGCGCGCCAGTTGGTTGGCATGTTCGGCGTTGTTGGCGTTCTGCTTCACGGTGCTGGTGAGCTGCTCCATCGAGGCGGCGGTCTCTTCAATCGAGCTGGCCTGATCTTCAGTGCGCGCGGACAAATCCATATTGCCGCCGGCAATTTCGCGCGCGGCGGAGGCGATGGTCAGGCTGCTTTCGCCGACCTGCCGCAGGATCTGTTGCAGGTGGGCCAGGAAGCCGTTGAAGCTGTGATTAATGGCGTTGAATTCCGGGCTGGTGCTCTCCGGCAGCCGCTGGGTTAAGTCCGCGCCGCCTGCCGAAAGCGCGGTGATATTGTCGCGCAACGCCGCCAGACGCCGCATAAACAGCCGCAGGGTGACGATCAGGAACGCCAGCAGGATCAGCATCACCGGCACCTGCACCGCCGCCAGGCTCAGCAGCACGCTGTTGCTCTGCTTCACCAGCAGGCGGGTCGGCAAGTCAGTGGCGATAAACCACGGGCTGTGTTCGATATTCCGCAGGAACAGGGTGTGCGATTCGCCGTCCACCTCAAATTCCGCCTCAGCCTGGCGCTTTTCGCCGATGGTCGCCAGCATCTCTTTCACCTGCCGCGCCATCGGGGAGCGGAGGTCCGCCAGGTTTTTCAGGCTGCCGGTCTGTGCCGTGTCGCTGCTGCCGACGATTTTCCCGTCCTGCTCGACAATCAGGATGCGGCCCTGAATCACCTGCTCCTGCTCTTTCACCAGCGTATTAAAGAAGCCGAGCGTCACGTCGATGGTGGAGACGCCCCACGCCTTGTCCCCTTTATAGATCGCCATCGCACAGTTGGTGCGCGGCTGCGGGCTGGCGCTGTCCTGATAGGCTTTTGCCCAGGCACACGCCCCGCGCGAGGCTTTCATGCCGTCACGGAACCAGGGCTGGTCGTAGTAATTGGGAGAGGCGCCGCCGTTCCAGGTTTCATTGAACAGCAGTTTGCCGTCCTCACCGCGGGCATAGAAGGTGCTGAACTTGTCGCGCACCGCATCGCGCATGTAGGGCAGCGGCCAGACGCCGCCGCCGAACACGTTGGTGTCACCGTACTGGTCAATCAGCCCCGGCAACAGGGCGTCGATAGAGACGCTGTCCATCAGCGTGGCGGTCTGGGTGATGCTGCGCGCCTGCGTCTCGACCCGGTTCATCCGGTCGTTGACCGCTGTCGCGATGCGCTCGACGTTCCCGGAGACCAGCACGCTTTCGCTGTGCTTGAGTTTGGGGGCAATAAATATCTGAATCACTATCAGCGTAATAATCAGCAGCGCAGCAAAAAGCACGCTGATTAACAGAGTAAACCGGGCCTGCGTTGTTTTTAACATGTTCGCGATACTCACCGACAAGAAGCCAAATAGCTGTGCAACGGATATCGGCGGGTAAACCCACAACTTTATTTTGATAGTAAATACTCACTTTCCATGTAAGCTACTGTAATCAAGGGGATGAGCAGAAAGGGTCGGCAGAGCCGTGAGTTTTAATTATAATTATGCGAGCGCCGTCACCTTTGCCGCTGCCCAGCCGGAGCCGTCAGGCGTAAAGTGTGGTGGTTTTCCCGCCTGTCCCGGTCATCCCCGTGCAGCCCTCACCCGGCGGGTGATATTTTTAGTAAAATACGTCAATTTATGTGCGAACCATTATCAGGGAGTGAACAATGGCGTGCCATTACGCGAAATGGACCCTGTCCGACACCATGCCGGACGTGCGGCGGCTTAATCCCGAGCTGGTGGCTGCTGCGGCGGCGTTTTCAGTGAAACGGCGGCAGCGCTACCTGTATGGCCGCGTGCTGCTGGCTGAAATGATGGCCTATTTTTATGGCATCCCGCTCTTGCCGAAAATGATCACCCCGCCCAGCGGCCGCCCCTGTTTTGCCGACACCAACCTGCCCGACTTCAGCCTGGCTTACGCCGGGAACACGCTGGGCGTGATGCTGAGCAGCGAAGGCAAAGTGGGGCTGGATATGGAAGTGATCCGCGCGCGCAGCAGCCGCATCCTGCAACTGCACAAAGAGAACCTGAGCTCTGCCGAGCTGGCGTGGGTGGCGGAGCAGAATGAGCCAATGGAAGCCGCCACCCAGCTCTGGTGCATCCGCCAGAGCATCCTGAAGCTCTCCGGGCTGGGTAACAGCGGGCTGGAGACGGTGCGGCTGCACCCGGCCTCGGGGCGGCTGCGCTCCAGCGTGCTGCCCGATGTGCAGGTCGCCAGCGACAGCGACTCCCTGTTTGCCTGGGCCTGCGCGCAGTCCCCGACGCTGGGGCGGATGGTGCAGTGGCGCTTCCACCCCGACCGCGGCTTCAGCCAGATTCAGGAGAACGCCCAGCAGCCCCTCTCCTCGCACTTTATGAAGCTGCTCAGCCTGCCGCCCACCCGCTGATCCCGTCGCCGGGGCCGTTTCCGCTATCTGCTACGCTTAATCAGGAAACTTCTCCGGCGCGCCTTTTCCGGCCCGCCCTTTTCTCTTTTTATAAGGAGTCCCGGATGTCTGCTCAACCCCTGCATATCGTTACCCTGCTCGGCAGCCTGCGCAAAGGTTCATACAACGCGATGGTGGCGCGCACCCTGCCGAAACTGGCCCCGGAGGGCATGACCATCAGCGCGTTGCCCTCTATTGGCGGCATCCCGGTGTATGACGCCGACCACCAGCAGGAAGAGGGGTTCCCCTCACAGGTTGAGGAGATCGCGGCGCAGATCCAGAAAGCGGACGGCGTGATCATCGTGACCCCGGAATATAACTATTCGGTGCCGGGCGGCCTGAAAAATGCGATTGACTGGATCTCGCGCCTGCCGCAACAGCCGCTGGCGAAGAAGCCGGTGGCGATCCAGACCAGCTCAATGGGGGCGATTGGCGGCGCGCGCTGCCAATACCATCTGCGCCAGATTCTGGTCTATCTCGATGCGCTGGTGATGAACAAACCGGAGTTTATGGGTGGGGTGATTCAGAACAAAGTGGATGAGCAGCTCGGCGAAGTCATTGACCAGAGCACGCTCGATTTCCTCCGCGGCCAGCTCACGGCGTTCGGCCAGTATATTCAGAAAGTCAGCGGCTGATCACCGCCCGCCGCCCATAAAAAAGGCCGATCGGACGATCGGCCTTTTTGTGTGTCAGTGCAACCCTTAGTGGGCGTCGATAAACGCGATTTTCAGCACAAACAGCAGCGCAACCACGATCACGCACGGGTTGATCTCTTTCCAGCGCCCGGTGCCGAGTTTCATCACACAGTAGGAGATAAAGCCCAGCGCAATGCCTTCGGTGATTGAGAAGCTGAACGGCATCATCACCGCGGTGATAAAGGCCGGAACGGCTTCGGTCAAATCGTCCCAGGTGACGCGCGCCAGGCTGGAGGTCATCAGTACGCCGACGTAGATCAGCGCCCCGGCAGCGGCATAGGCCGGCACCATCCCGGCCAGCGGCGAGATAAAGATCACCAGCAGGAACAGGATGCCGACCACCACCGCCGTCAGGCCAGTGCGGCCGCCCACGGAGACGCCGGAGGAGCTTTCGATATAGGCGGTGACCGAAGAGGTGCCGACATACGCGCCCACCACCGAGCTGATGCTGTCCACAAACAGCGCCTGTTTCATGCGCGGGAATTTGCCTTTGGCATCCGCCAGGCCCGCTTTGTCGGTGACGCCAATCAGGGTGCCGGAGGAGTCAAACAGGTTCACCAGCATAAAGGAGAAGATCACGCCCGCCAGCCCAATATTGAGCGCCCCGGCCAGATCGACCTGGCCCACCACGGAGGTGATGCTCGGCGGCAGCGCCACAATCCCGCCGTACTTCACGTCACCAATTGCCCAGCCACACAGCGTGGTGACCACAATCGACACCAGCACCGCCGCATGGATATTGCGCGAGGCCAGAATGGCAATGATAAAGAAGCCCAGGATGCCCAGCAGCACGTTATGGGAGGCGAGGTTGCCGATGGTCACAATGGTGTCCGGGTTCGCCACGATGATGCCGGCATTTTTCAGCCCCATCATGCCGATAAACAGCCCGATGCCGCTGGTGATCCCCACGCGCAGGCTGACCGGGATGTTGGCAATCATCCAGTAGCGGATGCGGAACAGGGTCAGCAGCAGGAAACCGATTGCGCCCCAGAAAATAGCACCCATTGCCACTTGCCATGAAATGCCCATCGCGCCGACCACCACAAAGGCGAAGAAGGCGTTCAGGCCCATCGCCGGGGCCAGGGCGACCGGCAGGTTGGCCAGCAGGCCCATAAAGATGCTGCCGAACGCGGCAATCAGGCAGGTGGTGACGAACACGGCCCGGACATCCATGCCTGCCACCCCGAGGATCTGCGGGTTAACAAACACGATATAGACCATGGTCAGGAAAGTAGTCAGGCCGGCAATCACTTCAGTACGTGCCGTGGTCCCGTGCTGCTTCAGCTTGAATACGCGCTCAAGCAGGCCGTGATCATCAGCCGCGCTTGGTTGTGGTTTGCTCATTTATCAAATTTCCGAAGAGGGAAAAGGAGGGTCGGGGCTATCCTATAACAAAAAATAGGAGTTTTGACGCAGCCCTCACACTTTTTTTCGCGGATTTTTCCCGCAGGATAACGTTTCCGCCGCGCAAAAAATGCATAAGCGGCACTGAACCCTTTTTTATTGTCATTACGGCGGCGAACGGAATAATGGTGTGATTCACCCCGCCAGACCGGCAGGGAAAAAGGAGAACGGAATGCGTGATACCGGGTGTGTCTTTTTTGATTGTGACGGGACGCTGGTAGACAGCGAAGTGTTGTGCAGCCGCGGCTATGTGCAGATGTTCGCGCATTACGGCATCACCCTGACCCTGGAAGAGGTGTTTAAGAAATACAAAGGGGTGAAGCTTTACGACATCATTGAGCAGGTCGGGCGGCAGTATCCTTTACACGCCCCGGTCGCGGAGATGGAGGCGCGTTACCGGCAGGAGGTAGCGCGGCTGTTTGATCAGGAGCTGGTGGCGATTGAAGGCGCGCGCGAGCTGCTGGCGCAGATTGAGGTGCCGGTGTGCGTGGTGTCTAACGGGCCGGTCAGCAAGATGCAGCACTCTCTCGGCCTCACCGGGTTACTGCCGTTCTTTACCGACGGTGACCGCCACCGGCTGTTCAGCGGCTATGATGTGCAGCGCTGGAAGCCGGACCCGGCCCTGTTGCACCATGCGGCGCGTGAGATGGATGTGCCGATGGCGCGCTGCATTCTGGTAGAGGACTCCGTGGCCGGTGCGCAGGCCGGGATCGCGGCAGGCATCCCGGTATTCTACTACTGTGCCGACCCGCATAACCCGGTGATTGACCACCCACTGGTGACGCCGTTCCGCGATATGCGCGCCCTGCCCGGCCTGTGGCGTGAGCAGGGCTACCGCCTGACGCGCTGAGCCGCGCCGCTACGGCTGCTGCTGCATCGTCAGCCGTACCCCGGCGTTGGCTTCGCCGTAACCGGCGTAACCGCCGCGCCGCTCCAGCAGCTCGAAGAAGAAGCGCCCGTCGGCCACGGGCTGGGTGTAAGCGTGCAGCAGCTCGCCGCCCTGCCCGTCCCGGTCATAAAGCAGGTGGTGCGCCGCCAGCTCATCAAGAAATGCCTGCTCCAGCCCGAAGCGGGCGGCCAGATCCTGATAGTAGTTCTCCGGCACCGGCAACAGCCCCATCCCCCGCTCACGGGCGGCGCGCACGGCGCTGAAAATATCCCGGGTGGCGAAGGCGGCGTGTTGCAGCCCCGCCCCGTGGTAACGCTGCACCGCACGGGCGATCAGCGTCTCGCGGCTCTGGGAGATATTCAGCGGCAGCCGCACCCGGTTTTCCGGGCTGTGGGCCAGTTGGCTGCGCACAATGCCGAACGGGTCATTCATCTCCTGCATACTTTCCAGTTCAAAACCCAGCACGCTGCGCAGGAACATTACCCAGTTCTGGCGCATCCCTTCCGGGATAGCGATTGCCAGATGATCGATGCCTTGCCAGCTGTCAGAAGGCGGCGGCGCATCATACAGGTGGAAATCCTGTGACCAGCCCGCCTGCCCGCCCTGCTCAATCAGGTAGATCAGGCCGCCGTCCGGCAGGCAGACCGCCGGGATCGGCCGCTCATTCGGGCCGGCCTGCGGCGGATAAATGGCATAGCCGAATGCCTGCGCCCGTTGCAGCAGGCGCGGCGCGCCCCCGACCTTCAGCGCCAGCGCACACATCGAGAGGCCGTGGCGTTCATGGTAAGCCGCGGCGGCGCTGTCCGGCTCACGGTTGACGATCAGGTTAACCGCGCCGTTCTGGTACAGCGACACCGCTTTGGTGCGGTGGTCACCCCGGTGCGCCAGCCCGAGCTGTTGCAGCCCCGCGTCCAGTAGAGGGGCGTCGTCCGCCCCGGCGCTGAATTCGATAAAGTCGACGCCGTGGTAATGCGGCAGCGCAGCGGAGGCAAACAGCCCTTCCGGGATGTCAGGGGCGTTGGCCTGCGCCAGGGCCTGCCGGGTCTGCTCCTCCAGATAGAGCAACGAGCGGTAGCCGTCCTGCGCGGTGGGCGTGGCCGGTTCTGCGCGGAAAGTATCGTTGAAAATCTCCAGTGACCACGGCCCGCGGTAGCCCTTTTGCGTTAATTGCGTGGCGAATTTCACCAGCGGCAGTTCGCCCTGGCCGGGGAAACAGCGGAAGTGGCGGCTCCACTCCAGCGTGTTCATCTGCATCATCGGCGCATCGGCCAGTTGCAGGAAGGTGATCTTCTCCAGCGGGATCGCATCCAGCCCGTCCAGCGTGTCGCCCAGCGCCAGCACATGGAAGCTGTCGAGCACGATGCCCATCGCCGGGCTGTCTACCTCGCGTACGCGATCCCACGCCTGCCGGTAATGGTTGACGTGCGCGCCCCAGGCCAGTGCCTCATAGCCGACACGCATCCCGTGCTGCTCCGCCAGCGCGGCGAGGCGCGCCAGATCGGCGATTTGCACGTCGCGCTCCGCGCTGCTCTGTGGCGAGACATGGCTGCACACCAGCAGGGTGTCACAGCCGAGCTGCTCCATCAGGCCGAACTTCAGGCGTGCGCGCGCCAGGTGGGTCTCCAGCTGATCGCGCGGGTTCCCCTCAAAATTGCGGAACGGCTGGAACAGCGTAATCGCCAGCCCCAGGTCATCGCAGCGCTGGCGGATCTCCGCCGGTGAGCCGGGATAGCAGAGCAGATCATTTTCAAAGATTTCGACGCCATCAAACCCGGCGGCGGCGATCGCGGTTAATTTTTCCGGCAACGACCCCGAAACCGAGACCGTAGCGATAGAACGTTGCATCATTTTCCCCTTGTCAGTCAGGCTAATCGGACAACAAAACCGGCTGGCCGGGCTCAGGGGAAGGCCGCAAAAACTGCGGGGACCGGCAGCATATCTGTTAAGTTTTGAACCACAGGGTTCATTTCGTCAAGGCGGGGCGGCGTAACAGTCCGTTTCAATCGCGCCCGGTTGCGCAATTGTATCGCCGGGGCAGAGTCGCTACTCTTTCGGTTATGCGTTATTCCCCTGCTGTAAGTAAGGAGCCTGTTCTGAGCAGCCAAGAGATGCCGTCCGCCGGGCGGAAAAACGATCCGGTCGGGTTGAGAAAACGGATTTTTGACAGCGCGCTGGCGGAGTTTGCCGAGTCAGGCCTGAACGGCGCGCGCATGGAGAAGATTGCCGAACACGCTGACACCACCAAGCGCATGGTGGTGTACCACTTCAAGAATAAAGAGGCGCTCTATATCAGCGTGCTGGAGCACGTCTACAGCCAGATCCGCCGGCATGAGGTGAGCCTGAACCTGGCGGCGCTGCCGCCCGCCGAGGCGCTGGTCAAACTGGTGGAAGCCACCTTTAACTTCCATGTGCAGAATGCCGACTTCATCCGGGTGATCTGCATGGAGAACATGATGCGCGGGCGCTATATCCGCCAGTCAACGCAGATCAAGACGCTGAACCGCAGCGCGCTCACGGTGCTGGAGGATATTTTAAGCCGCGGCAAACAGGGCGGGCTGTTCCGGGCGGATGTGGCCGCGCGCGATGTGCACCGGCTGATCAGCAGCATGAGTTTCCATCAGGCTGCCAACCAGTACACCTTCGACACGCTGTTTGAAGGGAATTCCCAGGACGAGAACTACATCGCCCACTTCCGCCAGATGGCGGTGCAGGTGACGCTGCGTTTTGTCACGCTGTAGTGCCCGCCCCGGGCAGGGCTGCCGTGGTCAGGCCGACGGCGCGTTGTCTTTGTCACCGGCCAGCAGCACATCCAGCGCGTCGCCGCCGAGGTGGCGGAAATCCTGCCCTTTCACGAAGTAGAAGATAAATTCGCAGATGTTCTGGCAGCGGTCGCCGATCCGCTCAATTGAGCGGGCGCAGAACAGCGCGGTCAGCACGCTGGGAATGGTGCGGGAATCTTCCATCATGTAGGTCATCAGCTGGCGCACAATGCCCTCGTACTCCTGATCGACCTTTTTGTCTTCGCGGTAGATCCGCACCGCTTCGTCCAGGTCCATCCGCGCGAAGGCGTCCAGCACGTCGTGCAGCATCTGCACCGTGTGGCGGCCCAGCGACTCCAGGCTCACCAGCAGCGGCTGGTGCTGGTGGGAGAACTTCTCCAGCGCCGTGCGGCAGATCTTGTCTGCCACATCGCCGATGCGTTCCAGCTCCGAGATGGTCTTGATGATCGCCATCACCAGCCGCAAATCGCTGGCGGTGGGCTGGCGCTTGGCGATGATGCGCACGCAGGCCTCATCGATCGCCACTTCCATCATGTTGACCTTGCGGTCGCCCTCAATCACCTGGGTGGCGAGGTCGGCGTCCTGATTGTGCATGGCGGTGATGGCGTCGGTGAGTTGTTGCTCCACCAGCCCGCCCATGGTTAATACCTGGGTACGGATATGCTCCAGCTCGGCGTTGAACTGACCGGAGATGTGTTTGTTTAAATTCAGATTGTCCATGTGCTTATCCTGTTGGCGCTGTCAGGCGGATGCGTTGCCGTACCCACGGCGGGATCAACCGTAACGGCCGGTAATGTAATCTTCGGTCTGTTTCTGGGCCGGGGAGGTAAACAGGGTATCAGTATCGCTGAACTCAATCAGTTCACCCAGATACATAAACGCCGTGTGATCGGAGCAGCGTGCCGCCTGCTGCATATTGTGCGTGACGATCACCACGGTGTAATCCTGTTTCAGCTCCGTGATCAGCTCCTCGATTTTCCCGGTGGAGATCGGGTCAAGGGCGGAGCAGGGCTCATCCAGCAGCAGCACTTCCGGGCGGATGGCGATGCCGCGCGCGATGCAGAGACGCTGCTGCTGGCCGCCGGAGAGGCTGTAGCCGCTCTGGTGCAGTTTGTCTTTGGACTCAGTCCACAGCGCGGCTTTGGTCAGCGCCCACTGCACGCGCTCATCCATCTCCGCGCGGGAGAGGTTCTCAAACAGCTTTACGCCGAAAGCGATGTTGTCATAGATCGACATCGGGAACGGCGTCGGCTTCTGGAACACCATGCCGACTTTGGCGCGCAGCAGGGCGATGTCCTGTTTGTCGGTCAGGATATTTTCGCCGTCGAGCAGAATATCCCCTTTGGCCACCTGCTCCGGGTAGAGCTGGTACATTTTGTTAAACGTGCGCAGCAGGGTCGATTTGCCGCAGCCCGACGGGCCGATAAAGGCGGTCACCTTGTTTTTGGCGATATCCAGCGAGATATTTTTCAGCGCGTGGAATTTGCCGTAATAGAAGTTGAGGTCGCGGACCTGGATTTTGCTCGCTGCTACGTCAGTTGCCATACTCATCACTCTGTCTCTCGGTTTGCCGGCGCGGACGTCATCCCCGCCGGGCGATACGGTGGCCAATCAATGTTTCTTTTTGGCGAAAATGATGCGCGCCACGATGTTCAGCAGCAGGACGCACAAGGTAATCAGCAGCACACCGGCCCACGCCAGCTGTTGCCACTCCGCGAACGGGCTCATCGCAAATTTAAAGATGGTTACCGGCAGGTTGGCGATCGGCTGCAGCAGGTCGGTGCTCCAGAACTGGTTGGAGAGCGACGTAAACAGCAGCGGTGCGGTCTCCCCGGCGATGCGGGCAATCGCCAGCAGCACCCCGGTGATAATCCCGGACACCGACGCCTTCAGCGTAATCGCGGAGATCATTTTCCATTTCGGCGTGCCCAGGGCGTAAGCTGCTTCACGCAGGCTGTCCGGCACCAGTTTCAGCATGTTTTCAGTGGTGCGGATCACAATCGGGATCTGCAACAGCCCCAGCGCCATCACGCCCGCCCAGCCGGAGAAGTGGCCCATCTGCGCCACCACCAGCGTGTAGACAAACAGCCCCACCACAATCGACGGCGCAGAGAGCAGGATGTCGTTGATGAAACGGATCACCTCCGCCAGCCAGGATTTGCGGCCATACTCCGCCAGGTAGATGCCGGCCATAATGCCGAGCGGCGTGCCCACCAGCGTCGCCCAGAGGATCAGCATCCCGCTGCCGACAATGGCGTTGAGCAGGCCGCCGCCGGCGGTGTTCGGCGGCGGGGTCATCTCGGTGAACAGCGCCAGCGACATGCCGTCGAACCCTTTCATCAGGGTGGTCAGCAGGATCCAGCAGAGCCAGAACAGGCCGAAGGCCATGGTCGCCATCGACAGGCAGAGCGCCAGGCGGTTTTTCTGACGCCGCCAGGCCTGTTTTTTGCGGCGCGATTCACGCAGCGCCGCGGTTTGTTGCATGTCCATCGTCGTCATCTCAGCGGCCCTCATTCTTCGCCAGGCGCATCACCATCAGTTTCGACAGTGCCAGGACGATAAAGGTAATCACGAACAGAATCAGGCCCAGCTCCATCAGCGCGGAGGTGTGCACGCCCGATTCCGCTTCCGCGAATTCGTTGGCCAGTGCGGAGGTGATGCTGTTGCCCGGCATGTAGAGCGAGGCGCTGTCGAGCTGGTAGGTGTTGCCGATAATAAAGGTCACCGCCATGGTTTCGCCCAGTGCGCGCCCCAGCCCCAGCATCACGCCGCCGATCACGCCGTTTTTGGTGTAGGGCAGCACGATGCGCCAGATCACCTCCCAGGTGGTGCAGCCGATGCCGTAGGCAGACTCTTTCATCATCACCGGCGTCTGTTCGAAGACGTCACGCATCACGGCCGCGATATAGGGGATGATCATGATGGCGAGGATCACCCCGGCCGCCAGGATGCCGATGCCGAACGCCGGGCCGGAGAACAGCTCACCCACAATCGGGATGCCGGAGAGCACATCGCCCACCGGCTGCTGGAAGTAGGTAGCGAACAGCGGAGCGAACACAAACAGCCCCCACATGCCGTACACGATGCTCGGGATCGCCGCCAGCAGCTCAATTGCCACGCCCAGCGGGCGCTTCAGCCAGTTCGGCGCCAGCTCAGTCAGGAACAGGGCAATGCCGAAACTCACCGGCACCGCGATAATCAGGGCGATCAGGGAGGTCACAATGGTGCCGTAGATCGGCACCAGCGCGCCGAACTGCTCGGCGGGGGCGTCCCACTCTTTCGTCCAGAGGAAGGCGAAACCAAACTTCTGCATACTGGGCCAGGAGGCCACGATCAGGGAGACGATGATGCCGCCCAGCAGCAATAGGGTAATCAGCGCCGCCAGTCTGACCAGCGCGCTGAAGAGATAATCACCGTGCTTGCCCGGTGGTTTGATAGCCGGCTTGTACTCAGCCATACGACGCTCTTCTCATTAACAATGCTGCCCGGCCGGGGCCGGGCTTGATAACCCGGCAATGCCGGGTCGCGACATGCGGATCAGAACAGGGATTTTCCGCTGCTGTCTTTGATGTTCTCTTTCCAGGAGGCGCGGATCTGCGTCACCACGGCGTCCGGCAGGGTCGCGTAATCCAGGTCGTTCGCCACCTGATTGCCGTTTTTGTACGCCCAGTCGAAGAATTTCAGCACTTCAGCGCCTTTACCGGCGTTCTGCTGGTTCTTATAGATCAGGATGAAGGTGGTGGAGGTGATCGGCCAGGCGTCACCGCCTTTCTGGTTGGTCAGATCCTGCGCGAAGGATTTGGTCCAGTCTGCGCCTTTCGCCGCGGCACTGAAGGCCTCTTCCGTCGGGCTGACGGCCTGACCGTCGGCGTTCACCAGCTTGGTGTAGGCCAGGTTGTTCTGTTTGGCATACGCGTATTCTACGTAGCCGATGGAGCCGGGCAGGCGCTGCACGAAGGCGGCGACGCCGTCGTTGCCTTTACCGCCCAGACCGGCCGGCCAGTTAACGGTGTTGCCCGCGCCCACTTTCTCTTTCCAGGCGGCGTTGACTTTCGCCAGGTAGCTGGTGAAGACGAAGGAGGTGCCGGAGCCGTCTGCGCGGCGTACCACGGCGATGTTCTGATCCGGCAGTTTTACGCCTGGGTTCAGCTTCGCGATGGCCGGGTCATTCCACTTTTTGATGTTGCCGAGGTAGATGTCGCCCAGGGTCTGGCCGTCGAGCGTCAGCTCACCCGATTTCACGCCCGGCAGGTTTACCGCCAGCACCACGCCGCCGATCACGGTCGGGAACTGGAACAGGCCGTTGCTGTTGAGCTTGTCTTCCGCCATCGGGGCGTCAGACGCGCCGAAGTCCACGGTTTTGGCGATGATCTGTTTCACGCCGCCGGAGGAGCCGATCCCCTGATAGTTGACCTGGTTGCCGGTCTCTTTCTGATAGCTGTCCGCCCATTTGGCATATACCGGTGCCGGGAACGTGCCGCCTGCGCCGGTCAGGCTGGCGGCGGCAAAAGCGGACATCGTGGTTAACGAAAAGGTGGCTGCCACAATACCGGCGACGGTGGTACGCATCAGTTTCATAATTTCTCCTGGGGGAAATGGCACTCCGGCTTAAGCCGTTTTTTGAGTATGTGAATTGCTGCTGATGGCAAAATAGGACAGTTTGGTGACAGTAAAATGTAGGTAATATGACAGTTTTATGACATGCCGGGCGCAGTGCGTCCTGCCCCTTAAAGGGCGGCATAAAGAGAGGGCGTATTACACGCTTCAGAGGCGTAACTGCGGAGAAAAATCATCAATTTACGCCATCTCACCAAAACTGGCGGGGCGAATTGATTTTTCACTTTTATTAAACAAATAAACGATAAAAGGGCCTGATTATCCCGGCCTCAGACATGGCAGCCTTTACTGAACGGCCCGGCTATATTATTCATCACATAAATATATAACCCTATAATATAAATATAAAATATTTCTCTCCGCTCCGACGCCGCTTTATTTCCCGCGATTCCCGGCTTACCGTCATTATATTGACGTTCATCATAGTGGGCGCCCACCTGCCTTTATAGGCTCTTTCCTTTTTTTTGGATAGAGCCTATGTCAACGCAAAACAGATCCGGCCCGTTGCCTCTGGGAGGGTTGCCGCTGAGCCGGCGGCAGTTCGTTCAGGCCGGCAGTGCCCTGATGGCGGTACCCTTTATCGCCGGGCGCAGCGTCTCGGCCCAGCCCGCTGATGCCACCTCCCCCGCCCCGGCCACGCCTGAGGCGCAGATTATCCCCACGTGCAGCACCTTTGACTGCGGCGGCAAATGTGACATCCGCGCCCATGTCGAGCAGGGTATGGTGACCCGCATCGCCACCCGGTCTGATGACGCCTTAGACCCGGAGATGCCGATCATGCGCGCCTGCGTACGCGGCCGCGGCTACCGGAAGTTCGTCTACCACCCTGACCGGCTGAAATACCCGATGAAGCGGGTCGGCAAGCGCGGCGAAGGCAAGTTTGAGCGCATCAGCTGGGACGAAGCCACCACGATGATCGCCGATAACTTAACACGCATTACCGCGAAATATGGCCCGGCGGCGCGTTTCGCCCACACCAACACCGCCGTGAGCGGCGGCGCATTCTCCGGCGACAAGATGCTGCGCCGCCTGTTTAACCTCACCGGCGGCTACCTGGAGCACTACCACTCCGTCAGCATGGGCAACACCGCCGCCGCCACGCCCTATACCTACGGCACCGCCGCCAGCGGCAGCACCCTCGACACCCTGGCCGATACCAAGCTGGTGATCCTCTGGGGCCATAACCCGAATGAAACCGTGTTCGGCCACACCAACCACTACTACCAGCAGATGAAAGCCAACGGCACGCGCTTTGTGGTGGTTGACCCGCGCTACTCCGACACGGCGGCCTCGCTGGCGGATGAGTGGATCCCGCTGCTGCCCACCACCGACAACGCCCTGATGGACGCGATGATGTACGTCATCATCAGCGAAAACCTGCACGACCGCGCATTCATTGACCGCTACACCCTCGGCTTTGATGAGGCCTCCATGCCTGAGGGCGTGCCGCCGAATGAGTCGCTGGTGGCCTACCTGTTTGGACTGAAAGATGGCATCGAAAAAACACCGCAATGGGCGGAAAAAATTACACGCGTCCCAGCGCAGACAATTCTTCAGCTTGCGCGCGACTACGCCACCACCAAACCCGCAGCCCTGATCCAGGGGTGGGGGCCGCAGCGCCATAACTGCGGCGAGCGCACCGCGCGCGGCTCCACCCTGCTGGCGTCGATCACCGGCAACGTAGGGGTGCGCGGCGGCTGGGCGGCCGGGTATGGCGGCATCGGTAACCGCAAATTCATGACCGGCCCGGAGAGCCTGGAAAACCCGGTGGCGGCGAAAATCTCCATCATGAACTGGGTACAGGCGGCGGATGACGCCTCAAAAATCACCCCGGAGATGGGGCTGAAAGGGGCCGACCGGCTGGAGAGCAACATCCGCATCCTCTTCTCGCTCGGCAGCAACTACCTGGCAAACCAGAACCCCGATCTGCTGCAGGCGGTGAGCGTGCTGGAAGATGAGTCGCGCATCGAGTTCATCGTTAACAGCGATCTCTACCTGACCCCCAGCGCGCGCTATGCCGACCTGCTGCTGCCGGAAACCAGCTTTATGGAGCGCTGGAATATCGGCGAAACCTGGGGCACCGGCAACTACATCATCCTGTCCGAGAAGCTGGTCGAGCCGGACTTTGAACGCCGCTCCGACTACGAGTGGCTGCGCGAAGTGGCGGCCAAACTCGGCGTGGAGCCGCAGTTCAGCGAAGGCCGCTCGGAAAAAGCGTGGATTGCGCATATCGTCGAGACCACCCGGCAGGCGATGCCGGAGGAGAACTTCCCGACCTTTGAGGAGCTGTGCGTCAAACGCCGCCACCTGTTCAAAGGCGCGCCGCATATCGCCTTTGAAAAAAACATTGAAGACCCGGCCAACAACCCGTTCCCGACGCCCTCCGGCAAAATCGAGCTGTTCTCAAAACGGCTGTATGAGATGCAGCACCCGGAAATCCCCGCGCTCTCCCACTATGTGCCTGCCCATGAGGGGCCGGAGGATGCGTTACGCCAGCGCTTCCCGTTGCAGCTGATCACCTGGAAAGGGAAAAACCGCGCCAACTCCACCCAGTACCCGAACCCGTGGATGCAGGAAGTGCAGGAGCAGGTGCTCTGGATCAACCCGCAGGATGCCCGCGAACGCGGCATTCAGCAGGGCGAAACCGTGCGCATCTTTAACGATCGCGGCGTGATGGCGATCCCGGCGCACCTGACTGCGCGCATTATGCCGGGCGTGGTGGCGCTTCAGGCCGGGGCCTGGTGGCTGCCGGATGAGAAGGGCGTGGATCGCGGCGGCTGCCCGAACGTGCTGACCTCCGCGCGCATTACCCCGCTGGCAAAAGGGAACTCCCACCAGACGTTGTTGGTTGAGGTAAACAAAGCATGAGCAGATTTCAGGAATTCCCCCCGGTCAGCGATCGGCAACTGGGGTTTTATATCGATTCTTCCCGCTGCTCCGGCTGCAAAGCGTGCCAGGTGGCCTGCAAAGATAAAAACAATCTGGAAGTCGGGCGGCGCTTCCGCCGGGTGTATGAGGTGCAGGGCGGCGGCTTTATCCCGACCGGCAACGGCGGCCTGCGTAATAACGTCTTCGCTTACACCCTGTCGATTTCATGCAACCACTGCAGCGACCCGGTCTGCACCAAAAACTGCCCCACCACCGCGATGCACAAACGCCCCGGTGACGGCATTGTCCGGGTCAATACCGATAAGTGCGTGGGCTGCGGCTACTGCGCCTGGTCCTGCCCCTACGGCGCACCCCAGCTCAACACCGAAACCGGGCAGATGTCCAAATGCGATTTCTGCATCGACCTGCAAGCCAGGGGGGAAATGCCGGTCTGTGTGGCGACCTGCCCGCTGGGTGCCATCAAGTTCGGCCCGATCGATGAACTGCGCGCCCGGTACGGCACGCTGTGTGACGTCAACGGCCTGCCTGACTCTGCGCTGACCCGGCCCAATCTGGTGGTGAAAGCGCATCAGGGCGCACAACAAGAGGTAAACAACGATGAATGAGTGGCCGTTACTGGTATTTACCCTGCTGGTGCAGGCGTCGGTGGGGATGGTGCTGATGGGCGCACTGGCGGGCGGCTGGCTGCGCCGGGTGCTCACGGCGGAGCAGCATTTTACGGCACTGCGCCCGCTGCTGCTGCTCGCGCCTGTGTTGGCCGCGCTCGGGCTGCTGGCGTCGGTGGCGCACCTCGGTTACCCGCTGAATGCGTTCCATGCGCTGCGCCATGTTGCCAGCTCCTGGCTGAGCCGGGAAATTCTGCTGGCGAGCCTCTATCTGGGCATTGTGGGGCTGGCCGCGCTGCTGGCACTGCTGACGCGCCGCGTCTCCCTGCTGTTGCTGCTGCTGGGCGGGCTGGTGGGGCTGGCAGATGTGGGCTGCATGGCCGGGATTTACATCAACAGCGCTGTGATCACCTGGATGCACCTCAATACTGCGGTGATGTTCTACGGCACCGTGATCAGCCTGGGCGTGATGCTGGGCGCGGCAGTATTGTGCCGGGGGCCGGTCAGCCCGGAGCTGATGCAGCGCCTGCTGCTGACCGCCCTGCTGGGCTGCATCGTGGCGGCGGCGGCCCACTGGCTGGTGACGCCCGGTTACCTGCGCTTTCTGGCGCAGGCCGGGGCGGCACAGCCGGTCATGCTGCCGTTTGATGCCGTCGCGGCATTCCTGCGCACGGCCCCGTTGCGGGTGGCCAGCGCCGCGCTGCTGATGGGGGCCATTGTGCTGCTGGTGCTGCTGCTCGGCCCGGCGCGCCAGCGCGTCGGCATGATACAACGCGGCGGGCTTCTGGCTGCGGCACTGCTGGTGTTGCTGGCACAGATCGGCAGCCGCTACGCTTTCTTCACCCTTCACTGATATGCGTATTTTGCCCTTTCCCTCTCCGCTGATGCCGCCCGGCATCAGCGGACGCTGTATCCGGACTAAAACCCAGCACGGCGGCTGTACCGCCTGCGGCACGGCCTGCCCGACCAATGGGATCACGTTTGCGGCGCGTCAGCCGGTGCTGGAGGCGGAAAAATGCCTGAAGTGTGGCGACTGTTTATTCACCTGCCCTGCCGATGCTATTGACTCCCTATCCCCAATAGAGAGGATTTACCAAGGTAACACCCTGTTCGGCCAGGGAAACCGGTTTGTGCCTTCGGTGAATGAATTACTGATGTGGCACGCGTTGCGTGGGATCCGGCAGGTCTCGCTGGATCATGGAAACACGGCCTGGCAGTCCGCCGTGGTGGCGTTGAACTGTGTGCTCAGCCGCATCGGTGAGCCGATCTGGCAGATCGTCCACCCCGATGGTGAACAGGTCGATCATCACCGCCGGCGCTGGCTCGGCCGGCCGTTTAATCACGATCGTTCCTCAGGCACCGTGCCTGCCGGGCAGCGGGCGGTGCGGGACGCGTTCCCCGGCATCAGCTGGTTTCAGGTGTCGCTCGATCCGGCTGCCTGTGTGCTGTGCGGAGCCTGTACCCGCCTCTGCCCGGAACAGGCAATCACGCTGACCGGTGACGATCTTCAGATCGACCCTGCCCGCTGCACCGGTTGCCTGGCCTGTGAGGGGGTCTGTTTTCCCCGGGCGGTCCATGTGAAACCCTGGGCCGCCCCTGCCCGGCTGCGCCGCTTGCCGGTGACGCGCTGCCACTGCCGGAACTGCCGTACCCCCTTTGTCAGTTTTTCCGCCGATGAAACCCTCTGCCCGCTCTGCCGCCGCCATACGCACGGTATGCGCGCCCTGACCTGATGAGATGCCTGATGACACCTGATTTCCTGATTCTTTCCCGGCAGGTAAACCTGCTGGGCTGCGGTTTCCGTTTTCCGCCTGCTTCCCCTGAGACAGAAAGCGTGCTAGCTTTTTTTGCGTTGCCTGCATGGGCAGAAAGCTGGCCCGGCGTCGCGGCCGCCGATCTTGCCCCGTTGGTGCCACAGCTTAGGTCACCGGATCGCGGGGCGATAACGATGGCGTGGCAGCGGCTGTTTGCCGGGCCGGGCGCGTACCCTGCGCCGCCGTGGGGATCGATCTATCTCGACCCGGATCAGGTGCTGCGCGGCGGTTCCACCGTGGCGTTAAGCCGCTTTCTGCAACGTGAAGGGCTGCATTTGCATACGGACTCGCCGGAGCCGCCCGATCATCTGGGACTGATGCTGTTTCAGGCTGCGGTACTGGCAGAGGAGAATCGGCAGGCAGCCTTGGCTGAACTGCTGGACGTGCACCTGCTGAGCTGGCTGCCGCTGTTCGTCCGCCGGCTGTCGCAGGGTGAAAGCGGCGGTTTCTACCCGGCGCTGGCGGAGCTGACGCTGATGACGGTACAGAACGCGGTTGCGGCCCTGAAAAAACCGGCCTGAGCGGTATCGAGGGCCGATCACCATTACCCCCACAGGGAATCAGGCTTTAGCGGGAAGCCGCGCGGTCACTTTGATCTCAAAATCAAACCCTGCCAGCCAGTTCACCCCGACGGCTGTCCAGGCGGGATAGGGTGGCTGCGGGAAGATCGCGTTTTTGACCGCCATGATGGTATCAAACTGCTTTTCAGGGTCAGTGTGGTAGGTCGTGACGTCCACAATATCGTCAAACGTGCAGCCTGCCGCTGCCAGTGTGGCGCTGAGGTTGTCAAATGCCAGCCTGACCTGGGCGGCAAACTCAGGTTCGGCTGTTCCATCGGCACGGCTGCCGACCTGCCCGGAGACAAACAGATGATCGCCCGAAATGATGGCCGCGGAATAACCGTGGGCGTCATAGAGGGCATGGCGATGAGCGGGAAATACGGCCTGGCGTGATGTCATGACATACACCTTCTTGGTAGTAATGCGGTAAGTGTGGATAAGCCGCGCATATTCATATACGCTTCGTATGCCAGTTAATTACAGATACGGGGCGTATGTCAATTCAAATACGCAGCGTATGTGAAAAAGAGGAGATCCTATGCGCCCTACCCGCCGTGCCGACACGATGGAACAGAACCGGAACCGGCTGATTTCGGCTGCCCGTAAAGCCTTTGCAGAGAAAGGGTTTGCCGCCTCCTCAATGGACGACCTGACCGCTGCCGCAGGCCTGACGCGGGGCGCGCTCTACCATAATTTCGGTGACAAGAAAGGGTTGCTGGCGGCCGTTATCGATCAGCTGGATACGGAAATGGTAAGCCGGGCAAAAGCGGCGGGCGCCGCTGCCGCAACCGACTGGGACCGGCTGCTCGCAGAGGGGCGCGCCTACATTGAGATGGCGCTGGACCCGGAAGTACAGCGGATTGTATTGCGGGATGGCCCGGCCTTTCTGGGCGATCCTTCGCAATGGCCGGGGCAGAATGCCTGTTTACAGGAGACGATCCTGGCGGTCAAAAAGATGCTGGCTGACCACAGCCTGAAGCCGGTGGATGCAGAAGCGGCCGCCAGGCTGATTAACGGTGCGGCCATGAACGCGGCCCTGTGGGTGGCGGCCAGTGAGGAGGCCTCCCTAACCCTGCCAAAAGCGCTGGCAGCGTTCGAACTGCTGCTTTCCGGCCTGCGCCGCTGAGCGCAGGCCGGAGAGGTCACAGGGCTTTGACCGCGGGGAAATCCACCTCGGTATCGTTGATACGGTTGAACATATTGGTGAACAGGATGGCCGTCACCGCCCCGACGGTTTCCACTACCTGCTGGTCAGTGAACCCCGCCGCTTTGAACGCCCCAACATGGTCCCCGGCTAAAGTGCCGCGTGTGGAAACCAAAATCTGCACGAACCTGACCAGCGCATCGATTTTGCTGTCCCCTTCAATGTACCCCTGGCGCAACTGAAGGGTTTGCGCTTCCGTGTAACCCGCCTTGCGGGCTAATGGCGTATGCGCGGCGAGGCAGTAATCACAGCCGCTCTCTTCACTGACAATCAGGTTAATGGCTTCACGTTCACGCGCGCTCAGGCTGCTTCTGGCCAGCGCTGCGTTAAGTTGCAGCGCCTGCGCCAGAATATCGGGGGCGTGGCTGCCGATAGCCAGATAAGCGTTGGGCACTTTGCCCATCGCGCTTTTAATGCTGCTGAAGAGTCCGGCGGTTTTGCCGCCGGCGTCGTCAGGGGTGATAACAGGCAAACGGTTCATGGTTGGGCCTCCAGTGGACAGGGGTTGGATCAGTTCGCAGACGACGCCTGATAGCGCGCGGCAGGGACGTTATGGGAGAAATCACCGATAACGGCCTGCCGGGCCTGTTCCCACGCCTTCAGCCGGGTCTCATCATGCAGGGAAGGAATGGTGATCAACTCCCCCTGCCGGAAGCCCGCCAGTGCGGCATCGACCATCTCCTGGGCGTTCATCACAATGCCGGGGTCGACCTTATCCAGTGACAGCCCGCCGTTTTCCCAGAAAGGTGTCGCCGTCGCCCCCGGCAGCACCGCCTGGATCTGGATGCCCTTCCCGGCCAGTTCGTGATGCAGCGACCGGCTGAAGGCCAGCACATAGGCTTTACTGGCGCCGTATACGCCGTTCAGCACCTCAGGGGCGATGCCGACAATCGACGCGATATTGATGATGGCCCCTCTCCCGCGCGCCACAAAACCCGGCACTGCGGCATAGGTCAGGCGGGTCAGGGCGGTGACGTTCAGCGCGATCATGGCTGTCATCTTGTCGATATCGCTGTCCACCAGCGCGGTGTGGGTGCCCATCCCGGCGTTGTTGACCAATAGGGTGATGCTGTTGTCTTCGCGTAATTTCGCTTCCACGATGGCCAGCCCGTGGGGATCGCTGAGATCGGCAGCCACGACTTCCACACTCCGCTCCGTGTCGGTGGTGATATGGCTGGCCAGTTGATTGAGCCGGTTGTGATCGCGGGCGACGATAATCAGGTCATAACCCATTTGTGCCAGTCTGGACGCATAAATCGCCCCCATGCCGGTGGATGCACCGGTAACAACTGCCGTACCTTTCACTGCACTCATCGTGTTCACCTCTTGACTCTCTGTATGGGATGAACCCAGATTACGGGATGCCGGATGACGAAAAATGACGCATAAGGGGGTCATTTAAGACATCCTGCCCCATCGTTTTGGGTGAGGGTGAAGAGCAGGGGGCCAACGCATCCGCGGTCAGGATGGGTTTAACGTTAACGTAACGCACACCGGATGTTGATATGCACAAGGTAGGACTTTTAATTGCCGATCAGTTCCAGTCACTGGCGCTGTCGACACTGAGCATTTTCGAGTTCGCGAATTTAGTCATCGCGGAGCCTTTCTATCAATGCACCGTTTACTCGGAGTCTGGCGGGCCGGTCTCCTCCTCCTATGGCATCAGTGTAGGGAGCGTGGCGCTGTCGGCGGAGGCAGAAGCGGATACCTGGCTGGTCGGCGGCGTACTGATGCCGGTGAAATGCCCGGCCACCGACGGCGTCATCCAGTTTCTCCAGACGTCAGCCCGGCGTGCGCGGCGGGTGGCGGGCATTTGTACCGGCGCGTTTGTCCTGGCACAGGCCGGGTTACTGGCCGAGCGGCGCGCCACCACGCACTGGGCCTATGCGCAGAGCATGAAAGCCCTGCATCCCACGGTCAAAACCGAAGATGACCGGATCTACATTATCGACGATCAAATCTGGACGTCCGCCGGTATGACAGCCGGGCTGGACATGGTGCTGGCGATGGTGGAAAAAGATCTGGGCGCAGAGGTTGCCAGGAGTGTGGCGCAACGGATGGTGATGAATCAGCGGCGGGCCGGTGGGCAGCGGCAACATTCAGAGCTGCTGGCGTACACCCCGCAAAGCGACCGTCTGCAGACGGCGCTGGCGTTCATCCGGAACAATCTCACCAAATCCCTGACCGTTGAGCATGTGGCGGATGCGGTTTACCTCAGTGCGAGGCAGCTCAACCGGCTATTTCTGGCGGAAACAGGAAAGTCACCCGCCCGGGCCATTGAAAGCATCCGGCTGGAAGCCGCCCGGCTGATGATTGAGAAAAGCCGCCTTTCGCTGGATGTGATTGCCCGTGAAGCCGGGTTCAGGGATCGCCGGCATATGCGCGATGTGTTTGTACGCGGCTACGGCATTCCGCCGCAGTCCCTGCGCACCGGGAAAAGAGAGAATATTGCCGGGTAAGCGGCAGCGATCTCTTTGCCCGGTTCCGGCCTGATGCAGCGCCGGAACCGGGTGTAAGAGGCGGGAGGATTACTCGACGGTGACCGATTTCGCCAGGTTGCGCGGCTGATCGACGTCGGTGCCTTTGATCAGGGCCACGTGGTAAGCCAGCAACTGCAACGGCACGGTGTAGAAGATCGGCGCGACAATCTCTTCCACATGCGGCAGCGGGATGATCTTCATGCCTTCACTGTCACTGAAACCGGCATCCTGATCGGCGAAGACGTAGAGCAGGCCGCCACGGGCGCGCACTTCCTCAATGTTGGATTTCAGCTTCTCCAGCAGTTCATTGTTCGGCGCGACCACAATCACCGGCATATCGGCATCAATCAGCGCCAGCGGGCCATGTTTCAGCTCACCGGCAGCATAGGCCTCCGCATGGATGTAGGAGATCTCTTTCAGCTTCAGCGCCCCTTCCATCGCGATCGGGTACTGATCGCCACGGCCCAGGAACAGCGCGTGATGCTTGTCAGAGAAGCCCTCGGCCAGCGGCTCGATCGACTTGTCCAGCGACAGCATCTGCTCAATACGGGCCGGCAACGCCTGCAGCGCATGGACAATCTCATGCTCGACGCTCTCGTCCATCCCTTTCAGGTGGCCCAGGCGCGCCACCAGCATCAGCAGTACGGTCAACTGCGTGGTGAAGGCTTTGGTCGAGGCGACGCCAATTTCGGTGCCCGCTTTGGTCATCAGCGCCAGGTCGGACTCACGCACCAGCGACGAGCCGGCCACGTTGCACACTGCCAGCGAACCGAGGTAGCCCAGCTCTTTGGAGAGGCGCAGGGCGGCCAGCGTATCGGCGGTTTCACCAGACTGGGAGAGGGTGATGATCAGGCTGCCGGGGCGCACCGCGGATTTGCGGTAACGGAATTCCGAGGCGATCTCGACATCACAGGGCACACCGGCCAGCGACTCAAACCAGTAACGCGCCACCATACCGGAGTGGTAAGAGGTACCGCAGGCGATGATCTGCACATGCTGCACGCGCGCCAGAATATCGTCAGCCTGCGGGCCCAGCTCGCTCAGATCAATCTGGCCGTGGCTGAAACGCCCGGCCAGGGTGTTTTTGATCGCCTGCGGCTGCTCGTAGATCTCTTTCTGCATGTAGTGGCGGTAGGCGCCTTTGTCACCGGCGTCGTACTGCACCTGAGATTCGATCTCCGGGCGTTCGGCCGGGTTGCCCTGTTTGTCAAAAATGGTGACGCTGCGGCGGGTCACTTCCACCACGTCGCCCTCTTCCAGGAACTGGAAGCGGCGGGTCACCGGCAGCAGGGCCAGCTGGTCAGAGGCGATGAAGTTTTCGCCCATGCCGCGGCCAATCACCAGCGGGCTGCCGGAGCGGGCGGCCACCAGCACGCCGGGGTTGCGGCTGTCCATCACCACCGTGCCGTAGGCACCGCGCAGTTGCGGGATCACCCGCTGTACTACCTCCAGCAGTGAACCGCCCTGTTGCAGCTCCCAGTGCACCAGATGCGCGATCACTTCGGTGTCGGTTTCTGATGCAAAGCGGTAACCGCGTTCGATCAGGATTTCACGCAGCGGCTCATGGTTCTCAATGATGCCGTTGTGTACCACGCTGACGTACTCAGAGACATGCGGGTGGGCGTTCGCCTCGGAAGGCTCGCCGTGCGTGGCCCAGCGGGTATGGGCGATGCCGGTCCCGCCGGTCAGCGGCTCAGCCTCAACCGCTTCCGCCAGTTTCTGCACTTTCCCCACCCGGCGCACACGCGCCATGTGGCCCTGGCTGTCCACCACCGCGAGGCCCGCGGAGTCATAACCGCGATACTCCAGACGACGCAACCCTTCGATCAGGATCTCAGCAATATCACGTTGCGCTACTGCGCCAACAATTCCACACATGGATGTTAATTCCTATTAAGGCCACTGAATGGCCTACGATGTCTTCGACCTGATATCCCGGTGTTTCCGGGGTCCCCGAGCCTTGTAGAGTGCGGGGTTATTATGTTTTGGCCTGTGCTCGCGGCAGAACACAGGCCAAAACATGATGGCAGGCGAAGGAATCAGGGGCGGGCCGCCCCCGACTCAGGGTACTCAGCGCTTTTTCATCAGCGCTTTTTTACAGGGCGTTGCCAGCCCGGTTTATGCTGCTGCGGTACGCGGCTGATCAGCAGGCCGTTGTCCGGTACGTCGCGGGTGACGGTCGTGCCTGCGGCGATGGTGACGTGGTTACCGACGCTGACCGGTGCCACCAGCTGGGTATCGGAACCGACAAACACATCATCCCCGATCACCGTTTTATGCTTGTTCGCGCCGTCGTAGTTGCAGGTGATGGTGCCCGCGCCGATATTGACGTTGCTGCCGATCTCGGCATCACCGAGGTAGGAGAGGTGGCCGGCTTTGGTGCCTTTCCCCAGGCGGGCTTTTTTCACTTCGACAAAGTTACCGACATGCACGCTCTCTGCCAGCTCACTGCCGGGGCGCAGCCGCGCAAACGGGCCAACGGTACAGGCAGCCGCCAGCGTGGCATCTTCAATGACTGTGTAGGGGCTGATGTCGCTGTCATCGCCGATTTCGCAGTTTTTCAGCACACAGCCCGCCGCGATCTTCACCCGGTTGCCGAGTTTGACCCGGCCTTCGATGATCACATTGGCGTCGATCACCACATCACGGCCATGCTCCAGGGTGCCGCGCAGGTCAAAACGTGCCGGGTCGAGCAGCATCACCCCGGCCAGCAGCAGCTTTTCAGCCTGTTCGGCCTGGTAGATACGCTCCAGGCGGGAGAGTTGCAGGCGGTTGTTGACGCCCTCAACCTCACTCAACCGCTCCGGGTGCACGGCGGCGATGGTATGGCCTTCCGCATGCGCCATCGCGATGATGTCCGTGATGTAGTATTCACCCTGCGCGTTGTTATTCGACAGGCGGCCCAGCCAGCGTTTGAGGTCGCCGCCGTTGGCCACCAGAATGCCGGTATTCACTTCCGTGATCGCGCGCTGTTCCGGGGTGGCATCTTTCTGCTCCACAATCCCGGTGACGTCGCCGCCTTCCCGCACGATGCGGCCATAGCCGGTCGGGTCATCCAGCTTCACCGTCAGCAGGCCGATGCCGCCCTCAGGTTTCGCGCTCAGCAGCTGTTGCAGCGTTTCCACCGAGATCAACGGCACGTCGCCGTACAGCATCAGGATATTTTCATCGTCCGCAAAATGCGGTGCAGCCTGCTGCATGGCGTGGCCGGTGCCGAGCTGTTCCGCCTGAAGCACCCAGTTCAGCGGTGCATGTGACAGGCGCTCCTTCAGCAGGTCACCGCCGTGCCCATATACCAGGTGCACCTGGGCGGCCCCCAGCTGGGTCGCGGCATCGATGACATGCTGAACCATGGGTTTACCCGCCAGAGGGTGCAGAACTTTTGGGAGGTCGGAATACATGCGCGTCCCCTTGCCGGCAGCAAGGATCACAACGCTCAATGAGCTGTTCGACATAAGCAATCTGATAGCCTTATTAGGAAGTGAAAAGTAAACCTGTTCGCTGAGCCAAATACTACATATTTTTCAGTGAAAATGCTGCGTAAGGCGCGCCGGGCAAGGCGTGCGCGCATTCTGCCCACGCCGTTGGATTCCAGCCTGAAGTGGCGGAAAAGATCGCGCTTTCAGGGGGAAATCCAGGGGATTACCTGTTGGGATCATAGCGTGCCGGTGCTTTTTTAAAGGCGAAAAAAAAGCGGCCCGCAGGCCGCTTTTCCAATGACGAGATGACGGTTCACCCCTGCTTGCGCAGGGAAGTCGCCATTACATCGCTTTTCTGGTCAATTCGATGACGCGCAGTTTCGCGATCGCTTTGGCCAGTTCAGCCGACGCCTGAGCATAGTCGACGTCACCGTGAGAGCTATGGATATGTTCTTCCGCCTTGCGCTTAGCTTCCAGCGCGCGAGCTTCGTCAAGATCCTGCCCACGAATGGCGGTGTCAGCCAGAACGGTTACCGCACTCGGCTGCACCTCAAGGATGCCGCCGGAGAGGTAGATATACTCTTCTTCACCGTGCTGTTTAACAATACGCACCATGCCAGGCTTAATGGCAGTGAGCAGCGGCGCATGGCCAGGGAAAATACCCAGCTCACCTTCGCTACCCGTCACCTGGATTTTTTGCACCAGACCGGAAAACATCCGTTTTTCAGCACTGACGACATCCAGATGGTAAGTCATTGCAGCCATGTCACCCTCCTCTCAAAGCGTTACAGTTTCTTGGCTTTTTCCACTGCTTCATCAATGGAGCCAACCATGTAGAACGCCTGCTCCGGCAGGTGGTCGTAATCACCGTCCATAATGCCTTTGAAGCCGCTGATGGTGTCTTTCAGGGAGACGTATTTGCCCGGTGCACCGGTGAATACTTCTGCCACGAAGAACGGCTGGGACAGGAAGCGCTGAATCTTACGGGAACGGGCAACAACCAGCTTGTCTTCTTCAGACAGCTCGTCCATACCCAGAATCGCGATGATGTCTTTCAGCTCCTGGTAACGTTGCAGCAGAGACTGCACGCCACGCGCCACATCATAGTGTTCCTGACCAACAACCAGCGGGTCCAGCTGACGGCTGGTGGAGTCGAGCGGGTCAACCGCCGGGTAGATACCCAGAGAAGCGATTTGACGGCTCAGTACCACGGTAGCATCCAGGTGGGCGAAGGTGGTCGCCGGAGACGGGTCAGTCAAGTCATCCGCAGGGACGTAAACGGCCTGTACGGAGGTGATAGAACCGGTCTTGGTCGAGGTGATACGCTCCTGCAGAACGCCCATCTCTTCCGCCAGGGTCGGCTGGTAACCTACTGCAGACGGCATACGGCCGAGCAGTGCGGATACTTCAGTACCGGCCAGGGTGTAACGGTAGATGTTGTCCACGAACAGCAGAACGTCACGGCCTTCGTCACGGAACTTCTCAGCCATGGTCAGGCCGGTCAGTGCCACGCGCAGACGGTTACCCGGCGGCTCGTTCATCTGGCCATACACCAGGGATACTTTGTCGATAACGTTGGAGTCGGTCATTTCGTGGTAGAAGTCGTTACCTTCACGGGTACGCTCGCCCACGCCTGCAAACACGGAGTAACCGGAGTGCTCGATCGCGATGTTACGGATCAGCTCCATCATGTTTACGGTTTTACCTACACCCGCACCACCGAACAGACCGACTTTACCGCCCTTAGCGAACGGACACATCAGGTCGATAACCTTGATGCCGGTTTCCAGCAGTTCCTGGGAGCTGGACAGCTCTTCGTAGCTTGGTGCCGCGCGGTGGATAGCCCAACGCTCTTCTTCACCAATGTCGCCTTTCATGTCGATGGGTTCACCCAATACGTTCATGATACGGCCCAGGGTAGCTTTACCTACCGGTACTTCGATCGGGTGTTCCAGGTTGAGAACGTTCAACCCACGGCGCAGGCCGTCGGAGGTACCCATTGCGATACAACGGACAACACCGCCACCCAGCTGTTGCTGAACTTCCAGCACCAGTTTGGACGCGCCGTTGTCAACCTCAAGTGCTTCGTACACGTTCGGTACGGCATCCTGAGGGAACTCGACGTCCACTACGGCGCCGATTACCTGGATAATCTTTCCAGTAGCCATCTTGAATCCTCTACGTAATTCGTAAACCTAGCTTAAACCGCAGCGGCCCCCGAGACGATCTCGGTAAGTTCTTGAGTGATGCTGGCCTGACGGGCTTTGTTGTATACCAACTGAAGCTCTTTGATCAGGCTACCGCCGTTATCGGTTGCGGCTTTCATCGCGACCATTCGTGCGGCCTGCTCGCTGGCCAGGTTTTCCACGACGCCCTGATAAACCTGTGATTCCACATAGCGACGCAGCAAGGTATCCAGCAGCGCTTTCGGGTCGGGTTCATACAGGTAATCCCAGGATTTCTTCTCCAGCACGCCATCTTCCGCAGGCGGAAGCGGCAGCAGTTGAACAACCTGCGGAACCTGGGACATCGTATTGATAAACTTGTTACTGACGATGTAAAGCTTGTCCAGACGACCTTCGTCGTAGGCTTGCAGCATCACTTTCACCGGGCCAATCAGATCAGACAGGGAAGGTTTATCCCCCATGCCGGTGACCTGGGCAACCACGTTGCCGCCTACGGCGCCAAAGAAAGAGGCCGCTTTCGAACCAATCACAGCCAGATCGGCCTGAACGCCTTTATCGGACCAACCTTTCATGTCTGCCAGCAGTTTCTTGAACAGGTTAATGTTCAAGCCGCCGCACAGACCACGGTCAGTAGACACCACCAGATACCCAACGCGCTTCACATCGCGGTCGTCCAGGTAGGGGTGTTTGTATTCCAGATTACCTAACGCAAGGTGACCAATCACATTGCGCATGGTCTCTGCATAAGGACGGCTGGCTGCCATGCGCTCCTGCGATTTACGCATTTTGGAGGCGGCGACCATCTCCATCGCTTTTGTGATCTTCTGCGTGTTTTGCACGCTTGCGATCTTACCACGTATCTCTTTTGCGCCGGCCATCTCTGCTTCTCCTCATTGCCAGACGGCCTGCTGTTCTTTCAAACAGCAGGACCGTTCAGCGTTACCAGGACTGGGTTGCTTTGAAGGTATCCAGCAGGCCTTTCAGCTTGCCTTCAATCTCATCGTTGTAACCGCCAGTTTGGTTGATTTGGTTCAGCAGATCACCGTGTTCGCGATCGGCGAAGGCCATCAGGGCAGCTTCGAAGCTCACCACTTTGGACACTTCGACGTCTTCCAGATAACCGCGCTCAGCAGCAAACAGCACCAGGGCCTGTTGAGCAACGGACATCGGCGCGTACTGTTTCTGTTTCAGCAGCTCGGTCACTTTCTGACCGTGGCTCAGCTGTTTACGCGTCGCGTCATCCAGATCGGAAGCGAACTGAGAGAACGCAGCCAGTTCACGATACTGTGCCAGTGCGGTACGGATACCACCGGACAGTTTCTTCATGATCTTGGTCTGTGCTGCACCACCCACACGGGATACGGAGATCCCTGGGTTAACCGCAGGACGGATACCGGAGTTGAACAGGTTGGATTCCAGGAAGATCTGACCATCGGTAATCGAGATTACGTTGGTCGGAACGAACGCGGAAACGTCACCCGCCTGCGTTTCGATCAGCGGCAGCGCTGTCAGAGAACCGGTTTTACCTTTCACTTCACCTTTGGTGAAAGCTTCAACGTACTCAGCGTTAACACGCGCAGCACGCTCCAGCAGACGGGAGTGGAGGTAGAACACGTCACCCGGGTACGCTTCACGGCCCGGCGGACGACGAAGCAGCAGGGAGATCTGGCGGTAAGCCACAGCCTGTTTGGACAGGTCATCGTAAACGATCAGGGCATCTTCACCGCGGTCACGGAAGTATTCGCCCATGGCGCAACCGGCATACGGAGCCAGGTATTGCAATGCAGCGGATTCAGACGCGGTCGCTACCACAACAATGGTGTTGGCCAGTGCGCCGTGCTCTTCCAGTTTACGTACCACGTTAGACACGGTGGACGCTTTCTGGCCGATAGCCACGTAGATACATTTGATGCCGGAGTCGCGTTGGTTGATGATCGCATCGATCGCCAGCGCGGTTTTACCGGTCTGGCGGTCGCCGATGATCAGCTCACGCTGGCCACGGCCGATTGGAATCATCGCATCCACAGATTTGTAACCGGTCTGAACCGGCTGATCAACGGATTGACGGGCGATAACGCCCGGAGCGATAGCTTCAACCGGGGAGAAGCCGTCGTTGTCGACCGGCCCTTTACCATCGATAGGCGCACCCAGGGTGTTGACCACACGGCCCAGCAGGCCGCGGCCAACCGGAACTTCCAGGATACGGCCGGTGCATTTCACCTTCATGCCTTCAGCCAGGTCCGCGTACGGGCCCATCACTACAGCACCGACAGAGTCGCGTTCCAGGTTAAGTGCAATGGCGTAACGGTTGCCGGGCAGGGCGATCATCTCACCCTGCATCACATCGGCCAGGCCGTGTACGCGAATGATCCCGTCGCTGACGGAAACAATAGTACCTTCATTGTGAGCTTCGCTCACTACATTGAACTGAGCAATGCGCTGCTTGATCAGTTCGCTGATTTCGGTGGAATTCAGTTGCATGCTCCAGTCCCCTTAAGACTGCAAGACGTCTGCCAGGCGATCCAGGCGGCCGCGTACGCTGCCGTCGATCACCATGTCACCCGCGCGGATTACGACGCCGGCCATGACAGACTTATCAATTTTGCAATTCAGCTTAACTTTGCGTGACAGACGTTTTTCCATCGCAGCGGTAATTTTTACCAGCTGGGCATCATTCAGTGTGGTGGCGGAAATCACTTCGACTTCGACCGTGGCCTCAAGAGAGGCACGCAGCGCAATAAATTGCTCTAACACTTCAGGAAGGACGGATAAACGGTTGTTCTCGGCCATGACCTTAATCAGGTTCTGGCCGGCTTGGTCGAGTTGATCACCACATACGGCAATGAACGTTGCAGACATGGTTTCCGGTGCAACAGCACCGGAAAGCAAGGCTTTAATCTGTTCGTTGCGCGTCACTTCAGCGGTAAACGCCAGCATGTGCTGCCAGCGGTCGATGCATTGGTGCTCAACGGCAAAGTCAAATGCTGCTTTGGCGTAGGGGCGAGCTACCGTGACAAATTCAGACATCAGCCCCTCCCTCCTTACAGTTCAGCGACCAGTTTATCAACGATGTCGCTGTTAGCAGCTTCATCCACGGAACGTTCAATGATCTTCTCGGCGCCAGCAATTGCCAGTACAGCGACTTGCTTACGCAACTCTTCACGAGCGCGTTTACGTTCGGCTTCGATCTCAGCCTGTGCTTGCGCCACGATTTTGTTACGTTCCTGCTCTGCTTCGGCTTTTGCGTCCTCGACAATCTGAGAGCCACGCTTGTTGGCTTGCTCAATGATCACCTGGGCTTCGGCCTTGGCTTTTTTCAGCTGGTCGGTCGCATCGGCTTGCGCGAGGTCCAGATCTTTTTTGGCACGTTCTGCTGAAGCGAGACCGTCAGCGATTTCTTTCTGACGCTTCTCGATGGCAGCCATAATCGGCGGCCATACATACTTCATGCAGAACCAGACAAACAGGACGAACGCGATGGCCTGGCCGAGGATTGTTGCGTTAAGATTCACAGCACAATGCCTCTTTCAAAGTTAATAGTTTGATGTGGTCTACGGTCGAGAAAAATCTCTACTAGGCGACCGCAAACATCACGTACAGGCCCAGACCAACAGCGATCATCGGGATGGCGTCAACCAGGCCCATAACGATGAAGAATTGTGTACGCAGCAGAGGAATCAGGTCAGGCTGACGAGCAGCGCCTTCCAAGAATTTACCACCCAGGATGCCGATACCGATCGCAGCACCGATTGCCGCCAGGCCCATCATCACAGCGGCAGCCATGTACAGCAGATCCATACTCAGGTTTTCCATGACAGTCTCCAGTTTGTTTCAGTTAAACGCAGTAGTGTTGAAAGAAAATCAGTGTTCTTCAGACGCCATCGACAGATAAACAATCGTCAGAACCATGAAAATAAAGGCTTGCAGCGTAATGATCAGGATGTGGAAAATGGCCCACGGCACACTCAGAACCCACTGTGACCACCACGGCAGCAAACCGGCAATCAGGATGAAGATCAACTCACCCGCATACATGTTGCCGAACAGTCGCAGACCCAGAGAAACAGGTTTGGACAGCAGGCTGACACCTTCCAAGATCAGGTTGATTGGAATGAATACCGGGTGGTTGAACGGCTGCATCGTCAATTCTTTAACGAAGCCGCCAACCCCTTTCATTTTGATGCTGTAGAACAGAATCAGAATGAATACGCCCAATGCCATCGACAATGTGATGTTCACATCAGCGGTAGGCACCACACGCAGGGCAGGAAGCCCGAGGACATGTTCACCGAGATAAGGCAGCAGGTCGATAGGCAGCAGGTCCATCATGTTCATCAGGAAAACCCAGACGAAAACGGTGAGCGCGAGCGGTGCAATCACCTTGCTCTTGCCGTGATACATATCACGCACGCTGCTGTCGACAAACCCGACAACCAGCTCAACGGCTGTTTGCAGTTTGCCAGGGACGCCACTGGTGGCGTTTTTTGCTACTTTACGGAAAATAACCAGAAAGAGCAGACCGAGGACCACGGAGAAAAACATCGAATCGATGTTTATCGACCAGAATCCCGTTCCCACCTGCAGCTGAGTCAGGTGGTGACCGATATACTCTTGAGGAGTAGAGATTTCTCCAGATGCAGACATGATGCCTCTTACCCTTTTGTAGTTAGATACAAAAACCGCTATGAGCGGTAACTGTTAATCACGGCTGGTGCCAGTATCTGCGTGAGCAACACCGAGAGATAGGTTATACCCAGCGGGATGAACACCGCCTTGAGCACACCCAGGGCGATTATCATCAACACAATGGTGATGACAACCTTCAACGCTTCTCCGATGGCGAACGACCAGGCGACTCGGCCAGAGAGTGGCGTATTTGCCTGGTGACGCCACGCAAACAGCATAAACAGTGCATTCGGTAACCAGGCGGCTAACCCGCCGGCTAAAGCAGAAACACTCCATTCCAGGCCTTTTAGCCCAAATACGGCACTGAGCAGAACAAAGGTCAATAACTGCACCAACAGCAGTTTTACGGCAACCTTCCCGCTGTAAAGGGACGCAGACATGACGTTTGTTCTCTCCGTAACTCAGTGGAGGTATGCTGAGTGTCGTATAAAACTGCCTTTGTAAGACCGAGTCAAGCAGCAAAAACCGAGCAAATTATACGGTTCACTCAAGCGAATTCAATCGATAAGTAGCGAAAAGGTGAACAATTATTTAAATTTAATTCTGTAGGGCTATTTTCCTAAGGAAACTATCCCCGGAATGACAAGATAATAATTGTCTGATTATTCCACTACCGTGCATATAAGTGTGCACAAGATCACAGAAAATAGGTTCGTCACATTAAGCAAATGCACGCCGGGCGCGGATGCAACGCCACATTGATTTTTAAACCTTATAAAAATCAATCCGCTAAATTGCGAACCGGCAAAAATAAGATAAATACTTAATTCAAACCTTTTTGTGACATTTCACCCCAAAAATAAGCAACAAAAATATTACATTTAATCGGCTTATTTGAGAACTACTCTCATTAACAAACTGGCCTATTTTCCGCTGCCGAAGTAAACCGCTAAATAACCATGCTACGACTCTGTGAAATATTGGTAACCGTTGCGCATATCGGCCAATATAATTAGCAAGCTTATGTTAACGCCCGCAACGGCTGCCAGAGTGACGCTTTCTTGATAAAGCGCAAAATCACTGCGCTTTCAGGATCACCAGGTGACGCTCACCTTCAAGCTCAGGCACCGTCAATTTCACGACCTGCTCCACCCCTACCCTCTCGGGTAACGTCGCGAGTTCATCATCCGGGCGAACCCCTTTCAGGGCATAGAAACGCCCGTGGCCCGCGGCCGGCAGGTGATGGCACCAGGAAACCATATCCTGCAGGGAGGCGAAGGCACGGCTGATCACGCCGTCAAACGGCGGCTCTGCCGGGAACGCCTCCACGCGGCTCTGCACCGGCGTAATGTTAGTAAGCCCTAACTCATGCTGCACCTGCCGTAAAAAGCGCACGCGCTTGCCCAGGCTGTCCAGCAAGGTGAAGTGGGCATCGGGGCGCACGATCGCCAGCGGGATGCCCGGCAGGCCCGGCCCGGTACCGACGTCAATAAAGCGGCTGCCTTGCAGGTGCGGGTTCACCACAATGCTGTCGAGAATGTGGCGCACCAGCATCTGACGCGGATCACGCACCGACGTCAGATTATAGGCTTTGTTCCACTTATCCAGCATCCCTACGTAAGCCAGCAACTGGTGCTTCTGCTGATCGGGTAACACAATGCCGGCCTGGTTGAGCAACGCGTCGAGTTTTTGCAGCACGGGTAATTCCTTTGGCACAGCGTCAGGGCTGTGGCTAATCATCATTCAGGGAAGGTCACACAAGGGAGAAGAGCCGCCGGCACACAGGCTGACGGCTCAGCCAGTCAGGCTCAGGCGCTGCGGCGCAGCAGGCCCTGTTTTTTCAGCCAGATCAGCAAAATGGAGATGGCGGCCGGGGTGATCCCCGAAATGCGTGAAGCCTGGCCAATCGAGCTGGGTTTGTGATCGTTGAGCTTGGCGATCACCTCATTCGACAAGCCGGACACCTCACGGTAGTCCAGATCCGCCGGCAACAGGGTATTTTCGTTACGCTGCTGCTTGTTGATCTCATCCTGCTGACGGGCGATATAGCCTTCGTACTTGACCTGGATCTCAACCTGCTCAGCCGATTGCGGATCGCTCAGGCCCGGTGCGAACATCGGCATGCCGATCATCTGCTGATAGGTCATCTCAGGACGGCGCAGCAGCTCTTCGCCGCTGGCTTCACGTGAAAGCGGTGCTTTCAGCAGGGCGTTGACCTGCTCCACCTGTTCAGAGTGCGGGTGCACCCACAGGCTGCGCAAGCGTTGACGCTCCTGCTCAATCTGTTCGACTTTCTCGCTGTAGCGCGCCCAGCGCACATCATCCACCAGGCCCAGCTCACGTCCCTTCTCCGTCAGACGCAGATCGGCATTGTCTTCACGCAGCATCAGGCGGTATTCCGCCCGCGAGGTAAACATGCGGTACGGCTCTTTGGTGCCCAGGGTGCTGAGGTCATCCACCAGGACGCCGAGGTAAGCCTGATCGCGGCGCGGTGCCCAGCCTTCATCCTCATTGGCGTAACGGCCGGCGTTCAGACCGGCCAGCAGCCCCTGCGCGGCGGCTTCTTCATAACCGGTGGTACCGTTGATCTGCCCGGCAAAGAACAGGCCCTGGATGAACTTGCTCTCCAGCGTCGGTTTCAGATCGCGCGGATCGAAGAAATCATACTCGATGGCGTAACCCGGCCGCACAATGCGCGCATTCTCCAGGCCGCGCATGGAACGGACAATCTGCATCTGCACATCAAACGGCAGGCTGGTGGAGATGCCGTTCGGGTAAATTTCGTTGCTGGTCAGCCCTTCCGGCTCCAGGAAGATCTGGTGGGCGTTACGATCGGCAAAGCGCATCACCTTGTCTTCGATCGACGGGCAGTAACGCGGGCCGATCCCTTCGATGATCCCGGCGTACATCGGGCTGCGATCCAGGTTCTGGCGGATCACGTCGTGCGTCTGCTCGTTGGTATGGGTGATGTAACACGGGATCTGCCGTGGGTGCTGTGATGCATTGCCCATGAACGAGAACACCGGTGCCGGAGTATCACCATGCTGTTCATCCAGCACGCTGAAATCGATGGTACGGGAATCGATCCTCGGCGGGGTACCGGTCTTGAGGCGGTTAACGCGCAACGGCAGCTCACGCAGACGGCGTGACAGCGAGATCGCCGGAGGATCGCCTGCGCGGCCCCCACTGAAGTTTTCAAGGCCGATGTGGATCTTCCCATCAAGGAAGGTGCCCACAGTCAGCACCACCGCTTTGGCGCGGAATTTGAGGCCCATCTGGGTTACGGCACCCACGACCCGATCGTTTTCCACGATCAGATCGTCAACGGCCTGCTGGAAGATCATCAGGTTCGGCTGGTTCTCCAGCGCTGTGCGTACCGCCTGGCGGTAAAGCACCCGGTCGGCCTGTGCACGCGTTGCCCGGACTGCCGGCCCTTTGCTGGCGTTTAGTATCCTAAACTGAATCCCTGCATGATCGATGGCAGTGGCCATTAACCCGCCAAGGGCGTCCACTTCTTTAACCAGATGTCCTTTTCCGATGCCACCGATCGCCGGGTTGCAGGACATTTGTCCAAGCGTATCAATGTTATGCGTTAATAATAGGGTTTGACGACCCATCCGGGCAGCCGCCATGGCAGCCTCGGTACCGGCATGGCCTCCGCCGATAATGATGACGTCAAAATGGTCTGGATAAAACATGGTACTGCACCTCGCGGTTATGCGAATGATCGTGGTTTGCCCTGGGGTCGGGGATTCTACTGAAGTTTAGCCGTGCAACCAAGCAGCTTAGGATCGCAGGTAATTAAAAGAAGATCTTTTTATTTAAAGATCTCTTTATTAGATCTCTTATTAGGATCGCGATCCTCTGTGTATAACTCTGGATTCTCTATCTGATCCAACGGATTAGCACGGATCATTAGCTGTGAATGATCGGTGATCCTGGCGCGTATAAGCTGGGATCAGATCGGCACTTTATACACAGGCCTGTTTGGGGGGTAAGGTTGTTATTGGGATAACTACGGGTTTTACCCAGCTTTAAACGGTAGTTATCCACAACTGATCGCGTGATCTTTGAGCTTATTTGAGTAAATTAATCCAGTTGACCGCCCATTCTTCAGCGGGGTCCTCCGGGATCTCATGCTGCGTCACGTCGATCTCAAGGCGATCACCGATCTTTTTAGCCCCACGGGCGATCAATGCCGACTCGATCGTTTTGATCGCGCCACAGAAGGTATCGTATTCGCTGCTGCCCAGCCCGATCGCCCCAAAACGGACCTGGGAGAGATCCGGCTGTTGCGCCTCGATCTCATCCAGCAATGGCTGGAGGTTATCAGGCAGTTCACCGGCACCGTGCGTTGAGGTCACCAGCAGCCAGATCCCTGACGGGGTAAGGTCAGCCAGTTCTGCGCCATGCAGCGTTTCCGTTGAAAACCCCGCCTCTTCCAGTTTCTCAGCCACATGTTCAGCGACATACTCGGCACTGCCGAGGGTGCTGCCGCTGATCAGGGTAATGTCAGCCATAATGATCCCACCTGATATAAAGAGGGCGTATTGTACGCTGTGAATCAGCTGGGATCTACCTGTGGACAATATGGGTATGGCTTTTTTACGATCAGGGCGAGATCGCCCGCATGATCGGGTTCTGTAAGGAGATTAGCGTCTCCGTGGACTGGATCTCATCAATGGTCTGGATCTTGTTGATAAGTACCTGTTGCAGGGCATCTATCGATCGGCACATCACCTTAATAAAGATGCTGTAGTGCCCGGTGGTGTAATAGGCTTCCACCACCTCTTCCAGGCTGTCGAGTTTTTTCAGGGCGGAGGGGTAATCTTTGGCGCTTTTCAGGATGATGCCGATAAAGCAGCAGACGTCATACCCCAGCTGCTTGGGGTTCACCTGCACACAGGCACCGGTGATGATGCCCGCCTGCTTCATCTTCTCTACCCGCACATGAATGGTGCCGGGGCTGACGTTAAATACCTTGGCCAGCTCGGCATAGGCGGTACGGGCGTTCTCCATCAGGGCGTTCAGGATGCCGCGATCGAGATCGTCGATTTGATAAACTTCTGTCACTTTTTCCACCTCAGCGTCAGGACATACAATGTCCCAGAAGATAGAGGATCTGCTGCGGCAGGGCTATGGTTATCGCTGGGGAAGGCGTACCGGGCGGGGCTAACGGTGCAGGCGGCGCATCAGGCGGCTTTTCAGCCCGGTGTCAAAGCGCCAGATGTGATCGAAAATACGCATGATCCCCGGTTTGCCGTAGGATGACATCGCCACGGCATGGAAACGTTGCTGATGGATCTGCCGGTGCCGGCGGATCTGCTCTACCACCGGGTCGGGCAGGCGCTGGGCGATGAAGTCGGAGATCACCACCGCGTCGGCATCAAACCAGGCGCGATCCTCCATTTTGGTCAGCGTGGCCGTCAAACAGGCCGCCAGATCGGTGCCGCCGCGGAAGTGCTGGCCGAGGAAGCGGATCGCCTGTTCGATCCCGCTGCCGGCGGTGAGTTCATACTGCACGATCTCTGTGGCAAACAGCATAATGAAGCAGCGGCGCTTGTCGGCCAGCGCGATCCGCAGCAGCGCCAGGCAGAACGCCTTGGCGCACTGTTCATTGAAGCCGCCCATAGAGCCGGAGGTATCCACGCAGACAATAAAGGGGCCGCGCGGCTGCTCCTCCTGCTGATGGTGGGTGACCGGGCGCATCATAACCCGCTCATGCCAGGCATCGCCCTGAAGCCGATAGGTCATCAGCTGCTTCTCCAGCAGGCGCCGGTAAAACTCAAACTCCAGCTCGCTCAGCCCCAGCATTGCCAGTTCGGTGGGCAGCAGCCTGAGGATGTCATCACTCTGGTGAATGCCGCCGACCTGCTCCGGTACGGCGGCCGGCTCACGCACCAGCGTACGGTAAGGCTCCATCGCCGCATTATCCTGCGGGACGCTTTTCGCGGCCTGGCTCCGGCCCAGTTGCTCTGCCAGCCGGTTCAGCTCCGGCTGCTGTTGCAGGAACGCGCCGTAGTCCAGCAGTTGCCGGTAATTCCCGGCATGGAGTTCACCCCGGCTCATATCCCACAGCCGCCCGGCCGCGCTGTCGTTTTCCGCCAGCAGCGGGGCCAGCGCGCCGCTCATCGCCAGCCGCTGCTGGAGATCGGCCAGCAATTGTTCGCGCTCCTGCTCCAGCAGCTGATGGTGCAGCGTGATCGCCTGCAGGGTCAGGCTCAGACGCCAGCGTTGGATAAACAGGGTCTGCAGGCTGTCGCCGGCCGGGTGGCGGAGATCGGCGCTCTCCAGCAGTGTCTGCGCTTCCGGGGCGAAGGGGGAGTCCATGGCATTGAGATCGCGCACGATGCCGGGCAGATGCTGGTAAAATGCCGTGGGGCTTTCCGTCATGCTGCGCTGATAAAAGTAGAACTCTTTCGCCAACGCCGGGGGAACGGTCGCCTCATTGATGCGCCGGGAGAGGGTCTGTTTCCAGGCGGGTAGATCTTTCAGCAGGGCGCGCTTGAGCCGCGGGAATTTCTCAAAGAACACCACCAGCTGCGGCGTGGCCAGCAGGCTGATGATGATCTCCTCAATCAGCTCACCCTGATTGATGGCCAGCAGCATATCCAGCGTATGCAGGCTCATCATGATCTATTTACCGCGGAAGGTCTGTTGCTGCTGTTTTATCTGCTCCGCGACCTGCATCAGGCTGGCTTCAATTTTGGCCAGCCAGGCGGCGGGCACAAACAGGCAGGGCTGGTGCGAGGAGAAAAGCCGGCGCTGCTGGGCCAGTTTTTCCGCCAGGGTATCAAGCTGGGCGCTGATTTCAGGGGAGACCGTGGCCTGCTGCTGCTCCCCCGGCAGGGAAAGCACCGAGCGCTGGCGGCTGACGTCCAGCACCGACAACTGGAGTTTTTCATCCACCTCCAGCTCCACATTCTGGGCAAACCCGATGCCGTTAAGCTTCGCCCGCATCGGGCCGCCTTTTTGCAGCCAGCTGTCCAGCTCGGCCCTCTCCACCAGCAGGTGCGTCACCTGAATCTCATGCAGGTGCAGCGGGGTATGCAGCAGCAGCGTCAGCGAGGTCTCCTCGCTCTCCAGCACCAGCACGTAATGGGGCGTCCGGCTGAACATGGCCGCCTTTTTGCTGACTTTGATCGCCTGGCTGTCGCTGAGCTGCTGCTGTTCACGCTGCCATTGCTGGTGAAGCTGATGGATTTGCAGCATCAGGCTCTGCTGCTGATAGGCCTGGGTGGTGATCACCTGCTCAAGCTGCTGCTGGAACAGGGTATAGGTGTTGAGGTCGTGCCAGAGGCAATCTTTGAGCAGGATCAGATCCACCGGCGAGATGGCGCGGCGGCCGCTGAAGAAGGCGCTGGCCTGCAACAGACGCAGCGCTTTTTTCCAGCGCCGGTCGGAGACGTAAGGCGCGCTTTCCTGCGCATCGAGCCGCTCACGCAGCTGGAAAATCAGTTCGAAGCACGCATCCGGCAGGGTAACGGCATTGATGTCGTGCTGCCACTGGTGAAACTCCTCGTCGGTGATGCTGAGGCTCTCCGGCACCGGGTTCTCATTTTCAGCGGTGCGGTGCGTCAGCAGGGCGCGGAAATTCTGCTTTTCCTGCACTTTATCCAGCCACAGGCGGATCAGCATCCGGTCATACAGCGCTTCCAGGCTGCTGTCCGCTTCCGGCAGTTCGTTGGAGGCGGTCACCAGCAGCCGCAGCGGGATGGCAGCCTCATCATCACCATTGCGGAAACGGCGCTCGTTGATGGCGGTCAGCAGGGTATTCAGAATCGCCGGGCCGGCTTTCCAGATCTCATCCAGGAAGACGATCTCCGCCTCCGGCAGGTAGCCGCGCGTCAGGCGCTGGTAACGCCCCTCATCTTTCAGCGCCTGGATCGACAGCGGCCCGAACACCTCTTCCGGCGTGGAGAAACGGGTCATCAGGTATTCAAACGCCCGTGCATGGCGGAACGCATACTTCAGCCGGCGGGCGATCAGGCTCTTGGCAATGCCCGGCGGCCCCAGCAGAAAAACACTCTCACCGCATAGCGCTGCCAGCAGGCAGAGCCGGATGGCATCCTGGCGTTCATAAAGACCACTCTCAAGCGCATTGCTGAGCCGTGCGATGCGGTCAGCCAACCCCGTTGCGTTCACCATGATTACTCTTCGTTTTCTTTCAGTTACCGCATTCTGGTTTGCGGTATAAGAATAATCCACACTTATTTTTTACTGCGTTAGCTTGTTGATTCTCAGTAATTTTCTATTCTCAGTAAATCCCGGAGCGCGCCCGGCTGCCGGGTTTGCGCGGGAATATAAGGATAGGCAATCATGGTAAATCATGCATACTGTGCGGTTTTGGGTGGGCGTAACGGAATCAGCGCACGCATCGCTTATGGATGTTCCAGCAAAAGAAACGAGTTATGAGCACAGCGCATAAACAGTCATTGTCAGCCATGACCCTGGCCGCTATCGGGGTTGTCTATGGTGATATTGGTACCAGCCCTCTCTATACCTTAAGAGAGTGTTTTTCCGGCCATTACGGTTTTGATGTTCAGCCCGACGTCGTGTTCGGGTTTCTCTCCCTGATTTTCTGGATGCTGATCCTGGTGGTTTCCCTGAAATATCTCTCGTATGTGATGCGGGCAGATAACGCCGGGGAAGGCGGGATTCTGACATTAATGTCGCTGGCGGGGCGCAACACGTCCGCCCGGACCACCGCGGTGCTGGTGATCCTTGGGTTGATTGGCGGCAGCTTCTTCTATGGCGAGGTGGTGATCACCCCGGCGGTGTCGGTGTTGTCAGCGATTGAAGGCCTGGAGATCGCCGCGCCTTCCCTCGATCCCTATATTGTTCCCTGCTCCATCGCCGTGCTGACGCTGCTGTTTATGATTCAGAAGCACGGCACCGGCAGCGTCAGTAAGCTGTTCGCGCCGGTGATGCTGGTCTGGTTCCTGGCGCTGGCACTGCTGGGCGCGCGCAGCATCATGGACAACCCGGAAGTGTTGCAGGCCCTGAACCCGGCCTGGGCGATTAACTTCTTCGTCACCCACAAAGCCGCCTCCTTCTTTGCGCTGGGCGCAGTGGTGCTGTCGATTACCGGGGTCGAAGCGCTGTATGCCGATATGGGCCACTTCGGGAAGTTCCCTATCCGGCTGGCGTGGTTCAGCGTGGTGCTGCCTTCGCTGGTGCTGAACTACTTTGGCCAGGGCGCGCTGCTGCTGAAAAACCCGGAAGCGATCAAGAACCCGTTCTTCCTGCTCGCGCCTGACTGGGCGTTGATTCCGCTGATGCTGCTGGCAACGCTGGCCACGGTTATCGCCTCGCAGGCGGTGATCTCCGGCGTCTTCTCCCTGACGCGCCAGGCCGTGCGGCTGGGCTACCTGCCGCCGATGCGCATCATCCACACCTCTGAGATGGAATCGGGCCAGATCTATATCCCGGTGATCAACTGGACGCTCTACGTGGCGGTCGTGATCGTGATTGTCAGCTTTGAGCACTCCAGTAATCTGGCAGCGGCCTACGGCATCGCCGTGACCGGCACCATGGTGCTGACCAGTATCCTCTCCTGCACCGTGGCGCTGAAAAACTGGCACTGGAATGTGGTGCTGGTGGGCGCGTTGCTGGCGGCCCTGCTGATTATTGATGTGCCGATGTTTGCGGCCAACGCCACCAAACTCTTCTCCGGTGGCTGGCTGCCGCTGGTGCTGGGGCTGGTGATGTTCGTCATCATGACGACCTGGAAAAGCGAGCGGTTCCGCCTGCTGCGCCGCATGCATGAGCACGGTAACTCCCTGGATGCGATGATCGCATCGCTGGAGAAATCCCCGCCGGTGCGGGTACCGGGGACGGCGGTCTATATGTCACGCGCTATTAACGTGATCCCGTTTGCCATGCTGCACAACCTCAAGCACAACAAAGTGCTGCATGAGCGCGTGGTGCTGCTGACCCTGCGCACGGAAGATGCGCCTTTCGTGCATAACGTCCGCCGGGTGGCGATTGAACAGCTTTCGCCGACTTTCTGGCGCGTGGTCGCCAGCTATGGCTTTAAAGAGACGCCTAACGTGGAGGAGATCTTCCACCGCTGCGGCCTTGAGGGGCTGCCGTGCCGGATGATGGAAACCTCCTTCTTTATGTCCCATGAATCGCTGATTGTGGGCAAACGCCCCTGGTATCTCCGGTTACGCGGCAAGCTGTTTGTCACGCTCAGCCGTAACGCCCTGCGCGCGCCTGACCAGTTTGAAATCCCGCCTAACCGGGTGATTGAACTCGGCACCCAGGTCGAAATCTGACGACAAAGGGCTTCTCCGGAAGCCCTTTTTTATGGCGCGTACCGCGCTGTTCGCCCCGCGTCAGGCCCGCTTTTCTTATCTGCCAGCGAAACGTTTCGATGGTGATCACATTTCTCTCTCTTTCCTTTTGCCTTCTTAACCGGTTTTTTTACACTGCTGGCAGCGAAACGTTTCGCTGACGGAGCCTAGCCATGAAAAAAGCCGCCTTACTGAATGCTGAACTCTCTTATGTGATCGCCAAACTCGGGCATACCGATCAGGTGGTGATTGCTGATGCCGGGTTGCCGGTGCCTGCCACCACGCAGCGCATCGACCTGGCGCTGACCCATGGCGTACCCGGTTTTATGGCGGTGCTGAGCGTGGTGACGCAGGAGATGCAGGTAGAGCGCGTCATCCTGGCTGAGGAGCTGAAAGCGCATAACCCTGCCATCCACCAGCAGCTGTGTGAACACCTGGCGCAGCTGGGCGAACGGCAGGGCAACGCCATTGAGGTTGGCTACATCCCTCATGAGGCATTCAAAGCACAAAGCGGGCAGAGCCGTGCCGTTGTGCGTACCGGCGAATGCTCGCCTTACGCCAATGTCATCCTCTGTGCCGGCGTGACCTTCTGAGGCCCCTTATGCAAGCGTTGCTGGAACTTAAAGGCATTGTGAAATCCTTCCCCGGCGTCAAAGCCCTGTCGGGCGCGGCGCTGTCTGTTTACCCCGGCCGCGTGATGGCGCTGGTGGGGGAGAACGGGGCCGGGAAGTCCACCATGATGAAGGTGCTGACCGGCATCTACCAGAAAGAGGCGGGCAGCCTGAAGTTTCTGGGGAAAGAGGCCAGTTTTGCCGGGCCGAAAGCGTCCCAGGAGGCGGGCATCGGCATCATTCATCAGGAGCTGAACCTGATCCCGCAGCTCACCATTGCGGAAAACATCTTTTTGGGCCGCGAGTTTGTAAACCGGTTCGGTTGTATCGACTGGAAGAAGATGCACGCAGAAGCCGGCAAGTTACTGGCGCGGCTCAATGTCCGCCACCGCAGTGACCGGCTGGTGGGCGAGTTGTCAATTGGCGATCAGCAGATGGTGGAGATTGCCAAAGTCCTCAGCTTTGACTCGCGCGTCATCATCATGGATGAGCCCACCGATGCCCTGACCGATACCGAAACCGCCTCCCTGTTCAGCGTGATCCGTGAGCTGCGTGCGCAGGGGTGTGGGATTGTCTACATCTCCCACCGGATGAAAGAGATCTTCGATATTTGCGATGACGTTACCGTCTTCCGGGACGGGCAGTTTATCGCGGAGCGTGCCGTCAGCTCGCTGGACGAAGACACGCTGATTGAGATGATGGTCGGCCGGAAACTGGAGGATCAGTACCCTCGCCTGCTGTTGCCGCAAGGGGAGCGCCGCCTGCGGGTGGCGAACCTCAGCGGCCCGGGCGTGGAGCAGGTCAGTTTTACCCTGCATCGTGGTGAGATCCTCGGCATCTCCGGCCTGATGGGGGCCGGCCGCACCGAACTGATGAAGATCCTTTACGGTGCCCTGCCCCGCCGCAGCGGTTCTGTCGAGATCGACGGGCGCGACGTCACCGCCCGTACGCCCCAGGAGGGGCTGGCAAACGGCATCGTCTATATCTCGGAAGACCGCAAACACGATGGGCTGGTGCTGGGGATGTCGGTGAAAGAGAACATGTCCCTGACGGCACTGCGCTATTTCAGCAAAGAGGCCGGGCGGTTGCGCCATGCCGATGAGCAGCAGGCGGTCAGCGACTTCATCCGCCTGTTCAATATCAAAACCCCGTCGATGGAGCAGCCTATCGGCCTGCTCTCCGGCGGGAACCAGCAGAAAGTGGCCATTGCCCGCGGCCTGATGACCCGGCCCAAAGTCCTGATCCTGGATGAGCCGACCCGCGGTGTCGATGTGGGGGCCAAGAAAGAGATCTACCAGCTGATCAACCAGTTTAAGCAGGATGGCCTCAGCATCATTCTTGTCTCTTCCGATATGCCGGAAGTGATGGGCATGAGCGACCGCATTCTGGTTATGCATGAAGGGCGCATCAGTGGCGAATTCACCCGCGAACAAGTGACCCAGGAAGTGCTGATGGCTGCGGCTGTCGGCAAGCTCTATGGCGCAACACAGGAATTAACTCATGAGTAGTCACGTATTGCCGGCCAAGCGCTGGTTCAACAAAGCCTGGTGGCTGGAACAGAAGTCACTGATTGCGCTGGCGGTATTGATCGCGGTGGTGTCATCAATGAGCCCGAACTTTTTCAGCCTGAATAACCTGTTCAACATCCTGCAACAGACTTCCGTCAACGCCATCATGGCCGTGGGAATGACGCTGGTGATACTGACCTCCGGCATTGACCTCTCTGTCGGGTCACTGCTGGCGCTGACCGGCGCGGTCGCCGCGTCGCTGGTGGGCATGGAAACCAACGCCTTCCTGGCCGGGGCCGCCGCGCTGGGGCTGGGGGCGCTGATCGGTGCCGGCACCGGGGCGATTGTGGCAAAAGGCAAAGTGCAGGCCTTTATCGCCACCCTGGTGATGATGTTGCTGTTACGCGGCGTGACGATGGTCTACACCAACGGCAGCCCGGTCAATACCGGCTTCTCTGAGGTTGCCGATACCTTCGGCTGGCTCGGCATCGGCCGCCCGCTCGGCATTCCGACCCCGGTCTGGCTGATGGCCATCGTGTTCCTCGCTGCCTGGTACATGCTCCACCACACCCGCCTGGGCCGCTACATCTATGCGCTGGGCGGCAATGAAGCCGCGACCCGCCTCTCCGGCATCAGCGTCAATAAAGTCAAAATCATCGTCTACGGGCTGAGCGGTTTGCTGTCAGCGCTGGCGGGCCTGATTGAAGTGGCGCGCCTCTCCTCGGCCCAGCCTACCGCCGGGACCGGCTACGAGCTGGATGCGATTGCCGCCGTGGTACTGGGCGGCACCAGCCTGGCGGGCGGCAAAGGGCGGATTGTCGGCACGCTGATTGGCGCGCTGATCCTCGGCTTCCTGAATAACGGGCTGAACCTGCTCGGCGTCTCTTCCTACTACCAGATGATCGTCAAAGCTGTGGTGATTCTGTTGGCGGTGCTGGTGGATAACAAAAGCAGCAAATAACTTTTCCGATTACCTTTCTACACAGGACGCTTACCATGATGATGAAAAAATTGGCGACGCTGGTTTCAGCAGTGGCCCTGACGGCGACCTTCAGCGCCAATGCACTGGCAAAAGATACCCTGGCGCTGGTGGTCTCCACGCTGAACAACCCCTTCTTTGTTTCGATGAAAGAGGGGGCGCAAAAAGAGGCCGATAAACTGGGCTATAACCTGGTGGTGCTGGACTCGCAAAACAACCCGGCGAAAGAGCTGGCCAACGTGCAGGACCTGACCGTCCGCGGCACTAAGCTGATGCTGATTAACCCGACGGATTCTGACGCTGTCGGTAATGCGGTGAAGATGGCGAACCAGGCCAATATCCCGGTTATCACCCTCGACCGCGTGGCGACCCACGGTACGGTCGTCAGCCATATCGCCTCTGACAACCGTGCAGGCGGCGCGATGGCCGGTGAGTTTATTGCCAAAAAACTGGGCAACGGCGCAAAAGTGATCGAACTGGAGGGTATCGCCGGGACCTCTGTCGCCCGTGAGCGCGGCGAAGGTTTCAAACAGGCGCAGGAGAAGAACCACTTTGCCCTGCTGGCGAGCCAGCCGGCCGATTTCGACCGCACCAAAGGGCTGAACGTGATGCAGAACCTGCTGACGGCCCACCCGGATGTGCAGGCCGTGTTTGCCCAGAACGATGAGATGGCCCTCGGTGCACTGCGCGCCCTGCAAACCGCCGGCAAAAGCGATGTGTTAATCGTCGGCTTTGACGGCACCGCAGACGGCATCAAAGCGGTACAGGGTGGTAAACTGGCGGCCACCGTCGCCCAGCGTCCTGACCAAATCGGTGTGATTGGCGTGCAGACGGCGGATAAGGTATTGAAAGGTGAAAAGGTCGCCGCGGTTAACCCGGTTGATCTGTCGCTGGTGACGAAATAATCCGGCAGGAGCCAGGACAATGCGCCGCCCCCTGTGAGGCGGCGTACTTTTATCAGAGACGGGATCAGGAAGAACAGCGATGAAGAGAGGCAAGTTAGTGGTCATCGGCAGTATCAATGCCGATCATATTCTGAACACGGCACACTTCCCACGCCCCGGCGAGACGGTGATCGGGTCTCAGTATCAGGTGGCCTTTGGCGGTAAAGGGGCGAACCAGGCGGTCGCCGCCGGGCGCAGCGGGGCAGAGATTACCTTTATTGCCTGCGTAGGCGCTGATGACATCGGCGAACGCGTGCGCCGGCAACTGGCGGCAGACAATATTGATATCCGGCCGGTGGAAGCAGTGCCTGACACCACGACCGGGGTGGCGTTGATTATGGTCAACGCCGAGGGGGAGAACGTCATCGGTATTCACGCCGGGGCCAATGCCGCGCTGACACCCGCGCACCTTTCCCGTTATCATCAGGAGATTATCGACGCCTCCGCCCTGCTGATGCAGCTGGAGTCGCCGCTGGAGACCGTGATGGCCGCGGCCGCACTGGCAAAAGCGCACCAGACTAAAGTGATTCTCAACCCGGCCCCGGCATGCGCCCTGCCCGATGCGCTGCTGGCCTGCGTGGATATGATTACGCCCAATGAAACGGAAGCGGAAGCGCTCACCGGTATCGCGGTCAGTAATAATGATGAGGCCGCCCGCGCTGCCGCCTGGTTACATGACAAAGGGATCGCGACAGTATTGATTACCCTGGGCAGCCGCGGCGTCTGGCTGAGCGAAAACGGTGTGGGTCAGCTTATTCCCGGTTTCCGGGTGAATGCCGTGGACACCATTGCCGCGGGTGATACCTTTAATGGGGCGCTGATCACCGCCTTGCTTGACCAGCAGCCCATGGCCGGTGCCGTACGGTTCGCCCATGCCGCGGCGGCCATTGCCGTGACCCGGCCGGGTGCTCAGCCCTCCGTACCATGGCGTAACGAGATCGACGCGTTCCTACAACAACAGGGGTGATGTTTGGCCACAATGAAAGATGTCGCCCGGCTGGCGGGTGTTTCGACCTCCACCGTCTCCCATGTCATCAATAACAACCGGTTTGTCAGTGACAGCATCCGTGAAAAGGTGCTGGTGGCGATTGAAACGCTGAACTATGCCCCTTCCGCCCTGGCGCGCAGCCTGAAAATCAATCAGACCCATACTATCGGTATGCTGCTGACCGCCAGCAGCAACCCTTTCTATGCGGAGCTGGTGCGCGGTGTGGAGCGCAGCTGCTATGAGCGTGGTTACAGTTTGATTATCTGTAATACCGAAGGGGATGTGGACCGCATGAACCGTAATCTGGAGATGCTGCTGCAAAAGCGCGTGGATGGATTACTGCTGATGTGCACGGAGACCCATATCCCGTCTCAGGATGCCCTGCGCCGCTACCCTTCCCTGCCGATAGTGATGATGGACTGGGCACCTTTTGGCGATGCCAACGACATCATTCAGGATAACTCGCTGCTGGGGGGAGAGCTGGCGACGCGCTACCTGCTCAGCCAGGGCTACCGCCGTATCGCCTGCATCGCCGGGCCGCAGGATAAAACCCCGGCGCGGGCGCGGCTGGCCGGTTTCCAGCGTGCTATGGATCAGGCGGGGTTGCCGGTGCCGGAAGAGTACATCATCTATAGTGATTTTGAATTTCAGGGCGGCATGACGGCGATGTCCCGGCTTCTGGCGCTGCCGCAGCCACCGGAGGCTGTCTTTACCAGTAATGATGCGATGGCCGTCGGCGTCTATCAGGCGCTTTATCAGCACGGCCTGTCGATCCCCGCGGATATGGCTGTCATTGGGTATGACGATATTGAGCTGGCCCAATATATGACGCCGCCCTTAACCACGGTGCATCAGCCAAAAGATGACTTAGGGGAACTGGCGATTGATACCTTGCTGCACCGGCTGAACAACCCCACGGCCGGGCCTCAGGTTCTGGTATTAACGCCGGAGCTACGTGTGCGTGATTCCGTCAGCACCCGCTGATCAGCCCGCGTCTGTCAGCAATGCCAGGCAGGCTGCCTGCGCCGCCGGGCCATCAGATGCCAGAATGGCAGAAACAATGGCATGGTGGTGGCGCAGCTTAATCACTTCATTGCCGGTGATGGTCTGGAAGTAGCGGTGATAGACCGAGCTGAACAGATTGGCAAAGGAGGTCAGGAACGGGTTGGCGCTGGCTTCATAGATCAGCTGGTGGAACTGGCCATCGACCGTAATCCAGCGTTCACGATCAAATTGGGCATCCAGCGCGCGCATTTCCCCCATATATAAAGAAAGACGGTGTTTCTGGTCTGCGGTGGCCTGGGTGGCAGCCAGAAAGCAGGCCTGCGGTTCCAGAGCGGTGCGCATAATCAGGAAGTGCCGCATCACTTCATCACTGTTCTCCCGGTTCATCCACCACGCCAGCAAATCCTGATCGAGAAAATTCCAGTTAGCCTGCTGCATGACCCGCGTACCAATACGGGGGCGCGGCAATACCATGCCTTTGGCAGCCAATGTTTTCACCGCTTCACGTACTGCAGTGCGGCTGACGCCATAGATTCCGGCCAGCTCCATCTCACCCGGCAGAATACTTCCTTCTTTATAATGCCCGGACAGCAGCAGCTGAGCGATTTTCTCTGCGAGGAGATAGGAAAGATTGCGCTGGGCAGCCTGTTGCTGCGCATTAATCGGCATGATGGTTATCCTGAATGACGTCTGTGAAGCAGCCTCTACTTTACCGATTATGGGCAAAACCGGCCCTGGAAAGTAAGAAAAAGCATGAAATTGCCGGTTTAAACCGCACTTTGTTTAAACGTTAGCCGGTTGAATGTTTTTTTGAATTTAGGGGTTGCAGCCTGCGCGGAACTCCCTATAATGCGCCTCCACTGACCGGGAACAACGACCAACACGTCGCCGGGTCAGGAAGAGATAAGCCGGCGGAAACGCCAAATTCTTTTGAGAATAAAGCTTGACTCTTCAGCGGGAAAGCGTAATATGCACCTCCCGCGTTACCGAGAAACATACCGGTAACGACTGCTCTTTAACAATTTATCAGACAATCTGTGTGGGCACTCACAAGACGATATCCAGCATCTTCGGATGCACAAAA
>NZ_PJZH01000097.1 GCF_002858715.1 Chimaeribacter coloradensis | reverse complement strand
GTGAGCATATCCACATTGACGGAATGCCGCTGCATATCATCGATACCGCCGGGCTACGTGAAGCCAGTGACGAAGTAGAACGTATTGGTATCGAGCGCGCGTGGCAGGAAATTGAACAGGCCGACCGCGTGCTGTTTATGGTCGATGGCACCACAACAGACGCCGTGGATCCGGCAGAGATCTGGCCGGAATTTATTGCCCGTCTGCCAGCGAAACTGCCGATCACCGTGGTGCGCAATAAAGCCGATATCACCGGCGAAACGCTGGGAATGAGTGAAGTGAACGGTCACGCGTTAATTCGTCTCTCGGCAAGGACTGGTGAAGGCGTGGACGTGCTGCGTAA
>NZ_PJZH01000096.1 GCF_002858715.1 Chimaeribacter coloradensis | reverse complement strand
GCCGACGGAAAACGGCAGCACCTGCAGCGGCATCGTCCACCATTCGGGCAGGTCATACAGGCTGCGGCCGTTGGTCAGCCACATCAGCATGCCGAACAGCAGCGCCTGCATACTGATGGTGACGATGATCGACACAATCCGCAGGCCGTAAATCAGCAGGGCGTTCACCATGCCGAGCAGCGCCCCGGCGGCCACCGCCAGCGCAATGCTCAGCACCGGGTTGGCCAGCCCGTAATGCATCGCCAGGGTGGCAATCAGGTACTGCACCACCGAGGCCACTGCCGCGAAGGAGATGTCGATGCCGCCGGTCACCAGCACCACAAACAGCCCGAGGGCGAAGATGCC
>NZ_PJZH01000095.1 GCF_002858715.1 Chimaeribacter coloradensis | reverse complement strand
GTCCGCCGGCGAAGGCGACTACACCATCGCCGACATCACCAAAGCGGAGCGCGGCACGGAAATTACCCTGCACCTGCGTGAAGGCGAAGATCAGTACAGCCCCCGCAGGAAAGGCCCGGCATCACCCGGCTGCCACTGCCAGCCCGACGCCCAGACGGCCAGCGGCATCAGCAGCAGGATCAGCGCACCCAGCGTGGTGCGTTTTACAATGGCGAACAGCGTGCCGTTTGCCAACAGGGAAGTGCGATTTTCAGGCATGGTACCGTCCTTGTAAAAATGAGCGTTAATTTAACCACGTCGTCATAAGCTTGACACAATAAATCCATTTCACCGCGGCCAAAGTACGCTAG
>NZ_PJZH01000094.1 GCF_002858715.1 Chimaeribacter coloradensis | reverse complement strand
GCTTCAGTACGACTTTAGCCAGGCCCATCAATGCGCCGGTGTTTCCGGCACTGATGCACCCCTGCGCGTCTCCCTGTTTCACCAGCTCCAGCGCAATACGCATAGAGCTGCCGCGACTGGCACGGATCGCCTGCGCCGGTTTGGCGTCATTGGCAATCACCGATTCAGCAGGGATTACCCGCAAGCGCGTCATAACAGACGGATCGGTTCGGTTCAGGTAAGGCGAGATCGCGTCGGGATCACCGACTAAAAGAAGATTGAGCTCTGGATTGGAGGCCAGTGCCTGCAATGAAGCAGGCACTGTGACGGACGGACCGAAGTCCCCGCCCATTACATCTAACGCAAGGGTCAG
>NZ_PJZH01000093.1 GCF_002858715.1 Chimaeribacter coloradensis | reverse complement strand
ATCGCTTTATCGCCGACCTCCTCAGCCAACGGGGCCGGGTGCTGGTGCAGGAAGTGGCCGCACTGTGCCGGATTTCGCTGGAGACCGCCCGCCGGGATCTGACGCTGCTGGAACGGCGCGGGATTTTGCAGCGCAGCCACGGCGGCGCGGTGTACATCGATTCCCCCAGCCCGGAGAAGCGTCCGTTACCGGGGCAGATTGAGCAGGGGGAGTCGTTCCGCCAGCGCAGCAACCAGGCGCCGGAGATGAAAACCCGCATCGCCAAACGGGCACTGGGGTTTATTGAGCCGGGCGATTGCCTGTTGCTCGACAGCAGCTCCACCAGCTGGTTTTTGGCGCGCCAGATCCCGGAC
>NZ_PJZH01000092.1 GCF_002858715.1 Chimaeribacter coloradensis | reverse complement strand
CAGGCGGGAGATGAAAACAGCGGGTGAGGGCGACGCCCGGCTAATCGAACGCCGTTCGATGGAGAGTCCAACCCCAGAAAAGCAAAAACCCGCCATAAGGCGGGTTTTCTGAATAAGTGGTGCCCGGACTCGGACAACACGCCGCAGGCGTGTTGCACAGCGCGCGTGTCGCGCTGGCCCCGGAGGGGTGAGGGCGAAGCCCGAATAATCGAACGCAGTTCGATGGAGAGTCCAACCCCAGAAAAGCAAAAACCCGCCGTAAGGCGGGTTTTCTGAATAAGTGGTGCCCGGACTCGGAATCGAACCAAGGACACGGGGATTTTCAATCCCCTGCTCTACCGACTGAGCTATCCGGG
>NZ_PJZH01000091.1 GCF_002858715.1 Chimaeribacter coloradensis | reverse complement strand
GCTACGTTGATCGGGATGGCAAACGAGAGGCCCTGATAGCCACCAGTCTGGCTGTAGATCTGCGAGTTGATGCCGATCACTTCGCCGCGCTGATTAAACAGCGGACCGCCGGAATTGCCGGGATTCACCGCAACGTCGGTCTGGATGAACGGCACGTAGGTGTCATCGGGCAGCGAGCGCGATTTGGCACTGACGATACCGGCAGTGACCGTGTTCTCGAAGCCGTACGGGGACCCAATGGCGAGCACCGGCTCGCCAACGCGGGTTTTCGACGGGTCGCCCAGCCGGACCGTGGGGAGATTCTTTGCATCGATGCGAATCACCGCGATGTCAGTCTGCGGATCGCTGCCTAACACC
>NZ_PJZH01000090.1 GCF_002858715.1 Chimaeribacter coloradensis | reverse complement strand
GGGGGGCCATCGGTGCGCGCACCACGGAATCCCAGGTGCACCGCGAGCTGGCGTCCGGCCTCTCCTGCCCGGTGGGCTTCAAAAACGGTACTGACGGCACGATCAAAGTGGCGATTGATGCCATCAACGCCGCCGGGGCGCCGCACTGCTTCCTGTCGGTCACCAAATGGGGCCACTCCGCGATCGTTAACACCAGCGGTAATGCCGACTGCCACATCATCCTGCGCGGCGGCAAAGAGCCGAACTACAGCGCGGCACACGTCAGTGAGGTGAAAGCCGGGCTGGAGAAAGCGGGCCTGCCGCCACGCATCATGATCGACTTCAGCCACGCCAACAGCAGCAAGCAGTTCAAAAAGCAGCT
>NZ_PJZH01000089.1 GCF_002858715.1 Chimaeribacter coloradensis | reverse complement strand
TTGAACATACGGATGCGGGTATGTGTCGGCATCATCTGTTTCCTGTGAGTTGACGGGAATGAAGGCGCATCAACGTTCTGACGTGCTCTGGTAATGCTGGTATTGGCGCTGGATGGCAATCTGATCGGCGATGTATTTCGCATCGTGCCACACCCCCCAAATGAAGGTTGACCCCCGGCGGGAGAGCCAGGGAAGGCCAAGAAAATAGACGCCCGGTTCGCTCGACACCCCGCGATGGTGCTGCGGTTTATGCTGCTCATTAAAGGCATTCACCTCCAGCCAGCGGTAATCCGCGACATAACCGGTCGCCCAGATAATGGCGGTAATCCCTGCCCCGGCGAGATTAAGCTCCCGCGTGGGG
>NZ_PJZH01000008.1 GCF_002858715.1 Chimaeribacter coloradensis | reverse complement strand
GGTTATTGATATATAAATCTAAATTAAATTATTTTGTTGGTTTTGTTTTCTATCAAATTTTTATTTCATGGTTTGTAACTACGTTACATTTAATGAACTGACAAAACAAATATTAACTTACGCGGTAAATTTACCGTACTTGCCACAAGCATCAGTTCTGCTTAGGATGCCCCCATTGCAACGAGCCGGGTATTTTTTGCATGTGAAAGCAATGCGCATGGTGAATTTCAATGGGCATTTTCGCTTAATGGATTGCACACACAAGACGCCCCGGCTCAACAATAAAACGCGACTCAAAAAAGCATAGCTTGTTCGGGTTGGACTTATCAAAGAACATAATGCCTCTTAGAGGCTGGAGTTAAGACATGAACGAAAATTTTAAACAACGTGTAGATAAAGTTTTTGCTGCGCAAAAAGCGAATTTCCTGAGCGGAAACACCCAGGGCTACGATTTCAAAATTGCGCAGCTGATGAAATTGAAAGCTGCCATTCTGGCTCATAAAGAGCAGATTTATGATGCGATGGAAAAAGACCTCGGCCGCAGCCACGAAGGCGTGGACATGGGAGAAATCAACCCTATTGTTGATGAAATCGACTTTGCCATTGAGCACCTGGCGGAGTGGGAAAAAGAAGAGCGCGTGCCGACCCCGGCCATACTGGGCGACTCGGAAAGCTCCATCACCCGCGAATCCTTCGGTGTGACCTATATCGTGGTGCCGTTCAACTACCCGGTTTACCTGTTCGCCGGCCCGCTGATTGGTGCCATCATCGGCGGCAACACCTCCATCATCAAACCGTCAGAGGCCACGCCGGAGACCTCCCGCGTGATTGAGGACATCGTCAACAACACCTTTGACGCCTCCTACATCCACGTATTCCAGGGCGCACGCGACGAGAATGAGTACCTGCTCTCTCTGCCGTTTGACATGATTTTCTTCACCGGCAGCCCCCAGGTCGGCAAAATCGTGATGCAGGCGGCGGCGAAAAACCTGACGCCGGTCATCCTGGAGCTGGGCGGCAAGTCACCGGCCATCATCATGGAAGACGCGGACCTGGACAACGCGGTAGAGGAACTGGTGTTTGCCCGCATGATGAACAGCGGACAGACTTGCGTGGCGCCTGACTACATCTACGCGCATGAAAGCATCAAGGACAGGTTGATTGCGAAGCTGCGTGACGCGCTGGCGCCGCTCTACACGAAGGCCGGCAACAACGGCAAAATCATCACCACCCGTCAGTTTGACGCGCTGGAAGAGATGCTGAGTAAATCACGCGGCAATGTCGTGTTCCGCGGCGAGTCCGACCGTGACAATCGCTACTTCGGTCCGGCCATCGTGGACAACGTGGACTTCCAGGACAGTCTGATGGAAAGGGAGTTGTTTGCGCCAATCTATCCGGTGCTGAGCTACAACGACATCCGCGATGTGCCGGTGAACATCAACACCTATCATCCTAAGCCGCTGGCGACCTACGTGTTCACGGCCGACGTGGAAAAAGCGCGTGAGGTGATTGACCAGATCCCATCCGGCGACGCTGGCGTGAACGCCATGATGCTGCACGCATTCTCCCCGTACCTGCCGTTCGGCGGCGTGGGTACGTCGGGTCTCGGCCATTATCACGGTAAATACTCATACGAGGCGTTTACCCATCCGAAATCGCTGCGCGTGAAGCGTACCGCCTGAATTTGTGACGGGCTGGCAGTTTGAGGTTTTTCGCCCCGCAGGCTTGCCATTGAATTGCCACGTCCGTTGCATCTTAATTTAGAGGCCCTTTGCGGGCCTTTTTTTCGTCATATTTATTAAGCCGCTCGGCTGTCACGCCATCGCTCGCGTTGTATGTCACATGCCGACAGGCGGAACCTGTGAAGGGATCATCAATTTGGAGCAACCTATGGATATTATCGGGATCATTATGTCAGCCGGGAAAGCTTCTGTTGACGTCGCTTTATATACGCTTATTCCGGTCATGGTAGTGATGCTTATCATCATGAAATATCTTGAACAAAAAGGCGTCCTGGATTGGATTGTACGCGTTATGACGCCTGCGCTGAGGCCTTTTGGCGTGACTGGTATAGCTATTTTTGCGCTTATCCAGCTGAATTTTGTCAGTTTTGCGGCCCCTCTGGCCGCGCTTGCCATTATGGAAAAGCGTGGCACATCAGACAGGCATCTGGCCGCCGCTCTGGCCATGTTATTTGCGATGGGACAGGGTAATGTTTTTTACCCTTTGATCCCCTTTGGTCTCCACTGGGGAGAAGCCATACTTATTTCGGTGGCCGGCGGGCTTGCCGCCGCTGCGATGACATATCATTTTACAGGGCGCCGGCTGTCATCTTTAACACTGACATCCTCAGAAGATGACATTCACAGCGAAAAGTCAGGGCAGGGGTTGATTACCATTATTAACGGCGCAGGTTCAGATGCGATCAGACTTGCTCTGGGTGCAGTTCCGATGCTGATAATTTCTCTTACCATTGTCGGGTTATTAAAGGCCAGCGGTGCTATAGAGGTCATTGCCTCGCTGCTTGCGCCCCTCCTGACCAACCTCAATGTTTCCGATATCTTCATAATGCCGACACTGACTAAGCTTCTCGCAGGCGGAACTGCGTACTATGGCGTAATGACGGAAATTTTACACAAAGGGCTGATGACTTCTCAGCAGGTCAATGCCTCAGCTGGTTTTATGATTCAGACGTTTGATCTTCCAGGGATTGGCATTTTTCTCGGGATCGCCAGCAGGTTTGTCAGGCTTTTTCGCTATGCCATACCCGGAGCGTTGGTAGGAATTCTTCTAAGAGGTTTGATCCATCTTCTTCTCAACTGAACAAAGGAGATAACGTTACAGAGCACAAACAAGAGAATATCTTCCGCCAGGCCCGGCGTTAACTGACAATGACCCTCTAACTTAGAGCAGGCAGATAATGTGTATGCTCTCATGCACTGGGGTTGTTTAACCTTACCTAAACAACTCAGATGACATGCCGCCATAGATTAATACAGTATTAGGTCAGCAATGTCCGCTTCTGGCACAGAACGGACTGAAACGTATGCCAATGTCCGCTATGAGCGAAAGCAGACGTTTCGCTCATAACGACTGAATTACTATTACGTTAATCATATCAACCCTTATACCTTTTAATGAAGAAAACTTTTTCTTTTCCATTTTAAAGTTTGCATGACAATCGCTGATATTTTTATGACACTTTTTACGTCTTTGAACAATGACAAGCCCCTGATGAACGTCTAGAGTATCTCCTGATTCGACCTTTTTTGGTTTGCCCGCCATGTGCGGGCTTTTTTTCGATTTTAGCTTTTAACAGAAAGCTGAATAAAGCCACCTAGGCTACCAAATAGCCATTGATGTGCTTGGTGATGTGTTGAATCACAGACAGCGATATAATCTACAAGTTGTATTGCTGGAAGCGGAAAAAAAAGGCCCATCTGAGATGGAGTCGGGCCTTTAGTATTAAATGATGTTAACCCAAAGGAAACCTGAAGAAAAGAGTGTCAAAGATTACCAACTCCAGCTGCCTGTGCCACCGGCCATTCCTGCGGCAATGGTAAACCCTCCAGCTTGAATATAACCGAGTAAGTTGCTATTGCTATCATAAAAGTACAAAGCTTCATAAACCCCACCATAGCAAGTAAACATAAAACTTTTAGTATTATCAGCAAGGTTTTGGATATCATCCGTGTACAGGGTGCCCCAGGCTTTTCCACCGACTAGCCCCGCTAAGCCGCCTGCTTTACCTTTAAATACAGGGCCATTACCATCATCTGGTGATGCTGTTATATCAAAATAAACAAAAGCTGCCCAGATTTCCAAGTCATACATCTTATAGCTAGGCATTGTACTTAATTTCTCAACATGTTTGTCGAGAATTGATTCATCTGAATTGAAAAACTTACTTACTGAATTAATATAGTCTTTAATTATAGTATCTGGCGGGATTAATGGTCTTTTTGAAGAATCTAATTGACCTTTTACACTCTCATTTTTCATGTTAACAATTTTTTCTTCACTCATTTTCTACACCTCTGTTTTGAAGGGTGAATTACCATTTTGCAAGAGCTAATGCTAGACACTAGCTGTTCAATATTAACTAAAAAATGATTAGATAATAAGTGATGCACGGATAAAGTATATTAACTTGGAAGTAAACCGGTATCCCATTTTGCAAAAAATGATAGCCCTTACTATTAATAGTAAATTATTATAAAAAGTTTAATTTACCTACTCGCTATTTATTAAACAAAGCATTGTGCAACGTCCGCTCTTGGCACAGAGCGGACAGTCACGGTGCGCTATGAGCGAAAAGCGGACTTACAAACCCAGATAAGCGTATGCAGGCGTTTAATAACATTCCTGAGAAATGCCGGAACGGACACCAGTAACCGGTTTCCCGTATCATGACCAGTAACGGTCATGATACGGGAAGTGGTTCAGACTATAACGGCCTGCAGAATGCCCAGTGACGCGATCGAAATGACCAGTGTCGGCAGCATGGATAACCGCGTGGCGCAGCCAACAGTGACCAGCATGGCGATAACAACCGCCGGATTTGATGAGACGAAGTATGGGGAAATTGCCGATACCATTACGCAGCCCGGCGCGCTTTCCATTACGTTTCTGGCGCGCGGGCTGAGATGCCGGTTTCGCAGCACAAGGTAACCGAGAATTCGCGTCAGGTAGGTGATCAGCGCCATGCCGGCAATGGTGATAAACGCTGCTGCCGTCATGCCTTCTCCCCCCAGAACCACGCGGCCAGCAGGCCGCTGAACGTGCCGGCCAGTACATAAGCATGTCCCGGAAAAAGCAGATACACGGCGGCTGCCACGGCCAGGCTGACCATCCACGACCGGGCCGCCCGGAATCCTTTCCACATGCCTCTCAGCAGAACGATAAAGGTGGCAGGAAACGCCATGGCAAACCCGTATGCCTCCACGTCGCCCAGAACCGGCCCCGCGAGCGCCCCCATAACGGAAAAGCCGAGCCATACCGGCCAGAACGGGAAACAGGCACCGAGGAAATAGGCCAGGTTCAGGCACCGGTCCGCCGGCATCGTGGCGGCATTTTTCAGGGTCCGGGAATAAGCCACGGCCCAGCCCTCATCCGCCATAAAGAACAGCGCGGGCAGAACCTTACGCCGGGGAAGGTGCCTGAGATAAGGCATCAGCGCCGCGCCCATGATGATGTGCCGGCTGTTGATAAGGAAGGTGAGCAGGATGATGGTCAGCACCGGCAGCGGGTTGTGCCAGAGCTGTATGGCGGCAAACTCCGAGCCGCCTGCAAAGTTCAGACCCGTCATCAGGCCTAATTCAGGGGTGCTTAATCCCGTTCGTGAAGCCTGAGCGCCCAGTATGACGGCATAGGGGGCAATAGCGAGCAGCAGGGGAACGGCATCTCTGACTCCCCGTGCAAAAGAGTCGGTATGCAGTGAATTTTCCATTTTTTTCCAGCCCGTAAGCGGATTTAAATATCCCCGCCGCTCAGGGCGGGGAACCAGAACGTTATGCCACCTGCGCACGGGGTGCCCGGAACACCATCATTATTCCGATCAAAATGGCGCCCATGCCTGCCACGCCTGACCACGGCAGAGCGTTACCCAGCAGCAGGTAATCCAGCACGGCCGTAATGACCGGCACCAGATAAAACAGGCTGGTGACATTAACAATGCTCCCGGCACTGAGCAGGCGGTAAAGCAGCAGCTGCGCCACCACGGAAATCAGTACGCCCAGAAACAGGACCGAGGTGAAAAAGGCCGGCGTGTAGCTGACGTGGAAAACGCCCGTAGGCAGCAGGCACACACACAGCACGAGGCTTATGCCGTACTGCAGAGGAAGCACGTCGGCCGGGGACTGGCGAATTTTTTTCTGCATGATGGCGCCGAACGTCATAAAGAGCAGCGCTGCCAGGGCAAAGATGACGCCGGATACGGGCAGATGTGATGCAGACAGGCTTCGCCAGACCAGCAGGATAAGTCCCGAAAGTGCCAGCATCAGCCCGGCCAGGCGGAGTCCCTGCATCCTGCGCTCAACGACGCACAGCGTAAGGATGGGCTGAATGCCCATAATGGTGGCAATCAGTCCGGGCGTGACGCCGTGCGCCATGGCCTGAAAATAGCAGACCGAATACCCGCCAATCAGCATCAGGCCCGTCAGTATCACCTGCCGGCGGGTCCCCTTTTCAGGTAACCAGCGGCGGCGAAAGCAGCCAATGAGCAACAGGGTGCCAAGCGCGATGGCAAAGCGGAAAACAAGAAGCGCCAGAGGCGAGGCATTATCCAGTCCCAGACGGGTAAAAATAGCGGCACAGCCCCAGAGCAGGACAAAGCCGGACGTCGCGCCCTGAGAGGCGAGAGAAAATTTATTTGAACGCATTGGAATCTCCACAATTCCTGAATCTGCAGAAAACCGGTACAGGCAAATGCACGCTGTTTTACAACGTAATATCAGCCGGTTGTCGGTAACTAAAGGTTTTAGTCCCTAAAAGGACGCAGTTCCGGGAGGTGGAGGCGGTGGACAGGTAACGGTATACAGGCCGTGTAGTGATGACGCAGCGCTGACTACCGGAGAGCCGGTATTAGCGAAAGCCTGCTGAGAAGTCATCATTACCATTTTAAACGGGCCATGTGCGTCGAAAGATAGTTAAACCTAACAGACAGTCTACCGGATGTCACCCCTCCAGAGAGGGAAACGGTTATAAAAAACAGTGTTTCACCCCATTTCCCTTTTATTCCTCTTCATCAACTGCCTGAATCTTCCTGCAAACACGCGCAAATGAAAGCATTAATCTTTCATTTAACCTTTCACAATAAAAGATATTATATTCATTTTGTGATCTGAATATCTTTTATTGTTAAATTTTCGATCTACCTTGTTCCTGCAGTGAATAAGACGACCTATCTGTTCTCTACGCGAAGGGGTTTTAAAATGATTGAAAGCATCACACACGGAGCCGAGTGGTTTATCGGCCTCTTTCAGAAGGGGGGCGAGGTCTTTGTCGGCATGGTTACCGGCATTTTGCCTCTGCTGATAAGCTTGCTGGTTGTCATGAATGCGCTGATTGTCTTTGTGGGTCAGCGTCGTATTGAAGCGCTCGCTCAGCGCTGCGCCGGTAACCCGGTATCCCGCTACCTGTTTCTGCCCGTCATCGGCACGTTTGTTTTCTGTAATCCCATGACGCTCAGCCTCGGCAAATTTATGCCGGAAAAATACAAGCCCAGCTACTACGCGGCCGCGTCCTACAGCTGCCACTCAATGAATGGCCTCTTCCCTCATATCAATCCCGGTGAGCTGTTTGTTTATCTGGGAATTGCCAACGGATTAACCACGCTTCACCTGCCGCTGGGTCCGCTCGCCGTAAGCTACCTGCTGGTTGGCATGGTGATGAATTTCTTCCGTGGCTGGGTTACTGACCTCACCACAACCATTTTTGAAAGAAAAATGCGTGTCCAGCTTGACCGTCAGGTTCGTCTGTAAGCGCGGAGAAAAAGATGACTGATTCAATAGTGATTAAGAAGGGCGAGAGCGGCTGGGGCGGCCCGCTTACCCTGACTGTTACACCAGGCAAAAAGATTGTTTACATCACGGCCGGTACCCGGCCGGCTATTGTTGACCGCCTGAAATCGCTTACTGGCTGGGAAGCCGTGGACGGCTTTAAGGACGGGGAGCCGCCGGCTGAGGAGATAGGCATCGCTGTCATTGACTGTGGCGGCACGCTGCGGTGCGGCCTGTACCCCAAACGCCGCATTCCGACCATTAACATCCATGCTACAGGGAAATCAGGCCCGCTTGCGCAGTACATCACGGAAGATATTTACGTATCTGGCGTGCGACCGGACGATATTCAGCCGGGTCAGGGCGCGGAAGAAGCGGTTGTCACCGGGGAACCAGCTGCACAAGCTTCAGAAGTGCGCTCAAGTCCGCGCGAATATGACAGCACTAAAAAAATCACCGAGCAGAGTGACGGTCTGCTGGCAAAAGTCGGTATGGGTATGGGCTCGGTGGTCGCGGTTTTCTTTCAGGCCGGCCGTGAAACCATTGATACCGTACTTAAAACGATCCTGCCCTTTATGGCATTCGTGTCCGCTCTTATCGGCATCATCATGGCTTCCGGGCTGGGTGACTTTATTGCGCACGGCCTGACGCCGCTGGCGAACAGCCCGGTTGGCCTGGTCACGCTGGCGCTTATCTGCTCCTTTCCCCTGCTGTCACCGTTTCTTGGTCCCGGTGCAGTTATCGCTCAGGTTATCGGCGTGCTGGTCGGGGTACAGATCGGGCAGGGAACCATTCCGCCTCACCTGGCGCTGCCGGCCCTCTTTGCCATCAATTCACAGGCGTCATGCGATTTTATCCCGGTAGGTCTGTCACTGGCGGAAGCCCGGCAGGACACCGTGCGGGTCGGCGTGCCTTCTGTTTTGGTAGGCCGCTTCCTGACAGGCGCGCCTGCCGTACTTCTTGCCTGGGCCGTATCCGGGTTTATCTATCAGTAATAACGGGAAACCATATGAAAACCGTCTATGAATCCACCTTTATATCTGTCGGTCCCAGCGCAAACGAGTCGCTGGAGGACAACTTCCTCATCACTTTTGGTGAAGGTGCCCCCCGGGACGTGGCGGAGTACTGCTTTATCCATCGCGCGGACGTGAATGACGGCGGCGCCTTTGGCGCCGGCTCCATGCTGACCATCGGAGAAAGTGAATATCTGGTCACAGCCGTAGGCAACGTGGCCCGTGAGAACCTGCGCGACCTCGGTCATATCACCGTGCGGTTTGACGGTGCAGCACAGGCTGAGTTTCCCGGCACCGTTCATGTCGCAGGCCGCGCGCCGGCGTCAGTTGAACCGGGCCAGAAATTTCGTATGTTGAGTGAATAATCAGGAGATGAAAATGGATCAGGTTGCTGTAGTCATCGGTGGTGGCCAGACACTGGGTGCTTACCTGTGCGAGGGACTGGCAGAAGCCGGTTACCGGGTCGTGGTTGCAGACCTCAATGAAGACAATGCAGGCGAAGTTGCTGCTGTTATTAACGAACGTTATGGTGCAGGCCGCGCCCAGGCTTTCAGGGTCGATGCCACAAATGAAGAAAGCGTAATCACGCTGGCACATCAGGTTGATGAGGGTTTTGGCCGGGCGGATCTGCTGCTCTACAGCGCCGGCATTGCCAGGGCCGCACCGATAACGGAATTCGGGCTGACCGATTTTGACCTGTCTTTGCAGGTCAACCTGGTGGGATATTTTCTCTGCGCCCGCGAATTTTCAAAGCTGATGATCCGGGACGGCATTAAAGGGCGAATTATTCAGATCAACTCCAAGTCGGGCAAAGTTGGCAGTAAACATAATTCCGGATACAGCGCGGCGAAGTTTGGTGGTGTGGGCCTCACCCAGTCACTGGCGCTTGATCTGGCCGAATATGGCATCACCGTACACTCCCTGATGCTGGGCAACCTGCTGAAGTCACCTATGTTCCAGTCGCTGCTGCCGCAGTACGCAGAAAAGCTGGGTATTGAGCCGGACCAGGTTGAGCAGTATTACATTGACAAGGTGCCCCTGAAGCGTGGCTGTGATTATGAGGACGTACTGAACGTTCTGCTGTTCTATGCAAGCGATAAGGCAGCTTACTGCACCGGACAGTCCATTAACATCACCGGCGGCCAGGTCATGTTCTGACAGAGTAACCGGCAGTGAAGGCTGCCGGTTTCAGGAGGGAGTTATGGATGCTGTAAATACACTGGTCTGCGTGGCGTTTGTTGCCTGGGCCGGTCAGACGGTGCTGGGGTGGCTGCAGATCAACCGCTTCAACCGGGCGCTGGCGTCACTTTCCGACAACGGGCGCGTGCGGATTGGTCGCTCATCAGGACGTTTCCGGCCACGCGTCGTGCTGGCGCTGGCCGTTAACGAAGAAGGCAGGATCTGCGGTAATTTTGTTATGAAAGGGATCACGGTTTTCTCTCGTCCTGTTACCGAATACCGCCTGGCCGACAAAATGCTGAACGATATCTGTCCGGGCACGCTTTTTCCTGGAAATAAAGCCCTGCAAGAGGCTCTGACGTTAGCTATTTCAAATAAAAGATGATACCTTTCATTCTGAAAGATTATTCCTTTGCATCACGAGTTGAGACGTCCGGGATGATGAGGAAGTTCAGAAACTGAAAAGGACCTCTTTATGAAACCGATACAGCGTCAGGCGCAAATCCTCGAATACCTGCAGCAAAACGGCCGCACATCCGTGGAAGCGCTTATTACACACTTCAATACGACCGGCACCACTATCCGGAAGGACCTTACCCGGCTTCAGGAGGAAGGTGCGGTTATCCGGACGTACGGCGGCGTTATGCTCAACCGGGATGAAGGGGATCAGCCTATCGACAGAAAAACGCTTATTAACACGGAAAAGAAAAAGCGTATTGCCGCGCGTGCGGCTTCTCTTATCAGTGAGGGCGACTCGCTTATTTTTGATGCCGGCAGCACGGTTCTCCAGATGGTGCCGCATCTCGCACGCTTTAATAACATTACCGTGATGACCAACAGCCTGAGCATCGTTAATGAACTGGCGGAGCTTGATACCGATCAAGTCATTCTGATGCCCGGCGGCACCTACCGGAAGACATCGGCGTCCCTACACGGCAGCCTGGCCGAGTCCGCCTTTAGTCACTTCAGCTTCGACACGCTGTTTATTGGTGCAGACGGCGTGGATATGACGGCCGGGGTAACGACATTTAATGAGGTGTTCGCCGTCAGCCAGGCGATGTGTCATGCCGCCAAAAAAATCGTACTGCTTGTTGATTCCTCAAAATTTGGCCGACGCAGCCCGAACGTGGTCTGCAACCTGGATGCCGTTGACGTGCTGATCACTGACAGCGACATTACCTCTGATACCCTGACGCAACTTGGTGAGAAGGGCATTGAGGTTATCATTGCCGGAGATGCGTAAAGAATGAAGGAACAGATACTGATCGCCGCCCGGCAGACCATAGAAACGGAGCTGCGCGAAGCAACCAGCCTGCCTGAGCGGCTGGATGATGATTTTCTCAGGGCCTGTGAACTTATCCTGGCCTGCAGCGGTAAGGTTATCGTCAGTGGCATCGGAAAGTCAGGACACATAGGCCGCAAGATTGCAGCCACGCTGGCAAGTACCGGCACGCCAGCCTTCTATGTTCACCCAGCCGAGGCGCTGCATGGTGATCTGGGAATGATTGCCGCTGGTGACGTTGTTGTGCTGATTTCTTATTCCGGGCATGCCGCTGAGTTTCGCCGCATGATGCCCCTGCTGAAGGCGCTTCCTGTCAGCGTCATTGCTTTTACCGGAAATCGCGCGTCACCGCTGGGTGAAGCCGCGGACTGCTGTATCAATATTCACGTTGAGAATGAAGCCTGCCCGCTTGGCCTTGCGCCGACCTCCTCTGCCGTCAATACGCTGATAATGGGCGATGCAATGGCGATTGCGCTGATGCGCACGCGTAATTTCAGTGAGCAGGATTACGCCCGGACGCATCCGGCAGGCAGCCTCGGGACAAAACTGCTTTGCCGGGTTCAGGACATTATGCGGACAGAGGCAAAAGTTCCGCTCGTGCAGGCCACAGCAACCGTGCATGATGCCCTGTTTGAGCTGACACGCACCGGACTCGGACTGGTCGCCGTGACGGTCGGCGATCGCAGGCTGGCCGGTGTTTTTACAGACGGCGATTTACGCCGCTGGCTGCTCAAAGGAGGCGCACTCAGCTCACCGGTTCAGGACGCAATGACTTTCCCTGGGTTCAGTCTTTCCGCCAGCCAGCTTGCTGCTGAAGCGCAGGCGCTGCTGCAGGAACGCAGGATATCAGCGGCTCCTGTAACGTCTGATACCGGACAGGTTATTGGCGCGATCAATGCGCATGATATACGTGAGGCCGGAATCTGATATCTGGCATTTTATGCCTGCTTAAGAAGCAGATGGTTTCAGATGTACAGCAAACCCAAAACGGCTGTGCTGTAGCCTGTAAAAACATCCGCTTTTGGCTCAGAGCGGATCAACAGGCAGACCGATGTCCGCTTAGAGCGAGAAGCGGACCTTACGGTAATAAGGTTGCGCCCTGGCAGACGCAACCCAGTCACTCAGGGCTTCCAGCGACGCAGAGACGTCTGGTCTTCATACGGAAGCTTCGAAGGCAAAGAAATCAGTTCAATAACGCTCCCCCATGGGGTGCGGCCATAGCAGAAAAAGTTGTTCTCTCCGACTTCTGTCGGAAACATCAGGGGCTGAGGCGAAGTAAACATTTTACCGCCCGCATGCTCGAACAGACTTACTGCCTCGCTGATGTCATCAACATATACGGCAAAATGCTGTATCCCGTAATCGCTAGGCCGCACAGGCGGGCTTTGCTCCGGCCCCTTCATTTCAAAAAGCTCCAGCCCCGGGCCGTGCTTCAGCTTCATCATCCTTACCGTAGTGATTTTCGTTCCCGGGAACAGATTCAGAATGCTTTCCGTTTCTTCGCCTTTCACGTCCTCATCTGACGGTGAGACGGAGTCATAGATAACTTCTGCGCCAAAAGCCTCAGAGAAGAAGCGGGTAGCTTCATCAATATCGGAAACGGTAATGCCGACGTGGTCCATACCGCGAATAATGTCGGTAGACATAGTTTTCTCCCTGTGGTTTTACAGATATGAGTAATGTTTCAAATCAGCCCTGACCGCCCGCCATTTCCGCAAGCGCACTGAGCTGAGCCGTAATCAGGCTGCGGGTGTCCGCATCCGTTATGCTGCCGGTTTCCGGGTCAACCCGGGATGACGCCTGACCAATCATGACCTCCGGCTTGTTAAGCACTCTGCCGTCCAGAAAGACCAGAATCTGGCGCAGGTGATACTGCGCCCGCGCCCCCCCGATAGCACCGGGTGAGGCCGTGAGTATGGCAACGGGCTTGGCTGCAACTGGGGTATCCGGCAGGCGCGAAAGCCAGTCCAGCGCGTTCTTCAACGCACCCGGCACGGAATAGTTATATTCAGGCGTGACGATAATCACTCCGTCCGCTGCCGCTACCGCTTTTCCCATTCCCACAACCGATTCAGGCAACCCCTGAGCCTGCAGGTCTGCGTCGTAATGAGGTATGTCTCCGACAGAGCCGAGCGCGCTGACTTCCACGCCTGCCGGCGCCAGCTGGTCAAGATTGCGGGCCACCACGGCGTTAAAAGAACCCGCGCGAAGACTGCCCAGCAGTGAGACAAATTTCAGAGGTTGTGCTTGTGACATGACTGCTCCCTGTTTTTTAAAAACGGATACGCCAACTAATGTCGGTGCTCTGTTTACGAACGATCTTAAGCCTGGTATAGAATTACACATCAATAAACACACCATGAGTCGCCAGAGAGTCAACTTTATGTCTACCGGGTTAACAGCTGAATCGCTGCGGGGAATCACAACTTTTGTCACAACGGCAAGGTCCAGCAGCTTTACTGAAGCCGCAGAGCAGCTGGGCATTACAAAATCTGCCGTCGGAAAAAGCGTGGCGCGGCTTGAGGAAAGGCTGGGAACGCGGCTGTTTCACCGTTCAACCCGTAAGCTGAGCCTGACCAGTGATGGTGAGGCCTATCTGACCAGCTGTCTGTCTGCGCTGGAAATCCTGGACTCGGCTGAAAATACGCTCAGCAGGCGTCAGGACAACCCAGCGGGAACGATCCGAATAGATATGCCGGCCTCATTCGGACGTAACCTGATGATGCCGGTGTTGCTTGAAGTGGTGACACGTTATCCGGCTCTGCGTCTGGCGCTGACCTTTAACGATCGGCTGATTGACCCGGTAGAGGAAGGCGTCGACCTGGTACTTCGTCTTGGCGAACTGCAGAACACCGATGAGCTGATTGCCCGCCGTCTTAGCCGACAGCGTCTCATGCTGTGCGCGTCTCCAGCTTATATTGAGCGGTACGGTCAGCCCTCTGATATTGAGGCGCTGAAAAAACACTGCTGCATTATGGGCTACCGACGGGGGGCACCTCTTGCCTGGCGTCTGCAGCCGGCGGGAGAGCGGGAGATAAAGTTTATTTCTGGTTCGGCGCACCAGATAAGCGACGGAGACGCCATGCTTCATGCCTGCCTGGCGGGTGTAGGGATTGCCCAGTTTCCGGAATCAATGGTGAACAATCATATCCGGGAGGGCCGGCTTATTGCGCTTATGGCCGATCATGTGCCTGTCCCGGTTGAGCTGAACGTTATCTGGCCCCGGACACGGCATCTTATTCCTAAGGTAAGGCTTATCGTGGATGAACTGCTTAAAAGAGCCGGCGAAGGATATTTCGGCACGTTGAGGTAGAGTTTTTGTCACCACTGCGACAATTTCAGAGTTATTTATCGACTTTTGGCAAACTTATATTCTGACTGTCCCGCTGCCATGTGCAGCCTGAACATGAAAATTTTACTGACAGGATATTTGTTATGCCACTCGCTCTCTGGGCGCTGGCAATTGGTGCATTCGGTATCGGAACCACTGAATTCATCATTGCTGGCCTGCTTCCCGTTATTGCCGCTGACTTTGACGTCAGTATTCCCGTGGCCGGAAACCTGGCGACGGCTTACGCCCTGGGCGTTTTTGCCGGCGCGCCAGCCCTGATTATTCTGGGCTCAAAAGTACCCCGTAAAGCTATGCTGGTTTTCCTGATGCTGCTGTTTGTGGCGGGTAACCTTGTTACGGCATTTGCCCCGACGCTGGGCGTTGCCATTCTGGGCAGGATCATCACGTCCATGACTCACGGGGCCTTCTTTGGTATCGGCTCGATTATTGCCGCAGATATGGTCGCGCCGTCTAAGCGCGTAAGGGCGATTGCCTTCATGTTTATGGGACTGACTGTAGCGAATCTTATCGGGGTTCCCGTCGGCACGTGGATTGGACAGCATCTCTCATGGCGGGAAGCCTTTATGGGCATTGCCGTAATCGGGGCCATCACGGTTATCAGCGTTGGCATGCTCATCCCGCATCAGCCCCGTCCGGAAAACCATAATTTTGCGCATGAGTTTACTGCCTTCAGAAACGTTAACGTTCTGCTGGCGATGGGTATCACCGTTTTCGGGCCGGGCGCATTCTTTACGTCCATTACCTATATTGCTCCCATGATGACGGAAATGGCCGGATACAGCGAAAGCAATCTGACGTGGCTGATGCTGCTGTTCGGTCTGGGGCTGTTTGTCGGCAACCAGCTGGGCGGCAGATATGCTGACCGCGCGCTGATGCCGATGCTCTATATTACCCTTGCCGCTCAGGCGGCGGTGCTGATGGTATTTAACTTTACTGCCCACAGTCAGGTTATGTCAGCTGTCTGCATTTTCCTGATGGCTGCATTTGGATTTGCGACTGTATCCCCCATCCAGAAGCTGGTGATGGACAAAGCGCGGGCGGCAGGTGCGCCGACGCTCGCAGCAGCGGTGAATATTGGTCTCTTTAACCTGGGTAATGCCGTCGGTGCCTGGTTCGGAGGAGCTGTTATAGCCGCCGGATTTGGCCTGCAATCGCCTAACTGGGCGGGCGCAATACTCTCCGTTGTAGCGCTGATATTGGCCATATTATCTGGTCTGACTGATAAAACAGGACACGCTGCAGAAGTACATTGATCAGACAAAGCTAAAAAAGCACTGTTTTTCGTTCCGTTTTTCATTGCAGATAACGTCCGCTTCCGGCACGGAGCGGACTAACAAGCAGGTCAATGTCCGCTTTGAGAGGGAGTCCGCCATGCGCAGCGCCGGTATTTCAGCGTCGTGATAAAGAGGTGAAAGCACCTGGTGATAGCTTCAGGGTTGCAGGATTAGGACAGGTTTATCAGGCTGGTGGCTTGTAACCGGGAGGGAACCCGCCGGCTTTATTTGTACATTCGATGGTCTCACATTCGTTTTCTGGATTCGTGTACCCATTACAGACCTGATGACGATTTGACAATAACGCCTTTACCTTCACCCGTGTACGCACTGAAAGAGTACCGCCAGACGGAGTTGGTGGGGGCAGCGCACCCACCCAAAGGTCAAGATAACGTATACCGGACAATCTTCGGCGTGATCCACCGGGGCTTCACCTGTTGATTAACGGCAGGCGCGCCGGTTTACATCGTTGTCGGCAATCTTCCCCGCCAGGAAATCGATCAGCACCCGGCATTTCGGCGGCAGAAAACGGTTCGGGTGGTAGAGGATCCACGACATGCCGTAGTACGAGGTCTGGTAATCCCACTGCGGCAGCACCTCGACGACCTGTTGGGCGGCCAGCGCGTCTCTGGCGACAAACCACGGCAAACAACCGATCCCCAGATGGCTGAGCACCCCTTCCAGCCGCGCTTTGCTGTGGTTGGTGACATAGCGCCCGCGAACCGTGACGTTAACCTGCTCCTGGGTGTGCAGGTGGGAAAACCGCCAGCAGTTATCCCCGGCCACTTCCCCGAGATAGAGGCAACTGTGCTGCGCGAGGTCATTGGGGTGCTGCGGGCAGCCGCGTTTTTCCAGGTAAGCGGCTGTCGCGCAGAGGATATGGCTGACGCGGATGAGCGGGCGCGCCGCCAGCCCGGCCGGGGGCGTGTCGGTAATGCGCACCATCAGGTCGAGGTCATCGCCGATCAGGTCAGCCGGGCGGTCGGTGAGTTTCAGCTGGATATCCACCTCCGGGTAGCGGTGTAAGAATTCCTCGATATGCGGGGCGATCAGTTCTTTGCCGAAGGCGCGCGGGGCGCTGAGCCTGACCATCCCCTGCGGCGTGTCGTTGACCCGTTCCGCCAGCTCCAGCACGGATCTGGCCGACTCGACCATCTCACAGCAGCGGGCGTAGGCATCGCTCCCCGCCGCCGAGAGCTTCAGCCGCCGTGTGGTTCTTATCAGCAGCTTGACCGACAGAGCCTGCTCAAGGCTCGCCACCTGGCGGCTGACCGACGAGGCCGTCGTGCCCAGCTGTTCCGCCGCCGCAGAAAAACTGCCCGTCTCCACCACTTTGACAAACACCGCCATATACGGCAGCAAGCCCATGTATTGATTTGTTCGCATAGCGTAAGAGTCTTGTTTGTTTACCCGGCTTATTCACCTGCGCGGGATCGCCCATACTCGCCTGACGGCAAGCCTTGAAAAACCAACGTTTACTTCACAAGGAAAGAGACCATGAATCGTTATCAACACGTGCGCAGCCTTGACGATCTCTCTTATGTGTCCCGTCAGTCGAAACATATCCTGACCCTGTTTAGCGGGGGCGTGGACAGCAGCTACCTGCTGTACAAGCTATCGCAGACCGGGTGCAAAGTCACCGCGCTTACCGTCGATCTCGGCGATGGGGTGCACGCCGGGGACCTGCGGGACATCGCCGGTTTTTTCAACGTCGATTTGCAGATTATTGATGCACGTGAAGCCTTTGCACACGAGTTTATCATTCCGGCGATCCGGGCCAATGCGCAATACCTGGGGATCTACCCGATCAGTTCCTCCCTCTCCCGGCCGTTGATTGCCCGCCTGGCCGTTGAGCAGGCGGAAATACTCGGCTGTGACGCTATTCTCCATACCGCCAATCAGTCACAAAACAGCCTTCGCCGTCTCAATGGGGCACTGCATCAACTGAACTTTACCGGGTTTACCGGCAGTCCCTATGAATATTCGGCCCTCAGCCGCGAGGAGAAAATCCAGGCGCTGGCGCAGGCCGGCCTGCCGTGCTTCCAGGCGCGCGGGATCAGCGGTGATGCCAATATCTGGGTGCGTGAGTACGAATCCGGTGCGCTGGATAACCCGGAAGATTTCATCATGCCGGAAGCCCTGTTTAAGTGGACGTCATGTCAGCACCCCCAACCGGATGAACACCTCGCGATCAGTGTTGAAAACGGCCTGCCGGTGGCAGTGAATGGCGAGGCACTGCCTCTGCTGACGCTGATTGAACAGCTGAACAGGGTCATTGGCCGCCACGGTATCGGCCGCTTCAGCGGGCTGGAACACCTTGAAGGTGGCGAGAAGGTGCTGGAAGTGCGGGAAGCCCCGGCCGCCATGCTGTTGATGGCGGCGTTCCGTCATCTGGAAACCGCCACCCTGGATGCCGGGCTGTTGCGTCAGAAACTGGCGCTGGAGCAAATCTGGGTAAACGAGGCGATAGAAGGCCGCTGGTACAGCCTGCTGGCGGCGTCCATTGCCGCCTTTATCCGTACCAGTGCGGAAACCGTCAGCGGCACCGTGACGTTTAACCTGCGCAGGGGCGCTGCTGACCTGGTCTCCATCAAGGCGCGCGACCCGCTCTACCTGACCGACCGTGATGGCTGGGAAAAACAGATTGCCCGTGTACGCGGCAGCCGCAACCTGGCCGACCTGTCCCCCTCTTTTACTCCTGATTGCTCATTAATTGCCTGAGGTGAACCATGGATATCATCAGCAAATCTTACACACTGCCGGCCCACGCCCTCCATCATGCGGCGCAGGCCATTAAAACCAATGGCTGGATTTTTATTGCCGGGGATGACTTAAAACAGGATCTGGCGCTGGAAGAGGATTCCCTCTCCTCGTTCTCCCGCTATTGGGATTCGCTGTCGCGTGATGAATTTATGGCAGATAACGGGACGTACCGCTATCGCCGTTACAGCCAGTTTGAATTGTGCGATCCACAAGGCGAACTGACGCTGCTGCCGCACACCGCTTACTCACAACCTAAAAACATCAATACGCTCAATGGTGGGGTAGATCGGGTCTATCCACCGCTGGAGGAGGGGTTTATCACCCATCCGCTGTTTACCTCCCTGCTGCGTGAGCTGTGTAACATTTTTAACCAGGCGGAAGGGGAGCGCTGCACATGGCGTATCCGTCTGCACCCTTACCGCATCCTGACGGACGCCCAAGAAACCGGCAAACCCACCCCGGAGGGGCTGCACCGGGATGGGGTTGATTATATCGCGATGATGCTGCTCCGCCGGGTGAACGTCTCGGGCGGCATCACGACCGTCACGGATAATGCGCGGAATGTGCTCTGCACCAAAACGCTTAACCAGCCACTGGATGTCATTGTGGCGGATGACCATCGCGTGATGCATGAGGTTTCGCCCATCTTATGCAGCAAAGGTTCGCAGGGGTATCGTGATGTGCTGGTTATTGCCTATGAGCGGGTTAAGTAATGGATAATCAACGCCAGAGAGCGAATGAGACGGCCCAGTATGCGGGCGTTATGTTACTGGTGGTGGCCGTGGTCTGGGGAACCAGCTACGGCATGGCCAAACAGGCCGTGCTGTTCTACCCGGTCGCCGGTTTTCTGTTTATCCGCTTTATGCTGACCTTTGTGCTGCTGGTGCCGGCGTTAAGGGGCTGCTGGCGACAGGCGCTGGGGCCGGGGCTGCTGCTGGGGGCGGTGCTGTTGGCGATATTTCTGTGTGAAACCTTTGGTGTGGCGCTGACCAGCGCCAGCAACGCGGCGTTTCTTATCAGCCTCTGCGTGGTGCTGACGCCGTTTGTTGAATGGCTGATGTTGCGTCAGCGGCCGGAAAATAACGCGTTTATCGCCGCAGGCGTGTCGCTGTGCGGGGCGCTGCTGCTGACCGGGGGCGCCGCCATCACGATGAACGCAGGGGACAAACTGATCCTCGGGGCAGCATTGCTGCGGGCAGTGATGGTGTGCCTGACGAAAAAACTGATGCAGCACCGCAACGTGCCGGCACTGGCGCTGACGGCGGTGCAGACCGGTGTGGTCGCGGCGGGTTCGCTGGCGCTGTTGCTGGTTACCCGGCAGGGCATCCCGGCGTTGCCGCAGAGCGCGGCGTTTTGGGGCGCGACGCTCTATCTGGTGCTGTTCTGCACGCTGTTCGCCTTCTTCGCGCAGAATTATGCCGTAAAACGTCTCACGCCGACCCGCGCCTCTTTGCTGATGGGCACGGAGCCGCTGTTTGGTGCGCTGTTCGCCATGCTCTGGTTACAGGAGTCCCTGACCCCCGCCGCCTGGCTGGGCGGCCTGCTGATTGTCGGCGCCTCCGTATGGGCGACGCGCCCCCGCAGGGTGGCGGGGGTGGCGCTCAGCAATTGAGGCCTGCAGCGTAAGGCAGGCGGCGCGATGCCCGGCGGAGAGCCACCGCTGTATCGATCTGGCCGCCGCCGGGGATGGACAGCGGTGTTGTGTGCTGATGCGTGATACAACTGGCCGGGTGCGGTGCCGCCTATTTGCAGCTGGCCTGTTAAACCAGGCTACTCCTTCTTCACTTATACTGACGCTTGCCGTGGTCATTTGCCTGGGAGGCCGCGCCGTGGTCAACATATTCATTCTGGTGGCAAAGTAAGTGGCGCACCGGCTGCAAAAATCCTGATGGCAAGGCAAGAGGCGACCCAGCGCGCCAGGGAAAAGCGTTCAAATGAGGTAACCGTGCAAAAGCGTTAATGAAACAGCGTGTTCCTGGTCTGCACGCCAATAAAGCGTAAAGAATAAAAACTTTTATTTATCCGGGAGATAACTAATGAAAATAACCAAGTTTGTTTATTCCGCCTTGATTGGCTTTGTCGCCAGCTGCCGTTCCATGACGCCGATGGCGGCCCTCGCGGCAGCACGCATGGCCGGGCGCGGCACATCGGGCAATCTGCTGCTGCTGGACCGTCCGCTATTCAAATACGGCGCGTTAGCGATGGGTGTCGGTGAACTATTTGGTGACAAGATGAAATCCGCGCCAGACCGTACCGTGTTGTTGGGCTTGTCAGCACGCGTGGCCAGCGCAGGGATTGCGGGCGCCGCGCTGGCACCCAGCGGAGAAGAAAAAACCGGGGCAGCAATCGCTGTCTCTGCCGCTGTGCCACTTGCCTATGCCACGCTTGCGGCACGCAAAAAGGCCATGGCAGGGATCGGGCAGACCAGGAGTGGCCTGATTGAAGATACGCTCATCGTCGCTATCGGAGCCGCAGTGGTCTTCTTCGCCACGCGCCCAAATCGCCGTTAAACGCACTCAGACTTCAAAGGATGATCCCGGCGGCCATCATGAAGGGGTCAGTGATTGCTTCTGGCATAAAGCGGGCAGTCTGACCTGCTTTATGCCGACAGCACCCCCAGCCGCCTATCGCACCTGAATCAACCAGGCACAAACCAGACAGGGCAGATGCGTCTCTCCTTGACAGTGGCCCTTCCTATCATTTAAAAAGGAAACGATCACTTCCAAATTAAGGGCCAGCGATGAAATCACTTTCCGCCAGCGCGTCCGCCCGGCCCTTGCCGGGACGCCCACGGGCTTTTGACGAAGAACAGTTTCTTGACGGGGCGATTACGCTGTTCCGCAGCCAGGGCTTCAGCGGCGTCAGTATCAGTGACATCACTGCGGCTACCGGCCTCACCACAGGCAGCATTTATAAAGCCTATAAAGACAAAGAGGGCGTCTTCGCCAAAGCTCTGGAGCGGTATGTGCTCCTCCGGGAAGAACACCTGAAAATGCGCCTGGCAAAGGCGGCTAACGGCAAAGAGAAAATCGCTGAGCTGCTGCGGGATTACGTTGAGCTTAGCCAGGGAAGGGACGGCAGACTCGGTTGTATGGTCGTTGCCGGCGTCACCCATATCGACCAGCTTGGCATCGTTGCCGGGGATCTGGAAAAACAACTCGCCACACGCCGGCGCGCCCTTGAAGCCCTGATTGAACAGGGAAAACAGGATGGCTCCATTGCCGGGACAACGCACGCCACCGCGGCGGCTGAAGTGATCCTGGCACTGCTGCAGGGGATGCGTGTCGTCGGAAAGGCATCAACCCTGACCCGCGACGGCGGCGACTTTGTGGCTCAGGCGCTAAAGCTGCTGGGGTAAGCCATGTTTGTACCCGTGGTGCCTGCCGTTCTCGCTGCGCCCGGTTACCGTTGCAGGCGGCCTGTGCACCGGTGCCGTCCGGCAATCTTTTTTCACACCAGGAGTGATCATGTCTGCGTCCTTATTTCCTGATGCGCCTGATGGTTTTAGCCATCAGTTTACCCGTGCAGATGGCCTGCGCTTTCATTATGTGACCGGCGGCCGCCGGGATGGGTATCCCTTAATATTGCTGGCAGGCTTCCCCGAAAGCTGGTTTGCCTGGCGCCATGTAATGCCTTACCTGGCAGACAAATACCGGATTGTGGCTGTTGATTTACCGGGGCAGGGTGACACAGACAAACCGCTTTCGGGTTACGACACTCAAACCGTTGCCGCGCGATTGCATACGTTTATCGCTTCGCTGGAGTTAGGGTCATACTCTCTTGCCGCCCACGATGTGGGTGCCTGGGTCGCCTTTCCCTACGCCCTGATGTATGGCGAAGAGATCCGGGCTCTGGCCTTAATGGACGCCGGCATTCCGGGCGTGTCACTGCCGGATAAATTGCCGACAAATTCTGAGACATCGTGGAAGACCTGGCACTTTTCCTTCCATGCGGTCGCTGACCTCCCGGAAGCATTGCTGGCAGGGCGTGAACGCATCTATCTGGAGTGGTTTTTCCGCGCAAAAGCGGTTAATTACCGCTGTTATGGTGAGGCTGAAATCGCGGAATATGAGCGTTTACTCACAGCGCCTGGGGGGCTGCGGGCCGGGCTTGCCTTTTACCGGGCACTCTCTTTATCGGCGGCACAAAACGCAGAGCTTGCCGGGCAGCGGCGTCTGACTATGCCGGTGCTGGGGCTGTCAGCGGATCAGGGGTCCATTCCTGATATGGCTGCGGCCCTGCGTGCTTTTGGGGATGACATTCACAGCCGGCAGATTTCTGAGTGTGGCCATTTTCAGCCAGAGGAGCAGCCTGAGGCCGTTGCCCGCGCCCTGGCACAGTTTTTTGACCACTACACCAGCGCTAAAGAATAAGCTGGCAGTAAATTAATGCTTAGTCACGCTCTCCGCTGTCTTCATAAAGCCGTTCGCTTATAGCCGGGGTGCCTGATGCAGAAGGGGGGTACCCACCTCACTTATCTCACGTGAGGGGGCACTTCCTCAGCCCACGGTGCCTGTTCACGCAGAACATCAATAAAGCAGCACAAGTAATGGATACCAACGGAGCCAGCAGCGTCATCCTGAAGCCGTAAAGGTTATGTGAAAGAGTTGCCAGCAGGGCAGAGGCCAGAAAGGTGAAGCCAAACCTGTCAGCAAACACCAAGGCCAGGGCCGGCCCGGCAATCCATACAATCGACACGCCCGTGTATTCAGCCGTGTAGCGTTAAGCCCCGCCTTCAGTGAATGCTTACGGATCACCGACAGGAGCAGCGGGATAGAGGCATTCCCGGCCCCATCAGAAAAATGCCGATCAGCAAGGCCTCAAGGGGATGGCGGCAGAAAATGAAAGCCATACCCTCCAGAAGAAGCGCTAATACTGAAAACCTAAAAATGAGGACAAAATGTCCTCTCCGCAAATTAACAGAGGTAAAATTAGATGCCATAAAAGGCTACATATAACTCTGTAAGATTTCAGCCGGTAATTGCCGGTAACACGTAAAAAATAAACTGGAATGGTCAAGGATATGGGACTGAGATTCAGAAAGTCGATAAGAATTATTCCCGGTGTAAAGGTAAATTTGAGCGGCTCAGGTGCGAGTATGAGCATTGGACCACGGGGGGCCTCTGTCTCATTTGGTAAACGTGGCACCTATGCGAATCTGGGGCTTCCGGGCACAGGGCTGAGCTACAGAATGCGGCTGGATCGAGCCAGTGTGGCCAGCAGAAAACGTAATGCTGCCAGGCAGGACGATCCCCTTTTAAGAGAGGAGCTTGAACGCGAGGTTGATCAACTAAACCGGGCTGTGGACGAGATAGTTAATATTCATCTGCTTACCCCAGATCCGCGTACCGGTCATTCTTTTGCTGAGCTTGAATCCCATTACCGGGAACTTATGTTAAAACCCTACAGTGTGCCCGCACCGGTCCGGCCGGAAAAACCCGTTCCTATTGCTGCACCTGAACAACCAGATGAAAAGCATGGGAGTGGGTTGATTGGCCGCCTGTTTGAATCTGCAACTGCACGGCAGGAGCGGCAGGCGCGAAACCTTGAAAAATGGCAACGTGACGTCGAGGAATGCAGCCAGGAAAATGCGCTGATGCTGAAACGCTACCAGGAGATGCGCCAGCGGTGGGCAGAGCAGTACGCTAACTGGCAGTTTGAAGCCGCTGAGCATGAGAAGAAGCTTATGGATGCAGGGCGCAACATATTCTCGCAATTTACAGCTGATACAGGCTATTTCGAATCACTCCTCGCAGAAGTTATTCAGGCAGCAGACTGGCCGCGCGAAACACTGGTGTCGTTTCAGGTGAATGCCGGTTCGTCTGAGATATTGGTAGAAGTCGATTTACCAGAATATGAAATGCTGCCTACCTCTTCCATGCGGGTAAATGCGCGCGGAACAGAAATTATTGAAAAAGAGCTTTCACAGAAGGCAGTACGTGAACGTTATGCACTGCATGTGCATGGGATCTTACTGCGGCTGGCTGGTATGGCCTTCTGCGCCCTCCCGTTTGGCACGGTAATAATCAGCGGGTTCACTCAACGGATCAGCAAGCAGACCGGGCATATTGAGGATGAATACATCATTTCATCTCGTATCGAGCGTCAACTTTTCGAAAGGCTGAACTTCAGCAATCTCGAAGACGTCAGCCCTATTGAGGCTTTCGAACGGTTCGATACACAGCGACGTATGAGTACGACCTTTGTTTTCCAGCCAATCACACCGATTGCATAATTAACCAGCCTTTTGGCTGGTTAATTTGTCCGGATCAGCAAATGATGCGTGCCTTCCGGGCAAGGGAGCCAGTCCCGGAATAGGATAATAAGAAGCTCTGCATACAGCTCCCCACGCCCGCCCGCGCAGCGTTATCAATGGGTAGAGTGGGGATTTTCCCCACCTTGATTTTCGATGGTCTATTAAAGGGGCGAGACCTGCTGATAAGCAAACTCGGGACATAGCGTAATTTCCCGTACGAACAAGGGGACGAATTATAAGGTATCTCCGAAAATGAGAACGCTAACCTTCATACAGGTCTTCGGTAGCATGTTCGAAATTGGCCGTTTATGTACAGCAGGTGAAAGATAACCCGGCGATGATAAAGGAATAATAAGCTTGATAATATTGTTCCAATAAAACAACAGCGCGGTGATAAGAATGGCGGCTATCCGCTTATAGCATGAGGCATACGTGAATACGCATGCTCAACTCGCCACTATTATTGCCAGGCCTTTTCCTGCAGGCCATCCTGTATGCCACACCCGCTTAAATGCCCCCCTTTAAAAAACCATCTTCTATACTTTGTTGCGTTTAGTGAACTGTGCCGCTGTTCTTCACGCGATGCCGGCTTTTTTGGCTGTTGCCTTGCGTGAAAAATAGCTGCATACACTCACCAATACGTCATGGTTATTTATTATTCATTTTTCATAGGGAAATTCCTGGTATGTTGCACTCTCAACCCTCACGCCTGGGCAGCCTGCTGCTGCTGCTGGCAGCCGTGATCGGCTTCGCCGTAGCGTTATACGCGTGGCTGACGCCCCTCACCGGAGTCACAGGTACGATTGGTGCGCTGGGTGTGGTCATCGCCAGCGTGGTGCTGGCGCTGCTGACCTTTATTCTGCGTGGGGCATCTGCCCGTGGTACGCGCCTCTTCCTGATTATTGTCACGCTGGCCGTGTTGTTCGGTATTGGTTTTGCAGCCGCGCTGCTGCACCAGTACGTTATTACGGCAGCTATGGTGGTCGGCCTGATAGGCCTGATTGCGCTGAGCAGAAATGCTGTTCGTCACAATCATCACGTCAAATCCTGAGGAGCCGCCTGTGCATAACGATAAACACTCTCCATTAATGAAAGTCAGCATGACGGCGCTGGCGCTGCTGGTCACCCCGCTGACGCTGCAGGCGCAGGATAAAGCCGCCGAAGCCTCTATGGGCGCGCGGGAAGAACTCAATGTGGATGCAGCCAATCAGCAAGCGCCGGGAACCACGACATCCACTGCAGATGTCTCAACGGGCAATCACGACACACAGAACGCTGACTCTGCCGCTCATCCGGGGACGTCCCTGGTGCCCTCTGTTGCCACCTGGGACAGCTTTCATGGCCAGCTTAACGCCCAAAAATATAGCCCGCTGAAACAGATCACCGCTGATAATGTTAATAAATTAAAGAAAATCTGGGAGTTTCATACCGGCGATGTCTCGGACGGCAAAGGTGACACTCCGGCCACCGTCTGGTCAGCAACACCTATTTTTGCCAACGAGACGCTCTACATCGGCACGCCTTTTGATCGCCTGATTGCGCTCGACCCCGGTACAGGCAAAGAGAAGTGGCACTACGATACGAAATCCTCACGCAAAGCCCTGACGCAGCCGGTACTGAAAAACCGCGGTGTCTCCTACTGGCAGGCAAAAAAACCGGTCGCCGGGCAAGCCTGTCAGAAGATCGTCTATATGGGCACGGTTGACGGCAAACTCTTTGCGCTGGACGCCGATTCAGGTAAGCCGTGCAAAGAGTTTGCTGACAATGGCGTGCTGGATATCAATCAGTGGAACACGGTTAACGCCAAATATCCGCTGTCGATACTGCAGCCGCCGACTGTCGTGGGCAACCATCTGCTGGTAGGCTGGGCCGGTAAAGACTGGGCCTATGCTGAAGCGCCTCCGGGCTCCGTGTTCTCCATCAATGCACAGACCGGCGAGCGTGAATGGACCTTTGACGCGATCCCGGCAGCGATCCGCCAACGCACCGGTACGGCTAACGTCTGGACGCATATGTCTGCCGATGAGGCGCATGGCTTAGTCTATCTGCCGGTCTCCTCACCTTCCCCCAACTACTGGGGCGGTAATCGCGTCGATCCTATTCCGCTCGGCACCTCAACCACCGCGCTGGACATCAACACCGGTAAAGTGGTCTGGTCCCGCCAATGGGTGCATCACGACGTGTGGGATTACGATATCAACTCTGCGCCGACGCTGATGGATATCACCGTAAACGGCAAACAGATCCCGGCGCTGATCCAGGCGACCAAGCAGGGCTTTCTGTTTGTTGTGAACCGTCTGACGGGTGAGGATGTCTGGCCGATTGAAGAACGTCCGGTGCCGCAGGGCGATGGTTCGGTGCAGGGCGAAGTGCTTTCGCCAACGCAGCCGTTCCCGACCAAACCCGCCCCGCTGCTTGATCAGTCGAAAAAGCCGGCAATCTGGAAACTGGCGGATATGGTGGGTGCCGGCCAGTGTTCGCGCCTATGGGATAAGCTGACCTATGAGGGGATGTACACGCCGCCGACCACCAAAGGCGAGGGCACGCTGACCTATCCGGACAGTGCCGGTGGCGTCCAGTGGGGTGGGGTAGCGTTCGATCCGGAAAAACAGATCGCCATCGTCAACACCTCACACATTGTGCAGTATGTGAAGCTCTACAGCCGTGAAGATTACGATAAAGCGGATAAGGACTCCGGCAACGAGAGCGGCTTTGCGCCGCAGGAAGGGGCCCCTTACGGTCTGCGCCTGATGGTGGCAAATAACTGGTTGGGTATGCCGTGCTGGCAGCCGCCGTTCGGCGAGATCGTCGCGCTGGATATGCATACCGGTGATGTGAAATGGCGTCGTCCGGTTGGCGCGTCTCAGCAGTACGGCTTCTTTATGCCGGAAAGCTGGGGCTCACCGACTATCGGCGGCCCGGCTGTCACCGCTGGCGGCGTGGTGTTTATCGGCGCCTCGATGGATGCCAAAGTCCGCGCCTATTCAGTGGATAGCGGTGAAGAGTTGTGGTCCGATCAGGTGGAAGCCCCTGCGGTAGCGAACCCGTCGGTCTATGAATATAAAGGCCGTCAGTATGTGGCGTTCGTCGCAGGCGGGAATACTATCCTGAAGGATCAGGTTGGCGATCAGGTCGTGGTCTATGCGCTGCCTGAATAGCCATTTATACAACTATCAGTGAAACAGTGTGGGGCCTTAGGGCCCCATTTTTAAAACGTTTAATACCTCCTTTCTGTGCCGGCTCCCCCGGCTGGATTAAGCACAGCTCCCCCTGTACGCAAAAGCCCTTTGCGCCGCCGTATGGCAGGTAAACGCCGCCTCTGATCAGTTCTTATCGTCGCCGGGCAGCCACGGCACAGCGCCAGGCTGTGATCGCCGGAAACACGTTTCTTCATGGGGATGTCCGCACGCTGCTGATGAAAAGATGGCTAACTTCGCGGTGTAGTCATTAATGGGGAGCAAGCCAGGGATATGTCCAAAACGGTATGATTTATCTTAGGGGCAATATAAAAGGTAAAATTCACCAACGCCTTAACGCGCCGCGTAATAATGCGTAAGCCCTCATGGCGGCATTACAAAATGTGGAGTCAGTAATATTTCAAAAATAGCAGTCAATATTAAAAAAAGATGCTGCCGGGGAGCGTAATCCGTGCCCGGCAAAAAGGTGCCCGTATTAGCCAGCCTTTACGGATGCGCGAAGCACGAATAACGTTAACTGATTAATTACAGTAAGTGACAATATAGTTTATAAATCTTTGGGCATTTTTTGACAAAACGATAACAAAAAATATACCTATAATCATCGGTTTCCGAACTTAAGGCTCTTTATGTTTACTCACCCCTTTTCCGGAGTCAGGCTGGCTGTCTTTGTCTCTTTTTTCGCTTTTGTCTTGTCGTGCCTGTTACCGACAAATACCGTCATCCATTTAATGGAAGAGGGCCAGCTGATCGAAACATTAACGTTATATGCGTATGCTGTCGCGCTTCTGTATTTGATTTTCCGGTCTGATCTTCACATTGCTTTTATGACTCGCTGCGCCATTATTCTTTGCCTGTTTATCATGATGGCCAGAGAGGCAGATTTACACAAATCCATTGCTCATATGAGCATGCTTAAACTGCGCTTCTGGACTGGAAACCTGCCTTTGCATGATAAGATAGGCGCGTTGTTAATCCTGTTACCTGTTGTGGCCGCCTGCCTCTTCCTGCTTATAAAACATGCAAAAAATATCCGGCTCCAGGCGAAATTACATAAAGCCTATGCCGTCACCACGGTAACGTTCGTTGTATTAATACCTTTGACTAACATCGCTGACCGTTCATTAGGGTTGCTTAAAGAGAATTTTGGGTGGCATGCGCCTCTTTGGTTAGTGGCATTTCAGACCTCACAAGAGGAGCTGCTGGAGATGTCTTTACCGCTGCTGGCGCTACTTGCGGCGATACAATACAAACGCAGTAAAGACATAGGCGACATTGTTCAGGTCTATACCTAGGTAATAGTCATGAGGCAATATACCCTTATTGCCTTTTATCATTTTTTATCCGTTCTTTAGGGTAGTTATGCTGTACAAGTCCAGACATAAAAACTTTACTCTTCATGTCAAAGGAAGTAGTACACCTTATCATCGTATCTTTGCAGACTTCGTTAATTACCGTCTGTCGGTTGTCAGTGTCTTTCGTAACCAAAATAAAACTAAAGTCATGCTGATTGAGCATGACAAGCATCTCTATGTGTTGAAGGTTTTCAAACCTAATGGAAAAAAGATTGAACGCCTGTATAAGTCTTGGTTTAAAAAAGATTATTCTTTTAACCTGATTAAAAGAAATGATGAGCTCTGGGAAAGAGGCATGCGTTTTCAGAATGACGTTTACCTGTTAGCACGACGCAAGAAAATCGGTTGCACCGATCTCTATGTGATGCTGTTTGAATACATCCCCGGCAAAGTACTGAATGAATTTGACGAGATCCCTGAAGAGATCAAGCAGGAAATCGTCTGCAAAATGGCACTATTACACCACCATAAACTCGTGTCGGGTGATGCGCATAAAGGCAACTTTATTCTTTCCGCAGAGGGGTTACGCATCATTGACTTATCCGGGAAAAATTTCACCCGGCGCAGGGTGGCAGAAGATCAGCTGATGCTGGAGCGCTACCTCAATATCAATAATATTGAGAAAGATGTGTCTTATCATCTGGTCAAAACAAAATCCACGCTTCGGAAAAAAATTAAAAACGGCAAAAAGAGAGTGGTGAATATTCTTAATTAACGATAAACATCCCGAGAAAGCATTGATTCAGACAGCATGTGCTTTAGTTAAAAGCCCTGCACAAGGCCGCCAACTGTAATATCCTGTCCCGGATAGAAAACCTGACGCCTGGGCATGGTGAAAATGAACCTGACTCCTCTGCAATCCCGCATTTTACGGGAGATTGTCTCTTATGTACGCCGCGAGCTGTTGCCGCACGGCACGCATGTCGTTGAGTCCCAGCTGGCGCGCGAGCTTAACGCCTCCCGTTCACCGGTGAAAACCGCGCTGACCTTTCTGACGCAGCAAGGCATGTTCACCTACGACAAAAACCGCGGTTACTTTCTGGCGCAACACGCCAGTGAGCTGGGCCCGCTCGCGGAGCAGCTCTCTGCCCAAAGTGAAGATCCTGTCTATCAGCAGATTGCTGAGATGAGGCTGACGCGCACGCTGCCGGAGCTGTTCACCGAGATTGAGCTGATGCGCGAACTGAACATTTCACGCACCGTGCTGAGGGGCGTGCTGACGCGCATCCAGCAGGAGGGCTGGCTTGAGTTCCGCGCCGGGCAGGGGTGGAAAACCCTGCCGGTGATTGATTCCTTTGAGGCTTATCAGGAGAGTTATGCGCTGCGCATGATGATTGAGCCGGCAGGCCTGATGGGGGATTCCTTCCGCCTTGACCGGGCACGGCTGGAGGCGTGCCGCCGTCAGCAGCAGTTTATCGCCGGGGGCGGTTTTATGACGATGACGCCGCGTGAGCTGTTTGAGACGAACTCAGACTTCCATGAGACGCTGGCGGCCTGTTCCGGCAACCGTTTCCTGCTTCAGACCGTCAGACGCCTCAACCAGTTGCGCCGCCTTGTGGAGTACCGCCAGGCGCAGGAAAAACGCAGTCAGCGCCGGCACCATGCTGAAGAGCACCTGGAGATCCTGGAACTGCTGTTGGCCGGGGATCGGCCGGCCGCGGCCGGGAAGCTCAGGTTGCATCTTGAGCGGGCAACATCCGACAAGGGGCAATCTGAATTTTTCAGCCGCCAGCCGGCAGGGGACGCGGTCAGCCGTGGCTGAAGAGGCGGCGGCTCAGCGTGTTGACCTGTGACCCTTTCACCACGCACGCCTCCGCGGCCTTGCGCCACACCGCAAAATGGGGCGCGGCACGGTGCGCCTCCACGGCGGCCTCATCCGTATAGAGTTCATAGAAGATAAAGTGCAGCGGGTCTTTCAGATCCTGTGTGACATCAAAAGAGTGGCAGCCGGGTTCATCATGAAAGGTGGCGCGGGCATTGGCCTCGATAGCTTTCAGGAAAGTCTCCAGCTTCTCTTCGTGTACGTAGAGTGAAACGGTCAGTGCGATCATAGTGCTTCCTGTGATGTGTCATTAATAAGTGCCGGTAACGCCACGGCCATTTCTTCCGCCAGCCGGGAGAGGCTCTCCCAGGTGCGCTCGGCAAGGGTGATACCGGCCGCGAGATGGTGCCGGGTATGGCGATCCTCCAGCTCGCCGGGGTAGAAGATTTCGGCAACGCCGTGGGCCGTGGGTGCCTCTTTTACCTGGTCGATCAGCTGGTTGAGGCGCGCCATAAACAGCTCGCCGGGCATCATGGCGTTGATATCGAGGGTGATCAGCAGGTGGCCGCATCCGCTGGGTTTATCTGCCTGATAGGGGCCGTTGACCCCGTGACCAAATTGGCTGCCGGTCAACACACCGGCCAGCACATCCATCATAAAAGCGATGACGTACCCTTTATGGCCCGCCATCGGCAGGATCAGCCCGTGGAGGGCGTCGCTTGCCGCCGTGGTCGGCACGCCCTGTTCGTCGGCGGCCCAGCCCTCAGGCAGGGGATCGCCCCGCTCGGCGGCCAGGTAGATTTTGCCGCGCGCGACGGCGGTGTTGGCAATATCCATCACCACCACGCCCCGTTTACCGGCCGGTGCCGCGATTGACCAGGGGTTGGTGCCGATCAGCTTCTCTTTACCGCCCCAGGGGGCCATGGCCGGGCTGGCGTTTGTCGCCAGAAAGGTGATAAAGCCTTTTTCAGCGGCTTTACGTGTGAAATAGGCGGCCGTGCCAAAGTGGTTTGAGTTACGCACGGCGACTGCGCTGATGCCGTAACGCCCGGCGCGCGCCATGCCCAGCTCCACCGCGTTCATGGTCAGCACCTGGCCCATGCTGTGGTTGCCGTCAATCACCACGACAGCCCCGTTGTCTGTTTCAACCGCGCTCCTGTCGGTGGGGTGCATCGCCCCGTGGCGCAGCCGCGCCACATACCAGGGCAGCCGGAGCATCCCGTGGGAGGCGTGGCCCCAAAGCTCCGCCGCGACCAGGCTGTCAGCCACCATCAGGGCGTCCTGTTCAGGCACGCCAAGCGCGTCAAATACCGCTTTCCCGAACTCCCTTAATGCATCCGCCTGAACCACTTTAGCCATCATCCTCTCCAGCCATGCTTCGTGTAAATGCATTCTATTCGGATAAAGTGCAATAAGTAAACGGCACTTCCCGGTTGATGGCGGAATGTGTGACGTTGAGCGTGGTAAGAACAAGAAGGCCGCCTCAGGCGGCAAGAGGGATCATCCACAGATGGCGCGCAACGGGTCTATTGCCGGATTCCGGGAAAATATATCTATTTTTAGCATTTGTGATCGCCGTAGCTCTTCACTGAGAATGACAACGGGACATTCCGAGGATGATAACCCCCTTAAAGCACAGGGTTTATTGGCTTTTTGGCGCTAATAATACATCGCTACCTCAATGCCTTTTCCCGCTGGGAAACACTTTATATATCAGGAGAAAGGTTCCGTGAAATTCGCAAAAGGCTTCACCCTTTTCGCACTTGCTCTGAGTGCGCACACCACGTTTGCCGCTGAACCGTCTGTGCCTACTGACAGCGCCCTGCATGTGCAGGCTGACCCGGCGCTGAAAAGCCTGTTGCCTGCGGATATCGTGAAACGCGGCTACATCGTGGCCGGAACCAACCCCAACACGCCGCCCACCACCTTCTATAAAGAAGACAATAAAACGCTGGCCGGCCGTGAAATCGACATCATGAACGCCGTGGGTGAGCGCCTGGGCATCGCGGTGCAATGGCGCGACACCGGCGGTTTTGACAACATCATCCCCGGCCTGAAAACCGGGCGCTATGATGTTGCGCTGTCAAACATCAACGCCACGCCGACCCGCCTGAAACAGATCGACTTTGTGGGCTACTACAACGCCAGCCTGCTCGGCGTCATTTCAAAGAAAGCGGCCAATATTACCCCGTTTAAATCCCTCAGCGAGGTATGCGGCAAAGAGGTCGGTGCCGGGTCAGGCACCACCCAGGTAACCCGCCTGGAAGAGGCCAGCAAAGCCTGTGAGGCCGCGGGTAAACCGCCGATCAAAGTCTCGGTCTTCCCGGATCGCCCGGCCGGTGTGCAGGCGGTGGTCAGCGGCCGCGTCCCGATGTTCCTGGGGCCGTACGAAGGGCTGCTGTGGCAGGTGAAAATCATCAAGCCCCTGACTATGAGCGGTGAGATCACCGTGAATGACGCCCCTGTCTCGGTGGCGTTCCCGAAAGCCTCGCCGCTGGAACCGGCCGTTCAGGCCGCGCTCACCTCGTTAATCAAAGACGGCAGCTACAAGAAAATCCTCGACAACTGGGGCATTGGATTTGGCGCTGTGACCGAAGCCAAACGTAACGAAGAGATCTTTCAATGAGTGATGTTCACGACCACGCCGACGATCTGAAAATCGTCGGTAAACGCTACTACGGACGCTGGCTGAGTGCGCTGGTGGTGCTGTTGTGCATCGTGGCGATGGCGCATTCCATGATTAACAACCCGCGCTTTGAGTGGGGAGTGATCGCCGAAAACTTCACTGCCCCCTCTATTTTGCAGGGTGTGCTGATGACGCTGCAGCTCACCGCCATTTCGGTGGTGCTGGGGTTTGCCTTCGGCACGGTGCTGGCGCTGATGCGCCTCTCCTCTAACCCGGTGCTGGTGACGGTGAGCTGGGCCTATACCTGGTTTTTCCGCGGCGTGCCGATGCTGGTGCAGCTGTTTCTCTGGTACAACATCGCGGCACTCTACCCGGACATCGTGCTGTCGATCCCCGGTTTCGGGGAGATCTGGCATGCCGACGCCAACTCGCTGGTCAGCCCGTTCAGTGCGGCCGTGATCGCGCTGGTGATGCACCAGTCCGCCTATGCGGCGGAGATTGTGCGGGCCGGAATCCAGAGCGTGGGCAATGGCCAGATTGAGGCGGCGCGCGCGCTCGGTTACCGCCCGGCGCAGATCTTCCGCCACACCGTGCTGCCGCAGGCCATGCGCGCCATTATGCCGCCCGCGGGTAACGAGATTATCGGCCAGCTGAAAACCACGGCAGTGGTGTCGGTGATCTCCCTGCAGGACGTGCTGTTCTCCGCGCAGATCATCTACCAGCGCACCTATGAGGTGATCCCGCTGCTGCTGGTCGCGACGCTGTGGTACCTGCTGATGACCTCCGTGCTCTCGGTGGGCCAGTATTACGTGGAACGCTATTTTGGCCGCGGCGTCACGCGCCGTGAAAAGCGCGGCGTATGGCCGTCGTTGCCGCGTTTCTCCGCGCCGAAAACCGAAAGGAGCGTGAGCAATGGCTGAGGCAATTACCCTGCGCAAGGTCACCAAACGCTTCTCCGGCGTGACCATCCTGGACGAGGTTAACCTCGATATTCCGGCCGGTTCCGTCACCGTGATCCTCGGGCCATCCGGCTCCGGTAAATCCACGCTGCTGCGCTGTATCAACCACCTCGAAAAGCTCGATGGCGGCACCATCCGTATCGGCGGCCAGATGGTGGGTTACCAGCAAAAGGGCCAGGCGCTGCATGAACTGAGCAGCAGCGCCATTGCGCGCCAGCGGGCGGAGATCGGCATGGTCTTCCAGCAGTTCAACCTCTTCCCGCACCGCACTGTGTTGCAGAACATCACCGATGCGCCGATGCGGGTGAAAAAGCAGAGCCGCCAGCAGGCCACCAGCAAAGCGCTGGCGCTGCTGAAACAGGTGGGCCTGGCGGGGCGTGAAGAGGAGTGGCCGCAAAACCTCTCCGGCGGCCAGCAGCAGCGTGTGGCGATTGCCCGCGCGCTGGCGATGGACCCGGGCGTCATGCTGTTTGACGAGCCGACCTCTGCCCTTGACCCGGAGCTGGTCGGCGAGGTGTTGCAGGTGATTAAGCAACTGGCGCATTCCGGTATCACGATGGTGATCGTCACCCATGAGATCGGCTTTGCCCGCGAGGTCGCGGACAACATTGTCTTTATGGAAGGCGGCAAAATCGTGGCGGCCGGCCCGACGCAGCAGGTGCTCGACGACCCGGAAAACGGGCGGGTAAGAGACTTTATTTCAACGGTGCTTTAAGCACCGTTTTTCTTTGTTTGAGCCAGGAACCGTGATGACGCAGAAACCGGTAATGCACAGCGCCCACTGGGGCGCATTTCACGCCCAGCGCGAGGGCGAGCACCTCAGGGTAACCCCTTTCCCCCGCGACCCCGACCCCAGCCCCTTATTGCAGAACTTCCGCCACGCCCTGCATCACCCGGCCCGTGTCGCCCGCCCGATGGTACGCCGGGGCTGGCTGGAAAACGGGCCGGGGCCGGATCAGCGCCGCGGTGCCGATGAGTACGTGGCCGTCAGCTGGGAAGAAGCCTGCCAGCGGGTCGCGCAGGAGCTGAAACGGGTGGGGGACGCCCACGGCCCGGCGGGGATTTTCGGCGGCTCTTACGGCTGGTCCAGCGCGGGCCGCTTCCACCATGCACAAAGCCAGGTACACCGTTTTCTGAACACGGTGATGGGCGGGTATGTCCGCTCCGTCAACAGCTACAGCTCCGGCGCGGCCTCGGTGCTGCTGCCGCACATCGTCGGTGACATGACGGAAATCGCCCGCCGTGGCGTGAGCTGGGAGGAGATCGCCGCCCACAGCGACATCGTGCTGGCGTTTGGCGGGCTGGCGCTGAAAAACTCGCAGGTCGCCAGCGGCGGGCTGAGTGAGCATACCGAACGTGGCTTTATGCGGCAGGCGGCGCAGCGCGGCACCCGCTTTATCTCCGTCAGCCCGCTGAAAAGCGATCTCCCTGACGAGGCGCAGGGGGAGTGGCTGGCGCTGCGGCCCGGCACCGATGCGGCGTTTATGCTCGGCCTGCTCTCGGTGTTGATCGCCGACGGCTTAACCGATGAGGCGTTCCTGGCCCGCTATTGTGTCGGCTGGCCGGAGATGGTGGCCTACCTCCGCGGTGAAGAGGATGGGGTGGTCCGCGACGCACGCTGGGCGGCAGAGATTTGCGGCATCAGCAGCGAGGCGATCGGCACGTTTGCGCGCCGGTTGCACGGCAAACGCGTGCTGGTGACGGTGGCCCATGCGTTACAGCGCGCCGAGCACGGTGAACAACCGGTGTGGCTTGGGCTGGTGCTGGCGGCGGCGCTCGGGCAGCCGGGGCTGCCGGGCGGCGGGTACACCTATGCGCTGGGCGCGTTGGGGCACTATGGCAAACACCATAATCTGGTCAGCTTCCCGGCGCTGCCGCAGGGCAAAAACGGCATCGACCGCCTGATCCCGGTGGCGCGTATTGCCGATATGCTGCTGAACCCCGGCACGCCATTTGACTACAACGGCCGCCGGCTCACCTATCCGCATATCCGCCTGGCCTACTGGGCGGGCGGCAACCCGTTCCACCACCATCAGGATCTGGCGCGCCTGCGCCGGGCGTTTTGTCAGCTCGACACCCTGATCGTGCATGAGAGCGCCTGGACGGCCAGCGCGCGCCATGCCGATATTGTCCTGCCCGCCACCATGACGCTGGAGCGCGAGGACATCGGCGGCGCGCCGACCGATCGCCATCTGGTCGCCATGCAGCCGGTGGCCGCACCTTATGCGGAGGCGAAAGATGATTACACCATCTTCAGTGAACTGGCTCGGCGGCTCGGCAGGGAAGAGGCGTTCACCGAGGGGCGGGACGCGCGTGGCTGGCTGCAACATCATTACCGTCAGTTGCAGGAGAAGCTGGCGGCGCATCAGGTCACGATCCCGGAGTTCGGTCAGTTCTGGCAGCAGGGGGTGATTGAACTACCGCAGGTAAAAGACGGGGGCCGCATGATCAACGCCTTCCGCGCTGACCCTGAGGCGGCACCGCTGCCGACGCCGAGCGGTAAAATTGAGATCTTCTCTGCCACCATTGCCGGGTTTGGCTATGAAAACTGCCCGGGCCACCCGGTATGGCGTGAACCGCAGCAAAAGCCGGACGCTGACCACCCGCTCTGGCTGATCGCCAACCAGCCCGCGACACGCCTGCACAGCCAGCTGGACTTTGGGGAGTACAGCCTGAGCGGCAAGCGCGGCGGGCGGGAAGTCTGTCGCCTGAACAGCCAGGATGCGGCCGCGCGTGGGATTGCCGACGGCGATATTATTGAACTCTATAACGACCGGGGCCATGTGCTCGCCGCAGCGCGCCTGACCGATGCCATCATGCCCGGTGTGGTGCAGCTCCCCACCGGGGCCTGGTACGACCCGGTCGACCCCACCGCTGCCCGGCCGTTATGCCGCCACGGCAACCCGAACGTGTTGACCCTGGACATCGGCACCTCTTCCCTGACACAGGGGTGCAGCGGCCAGATCACGGTAGTGCAGGTGCGGAAATTTGCCGGGGAGGTGACGCCCGTGCAGGCGTTTATTCCCCCGCAATAGCGCCCGCCATCACCCTCCGGCCGTCAGGCGATACCTTGCAACAGGGCATCGCCGACGGCCTGCAGATCCGCCGTTGAGCGCAGCGCGCTGTGGTCCAGCAGTGCCGGGGCGTCCCCGCGCAATGCCGCCCGCAGTTTTCCGCCGACATCCACGCCCTCCGCCAGTGATTCCTGACGGGTGCGGCGCTGGTTCAGCGTCATACCGTCCTGAAGTGACAAGGTCACGTCGTGGAAGCGCAGCGCCGGGTTAAGCGCATCCGGCGGCGCGGCGCTGTCCGGGGTGCGGCGTACTCGGACGGCCAACGGCATAATCCCCGGGTTGAGGTCGCCTTCGGCAAAGTCCTGCAACCGCAGGTCGCCGTAGATCAGCATCGCGGCAATCACATATTCCAGGCTGAAGCGCGCCTCAATCCCCGTGGTGGGCACCCGCACCGAGGCGGCGATATCCCCGCCTGGCGGGAAAGCGACGGTAATATCCGCGATCTGATCCAGCAGCGCCTCAAGGGGCCGGCCGCTTGCCAGCCAGCGCCGGCGCAACAGGCGTGCTGCTTCCGCCGCGCTGTGTGTCCCGGCGCAGGTCGGGAAGGGCTTGAACTCCAGCCCGGGCGCGCTGATCCGCCAGGGCGCGCCCCAGTTCTCCAGCAATTTTTCCGGCTGCGCCTCGCCCCGGCTGCCGGCGTCGAGAAAGGCGTTAATCACCCCGCTCTGCCTGCCGTCTATGCCCGCCAGCGTCAGCTGGGCGGCGGTGACCGCGCGCTCAGCGGCGAAACCGGCATGCAGCGGTTTCACCAGGGAGCCAAACTGCGCGCGCAGGCCGCTGGCCTGGGTGGCTGCGATCCCCAGCAGGGTTGCGGTGTCGGCCTCCGTAAGATCCAGGAAACGGGCCAGCGCCGCGGCCGCCGCAAGGGTGCCCAGCGTCGCGGTGTTGTGATAGCCCAGCGCGTAGTGCTGCTGGCTCACCGCCAGCCCCAGACGGCCCGCCGTTTCCACGCCGATGGCGTAGGCCTCACAGAATTGCTCAACGCTTGCCCCCGGGTGGTGGTGGTGCCAGGCAAACAGCGCCGGCAGGATCACCACGCTGGGGTGGCCGCGAAAATCAGCATGAAAATCATCATAGTCGAGGGCGTGGCCGGCATAGCCCAGCAGCAGCGCCTGCGAACGCACGCTGCCGTCGCCATACAGGGTACGCAGCGCCGGTAAGCCGCTGTCAGGCACATGGCCCTGTAACACCGGCCAGGTCACCGCCAGAAAATCCCGCACGCCTTCACGCGCGTGGTCGCGCGCCGCGGCATCCGGCTGGCTGTGGACGATCCGTCCGGCCAGGGCGGCAGTCAGGCTCATTGGGGCAGCCCCGGGTGCTGGAGCGCCGCCCGCGCCAGATCGGCCAGATAGCGCGCCGTGGGCAGCAGCACCTCATCATTCACGCGGAATGCCGGGTGGTGCAGCGCATAAGGTTCGCCGGTGCCGACCATCATAAAGGCACCGGGCAATTGCTGCTGGTAGAAGGCGAAATCTTCACCGATCGGGCTGGCCTCTACCACGCGGCCTTCAAACCCGCTGGCGTCGGCCTGCCGCAGGGCAAACTCCGCCCAGTGCGCATCGTTCATTACCGACGGCGGCCCGGCATGCCAGTCGAACCTGACCTGCGCGTCAAAGGCCGCACCGATGCCCTCCGCGAGGGCGCGGAAGCGCTGTTCAAGGCGTTCGCGGGTCGCCTGTGAGAAGGTGCGTACCGTGCCCTCCAGCCAGGCGCTGTCGGGGATGACGTTCCAGGTGCTGCCGCTGTGGATCTGGGTAACCGAGACCACGGCGTTATCGGCGGAAGGGGCGTTCCGGCTGATCAGCGTCTGCGCGGCCGAGACAATCTGCGCCGCAATCACAATCGGGTCATTACCCTGGTGGGGCTTGGCGGCATGGCTGCCGGTGCCGGTCACCGTGATCTCAAAGCGGTCCACGGCGGCGGTGAGCGGGCCGGCTTTGCTGCCGATCACCCCCGGCGGGAGGGAGGGATCGTTATGGATGCCGAAAATCGCTGCGGCACCGGTTAATGCACCGGTGGCGATCACCTCCGGCGCACCCTGGCCGGTCTCTTCTGCCGCCTGGAACAGGATGCGCACCCGGCCCGGCAACGTGGCTTCCTGCTGCTTCAACAGGATCGCCGCGCCCAGCGCCGCGGCGCTGTGGAAATCATGGCCGCAGGCGTGCATCACCCCCGGGCGCTCTGAGCCGTAGCTGACGCCGGACTGCTCCTCAATCGGCAGCGCGTCGATGTCCGCACGCAGCACAATCAGCGGCCCCTGTGGCTGGCCCACTTCCGCAACCAGCCCGGTTTTCAGCGGCAGGTCGAGGATGCGGATCTGGTGTTGCTCCAGCTGTTGGCGCAAACGGGCGGTGGTTTCAACTTCCTGGTTCGAGAGTTCCGGGAAACGGTGCAATTCATGGCGGAAGGCGATGAGGTGTTCGCCCAGCGCCGCGTAATCTGTGGTACTCATGCCTTATTCCCTTGTGGTGCGGCCTGCCGGGTCAGCCAGGCGTCATGTGCGGACGCATCCAGCACTTTTTTCATATAGAGGGTGATATGACCTTTACCCAGGTCAGTGGTATGCATCGGCTGGAAGCCCCGCTTCAGGTACATCTCTTTCAGCCACGGATGATTGGTGGCGGTGCCGAGCGAAACCGCAGGCGCGCGCAGCTGGCCGATGAGGATCTCCTGCTCTAAGCGGTCCTGCACCTGGCGGCCAAAATGCTGCCCGGGGTAATCCGGGTGCGCGCCGAACCAGCCGATGTGCGGCAGGCCAAACGGGCCGGGCAGCGGCCCCCAGGGGTAGCGCAGGGTCACCGAGGAGACCATGTCACCGTTGGCATACAACGCATAAACCCCGTGGCTTTGCAGATGGCGCAGCGCCTGTTCGCGGCTGGCCGTGGCGGCATCAAAACGGATGCCCAGCGCTTTTACCGGCGCATAGGCGGCATGCATCAGCGCCAGATAGATATCCACTTCATCCTCTCTGACCTGGCGAAAATCGAGTTGCATAGTCTTCCCGGGAAACCGCCATGCCGGCGGTTTATTAAGTGAGCCTTTGAAGGGATTGAGATTAACAGCAAAGGCCCGGCCCGCTATATCTGAAAAATAACTAAGCTAATACAAATTTGTGAAAATGAAACGCCCGGTTTTTTATTGCTTAAATCGCTATTTACCGTAGTATGCAGAAAATAAACAGCGCTATAACAAACCCCTATTAACTCTCTGTAATTACTCTACTTTATCCGTTATAGCCTTCCATTTAATCAGGGTAACGCCGTGTTAGCGATTAAATCTCCGTCTGCCTATGCCCATGAGGCAGGCCTGCGCGCCCGCGCGGGTGAATTTATTAAACCTTACGCCACGCACATCCGTATTTTGACTTCCCCTCAGGCCTGGCAGGCAGTGAATCCCGGAGTAAGCCAGAGCCTGGAAGCGAATGGGATCCGCTGGCAGCTGGAGTATCTCCACGGTGAATGTACCGATGAGGCCATCGCCGGGTTAACACAGAACACGCAACAACAGGGCGCAGAACTGCTGCTGGCAATCGGCGGCGGGCGCGTGCTGGATGCCGCGAAAGCCGCCGCCGGCCAGCTCCCGGACATCAGGCTGGTGAACTTCGCCACCCTGGCCGCCACCTGCGCGGCCTGGTCACCGGTGGCCATCATCTATACCGCCGACGGGGGCTATGTGCGCAGCCAGCCGCTGAAGAAAATGCCGGATCTGGTGCTGGTGGACAGCGAGGTGATCGCGCAAAGCGACGTGCGCTACCTGAAGGCGGGCATTGTGGATGCGCTCGCCAAATATTATGAGTTCCGCCCCTACCAGCGCCGGAACCCGCATGATTTGGCCCTGGGCCTGAAAGTGATGACCGCGCAGCAGGCGCTGGAGACCTACCGGCAATACGGTGACGCCGCCGTCGCCGCCAACCGGCAACAGCAGGTGACGCCGGAACTGGTCAACGTCATTGATGCCAATATCGTGCTGGCCGGGCTGGCGAACAGCGTGCGCGATGTGGTGCCCACGCCGGGCTTTGCCCATGCCATCCATAACCGCCTGACCCGCCAGCCGGAGCTGCACGCCTGGCTGCACGGCGAGAAAGTCGGTTACAGCCTGCTGGTGCAGTCGCTGATTGAGCATGACGGCGTACCGGACGCCGGGCTGCTGGCGCTGCTGCGCCAATACGACATGCCGTTACAGCTTCCCGCGCTGGACGGCGACCGCCAGGCCGCCATCCGCCGCATCGCGCAGCAGATCACTTTCCCGCAGGGGGCCGCCGAACGCCTGCCGTTTACCGTTTCCGCTGCGGCGCTGGAACAGGCGCTGCTGGCGACCGAAAACCCTTTTTAAGCGTGCGCTGCGGCGCACATTGTCATTTTTACAGACCAGGAATCTTCTATGGACCGCGCAACATCCTCACGCCGCCTGCGGCTCGGCCTTTTCGTTCAACCGGTGGGCCAGCATGTGAGCGGCTGGCGTCTGACACAGCATCTGGGCGACCCGACTGACATCGACTGGCTGATCACCCTTGCGAAAAAAGCGGAAGCGGGCAAATTCGACCTGTTCTTTGTCGGTGATGCGCTGGCCACCAGCATGTACCGCCTGCCGTCGACCATGGCACGCCTGGAGCCGCTGACGATGCTCTCGGCGCTGGCGGTCAACACCACGCGCATTGGCCTGGCCGCGACCGCCTCGACCACCTTCAGCGATCCTTTTACCATGGCGCGCAGCTTCTCCTCGCTGGACCACATCAGCCGTGGCCGTGCAGCGTGGAACGTCGTGACCTCGTTTTCCACCGATGTGGCGCGCAACTTCAGCCGCAGCGATATGCCTGACCATGCGTCACGCTATGCCCGCGCGCGTGAATTCCTCGAGGTTGCGTACAAGTTGTGGGAAGGCTGGGAAGCCGGTGCCGTGCAGCCCAACAAAGAGACCGGTGACTACTTTGTCGATGACAAAATCAAGCCGATCAACCATCAGGGCGAGCATTTCCAGGTGCAGGGGCCACTGAACATTACCCGTTCGCCGCAGGGCCGCCCGGTGATTATCGAAGCCGGTTCCTCTGCCGATGGCCAGAAGCTGGCGGCTGAAACTGCGGAAGTGATCTTCACTGCTGCCGCCAGCCTTGAGGAGGCGCAGGCCTTCTACCGCGCCCAGAAAGACCAGGTGATTGCCGCCGGGCGCAACCCGGACCACGTGGTGATCATGCCCGGCGTGATGCCGATCATCGGCCGCACGCGTGAAGAGGCAAAAGCGCTGTGGAAGGAATTGAACACGCTGGTGGATATTGAGAATGGCCTGCGCCAGCTGTCGCTGCGTTTCAGCATGGATCTCAGCCAGTACCCGCTGGATGGCCCGGTGCCGGAGGTGCCGCTGGGGGAGGGCAACCAGAGCCGCGTCAAACTGATGACAGACATGGCGAAACGCGAAAACCTGACGCTGCGTGAACTGGCGGCCGTGGCAGCCGGGTCGCGCGGGCACCGCGTGATTGTCGGCACGGCAGAGGACATCGCAGATGATTTCGAGCTGTGGCTGGAACAGGGCGGTGCCGATGGCTTTAACATCATGCCGGCCATTATGTCGGAACAGCTGGACCTGTTTGTGGAGCTGGTGATCCCGGAACTGCGCCGCCGCGGCCTGTTCCGTGAGGAGTACGAATTCGCCACCCTGCGCGAAAACCTCGGCCTGCCGGTGGTATAAGGGCGGGGATAACGGCAGGGCTGCTGATAAAAGCCTGAGCAGGAAAATTAACACGTAAAAAAGGATCCGCTAAGGATCCTTTTATTATTGCTGAGTGATTCTGATTTCGATGAAAATCTTAGAGAGCGGTTGCTAGAATTGACGTGACAGAATCAGATAGCCATTAAAGCGTACAGAACATTCATCATTATTTATAATGCTTGAAGCGATGAACGTATCGCTTTGGCCTTTATTGTTCACGAATATATATCTGGCCGTGATGTTTTTTGCCCCGTTGGTGTAATAGCTTTCGAAATAATCACCCTCAGGCAAGAGAGCTTCCCCATTTCTCTGCTTATCTGCATTACTATCGGTTCTGGCAAGCTGCCTCGCAAGCACTTCAGAGACAGGAGAAATATCCATAACATTCACTTTCATTTTGTGGCGCTGGATAACCGCAGCGTCAATATTTAAATCATGCGTGACTGCATCAAACAGAGACTGCTCCATCCAACTACCGACGATTGCACATCTATTTTCTACGGCATATGAAAAAAATGGCACGGTGATAAAAATACCTATAAGCGCCTTTTTCATAAAAATTACTCCACAGTCAGCGAGTGATCACCACTTGCAGCAATTGCTTTTCGGCCTGGTAAATCGACAATGATACAACCCTCTGAAGCTTCGCCTGGATGTTTTGAACTATCTCCGTGGATCATGAAACCATCCCGGCCGCACATAGAGTTCGAGGTTGAGGGGGTGAGCCGCATCGTCCATGCACGTGTCTTAGGATGATAGAAAGGGTCACCGATTGTGTATCTGCCGCGTGGGATCGGGCCTTTACCCTTTATACATTCATTTGCGCTGTTGTCTTTGTAACCCGGCTTTCCTGAGTATTTTGCGGAAAACTGGTAGGTTCCATTGAGGTAAAACCCTTTCGAGCTAACTATATCAACAGAGCCTTTTACGAGATTTCCTGCATCATCAGTGAGCCATAAGTACACGGGTATAGCCATTCTTTATTTCCTTATAAATCATCAATCTTGATAATGGTCAAAATTATATATTTCGTTGAATCAATATATTTATCGAGAGTGGGCTTCTTTACCTCCATCAATTCACTTATCTGTTTAGCAGGGTACATGCATAATTAGCATACCGCCGCCATGACCACAATATTTGTATGGGTTCATTTGGCATGTATAGGGACAAATTTTATTCTGTGACTCTGTTTGGAACCGAAACGGGAATTGAAGAAAAGAAAACCTTCGTTTTCATTATCTTTGCCATGGAGGCCAGGTTATTGCGGTCTGTAAAGACAGAGTAAGCGGAAAGTGAAAATTATTTTGCAGGTGAAATGTGGCATTAAGGAAAGGCAACCATTGTTATTGCCAACGTGCCGGGCAGATTGAACGAGGGAGCAGCGCCACAATGCGATCATGGCGGCGCTGAGAGAGCGGGGGAGAGGGCGATCGCGATCGCCCACGTTTCTTATTTCGCCAGCAACTCTTTGCGGACAATCTCTGCGCCTGCGCTCAGCGCATTCAGCTTGCCTCTGGCCACATGGCGGGACAGCGGGGCCATGCCGCAGTTGGTGCATGGGTAGAGCTTGTCGGCATCCACGAATTGCAGCGCTTTGCGCAGCGTCGCGGCCACCTCTTCCGGGGTTTCAATGGCGTTGGTTGCCACGTCGATCGCGCCGATCATCACTTTTTTACCGCGGATAAGCTCAATCAGCTCCATCGGCACATGGGAGTTCTGGCACTCCAGCGAGACGATATCGATATTGGATTTTTGCAGTTTGGGGAAGATTTCCTCATATTGCCGCCACTCGGACCCCAGCGTCTTTTTCCAGTCGGTATTGGCTTTGATGCCGTAGCCATAGCAGATATGCACCGCCGTTTCGCATTTCAGCCCTTCGATGGCGCGTTCAAGCGTGGCAATGCCCCAGTCGTTCACCTCATCAAAGAAGACGTTAAAAGCAGGTTCATCAAACTGGATAATATCGACACCCGCCGCCTCTAATTCTTTCGCTTCCTGGTTAAGGATTTTGGCAAATTCCCAGGCCAGTTTTTCGCGGCTTTTATAGTGGTTGTCATACAGCGTGTCGATCATCGTCATCGGGCCCGGCAGCGCCCATTTGATCGGCTGGTCAGTCTGGCTGCGCAGGAATTTGGCATCCTCCACAAATACCGACTTCTGGCGGCTCACTTCGCCCACCACGGTCGGGACGCTGGCATCATAGCGGTTGCGGATTTTTACGATCTCGCGCTTTTCAAAATCCACGCCGCTGAGGTGTTCAATAAAGGTGGTGACGAAGTGCTGGCGCGTCTGCTCGCCGTCACTGACGATATCAATCCCGGCCTGTTGCTGCTCCTGCAGCCCTACGCGCAGCGCATCCTGTTTGCCCTCAACGAGTTCTTCACCCTGCAATTTCCACGGTGACCACAGCGTCTCTGGCTGTGCCAGCCAGGAAGGTTTAGGCAGGCTGCCGGCAGTGGAGGTTGGTAATAACTTTTTCATAAATAGATGACCCTGTCTTTTTAATTAATCAAAGTACGGCAGTCGCAGACCACTGCTCAAGCACCGTCTGGTAGGGTTTGATGAAGTGCGCTTCGGTAAACTTCCCCTGTTCAATCGCCAGCCGGCTGCGCTCTTCCCGATCGTAAACAATGCGGGTCAACGAATAATCCTGTTGCGTCAGGCTCGGTTGATAGCGTTTTCCTGCCGGAGAATTCGCATTGTAAATTTCCGGCCGGTAAATTTTCTGGAACGTTTCCATAGTGCTGATGGTGCTGATCAGCTCCAGGTTGGTGTAATCCGCCAGCAGATCCCCGCTGAAATAAAACGCCAGGGGCGCAACGCTGTTGGCAGGCATAAAGTAGCGCACCTTTAACCCCATTTTCGCGAAATAGCGATCCGTCAGGGAAGGGGCATCCTGCTGGTATTCGGCACCCAATACCGGATGATGGTTAGTGGTGCGGTGATAGGTATTTTTATTGGAGACACTCAGGCAGATCACCGGCGGCTTGCTGAAATTCGCTTTATACGCTTCTGAATCAACAAAGTGCTTGAAGATTTGCCCATGCAACTCACCAAAGCGCTCCGGAATACGGAACTCCGCCTGGCCTTTATTATGTTCCGGCAGCACTACGCTGAAATCATAATCCCGTACGTAGGAGGAGAAATTATTACCGACAATGCCTTCGATATGCGCGTTGGTTTTATGATCAACGATCGTGGTTTTCAGCACTTCAATCACCGGGAAGGCATTGGCATTACCTTCCGCCTCAATATTCAGCTCTGCGGAGATGATGTCAATCACGACGGAATAACGGTTCCCCTCCGGGTTATCCCACTGCGCCAGGGAGTTAAACCGGTTATTAATCATCACCAGGGCGTTACGCAGGTTTTCCTGACGCTTATCCCCCCTGGCCAAATTAGCAAAGTTAGTGGTGATCCGCGTATTTTCAGAGGGGTTATAATGCTCGTCAAAGCGGAGGCTTTTAATGGTGAATGCGAAATTTGTCGTCATCGTAATCTGGTATCCTAATGTCTGATTTAAAACCCGGTTAATTTTTTACTTGTCAGGATGTCCCGATTTCCATTGCTTGCTTTTTCATTCCGGTGTCTTCATATTAATTAGTTACTAACAATGCCTCTTTTATGCCTGAGTCACTGGTTGAATAAAAGTGATATAATTTCAATGAACATGAACTTTGTTCATGATTGGAGCCGATTCGGCAGGCATGCAGAAGTTTCAGGCTGACGCTCATATTCTTAGTGTATCGATCACCGCCCGCAGGGCAGGAGATGCATTGCGGTGGGGGTAATAGAGGAAAGACCCGTCCAGGCGCAGGCTGTAACGTTGCAGAACCCTGATAAGCCGGCCTTGCCCGACATCATCAGCAATCAGCTCCTCAGGGACATACGCGAGGCCGAGGCCCAGCCTGGCGGCCTTGGCTTCCATATAGCTGTCAGCAAAGGCCCACTGCCCCTGTGGCCGGTGCGCAATCTTTTTTCCGTCCTGATTGAGTTCCCATGCGTACAGGCTGCCGTCACCGAACTGGTAAGCGATGCAGGGATGTGCCACCAGATCGGTTGGTGTTTGCGGGAAACCGTAGCGGCGAAAGTGCTCAGGCGTGCCGACAACGGCCATCTCCATATCAGGCGAAATGCGCACTGCGACCATGCCGCTGCCCACTTCCGGGCCGAGGCGCACCCCGGCATCGAACCTCTCCGCGATAATATCGACAAACCGGCTTTCGCTGATCAGCTCCAGCCTGATATCCGGGTAACGCCGTTTAAACACTGCCAGCTTCGGTAGGAGCAGTTTATCAATGGCGTGCTGACTGGCGTTGATACGTACTGTGCCGGAGGGGGTATTCCGGTAATAGGCCAGCGTGGAAAGCCCCTGGTCTAACGCATCGAACCCGGATGCCACCGTCTGATAGAGCTGCTCACCCGCCTGAGTCAGTGACAGCCGGCGCGTGGTGCGCACCAGAAGCTGTACGCCCAGCCGCTCTTCAAGTTCGCGGACAGACCGGCTAATCCCTGATTGCGCCAGCCCAAGCCGTTGTGCCGCGGCAGTAAAACTCCCTTCCCGTACCACCAGCATAAACAGATAGAGATCGTTATAGTTTTCCCGTTTTGCCACTCTCTTGCCCTCGCCGTTGTACCGCTATTTATAACAATAAGACATTAATCCTAGCAGTTTTTCCCCTCTAATCAGCACGATTACCGCTGGCTACAATGGGCGCATTGCAATAACGCAACGCTGTGTTGTCCGTATCAGACCGGTAAATACCACCTATTTTCAGGGGAGCGAGTGATGAGGGCTTTCACCAGAAAACTGTCAGCTGCCATGCTGCTATGTGCGTCATTAAGTGGAGTTACAACGATGAGTTATGCCGATACACCCAACCCAAACGCGCCTGTCTCAATGGTCGGAACATGGGATAAAACCTTCGCGGAAAGCACGAAGGTAGATCACCGTAAGGTGACCTTCCGGAACCGTTACGGGATCACCCTGGTCGGGGATCTCTACCTGCCCAAAGATCGGGGCGATCGCAAGCTGGCGGCCATTGCCGTAAGCGGCCCCTTCGGCGCGGTCAAAGAGCAGTCCAGTGGCCTCTATGCGCAGACGCTGGCTGAAAAAGGCTTTGTTACCCTGGCGTTCGACCCCTCCTATACCGGCGAAAGCGGCGGCTACCCGCGCAATGTCGCCTCCCCGGACATTAACACCGAGGATTTCAGCGCGGCGGTCGATTTTCTGGGCTTACAACGCGAGGTGGATCGTCACAAGATCGGGCTGCTTGGTCTCTGCGGCTGGAGCGGTATGGCGCTAAATGACGCCGCGATGGACACGCGCGTTAAAGCGGTGGCGACCAGTGTTATGTACGACATGAGCCGTGCGATGGGGCATGGGGTGGGCGACGGTAAAGACAGGTATTCAACGGTCGACCGCCGTGCGGTTTTGCATTACCTGAACGAGCAGCGCTGGAAGGATGCGGAAAACGGCACGTTCGCGCCCGGCGGGCATGATATTTATGTCGATGATAAAGGCAACGTTACTGCGTCCGCACGTATTCTGCCGGAAACATTACCCGCGAACCCCAACCCGGTTTTGAAAGAGTTTTTCGATTATTACCGGATGCCGCGTGGCTTCCATGCCCGTTCCGTCAACTCAACCGGCGCATGGACTGCAACGACGCCGCTGTCGTTTATGACTATGCCGCTGCTGAGCTATGCAAAGGAGATCACTATCCCTGCGCTGGTCGTGACCGGTGAAAAGGCGCATTCACGCTATTTTGCTGAAGACGCCTATCAGGCGCTCGGCAGCAAAGAGAAAGAGCTGGTGATTGTCCCGGGGGCAAACCATGTTGATCTCTATGACAATGCCGCCGGTAAAATACCCTTTGCCACCTTTGAGCAATTTTTCAAAACCAATTTGAAATAAACCGTTAAGCCGGAAACCTTAATCACGCCGCCTGGCTTTTGCGGGCGGCGTTTACCCCGCCTTTTACGCCTGTCCGCGTTTTTTGGCGTTATTTTATGAATAACGTCTGCCTGGCTGTATCTGACACCCGCTGGGCAATATCCAGAGAAGATAATTATGTCCACCACGAACGTTAAAACATCATGCAGTAAAACAGACGCACACTGGGGCGGCGTATTGGCCATGTCGCTCTGCGTTTTTATCCTGATCGCATCGGAGTTTATGCCGGTCAGCCTGCTGACGCCCATTGCCGCGGATCTGCACGTTACGGAGGGGCTGGCCGGTCAGGGGATTGCCCTGTCCGGGGCACTGGCGGTGCTGACAAGCCTGACTCTTTCCAGCATTGCCGGGAATATGAACCGCAAACACCTGCTGCTGGGACTGACGCTCCTGATGGCTGTGTCGGGCGCGCTTATCGGCCTGGCGTCAAGTTACCTGGGTTATATGGTGGGGCGCGCCCTGATCGGTGTCGCCATCGGTGGGTTCTGGTCACTGTCAGCGGCCATCGCCATTCGCCTGGTGCCCCGGCATCAGGTACCCCGTGCACTGGCCATTTTTAACGGTGGGAATGCACTGGCAACCGTCGTCGCGGCACCGCTCGGCAGCTACCTGGGGGCAACGGTGGGCTGGCGGGGCGCCTTTTTATCGCTCGTGCCGCTGGCGATCGCTGCGTTCATCTGGCAATACCTGAGCCTGCCGGCGATGGAAAGCGATAAAGCCCACAAGCCGCGTGGGCCGGTATTTCATCTGTTCAGATTCCCCATCGTCTCAACCGGCCTGTTGGCCTGCGGATTATTCTTTATGGGGCAGTTTGCCCTGTTTACCTATGTCCGGCCGTTTCTGGAGACGGTGACCAGAGTCAACGCCTCCGGCCTTTCCTTAATTTTGCTCGCTATCGGTGTCGCGGGGTTTGCCGGCACGTTGATCATTACGCCATTTCTGAACGCCAGGTTCTACCAGACGTTAATGATTATCCCTTTGCTGATGGCGACGATTGCCGGAGCCTTACTTCTGGCCGGGCAACACCCCTGGGCGGTTGCCGGACTGCTAAGCCTGTGGGGGATGCTTGCGACAGCAGCCCCCACAGGCTGGTGGACATGGCTGGCACGGACGCTGCCCGAAGATGCTGAGGCAGGCGGAGGCCTTATGGTCGCGGTTATCCAGCTCTCGATTGCGCTTGGTTCAACGGCAGGAGGGGTGCTGTTTGACCGCCTTGGATGGCAAAGCGCATTTGGCCTGAGTGGCCTGTTACTGCTGAGTGCAGTCGCGATGACGTTTTTTACATCTTACCAACGCTAGCGAAACCATTTTCCGGATCATAACCAGGCATGCGCGCTGCCATGCGTTGGGCAGAGCGCATTAATGCCCCGATCACAGCACTGTACGTGAAACCGGAATCCGAGTATGAGAGGCGACATTAGCCTCCTCTGGTGCCCTGCGTTATCAGGCACAACAACGATCATTCCACGAATCACGATAAAGTATATTTCCCTCCGTATACTTCCAGGTGATTGCCTCATAACGTAATTCGAGCGTTTCAAGGTGAGTACGACTCATACCGTTAGGAGACAGATATGGCGCAATCGTAGTGCACTTGACGTTTTCCAGGATAATATTGAAATACTCGGATTCAATACCTGATTCCAGAATACGGTACATCTTAATTATCGCTTTCTTCATCGTTCGGCCTTCGCAAACAACGCGGTACAGTATTGGTGTTGTCTGATCAAATTCTTTCACTATCGTGATAGGGCGATGAACGCGCGTACCTGTGAGTTTTCCCCAGTTCGGATCCACCGGGATAGTTACACCGTGGGAGAATGATTTTAATTCGATAGAACCTATGCGCCGCGGCATTAAACAACTGCCAACAATAGGAGAACCATTTTCATCTTCAAGCCATAAATGTGCGGGAGTAGACATACAATATCCTTATAATTAAATGTTAGATAACGCTAATTTTAAAAAAACTATTTCATGTAACGCCCAAAGATAATTAGCATAAATACGAGAAAAACAGGTACAGGCCATATAGGACCATTAGGGAAAATTTGTACCAAGACGACTGCAAATAAGAGAGTTAATAATGCAGGGCTATACATTGAAAATAATGACTTAATCAGCCGGTTAAAAAATCTTCTAACAAAGTTCATCATGATTTACCGAATCATCTTAGTGATGATGTCTGCAATATCACTATCCGATGCCCATTGCGCGGTAAGTGCCTCAGCCCGCTCAAACAGCGGTTCGATCAAGAAGTACATCATCTCCAACTCTTGGCCATATAGCGCGACATAGTAAGCGGGGTACATAAAGTGGAGGCGACGTGCGCTATCTGCAGCTTTTTGAACGACACCATATATACCAAGTGACGCGATTCCTCTTGATGACCAGTTGCCTACTAACGCGCTAATTTCAAGACTTAAATTCATACCAATAGCGACGGATGATGCCATTGCTAAAGCAAACCCTACGTTTGTGAGTGAACTGGCAGCAACATGAACATTCACTGTCATTAATGTTTGTTTTATTTGTTCTATCTGATCATATGTTTTGTATCGGAATGTTTCTTCAAAGTAGATTTTTAGCATTTCATAAATAACATCTTCACGTCTCAGAATATGATAAATTCCCTTGGAGAACCGGATGTCCTCGATCTGTTGTCTTTGACAGACGTCCTGATATTCATCAGTAAAGCAGGATATGTAATAAAGCGCGCGCGTTGCGCCTGCACCTATCGTTTTAACCTGATTTGATACAGATTTTCCTACATCTGTTAATGCGTGGTCGAGTTTTAATGACAGAATTTTATTAGCCTGCAGATAACTGATAATTTCATTGCTGTAGTACATAACCGGCCCTTGTTGGTTTTTAGTTAAAATTTTAATTTTTCCGCGGAGAAATGACGGGTAAATATTTATTTGTTAAACTGAAAGTACCCTAACAAAATTGCTGGGTTTTTAATTTCTGATTTCGTGCATCTTGCAAAGCTTTTTTGGTGTTCATCAGAAAATGTTGATTATTTCCCTCGCATTTTCTCTTAAATAATCCGATGCGCCCCTCTCTCTGCTCCATGCATCAGGAAATGAAGTATTTATGTTCTGAAATGAACATAGGCCGGTAACCCGTGGCATACAACAGCAATCAGCGTAAGGATTGATTTCAGTCAATAGGTAGGTTTTAAGCGCCGTGCCTGAAGCATTTACACACCTATAGCCGGAATACCCCGGCGTGTACCCCAGCCACTCTGACATTTTTGTCATGCTGGCGTCAGGTGTTTGACCCTGGTTCCCGGTTATAACAAGGGAAACATTCAAACAGAGGGATTCACGATGAAACACTATTTACATGCGGCGGCCCTGGCGCTCGCCCTTACCGCTTCGGCCACTGCGATGGCGGCAGAGCAAAACCTGTTAAGTGTACATGTGCTGAACCAGCAGACCGGTAAACCGGCCGCCAATGTTGAAGTGACGCTGGAACAGAAGCAGGAGGCAGGCTGGAAATTGTTAAACCAGGCTACCACTGACCGGGACGGGCGCATCAAACAGTTCTGGCCTTCGCAGCCGGCAGCCGCCGGGGATTACCGCGTCGTGTTCAAAACCGGGCGCTATTTCAGCGAGCAAAAACAGGAGAGCTTCTTCCCGGAGATCCCGGTGGAGTTTCATATCAGTAACACCGCCGAGCATTATCACGTGCCGCTGCTGCTGAGCCAGTATGGCTATTCAACCTATCGCGGCAGCTGACCGCGCCAGAACGGTGCCTGACAGGGGCGGCACTGTGGCGCACGCGTCTACCCGTACGCGCTCTTACCCTCAGCCCGCTCTTGTAACCAGATAACCGGGCAGGAGAAGGCCTGGCAGAGCCAGCCCGCCTTGCGGCGGGCTGAGAGAGGTCAAAAAGGCAGGCCCGGCGCGCGGTTACGCGAACTCATAAATGTATTCAAAAAACGTATCCTCCCTGAACGGCATCACTTTCTTTTTCTTGCAGCAGTCAATCAGGGCCCACTCGTCAAAATCGGCCCGGCTGTCGTTGAGCCGGCATTCAAACAGGTTCTTCTCCTCATTCTTCATCAGTAATGACACAATTAACCGCCCCTTAACCCCGCCAAAGCAATACATCCCCAGCGGGGTAATATGGAGATGTTTATCGTCGTTAATCAGCGTCATCCCAGGGATCTGATAAATGACATCTGGCGCTACCTGCTCGGTCAGGCTGTTTTCCCAGGTTTTACATCGGATAGGGGTGTCACGAAACCATCGCTCAACCGTATCCAACAGGCGCTGGGTCTCTTTTTTGTAGAAGAGAATGTCATCCTGCAGGCTGTCATTTACCGATTTCTTTCGGGCACTGCTGCCCAGCTTCTCAAAGAATTTATTTTGTGCAGACATTATCCTCTCCTTCCCATAATAAGAAACAGTGAATGTACGGACAGGTATCATTAAGCGATATTCCCGGCCGCGTTATGTCATGTCCTGATTCTGTATGCAATGAAATGATAATCCCCCGGTATGATTTATCAATTCATCCCGTACCTGGGCATACTCACTTTACATCCTTGGGTAAAAGTATAATTACCCTGCATTCACATCGTTGAATACGGAAGCATTTTGATGAGAATTATGGTTTTTTGTGTTTATTTTTAGAAAAATGATGGGGGATTTACAGGCGGGACGCGAGTTAAACGTTCTCATTTTTTATCAGTTTCATCAGGGAAACTGGAGGGTTAATAAAAACACGACCATGCTTATTTTACCGCTTCGCTTGGTTTATAGGAGCGGCAAAATAACCCTCTACTCAAATAAGGATGGCTATGAAGCAGTCAGGACTCGCCTATTTTTATATCTATCAGGACACCCGCCAACGATGGAACTGGCGCCTTATGTCACGGAACGGGCATATGATTGCAGTGAACCCCAGCGGCTATGACGATCTTACTGCCTGTAAAGAGGACATAAAACAGATGACGCTTGATACCTCAATGGCCGTGTGTGTAGGAGATACCCACTATATGAGGCTCGATAACTGAGCCGTGTGTTTCATTGATAAAAGGGTATACCCGTTTTCCGCGATCCCGCGAAAAGCGGGTAGTGTGTTCTCATATTCCTCATTTTAACGGCCTGAACCCTGTTTCAGGCCACGCCCACCGGAAGTGCCACGGTACAAAAGGCCTTTATTGTTAACAGGGGGTTGTCATGTCGCCCTCTATTTGCGCGGCCGCTTTTATCCTGCCCGGTAAATATCACGATTTATGTGCATAATAGGTTTTTAGTTACAGCATACTTTTTGCCTGAAACCCAGCATCACTATGCGTCTCCGCATAGTGCTAAGCCGCCTTTTCGTTCACGACCGGCGCTGATGGGGCAGTTCTGTTAAGTGCCTGCGCTCGCTATCAGAAAATAGGTTTTGCGTTTCAGGGTTTTTGTTACCTCAAAGACCCGGAAGGGGGCTGACCCTTGCGCCTTATGCATCGGGTTCTAATTGAGTTGTTTCTCACGCGAGGCGTTAGAGAGGTGCATCCGCATGTAGTCCGATGCTGCTTCCTGCTCGCCCTCCAGCAGCAGGTTAATCAATACCAGGTGCTCTTTGCAGCGGCGCAGGGCCTGGTCACGGTCCACGGCTTTGGTGTACTCCATCAGGCGGCGCACGCTGTTCAGGCGGCGCAGGGCGTCAAGGATAAACATATTGCCGGAACAGGCCGCGATAGCTTCATGGAGCCGGGCGTTGGCATCAAAAATCTGGGCGGGCGTCACGGAGAAGATGGCACCGTCGCACAGCCAGGCCTGCTCTTCCCGGCATTGCAGGATACGCGCCTCATCCAGCCGGAAGGTGGGTTCGAGTATCCCTGCCGGCTCAATAATTTTCCGGAAACGGTAACTCTCGTTGTAGGCACTGCCGGAGGATATCGGCTCAGCGAACAGCCAGCCGTGGCCGGGCAGGCGCTCAATCCACCCCTCATGGTGGATGCGCATCAGAATGTCATTCAGCAGGCTGCGCGTGACGCTGTAACGGCGCATCAGCTCGTTCTCGGTCACCTTCTCCGGCAACTCACCGTTGAGCCGGTCATCAGCGATCCTGAAGTAGATCTCATCGGCATTGCTTTTCACCGGCTCGATAAAGGGCGGGCAGGCGAGCGCCCCTTCCGCCACGACATAGCCGCCTTCGGGGTGGCGGCTGATCAGGGCGTCGTCAGCCATTTTGGCCAGGGCAGCGCGCACCGGCGAGCGGGAGACGCGGAGATGCTCAGCCAGGGCGCGTTCCGGCAGACGTGCGCCGACCGGCAGCGACTGGCTGGTTATGTAGTGAATAATGCTTTGAACCAATTGCGTTGACAGCGTCTGGGGCATAACCGCTCACCCTGTGAATAGCAGATGGCCAACTTTACCCTGAGAGCGTGAAATCCGTAAATTTGTTACCACGGCCCAGGTGTGATGCGGGTAGCAAAAAGGGGCGGCGTCCGTTTTCCTGTTACTCTTTTATGGTACTTTGATTTAACAATATACCATTAAAGGGCCGTAACCGTACCCAGGCGCGTGATGGGCCCTCTTGCCAGATAAAGGAATGCGCATGATGAAAACTGAATCGAATGCCTATTTATTGCACCCGGCGGATATCAAAAAGTATGACCGCGGCGGCGGTGCCAGCACCACTCCGCTGGTGACGGCAGGCATGGGGGCCAGCGCCTTTATCACCGGTTATACCGAGTTCGCCGGTGGGGCGAAGATCCCGTTCCATTTCCATAACTGTGAAGAGAGCGTGCTGCTGGTGGAGGGCAATGCCATTTTTGATATTGATGGCCGGGAATTCGCTGTCCGGCCGCAGGATGTCACCTTCATCCCTGCGGGCGTGCCCCACCGGTTCAGAAACGCATCTGAGACCGAGCCGATGAAGATCATGTGGATCTACGGCTCACGGGACGCCACTCGCACGCTGGTTGAGACCGGCGAAACGCGGCCGGTTGCGGCAGAACACAAACGTTAATCCGTCAGAGTAAGGTAAGGAAAACGTCATGAAATTTCTCGTTCTGCCGGGGGATGGCATCGGCCCTGAAATCATTGAGTCCGCCGTCGCTGTGTTAAAAGAAGTTGATAAAAAGCATGGCCTCGGTATTGAGTATGACTACCAGGAGATCGGCTTCGCCAGCCTGGAGAAATATGGCACCACGCTGCGCCCGGAGCTGCTGGAAAGCGCACGCACTTATGAGGGGATCCTGCTGGGCACCATTTCCCACGCCGATTATCCCCCGCCTGACAAAGGCGGCATCAACGTCTCCAGCGCGTTCCGCGTCGGGCTGGATCTCTACGCCAATGTGCGCCCGGCCCGGACGCGCCCTTATATCCCCAGCAACCTGCGGGAAGGCAAAAGCATGGATCTGGTGATCATGCGAGAGGCGACAGAGGGCTTTTACCCCGACCGCAACATGTCCCGCGGCTGGGGGGAGGTGATGCCGACGCCGGACATGGCGCTCTCGACCCGTAAAATTACCCGCCACTGCTCTGAGCGTATTGCCCGCCGCGCCTTTGAGCTGGCGGCCAAACGCAGGAAAAAAGTCACGGCCATTCATAAGGCGAACAGCTTCCACATGACGGATGGCCTGTTCCTGGAAGCGGTGCGCCATGTGGCGAAAGCGTTCCCGGAGGTCGAACTGGACGATCTGCTGGTGGATGCCTCCACCGCGCATCTGGTGCGCAACCCGGAGCGCTTCGATGTGCTGGTGGCCACCAACTTCTATGGCGACATCCTCTCTGACCTGGCGAGTGAGCTGTCCGGCAGCCTGGGGCTGGCCGGTTCGGTGATGGCGGGTGACCACCAGTGCTGCGCCCAGGCGCAACACGGCTCCGCGCCGGACATCCAGAATCAGGACAAAGCCAACCCGGCCTCGATGATCCTCTCCGTCGCGATGCTGCTGGAATGGATGGGCGAGAAAAAAGCGCTGCCGGTCTGGGCAGAGGCGGGCGCGACCCTCCATCACGCGGTGGAAAAGGTGCTGGCTGATCCCACGCACCGCACCCGTGACCTGGGCGGCAGCACCGGCACCCGGGCGTTTACTGCGGCAGTGATTGCGCAGATCCACCAATAAAACAGGGAAATGACGATGCCTGAGATTGTGGTGTATGCGGTAGAGGGCCGTTCTGCCGCGCAAAAGAAAGCGTTGATGGTCAACATCACCGAAGCGGTGGTGGAGACGTTAGGGGTTGAAAGGGATCGCGTGGTGGTCTCGATTATCGAAACCAACGCGGAAAATAAGGCGCGCGGCGGCGTGCTCTACAGCGAGCGGAAAAAATAACCGGGGGCGCGTTCTGCCGCCTCACGAGGAGGCGGCAGGGCAGGGCTGCCGTCAGGCATGGGCTTTCCGGTCAGCGAGCAAGGTATCGACGAACGCCACGACGTCCGGCTTCTCCTGTTCGATCTGCGCGATTTTCTCCGCAAACTTCGGCAGGTACGCTTTGTGCGCGTAGAGCAGCTCATCCAGCACCTTGACCGCGGTGTCGCCCGCCGGGATAAGCGGGTTGATGGTGAAGGCGTGCAGGGCAGCACCGTAATCGCCGGTGACGGCGGCTTCAATCACCGTCTCTTCCATCGCTTTCATTAACTGGATCATCCCGCGGGCAGCAGGTGGCAGCGCCCCCCAGCGCAGCGGCTCCGGGCCATGTGAGGTAATGGCGGCGGTGATCTCTACCACGCAATCAAACGGCAGGTCAGCAATGGCACCGTTGTTGCGGGTGGAGACCACCATCAGTTTGCCGCTGTTATTCTGGATAGACGCAATCAGGTCACAGGCTGCGTCGCTGTAATGCGCGCCGCCGCGCTGGCTCAGCTCTTCAGGTTTGTAGTTCAGGTTAACGTCCTTATACAGCTCAAACAGGCGTGCCTCGGTTTTTTTCACCACCTCCGCGCGGGTTTCGTAGCGCTCGAATTCGTCGATGGCGTGGGCCAGCATCGGCTCCTGCAGGTAGTAGTAGCGATGGTAGCCGCACGGCAGCAGGCCCAGATGTTTCACCTGGTCAAAGTGGAACGGGATCTGGTGGATGTTTTTCAGCCCTTCGTCGGTTCTCTCCTGCTGCTCCGGCGAGTAGATTTTCTCAATCAGCTCGGCGGTGCGCTCATTGCCCTGCTGGTCCCAGACGCGGTGCCAGTGGAAGTGGTTAAGCCCGGCAAATTTGAAGTAGAGATCTTTCTCCTCTTTCCCCAGTACTTTGCACGCCTGGGTAATATGGCCGAAGGGCACATTGCACAGCCCGACCGTTTTCTCCCATTTGCCGTACTTAATCGCCGCTTCTGTGACCATCCCCGCCGGGTTAGTGAAATCCACCAGCCAGGCATTGGGGCATAATTCGCGCATATCGTCGATGATGCCGAGGATCACCGGAATGGTGCGGAACGCTTTGAAAATACCGCCCGCGCCATTGGTCTCCTGGCCCATCAGGCCGTTGGCCAGGGGGATCACTTCATCTTTCAGGCGGGCATCCAGCAAGCCGACGCGGAACTGAGTGGTGACGTAGTCCGCATTTTTCAGGGCTTCCCGGCGGTCCAGCGTCAAATGCACCTGCCAGTCCAGCTTCGCCGCGGCGATCATCCGCTTCGCCATATTCCCGACGATTTCCATCTTCTCGGCGCCATCGTCAATATCAACCAGCCACAGCTCGGCAATCGGTAATTGATCTTTGCGCAGGATAAGCCCTTCAATCAGTTCCGGCGTATAGCTGGAACCCCCACCGATGGTGACAATCTTGATCTTATTTGACATAGGGTATCACTCCATTTGGTTTCAGTGAGGTGAGGGCGCGGCCGCGCCGGGCAGCCGTGCGCCTCACCGGGTGGATGCTATTTTCCTGAACATGGCGAAACAGATAAAAACAGCCTGCCGGGCAGGCTGGAAAGGTTACGTGTGCTGGTTAATATAGTGCCGTGCCGCCCCTAAAAGGCCGGCGCTGTTTCCGTGCTGCGCGCCTTTTACCTCGGCCGGGAGGTTATACCATTTCAGATGCTGGTTAATTTCTTCCAGGAATTGCGGGCGCTCCGTAATACCGCCGCCGAGGAAAATACATTCCGGGTCGAAAATATGGGCGAGGTTATGGATGCCCGAACAGATGTCCTGCATAAATTGGTTCACCAGGCGGCAGCAGACCACATCGCCCTGATCATAGAGGCCGAAGATCTCCTCGCCGGTTACCTCTTCCGGCGCTTTCCCGACCTGGCTGGCGTAGCGGCGGCGCAGGACGGTCAGCGTGCAGGTCTCATTCATGGTGGACTTCATCAGCCGGTCGCCGCCGGGGCGTTCGCTGAGGAGGTAACCGAACTCGCCCGCGCGGAAGCGGTGGCCGTTCACCAGTGCGCCGTTACAGAAGATCGCGCCGCCGATGCCGGTGCCGATGGTCATCATCAGGAAATTGTCCATCTGCCGGGCGCGGCCCAGCCAGCGTTCGGCCAGCAGCGCACAGTTCGCATCATTCTCCGCGCTGACCGGCAGGCCGGTCTTGTTTTTCAGCCAGGTGGTGATATCGAAATGGTCAAAATCACGAATCGCGCCGCCCATGGTAATAAAGCCGCTGTGCGGGTTGATATAGCCGGGCACGCTGATGGCGATGCCTTCAGATTCCGGGTGCTGTTTCAGCCAGCCCAGAATGCCTGCAAGAATGGCGTCGCCGGAGCGGTGGGGAATATCCTTTTTATCTTTGTGCAGAATATCCCCTTGCCCGGTCACAATCCCCATTTTCAGCGACGTACCGCCAATATCAAAGGCTGCTATTTTCATGCTCCGCTCCTTACTGGCCGCTGACAGGCTTCAGAGTGACTCGCCGCGGGTCGCGATGACGTTCTTATACCAGTCAAAACTTTTCTTCTTCGAGCGGGAGAAGTCGCCGGTCTGGTCATCGTTGCGGTTCACATAGATAAAGCCGTAGCGCTTGCTGTACTGGCCGGTGCCGAACGACACGCAATCAAGGCAGCCCCAGGGGGTAAAGCCCATCAGGTCGACGCCGTCTTCCAGCACCGCTTTTTTCATCTGGACGATGTGCTCACGCAGGTAGGAGATGCGGTAGTCGTCATGGATCTCGCCGTTTTCCGTGACCTGGTCGACCGCGCCAAAGCCGTTTTCGACAATAAATAACGGCTTCTGGTAGCGTTCATACAGGGCATTCAGCGTATAGCGCAGGCCCACCGGGTCAATCTGCCAGCCCCAGTCGGAGGCCTGCACATAGGGGTTTTTGCGGCTGCCCGGGAATGCATCCAGTTCCTTGTCGCCCCCGGCGGCGCTCGCGTACTCCACCGCGTTGCTCATGTAGTAGCTGAAACCGAGGTAATCGGTGCAGCCTTCACGCAGGGTCTGCGCATCTTCCGGGGCCATCTCAATATTGAAGCCGCGCAACGCCCACTCTTTCAGGATGTAGGAGGGGTACGCGCCGCGCATGTGCACATCGCCAAACAGGTAGCGCTCCTGCATCGATTTTTGCGCGTACATCACGTCGTCCGGGTTACAGGACCACGGGTAGAGCGGCACCATGGCGAGCATACAGCCGATTTTGAAGTCCGGGTTGATCTGGTGGCCGAGCTTCACCACTTTCGCGCTGGCAACAAACTGGTGGTGCAGCACCTGGTACATCACTTCTTCAGGCTTTTCATGGTCGGTGAAAATCACGCCGGAGTTGCTGTAGCCAAACAGCGGCCTGCGCCAGTTACGCTGGTTGTTGATCTCGTTAAAGGTCATCCAGTATTTGACTTTGCCCTTATAGCGCCGCATCACCACGTCGCTGTAACGCACAAAGAGATCGATGAGTTCGCGGTTGAGCCAGCCGCCGTACTGTTTGACCAGGTGCAGCGGCATTTCGAAGTGGGAAAGCGTGATCACCGGCTCGATGCCATATTTCAGCAGCTCATCGAAGACGTCGTCATAAAATTTCAGCCCCGCCTCGTTGGGTTCCGGCTCATCACCTTGGGGGAAGATGCGCGTCCAGGCGATGGAGGTGCGGAAACATTTAAAACCCATCTCCGCAAACAGGGCGATGTCTTCCTTGTAGTGGTGGTAAAAGTCAGTGGCCAGGTGGTTCGGGTAGTGTTTACCCTCGACGATGCCGTCGGTAATTTCACGCTCGACCCCGTGCGCGCCGCCGGTTAAGACATCCACAATGCTCGGGCCTTTTCCGCCCTCTTTCCACCCACCTTCAACCTGGTGTGCCGCCACGGCACCCCCCCAGAGAAAATCAGCCGGTAACGTCGACATAATCCATCCTTTTCTGTGATTAACAGCGTCTTAATGCGTTTGGGTTTTTGACAGTTCCTGCACTTCGCGGTGCAGGTAGATCAGCTCTTCCACCAGATCGCGGCAGAGCATCGCGTTCATCAGGTGATCCTGCGCATGGACGAGGATAAGGCTGACGGCGATCTTGCCGCAGCCCTCATCCGCGCCGATCAGGGCTGTCTGAATCTTATGGGCCTCGCGGGCGGCGGCGCTGGCGTTTTCCAGGTACTCATCCGCCTCGGCCCAATGGTGTTTTCTTGCTGCCTGAAGTGCCTGCATGGCGGCCGAACGCGCCTCACCGGCATGAATGATTAACTCCATTACCGTGCTTTCCAGTTCCTGCATCTCTTCCATCATTTCGCCTCCGCGACCAGGTTTTCATTCACCATCTCAGCTTCTTGTGCCAGCAGCTGGCGTTCGTACATTTTGAAGAACGGGTAGTAAATCAGCGTGGATAAGCAGATCAGGAACGCCACCAGCAGCACGGCGCGCCAGTCCCAGCCTGTTGACCAGGCCGCGCCAATCGGGCCGGGAGTGGTCCAGGGGGCCAGGGCGATCACATGGTTGATCAGGTCGGTGCGGGTGGCCGTCCAGGCAATCACGGCGTTGATCAGCGGTGTGGTGATAAACGGAATAAACAGCAGCGGGTTCATCACCACCGGCGAACCAAAAATGATCGGCTCATTGATGTTAAACAGGCCCGGCACAAAGCCGAGGCGGCCGATAGAACGCAGGTGCGCGGAACGGCTGCGCAGGTAGAGGATCACCAGCCCCATGGTGGCGCCCGAGCCGCCCACGGTGATAAAGAACTGCCAGAACGGTTCGATAAAGATTTTCGGGATCTCCTGGCCGGCGTTTAACGCCTCCTGGTTCAGCCCCAGGTTGCTCAGCCAGAATGCCTGCAAAATCCCGCCGACAATCGCCGCACCGTGGATGCCGGCAAACCAGAGCAGGTGGCAGAGCAGCACCGCAATCAACACCGCCGGCAGGGAGTCCGCTGCGGAGATAATCGGCGCAAACACCGACATAATCGCCTGAGGGATCAACAGTCCGAAGTGGTTCTCAATAAACAGGTTCAGCGGGTAAAGGGTCAGGAAAATCACCATAATCGGGATCAGCAGGTCAAACGACTGCCGGATCTTCGGCGGCACCTGCTCCGGCAATTTGAAGCCGATGTTGAACTTCACCAGCAGGTGCATCACTTCCGTACAGTAGAGGCTGATCAGAATGGCGGTGAAAATGCCTTCCCCGCCCAGGGACGCCACAGAGAGCGTGCCATCTTTCTGTGGCGACGCCACCACCAGGAAGGCCATCAGCGACAGCAGTGCCGCCATCAGGCCGTTCATCTTGTAGCTTTGTGCCAGGTTGTAGGCGATGGCACCGGTAATAAAGATCGACATGATGCCCATGGTCATGTTGTAGGGCATCATCAGCTGGTCGTTATACTGTTTGATGATGCCCAGCCACCACTGGGCAAAGCCCCACTGGCTGTTTTCACTGAAGGGCGGGTGGGAGAACAGCAACATAAATGAACCCACAATCAGGAAAGGCATGGAGGCGATAAAGCCATCCTTAATCGCCACCACATGCCGCTGCGAAGAGAGTTTCGCGGCAATGGGGCTGATGCGGTTCTCAATCACTCCAAATAAGGAATCAGCCAGTGTGCTCATTACGCCCCCTTATTGGCATCAATCAGGGCGAGTGCTGACGTCAGGATCTTTTCCCCATTCAGCATGCCGTAATCCATGGTATTAATCACGGCGACCGGTTTTTTATATTCCTGCGCAACGCGTTCGAAATCCGCCAGCTTATATTTAATCTGCGGGCCGAGCAGGCAGCAGTCATACTCTGCGATGTGACGGGTAAACTCTTCCATGCCGACGGCATTAATTTCCGCCTCCACGCCCCGCTGTGACGCGGCTTTCTGCATTTTTTGCACGACCATACTGGTAGACATACCTGCGGAACAGCACAATAGAATTTTCATCATGATATCCTCCGTTTTTTTAACTATGTACGCTTTACGCCGTGCGTCTGCAACCGGTTACAGATTCGTTTTGTTTCTTTTGTGATCCATAACTCAAACCTATGAATCCTATTTTCAGTGCCGATAGAAGATTAATCTGATACCGGTTACAGATTATTTTTCAGGGAAATCATCCTATTTACGCAACGCGGCACCGGGCTTATTATCGGCGTTCTGCGCCTGGTGTTATCCCTTACCGGAAATGGTCATTTTTCAACGGTGGATTTTGCGTTACAATGCCGGGGGACGCTGAAAAGGAAGCTGAATGACTACGATGCTCGATGTTGCAAAACGCGCCGGCGTTTCGAAAGCAACCGTTTCACGGGTGCTGGCGGGGCACTCTTATGTATCGAAAACCGTGAGAGACCGGGTGATGCTGGCCGTGGATGAAATGGGTTACCGGCCCAACCTGCTGGCCCGGAACCTGGCAACCAACCGTTCGCACAGCATCGGTTTGATGGTGCCCAATACGCTTTACCACGGCCCCTTTTTTACAGAGCTTTTATTTCAGGCCGCGACATTAACAGAGCAATTAGGCTCCCAGCTCGTGTTGGCGGACGGTAAACACAACGCAGAACAGGAACGCCAGGCGATTAATTTTCTGGTGGACAGCTGCTGTGATGCCGTGATTATTTACCCCCGCTATTTAAGCGTTGAGGATATTGACGCCTTAATCCCGACCATCAGTAAGCCATTAATTGTTTTAAACCGCCGGCTGAAAAAATTCCCGCAATATTCCGTCTGTGCCGATCATGAAAACGATACGCTGAATGCGGTAAACCATTTAATTTCAAAAGGGCACAGGGAGATCGCCTTTATCAAAGGCATGGGCAGTTCCCACACCGGGCAGAGCCGTTTAAGGGGTTATATTTCCTCGCTCGCCGGGAATGGCCTGGAATATGATGAAAACCTGATTCTGGAAGGCTGCTGGACGAGTGAAAGCGGCCGCCGCGCGGCTGAAGAGCTGCTCGCAAGAGATGTCACCTTCTCGGCGATTGTCGCCAGCAATGACGATATGGCGATCGGCGCTGCCTGCGCCCTGCATGCGGCGGGCCTCCGGATCCCCGGCGACATTTCGTTGCTCAGTTTTGATGATATCCCGGTCGCGCCCTTTTTTATCCCTTCCCTGACCACCGTCCATGTCCCGATGGCGGAGATGGTGTCAAGCGCCCTGATGCAGTTGTCCAACATGCTGGACGGGGAGGAGGTCGCCCCCCTCTCCCTGATGCCGGGGCAACTGATTATCCGGGATTCCATCGCCGACGGGCCGTACGCCCGGTGATAACGTAAAGGGTAAACTATTTCAAAATGGCGCGGCCTACACGCCTGTAACTTTATATAATGGGACTTATATAAAGTTATTATCCCCGCTATACTTACTCCATCAGGCGTCTAATCCACCTGATCGCGCTACGTAAAATCTGCAAGGCAAGGCCCCTGCTTAGGCTTTAGATTTCACGTAGCGACACCCTCACAAAAAGGCGAAAAAACAGGCGTGTTATGTCAAAGATAACCTCGTCCCACGGCATGTTACCGGCACTCTCCGTTGAGGAAGAGATCGCCGCGCGGCTCCGGGAATTTGTGCAGGATAAAGAGGCTTTTTCGCCGAATACCTGGCGGCAACTGCTGAGCGTAATGCGCAGCTGCCACCGCTGGTCACAAGAACACCAGCGCACGTTTTTGCCGATGGCACCGGGTGACCTGCGGGATTACCTGACTTTCCTGCAAACCGCCGGGCGGGCGTCGTCGACCATTTCTACCCATGCCTCGCTGATCTCGATGTTACACCGTCACGCCGGGCTGCTGCCGCCGAACGCGTCACCCTCGGTATCACGCACGATGAAGAAAATTAACCGCGTGGCCGTGGTGACCGGCGAGCGCACCGGGCAGGCGGTGCCGTTCCGGCTGGCCGATCTGAGGGTATTGGACAACGCGTGGTCAGGTTCAGCGCGCCTGCAGGATCGGCGCAATCTGGCGTTTCTGCATGTGGCCTACAGCACGCTGTTGCGGGTCAGTGAGCTGGCGCGTCTGCGGGTCAGTGACGTCACGCGCGCGGAAGATGGCCGCCTCATTCTGGATGTCGGCTACACCAAAACCATCGTACAGACCGGCGGGCTGGTGAAGGCGCTCAGTACGCTCTCTTCCCGGCGCCTCACTGAGTGGATCACTCTGGCGGGGTTGGCCGGCGAGCCGGATGCTTACCTGTTCTGCAAAGTCCACCGCATTAACAAAGCGATCGTGAACACCTGCAGCCCGCTCACTACCCCGGCGCTGGAAGCGATCTTCGCCCAGGCGTGGCGGGCCGCCGGGCAGGGCAAAAAGGTGAAGGCGAATAAAGATCGCTATCTCGGCTGGAGCGGCCACAGCGCCCGCGTCGGTGCCGCGCAGGATATGGCGCAACAGGGGTACAGCGTTGCGCAGATCATGCAGGAGGGCACCTGGAAAAAACCGGAAACCCTGATGCGCTACATCCGTAACGTCGATGCGCACAAAGGCGCGATGGTAGACCTGATGGAGAAGCAATCGTAAGACTTTTTGCCCCACCCGATTTTCAGCCATAAAACCGCATCAGGTGCCCTGATGCGGATATGGCCGGCGCACAGCATACATGCGCCGCCCCGCCTTACCCTTTTTCCGCAGACCTGTACTGCTCGTCGCTGACCTTCTCCAGCCAGTCAACGACTTTGCCGTCCTGCGCTTCGGCAATGGCGATGTGGGACATGCTGGTTTCAGGCGCGGCGCCGTGCCAGTGTTTCACACCGGCCGGTATCCACACCGTGTCACCCGGCCGGATCTCCCGTACCGGCCCTTCCCACTCCTGTACCAGGCCGCGGCCGGCAGTGACAATCAATGTCTGGCCCAGCGGATGCGTATGCCAGGCGGTGCGGGCCGAGGGTTCAAAGGTCACGGTCGCGCCGCCGATGCGGGCAGGCTCCGTCCCCTGGAACGGGGAATCGATCCGGACGGTGCCGGTGAAATAGTCCGCCGGGCCTTTGGCAGAAGGTTTGGCGCCGCTTTGCATAATGGTGATCATGGGTGAGTGCTCCTTTGAATAAACAGCGGAAACAGAAAGCGCAAGGGAGATAGCAGCAACGGCAAGTCTCTTCATCGGGTCTCCGTTTATCAGTATGGGATACAGATGCCGGTCATGGCGACATAATGCAGTGTAAAACCCGTGGGATTGGTTGATAAGATGGGCAAATCTGAACGGCTATGTGCACAGGATGCAACAATGACCTATGAAAACCTGAATGATCTGCGCGCCTTTCAACTCGTCGCGCGTGAAAAAAACTTCACCCGCGCCGCCGCACAACTCGGAATGTCCCGTTCGGGCCTGAGTCACGCCATTACTGCGCTAGAAGCGCGGCTGGGGGTCAGGCTGCTGACGCGCACCACCCGCAGCGTCTCCCTGACCGACGCAGGCACGCGGCTCTATCACACACTGATGCCGATGTTAAGTGAGCTGGACAGTGAACTGGCTTCCCTGCGCGCCCTGAGTGAAAAACCTGCGGGCACCGTACGCATTACCGCACACGATCACGCGATCTCCTCTGTGCTCTGGCCGCGGCTTCAGGCGCTGCTGAAGCAGTATCCGGATATTCAGATTGAGCTGAGCGTGGACTATGCGCTGACGGATATCGTGGCGCAGCAGTTTGATGCGGGCGTCCGGGTTGGTGACGTGGTGGACAAAGACATGATCGCTGTCCGCATCGGCCCGGACTTTCACATGGCGGTGGTCGGCTCGCCGGACTACCTGAACGGGAAAACAGAGCCTGATACCCCCGCCGGGTTAACGGCGCACCAGTGCATCAACCTGAGGCTGCCGACACACGGGGGGCTTTACGCCTGGGATTTTGAAAAAGAAGGGAAAACACTCTCTGTACGTGTGCAGGGGCAAGCGGTTTTTAACAACACCTACCTGATGCTGCAGGCAGCACTGGATGGCCTTGGGCTGGCCTATATCCCACTGGATCTGGCACAAGACCACATTGCATCCGGCCGCCTGATCCCCGTTTTGAAAGCCTGGTGGCCCTGTTTCCCCGGCTATCACCTCTACTATGCCAACCGGCGGCAGATGGCCCCGGCCCTTGCTGAAGTGATTGCCGCGCTGCGGTATCCGGCAAGGTAGACAGCGGCCGTGGGTATGCCCTGAGCGTATCATTATGACTTCATACTGATGAAGTATTACTTGTGAAGTGTGAATTAATCATCCTGATTTACGTCTCAGTTCATACTTATGAAATGTGAGGTGTGAATTACTCTCAGATTTTTTGCCCGTTGTGAATAAGGGTATCGCCTCCCGCGAAAATGCCGGTTGCCGTTTTGATGCCTTAACAAGGGGCTCTGGGGCTGTGCTGTGCCTGAAACGGGCAGCCTGAGTTTTTTTACCCCCCAGGGAGGCCAGTTGGCTAAATGTTTCATAAAATAATGAAGGTACGTAAACAGGTAATCCATAGATAACCGAAAAGACAACGGTTACTGTTTTTAGTGACTTATCTGACAACTCAAGGTTGTTAGCTGAATATAAGGGAAAATGATGCCATTGATATTTAGTGAGTTATCTGGCGCGCCAACATGGGTGGGGGCTTTATTGCTCGTCACTCTCTCGTTCGCAGTGGGTTTTTTAGCCCGTTTTATCCTTCTCAGGTTCATCCGCTATTGGCAGAACCGTGACAGAAAGTTATTCAAATCACTTGAAAAGCATCTTCGTGGTTCCATGTTTCTTTTTATTCCCTTACTGTTGATAAACGTAGGGGTTAATTATATTGACATTCACCCAGACGCCCTTGCGTTTATTACGACCGCCGTCAACATATTTATTATATTATCACTCTGCTCCATTTTAATCCGGTTGATTAACGTGGTGCAGGACATGCTCTTCATACGCTATGACATTAATCTTTCGAATAATCTTCGCGCCCGTAAAATCCGTACCCAAATCATCTATGTGAAAAAGGTCGCCATTGTACTGATTGTGTCATTATGTGTTTCCCTGATTCTGCTCAATTTCCCCAGCGTCCGGAAATTCGGCACGACTATCCTGGCCGGTGCCGGGGTTGCAGGGATAATCATTGGCTTTGCCCTTCAGAAGTCGCTGGTCAACCTGTTTGCCGGGATCCAGATTGCCTTTACGCAACCGATAAAAATTGACGATGCCGTGGTGGTTGAAAATGAATGGGGCTGGATTGAGGAGATAAACCTGACTTATATTGTTGTGCGCATCTGGGATTTACGCCGGCTGGTCCTGCCTATTACCTATTTTACAGAAAAGCCCTTTCAGAACTGGACGCGTAATGACGCACAAATATTAGGTTCTGTTTTTCTGTACGTTGATTATTCCATGCCATTAGATCCGCTCCGCAAGCATTTTGAAAAAGTGCTCAGTGAAACAACACTCTGGGATCAGCAAACCCAGGTGCTCCAGGTGACCGACACAAATGACAAAACCATGACTATCCGGTTATTGATGACTGCTCAGAACTCCCCCACGGCCTGGGATTTACGCTGCTACGTGCGGGAAAGGATGATTGAGTTCATTCAGCAAAATTATCCGCAGAGCCTTCCTCACGTGAGGGCAACACTGAACAATTCCGGTGACCAATAGTTATTAACAGTGGGGCGTACAGATACCCTGAGCGTGCTGCCTGCGCATCAGGGTCATTGTACGTCCGCTTTTCGCACATAGCCCCTGTCTGCGCCTTCCCCCGCCTTAAGTGGACGTCACCAAAAATGAATGGCATCTTTATCAGGCACGTCTCTGATAACCTTGGAATGCGGGTCAGGATGACACCTCTGCCCCTCTGCTGCCCAGGCTGACTAACGTAATAGGGAGGTTTATGACGGAGAGTATGATCGCGCTGTTGGCTATTGGAGCCGCTATTCTGTTCGGGGCGATGAGCCCGGGTGCCAGTTTTCTTCTCGTTGCCCGTACCGCGATGTCCAGTTCGCGGCGGGCGGCCTTCTCCGTGGCGGCCGGGATGGGTTTTGGCGCACTGATATTTGCCGTTATCGCATTAGCGGGCCTGCATGCGCTCCTGACGTTGGTGCCCTCACTTTACACGGGCCTGAAAATCGCCGGCGGTTGTTATCTTTTGTGGCTGGCATTGAAAATGTTCCGCCGCCCTTCACAGCGGCATATTGACACAACCGGGGCCGGCGAAATGGGCGCGTTAAAAGCCTTTGCCACCGGCGTGATGACCCAAATCAGTAATCCCCAGACGGCGCTGGTCTTTGCCGGTATTTTCTCCGCAGCGCTGACCTCGCATATCCAACCCGCCATGTATATTATCCTGCCCTTAATGGCGTTTATTATTGATCTGATCTGGTACTCACTGGTCGCTGTTTTGCTCTCCACCGATGGCCCCCGTCAGGCTTACGTTAAATACCGTAAACTGATCGATAAATTAAGCGGGGGAGTAATGGCCTGGCTCGGGATCCGGTTGCTGCTGAAATAAGGTTCCCGGCACGCCTTCAGAAACCATCCGTCTTTGGTCATCTTCCGCATCACCAGGATGACCGGAAAACAGCGCCGTTAACGTGACAGGCCCCTGCCCGCTTCCCGGTAGCATCAGAAACGGGCACGCCAGTTATGACTTCTTATTCAGCATCGACTTCAGATCGGCAAACGGGTTGTAGGTGGCCGCGCCGACATCTTTTTGCGCGTCTTCCCCCGCCACCACGTTGGTGCCGTACTGATCGGCCTCGGTATATTTCGAGTGTTCGTGATCGTGGCAATAGAGGCACAACAGCTCCCAGTTACTGCCATCTTCCGGGTTATTGGTGTGGTCATGGTCGATATGGTGAACCGTTAATTCACGCAGGTTCGAGTACACAAATTCCCGCGTGCAGCGCCCGCAGACCCACGGATAGATTTTTAACGCTTTTTCGCGGTAGCCACTTTCCAGGCGCGCGTAGTTTTTTGGGATCAGAGCCATTGCTGATGTTACCTGTTATGAAGAGAGTGTGAGGTTCAATCCACGCAGGCTAACCTGCTTACCCGGGCACTTCAAGGTGCATATCACGTGCGCTTTGCGACAACGCTTCCACAACGCTTTTATTCTTTCGGATGTTCAAATAACACGCCCTTTTCCAGGCAGCCCGGCGTTCTCCGGGATGATGAAAATCGTTAAATGCTGCTCTCACCTCCTGCGCTGCTTACATAACTCACACATTTCCATTGCCGCCCTCCCCTTTTGTTCATAAAATTACTTTGTTCATGATTCATGAACAAACAGGGAGTATGAACAGATGAAAGCTGAACAGCTTCTTTCAGAGGCGATAAGCCACCTGCCGGACGGGTTTACCCTGAACGTGACGCTTAACCCACTGCAAACAAAGGCAGAAAGCCGGGCATCGCTGACCGGCCCTGATGGGGAACAGGTGGCGTTTGCGCTGGTGGTGAAGCCGATTCATCGCATGGCGTCGCTGGGGGGAATGGACAGCGCTGCCGGAACGGTTCCCCGGCTGCTGATCTGCAACCGCCTGACCCCGGCACTGGCTGCGTACTGCCGCGAGAAAAACATCAACTTCATCGACAGCGCCGGGAATATGCATATCCGGGTGCCGGGGCTGTATGTCGCGGTGGAAGGCAAGCGGGAGAGGAAACCCGTTGTGGCAGGCGGGCGGTTTCCGGAAGGGGTGATGAAACTGCTGTTCGTGGTGCTCTCAGACCCAACGGCGCTGAATGCCACCTATCGCCAACTGGCGGAACGGGCGGGCATCTCGCTGGGGATGGTCAGCAAAGCGTTCGATACCCTCGAGGGGCAGCGCTACTACCGCCACGCCAAAAGCGGCAGGCGGTTGATGAATACTGAGGAGTTAAACGCGCTATGGATCAGGGAGTACGCCGGTGCGCTCAAACCCAGGCTGGATCAGCTGACGCTGGAAGCACCCTCCTCCTGGGCGGCGCTGGCACCGGCAGAAGGCGAATACCTGGGCGGGGAGCTGGCCGCCGCCAGGCTTAGCGGCGGCTACCTGATCCCTGAGTCGGGCATCCTTTACACCCCCTGCCCGTTACTGGAACGCCGTAACGCGCTGGCCCTGAAACCGGCGCGGGCGGGCCAGTTACAGCTCATCGCCCGTTTTTGGGGATCGTACACCTTAACGCCGCAGGCCGAGGCGATGTTATGCCTGGCCGACCTGCTGGGCAATGGTGATGACAGAAGCCGCGACGTCGCGAGGATAATCAATGGCAACACCCTTAATCTTAACGAATCCGCTCTCTTCGGTTACTGAGCGGTTACTTCACAGCATCAACCGGGTGTGTAAAGCGCAGGCGGTTCCGTTCTTTATCGCCGGGGCGACCGCCCGTGAAATCCTGATCCACCACGTGTACGGCAAAACGATTGGGCGCAGAACCCGTGACATCGATTTCGCGGTTTTCGTCAACAGTTGGGCACCTTTTGACGCCCTGAAACAGGCGTTTATCGACGAGGGGGCCCAGGCCATCACAGGCAATGCCCACCGGATGACGCTGGAGGGCGTCGAGCTGGACATCATCCCGTTCGGTGGCGTGGCGGAAAGCAAGCATGTCGCCTGGCCGCCCGACCGGGACGTGATCATGGCCGTCGACGGGTTCGAGGAGGCGTACCACCATACGGTGCGGGTCGCCCTCGCCGACGGAGAGGCCATCTCGTTCTGCTCATTACCGGGGCTGGCACTGCTGAAGCTTTTTGCCTGGCGCGATCGCGGCGCGGCGAACGGCAAAGATGCGGCTGACCTGTACAAAATCATCAGCGACTACGGCGCTATCGAGGAAGACCGCATTTACGAGCCGCCGGTGGATGGCCCACGGCTGGCGTGGGACCCGGCGCGCATGGGGGCGTTTCTGCTCGGCAGTGACCTCGCGGCCATCAGCGCCGGCGAGGCGCTGGCGGACATTAAACGGCTGGACAGGGAACGCCTGACGGATGCCGTGGTACGGCAACTGCACGCCGTGGATGCCGGGGAGATCGATCAGATGATGGCCGACTTCTGGCAAGGCGTAGAAGCGGCACCCTGACCGGCCCGGCCTGAAAACCGGCAGAGAAGCGGGCCGTTTCCTGCCGGAGAGATCACAATAATAAGTATTACCTGAGAAGTAATACTTATTATGTATGATGAAAAACGTTGAACCTCTCCACACACCGTAGCATTCCCTTCCTCTTTATCCTTATAAAATAAAGAATTAAGTTATAAAACATAACTCACACTTCATAAGTATTACTTGTTAAGTGTTAGTTGACACCTATTACGTATGAAGTCATATTGATGCCATTATGCAAACCATGAGAGACAGCGATGATCACGATTATCGGATGCAATAAAGGTGGGGCCGCCAAAACCACCACGGCCATCAACCTGGCGGTGGGCCTGGCGATGCGCGGTGAAGATGTGTGCCTGGTGGACGCGGACGTCCAGCGCTCTGCCTCGCGCTGGTATGCCGAGCGGGAAAACGCCGGCCTGACGCCGGCCATCACGCTGATTGAGAAGCGCGATAACATTTCCCAGACGCTCAAAAGCCTCGACCAGAAATACAGCCACGTGATTGTGGATGTGGCCGGGCGTAACAGCCGGGAGCTGATCACCGGCGGCACCGTGGCGCACCAGATTATCGCCCCCCATCAGTGTTCTCAGCTGGATCTGGACACCCTGGTTGAATTGCAGCAGCAGCTGGAAAGCATGCGTGACCTGAACCCGGAGCTGAAGGCTTACTGCTACCAGAGCATGGCGACCACCAACCCGCTGTTGCGTGGCAACGAGCGCAAAGAGTTCCTGGATTTCGTCGCGGAGTTTGAAGGCATCATCCCGCTGCAATCAGTCGCCTGTTACCGCAAGGTCTACCGGGATGTGATGTCTGAAGGGAAGTCCGTTCTGGAGGCCCCTAATGAACAAGCCAAAGGCGAAGTGCTGGCCCTGATCGAGGAGATATTCTGATGGCCCTGAAAAAACCTGTCCGCCAGACGGTCTCCGCCTCCGATGCCGATGCGCTGGCCCGGAAACTTGCCGACCGCCCCTACGGCGAAGAGAAGAAAGAAGAGGATGTGGTGACCCGCACCACCATCTCCCTGCCCAAGTCCCTGCTGATCAAGCTGGAAGATGTGGCGCTGGAGAACAAACGCGCCGGGCGTGAGCCGAAAAGCGTCAGCGCGTTAATTCGGCTGGCGACTGAGCAATACCTTGATTCCTGAGACTTATTACGTAACACATCATACGTATGATGCCATAAGTATGATGTAATACTTCATACGTACGATGAAATAAGTGTGATGTCATAACTATGATGTAATACTTATGGTGTCACGCTTCATACGGGTAAATAGCTTTTTATAATTACGCAATGTGAAGTATGAATTCATACTTCACATCCATGAAGTATGCGGCCGTGCCTGCTGTTATAGAACGCGCCTGATAACGTCCGTGATCTCCTCTACCGCTACCCGTCATTTCTCCGCTGGGGGAAGGATGATCAGGGTTTCCGCATAACCGTTCAGCCTCGCACCCAGCTGGCGGATGCAGTCAACATCCACCGGGCGGAATAGCCCCTGCACGCTCTCCTCTTCACGACCCCCGGCGACCAGCGCTATCGATTGGTCAATCACAAAGAGAGTGATAAAGATGCCGGTGCAAAGTGCCGGCTACACCTGGCTTCTTGATCAGCATCAAGATGAAGATAAGCTATCGTCACGCCCAACCGCTCGCCATGTTAAAATAAGCCATTGAAGTATAACTATTAAATACTTATTAAGTATGAATTATTACGTAATAACCATGACTTAATACGTATGAACTATGACATAGGAAGTATGAACCATGAATTCACACCTCTTATTTACCTTCCAGGGCGCTTCCAGAATCCCTCTCATCACGAGACATTTCTCCCGGCATGCAGGCAACAGTTAAGTGTACATCTGTATAGAAAGTTGTAACTAATAACCGGCTCGTTCCGTTGTTGCGGCGTGGCGGGCGGTAAAAAATTAACAGAGAGAAAAGGCAGGCATGGCCCGCTGCCGGGCGGTAGCGATACCGCCAGAGCCAGCCACGCGTGGCGATGATTCTTATGCGGTGTAGGAATGCGGGGGGGGGGAGAAAAGCCGGGCGTATTGGCCTGGGCTTAAGACGCCCAGGCCAGGTTCATCACGATCGTAATGCCGCTTACGGCAAGCTGTAGGCGATCACATCATCCCCGGTTTTTGGGGAGTGCGGTGAACCGCCGGCAAAGATCACCACATACTGTTTGCCGGTTTTCTTCGAGCGATAGGTGATTGGCCCGCTCTGGGTGCCTACCGGCAGGCGGGACTTCCAGATCTCTTCACCGGTGCGGCTATTGTAAGCACGCAGGTAGAAATCCTGCGTACCGGCAAAGAACACCAGCCCGGATTGGGTCGCCAGCGACGGCCCGAGGGTCGGCATACCGATCGGCATTTGCAGGCCGACGCTGATGCCTAACGGGCCGGTATCCTGCACGGTGCCGACCGGCACCTGCCAGACCAGCTTGTGGGTTTTAAGGTCAACGGCGGACAGCGTGCCGAACGGCGGTGCCTGGCACGGCACACCCAGCGGCGACATAAAGCGCTGGCGCATCGAGCCATAAGGCAGCCCTTTCTGCACCACGATGCCCATCTCTTCGCTGCTGCCCAGCCCCGGCGGAATATCTTTCGCCGGCACCAGGTAGTGGTACAGCCCCAGACGCAGGTCGTTCACGAACATCAGGTTGGTGGTCGGGTCAACCGAGACGCCGCCCCAGTTCATCCCGCCCAGCGAGCCGGGGTATTGGATGGCAGTATCCAGCCCCGGTGGGGTGAAGACGCCGTCATAGCGGCTGGATTTGAAACGGATGCGGCACATCAGCTGGTCAAACGGCGTCGCGCCCCACATGTCCGACTCTTTCAGGACGTCATTGCCGATCCCCGGCATCCCGGTTGAATAGGGCTGGGTCGGCGAGTAGCGTTCGCCTTTGGCGTTGCCCTGCGGCACCGGGCGCTCTTCAATATCGGCGATCGGCTTGCCGGTGCGGCGGTCAAGCAGGTAGATCATCCCGGTCTTGGAGACTTCTGCCAGCGCCGGGGTAACGGAACCGTCATCATTCGGGATGTCATAAAGCAGCGGCTGGCCGGTGGCGTCGAAGTCCCAGAGGTCGTGGTGCACCGTCTGGAATGACCAGGCCGGGCGGCCGTCGGCCACGTTCAGCGCCACCACAGACGAGCCATATTTGTCGTCCATTGCGGTGCGCTCGCCCGCATAAAAGTCAGGCGTGGCGTTCCCGGTCGGCAGATAGACCAGCCCGAGTTTGGCGTCATAAGACATCGCCACCCAGACGTTCGGCGTGCCGCGGGTATAGCCTTTGTCAGAGAGCGGCTCGCGGGTCACGGCCGGGTTACCCGGGTCCCAGGCCCACACCAGCTCGCCGGTCACGGCGTTATAGGCGCGTACCACGCCCGGCGGTTCGCTGACTTCAAAGTTATCTACCACGCGGCCGCCGACGATCACCAGATTACCGGCCACCAGCGGCGCAGAGGACTGCTGGTAATAGCCCGGTTTCACTTCCCCCATCCCGCCTTTCAGGTCAACAATCCCGTTATTGCCGAAGTTGGCGGCGGGCTTGCCGGTATGCGCATCAATCGCCACCAGGCGGCCGTCCCCGGTCGGGAAGAAGAGGCGCTGCGGGCTGACGGAGGTCTCCAGCGCGCCCGGCTTGCCGGTCACCTCTTTCGCCGCCGTTGCATCAAAATAGGCGATGCCGCGGCAGCGCTGGTAGGTCGAGTTGCCGCGGCCTGCGGTGTAGCGCCACTTCTCTTTGCCGGAATCGATGTCATAGGCGATCAGCGAGGTATAGGCGGTACAGACGAACAGGTCATCGCCGATCTGGAGCGGCGTATTCTGGTCGGCGGCGTCCCCATGCCCTGGGATGACCGGCTCGCCGGTATGGGCCGTCCAGGCCACTTTCAGGTCTTTGACGTTATCCGGGGTAATGTCGCTGAGGGAGGAGAAACGCGAACCGTGGTTATCGCCCGACCACGCGCCCCAGTGGGTGTTTTCCGTCGCCGGATTGCCTTTTTTGACCACGGGCGCTGTCGCCGCCACATCACTGTTGCGGATGATGCCATGGGGCTGGAACGCACCGGCAAACGCTGCCACCACCCCAACCGCCAGCACAGTGCCCACGCCTTTTGCCCAGGCCCGGGCTTTACGGTCGCGGGTCAACAGCGGCACGGTGAACGCAATAAGCACGCTGCCTGCGGCCAGCGCGAACAGGCGTGAGAATAGCGGCCAGAATTGCAGGCCGACATCCCACAACGCCCAGACAGTGGTGAAGATCAGTGTAATGCCGAACAGGATTGCGCCCCCCAGCCGGCGCCGGAAGATCAGCACCCCACTCGCCAGCAGCAGCAGCCCGCCGATCACGAAATACCCGCTTCCGCCCAGCCAGGCCAGCCAGGCCCCCCCTGCAATAAAATAGAGGCCCGCCAGGGCGGTGACGATGCCCGCGGCCCCTGTCCATACTCTTGCCAGTCTTCCCGGTTTACCGGTAGCCATAAAGTTTCCCTATAAAATTATCATCTGCAAAATCAACATCATGTTTATTGCCACGGTTGTATTCATCTTTGTATACAACGCGCGGGGATGATAAAGATCGGCCGTTCTTCAAGTCAATAAAAAGTTAACAATTGTTAAAACAGTTGGTTTTAAAGGGTTTTTTTGTTACGCATTCGTCAAAACAAGCCCCTTTACTTATCAGGGAATGTATCGTTTTGAAAAGCCTGGGCTTTGGCGGTCGTGCCTGACACTGGCGCTGAATGGGAAGCCGCCAGGCGGGGCCGGGGCAGGCGCAGCGGGAAATATCCCGGGGGATAAGAGGGGAGGGCATTTCGCCCATTAAAAAGCCCGCCGGGTTCCGGCGGGCATGGGGGGCAGGTCTGCCTCTTACAGGATAGGGGAGACTACCCTTCGAGCTTCTGGCGCGCCTCCGTCAGCCGTGAAAAATCGCCGCCCAGCTCTTGCGTGGCATGGATAGCGCTCTGGAAAAGCGCACCGAGCATTTTTTGCATCTCTTTATGGGTGAACCTCTCCCGCGGGCCGGACAGGGTTAACGCCCCCTGCAACACGCCGTCGATGCCGAACACAGGCACAGACACCGACGAGGTCTCCGGGTCACGCTCCCCAAAGGATTCCGCCCAGCCTTGCGCCCGCACATCGTCAAAAAGGGGGTTTTCCGGATGGGTAAAGGCGCTCAGCACCTTGCCGGAGGCCCCATATTGCAGCGGAAAACGATCCCCCTCGCGGATCGAGACGCGCACCGCGCGGCTCGGCTCGACGCGGTAGAGGATCACGCGCCACGCCTGGTCATAGATATAGAACGAGGAGGTCTCACCGCTGATTTTGGACAGGTGTTCCAGATGGGGCAGCAGGACATCCCGCAATCTGAACGAGGACTGATAGAGCGATGACAGCCGCAACGGCTCAGGCCCGACGCTGTAGCGCCCGTCAAGGGACTTCCTGACAAACCCTGCCTTCTCCAGTGAGCTGAGCAGGCGCAGGATGGTGCTTTTATAGAAGCCGGTTCTTCTGGCGATCTCCGCCAGCGTCAGGAAAGGCGCGTCTTTGTCAAAGGCGGACATAATGGCAAATGCCCTGTCCACGGCGGCCGCGCCCCCTTCTCCCGGCGCTTTTACGCCCGGTTTTTTTTCTGATGAAGAGGCATCACCCTTTGCGGTCATAAACGACTCCGGCGCAGTAAAAGCCCCGTTACCGGGGCAAAGTGCCCATAAGTTAATGAACATAGTATGGAACTTCAAGGGTGCCGCGCGGTTCTGTGCAATAAGTGGGGGTTATACCGGGTTTGTGGCCGCCGGCCGGGGTTTATCGTCCAGGTAAAACAGCAACAGGAGTGCCAGAAACGCCGCGAAGATAATGACGCACCCCATCAGCATCATCCCGGTGCTGAAGGAGTGGGTGGCCTCTTTGGCCATCCCCATGATGAACGGCCCGGCGAACCCGCCAAAGGCACCGATGGAGTTGATCAGCGCGATGCCGCCCGCCGCGGCCTGCCCGCGTAAAAACTTGCCGGGCAAGGTGTAAAAGATGGTTTTGGCGGAGATGGTGCCCACCAGGGCGACGGTGATCCCCACCATTGCCGGCAGCAGGCTTTCAATATAGAGCGAGATGATCAGCGCCGCGGCGGCCAGCACCAGCGCGCCGATCAGGTGGAGCACGGCGCGCCCCGATTTATCCACCAGCTTCGCCCAGTAAATCAGCCCCAGCGTGGAGAAGAAGTAGGGGATCGCGGCCAGCCAGCCAATCAGGCTGGTTTCAATCCCCTGCGCTTTAATCATCTGCGGCAGCCAGATCCCGATGCCGTAGGTGCCCAGCGTAAAGCTGAAAGTGATGCCGCTGAGGAGCCAGACGCGCACGTCCCGGAGCGCGGCACGGAAGTGCTCATTTTTACCCCGGCCTGTCTGTTCAGCCGCCAGAAGCCGGGTAAAAGTCTTCTTCTCCGCGGGCGTCAGCCAGGCGGCCTCTTCAGGCCGGTTCGCCAGATAGCGCAGCGTCAGCAGCCCCAGCAAACAGGCCGGCAGCCCTTCAATAATGAACATCCACTGCCAGCCATCCATCCCCAGCACGCCGTGGAGTTGCAGCAGGCTGGTGGAGAGCGGCCCGCCGATCAAAAAGGAGACCGGCGTCGCCACCGTAAACCAGGCCAGCACGCGGGTGCGGAACTGTACCGGGAACCAGACGCTGAGAAAGAAGATCACGCCGGGGAAAAAGCCCGCCTCGGCCACCCCCAGCAGGAAACGGAGCGTATAAAAACTCCAGGGGCCGGTCACCAGCGCCATGGCGGCCGCCACCAGCCCCCAGGTGATCATGATACGGGCAAGCCAGAGCCGCGCGCCGTACCGGTACATGGCGAGGTTACTCGGCACCTCGCACAGGCAATAGCCAACAAACATAATGCCCGCACCCAAACCAAACTGGGCGGCGCTCAGCCCAAGCTGTGCGCTCATTTGCAGGGCGGCGTAGCCCACGCTGGTCCGGTCCAGGTAGTTAAAGAAATAGGCCAGGCCAAGCAGCGGGATGAGCCGCCAGGCCGCTTTCATTAACAGGCGGTTCTCTTCTGCCGTGAGCGGCGCAATGCCGCCCCGGTTCTCCTCAGCAGGGTGCGAAGTCACTGACATACGGTGCCTCAATCGGTAGGGACAGGGGAAAGACCGGTATGCCTGCGGGGCAGGCTTATTATTATGGGGTGGCAGTGTGGGCCACGCCCTGCTCTTCCAGGTGGCGGATCGCTTCCGGGGAGTACCCCAGCGCCGACAGGATGGCGTGGTTGTCGCGCCCGACGGACGGCACATCCAAACGCGCCCCGAAGCGCCGGCCATCCATCTCAAACGGCAGCATCGGGATGCTGACCTGTTCACCCGACGGCAGCGTCACTGCCGTCATACCGCCGGACGCATTGAGATGCACGTCGTCAAACAGGTCATCAGGGCGGCGGATCGGCGAGAACGGCAGGCCGCAGCGCTCACACAACGCCATCACCTCCTCTTTGCTCATCGACAGGATATGGCGGCGGATCGCCGGCAGGATACGGTCGCGGGCATGGACGCGCTGGGTATTGGTCAGCAGGGCAGGGTCGTTGGCGAAGTCCTGCATACCGAACGCCTCGCAGAAGACTTTCCACTGGGTATCACTCACCACGCCCATAAAGATCTGCTCATTCTCTTGCGTGGTGAACACGTCATAGACCGCCCAGGCGGAGAGGCGGCTCGGCATCGGCGCGGCCGACTTGCCGGTCACCGCTTTCTGCATCATATGCTGGGCAACCAGGAAGGCGGAGTTTTCAAACAGCCCGGTCTGCACAAACTGCCCCTTGCCGCTCTGCCCGCGCTGTAACAGCGCCGCCAGGATGGTCACGGCGCTGAACATCCCGCCCATCACATCATTGACCGACGCACCGGCGCGCAGCGGCCGCCCCTCCGGCCCGGTCATGTAGGCCAGGCCGGTCATCATCTGCACCACCTCATCCAGTGCGGTGCGGTTTTCGTACGGCCCCGGCAGGAACCCTTTCATCGAGCTGTAGATGATGCCGGGTTTAATGGCTTTCACGTCCTCATAGCCGAGGCCCAGTTTCGCCATGGCCCCCGGCCGGAAATTTTCTGTAAACACGTCGGCGGTGGCGATAAGCTTTTTCACCGCCTCCAGCCCCTCCGGCGATTTAATGTCCACGGCAAAGCTTTTCTTATTGCGGTTGTAAGTCATCCAGTAACCGGCACCAGAGCCGGTCAGGCGGCGGGTGTTGTCCCCGGCGGGCGCGGGTTCGACCTTAATCACCTCAGCGCCGAGGTCAGCCAGCAACAGGCCGCAGGTTGGCCCCATCACCATATGCACAAACTCAATGACCCGGATACCTTCCAGCGGCAGTCTGTTTTCGTGGGTACTCATGCTTTCTCTCCTGCGTAATGGAAGTTTTTGCCGACACCGGCATCCGGGATAAAGCCATACAGCGGCTCATTGGGCAGCCCCTGTTTCAGGGTTTCACGGGCCACCAGCAGTTTTTCGATCGAGACCCCGGTGCGCAGCCCCATCGATTCCAGCAGGTAGACCAGATCCTCTGTCACAATATTGCCGGATGCGCCGGGCGCATAGGGGCAGCCGCCGATGCCGCCCAGGGAGGCATCAAAGGTGGTGACGCCCGCATCCAGGGCGGTCAGCACATTCGCCAGCCCCTGCCCGCGGGTGTTATGGAAATGGGCGCTGCCGGCCAGCTCGCCGAGGTCATGCTTCAGGCGGGTAAAGAGGCGGTGCACCTGCAACGGGGTTGCGTAGCCCACGGTATCCGCCAGGCCAACTTCATCTACGCCCAGCTCTGCCATGGTATGGGCCATGCGCAGGACGTCATCCTCCTCCACCACCCCCTGGATCGTACAGCCGAAGACCGTGGACAGCCCCGCCTCGACCAGCACGGCCGGGTAGTGCGCATTGCGGCAGGCGATAATCTGCCTGACCTGCTCAAACATCTGCGCGTGGGTTTTATTCACATTGGCGAGTGAATGCGGTTCGCTGACGGAAACCGGAATGGTGATTTTCTGTACCCCGGCCTGAAAGGCGTCCTGCGCCCCGTGCAGGTTAGGGGCCAGTGCAGTGACGAAAACGCCCGGCAGCGTGCGGGCGAACGCCACAATCTCCCCGGTGTCAGCCATTTGCGGCAGCAGCTTATGGGAGACAAAGGAGCCAACCTCAATTTCGCGCAGCCCTGCTGCGGCTAAATCCCTGATCCACTGTTTTTTATGTGCGGTGGGCATCGTCGTGCTGACGCTCTGTAGCCTGTCGCGCGGCCCCACTTCACTGATGAGAATATCACTCGTTTTCTGGTTGCTCATTTTTCCTCCCCGGCATGGCAGAGATACACCGATCACACATCTGAATGTTCTCTCTGACGAAACGTTGTTCTGTTATACATTTGTTGTATTTTTGTTGGGTGTCAATCAACGTTTATCAAAAGCCGCCGTTCCTGCGAGGTGAGTCACACTCACCGCGCGGTTAAGCCGGTACAGCGATGCGGTGACCAGGAACCGTGTAAGCCACATTCATTCAGGACAAGGAGCACCACGCTATGAGCCTATTTCCCCCTCCCGCCGGCAGAACATGTGAACTTTTCACCACCTTGCCGGAGGCGTTTTTCCGCCACGGTGAGTCAGAGTGGGTCCGGGCCAATAAGCCCGGCCAGCCGCTGGCCTCGTTTATTGAGGGGCCGGTGTTTGACCGCCAGGGGAAACTCTATGTCACCGACATCCCCTATGGCCGGATTTTCAGTATCGATACCGCAGGCCGGTGGGCGCTGGCCCATGAGTATGATGGCTGGCCAAATGGGCTGGCCATCCACCGTGACGGCCGGATCTTCATTGCCGATTACAAGCAGGGCATCCTCTCATTTGACCCGGCGTCCGGGGCGTTAACGCCGGTGTTAACCCATGTGCGCAGCGAGAGTTTCAAAGGGGTCAACGACCTGTTTTTTGACCCGGAGGGCTACCTCTATTTTACCGATCAGGGCCAGACCGGCATGCAGGACCCCACCGGGCGGGTCTACCGCTACCACCCCGCCGCCCCTCACCTTGAGTGCCTGCTCTCCAACGGCCCCAGCCCCAACGGGCTGGTATTGGATCACGACGGCAAGGCGCTGCTGGTGGCGATGACGCGCGGCAACGCCGTCTGGCGTTTGCCGGTCTCTTTTGACGGCCCGTCATCAAAAGTGGGGATTTTCACGGCGATGGCAGGCGGGGTCAGCGGGGCGGACGGCATGGCGCTGGATCAGGAGGGCAATCTCTATGTCTGCGATGCGGGGCATGGCTGCGTCTGGGTATTCAGCCGCCGCGGCGTGCCGCTTTTCCGGTTCGACAGCTGCACGCCGGGCACGACGCTGACTAACATCGCATTCGGCGGCACCGACAACCAGACGGCCTATGTCACTGATTCTTCTACCGGTTCAATCCAGACGTTCCAGGCGCTGGCCCCCGGAAAGCGGCTCTACTCCCATAGCTGACCGGCCGGCCCCATCGCCTTCCGCCCGGCAGCACGCGCCGGGCCTGGTGAAATACGGTTAAAAGACGATCTGGCTCAATATTTTTACATTCCTTTTACATCCGCCCTTGACGCCACCCTTCTCCTGCCGCAACAGTAATCAAAAAGAAAACGATGTTCTATCCAGAAGAACACTCTGCTAACCCGACAAGAAGGTGCCCCTGTGACAATTCTCAGCTATCTCATGATCGGCGTGTTTATGTTCCTCATCATGACGCGCAGGCTCTCCGCGTTGCTGGCGCTGATCCTGGTGCCGCTGGTGTTTGCCCTGATTGCCGGGTTCCACGCGGAGCTGGGCAAGATGATGATGGACGGCGTGAAGCTGCTGGCCCCGACCGGCGTGATGCTGACCTTCGCCATCCTCTATTTTTGTGTGATGACCGATGCCGGCCTGTTCGATCCCTTTATCCGGCTGATTGTGCGGATTGTAAAAGGCGACCCCCTGAAAGTGCTGGTGGGGACGGCGATCCTGGGCATCTGCGTGGCGCTGGATGGCGACGGGGCCACCACCTACCTGATCTGCACGGCCGCGCTGCTGCCGCTCTACCGGCGTCTTGGGATCCGGCTTCAGTACATGGCGACCGTGCTGCTGTTGTCGATTGGCGTGATGAATATGCTCCCCTGGGGCGGGCCGACCGCCCGGGCCGCCAGCGCCATGAAAGTGGATGTCGGCGAGCTTTTTATGTACCTGATGCCGGTGATGTTGTGCGGCCTGGCCTGGGTGGTGCTGGTCTCTGCGCTGTTTGGCCTGCGTGAGCGCCGCCGCCTGGGCATTGTCAGCCTGGACCTGAGTGACGAGATGGCGCAACGCTGTGCCGTGGGGGATGCCCGCTACCTGTTCAACGCGGTGCTCACGCTGGCGCTGCTGGCGATGCTGATCCTCGGCACCCTGCCGATGGCGACGCTTTTTATGATCGCTTTCGCGCTGGCGATGCTGGTCAACTTCCCGCACCTGAAGCAGCAGAAAGAGATCATCGCCCGGCACGCAGACAACGTGCTGGCGATTGTCTCCCTGATTTTTGCTGCGGGGATATTCACCGGTATTCTGTCGGGCACCGGCATGGTGGATGCCATGTCAAACAGCCTGGTGAACTCGTTGCCCGCCTCCGCCGGGCCGTGGCTGGGGGTCATCACTGCGCTGATCAGTATGCCTTTCACCTTCTTTATGACCAATGACGCCTTCTACTTTGGCGTGCTGCCGATCCTGGCGCAAACCGCCGCCAGCTATGGCATCACCCCGATGCAGATGGCGATCGCCTCGCTGATTGGCCAGCCGGTGCATCTGCTCAGCCCGCTGGTCGCCTCTACCTATTTGCTGGTGGGTATCCTCGATCTGGATTACGGGCTGAACCAGCGCGCCAGCCTGAAGTGGGCGGTGGGCACAGTGTTCGCTATGCTGGCGGGGGCGATAGTGTTTGGGGCCGTGCCGCTGGCGCAGGCGTTGGGGGGGTAAAGGGCAAAAAAAAGGTGCGCCGGGCGCACCTTTTTATGCAGTCTATGGTATTAGCAGGATCGTTTACGCGCTCGTTTCTCTTCACTGTTCAGCAGGAACATCATCAAAACCGGAAGCAGCGTCAGGGTAAAGGCCGTGGCAGCCACCAGTCCGCCGATGATGGCGTACGCCATTGGCCCCCAGAATACTTGCCGGGCGATCGGTACCATGCCAAATATGGCGGCGCAGGCGGTAAGCATAATCGGCCTTGAGCGGTGGAGCGCCGCATGGGTGACCGACTCTTCCACGCCCATACCCCGCCTGATGTTGTTATCCACTTCGCTGATCATGATGATCGCATTCCTGATAATCATGCCGCTGAGGGCAATCACGCCCAATATGGCAACAAAGCCCAATGGCGTGCCGGTCGGAACCAGCGCAATCACCACCCCAACAAAACCAAAGGGGGCCATCATGGCTGCCAGCACGACCCGTGAGTAACTTTGTAACTGCAACATCATCACGCCCAGCATACATGCCAGTGTTACCGGTAATACGTCAAACAACGAGCTATTACCTTTGTCTGAGCCCTCTGATGCACCACTCTCAGCGATCATGTAACCCGGCGGCAATGTACGGCTTAACACACCCATCGCCTCCGCCAGTTCCCCATTGACCTCATCGGCATTCTCCCCCGGCGTGACGTCCGCCTGAACCGTGATCAATGCGGCGCGGTTACGCCTCTCAATGACCGGTGATTCCAGTCCCCATGTCACACTGGCGACCTGTGCCAGAGGAATATTGGCGCCTGTGCTGTTTCTTAACAGCATACCGGCCAGATTCATGGTGTCTTGCTGCTCTTCCTGCCCGGCGCGGAGCACAAGTGCAGTCAGACGATCATGGTTGCGGATTTTCGTGATCTCATTGCCGCTGTAATAGAGGTTTAAGGCCTGGGAAATATTTTCGGTGGTCAGTCCTGCGGCACGGGCTTTGGTCTGATCGACATCCACCACAATCGCACGCTGAGGCTCACCGGACGTCATATTAATGTCGCGGATATGGTTATTGCCTGCCAATACCTGGGCCAGTTGCTGGGCGTATATACCCACTTTTTTACTGTCCTGCCCCTCAACCCGGTACTTTATCGGCCAACCGACCGGCGGGCCCATCTCCAGTGGTGAGACACGGGTAACGCAGTTGTGGAAACGCTCATTGAGGAGCGTGGTCAATCTTTCCTGTAGCGCAAAGCGTGCTTCAAGGCTTTTTGCCACCACAATGACCTGCGCCTTGTTTTCAGCCTCTGACTGGACATCCATAGGCAGGTAAAACCGGATGGCTCCCGTGCCGATGTAACTTGTATAACGCGCCAGGCCCTGCTCTTTAGCCAGAAACGTTTCGAGCTTTTCTGTTACGCGCTGGGTTTCCTGTTGTGTCGTGCCCTCCGGCAGGGCCAGGCTGACCAGCAACTCAGGCCGGTCAGACGCGGGGAAAAATTCCGTTTTCAGCCATTGGCTTGCCCAGATGGAAGCAAGCAGCAGCATACAGGAACAGAGTACCACTGACAGTTTATGGGTAAGTGAAAACCGGAGGAGGGCTGCGTAAGCTGTGGCGAGCCGCCCCTGCGTATGCTGCGGATGGGAACGTTTTTTAGGTAACAGCCAGACGCCGCTCAGCGGTGAAAACAGCACTGCGACCACCCAGGAGCTAAGAAGGGAGATTAATACCACCATAAACAACGAATAACAGTATTCACCGGCAGCAGACCTGGCAAACCCTACGGGTATGAAGCCGGCAATCATCACCAGCGTGCCGGTTAACATGGGAAACGCTGTCGTGGTGAAGGCGCTGGACGCGGCTTTTTTAAGTGTCTCCCCCCGTTCAAGGCTCGACACCATCGATTCGATGGTGATCATGGCATCATCTACCAGCAGCCCAAGCGCGATAATTAATGCCCCAAGCGAGATGCGTTGCAAACCAATGCCCGCCAGCGCCATGCCGGCAAACGTCATGGCCAGCACCACGGGGATCGCCACGGCAACCACCAGACCGGCGCGCAGGCCAAGTGAGACAAAGGAAACTGCCAGGACGATCACGATAGCCTCTGTCAGAACGTGAGTGAAACCCGAGACGGCCTTTTCCACCACGGCAGACTGGTCGGCCACTTTCGTCACCTTCATACCCACAGGCATCGTCGCCTGAAGCGCAGCCATTTTGTCGTCCAGCGCATTGCCGAATTCCAGCATATTGCCGCCAGGTGCCATGGCAATGGCGATACCTGCCGCGCGCGTGCCATTTACATGAAAGACCGGTTTGGGCGAATGGGGAGCCTCGGTAACGATACTGACTAATGAGGTCAACGGAATCGCTTTTCCATTGAGGGTAATGACTTCATCCTTCAGCCGGTCTACTGTCGAAAGTGCGCCTGTGACGCTGATGTCAATGATGTCTTTATCAGTGCGTAATTCACCTGATGGCGTCACCGCATTCTGGCTGCGGAGTGCGCTGACCAGGGTTTCCGGGGAGAGGCCCATCAATGCCAGATGTCTGGGCGAAAAACTGAGCGTAATCTGCTCATCCTGAACGCCCAGGAGCTGGGTCCGGCCAATATCGGGCACAGTCAAAAGGGCTTTTTGAATGGCTTCAACACTGTCACGCAACTGGCGATCGCTATAGCCTTCGGCCGTAATGCCATAAATAGTGCCATAAGTGGCATCATATTCATCATTGACGGCAGGCTCGCCCACACCTTCAGGCAGTTGCGGCGCTAAATCATGCATCTTTTTGCGCAGCAACGCCCAGGCAGGTTTCACCTGGTCAGGGGGCGTCTCATCTTTTAGATTGACTGTAACTTCGGTAAAGCCCCGCCGGGTCTGGCTTTCAATACTGTCGATGAAAGGCAGCGCCTGCGCGGTTTTTTCAATCTGGTCTGTTACATGGTTAACCATATCGGGCGGTGTTGCGCCATTCCATTGCGCACTGATCACCGCCGTTTTTATCGTAAATGCAGGATCCTCATCCCGCGGTAGTGAGACGTAGCAGAGATAACCAATAGACATGATCATCAGTAATACAAAACTGACGATCTGCTGATGTTCGATAGCCCAGGTGGAGAGGTTAAACTTATTTTTTTGCATTACCACGTACCATCCTGCTCAACCACTTTCATGCCGGCTTCAAGCCTGCTGACCCCGGCAACCACCACTTTTTCCCCCTGATTAAGGCCGGCAGAGATGGCCACTTCGTTCCGGCAGAAATATTTTATAGCGACCGTTTTGAGCGCCAGTTTTCCAGTCCCGGGTGAAATAACAAAGACAGCCGGTTTATCCACTTTGCGGGTCAGGGCTGAGGCAGGGATCGTAATGACATCATCCTGGCCATCGATAACCGACCCTGTCAGGTCAGTATTAAAGGGCAGATCGATACGCTGATTTTCAAACGCGGCTTTGACCGCAATAAGTTGTGTCGTGGTATCACTCTGCGGGCTGATGGTAAGCACAGTGGCGTCAGAGGTCTTGCCTGAGGAGAAGCGTACTTTGATTTTGTTGCCGGGGTGCAAACCCGCACTGTATGACAGGGGCAAATTCAACATAACCTGTTTATTTTCATCACTCACCAGTTGCATTACCTGTTGCCCCTGGGAAAGCATCTGGCCCGGAGACGCCATGACTGCCGTAATGACGCCGTCAAAAGGGGCTTTTATCCTGTTCAGGTCGGAGGCATTCAGCGTCTCTGCTGCCTGGGCACTTGCCTGTGCTTTCTGTGCTTGCGCAGAAGCAAGAGCTGCCTGCGCCTCTTCGAGACGGGCCTGTGATGCGGTGCCGATGACAATCAACTGTTTTACCCGGTCAACCGCCAGCCGGGCTTTGTGCTCCTGGGCAGAAGCCTGGTTAAGCGCTGCTTTGGCCGCTTGCGATTGTTCCCGGCTCAGGGATGCGTCAAGCACCGCCAGCACGGTACCCGCTTTTACATGGGAGCCGACGTCTGCATAACGCGCGGAAAGGCGCCCAGGGAGACGGAAAGCAAGGGAAACCTCACTTTCCGGTACCAATTTCCCGGCCCAATTTATCTGCCGGGAGGGTGTCGCCGCGGGTGTGGTAACCGCTTTGACGCGCGGCAATACAGCCGGCGACGGCGGCGGCGCCGGATCATTACAGCCGGTAAGCAGTGTGATAAAAGCAGCAGCAATTAAAAAAGATAAGGTTTGAAAGGGGTGGGGATATTTGGCGCTGTTTTTTTCATCCAAATATGGCAGGGTGTGAATAATATCAGGCATCGGTGTCTATCCAGAATAGTAATACCTCCAGTTTAAGGTGAACAGAACAAGAAATGCTGAAGGTAAAATCAAGATATTGTCAATACGGGAAAATGGTGGAGGAATAAGTGCGCCTTGTACATTCCTTGATTATGCGTTGGCGTTTTATTGATAACAAAAAGGCATACTGTTTAACGCGTTGTATATAACCTTACTTATACGCTCATCTTAATGTCACTATTCTTTTGAGAAAAATCAGGGCCATGATAACAGAATGCAAAAGCACATCAATTATTCTTCTGACATGTGTGGGTTTATCTGGTTGCCAAATCCATCCGGATTATCAGCCTCCTGAAGCTCCCGTTCCCGCTACATGGAATGCCAATGACAGTGAATCAGAATCAGGGAAAATAATAAGTTCGGCGGACGCCTTTTTTAAGGACGATAAAATTCGTCATATCGTTTATTTAACTTCTGAGAAGAATCAGGATCTACGTACTTCAGCCCTGAACCTCAGGAAAGTTTACGCACTTTATGGTATGCAGCGTCTGGCTTCACTGCCGTCGGTGAATGCATCATTAGGGCAGACGTCGGCACATCTGCCTGCCGGTTTACTGGACACGGTGGATACCGGGGCGATTACCTACCATCAGTATGATGCCAAACTGGTGTCGGCCTCCTGGGAACTTGACCTTTGGGGACGCGTCCGCAGTTTAAAAGACGCGGCACTGTATGATTATCTCGCCAATGGTGCACAGGCCCGCGCGCTGAAACTCGAGACGATCGGCCAGTCTGTGTCTGCCTATTTGACCCTCCTGGCGGACAGAAACCGACTGCTGCTTTCAGAGAAGAAAACTGCCAACCTTAAAACGATATTTGCCATGTACCAGGCAAGTTATCAACTCGGTGAGACCAGCCTTGAAGAGGTAACCCTGTATGAAAATAATCTTCAACGTGCAGCCCAATACGATGCCGCATTAAGACTGTCGGTTCAGAAAGAGTACGATGCCCTCCAGTTTATGCTTGGCGGCGCTATCCCGGAAGCGCTGATGAGTGACGAGGCTTTTGATCATGACTGGGAATTTGGCAACCTTAAGCCCGGACTGCCGGCGAATATTCTTCTGAAACGGCCGGATGTCATCGCTGCGGAATACCGGATGAGACAGGCCAATGCCGATATGGGTGCCGCAAGGGCCGCATTTTATCCTTCAATTACCTTAACGGCTGAAGGGGGAAGCTCCTCGGCAGCGCTGAAAAATCTGTTCAGCGCGGGTACAGCCGCCTGGAGTTTTTCTCCTGACATCACTCTGCCTATTTTCAATAACGGCCGTAATAAAGCCAATCTTGAGGCGGCAGAACTTACCCAGCAAGCAGCGGCGGCTGACTATGAAAAAACCCTGCAACAGGCTTTCCGGGATGTTTCTGATGCGCTGGCAGGCCGGATTGCGCAACAAACGCAATACACACTTTCGGCCCAGCTTTTCAGCACTGCGCAGAAAAATCTGGAAATGACGAGGCAAAGCATCCGGGCCGGTGAAAAAAACAAGCTGGCTGCACTTGAAGCAGAAAATAACCTTATTGATGCAGAAGAGGATAAAATCACCAGCAAGCTTCAGTTGCTTTTACAGAATGTACAACTTTATGAGGTGCTGGGAGGATATACGGTTACTTAGCTACTGTCGCAAAGCAATTTGAATGACATTTAAGAGTAGAAAACAATACCCCTGCTTCCCAGCATCTTATATTACGCAACCAAAGAAATGAAAAATCTGAAAAGAGCATTATATGGATGGGTCGGCTCTGACCCGCAAACTTACCGTACATGTTTTTATAATTACGGTGGCAGTATCAACGTTCACCCGGATGTGTTTGAATTTATAACAGCGCAGACTGGCCAGAAAGTTTCCTATTATCACCAGGAAAAACAAGGAGAAGTGATTGCAGCCTATGCACTGATCGACAATCATACTTTAGGGGTTAAAAATTGGTATGATTACCCTTTATCTTATGACGAAGTGCTGTTGCCTATTGCACCAGGCTGCAAAGTCCTCTTCCCTGAAAACTCGAATAAACTTTCCTGCTTAAACAGGGACAACATTGTCAATGCAAATTTCTCTTTAGGAAGGAAAAAGAGAGTCTGTATTGCTAAAGGGGACTACTCATCAAAAACAGAGAAAAACCGGCGAAATGAATATAACCGGTTTATCCGCGCAGGGGGGCACTATTACGATTTGAATCAGTTTTCTCCTGAACAACTTGCCGATTATTATATCCAGCTTTTCGAATCCAGATTTGAAGGGACAGTACATTGTTTTTCCAGATCGCATCTCATCGACATTCTCACTCATTTAAATGGTTTAATTTTTGGCCATATTCTTTTTGTCAATGAAGAGCCTTGTGCAATAGATTTGATTTTTATGGCTGAAACAAAAGATCAGGTCTATTTCGATATTCCTAATGGCGGTGTCAACCGGAAGTTTTCTCATTTAAGCCCGGGCAGCATATTGATGTGGATGAATATTAATGCTGCCAGGAAGTATTGTGAAATTTCCGGAAAGACGATGCGGCTTTGCATTGGCGCGCTGGATGAAAACTGGAATTATAAACTCCGCTGGGCCAATGCACATGCGACCGGCAGAACTTTTCTTTAGCTTCAGTGCGTTGCATGATGACCTTGTGGTCATCATGCTTATCATTGTCCTTATGGTCTGTTGCTCAGCCATCAAGAGGCAGAAAGAGGGTAAATGTCAGCCCTCCGGACACATTTTTTTCTGCCCTGATGGTGCCCCCGTGGGCTTCACAAATTGCTGCTGCAATAGACAACCCCAACCCGGAACCGCCGGAATGCCGGGATCTCGACGCATCAGCCCGGGAAAACCGGACAAACAACACTTTCAGGAATTCATCTGTTACACCGGCACCGTAGTCGCTGAATGAAACAACCAGCTTCTCATCCATTTTTTTATATGAAATATCAATACGTTTGCCTTCTGCGGCGTATCTGATGGCATTATCCATAAGAATAGAGAAAACCTGTCCCAGCCTAAAAGGATCCGCGAGGAACAGAATATCCCCGCTGGACACGATCCTGACGTTAATAGCCTGTTCTGCCAACCGGGGTGTCGCCCAGGCGACTTTTTCCCGGATAATGTCAGCAATATTGCACCTTACACGGTTCAGGTGAAGCTGGCCTGCATCCGCCAGGGATAACAGGTGCAAGTCATCTACCAAATGGTTCAGGTGCTGCAATTGACGCATCACCATCTGCAACTGTGCCTGTGACGGTTCAAACACCCCGTCAATCATCCCCTGCAGGCGCCCTAATGAGGCGGTAAGCGGGGAACGCAGCTCATGGGCCAGGGCAACATGTGAGGCTTTCAGCTCTTTATCGTAACGCGCAAGCTGGCGGGACATGGCATTGATATCCTGTGTCAGGCCGCTTAATTCATCCGGGAGGTGCTCGGGTATAGCTACGTTCACCCCAAAATTACCTTTTGTGACTGCCCGCGCAGCAGCGGCCAGTCTGCTTATATGGGTGGAAAGCGGGCGGACAGCCCGGAGAATGATGAAAAACATTATCGGCACAGAGATGGCCGTTAATATAAACACCAGAATCCAGTCTGAAATATCTACAGAAGGATCTGAATATTCTACGCCATACCATTTATCGATAATGGCATGAAAGCGTTCTCTGTCTTTATCCGGGTCTTTACGCAGGGCGGAAAATTCGGCTTTCTCGGCGGCCGGCATTTCATGCAAAACGATAACATTGCCAATAAAAAAACGAAGCCACATGAAGAATACAATGGTAACAATGCATCCTATTGCCAGGGAGACCAATCTTTTACAAATCCAACTCCATAACGTATTTCTTCCTTCATAGAATCGGGCATGGAATTTTTGAAGGAATGATTTATTGGTCATAGCGCGGCCAACCGGTAACCAATGCCGCGTACGTTTACCAGGACATTGGTCTGGCCCGCTGCCTCAAGTTTTTTCCTCAGATTATAGATATGGGTGTCGACAACGCGTTCCAGTGCCTCACTATTCGGCAGACAGGCATCAAGCAGGGCCTGCCGGGAAAATGCTTTCTGTGGAAATGCCATGAAAGTGAGTAAAAAACCCAGTTCGGTGGGGGTCAGCTCAACAGGTGTCAACACCCCATTATCTGACTCAATGTTCACTCTCATCGCGTCAACATCAGCACGGATTTTATCGTATTCCAGCAACTTGCTGACGTTTGCGGCGCGGGTCCGGCGTAATACAGCCTGTACTCTGGCCACCACTTCACCCGGATTATAGGGTTTGACGATATAATCATCAGCACCATAACGTAATGCACTGATTTTATCAGGCTCGTCACCGATTGCTGTCACCATTATCACCGGAATGTCTGACTTACGGCGCAGTGATAGCATCACATCTGTCCCGCTCATTCCAGGCAACATTACATCCAGCAAGATGAGGTCAGGTTTTTCAGTGAATGCCATTTCTAAACCATGTTGCCCGTTACTCGCAATTACGGTTAAAAACTGATCCCGCCGCAGATACGCTTCAAGAACGTTTGCGGCATCAAGATCGTCTTCAATAATGAGGATTTTTTTCATTTTGTGCCTTGTATAAATCTTGATAATTACTGGTCAATATATTGATATTACACGTGCATAATTGGCATTCATTTTCACAGTATAAGTCAGAAAAGATAAGCAATGAAGAGACAACGTAAAAGTTTTTACCTGACATGCCTCAGCCCCTTTATTTTATTCTCTCTCGATGCCCATGCAAAAAACCCCACTTCGACAGAGGTGACATTGGGTGTTGGTGTACAATCAGCGGCTAAATATAGTGGTTCTGATGAGGAGAGCGTCAACGTCCTTCCTTATTTAAGGCTACAGAATGGTGGTTACTTCCTGGATACCGAGAAAGGTATCGGTTATGAGCATAGCTGGGATAACGGTATTTATGTCAGCCAGTTATTGGGCTACACCACCGGCCGTAAAGAGAGCGATTCTGACTGGGAATTAGGTTCCGATAAACTGAAGGGGATGGGAAATATAAAGTCTGCCTTAAACTCTACCACGACATTGGGTTGGCAGGTTTCATCTTCGTTCTGGCTGGAAGGTAATATTATTGCGCCTCTGACTGATAGCCAAGGGATGCAATATAATGCAGGATTTAAATATAACCTGATGGACGGCAGCGCTGACACTATTGTGCTTTCTTCAAAGGCAAACTTTGGTGATGCACGCTACCTTAACACGTTCTACGGCGTCTCCTCATCCCAAAGTGAGCACTCAGGATTCAGAAAATATCATGCTGGGGGAGGTCTCTATAGCGTGGACACCGATCTTACCTGGACACACTTCTTTGGTGAAAACTGGTCAAGTTACGCCAATGTCACCTACTCCCAGCTAACAAATAAAGCTAAAGATAGCCCTATTGCTTTCCGGGATAATAACACTGCCCTCACAGCCGGTGTTCTTTATACCTTTAAATAAAGCTTGATTAAAATCCACTCGCGGCCTTCTTCACAGGCCGCTTGATTTTTCACCCAGCCCGCTTTTCTTACCTGTATCCCCTTCTGGTCATGGCGTATATCCCTTTCGGTTCATAGCATATTGCTCTTTCATACAACCTATCCAAAACTTAAACGAATTAATAAAAAACCTTTTCTAATTGATTTATTGATTATTCATTGACAGTCGATTGATAAATAAGGCGTACACTGCCCTGGTACAGTGACTCACAGGGTAATTCAACCCTTTCTGTTTAGCCTGTACTTTCCTCTTTTGAAGAAAAGAGCGTGTTAATTCGACACCTGCATTCGTTATAAAAAGCACCAAGGCAGACATCATGACGCAGATTTTAAATGAAAAATTTATTCCTCACTTCCCGGCCACACCGTTTGGCCTCTACCTTTCGCTTTTTTGGGGGAATTGCCGTCCCCATCACTTCTGGGACTCAGCCCATTTCAGGAATAAGTTTTTTCTGCGTACTATGTTAATGCCCGGCCTGACATTTAAGTTGTTGAAAATGATTGCAGGGCATCAGGCTTATAAAGAGTTGCTTCTTTCACAGCCGAGGCTACCGTGCCGTATTCACCGCCCGTATCTCAGTAACAGGGTAAGCCGGCGTGAAGGCGTTGATGCGATCATTCACCATTACACTACAGTGACGGCCCTGCTAGGCATGTCAAGATTCCGGACGCATCTTAGCGCAGAGGGACTTTGTCTGGCGGCGTTCGAGGGAAAAGATGAGCAGACCTATCTTCTGACCTTGGTGTCAACCTATAAACTGGATCGTGAAGGGGAAGCCAGCTTGATTCTGCGGCGCCAGAACGGGCAGATGCTGGCCGAATTATCATTTACATTGTGCCAACGGAAAGGCGAAAACGCGTTGATTATCGGCGGGTTGCAGGGGCCGAACGGCGTAAATGCCCAGGAGAATATTCAGCAGGCGACGAAAGGTTTTCATGGGTTATTCCCTAAGCGGGTCGTATTGGAATCTTTAATGGTGGTGGCAAAATATTTTAATGTGCAGTCAATTTATGCGGTAGCTAATGACGCCCATGTTTATCAGTCACTCCGTTATGCCAACCGGAAACAGTATATGCACGCTGATTACGACTCATTCTGGGAAATGTCCGGCGGTATCCCCACGGGAGATGGCTATTACCTGTTGCCTTCCTCATCGCAAAGAAAGAACCTTGAAGAAGTAGCCAGTAAAAAGCGAGCGGAATATCGCCGCCGTTTTGAGTTGATTGATACTATCAGCGCCCAGATTCTTTCAGCTATCCGTTAATCACTCAGTTGCATCTTAATACTGTGCTCCCTGCCCAGGTTACAGGGAGCGTTACACAAACGGGGCTGTTCTTATCCTACGCCCCGGCCTGGAGATTCAACACGGACAGATCCCGGTCGCTTATCCATGCCAGGAAGCTGCGGTGCTTCGCGCTGTGGTGCAGGTCCTGTCGCCACAGCAGATGCACAGGGCGCGGTGCGGGCAATTCCTCTTCGAGCAAGGAGACCAGCCGGCCTGCGGCGATGTCGTCCGCCAGCAGCAGCCGGGGCTGGAGGATCAGGCCCGCGCCGGCGAGGGCCGCCAGCCGTAACGCCTGCCCGTCATTGCAGCTGAAGGTCACGCTCTCCGGCCAGAGCAGCGCATCACCGCGCCGCCAGGCGTTCTGTTTGTTCCAGTTGCTGTAACGCAGGCAGCGGTGTGAGGCGAGTTCCGCCAGGGTTTGCGGCGCGCCGTGGCGTTCAAGGTAGGCCGGGGAGGCGGCGATCACCATCCGGTACTCGCCAAGCGGCTGGGCCACCAGCGGCATGTCGGCGGGCAGCGCCCCTACCCGGAACACAAAATCAAACCCTTCGGCGATCACATCCACGAAGCGGTCGCTCAGCTCCAGCTCGATATGCACGTCCGGGAACTGCTGCTGGAACTCGCTGCACAGGGTAGCGACCAGGCAGCTCCCCAGTGTGGCGGCAGCGCTGATGCGCAGGCTGCCCGCCGGGAAGCGCCGCAGGCTCTCGATGCGGCTCTCCGCGTTGTGCAGGGCAGCGAGCACCTGCAGACTCTCCTCATACCAGGCTTTGCCCGCCTCCGTCAGCGTCTGGTTGCGGGTGTTACGCTGCAACAAACGGGTCTGCAGATACGCTTCGGTCTGCGCCACGGCTTTGCCTACCATCACGGCAGACAGGGAGAGCTGTCTGGCCGCCTCACTGAAACTGCCGCTTTCCACCACGGCCACAAAAATTTCCATCCAGCGCGTCTTATTCATGATTCCTAACTTTTGGTTTGGGATGAGTAAAGAATTAGTCCGTTTTCCGCCTCATGACAATGCGTCAGTATGGGGTTTGGTTAACACTCATCAGGAGAGCGCAATGAAAGTGATGGTAATAGGGGCAGGCGGCACCGTGGGGCGCGCCATTGTCGACGAGCTTGGCCGTGACCATGACATTATCCGCGTGGGCAAAACGCGGGGGGATGTGCAGGCGGATCTCACGGACGACGCCAGCGTCCAGCAGCTTTTTACGCAGACCGGCAAAGTCGATGCGATCATCTCTGCCACCGGCAGCGTGCATTTTGGCCCGTTAAGTGAGATGACCAGCGCCCAGTTCAACCAGGGGTTGCAGGACAAACTGATGGGGCAGGTCAGGCTGGTGCTGATTGGCCAGCACTACCTGAACCGCGGCGGGTCGTTCACCCTGACCACCGGCATCCTGACTCAGCACCCGATCCGCACCGGCGTCAACGCCACGGCGGTGAATGCCGCGCTGGAAGGGTTTGTGCTGGCGGCAGCGAACGAGCTGCCGGGGCAGCGGATTAACGCCGTCAGCCCGACGGTACTGACCGAGGCGCTGGACAAATATGGCCCGTTCTTTCCGGGGTTCGAGAGCGCCGCGGCCAGCCGCGTCGCGCTGGCTTACCGGCGCAGCCTGGAAGGGATCGATAACGGGAAGGTGTACCGCGTCTGGTAAGTGACAAGGCGTGGCCCCGCACCGGGCAAGCCGGTGCGGGGCCGCAGGTTACTGGTGGCTCGGGAAGGCGAACTGGGCCACGTCCTGCGTCTGGCGGGCAGGCCAGCGCTGGGTGATCGTCTTGCGGCGGGTATAGAAGCGCACACCATCCGGGCCGTAGGCGTGCAGGTCACCAAACAGCGAGCGTTTCCAGCCGCCAAAGCTGTGGAACGCCACCGGGACGGGCAGGGGCACGTTGACGCCGACCATTCCGGCCTCGATCTCATTGCCGAAACGCCTGGCCGCCTCACCGTCACGGGTGAAAATGCAGGTGCCGTTGCCGTACTCATGCTGGTTAATCAGGGCGATCGCTTCCTCAAGCGAGGCAGCACGCACCACGCACAGCACCGGGCCGAAAATCTCCTCTTTATAGATGCGCATCGCCGGTGTGACGCGGTCAAACAGGCAGCCGCCGAGGAAGAAGCCGTTTTCATAGCCGTCAACGCGCAGGTTCCGGCCATCAACCACCAGTTTCGCCCCTGCCGCGACGCCGTCGTCGATGTAACCGGCCACCTTATCACGGTGGGCGGCGGTCACCAGCGGCCCCATATCCAGGCCGCATTGCGTCCCGGCCCCTACTTTCAGGGCGGTGATTTTCGGGGAGAGCCTGGCGATCAGCGCATCGGCCACCGCATCCCCCACGCATACCGCGACCGAAATCGCCATACAGCGCTCGCCACAGGAGCCATAGGCTGCGCCCATCAGGGCGCTGACGGCGTTATCCAGATCGGCATCCGGCATTACCACCGCATGGTTTTTCGCGCCGCCCAGCGCCTGCACGCGTTTGCCGCGGCGGGTGCCTTCGCTGTAGATATACTCCGCCACCGGGGTGGAGCCGACGAAGCTGATGGCTTTCACATCCGGGCTGTCGATCAGCGCATCCACCGCCTCTTTGTCGCCGTTGACCACATTCAGCACCCCCGGCGGCAGGCCCGCCTGCTGGAACAGGGAGGCGATCAGCAGCGTCGAACTGGGGTCGCGCTCGGAGGGTTTGAGCACAAAGGTGTTGCCGCAGGCGATTGCCAGCGGGTACATCCACAGCGGCACCATCGCCGGGAAGTTAAAGGGCGTGATGCCTGCTACCACGCCCACCGCGTGGAAATCGCTCCAGGAATCGATGTCCGGCCCGGCATTGCGGCTGTACTCGCCTTTCAGGAGTTCCGGCGCGGCCGAGGCATACTCCACATTCTCAATACCGCGCTTGAGTTCGCCTGCGGCGTCCTCCGGGGTTTTGCCGTGCTCTTCGCTGATAAGCCGCACAATCTCCTGCTCATTGGCCTCCAGCAACTGCTTGAAGCGGAACAATACCTGGGCGCGTTTCGCCGGGGGCAGGTTACGCCAGGCGGGCAGGGCCGCTTTGGCGGCGGCGATCGCCGCCTGGACGGTCGCCGTGCTGGCCAGCCCCACCTGGCGGATCGCCTCGCCGGTGGCGGGGTTGAATACGCGGCTGGTGCGGCCATCCGGGGCGCGCATCTCGCCGTTGATCAAATGGGTAATTGTCGTCATAACCGTCTCCTTAATGAATGTGGTGCAGGGCGTCGCCCACGGCGTCGAACAGGCGATCCAGTTCAGCCGGTGTGGTATTGAACATCGGGCCAAATTGCAGCGTGTCACCGCCAAAGCGCACATAGAACCCGGCTTTCCACAGCGCCATTCCGGCCTCAAACGGCCGGACGGCCGCATCGCCTTCGCGTGGCGTCAGCTGGATGGCACCGACCAGGCCGCAGTTGCGGATGTCCGCCACGTTCGGGCAGCCCCGCAGGCCATGCAGCGTGGTTTCAAAACAGGGGGCGAGGTCGGCGGACTGGGCAATCAGCGACTCCTGCTCCAGCAGGCCGAGCGTCGCCAGCGCCGCCGCGCACGCCACCGGGTGGGCCGAGTAGGTGTAACCGTGGCCGAACTCCACCATGTGTTCAGGCAGCGGCTGCGCCATAAAGGTGTTGTAGATCTCACTGCTGGCAACCACGCCGCCCAGCGGGATCGCCCCGTTGGTGATCTGTTTGGCGAAGTTCAGGATGTCCGGCGTCACGCCAAAATACTCGGCGCCGCTCCAGCGGCCCATGCGCCCGAAGCCGGTGATGACCTCATCAAAAATCAGCAAGATATTGTGTTGTGTGCAGATCTCGCGCAGCCGCTGTAAGTAGCCCTGCGGCGGGATAATCGCCCCGGCCGAGCCGGAGAGCGGCTCCACAATCAGCGCCGCGATATTCGAGGCATCGTGCAGCTCAATCAGCTTGAGCATCTCATCCGCCAGCGCCACGCCGCCGGTTTCCGCCATGCCGGGGGTGAAGGCCATGCCCGGTTGCAGCGTGTGGGGCAGGTGGTCCACATCCATAAACTGGCCGAACATTTTACGGTTGCCGCCAATGCCGCCCAGGCTGGTGCCGGCGATGTTGACGCCGTGGTAGCCGCGCGCGCGGCCAATCAGCTTGGTTTTTGCGGGTTGGCCTTTGGCACGCCAGTAGGCGCGCGCTATTTTGACGGCGGTATCCGCTGATTCAGAGCCTGAGCCGGTGAAGAAGACGTGGTTCAGGTCGCCGGGCATCCGCCGGGCGATCTCATCCGCCAGCTGGAAAGAGAGCGGGTGGCCGAACTGGAAGCCGGGAGAGTAATCCAGCGTGCCGAGCTGCCGCGAGACAGCGGCCTGGATTTCGCTGCGGGTGTGGCCCGCGCCGCAGGTCCACAGCCCGGAGAGGCTGTCAAAAATCTGGCGGCCTTTATCATCCGTCAGCCAGCGGCCCTGGGCCGCCACAATGAAACGCGGGTCACGGTGGAAGTTACGGTTGGCACTGAAGGGCATCCAGTGCGCTTTTAAATTCAGGGATGCAGTGTTCACGGCGTCAGACATGGTTATTCCTCCACAGGGTGTAGGAAGAGTTTGCATTCAGGGGGTTGTTAAGTTAAATGCTAATAAACGCAACATTAGTTATGGAAAAACTCACCTATATGAAAAACAAATCGCTGGCGCAGGTGACGGATTTCGACCTGAAACTGTTACGGATTTTTAAAATCGTGGCCGACTGCGGCAGCTTCTCCGCCGCTGAAAGCCTGCTGGGGATCACGCGGTCAGCCATCAGCCTGCACATGAGCGACCTGGAGAAGCGGCTGGGCATGCGCCTGTGCCAGCGCGGGCGGGCAGGCTTTGCCCTGACTGACGAGGGGCGTGACATCCTGCGGCACAGTGACACGCTGATGGCGGCGGTAGAGACGTTCCGTCAACAGGTGAACCAGATGCACCGGCAGCTGCGCGGGGAATTTAACATCGGCATCATCAATAATCTGGTGACCCAGCCGATGATGCAGATCACCAACGCCCTGGAGATGCTGCGCGAAAAAGGCCCGGAGATCCGCATCAACCTCAGCATGAGCACCGCCGCAGAAATCGAGCGCGGCCTGATGGACGGGCGGCTCCACGTCGGCGCGCTGCCGTTGACCTCCCCGGTCTCAGGGCTGGATTACATCCGCTTATATGAAGAAAAATCATACCTTTACTGCAGCAGCAAGCACCCGCTGTTTGCCTGTGGGGATGACAGCAACGACGAACACCTGGCGGCCTATGATGCGGTCGCCCCCAGTTTCCGCATGACGGCGGAGACCATCGGCATGCACCAGATGTTGCACTGCACCGCCACCGCCTCTGACCGCGAAGGGATCGCCTTTTTGATTCTGACCGGCCGCTTTATCGGCTTCCTGCCCGACCACTATGCGTCACAGTGGATCGGGAAAAACATGATGCGGGCGATCGCCCCTGAACGGCTCCATTACCGCAGCAGCATCGCCGCCGTGACCCGCAAGGGCCGCCGCCCGAACGCCATCCTGGAATTTTTTCTCTCCGCTCTTTCCTCGTGATCCCCCGCCTGTTACCAATCTTTGAAGCTGATCACAGCCCGTGCGCGATCGGCTTCAAAGTTTGCTCATAAGTAAATCGTATTGGTTGACTTTGTTAAATTTGTGCTTCTATTCTCACATTGCTTCTGCATACAAAATTGCATACATCATGCGGTAGTTAACCCCGCTGTCTGCTTCTGTCGCAACATCAACGTTTGGACGAGGTCACTATGGTCAGTGTTTGTTTATCCGGGATGAAGAAAATCACCTGTCATATCGCCATCGGCGCGGCACTCTTAACCTCCGCCTGCATGGCGCAGGCTGCCGACAACTACTGGCAGACGATCCAGCAGAAAGGGGTGCTGCGCTGCGGCGCGGCTGTCGCCGCCCCTTACGTGATGCGCGATCCGAAATCGGGCGAGTACAGCGGCTATTTCGCCGAGCTGTGCCGCGATTTCGGGCAGAACGTCCTCAAAGTGAAAGTGCAGTTTGTGGATGCCAGCTGGGATACGCTGGTCGCCGGTTTGCAGAGTGACAAATGGGACATGGCAATGGCGCTCAACCAGACGCCGGAACGCGCCCTGGCGATCGGCTTCTCGGCACCGGCGCAGGATTACCAGCTTTCCCTGCTGGTGAATAAAGCGAACCCCAAACTGAGCGGCGCAGGGAATAAGATCGCCGATTACGACAAAGAGGGGGTCACTTTTGCCGTGATGTCAGGGACGGCGCAGGACAAAGCGATCAGCGGCGTGGTGAAAAAAGCCAAAATTATGCGCCTGCCCGGCAATGATGAAACCCGCCTCGCGCTGATGGCCCGCCGCGCCGATGTGCTGGTGGACGCCAGCGATACCAACCACCTGTTTGCCGTCGCCAACCCGGACTGGGCCAAAGAGGTGCTGCCTTCCCCGGCGCTGACCAAGCAGGGTGTGTCGTTCGCCTTGCCGCGCGCCGTCTCTGAAGCGGACATGAACGTCCTGAACATCTACCTGACCCAGCGCCGCGCCACCGGCGACATCGATGCGCTGGTTAACAAAGCCTCACTCCAGGCCAACGCGGGCAAAGCCGGCGCGCAGTAATTCTGCCCTTTATTCACCCCTGTGCCCTGTGCACACAGCGGAGAACTAACCATGAATGCCTCACATACCCTGGCGGCCTCTGCCCGCCTGCAACCTGAAGCACCGATATATATTAATGATTACCATAAAGGCAGTTTTATTCAGCTCAATAACGTGAATAAAGCCTACGGCGAATTGGTCGTCATGAATGATTTCACGCTTTCGATGAAAAATGATGACCGCCTGGTCATTATCGGCCCGAGCGGCAGCGGGAAAAGTTCATTATTGCGGGTGCTGATGGGCCTGGAGGGAATTCAGGGCGGCACCATCCATTTCCAGAAGCAGGACTATATCGTAGGGGATAAGGATAAACGCGCCAAAATCCTGGACAGCACTATCCAGAAAAAGATTGGCATGGTCTTCCAGCATTATACCCTGTTCCCCCACCTCTCTATTTTACAGAACCTGATCCTGGCCCCGGTGAAAGTCAATAAGATGGAGAAACGGGTGGCGACGGAGAAAGCCCGGGCATTGCTGGCGCGCTTTGGCCTGGAGAGCAAATTACACGCCTACCCCAGCCAGCTCTCCGGCGGCCAGAAGCAGCGCGTGGCCATTGCGCGCGCGCTGATGCTGGAGCCTGAGCTGATGCTGTTCGATGAGGTCACCTCCGCCCTTGACCCGGAAATGGTCACGGAAGTGCAGAGTGTGATGATGCAACTGGCCGAGCAAAAAATGGCGATGATTATTGTCACCCATGACATGCACTTCGCCCGGAATATCGCCTCACGCGTGGTCTTTTGTGCCAACGGCAGAATTGTTGAGCAGGGCCACCCGGAGGCGTTATTTACCCACCCGCGTGAAACCCGCACGCGTGAATTCCTGGAAAAAGTCCTGCACCTGAATTAACGAGGCCGGTTATGGATTATCAATTTGACTTTCATTTCCTGCTGGGAAATTCAGGTGCCCTTTGGGATGGCTTAAAAGTCACACTGGAGCTGGCGCTGTTATCCAATATTTTTGGCCTGACCGTCGGCTTTATTCTCTGCCTGATGGCGATGAGCCCCTTTTCTATTATCCGCTGGCCGACAAAATTATTTATTGAGTTTTTCCGCTGCACGCCGGTGCTGTTGCAAATCGTCTGGTTTTATTACTGCGTGCCGATGCTGTTTAACCTGTTTGTTGATCCCATTTATATGGGGTTCCTGGCGCTTGGCCTCAATCTGGCCGCCTTCAATGCCGAAGCGTACCGCGCCGGTGTGCAGGCGGTGCCGCGGGAGCACCACGATGCCGGCGTCGCGCTGGGGCTTAACCGCGTCCAGCAGACGGTCTATGTGGTGTTGCCGCAGGCGATCCGCAGTGCGCTGCCGGTGCTGATGACCAACGGCATCTCCATCCTGCAGCAGAGTGCGCTGGTCGCTATCGTGGCAATTTCCGATTTGATGTATGCCGGTAAAAACATCGCCACCGAGTCCTACCGCCCGCTGGAGACCTACACCCTGATCGCCCTGATCTACTTTGCGCTGTCGCTGCCGGTTTCCCGGTTGGTTTCACTTATTGAGCGTCGTCAGGACGCCGTCACTGAACGTTGAGGCGCTGATCATGACGCTTGATTTTTCACAGGTATTCCCTTACTGGCAGGTGCTGTTGCAGGGGCTGGGACTGACGCTGGCCTTCACCCTGAGCTGCGCCCTGCTGGGCAGTCTGGCGGGGTTTGTGGTGAGCCTGCTGCGGATGTCGCCGGTCGCGCCCCTGCGCTGGGTCATGACGCTCTACGTCGAGTTCTTCCGCGGCACGCCGCTGCTTATCCAGCTGTTCTGGGTGTTTTTCTGCTTCCCGGTGGTGTTTCACCTCAACATTGCGCCCTGGCTCTGTGTGACCATTTCACTGGTGCTCTATATGGCCGCCATCACCAGCGAAACCTTCCGCGGTTCGCTGAAGTCGATCGCCGGCGAGCAGCACGACGCCTGCGTCGCCCTGAGCCTGACGCCTGCCGCCAAGATCGTCTATGTCATCTTCCCGCAGGCGCTGCTGCGCGCCATCCCGACCCTGCTCTCGAACGTCATCAGCCTGTTTAAAGAGAGCGCGCTGATCTCCTCGGTGGGCGTCGCTGACCTGATGTTTGTCGGGCAGAACATCTCTAACAGCACGGCCCGGCCGGTGGAGTTCCTCACGGCGGTGGCGGTGATCTACTTCGTTGTGGCATTCCCCTTAACGCGCCTGGTGGGCGTGGTCGAGTCGCGATTGTTACGGCGCTATGCCCTTTGATACACGACTAACTGGAGAGACAACTATGCAACTGAAAGGTATTTTACCGGCGCTGGTGACCCCGTTTAACGACGCAGGCGCGGTCGACCACGACCAGCTGGCGGACATTCTGGAGTACCAGCTGCACGCGGGGGTCAGCGGGTTTGTGCCGCTCGGCTCAACCGGCGAATATTACGCGCTGACCAATGAGGAGCGCCGCCAGGTGCTGAAGACCGTCAAAACGGTGGTCGGTGACCGCGGCACGCTGATCGCCGGGGCGAACGGCTCCTGCACGCGGGAAGTGCTGGAGCAGGTGAAGCAAACCGTAGAGGCAGGTTATAACACGCTGCTGATTGCGCCGCCCTATTACGCCCTGCCGACGCAGGAGGAGCTGATCGGCCATTACCAGGCGATTTTGAATGAATTCAGTGATATAAACCTCGTCCTGTATAACTACCCGATCCGCACCAACGTCGAGGTGGGGTTTGGCGTGCTGGAGGCGTTTAAAGATCACCCGCGCGTGATCGGCATTAAAGAGAGCAGCGGCAGCGTGCAGCGCGCCGTGGAGATCGGCCATACCTATAAAGAGCACTATCAGCTCTCCTGCGGCTCCGACGATGTCGCCCTCGACTTCTTTATGTGGGGCGCCGGCAGCTGGATCTGCGGGCCGGCCAACTGCTTCCCGGACCAGATTGTCGATTTCTACCGCAAGTTCAGCCGCGGGGACGTACAGGGCGCGCAGGCGGTAATGCGCGCCCTGTTCCCGGTGATGGCGAGCATGGAAGAGGGCAAATTCATCCAGAAAGTGAAGTATGGCTGTGAGCTGGCGGGCTTTAAGCCGGGCAATGCCCGGATGCCGTTGCAGCCGCTGACCGCCGAAGAGAAAGCCGCCTTCCGCAGGATTTTTGAGGCGTCGCAGGGGTAAGCCCGGAGCATTATGTCACCGGCGCCAGGGAGGGTGCCGGGGTTAAACCAGCCCTTTATTGAGTAACGAACATGTCTGAACAGCAGAGTAAACCGAAGTCAGTGGTGGTAGGGGGCGGTATCGTCGGCGTCTGTTGCGCCCTTTACCTGCAAAAGGAGGGGCACCAGGTCTGGTTGATTGACCCGGCCGAGCCGGGGGAGAGCACCGCCAAATGGAGCTGTGGGCAGATGGCGGTGAGTGAGATTATCCCGCTGTCAAAACCAGGCATTCTGAAACGTATTCCGGGCTGGTTACTCGATCAAAAAGGGCCGCTGGCACTGCGGCCCTCTGCGCTGCCGGCGATGCTGCCGTGGTTCCTGCGTTTTGTGGCCAACGCGCGCCACAGCCGTATCGATGCTATCGCGCGGGAGATGGCGACGCTGACGCACGGCGTTTACCAGGATTACGCCCCGCTGCTGGCACTCTGCCCCGGCAACGCCCTGCTGGGGCAGCGCCCGGTGATTGAGGTGTTTGACACCCCGCGCGGGCTGGAGGCAGAGCGCGCGCATTTTGCCCTGCGCGAGGCGCTGGGCTTCCACGCCGAGCCGCTGGATGCGGCCGCCATTGCGGCGCTGGAACCGGCGCTGGCCGGCAAGTTCTCCCACGGCCTGCTGTTCCCTGACTGGTGCGCCGTCAGCGATACCAAAGGCTTTATCGCCGCCCTGACCGCGGCCTTCCTCCGCCAGGGCGGCACGCGCATCGATACCGGGGCCGTCTCCCTGACGGAAACCCATCAGCGGGCAAGCGGTGTTACCCTGCGCGACGGCCGGGTGCTGCCAGCGGACCACATCGTGATCGCCGCGGGCACCGGCTCGCGCCACTTCTTCCAACAGCTGGGTGTCCGCATCCCTTTAACCGGCATCTCCGGTTATCAGACGCTGCTGCCCCAGCCCGACGTGGAATTCCGCCATTCGGTGATCTATGCCGACGGCGGCTTCTGCTTTACGCCCATGACGCGGGGGCTGCAAATCGGCGGTACCATCGAGTTCGCCGGCCCGGATGCAAAACCCAACTACCGGCGCGCTGAAATCATTCTGGAAAAAGCGCGCAGACTTTTGCCGCAGCTCAACCTGGCGCAGAAGGAGTTCGGCGTCGGCCATCGCCCCTTCCTGCCTGACACAAAACCGGTTATCGACCGCTCCCGCCGCCTGAACAATGTGCTGATGGCCTTTGGCCACGGCCAGCTGGGGCTGACGCTGGGGGCGACCACCGGCCGACTGATTGCGGATCTGGCCGGGCAGCGCACCGCTGCCCAGGATCTGACGCCTTTCAGCGCTTACCGCTTTACGCAAGGAGATCGTGCATGACATCTATCCATTCGCTTTTCATCAATGGGCAATGGGTTGCGCCGGTAAAAGGCGGCAGCTTCGCGACCGTCGACCCGGCCAGTGAAACCGAGATTGCCCGGGTCGCGGCCGCGACAGAAGAGGACGTTAACCTGGCGGTTGCGGCCGCCCGCCGGGCGTTTGACGACGGGGAGTGGCCGCAGTTAAGCGGCAAGGCGCGGGCCGTTTACCTGCGCCGGATTGCCGCCCTGATCCGGGACAAACAGCAGAGGCTGGCGGAACTGGAAGTGCGTGATAACGGAAAGCCGCTGCCTGAGGCGCTCTGGGACATCGGCGACACCGCCTACTGCTTCGATTTTTATGCCGGGCTGGCGGAAAAGCTGGATGACCAGCAGGAGCAGGCCGTCGCACTTTCTGACGACCGGTTCAGCTCGGTGGCGCGCAAAGAGCCGGTGGGCGTGTGCGGGGCGATCATCCCGTGGAACTTCCCGATGCTGATGGCAGCCTGGAAGGTCGCGCCCGCCCTGGCGGCAGGCTGCACGGTGGTGCTGAAACCGTCTGAAGTGACTCCCCTCACCGCACTGCAACTGGCCGAGATCGCCCAGGAGGCGGAACTGCCGCCGGGGGTATTAAATATTATTACGGGGCTGGGGGCGGAGGCAGGCTCCCCCCTGACCGCCCACCCTGATGTGGATAAGCTGGCGTTTACCGGCAGCGTGCCGACCGGGCGGAAAATCATGCAGGCCGCCGCCGCAGACATTAAGAACGTCAGCCTTGAACTGGGGGGGAAATCCGCCTTTATCGTTTTTGATGACAGCGACATAGAGAAAGCGGTGGAGTGGATTTTGTTCGGTATTTTCTGGAATAAGGGTGAAGTCTGTTCCGCCACCTCCCGCGTGCTGGTGCAGCGTAATCTCTACGACGCCTTGCTGGCCCGGCTGGCAGAAGAGGCGGAACGCATCACCCCCGGCAACGGCATGGAGGCGGGGGTGCTGCTCGGCCCGCTGGTCAACGCCGCGCAGTATGAGAAAGTGAAGCAGGCCATTGCCCGCGGGGCAGAGCAGGGTGCCACGCTGCTGAGCGGCGGGAAACGCCCGCCGGGCCTGGAGAAAGGCTACTTCCTGCAACCCACCATCTTCACTGAGATGAGCGAAGAGAGCGATCTCTGGCGCGAAGAGATTTTTGGCCCGGTGGTCTGTGTCCGGCCTTTTGAGGATGAAGCGGAGGCGGTGGCGTCAGCGAACCGTTCGCGCTTTGGCCTGGCGGCGGCGGTGATGTCCGCGGATCTGGCGCGGGCGGAGCGGGTGGCGCGTAAACTGCGGGCGGGTATCGTCTGGGTCAACTGTTCTCAGCCGACCTTTACCGAAGCGCCCTGGGGCGGTTACAAGCAGAGCGGCATCGGCCGCGAGCTGGGGGAGTGGGGCCTGAATAACTACCTGGAAACCAAGCAGATCACCCGTTACGACAGTGACGAGCCCTGGGGCTGGTACCTTAATTAAGAGAAGATGCGATGCGCTGGAAAAAAACGTTACAGCTGATTGATGTCCACTGCGAAGGCGAGATCGGCAAGGTCATCACCTCGGGCGTTATCGATATCCCGGGCGCGACCATGCTCGACAAAATGAACTATATCAACGAGGTCGATGACAGCCTGCGCCGCCTGGTGACCCTGGAGCCGCGCGGCTGTTTGCAGATGTCCGTGAACCTGTTGCTTCCGCCGACCGTGCCGGGCGCACACGCCGGTTTTATCGTGTTGCAGGCAGACAAAGCGCACCCGATGTCAGGCAGTAATTGCATCTGCGTCGTCACCGCCCTGCTGGAGACCGGCATGGTCGCCATGCAGGAACCAGAAACCACCCTGGTGCTGGATACGCCCGCCGGGCTGGTCACGGCGGTCGCGAACTGCGCCGATGGGCGCTGTTTAAGCGTCTCGCTCGATATGGTGCCGGCCTTCGCTGAGCACCTGGCGCGGGAGTTTGAGATCCCGGGGTTTGGCGTTATTCAGGCCGATATCGCCTTTGGCGGCGTCTACTATGCGCTGATCGATGTTGACCAGCTCAACCTGCGCATCGAGCCGGACAATGCGCGCGCATTGGCCGGCTACGGCGTGGAGTTCCGGCATTACATCAATCAGCAGGTGCAGGTGCAGCACCCGCTGCTGCCGCAGATCAATGAGATCGCCTACGTGATGTTCCGCCAGCGCGAAGAGGGCAACCTCTGGCGCACCTGCACCACCTTGCCGCCGGGGCGTGTGGACCGGTCGCCCTGCGGCACCGGCAGCAGCGCCAACCTGTCGGTGCTGGACGCGCGCGGCGAGCTGGCGCTGGGTGACCAGCTGACGTCACGCTCCATCATCAACGGTGAGTTTAAGGTGGAGCTGCGCGGGCGCACGCAGGTCGGCGATAAAATGGCGGTGCTGCCGCGCGTCACCGGCCGGGCCTGGATCTACGGCTTCCAGCAGATTGGGGTCGATCCCCACGACCCGCTCTCCGCGGGCTTTATGCTGAGCGACACCTGGGGGCCGGCGTTGTCCTGACCGGTTAACGCCGCTACCATGCTGTCACGACCTACAGCCAGAGAAAGAGAAATGAGCAAAAAGAACGAAAAAGAAGAGGGCACAGGCCGTCGTCATGGGGGGCGTTATATCTATGAAGAGTTGCGCCGCCAGATCCTGACATTGCAGTTAAAGCACGGTGAGCAGCTCGATGAGATTTCCCTGGCTACTACCTTTGGGTTGTCCCGTTCGCCGGTGCGCGATGCGATGGCGCGGCTGGTCAGCGAAGGGCTGGTCACCATCCTGCCTAACCGCACCGCCATTGTGACGCCGTTTGAGATCGAGGAGTTCCCCAACTACATCACCGCGCTGGATCTGGTCCAGCGCGCCGTGACGCGGCTGGCCGCCATGCACCGCAACGAGGAGGACATCCGCGCGATTGAAGCGGCCAATGAGGCCTACATGGAGATGGTCTATAAAGGCGATTTCAGCGCGATGACTGAACGCAACAAAGAATTCCACCTGGCGATCGCGGCGGCGGCCCGCAATAACTATCTGGCGCGCTATTACGACAAACTGCTCTCTGAGGGGCAGCGCATTCAGCATCTGCAATTTGATTTTATGACCCGCCAGGATGCGCCGTCGAAACTGGGCCGCGACCATGATGACTTAATCGCCGCCATAAAAGCGGGCAATCCTGAGCTGGCCGACAAGATGGCCCATGAGCACACCATGCTGTTCCAGAGCCGTTTTCTGACGTTTATGCAGCGCAATCTGCTAAAAGACATGGAGTTGCAGTAACCCCCTGTATCGGCACCCTGCTGCATGCAGACCTAACCCGGCGCGCAAGCCGTGTCATCACGTAAGGAGAGAAGCATGACATCGTTAACAGGAAAAACGGTACTGGTGACCGGGGCGACAAAAGGCATCGGCAGTGAGATCGTCAAGGCACTGCATGAGGAAGGGGCCGACATCATCGGCCATTACGGCCGCGATCGCCAGAGTGCAGAGCAACTGCTGGCGCGCTACCCGCAGCGGTTGCGGCTGATACAAAGCGATTTATCGCACCCTGAGGGGGCCGGGCAACTGTGGCAGCAGGCGGCAGAACAGGCCGGGAACATCGATGTGCTGGTGAATAACGCCGGTGTTTATGCGGCGTCCCCGGTTGCGGATGCCGCGGCATGGGATGCGGGCTGGGAGAGTAACCTGCAGGTCAATCTGAAGGCTCCGGCAGATTTATGCCGCCTGGCCATTGCCCATTTTTCAACGCGGGGCGGCGGCATCATCATCAATATGGCCAGCCGCTCCTCCCACCGCGGGGACGGCCCGGAACACCTCGCCTATGGTGCCGCCAAAGGCGGGCTGCTGGCGCTGACAAAAGGGATCGCCCGCGGCTACGGGCACCAGAATATCCTGGCCTATGCCTTAGCGCCGGGGTGGGTGCGCACCGCGATGGCAGAAGAGCACATTGCCAATGTGGGCGAAGAGGCGGTCACTGCTGCGCTTCCGCTGCGGGAGGTGACGCCGCCCTCTGACGTCGCGGCGATGATCGCTTTTCTCGCCAGCGGCCGCTGCCGCCATGCGACAGGTTCTACTATCGATATCACCGGCGCTGACTACGTCCGCTGACGTTGCCTTTCCCGTCAGAAAGAAAAAGCCCCGGATTTTCTTCGGGGCTTTTTCTTTCTGTTTCTTGCATTTAAAAGCAACTCAACCCACGACAACACACCCTTCATAATTCATACTTCATACAGAATAAGTAATACTTATTCTGTATGAAAGAATATTTCATACTTATGCGATTTTGTCAGGATGGCTTTCTGCGTTAACCAGCAGGCGCTCTGATTCCCCCACGCCAATAAAAATCTACTGTACGGTCAGCCGATCCACGGTACCGGAGAGAGGCCAAACACCCTGTTCTGAAGCACCGCACAAGCCATTGTGCAGGCTTTCGCCCGGTAGCGTGGATGCTGCCGCTGCCAGTTCCGTTTAAAGGGGGCGCAGGCTGCGTGGGGCAGGAGAGGGGGCCGCGCGCAGGCGGCCCGTGCCGCATTACAGCGCGGTAATCGCCTCTACCCTGTGCTGGAAGACATAGGGGTCAGAGAGCAGCTCAAATTGCTCGTCATCCTGGTAAGTCACGGCCACCTGATAGTGCTCGCCGGCAAAGGCTTTTATGGCGTCCAGATCTTCCCAATAAGTCGCCAGAAAGAAATGCTCCCAGTCGCCCTGCGTCTCCCGGCGGACAAAGGTGCCTCTGTTCCCGGGTGTGTGCTCAGCATGATCAACCCCGGTCTTCTGAAGATGCCCGGCAAAGCCCTCTGCATGTTGACGCGGTACACATCCATGCCATGTTCTGACGATCATTTTCTTATCCTCACAATTTAACAGGCTTTTAACCATAACATGATGGGCTGTGGTTGCCAGCCTGAAAAAGTTAACACTTTCATGCAACCGTCTGGCAAGGGTTAACACTTTCATGCAGCCTGGTCGTAAGCTGAGCAAACAAGGGGCCATTCAGGGTGTTTTACCTGCAGAACTGCATCCAAAATGCCGGGTTACATGTAAGAACGAACCTTTGCGGTCACGCTGCATGGAAGTAGAAACCTTTTTTCTGACAGCGGCGGGGCGTTCAAAACACGGGAGAAAAGGCGGAGCTGCAGCACAAACCGTTATTTTTTAATGGCCTGCTGCAACAACGCTGCGTCCTGCTTAGCAGAAGGTTAACACTTGCATGATGGCCATGCCCAAAGGTTAACACTTTCATGATAGGTATGATGGGTTGGCTACAGAACAGGCTGATTGCCGATCAATTCACCCTGTTATTTAAAATCCCGGTACAGAAGGTTAACACTTTCATGCATCCGCGCCTGCGGTACATGGAACTATTCACCTTTTGGCGCAATGCCTGTACGGCGGGCACAGCCATACATGGATCTATTAACCTTTTCGCTTACTTTCTGAAAAAGCTGGCGTTATCAGGGAAGCATCCCTTGCAGTTTGGGGGAGCGGCTGTTGACGATGATCTGGATCTCGCGGCCTTTTTTCAGCTCGATATAGTCCAGGTAACCGATGCGGGTGAGGTCGGACAGCGCACGCCGGATGATCAGGTTCTGTGTCTTGACCGGGGACTCCAGGGCCAGGCGTTCGCGCAGCCGCTTCATGGAGATGAAAAGCTTGCCGGGCGGCATACTCTCAAAATAGATATACAGCGACTGCGCCGCCTCTTTCCTGGAGAGCTCAGACAGGGCTTTCAGGCTCAGCAGCACCTTGTTGTCATAGCGGTACAGCTCCCAGAGCCGGGGGTCGCCGGTGATCTCTACGGTGTCGGTATCCATATTCAGAATGGCGTACTGCACCAGGTGCGTCGTCATGAATTTCCGGCCATCTTTGCTGCTGAATCCGAGGGTTACGCCGGAGATATTGAACAGGGACTCGTTCAGGCGCTTGCGCGAGCGGAGGTTTAAATCTGAGGATTTGATGCCGCACATCTTCGCAAATTCGGTGAAGGGCAGCTTGATGGTGGAGCTGGAATAGCCATACACCGAGAAGGCCGAGATGATACCGATCCAGGTTTTAAAATCAGTGGACATGCTCAGCTTCGCGCCCTGGATCTGGATATTGGTGTACCCCTCCTGGCGGGCAACCTCCAGACTGCCCAACTCCTCGCTGGCATCAATCAGAAAGTCGCGCTTTCCCTTCTCCTGGGGTGCAACCGGGGTGAACACACTCAGGCGCAGCAGGGCAACAGGCTGGACAGTCTTATTGCTATTGGGCACCAGTTCATAAACTGTGTCTGAATCTTTTTTCACAATAGCAAAAGGGCTGGTCATCTCACTGTTTTCTTTGGTTTTTCTCATTTATCCACACCCTGGGCCCGGTTCGTCCTGCTATCATGAAAGTGTTAACCTTTACTGCATGAAAGTAGTAACCTTTATCATGAAAGTAAACACCTTTTTCATGAAAGTGTTAACCTTCTTCATGAAAGTGTTAACCCGAAGTGCCGTTTTCCTTTTTGAATTCATGAGGATACAGCGCTGGTGATCTTTATTGATCTTTTCTTGATCTTACTTGAACTAAAAGAATTGATCTGGTCAGTGGATATGTGGATAACTCATTGTGCAATCAGGCTTTTCATCAAGGATCGCACGTTCAGATCGCTTTTATAAATCGATCCAAAATGGGGATCGCCTGAGATAATCTGCCCTTCAAAAACCCGATCATCACAACCGCTTATCTGATACCTGCCACTGTTTTAAATCTCACTTCACCACAAAAAAACGCCTGTAAGCGATTCTGAGCCATTTTTATGCATAAACAGGGGTAAGGAAGGTCTGGGCCAATAAAATCGCTCTGAGGGGCAATTGCGCGCGTTTTCGGACTATTTTCGCCTTCATTTCTTCCCTTACGTTTCTTTCCGGCTAAAAATGAATTTATTTCGCTACCGGAATGATCGTTTTCATGGGATAGAGGGGGAAGTATGTCAACCATTGATATCAAACAACAAAAGGTTTAAGGCAATGACGACGCACCCCCCTGTTTCATGGCATCTGGGATCTTTCTCAATCAGCACTGACGCTGCCCGGCTCGATATTGCAGCTATTCACGCTTACCTCACCCGTTCAAGCTGGGCAGAGGGCATCGACATCGAAACGGTGCGCACAGCAGTGGCGAACAGCCTGAATTTTGGTGTGTATGATGGCGGCCAACAGATCGGGTTTGCCCGGCTGGCGACCGATTTTGCGACCTTCGGCTATCTGTGTGACGTGTATGTCCTGGAAGCGTATCAGCAACAGGGCCTTGGCCGGTGGCTGATCCAGTGCTGCCAGGCCCACCCTCTGCTGGCCCGTTTACGGAGAATCATGCTGGTGACCACCACCGCCCCGTGGCTCTACCAGAAGTTTGGCTATGAGCCTGTGAACCGGGAAAATTACGTCTGGCAAATCGCCCGGCCCGATATCTACAAACAACCGGGTTAGCCCCCTATTCTGCGTCACAGGAGAGAATGATGCCTGAACTGAGGATTTCTGCCGTGCCACCCGCAGACATTTTGCCCCTCTATCACGCCATTCCTGAGTTTGATATGCCCTTTGGCCCGGCAGAAATAGACCAACGTCTGGCCCATCGCCCTGCATGCGCGCTCATCGCCTACAGCGGCGGTAAACCGGCAGGCTTTAAGCTGGGGTATGGCACAGAGCCAGAACTGTTTTACAGCTGGTTAGGCGGCGTTTTACCCGCTTACAGGCAGAGTGGCATTGCACAACGTTTGCTGGTGGCGCAGGAGCAATGGGCGCGGGCTGAGGGGTATCACCGTCTCCAGGTCAAAACGCGGAACAGTTTTCCCGGCATGTTGCAGCTGCTGATTAAAAACCGCTATTACGTTATCGGGCTTGAAAAAAAGGGCCCGCCGTTGGAATACCGCCTGCTTCTGGAAAAGGCTCTGCATCAGCAGGAAACTGTCCGCGTAACCGGCGTAATACCTCGCCCATGCCACGGCTGATCATCCTGTCCTCCCGCATCACCGTCCCAAGCGTACGGTGGAGCGGGGGTGCCATTGTGTACACACTCAGCCCTTCCCGCTCTTCGCGGGTGGCAACGGCCATCCGGGGGACGATGCTGTAACCCAGGCCGGCACGCACCATTCTTTTAATCGCCTCGATACTGCCCAGTTCCATCACCGGGGCCGCCGTATGCCCGCCATACCGGAACCAGCCGTCAATCAGGGCGCGCGTGCCGCTGCCGGGCTCAAAGATAATCAGCGGCAAGGGGAGCAGGGCGTCCGGGCCGGGGGGCGCGGCAGACTGCACGCCATGGCCTTGTTCCATGATGATCACCAGCTCATCACTCCCCAGGGAATCAACACGCAGGCAGTTACCGGCGGCCGGCAGGGTCACCAGGCCTATATCGATGCGGTTCTCCTCCACGCCCCGCACAATCTCCGACGTATTGCCGGTCCGGACGTCCACTTTCAGCAGGGGATACGCCTGCCGCAGTTCCCGGAGCAGGGGCGGCAGAAGGTGGATACAGGCCGTGGCACCGGTGCCGACGGTGACCGTACCGGTTATCTCCTCTGAATGCAGGGACACGGACTCAATGGCGGTATTCACCACCGCATCGATTTTCAGGCTGTGCTCAGCCAGCGTCAGCCCGGCGGGGGTCGGCTTCACGCCACGCCCGGTCCGCTCAATCAGGCGCACCTGAAGCGCCTGCTCCAATTGCCTGACCTGCAGGCTCACCGCTGGCTGCGACAGGCCAAGCGCTTCTGCTGCCCCTGAGAAACTGCCCCGGCTGATAACCAGCCGGAAGGTGGCCAGGTGGTCAAGGTTCAGCGTTGCCATGCCAACATTCTCCTTATAGCGCGGATAAGCCGCGCTGACTGTCTGTGACGCGTTATCTGGGGTAGGCTCAGGATCTCACCAACAAGGAGCAGCCATGATGGAAATAACCGAAGCAGATGACATCCATATTCCTGCTATTCAACAGATTTATGCTTACCACGTATTGCATGGCACCGCTACGTTTGAAACCGAACCGCCGGATGAAGCAGGCATCGCATCCCGGCTGAGAAAAGTGCGTGAAGGCGGGCTGCCCTGGTTTGTGGCGGTGGATGAGGGGCGCGTCCGGGGTTACTGCTATCTCTCACTCTACCGGGAGCGGTATGGCTACCGGTTTACGCTGGAGGACTCCGTCTATATCGACCCCGCCTTTCAGGGCCGGGGCATCGGCACATTGCTGTTATCCCATGCTATCGCGTGGGCTGAGGCACAGGGCTTTCGCCAGATGGTGGCCGTGGTGAGCAACGGTGAAGGCCGCGCGTCCCTGGCCCTGCACTGTGCCGCAGGCTTCAGCATCACCGGCACACTCCGGTCTGTGGGGTTTAAACACGGGCGCTGGCTCGATACGGTGATCCTGCAACGTTCGCTTGGGGAAGGTGACGCCTCGCTACCGGGCGTTGACTGAAGGGGGGGATCTTATCGCCGGGCATTCGGGAGAGGGGGTAACCCCTCTCTCTCAGTATGCATCACTGAAAGTCAGGATGGATTTATGGTAGCGCTGGTTATCATCAGAATCAGTGATGGTTTTCATTCCAAAAGATTAACAAGCGAAGCGCGTTAGTCTATTTTTCTTTTTTTCTTTTTCTAAAAACAAAACCTCGATCCTATATAGATCTCCTTTCCTTTTCCCTTTCTTTTTCACCCTATTTAATCCAATGATATTTAAAGTGTTTTTTGCTAAAAAAAGGGCGGGTTTATGGCCATAACATGACGTGGTTATGGTAAAAAAAGGGCGGGTTTATGGTCATAAGAGGGCGGGTTTATGGCAAACACGTGAATCAATGGGGGGCAGATTTATGGTTAGAATAGGGCGAATTTATGGTTTCATAAGGGCAGATTTACTGTGGATAACTTTTTTGGCGTATTAACAGAACAATAACTGTTAATAAACAAACAATATCAAAACAATCAAAAGAAGACAGAGTTATGTTTAAAACAGGGGTGTTTATATTCTGCTCTCTTTTGATCGTCTTTCTGTTTTCGTATTGTTAAAAAGGAAAGATTCGATGAGAAAAAAGGAAAAAACACACAGTGTTGCCCAAGGGAATCCGCTTATAGAGGGCGAGTTTGATATTAGTCTGATCGAAATGCGTTTGTTGTATCTGGCCCTGACAAAAGTGGATAGCCGGAATCCGCAGCCAGAAGGGGAGTACATCCTGTATGCAAAGGAGTATCAGGAGATGTATTCGCTTGATTCCCGTAATAGCTATACACAGCTGAAAAAGGCAGTGGATTCCCTGGGCCGCAAACCAATTATTATCTATGAGTGGAATGAACGATCCAGAACGCTGGAAAAAGTGCAGCGCTTTTGGTTCTCGTCTATCCGCTATAGCGTGTCCGGGGGCGCGAGTGATATTACCCTGCGTTTTTCTGAGTCGATAAGGGCATACCTTTATGAACTCAAGTATGAATTTACTCAGATGAACCTGGCTGACATGGTCAGGCTCGACTCTACTTTTGCCTTCCGGCTTTACGCCTGGTTGTTTAAATGCCGCAATTTAAGCAGAAGTAAGAATCAGCATGGGGTTATTACCACAAATGCTCTGACTATTGACTGGATGAAGGAAAGAACAGGATTAACCGGGAAATACCCCATCTTTCAGGATTTCAAAAAACGTGTCCTGGATCCTGCAATCACCGCAATTAATGCCAACAGTACGCTAAGCCTGGCATATGAGCCTGTAAAAATAGGCAAAAAGACCGAAGCTATTATTTTCAGTTACATTGATGAAAAAAACCTGCCGCGGGGAATGCGTGCGCCTGGTAAACCAAAACGGCCAAGAATGCCGAACCGGCCCCATGTTACCGCCGGGAGCGCAGCAGAAGGTGAATGGGCAAGAAAGTGCCTCACGCTTATAGAGGGGTATATGAAATCCGCCAGAGCCTATGATCCTGCTTTCAGCATTTCCGCTGCGGATAAGCGCAGCATTGAAAACTGGCACAGGATCACTGGTAAAAAATTGACTGTGTTATCGCATGAGTGATCATCAACCTCCTGGCTTACACAGTAAAAGAACTTCTCTACAGAAAGGGAGCTGGGGAGGGAAAATCTTTTGTCGCCTTTCTTATCGCGCCGCCTTCTGACGCATATTTTGGTTCTGATCGTTCTGAAAAGGGAGCTGACGTGGGAAGCATGTCATTGGCTGCCCGCTCCAGCTCCCTTTTTCCCGCTATAACTCACTTTTTTCCTGCCATCCCTCCCCTTTTTCCCTCTACAGCTCCCTTTTTCCCTCTGCAACTCCCCCTAAGCTTTTACAAGGCTTACTCCCTGGCCGCTTCTCTTCCGGCACACAGAGGCTGTCTGTAAGTTCTGGCTTATGTTCGTTCACATGCAAAGCTGAAAATTCATCTTTTGTCAGCAGCGGGGCGGATGCTGTCTAATGGTGCCGGATAGGGTCTTCACCTCAAGGCCCATCAGCAATCCTCTGCAGGATATTTTTATTAATACAGCCCTGCCCACACCCTGTCGATTGAGCGTAGCCATGACTGAAATGAATGAAGAATGCCTTGCTTCCCCGGTGATAAATGACCTGATCGCGTTGCGTGAAACCCTCTGGTTTAACAGCAAGGTGACCACGGCAGAAGAAGGCCTGATGCGCACAGGGTTGACCCGCAGGGAGGCGGAAGAGGCGGAGGCCAGGCTTCGCCGCTTCGCCCCCCTGCTTGCCCAGGCTTTCCCGGAGACGGCTGCTGCCGGCGGCATCATTGAGTCTGACCTGGTGCCCATTCCGGCGATGCAGGCCAGGCTTGCGCAGACCGCCCCGATCGCGGGCAGGCTGTGGCTGAAAAAAGACAGCCATCTGCCGATCTCAGGCTCCATCAAGGCCCGGGGCGGCATTTATGAAGTGCTGGCGCATGCAGAAAAGCTGGCGCTGGCCGCCGGGCTGATCACCACAGACGATGACTACCGTCTGCTGTTGTCGCCGGAACACCGTGCGTTTTTCAGCCGGCACAAGATCGCCGTAGGCTCTACCGGTAACCTGGGATTATCCATCGGCATCATCAGCGCCCGCCTCGGCTTTCATGTAACAGTGCACATGTCAGCGGATGCCCGCCAGTGGAAGAAAGAGATGCTGCGCAACCACGGCGCAAACGTGGTTGAGTATGAGCAGGATTACGGCGTCGCGGTTGAACAGGGGCGTCAGGCTGCGGCGTCTGACCCGTCCTGCTTCTTTATTGACGATGAAAACTCCCAGACGCTGTTCCTGGGGTATTCGGTGGCAGGGCTGCGCCTGAAGGGGCAATTGCAAGAGAAGGGCATCACCGTTGATGCTGCCCACCCGCTTTTCGTTTACCTGCCGTGCGGTGTCGGCGGTGGGCCGGGCGGTGTGGCGTTCGGCCTCAAGCTCGCGTTCGGTGACCATGTCCACTGCTTCTTTGCAGAGCCAACCCATTCACCCTGCATGCTTCTGGGGATGAGCACCGGTCTCCATGACCGCATCTCGGTACAGGATATCGGTATTGATAACAAAACAGCCGCTGACGGCCTCGCCGTCGGCCGGGCCTCGGGGTTTGTCGGGCGCGCCATGGAGCTGCTGATCGATGGCTGCTACACGCTGAGCGATCAGGCCATGTATGCCCTGCTGTCGCTGCTCAATGAGACAGAAGGCGTTCAGCTGGAACCTTCTGCGCTGGCCGGGATGAGCGGGCCACAGCGTATTACGGCAAGCCACGCTTACCAGACGCAGCACCGTATTACCCAGGAACAGATGCAGCACGCTACCCATCTCGTCTGGGCGACCGGCGGCGGCATGGTGCCTGCCGCTGAGATGCAGCACTACCTCGCACAGGCGGCGCGCTGAGTGCCTCACCCTGTTCTCCGCTGGGTGCGATATACAGGGCAGAAATCAGCCGCACGGTGCGGCTTTGATTGCGTCGACAAACAGCCGTAACGCGATGGGCATATGGCGATTCTGCGGAAAGTAGAGCGCGATACCCTGCGAGGCTATTGTCCAGTCATCCAGCAATGTAACCAGGTGCTGTGAGTCCAGCCAGTGCCGGGCATAGCGCTCCGGCACATAGGCCACCCCTAATCCGGCGGCGGCAGCTTCTGCCATTAACGCGCTGCTGTCGAGCGTCAGGCTGCCCGGGACATCCAGTGCAAATCGCTGCGCATCCTGCTGATACTCCCAGTGGTAACGTTTGCCGCTGGGCAGGCGCTGCCGTAAGCAGGTGTGCTGCATAACATCCTGTGGATGCCGGATTTTTGGCCGCGCGGCTAAGTAACCCGGTGAGGCCACCGTGACAAAGCGCAACGGCCCGCTCAGGGAAAGGGCCACCATATCTTTAGGCACATCCTCAAACAGCCGGATGCCTGCATCAAACCCTTGCTCGACAATATCCACCAGCTGACCTTGCGCGACTAAATCAATCTCAATCCCCGGATAGGTCTGGATGAATGCCGGCAATACCGTTTCCAGCAGAAGGCTGATAGCCGCATCGCTGGCGCTGATGCGCAGGGAGCCATAGGGCTGATGGTCGCTGCCGGTCACGTCGTTCAGCAGCTCATCCATCTGGGTGAGCAGCGGCGTCAGGCGCTCAATCAGCATTTCACCTGTTTTGGTCAGCGCCACACTGCGCGTCGTCCGATGGAAAAGCCGCACGCCAAGCGCCGTCTCCAGCCCTTTAATCGTGTGGCTGAGCGTAGAACGTTTAAGCCCGAGCAGATCAGCCGCGTGACGAAAACTGCGCTGGTCAGCAACCGTTTTCACCGCCAGTAATTCATTCCAGGAAGGGCGTTTCATTGTTGAATATTTCCCACCATCTCATGCCGATTTGGGGAGATTATGCCATCAATCATTCGTTTTAAGATGAAGGCCGGTTCACTAAACGGAGATGAGCGTCATGAAAACCTGGCTAATTACCGGCGCATCCAGCGGCCTGGGCCGCCTGATGTGTGAAAGTCTGCTGGCCCGCGGCGATCGGGTGGTGGCAAGCGTCCGGCGTGAGGCTGCCTTAGAGGATATGCGCGTGCAATATGGCGATCATTTGCAGGTGATCGTGCTTGATATCAGCAAGACAGCAACGATTAAGCCCATCGTTGAGGCGGCGTTCGCCCGAGCGGGGCGGATAGATATTGTCGTGAGCAACGCCGCTTATGGGCTGTTTGGTGCAGCGGAAGAGCTGAGCGACGGGCAAATTGAACGGCAGATTGCGACCAATCTTACCGGCTCGATTCAGCTGATCCGCACAGTGATCCCGTTTATGCGGCAGCAGGGCGGCGGGCGCATTGTGCAGGTTTCCTCAGAGGGAGGCCAGATTGCCTATCCCGGCTTCAGTGTGTATCACGCCACGAAATGGGGCATAGAAGGTTTTGTCGAAGCCGTCCGGCAGGAAGTGGCGGCGTTCGGCATCGACTTCTTGTTAGTCGAGCCGGGGCCGACGGCGACGCAGTTTGGTGCGGGGCTGGATATTGCGGATGCCTTACCCGTTTACCATGATACGGCGGCAGGAAAACTGCGGGCGGCGCTGATGTGTGGTGAGTTTGCGATTAAAGGCGATGCGCAAAAATGCGTGACGGCGATGATCGCAGCCGCTGATGCTGACCGCCCGGCACTGCGCTTACCGCTGGGCAGCACAGCGTATGACAATCTCGAAGCGGCATTAAAAATGCGGCTGGATGCACTGCGGGCAATGAAAGCCGTGGCATACAGTGCCGATCGCCGGGAGATGTAGGCAGATTCCTCCGGCGAGGTAACCGGCGAAAGCGATCTGCTGCGTTGCCTCCCCGTAATGCCTGATGCCCGTCTCCGGCACAAAGCAGGCTCACTGCCCAGCGCCCTTTCTTCTGCACGTAATCTTCACCTGGGGCCGGAAATAACCGGCAGGGATTCAGAGAAGCGGAGCTGCCTGTATGCCTGCGCTTTCCGGCGTCTTACTGCCAAACATCTTACGGTAGGATGAGAGTGAGATCCCCACAGACTTACGGAATGCGGCCCGGAAACTCTCCATGGACGCGAACCCACAATACGCCATGACCTCTTCGTTAAGGAGCTGATTACTTTCGAGTAACTCGCGTGCCAGATTCATTCTGGCCTGAAGCAACCAGGCTTTGGGGGTTGTCCCCATTGCTTCCCTGAAACGCCTCAGAAACGTCCGCTCTGACATTAACGCCCGGTCAGCCAGTTGTTTGACTGACAGCGCACTGCCCAGATTCTGAAGCGCCCACTCAAGCACCGGGGCAATCTCATCACGCGGCTTCTGCGCCACAGGAGAAGGGATAAACTGGATTTGCCCGCCGGAACGTTGCGGCGCCATCACTAAACGCCTCGCCACCACGTTGGCGACATGCGCACCGTAATCACGGGAAATCAGATGAAGACAGGCATCAATCCCCGCCGCGCTTCCCGCTGAGGTGATGATTTGCCCGTTATCGACATAAAGGACATTCGGGTCAACCGTTATGTCGGCATAACGCGCCGCCAGCTCGTTGGTATAACGCCAGTGGGTGGTCGCGCGTTTCCCGTTCAGTAAGCCTGCCGCCGCCAGGACAAACACGCCTGAACAGATAGAGAGAAAGCGCGCCCCGCGGTGAGAGGCCTCACATAGTGCGTCCAGCAGTGCCTGCGGTGGCGTTTCATCACGGTTACGCCAGCCGGGGATAATGATGGTCTGCGCTTCGCAGAGGGACGCCGGCCCATACTGTGAAACAATCTGGATCCCCTCTGACACCTGTATGGGGGAAGGATCGACCGACACTATCCGGTGCTGATACCAGGGGAAATCAAATTCAGGGCGATAAAGCGCAAAAATCTCCATCGCGATCCCAAACTCAAATGCGCAAAGCCCGTCATACGCCAGGATGGCGACCACACCCGGATGTTTCAACATTGGCGGAAAACTACCAGTTATTGTCAGGGCCGCCACTTTATCAGTTTGGTGCCGCTTCCTACAATCATCAGACACTTAAAAGGAGACCGTGCCCATGCCAAGTTTAATCAGTGAGATCCCACCGGCATCCCCTGCCGAATCCCTGCGGCACTTCAGCCGTCGTTTAGCTTTTGAGACCGATTGCTCCGATGTTTACCAGAGCCAGAAAACAGGCGATGTCGACTATGTGTTAGCGGATGTCAGGAGCAGTGAAGCTTTTTCAAAAGCGCATGTCCCGGGGGCGATCACCCTCCCGACGCGTTCCATCACTGAAGAGCGGATGTCCGCGTACCCATGCGATACCCTGTTTGTGGTTTACTGTGCCGGCCCCCACTGTAACGGCGTGCACCGTGCCGCAGTCCGTCTGGCGGGTCTGGGTTTTCCGGTAAAAGAGATGATTGGCGGCCTGACCGGCTGGGTTGACGAAGGCCTTCCTCTGCAGGGAGAACATGTTCCCGCCCCTGTCGATGGATTCTCCTGCGAATGTTAACCCCCTCTTTCACTCTCCGGGCAGCGCTGCCCGGGGATGTGCCTGATTTGCTCAGGCATATGCGTTCCCTGGCGGATTTTGAGCAGTATCTCAGCGACTTTACTGTCGATGAACAATCGCTGTCAGCGCGCGCATTTGGGCCCGATCCTGAATGCCATATTTTTGTCGCAGCGTGCTGTGGCGGCATTGTTGGCTATGCGGTTGGGCTGGTTATCCCCTTCACCTATGATTTAAAAAGTACGGTGGTCTTAAAAGAGTTTTTCGTTGATTCAGGTTACCGGGGAAAAGGCATCGGCTCTGCGCTTTTTCGCCACGTGGCGGCCTGGGCGCTCGCAGGGGGCGCGGGACGGCTGAAATGGGATGTGATGGCCGGGAACCAGAAAGCAGAGACTTTTTACAGAAAACATGGCGGCGGCCCTGACAGTAAGTGGATACCTTATGTCATGGATGAAGACGCGTTAAAGGCGGCTGCCGGGCTGAAGGGGACAGGTTAGAAAATCAATCAGGCCAGGCGGGAAGCAGAATCCTTTATCCAGCGGATGAAGGGTTCACCTCACCGGTCTCTTTTCAACCTGCTGAGGCGATGCTGCCTGACGAGCCTGGCTTCAGTTAAATAAACTTCCTGAACGCCTCGGCCTCTGTCGCCGCAAGCGTTGAGGCCCGCTGGTGTGGCGCAGCGGCGAGGTAGTCAGACACCAGGTTGAACCCCGCGGTATATCCCAGCCAGCGGGGGAGATCACCGGTGCCGAAAAACCACCTGTTGTGATCATAATCAGCACGATCCCAGTTTTCGCTGAGTTGCCGCATAGAGGGTTGGAGAACGTCTGCACTGAGGCTCTCCCACGGCTCAGGTTGCCCTTTAAAAAGCTCAAGCGCAAAATGCCCGGCAAGCCCTTCAGACACCACCACCTCACCCAAGGTCGCGCCGTATCCCGGCCCGGCCCACCTTGCTGCATGGTGCAGTTCATGAGCAAACATCCGCTCAAGGGAATGGTCTTCATTTTTAAACAATGCAGGATGTTCAGGATTAACCGTGACATACACCAGGCCCGGCTCCGGGCAGTATCCCAGATGCCCTTTTTCCGGGATGACATAGGCACCCGCTTTTACCACCACATCGACAGAGGGCAGCGGCATCACTTGGTTGGCGAGTGCATAGGTCTGCGTCAGTGCGGTATGAAGCCATTCACAATGGGAGGTCAGTTTCCCGTGCGCATTCAAAAGGTGAAGCGTCACTTGCGGCATTATATTGTTACTCAAAAGTGTTAAAACATAGTCACATGTTAACAGACATCGGCTCTAAGGTTGGTCATAAGCGTCGAAGGAGAGTCGTTAGCCACGCCATCGGCAGATATAAGCCAACATATGGAAATATCCGGGCGTACATCATGTCAGCGTCTGGTATAGCGCATTCGCCGCGGGTAAATCGTCCGCTTTGCAGGCCGCTCGGGTAAGTGAATCTGTGAGTTTATACATAAAAGGGAATGCAGCATGAAACTGGCAGTGATATCAGATATTCATGGGAATCTTCCGGCGCTGGATGCTGTGCTGGCGGACATTCAGTCTCAGGGTGTCGATCAGATCGTGAACCTGGGCGATATCGTTTCGGGAGGGCTATTCCCTGCGGAAACCGCTGACAGGCTGATGCCGCTTAACATGCCCACGATAAAAGGTAATCACGAACGACAACTCCTCGAACAGGCGTTTTCGGAGATGAGCTTGTCTGACAGGCATGCGTTCACAAGCCTTCAGGCTGCACACTGGGAATGGCTTAAAACCCTGCCGGCGCAGTTAACTCTTCATGAAGACATCCTGCTGGTGCACGGCGTTCCGGGCGATGACCTGATTTACCTTCTTGAAGAGGTCACGGCTTCAGGCGTGGGGCCCTCGTCTGAAGCGCGCGTTTTAGCACTTATTGCAAGCAGAAACGAATCGCTGATCCTGTGCGGTCATACGCATATTCCCCGAAAACTGCGGCTGGCTGATGGCCGGCTGATCGTTAACCCCGGCAGCGTAGGGTTGCAGGCCTATGATGATGACACCCCCTATGCGCATGCCATGGAAAGCGGTTCCCCTCATGCCCGCTATGCAATTGTCGAGCAACATAACGGGTTATGGAAAGCGGTTGAGTATGACTGGGAGTCAGCCGCTTTGGTTGCGCTCAGCAATAACCGCCCCGACTGGTTAAATGCGCTCAGAACAGGGCGGATGTAAAGAAAAGTGAATCTGTACGTTCTTTGCCCTCGTTCTTCTACCCTTACCAGGGTGTCTTTAACGGATAAGGAAAAAGAACATGTTTATGTCGGCATATTCACACCTCCTGCGTGCGCCCGGCAAAAGCCTGCTTATGACCCTGTTCTGTTTGGTGTTAGGCAATACAGCTCACGCCGCGGAAAACGCAATGTTTCGTGTGTTGGCAGCGGATTCAGCCACGCTGGATGCGTACCGCTGGAAAAAAAGGCCGGTGATACTCTTTGCTGCCTCACAGCAGGACGCGAAATATATTGAGCAGGTCAGGATGCTCAAACAGCAGCAGCCCGCCCTGGAGGAGCGCGATATTATTGTGCTGACAGATACGTCGCCGGATACCAAAAGCATGCTGCGTTCGCAGTTAAAGCCTGAAGGTTTTGAAATTGTTCTGGTGGGGAAAGATGGCGGCATAAAACTGCGGGAAACGTCTCCCCTCTCCGCAGAGGTTTTGCTCTCCACTATCGACAGGATGCCGATGCGTAAAGCGGGGCAAAATTAACGGCACGTGGCCCGGGCAGCGCCATACCGGGTTTACGGGGGATATGGGCCGCCCATTATCCGGACTGTAAAAAGTCATTGATCAACCATCGATTGCTGTATGCACAGCCCTTTTCCGAGGCATGCCATAAATCTGTCCTGCACACTCTCTTTAGCCTCAGGATTGCCCTGAGGCTGACCGGTCACGCCTTACTTAACCTTTTTCAGTGAGCAGCGAAGCTTTTGAACAGCAGAGGTGACCATCACAAAAAATACCGGTACGAAGAAGAGTGCCAGCAGTGTGCCGCTGATCATCCCGCCAAAAACACCTGTGCCAATCGCATTCTGGGTACTTTTACTGGCACCGGTCGCCAGCATCAGCGGAACCACGCCAAGCGTAAAGGCCAGTGAGGTCATGATGATGGGCCGCAGGCGCAATCGGGCCGCTTCCCTGGTTGCCTCAAGCAGCGGCTTGCCCTGTGCGCAAAGCTGCCGGGCGAACTCAACGATCAGGATGGCGTTTTTGGTTGAAAGCCCGATTAACGTGATCATGCCGACCTTGAAAAAAATATCGTTGGGCATACCTGCGATAAATACCGCCAGCAGCGCACCCGCCATGCCCAAAGGAACAACAAGTATCACGGAAAGCGGGACCGACCAACTCTCATACAGCGCGGCAAGCACCAGAAAAACAACGAGAACAGATAAGGCTATCAGCAGCGGCATTTGCGCCGCGGAGCTGCGCTCCTGCAGCGAGGAGCCGGTCCACTCAGCGAAATAACCAGCCGGAAGCGAGGCCGCAAGTTTGTCCATTTCTGCCATCACCGCTCCGCTGGAATAGCCTTCGGCGGTGCTACCGGTGATTTTGATTGCCGGGTAACCCTGATAACGATTGAGCTGCTGCGGTGACTGGGCCCAGTTCGCCGTGACAAAAGATGACAGCGGCACCATCCCGCCCGAGGCATTCCTGACATAGAGTTTGAGTAGATCCGCCAGTTGCATGCGATAAGCGGCATCCGCCTGCACAATGACCTGTTGCACACGTCCGTTATCCACGTAGTCATTGACGTAATTTGAGCCAACTGCGGCTGACAGCGTCTGGTTAATCTCTTCAAAGCTGACACCCATCGCCTGTGCTTTTTCCCTGTCGATCACCAGATCGGCACTGACGCCCGCAGGCAACCCCTCAATATATACGTCACTGGCCACGCCACTGTGGTTGGCTTTCTCTGTCAACGCCGTAGCCGCCTGCAGCAAGGCGGCATAGCCGCGGCCGGCACGGTCTTCGAGATAGAGGTCAAAGCCCGATGACGTCCCCATATCGGAGATCGCAGGCGGCATCAGGCTCATTACCGTGGCGGCAGGGTCGTTGCTCATTGTCGTCTGGACAAATTCTGCTTCACCCTCAGCGGTTGCGCCTTGCCGTTCACCCCAGTCTTTCAGCGTGGTAAAGGCCATTGCGGTATTCGGGCCGGAGCCGGAAAAACCAAAACCGAAAATGGAGAGATTACTGCCGATGCCGGGCCTTTCCATGATCGCTTTTTCAAACCGGTCGACCACCTGACGCGTTCTTTCCTGCGTGGCATCTGACGGCAGCTGGATTGACGTCATAAAGTAGCCCTGATCTTCATCGGGGATAAAGGAGGAAGGCAGCGCCCGGTATGCTGCAAAAATCACGGCACAGAGCGCGGCATAAATCAGCATGACGCGGCCACTGCGGCGCAGCGTGACATGCAAACCTTGCTGATAGCGGGTTGTCAGGGCGTTGAAGCGGCGGTTAAACCAGCCTGCAAAGCCTCTCTTCTCCCCGCCGTGCTGCGTAACCGGCTTCAGCAGCGACGCGCACAGCGCGGGCGTCAGGGTCAGCGCAAGCAAAGCCGAGAACAGAATGGAAACGGCCATCGAGAGCGTAAACTGGCGATAGATAACGCCGACCGACCCGAAGGCGAACCCCATTGGGATAAACACGGCGGTGAGCACCAGCGTGATGCCGATAATCGCAGGCGTGATTTCACGCATCGCGTCGCGCGTCGCCTCTTTCGGCGAAAGCCCTTTTTCCGCCATCAGGCGCTCAACACTCTCCACCACCACAATCGCATCATCAACGATGATGCCGATAGCCAGCACCATGCCGAACATCGTCAGTACGTTGATGGAAAACCCGCTTATCAGCATCACGGTAAAGGTGCCGAGCAACGCTACCGGTGCAACGACCGCCGGGATACAGGTGTAGCGCAAATTTTGCAGAAACAGCAACATCACCAGGAATACCAGTACCATGGCTTCAAGGAAGGTGTGTATCACTTTCTCAATCGACAGTTTCACAAACGGCGCGGTATCAAACGGCACCGAGAACGCCATGCCCTGCGGCAGCACCGTTGAGAGTTCATTTAGCCGTGAACGCACGCCTTCCGCAGTGCTGACGGCATTGGCACCAGGCATCAGCTGGATCGCTGCGGCGGTGGCGGCGTGCCCATTCTCACGGATCGCGAATGCGTAGCTTTGCAGACCCTGCTCCACGCGCGCCACGTCAGCCAGCCGGACGCGCGCGCCGTTACCCAGCGCCTTTAGCGTAATGTTGCGGAAATCCTCTACGGAACTGAGCTGTCCGCGCAGGGTGAGCGGGTAGGTCACGGGCTGCCCGGGCAGCGCAGGTTCATCACCGATTCTGCCCGGCGCAACCTGTGCGTTCTGCTGGCTGAGTGCGGCGGTGACATCGCTGACCGACAGTTTATAGTCAAACAGTTTGGCCGGATCCAGCCAGACACGCATCGCTTTCTCCGCACCGAACAGCTGAACTTTGCCGACGCCCGGCACGCGGCGCAGCTCCTCAGAGACGTTACGCGCAAAGTAGTCGCTCAGATCCTGTTCTGTGTACTGCCCGATAGGCGAGCGCAGCCCAACAATCATCAGAAAGCCGGCGTTAGCTGCTTCCACGTCCAGGCCGTTTTGCCGCACGGTTTGCGGCAGCCGGGGCTCCACCACCTTGATTTTGTTCTGCACATCAACCTGGGCGAGCCTGATGTCGGTTCCGGGTTTGAAGGTGACCGTGATGCTGGCTGAGCCTGACGTATCAGCGGAAGATTCAAAGTAGAGGATATTGTCAACGCCGGAGATCTCTCTCTCGATCAGTGAAATCACCGACGTATTCATGGTTTCCGGCGTGGCACCGGGATAGGTCACCGTGATGCTGACGCTTGGGGGAGCCACCGAAGGATACTGCGCCACCGGCAACTGCGGAATGGCCATCACGCCTGCCAGAACAATAAACAGGGCAATAACCCAGGCAAAAACAGGCCGTTCAATAAAGAAATGCGGCATCGGAATGTCCGGTTGCTATGAAGGAAGGAGTAATATGGGCGTAGTGATCAGATCTGCCCGGTGTTGACGCGGCGGCCGATATCTTTGAGCTGGGAATATTTTTCCAACAGCTGCGGGCCGTCATCCAGGCTCATGGCAAACATCCACATATACGTCATCACCGAATAGATGTGCCCGGCGTCGCTGACGCCGTTTAGCGCCATACCGATAAGGGTCATGGCGAACAGCAGTGCGGCCATTAAACCAATTGCCAGATACCCCATCGCTTCACGATCGGAAAGGCGGATGCGCAGCCCGGCCAGCACGCCGTAATGCTTCGCCAGCGAAGGTGCCCTGGCGCTGCTGACAAAACTCACTTCCTTTTCCAGCCGGTTATTCAGGCGTATAAACAGCGCTTCGTTTTTACGCGTGAAGGCGGGCAGGAAACAGCCGAAGAAAATGAGGATCGCGATACAGACCACTCCGGTCCAGAATTCAATGGCCAGCAGCATCACGGCAGCCCCGGTGATAGACGCCACGGAGGTAATGAGTACCGGCAGATGCTGCTCAAAAAAATTCACAAACTCGCGTGAGAGCGTCACGCGCGCCGCAATGGTTGATGCGCCGTGATTTTCATTGCGCTGGGCCAGGATCACCGGCACCGCCAGCTCAGCGTAAATGCGGGCAAACGTCCGGGTATCCACGCTGCGACGTGTCGCGCCAATCGCCCACATGGTAAAGACCATAACTGCGTATAGCATGGCGTGCAGCGCCTGGCCTGCCAGAATGGCATTGATAGCAAACCCCGCCAGCAGCGGGTAAGACAAGTAGGTTACGTTTTCAGCAATGACCAGCAGAAAAGTGAGCAGCAGTTTTTTACGGTGCCGATAACCTAACATTTTCAGGGTCTGAAGGGCGTTGCGGGCGGCCACAGGTGCCCCCGGTGTTTTAAGGGTAGGCATGTTTAACATCTGTTTATGTTATTCTTGAGCGGTTGCTCAAGATCAAAAATCAGTCTATTTGAGCAGTTGCTCAAAGTCAATTCAGGGGAATGATGAAAACTATGTCAGCCGAAAATCTTCGGACAAAAATCCTCGACGGTGCGATAGCGCTTTTCATTGATAAAGGCGTGGATAAAGTGACCACCAGGGAACTTACCGAGCATGTCGGCATTTCACGCAGCCACATCTATCACTATTTCCGCGACTGGGGGACGCTCAGGCTGCAGGCGATTGAGCGCTTCATGCAGGCCGATCTTGATGCTTTCAAAGAAGCTGTCGTTGATTTTCCCCCTGACGTCGCGCTTGATACTTTTATCACCAGTTTGCCTGAAACCCATGATGCTGACTGGCTGCTGTACAATGCAGTCTGGACACAGGCCCAGCACGATCAGGTCTATGCCGATTTGGCAATGGACAACATGGACAGCTGGATGCGTCTTTTAGAAAGCTTCATCGCGGCAGGCATCAGCCAGGGGCTTTACCGGCAAGTCAATGTTGCGCGCACTGCCCGTATGTTAGGCGCAGCGGTGAATGGATATGCCGATATCCTTAGCGTCAATCCCACCGCGTCACGCTTCATGGAGGCCAAAGAGGATTTAAGGTATCTGGTTAATCAGCTGATAGGCCTGCCGGGTGAATAGCGGAAATCCGCTGTTCAGCACGGCGGGAAGAAATTCCTGCAGCGCAATATCCTGGCTGTCTCGCCGTCAGTTTTCAGGGTGTCAACATCCTCTGCGCCCGGTTCTGGCACAGGGCTGCTGATGCAGTCCTCACACGTCTGACTTCAACCGGCCCGATATCCCCGGGGCATTAACCTCCCCGGGACCCTTATAACCTCCCCGGTACCCTTAATCAGTTCACACTGAACAGGCCTGTCCGTTTTTTGCTGCATATTCCTTCCAGCCCGGACCGGATACGGATTCCCCGCCAGTGAGATACCTGAAGAGGCTGTTTCTGGTCAAAATCAGGCTTTTGTTCCAGGGGACATATTCACGATCCATCCCCTTTGGTTGAGGGGCGGTGATTAGGGTTGTCTCATCTTTGCGAAAGGCGGGCCTGATCGTTCACCGTATTAAAGGCCGGCCCCTTCAACCAACACAAAGGTTCCGGCCTCTGCACCGGCACGAATTAACCTGGCTTTCTGATATTCCGGGCTATCATAAAAACGTTTTGCCTCAGCAAAAGAGGTAAATTCAAAAACGACATGCCGTTCATGAGATTCCCCTTCAAGATTTTCATATTGGCCGGACCAGGCGATTACCTTTGGATTAAATTTCTGCATTGCCTCCCCTGCCGCTCTGGCATATTCAGAGTATGCAACAGGGTCTGATACCGTCACGTGGGCAATTAAATAACCTTTATTCATTTTCCTGACATCCTATATAAAGGGTGATAAAAGCCAGCGTAAGCCGCTTTTAAAATACGCAGGCTTACTCTGCTATTCGGTTTTAAAACGGTAAGCTATTGTGCTGCTATCACGCGCTGAAAGGTTTGGGACAGCGTTCTGCATCCTGGTGATCAATCATCCATCCCGGGTAATAAGGGGGCATCGCACTGACATCATCAAGGTGTGCCAGTTCTTCCGCACTCAGGACAATCTCTGTAGCCCCGAGATTATCAGCGAGCTGGGCGCTCCGCTTCACGCCAATAATGACGCTGGTCACAGCGGGTCTGGCAAGTAACCATGCAAGCGCTATCCTGCTGACCGATACGGCATGTGTGTCCGCAATGTCGCGCATTGCAGCAACGCATTTCCAGGCCAGGTCGCGATCTACGGGCGGGAAATCAAATGTGTTTCGTCGGGCATCGCTTTCTGCTGCTCCACCAGGGCCAAATTTTCCAGAGAGTAAGCCCCCGGCCAGGGGCGACCAGACAAGTAACCCCATATTTTCTTCGCGGACCAGGGGCAAAAGTTCCCGCTCAACGTCACGGCCGGCAATGGAATAATAGGCCTGAAGCGTCTCAAAGCGTGTTGCGTGAAGCATTTCACTCATGCCGAGCGATTTCCCCAGCTTGCCTGCAGACCAGTTCGATACGCCGACATAACGGACCAGCCCTTGCCGCGTGAGGTCGTCAAGCGCACGCAGCGTCTCCTCAAGGGGCGTGACCGGATCACTCGCGTGTATCTGAAACAGGTCTATATGATCGACCTGCAGACGTTCCAGGCTTCTCTGCACTGAATCCATGATGTGGCCGCGAGATGCTCCTTTATCATTCGGGCCAGGCCCCATGACGCCACCGGTTTTTGTGGCGAGTATGATGTCGCTGCGTATCACACCAAGCTCTTTAAGTGCCGCTCCCGTTATACGCTCAGACTGGCCGTAGGAGTAAATATCCGCGGTATCGATGAAGTTGATGCCGCCGGCTAATGCCTGCGCGATAAGCTGGTTCGCCTCTTCCTGCGCTACAGCACCGATTGAGGACCACATGCCGGCATCCGCATTACCGCCCAGGGTCATGGTGCCCAGGCACAGTTCCGAAACGAATACGCCCGTCCGGCCAAGCTGATTATATTTCAATGGGTTCACCTTTTTTATTGATTCGCCAACGTTCAACGGATGAAACTGCGCTGCACTGTCTGCTGCGCATGCGCCTCAGGGTCACCGGAAAGCATCTCTTCAGGGGATGCGTCATTCTGCTCGCCTCACGTGAGGTGACAGGAAATGCACGGTGTAAAAGCAGTCTATTAAGTATTAATATCGCCATAAATAGGGGAAAAAATAACGCACTGTTACTTCTGGGGTAAACAATGAAGGATCTTGAGGCGCTGGTTATTTTTGCGCGCGTGGCGGAGATGAAGAGCTTTACCCAGGCTGCTGAAAGCCTGGGTATCCAGAAAGGGCGTGTCTCAGTAGTGGTCCGCAAGCTCGAACGCGATGTAGGTGCCACGCTTCTGCACCGTACCACACGCACCGTACAGTTGACGGAAGACGGGCGGGCTTTCTATTCACGCGCGCGTGACCTGCTGTCAGAAGCGGAGGAACTGCACGCGATGTTTTCGCCTGACGGGATGTCCCTGCGGGGGCGGATACGCGTTGATATGCCGACCATACTGGCACAGAGCGTGGTGGTTCCTGCCTTGCCGCCACTACTGGAAGCACACCCTGAACTGGAGATTGAGCTTTCGAGTACTGACCGCCGTGTGGATTTGGTCCACGAAGGGTTTGATTGCGTTATCCGCCTCGGGGCTATCGTCGATGAAAACCTTATTGCCCGGCCACTGGGAAAACTGCGTATGATCAATGTAGCAAGCCCGGATTATCTGGCCCGCGTCGGTGTTCCGCAGACTATTGATGACCTTCTGAACCAGGGGCACAGGATGGTCCACTATATGCGGAATTTTGGCTCAAAGCCTGACGGATGGGAGTATCCAACCAGTGACGGCTATACGTCCCTGATGCTGCCCGGCGCAATGCGGGTCAACAGCGTACCGGCTTACCACGAAGCGGCGCTGGCGGGGTTAGGCCTGATCCAGGGAGGCTACTCTGCGCTCGCGCCGTATATCCAGCGCGGGGCGCTGGTCGAAATCCTTGCGGATTTGCGCCCCGCGCCGCTCAATGCTTCGTTTGTCGTCGCGCACCGGCGAAATCTGTCGCGGCGTGTAAGAGCCTTTATGAACTGGACGGAAGACGTTTTAAAACCCTATTTTGACTGATGTCAGCTTTGAGTTTTCGGCAGGCCAGCTAATACGGGTGCGCCTGCTATGCCCGAAAAGCAGGCACTACCCGCCGTCAATCAGGGGCAACAAATCAACCGGCTATTTATGCAACAGGCGTAGGCCATTTGCCGCGACAAGCAGGCTTACGCCCACATCAGCAAACACGGCCATCCACATGGTGACCATGCCTGCAATTATTAGAGCCAGGAATACCGCCTTGATGCCAATCGCCATAACAATATTCTGAACCAGAGTGTTGTAAGTTTGCCGGGATAGCCGGACAAAGGCGGAGATTTTCCGCAGGTCATCATCCATCAGCGTCATGTCAGCAGTTTCAATAGCGGTATCGGTGCCCATCGCCCCATGGCAAAGCCGATATCAGCACGGGCCAGCGCCGGGGCATCATTGATGCCATCGCCGGGCATGCCGTGGTGCCCTGAGCAGCAAACGTCTCCCCTCTCCGCAGAGGTTTTGCTCTCCACTATCGACAGGATGCCGATGCGTAAAGCGGGGCAAAATTAACGGCACGTGGCCCGGGCAGCGCCATACCGGGTTTACGGGGGATATGGGCCGCCCATTATCCGGACGGTAAAAAGTCATTGATCAACCATCGATTGCTGTATGCACAGCCCTTTTCCAGATCAGGCGTTTATATAGCGCGCCTGCCGCCCCGCTTTGAACATTTAGGCGCAGCAACTATGCCTGAGCAACCTTACCCAGGAGAGGCCGCACCTGATCGTGCCAGACATTACCGCAGGCCGGGAGCCCGCGGGCGGAGAATGTGAATGCCTGTAAAAAAGGCCGGTGAGGACGCGGAGATTTATCAGGCTGCTTTATGGCATGTCCAAACACGTTCAGGTCATGCCTCGCTTTTGCCGGCAATCCCCATAACGTGCTGGCGTATCTCTTCGCTGACAGTAAACATGCAGCCCAGGTGCTGGCTGTGTTGAATAATCCCGCTACGTAGATTCTGGTTGCCGCACGCCTTCACGAACTCAGCTGTGAGCCGGGCGTCATATAACTCATCCTGTTCGGCAAATAGAGCGGTAACCGGCAGTGGCAGCGCTGTCAATTGTTTGGCGGGGTGACGCGGTGTCAGCGCATTCGCCATGTTCACGCTATATCGGCTGACGAACCCCGGTTTTAATGCCAGCACCTCCTCAGGGAAATTGAGCGTCACCGCGAATTGGTCACCACACAGTAATCCTCTAGTGAGCGCATTCAGGACGAAAGGCCATGTTTTTACCGATGCAAAGGGCAGCAATACTCCTCTGCGGATTTTTGCGGGCGCAAAAGGGCCAAATTCCGGGGCGAGCAAGATTAAGCTGTCGCTTTTTTGGGTTGGGGTGTAACGCGTGAAATAATTGATCAGCATTCCCCCTCCGCTTGAATGGCCAAGCAGATGAATTCTGGCCCCAGGAAAGGTTGCGCGCACATGCCCGAGAACAGTATCCACATCCCGCCAAATTTGCTGCGGATGTGAAATTTTTCCTCGCTGGCCCGTTGAGCGCCCATGCCCGCGAATATCGGTCAGGCAGACACACACAGCCCCATCATGGCTCACCTGACGGGCAAGGATATCGTAACCGGCATCTGAGTTGGCCCCGCCGCCGTGATAGACAAGAAGCACCTCTTCGATGGCATCTTTGGGTTCATAAACGCGGATATATAGCCCGTCAATCTGACACCCGGTTATTTTCTCAGCGCGTGGCAATGAAGAATCGAGTTGCGCGCTCTGTTCATTAAAACTGATAAAGTCAATCACGTCCTAACATCCCTGTGAAGTAGTCACGGCCTGTAAGTCATATTACACGCTGTTTACTCAGCACGGCGTTGGAATAAGCCCTTGGGTTTACAATCCGCGTGAACGTCCGGGTATGGCACGGAGCGGGCTGGCTCTGACGCTGATTTGGCCATGCCGCAAGCCATTGTTGCCAAAGGTTAATGCGTTGCTGACCGCATTAGACGCGCTGCAAAATCGACAGTAAAGCGCTGAGCGTTGCCGCGAAATTCACCTCGTCACACCGTCCCTGGTTGTACCTTGTTAACCGCTATCTTCTTAGTCTGGCACTTCTGGCACAGCATCTGTCTGCATAAACATAGCCGATGTTTAACGTCTAATTTAGGTTGTTGATCAACACATTGTCTGCCTTACAGGCAGCCCTTTTCCCCGGAGGAACGGTCGCGATGAACAACCTGCACTACAAAAGCTTGCTGGAAATTGGACGCCTGATTCAATCAGGTGACATCACCTCAGTGGCGGTCACGGAAGCGATGCTGGCGCGTATCGAGATGCTTGACAGCGATCTGCACAGCTTCTTCTATGTCATGCGAGACAGCGCGTTAAAACACGCTGCGGAAGCAGACAAAGAAATTGCCGCCGGTAAAATGCGCGGCCCGCTGCATGGCGTACCGATTGCCCTAAAGGATTTGATTTGGACCAAAGACGCCCCCACCAGCCACGGCATGATCATCCATAAAGATCATTACCCCGCGGAAGATTCAACGGTGGTTGAGCGTTTTCGCGCTGCCGGCGCCGTGATCCTCGGCAAACTCACGCAAACCGAAAGTGCCTTCGCCGATCATCATCCGGAGATCACCCGCCCTACTAATCCGTGGGGCAGTGCGCTCTGGACCGGTGTCTCTTCAAGCGGTTCTGGCGTGGCAACCGCCGCTGGCCTGTGCTTTGGCTCGATCGGAACGGATACCGGTGGTTCGATTCGTTTTCCCTCCAGTGCCAACGGCCTGACCGGCATCAAACCGACCTGGGGGCGCGTTACGCGACACGGTGCCTGTGAACTGGCCGCCTCGCTTGACCATATCGGGCCAATGGCGCGTTCTGCCGCCGATGCGGCGGCCATGCTGCAGGCCATCGCCGGACGTGATGATAAAGATCCGACCTCGAGCAGCGAGCCAGTACCCGACTATCTGGCGATGATGACACGTGGCGTCAGCAAAATGTGCATCGGCATCGATAAAAACTGGGCGCTGGAGAAGGTGGATGCGGAAACGCGCGCCGCACTGGAGTCAGCCATTGCGACCCTGACGTCACTGGGCGCGACCATGGTAGAAATCACCGTGCCGGATACCGAAAAGGCCGCAGCCGAGTGGAGCGCCCTTTGCGCCGTCGAAACCGCGCTGGCGCATGAGGAAACGTATCCAGCGCAGAAAGAGAAATACGGCCCGGGCCTGTCGGGGCTGCTCGATTTAGGTCATCAGGTGACCGCGCTGGAGTATCAACGTCTGTTGTTAAGCCGTGCCGCGCTGCGTGGTGATATCTCCGCCCTGTTTACGCAGGTTGATTTGATCCTCGCACCGGCCACCGCCTATGCCGGGTTAACCTGGGACACCATGACCCGTTTTGGTACCGATCAGGCACTTTTTAACGGCGTGCTGCGCTATACCAGTGCATTTGACGCCAGCGGACATCCTACCATCACGCTGCCCTGTGGCTTGACGGCAGCGGGCGCGCCGATTGGCTTTCAGTTAGTTGCCGCGCATTTCAATGAGACCGCGATGATTCAGGGTGCCTGGGCGTACCAGCAAGTCACTGAATGGCACAAAAAACATCCTGCCCTGTAACGCTCCCCGCGTCAGCCGCGTTGATAAATCAACGCGGCTTTTTCATGTGGTTATGGCCTGAAACTTGCTTGATTTGGTGTGATTTCGTTCTTTTTCGCCAGGTTAAGGGGACGTAACTATGAAAGAAACTTTCACTACCGATCATCTGGATAATCGCCATCGTTTTGATGCCTGGCGGGATGCTGTCTGTTCGCGTCTGATTAAAGCAGAAGTACGGCAGACCCACGCGGGCGCGTTCTCCGGTAGCTTTAGTTATTCCATGCTGGGTCATGTCGATATCGCCCATCACATGTCACAAACCGCGCTGGTGTGGCAACGCACACCAGAGTGCATTCGTCGCCATCCTAACCATGACTTTTACCTCGGTTACATGCGTTCTGGCAGTGGCACGTTGCGGCAGAATGAAAACCAATCGCGCGTCAGCGTCGGCGATGTCGTGATCTACGATGCCGCCACGCCTTTTGATTTCACCATGGATAACGTGGCGATCAATATTGTCCATCTCCCGCGGCGAATGATTGAAAAAGAGGCACCCGCTATTGCCCGGCTGGCAGGGAAAACGCTGGATCTGCAACGCCCCGGCATAACATCTCTCAAGCAACTGTTGCAGGAAGCCTTTATTTTCAACGCCGAATGTGAAAATGGATTTCTCGCAGAGCAGTTCGCTAACACATTAATCAATATGATTTCGGTCAGCGTCAATCTGCAGAAAGGGGATGATGCGCTGAAGCCGGATCTCTATTCACGTGTCGTGAGCTATCTACGACAGAATCTGCACGAAGCTGATCTCACAATGGCGCAAATTGCCAATGCACACCATGTTTCCCCACGCACTATCAGTCGGGTGTTTGCCGCGCACGGTACAACGCCGATGAATTTCGTCTGGCAGGAGCGATTACTGTCCTGCCGCAAAGCACTGGCCGAGGGTAAAGCGCGTAATATAACGCAGGTGGCACTGGATCATGGCTTCAGCGACATGTCGCATTTCAGTCTGGCGTTTCGCAAAGCCTTTGGGTACACCCCCAGCAGCCTTTTGCGACAGACCGAAGCGTCACGATAGTCTGCCGGGTGCGGCCTTCAGGCCGCATGTCCCAACGCCCCTACAATTTCTCAAGCTGATTAATCATACGCTCGGCCGTAAACTCAAGACTGCTGCGCGTGTTCATCGCTTCTGTGCGCATCAACCGATAGGCACCGGCTTCATCCAAACCAAAGTTTTGCATCAGCACTCCCTTGGCCTGCGCCAGGCGTTCATTTCTTGCCGTGCGCTGTTGACGTGCCTGCAGTTCATGGCGCAATTGCACCTGCTGCTGCGCGGATTGCCAGGTGCCAATCATCTGCACAATCAATGCAAACGGATTGAGTTCGCGCTCAGCAATCGCCGTGGGCTTTAACTTTAATAACAGCGGAAACAACCGTGCATCATGGCAATTCGCCAGAGCGATCGTGGGTGTGTGATGGTGCTGCAGGGCGCTAAACAGGCGCGTCAGCACCGCTTCATGATGATTTTCAATCGCTACCAGCAGCAGCTGCCTATCTGCCGGAAGGTCTGCCACCGGCGGCCAGCTGTGTTGTGCATGACAGCCGAGTTGCGTCAGAGAGGCGCAGAAAGCCCGCATACTTTGTGAATCAGGATGGAAAATATGCAACCGGACACCCGCAAGAGAGGTCAGCAGTGAGGACTCATTCATGTTTCACCTGTGTGCATCCTGAAAGGAGAAGCATCACGTTAATTGAGTCAACGCTGCGGCGCTGTGTTGTCACTGCCGGATGGTGTGTCGATAGCGACAGCGGGAGCGGTACCCCTCACCCGCACACCTGTGCAGGTGAGAGAACCCTTAAGCATGAAACCCGAGATATTGTTCGGCGACAGCCGCACTCGGTTGGGTGCGCGGATCAATCCGCTGCACAATCTGCCCCTTCTCAATCACATGTATCTGATCGGATAGCGCGTACAGAAATTCAATATCCTGCTCAACCAAAATGATTGAGATATCCATTTCATGCCTAAGCCGTTGCAGCGTCTCGATGATCTCCTCGCAGATATTCGGTTGAATGCCTTCGGTTGGCTCATCCAGCAACACCAGCTGCGGCTGTCCGCAGAGACAGCGTGCCAAAGCCAGCAACTGCTGCTCGCCGCCAGACAGTGCGCCACCCGGCTGGGCCAGTAAACGTTTCAGACGCGGAAAAATTTCCAGCATGTGCTCTATGATTTGACCCGCGTGAGAGAAGTGCTTTACGCAGCCCATGCGCAGATTCTCCTCCACCGTCAGCAGCGGAAAGATTTGCCGCCCCTGCGGCACAAAACCGATGCCCGCCGCCGCCCGCTGGTGAGCCTGATAGCGGGTAATATCAATACCGTTGAGCGCAATGGTTCCCTGCCAGGCCGGTAGCTCTCCCATAATGGTGCGCAATAGCGTGGTTTTTCCCATGCCATTACGCCCTAACACGCCGGTGAAGGATTTCGCCCCAACAAACAGCCCGGACAGGTGCAATACCGGAATTTTATTGTAGCCCGAGACTATCTCTTTAATTTCAAGCATGTTTAATCTCCAGATTGCCGAGATACGCCTCTTTCACCAATGGATTCTGCGTCACTTCGCGGAAGCTCCCTTCTGCCAGAACTGCGCCTTGATTAAACACCGTAACCTGCTGTGCGATCATGCTGATGAACTCCATATCGTGCTCTACCACTACCACCGTGCTCTGTTGATTGATCGCTTTAATCAGCTGGGCGGTTTTGCGTACTTCCTGATGCGTCATGCCTGCGGCAGGTTCATCCAGCAGCACCAGTTGAGGACGTGAAATCAGGATCATCCCTAACTCCACCCACTGCCGCTGCCCATGAGCCAATTCAGAGAGCACAGCATCCTGATGATCCTGCAGCCCGATATCGTGCAATACCTGGTCAATGGCGGCGGGCAATGCGGCTTTTTCCAGCTTGTTCGCCGCGGCCTGCCAGAGATTCTCCCGAACGCTTAAACCTTCAAACACACTCGGCACCTGCGTTTTGATGCCGATACCCAGCCGCGCGATATCCCAGGGGCGTTTGCCGGAGATCACCTGATTGCGGTAGCGGCATTCACCGCGCGTGGGCCTGACCTGGCCGCTGAGCATTTTGAAAAAGGTGCTCTTCCCCGCACCGTTAGGGCCGATCAGACAGCGCAGCTCTCCTTGATGCAGAGTGAAATCCACTTCTTTGACGGCATGCACACCGCCAAAACTGACGCCCATTTTGCGGGTTTCTAACAGGACAGTTGCCGTCATTCCTTCACCTCACTCATCTGCGTGCGGGATGGTGTTGGCGTGGTCGGGCGCTTACGCCGCCACAACCGTTGTAGGGTCGGTAAAATGCCACCGGGGATCAGCAGCACAAACACCGCCAGAATCACGCCCAGTACCAGATTGACATCCACCGTTTGCTGTGCCCCCAGCCGCGTCACCATCCACTGCAACAGCACACAGCTGATCACCGGGCCGATCAACGTGCCGCGTCCTCCGACAATCACCCAAATGATGATCTGTGCCGACTGGCTGATACTAAAGACGCCCGGACTGACAAAGGCCCCCCAGTTGACGTAGAGACATCCCGCTAACCCGGCAATCGCCGCGCCAATAGCAAAAGTCACCAGTTTATGAGCAGGCACGTTATAGCCGAGCAGTCCTGCGCGCTGTTCATTTTCCCGGATTGCCACCACCGTTTTGCCAAAGCGGCTGAGCAGCACAAACTTCAGCAGCGCATAGCAGAACGCCAACGCACCGGCCGTTACGATAAAGATCGCTTCCGGTGACAGAATTGCATCTGGCTGGAATGGAACGTTGAATGTCGGCACCGACGGAATACCATTGAACCCGCCCAGCAGCGCTTCGCCAATATGGTATTCACTGCCCGAGGTGGAATTCACCCAGTTAAACAACACCAGGCTCACGGCTAAAGTGATAGCGCCGAGGTATACATCACTGACGCCGCCGTAGAAGATCACGTAACCGAGAAGCAAAGAGAACAGCGTGGGTAAGAGGATCGCCATCACCACTGCCCAGGTGGAATCACCCCAGTTGATAGCGCAAATGGCGTAGGTATAGGCACCCAGGCCAAAAAATGCCGCCTGCCCAAAACAGAGGATGCCGCCATAGCCCCAGATAAATGCCAGGCTGAGTGACAGGAGCCCCATGACCAGAAACACCGTGATAGAGAGCAAGGTGTACAGTTCAATCACACCAGAGAGCCAGAATGCCACAAGGATCAGCATCAGCGCACTGAGGACAATGCGCACTTTTTCTGAGAACAGTTTCATTACAGCGATCTCCTGAAGAAGCGGCCAGTGATGCCCTGCGGCAGCAGACGCAGCAGAACGATGGCACTGAGCAGCAGCGCCACCGCGCCAAACACCGGCGTGGAGAGATAGGTCACCAGTTGCGAGATGGTGCCAAACAGCGTGGATGAGGAGAGCGTGCCGGCAATGATGGCGCTACCCCCACCAATTACCGTAATAAAGGCTTTGGCGATAAAGCTGACACCAATCGTTGGGATCACCCCGGTGATCGGTGCCAGCAAGGCGCCACCCAAACCCGAGAGCGCCGCGCCAAGGCCAAATGTCAGGCTGTAAATCTTGCCGGGATTGCTGCCGAGAGCCGCCGCCATGCGCGCATTTTGCATGGTGGCGCGCGCGCATAAACCCAGCGTGGTATAGCGCAGCAGCAGCCACAATGCCGTCACCAGACACAGCGCAAACACAATCATAAACAGTGAATAGCCGCTGGTGCTGTAGCTGCCGACACTGACGCTCGGCAATGGTGAACTGATACCCAGCGTGGTGTTGCCAAAAAGCATGGTGGCAGCACCAATCAGCGCCAGACTCAAACCCCAGGTAGCCAGCATGGTGTCGATCATCCGGCCATACAGATGGCGAATAATGACGCGCTCAATCACGATGCCAAAGACACCGACGCAGAGTGGTGCAATCACCAGCATCGAAATCCAGATCGGCATGCCAAAGTGGTTGGTGGCCATGATGGCGCTATAGCCGCCCAGCATCATAAATTCGCCGTGCGCCATATTGACGATTTTCATCATGCCGAACACCACCGCCAGGCCCAGACTCATAATCACCAGTACCGCGATGGCATTCAGCATTTCAATGCCGTAAATAATCGATAGATCCATACAGGGCTCCCGTTACAGTTCGATCTGATACTGTTTGGTATCGCGTGGATTTTTTTTCAGGTCGCACACCATGGCGGTATCGACCGGAGCCTGATGAGTAAAGGTTTCCAGAATTTTCATCTGGTGGTTCTCTACCTCAGCAATGTGCACATCCAGCGAGCAGTGGTGCGTGGTGGGATCAACGCTCAACTGACCGCTTGGAGACGTCAGTGTGATGCCCGACTCCAGTGCCTCGATCACTTTCATGCGATCAATATCACCCGCCTTGCGCACGCCTTCAGCCCAAATCAGCATGCCTTGATACGCGCCCATCGCCAGGTCGCTGATGGTCATGTCGCCGTAACGTGCATGGAATTTATCCACGAAGGCTCTGTTCTCGGCAGACGGGATCTCTTGCATGTAGTTTGCCGCCACCAGAATACCGTTGCTCTCTTCGGGTGAAAGGATGATGTGTTCATTGCCGCCGCCAAACACCGTGGAAGCGATGGGGATTTTGTTGCTCATACCTGCGGCGTGCCACTGGCGATAGAAGGAGATATGCGCACCACCGACCAATGCTGACCATACCATGTCAGGTTTAGCGCTCTGGATTTTTGAAATCGCGGCACCAAAATCAGTGACATCCAGCGGGAAGAACTCCACCGTCATCACTTCCCCTCCGTTATCACGCACCGATTTCTTCACCCACGATGAAACAATCTGGCCGTAGTTGTAATCCGCTGCCAATACATAAACTTTTTTGCCCCACTTTTTCATGGCGTAAGGCACCAGTTTTTCTACGGTCTGTGCAGGTGTGGAGCCGGATGAGAAGTAGTTGCGGTCACACACACCGCCTTCATACTGCGCAGGATAGAAATAGAGGGAACGGAAACGATCCAATACCGGACGAATGACTTCGCGCGAGGCTGAAGTAATGCCGCCGTGCACCACCGCCACTTTGTCTCTCAACGCGGCCTGCTGGGCGTATTGCGCGTATAGCTGCATGTTGGATTGCGCATCGTAATTGATGACTTGCAGCGGCCGGCCTAACAATCCTCCTGCGGCGTTGATCTCATCCGCTGCCAGATTGATGGCGTTGGACATAGGTTTACCGTAAATATCCAAACCGCCCGAGAGGTCGAGGATACTCGCTACTTTAATGGCATCTTTGCTGTCAGCGGCTAACGTGAATTTTGGTGTAACCCCTGCTGCCAGGCCTAATGCCGATACAGCAGTTCCCTGAATAAATGAACGACGACTAATAGCCATAGCACCCTCGCAATGAAGTTATTGGAATTAATAGAGATGGAGTATTCCGGGAACCGGAAGCAATAGGGATGAGCAGCAGACCGCACTGTCTAAAAATGATAATCAAGAGCCACAACATTGGGGCATGTCATTGAGATTAGCAATAAGCGGGCCAGAAGTTAAGACTGTACGTTTTACTTAATTATAGGTGGACTCCGCTGGCCGCCAGCAAGATCAGGACTGGAATTAATCCGATAAAAAAATTAATGAGCACAAAAAATACCGATGCTTTTAATTATACGCCCGCTTGTTCCATGCACTTAAATACAGCAACAGGCACTCTTTCGGTGCAGATTAAATCCGGTCACTGATTCTGTCCAATAAAACACAGCAGATGGCAGCCTGAACAAAGAAGAAAATTACAGATGGATTAACGTCTTGAATTCTGATCGTCCTCACCACTCTCATTTTATTGAGGAATCAAAATGTCGGACCACTCCGTATTACCTTCTGATGCTGCATTAAAGATCCGTGCTATTCAGTCCCTGTTGTCAGAAAAAGGTTTCCTGAGTCAGGACGTCACTGACACCATCGTTGACTATTTTGAAACCAAAGTCGGCCCACGCAATGGCGCGCAGGTGGTGGCAAAAGCCTGGTGCGATCCCGCCTTCAAAGCACGTTTGCTGCAGAACGGTCGCGATGCGGTTAAAGAACTGGGCTATGCCGGGTTTGAAGGGGCCACATTGCATGTGCTGGAAAACACGGATAGCGTGCATAACATTGTGGTTTGCACGCTTTGCTCCTGCTACCCATGGCCGGTATTAGGTTTGCCTCCCATCTGGTTTAAATCCACGCCTTATCGCTCGCGTGTGGTCATCGATCCACGTGGAGTATTAGCGGAATTTGGTACGGATATCCCTGCCGGCAAAGAGATTCGCGTCTGGGACAGCAATGCTGAAATTCGTTATTTCGTACTGCCACAGCGGCCTGCTAACAGTGAGGGATTGGATGAAAACGCCTTGGCACAATTAGTTACCCGGGATTCAATGATCGGTACACGTATTCTTTAAGCGGAGAGCAGCCATGAACAATATCCACGACTGCGGCGGCATGCAGAATTTTGGCCCCATTGAAATGGAGGCCGACGAACCTAATTTTCATAGCCAGTGGGAAAAAGATATTTTCGCCACCACGCTGGTATTTTTTATGAGCGGTAAGATCGTGTTGGATGATTTTCGCTATGAAATCGAAAAAATGCCGGTGACCGACTATTTGCAGTCGAGTTATTACGAACACTGGTTGTTTGCGATTGAGCAGTTGATGTGTAAGACCGGTGTATTTACCGAGCAGGAATTGCAACAGCGTCTCACTGAACTCTCTGCCTGAGGACTTATGATGAACACCTATTCCCCGCAAGGCTATCTCGATTTAATCACCACTCCACCTGATTATCATCGTCCGGTGGATGTCGCTCCTCAATATCAGCCGGGCGATACCATCATTACGCAGAATATGAATCCGCTCAGCCATACACGTCTGCCTCGCTATGCGCGCAATAAAAAAGGGGTGATTGTCGCGAATTATGGCGCCTGCGTGTTTCCTGATGCCCTGGTCACGCACCAGCAGGAGAAGCCGCAGTATGTCTATCTGGTGAAATTCAGCGCCGCTGAATTATGGGGGGAGACTGGCGACAATTTCAGCGTTCATCTTAGCGTCTGGTCAGACTATATTCAGGGCAAAAGTGAGGAGGCGACGCATGGATGAGTTGAATGCCATCATCGCTCACGTCACTGAGGCCGATCCTGCTTTCGCACAACCATGGGAAGCCGATGCCTTCGTTATCGCTGTGGCTCTATCGCAGCGCGGCTATTTTAGTTGGCCGCAATGGGTGGAACAATTTGCGCAGGAGATTCATGACTCCCCACAACGCAGCGATGAAAGTGCTCACAACGCCTACTATCGGCAATGGCTAAGCTGCCTGGAAAAGATCTTGTCCCAGCATCGCTTAATCCCGGTGTCCGAATTATTGATTCGTGAAGAGCAATGGCGACAGGCTTTCCTCAACACACCCCACGGCAGCCCGGTGGATCTCGCTGCCGCTAGCTGTCCACCCGATCAACCGCATGGTCATGTTCACGACCATCATCACCATCACCATCACCATCACGATCACCACGCATCGCCGCCGTCGATCCAGCCGCTGCGGGTCTTCGCCGCCGTTGGATAATCTTTCAGGAGCTTTTATGAAGGTGCTGAGTAATAAGCAGAAAGGCATGGCGGTAATAGGTGGCGCCCTGTTATTTAATTTGCTGGTGATCGGCACGGCGCTGGTAACGTTTCAACATTCACCCGCCGCGCTCAGCGTGGCGTTATTGGCGTATCTGTTTGGGTTACGCCACGCCGTTGATGCCGACCACATTGCCGCCATTGATAATGCTATGCGCAAATTGAGCAATGAGGGTAAAAGCCCTTTCACTGCAGGAATGTGGTTTTCGCTGGGGCATGCATCAGTGGTGCTGATCGCCTGCCTGATATTCGCCTTGACCACTCGACCGCTTCAACAGATGTTTCCGGGCGTTAAGGAAGTCGGCGGCATGATCAGCACGATGATCTCCGGCGCATTTCTATTGCTGCTCGCCTGGGCTAACAGCCGAACTCTGTGGCAATGTTTTCGTCAACGTCAGAAGTTGCTGCGCAGTGATGCAACGCCTGTTCCGCAGGAAAGCCACCACCACGGCGTGTTGACCCGGCTTTGCGCCCCGCTGTTTCGCATGGTGAGCAAAAGCCATCATCTGTTCCTGATTGGATTTCTGTTTGGCATCGGCTTTGATACCGCCACTGAAGTGGCCATTTTCGGCATGTCGGCCAATCATGCTGTGGGTGGCGAAGCGATACTACACATTATGTTGATGCCGTTGTTATTCACCGCGGGCATGATGCTGATCGATACCACTGATGGCGTCATGATGTTAAAACTGTATCGCTGGTCGCAGTTCGATCCATTGCGTAGCCTCAACTACACCCTCGCCATTTCATCGCTCTCGATTGTGGTGGCTTTTGCGATTGGCTGTTACGAAGTGTCAACGGTGTTGCAGCTCAACACGCTGATCTCCCCCGCGCTGGATGGCATGATGGAAGCGGTGATCAGCCAGATGGGTTGGGTGCTGATCGTCACCTCGATGGGCGTATGGCTGCTGTTTTTACAGCGGACAAAGCGCCATGCCAGATAGAAACTGCGGCGGCTCCGTGCCCCTTGCAGTTACTGAGTGCGGACATTGAGAATAATGGCCGCCTCATCAGGCTGCTGCCTGAAGGCCTGGGTCACTATCACGGTAAATACGCTTACGAGGCTTACCCATCCGAAATCGCTGCGCGTGAATCTGCGACGGGCCGGCTTGTCCTCGCCATCGGCTTGTCGCGCCCGTTGCACTTTATTTAGACGGCCCTGCCAGGGCCGTTTCCTTTATTTTCTAAATAAAGTGACCTTGCGGACTTCACTGCATCCATGTCTTGGCTTTATTCCGGATCGGCAGACGATGTCCCGGTTTACTTTGAATGTCCGCAGCGCCTTTTATTATGAATCCTGCAGACGTGTCAGCATGTTAATCCGGCAGGCGTAGATGATCGCGCACAACAAAAGGCTAAGCAATGCGGTGCAGATAAATACCCCTGAACCCGTCATCGCCAACATCACACCACCGATTAATGGCCCGGCAGCGATCCCCAGCGTCGACAGCATTGAGGCACCAAGATAGGCACCACGATGCTCTGGCGGCGCCAACTGATCGAGCAAAATGTTCAGGTTCGGCATCAGAATCGCTTCCCCCATACTGAATACACCGGTGACCGTCAGCCATAACCAAATTTCCGTCGAGCGTATGGAAAAAAAGCCGAGCTGCGATAAAGCGAAAATTACGCCACCCAGAAGAATGCGTTTTGGCAGGGTGACCCGTGCCAGAAACCGCATAATAAAAGTCTGAAACACCAACACGGTACAGGCATTAGTGACAAGTATCAGAGTAATCAACTTAACCGCCGCGTTGCCGTCAAGTAAAAGGAGGTACTGGGGCAGTACGGCTTCGTAATGAATAAAAACAACACTGCACAAAATGCTGCACAGCAGCGCCGCAATGTAGGTTTTATCCCTGGCGATGATACCTATCACCTGGTGCAGCTTCACCGCCGGCTTGCTGTCAGCCTGTTCCTCACTCAGCAGCTTACCTGCCGGGATAAACAGCAGCACGTAGACGAAGAAAGGGAGATAGGAGAGTCCGGTTATCAGGAATGTTCCCTTCTGAGATGTCAGGCCAAATACCATCCCTACCAGTGGGCCAAACACCGCCGCGACGTTGATCAGGTAGTAGCGCATTTGCAGGGCCAGCGCACGACGACGACGGTCACCCAGCAAATCACTCACCAGTGCACGCAGAGGGGGATCAACCCATGCAAAGGATACGCCGATGATCATCAGACCGATGATAAACAGCGCCATCCCGGTTGCCTGCGCCAGGACGATATAGCCTATAGCGGAAAAGGCACAGCCCAGCAGAAGAATAACGCGTCTTCCCAGTCTGTCCGAAATTTGCCCGCCATACATACCGAGCACCACCGAGAACAGCGCGCTACTGGTCATAGCCACGCCAATGGCAACCGGCGACATATGGTAATTCTGCGTCATGATCACCGCGATAAACGGCCAGGCCATAAAATAGCTGAAACGAATGACGAGTGTAAAAAAGAGCAGCGCATGGACAGTCATCGGGAAAGATTTAAGCGTCTGCAATAGACTCGGCGCCGCACAGACTTCAGCGGCGGGTTTAATCATCATAAATTATCCTTTTCATTATTTTTATTTACGTGTGGGAACGCTATGGATATAAGCGCTTGAATATTAATAAGATCATTATTCAACAGGCGCAATAAAAATATTAATGATATTTTAATTCCCCAGCTTATGATGCGGTAATGCTTTGTTGCAGACAAATATAAGGGAAGGAGCAAAGCAGACGATAAAATGCGGAAGTTACTACTGAAATGAAGTGCTATCCATTAAGGGCCGCCGGCCTGAAAAGAGAGTAAACCCGCTGGTCACTTGTGAAAGTGTGTACTGTGAATATCCAGCCCAATGCTCTCTGCTGACGCTTCATCATGCTGATAGCTTATCCGGAAAATGACCGCCTCTGGCACAAAGCGGACCGACACGCAGGCCTACATCCGCTTTGAGCGAAAAGCGGATATAGGCCATGACTACCGGGCGTCTGTGTATTGCAACATCTTCTCATCAGAATCGTTTCTGACAAAATGCAGGAGCTTCAGATATTGCTAATGAGCACCCCCTGTTTGCCTGCACGTCTGATATGAAAATCCGGTATGAATACTCATGCCGGATTTTTCGTTAATCAAATAACGCAATTTTCAGTCAATCGACAAAGTATGAATCGCCAGCACTGCGCGCGCGGCTTCTTTACCTTTCTTGATGAAGTGTTCAGTGTAGAAATTTTCCAGCTCCACAACCGGCTGGAAGTTGTGCGGCGTCAGAGACACAGAGTAAACCGGCACGTTGGTGCTGAGCTGCACATTCATTAAACCCTCAACTACCGCGGCAGCAACGAAATCGTGGCGATAAATTCCGCCGTCAACTACCAGGGCAGCACAAACAATCGCATCGTACCTGCCGGTTTCAGCTAACCGTTTTGCCAGCAGTGGCATTTCAAACGCTCCCGGCACGTCGAATATCTTCAGTTCCGCTTCCACATCCTGTACTTCTAACTCTTTCTTAAAACCTGCCAGAGCATTAGACACAATATCTGCATGCCAGTTGGCCTTAACAAAGGCGATTTTAATCTTTTTCATGGTAAATCCAGTCTCTTTTATTTTTCCCGCCGCAGCGGGGCTCGGTTGTACTGACAATACTGTGGTTTATACCCTGTGTCTGATATGCGCCACGTGGTTATTATTTCTGAGGGCGGCCCTCAGCATCAGCCTGCCTGCAGGGTGGATTGCAAGAGCGTCGCTACCTGCTGGCCGATCGTTTCTGAGCACGGGCCAACAGAAGCACAGTTGCGCAGTTCTGTCGGCGACATGCCAAAGGTTGCGCGGATTAAGCGCGACATCAGCTGCTGATTGCTGTAGCCAGAATCATAGGCAATGTCCATCATGCGATCCCGGATATGTATGATGCCTTCACGATACGCCGGGTGCGGACATATTCTAAAAGCGAATGCCCGGTGATCTTTTTAAAAGATCGCTAAAACTGCCAGCGCGTGTAGCCTGCCCGGCTGGCAAGCTGGTCGATATGTAAATCGCTGTGAAGGTTAGCCACAATCCAGTTCACCGTGTCACAGACCATGCTGCGCATCATGACCGTTTTAAGGGAAACGCCTCTGTCTTCAAATATTTTTTGTAATCACACATTCATCAGGACTCAGGATTTCCCAGGATTCTTTTCAGCTCGTCCAGATCTTCCTCCACGGCCGTCTTCAGGCCGCGTTTCTCCAACCACTTCCTGCCCCAGAGGCTCAGGTCCAGCACCAGCTTGTTCAGCTCGCGGCCCTCCTCGCTGAGCGAATATTCCACACGTGGCGGCACCACCGGGAAGACCTCGCGCACCACCAGGCCGTCCTCTTCCAGCTCGCGCAGCTGCTTGGTCAGCAGCCGCTGGTTGATGCTGGTCATGAAGCGCTGCAGCTCGCTGAACCGCAGCGTGCCGTCCTTAAACAGGTGGTAGAGGATAACGCCCTTCCATTTGCCCCCCATGATGTGCAGGGCGGCCTCCATGGAGCAGCCGGGCGCCGAGTCATAGTTGCGTAGTTTTTTCATTTTCTTCTCTAGGTTACCTTTTGGTAAGTATGTGCATATTTTTAGCGTATTAACTTATTACGTCTATATGCTACTTTGAGCGGGTCAAATATGAAACACCTTCTGGAGAAAAAATGTCAGCCTTACTTTTTGAACCCATTACCATCAACGGCGTAGAATTCCGTAACCGTATCGCGATGTCCCCGATGTGCATGCACTCTGCCTCTGACGACGGCCACATCAACGACTTCCACGTTGTTCACTACGGCTCACGTGCCCTGGGCGGCGCCGGCCTGATTATGCTGGAAACCGCAGCCGTACTGCCAAACGGTCCTATCGGCCCAGGCGACATTGGTATCTGGGACGACAGCCACGTTGAAGGCCTGCAGCGCGTGACGGCGGCCATTCACCGCTTTGGCGCGAAAGCCGGTGCGCAGATCGGTCATGCCGGTCGTCAGCTGGGTATTGACCTGCCGTCCATCGCACCATCAGCCATTCCGTTCACCGCTGAGTCTCGCGTGCCGCAGGCGATGACCATTGAGCAGATTAAAGAAGTCGTTGAAGCATTCCGCCAGGGTGCCCGCCGCGCACGTGAAGCCGGCTTTGACGTAGTAGAAATTCACTGTGCACACGGCTACCTGCTGAACCAGTTCCTGTCCCCGCTGGCCAACAAGCGCACTGACGAGTACGGCGGCAGCCAGGAAAACCGCTACCGTATCGTGCGTGAAGTGATTGACGTGGTACGCAGCGAGTGGAAAGGCCCGCTGTTCCTGCGCATCTCTTCCACCGACTACGCTGAAGGTGGTAACCGTCCTGAAGACTTCCTGGTCTACGGTAAATGGATGAAAGAGCAAGGCATCGATCTGATCGACTGTTCGACCGGCGGTATCGCCATGGTGCAGGTGAACACCTACCCGAACTACCAGGTGCCAGCTGCCGAGCTGCTGCGCCGTGAGCTGGACATCAAAACCGGCGCGGTTGGCCTGATCGAAACCGGCCGTCAGGCAGAAGAGATCCTGCAGAACGGTCGCGCGGATATCGTTCTGGTAGGGCGTGAAATGCTGAAAGACCCGTTCTGGGCGCGTACCGCTGCAGATGACCTGAAAGTGGTCATGCCGGTGCCGCCGCAGTACACCCGCTACGGCTCCGGCTGGCAGCGCTCGCAGCCGCGTCTGCCTGCTGCGCCGCTGGACATCACCGTAGAGCGTTAATTGTATCCAGGTACCAGCAGGTAAAGAGGTGCCTGACTCAGACAGACCTGTATTACCCTCAAAAAATAACGAGCATCATATCCTTTCGCCCCTGAATGCCACTGCAGGGGCTTTTTTATGCCTGTCTATTGGTCTACTGACGACCGGTATCGCCGGTGTCTGGCAGCCCGGCGTTCATCGGGATAACGTCTTGCCAAAGCTGGTCCACGTCAGTTGTTCAATGCAAGCACGTTGTTCGGGTTTTTTGCATGTAATTCTGTGGCAAGTGCTGTCAGGAAAGCGGATGCACAGACATAAAAAAGGCTGCCTGCAGGCAGCCTTTTTAGTATACGGGTTGAATATTAATATAACCGGGCAGTCATATGGACGCGATTATGGATATTGGCTTCAGTGATTTTGTACTTTGCATTAAGATGCTGTGCCTTTTCTGCAATTTTCGCCTCAGCTTCATCCAGCGTACCTGATGTCACAGTAATACTCTGCGCATAACAGGGTGCTGACATTATTACAAAAAAGGCTGCAGCAGCCATCGTCAATGTATATTTCATTTGCTATATTCCAAAATTTTTAATCAGGTGGAGTGATTTCCACCAATAAAGATAATTTTATAGGGATATGATACGTCCGCCGTTAACAGAATGTGCGCTTTATTTCATACAAAAACTGATTGCAGTAATTCGGGAGAGCGCTGACGCCCCCTAAAAAACCTGCATCACTTGGTGTGCACTGGATTTCGACTTTTAGTTTCTCGCGTGATGCAAACAAACG
>NZ_PJZH01000088.1 GCF_002858715.1 Chimaeribacter coloradensis | reverse complement strand
GTTGGCCAATTGCGGCTCAAGGCGTACTTTTCCGGCCGGGAACAGGTTAATCACCGTCGACCCCAGTGCGAAGTGCCCCATCTCCTGGCCTTTTTCCAGCGTCACCGCGCCTTCAATGCCGGCCGGTGCGTACGTCCAGCGCTGGATAATGCCCGGCCGCGGTGGGTTAATGATGCCGGCCCAGACGGTGGAAATACTGCCGACAATCGTCGCACCGACCAGAATCTGCGCCATCGGCCCGAATTCGGTGTCAAACACGCAGATAACCCGCTCATTACGCGCAAACAGGTTCGGCACGTTGGCCGCCGTCAACGGGTTCACCGAAAAGAGGTCGCCCGGCACGTAAATCATCTCACGCAGG
>NZ_PJZH01000087.1 GCF_002858715.1 Chimaeribacter coloradensis | reverse complement strand
GTCATGGCTCAGATAGCGGGTGATGCGCGGCCGGCTGGGGGCACGCCGGCGCCGCGCCAGCGCGAGCGGATTGCCAGCCAGGTAGCCCGCCTCGGTGAGCCAGGCGAAGCCGGCATTCAGGATGACCAGCGCCTGGCGCACGCTGCCGGGCGACAGCGGCCCGGCAAAGGGGCGCCAGTCCGGATGGCTGCGCGCGAGCTTCTTGCTGCCGGTCAGGACCCAGCGCGCGGCCGGTTGCGGATCGGCGAGGAAGCGCGCGTAGGCGAGCAGGTCTTCGTGCGTGAGCGAGGACAGTGGCTTGCCCAGCTGCAGGACCGCCCACAGGATCAGCCGCTCCACCTCGCGCCGGTAGGTTTGGAGCGTC
>NZ_PJZH01000086.1 GCF_002858715.1 Chimaeribacter coloradensis | reverse complement strand
CGAGGGTTCGAATCCCTCCCTCACCGCCATATTCAAAAGCAGAAGGCCCCGATGAAAATCGGGGCCTTCTGCTTTTGTATCCGGTGATGGGCAGTCAACTTTCTGGCGTTTTTGATGCCTCCGCCTTCCCGGCCTACGCTGCCGGTAAAAACTCCCACTCGTCAGAGCAAAATTTTCGCCCGGTTTTCTCTTTTATCCCCTCTGAACTGCCCTGAAACGGCGATATAGGCAGCAAAGCGAACAGCACTTAACCATTTGCAAACAAACAGAGAAAATATTCTTGACCCATTGCACTGACCTCCCTATAGTAGCGCCCCGTTGAGACGCGAAAGCGACGAGACGACAATATGGTGAGGTGTCCGAGTGGCTGAA
>NZ_PJZH01000085.1 GCF_002858715.1 Chimaeribacter coloradensis | reverse complement strand
ACCACCTACACGCCCGCCGTGGTCACCAATACGCCTTACGTGCTGGGCGGGCTGGAGTATGGCTGGCAGACGCCGGGCAACGACACCACCCTGCTGAGCGCCCAACGCCAACGGGCGCAGAACATCTACCGCGTACAGGAGCAGCGCTGGCAGAAGCTGAAAATCCTGACCGCGCAATTTATCATCACTTTTATCCGGTTACACCTGTAACCAGAAGGTGACCGGCCCGTCATTCACCAGGGAGACTTTCATGTCTGCGGCGAAGCGGCCGGTTTCGGTCGGGATGCCCTGCTCCCGGCACAGGCCGGTAAAGTGCTGGTAGAGGCGCTCCGCCTCGGCCGGGGCCGCACCGCGCGAGAAGCTCGGGCGCATCCCTTTC
>NZ_PJZH01000084.1 GCF_002858715.1 Chimaeribacter coloradensis | reverse complement strand
ATTAAAAATCCCCTCGGCGGTTTACGCGGCGCAGCACAGCTGTTGTCAAAAGCGCTGCCCGACCCCTCTCTCAACGAGTACACCAGGGTGATTATCGAACAGGCCGACCGCCTGCGGAACCTGGTGGACAGATTGCTGGGACCGCAACGGCCGGGGCAACACATTACCCAAAGTATTCATAAGGTTGCAGAGCGCGTTTGCCAGCTGGTGTCGCTGGAGAAGCCGGATAACGTCGCCCTGATCAAGGATTACGACCCCAGCCTGCCGGAGCTGGCGCACGATCCCGACCAGATTGAACAGGTGCTGTTGAATATTACCCGCAATGCCCTGCAGGCATTGGGCGAACAGGGCGGCACCATCACGATCCGTACCCGCACGGCTTTCC
>NZ_PJZH01000083.1 GCF_002858715.1 Chimaeribacter coloradensis | reverse complement strand
ATCACGCCCATCAGCGCGATGCACTCGGTATGCCAGGCCGTAAAGGCGGCCTGCTGCTGGAAATGCTGTGGCGATACCATGACGCCCTGCATCCATAACGGTCGCTCTATCTTCATTGATCCTCCGGGCTTCAGGCTTTCGCCTTCGGCATCTGCGAGACCAGCGACAGGTTCACATCCAGCCCTTCAACCTGGAAGTGCGGCACGGCGTAGAGTTTCACGCGGAAGAAGCCGGGGTTGTCCTCGATATCCTCGACCGTGACTTTCGCGTCGCGCAGCGGGTGAGAAGCCTGCAGTTCATCGCCCGGATCGGTCATTTCGGTGACCAGCGTGCGCACCCAGGTGTTCAGCTCCAGCTCCAGCAGGCGGCGGTCTTTGGTGGTGCCG
>NZ_PJZH01000082.1 GCF_002858715.1 Chimaeribacter coloradensis | reverse complement strand
GTAGGGGAACCTGCGGTTGGATCACCTCCTTACCTCAAGATATTTGACCGTGCAGTGCCCACAACAGATTGTCTGATAGATGTACTGAGCAAGCGCACCTGTTGATGCGATGAGTCTCTGACTCATGCTGATACAAAACAGCACGGCTACGGCCAGGCTGCTTTTTGTGTCCCCATCGTCTAGAGGCCTAGGACACTGCCCTTTCACGGCTGTAACAGGGGTTCGAATCCCCTTGGGGACGCCATACCGATAATGAAGTGAAAGCCATTATCACCATATCGTAAAACTGACTTCTTGAGTCACTTTTACGATATTGCTCTTTAACAATCCGGAACAAGCTGAAAATTGAAACATTACAGCACCCATTACTCTCCGTAATGTCTCACCCTT
>NZ_PJZH01000081.1 GCF_002858715.1 Chimaeribacter coloradensis | reverse complement strand
TTCCACGCCGATTTCACGCAGTACCGCCATCGAGGCGTTACGCATGATTTGGTACTCTTTGTCGGTCAGTGTTTGCGCCGGGGCCACGGTGATGGAGTCACCGGTGTGGATGCCCATCGCATCGAAGTTTTCGATTGAGCAGACGATGATGCAGTTGTCATTTTTGTCGCGCACCACCTCCATCTCATACTCTTTCCAGCCAATCAGCGACTCATCAATCAGCAGCTCTTTGGTAGGGGCACGCGGTGGCGGGCACGCTGCTGATCCTGGCGGGCGGGACGCCGGAGCAGGTGAGCCGCGCCGCACCGTTGCTGCGCTGCATGGGGGACACGCTGGTGGAGGCGGGCGGGCCGGGGCGCGGTATCCGCATCAAGATCGTCAACAACTACATG
>NZ_PJZH01000080.1 GCF_002858715.1 Chimaeribacter coloradensis | reverse complement strand
GGATCGGCTGGAAATCGTGATGCGCACCTATTTTGAGAAACCGCGCACCGTGGTGGGCTGGAAGGGGCTGATCTCCGATCCGCACCTGGACGGCAGTTACCAGGTGAATCAGGGCATTGAACTGGCGCGCCGTTTGTTGCTGGCCGTCAATGAGCTGGGCCTGCCGACCGCCACGGAGTTCCTGGATATGGTGATCGGGCAGTATATTGCTGACCTTATCAGCTGGGGGGCCATCGGGGCGCGTACCACTGAGAGCCAGATCCACATGGCGCCTTAATTCATGAGCTGTATAAAGCCGGTTTCACCATCACTGACATCAACCCCGATTTCGTCATCGTGCGGGAACTGACCCAAAGCGGCATGACGCTGTTTCTGGTGGAACAGAACGCCAACCAT
>NZ_PJZH01000079.1 GCF_002858715.1 Chimaeribacter coloradensis | reverse complement strand
AAACTGCGCCTCGATGACACCCGCGGGCAGGAGCACATCAAGCTCGCCACCGAGTACGGCGGCAAAAGCCAGCTCAACCTCGGGCATCTGGTGGACAGCGAGCGTCAGCCGCGCGGCGAGGGCTTTGAGCTGCGCACCGACAGTTACGGCACGCTACGCGCCGGGAAAGGGCTGTTTATCAGCGCCGATGCGCAGCCCATGGCGCAGGGCAAGGTGCTGGAAATGGACGCGGTTATCAGCGAGATGAGCGGCCTGCAGGAGATGGCGCAAAAGCTCTCGGACGATGCCCAGACCGCCAAAGCTGCCCCCGCGGATGTAGAGGCGCAAATCGCGCTGCTGCAACAGAGCCTGGATGCACTGAAACAGGCGGTGCTGCTGATGCACGCCCCGCAGGGCGCG
>NZ_PJZH01000007.1 GCF_002858715.1 Chimaeribacter coloradensis | reverse complement strand
CCTTGATCTAAAAAAAAACCCCAGCATCCTAAGGCAAATCACTCCTCCGCTGTGCGCGCAGCACCAAACCCGCCCCCTAAGGCCGCCACCAGCTTCACACTGGTCACCCGCTGGTCTGCCAGCAGCGACAGCAGGCTCTGCTGCTGCGACAGGCGTGTCGCTTGTGTCGTGGCGACGTCGAGGTAGTCGATCATCCCCGCCTGGTACTGGTTATAGGTCACGCGGGCGGACTCGGCGGCCGCGTCGGCGGCGGCGCGCTGGGCGGCGATCTCCCCCTCCAGCGTGTGCAGCTCCACCAGGTAGTTCTCCACCTCCTCGAAGGCGCTCAGCACGCTCTGGCGGTAGGCGGCGACGCTGGCGTCATAGCTGGCTTTCGCCTGTTCCACACTGGCGCGGGTGGCGCCGAAGTCCAGCAGGGTGCCGCTCAGCTCAGGCCCGAGTGACCAGACGCGGTTCGGCGCGGAAATCAGCTTGTGCAGCGTCGAGCTGCTGTAGCCGCCGCTGGCGCTCAGCGTCAGGTCGGGATAATACCCGGCGATCGCCACCCCCACCGCCGCATTGGCGGCGGCCATATTGCGCTCGGCGTAGGCGATGTCCGGGCGGCGCTCCAGCAGCTGCGAGGGCAGGGCGGTGGGGATCGGCGGCAGGGTCGCGTCCAGTTTCGCCACGGCCAGCGTGAAATCGGCAGGCGGGCGGCCCATCAGCACCGCGATGGCGTGCTCCAGCTGGGCGCGCTGCCACTGCAGATCCAGCGACGAGGCGCGCGCGCTCTCGAGCTGGGTCTGCGCCTGCGCCAGCGTCGCGCGGGACTCGCTGCCGGCGCGGTATTTGTTCTCAATCACCGTCAGGTAGCGCTGGTACGCCTCCACGCTCTGCTGATAGAGCGCGATCTGCTCATCCATAATACGGATCTGGAAATAGTCCTGCGCCAGCGAGGACTGGGCGCTGAGGGTGATGTTCGCCAGCTCGGCGGCGCTGGCCTGTGCGTTGGCGCGGTCATCCTCAAGCTGGCGGCGCAGCTTGCCCCAGAGATCCAGCTCCCAGCTGGCGCTGGCCTGCGCCTGATGGCTGTTGCTGATGCTGCTGCCGTTGCCGGAGGTGGCCGCCCGGCTGGCGCTGCGGCTGCTGCTTACCGTGCCGCTCACCGTCGGGAAGAAGTCAGCGCGCGCGCCGCTCACCAGCGCCTGCGCCTGCCGGTACTGCGCCTCATACTGCGCCACGTTCTGGTTGCCGATCTGCACCTGCGCCAGCAGGCTGGAGAGCACCGGGTCGTGGTAGGCCGCCCACCACTCGCCTTTGGCGGCACCGTCCTGCGGCGTGGCCTGCGTCCAGCCTTTCGCCTCTTTGAACTGCGCGGTCATCGGCGCGCTGGGGCGCTGGTAATCGGGGCCGACGGTGCAACCTGCCAGCAGCAGCGCCAGCAGCGCCGGGATAAACGGGGAAGATTTCATGCTCATTCAGAATGTCCGGTTGGGGCCGGGCGGTGGCGCAGGCGCTGCCACAGCCGCGTGGTACGGGCGCTCAGGCGGTCCATATAGAGGTAGACCACCGGCGTGGTAAACAGGGTCAAAAGCTGGCTCAATGCCAGGCCACCGGCGATCGCCAGCCCCAGCGGGCTGCGCAGGTCAGCATCACCGCCGCTGCCGAGCGCCAGCGGCAGCGCGCCGAAGAAGGCGGCCAGCGTGGTCATCATGATCGGGCGGAAACGCATCAGGCAGGCCTGCACAATCGCCTGCTCCGGCGTCAGACCGCGGTCACGCTCCGCCGCCAGCGCAAAGTCGATCATCATGATGGCGTTCTTCTTCACAATGCCGATCAGCAGCAAAATGCCGATCAGCGCAATCACCGTGAGCTGGGTGTTGGTCATCAGCATCAGCAGCAGCGCGCCGACCCCGGCCGAGGGCAGGGTCGAGAGAATGGTCAGCGGGTGGATGTAGCTCTCATAGAGCATCCCCAGCACGATATAGACCGCCGCCAGTGCCGCCAGGATCAGCCACGGCATACTGGCCGTCAGGTCGCTGAAGGCTTTCGCCGTGCCCTGGAACCCGGCCTGCACGCTGTCCGGCAGGCCGATTTTCGCCATCGCTTCGTCAATCGCCTGCTGCGCCTGCTCCAGCGACACGCCGTCCGCCAGGTTAAAGGCCACGGTGCTGGTGGCAGACTGCCCCTGGTGCGACACCGACAGCGGCGCGTTGGCTCCGCTCAGCCGGGTAAAGGCGGAGAGCGGCACCTGTGCGCCCTGATCGTTTACCACATACAGTGAGTTCAGGATCGCCGGGTCGCCGGTAAAGTCCGCGTTGAGGTTCATCACCACATGGTACTGGTTCAGCGTCTTGTAAATGGTGGCGACCTGCCGCTGGCTGAAGGCGTTATTCAGCATGGTGTCCAGCGTGTTGACGTCCACCCCCAGCCGGGTTGCGGCGTCGCGGTCGATGGTCAGCATCACTTCCTGGCCGCCGGTCTGCGAATCGCTGTCGACGCTGGTGAGCTGCGGCAGCGCCTCCAGCGCCTTTTTCACCTTCGGCGTCCAGACCCGCAGCGTATCGAGGGCGTCGGCCTGCAAACTGAACTGGTAGGAGGCGTTGGCGCTGCGGCCGCCGATGTGCAGATCCTGCGCGGGCATCAGGAAGAGTTGCAGCCCCGGCTGGCTCATGCCTTTCATCGTCAGCCGGTTGGCGACTTCCGCGGCGCTGGCGTCACGCTTGTCGAAATCTTTCAGGTGCACGAAGAAGTTGGCGCTGTTGCGCGAGCCGAACGCGCCGCTGCCCATTGAGGCCATCACGCCGTCCACCGCCGGGTCGGCCTGGATCATCTTCGAGAATTCCTCCATTTTCGGCTTCATCGCCTGGAAGGAGGTGCTCTGGTCGGCGCGCAGCATCCCCATCAGCAGCCCGGTGTCCTGGTTCGGGAAGAAACCTTTCTGCACCACGCTGTAGAGGAACAGATTCAGCACGATGGTCAGCAGCAGGCTGAACAGCGTCAGCCGCTGGTGGCGCATCACCCAGTTCAGCGCCCGGCTGTAGACGGCCAGCAGGCCGGTGAGGCCGCGCTCAATCATCAGGTAGAGCGGGTGCGGGCGTGTGGTCACCGGCGGTTTGCGCCGCAGCAGGCGCGAGCAGAGCATCGGCGTCAGGGTCAGGGAGACCACCATTGAGATCACCAGCGACACGGTAAGCGTCACGGCGAACTCGCGGAACAGCCGCCCGACGATGCTGCCCATCAGCAGCAGCGGCAGGAACACCGCCACCAGCGACAGCGTCATCGACAGCACCGTGAAGCTCACCTCCTGCGCCCCTTTCAGCGCGGCGCGCACCGGCCCCAGCCCCTCTTCGATGTAGCGGGTAATGTTCTCCAGCACCACGATGGCGTCATCCACCACAAAGCCGGTGGCGATGATCAGCGCCATCAGCGAGAGGTTGTCGAGGCTGTAGCCGAGCAGGTACATCACCGCACAGGTGCCGATCAGCGACACCGGCAGCGCCAGCGCCGGGATCACCACCGCCTTGACGTTGCGCAGGAACACGAACACCACCGCGATCACCAGCAGCACCGCAATCAGCAGCGTCTCTTCGGTGTCGCGCAGCGAGGCGCGGATGTTGGGGGAGCGGTCAACCACAATCTGCAACCCGACATCGCCCGGCAATTTTTCGCGCAGTTCGGGGATCAGCGCCTTGATGGCGTCGATGGTCTCCAGCATGTTGGCCCCGGCGGAGCGGGTTACCCCCAGCAGCACCGAGCGCGACTGGTTGTAGTAGCCGACGTTGTAGTTGTCCTCCACCGCGTCATAGACTTTCGCCACGTCGCCGAGGCGCACGGCGTTGCCGTCCTGGTAGCGGATCACCAGCGCGCGGTAGGCTTTCGCCTTGTCGAGCTGGCCGTTGCTGTCCACCACCCAGGACTGCGTGCCGCCCTGGATAATCCCTTTCGGCTGGTTGCTGGTGGCGTTGGCGACGGCGCTGCGCACCGCGTCCAGCGACAGGCCGTAGTGGGTCAGCCGCTGCGGTTCGAGGTCAATACGCACCGCGGGCAGGGCGCTGCCGAGCAGCGACACCTCGCCGACCCCCTGCACCTGCGCCACTTTCTGTTTGATCTGGCTGGAGGCGAGGTCATACAGCTCGCCGCTGGTGCGGGTAGCGGAGGTCAGCGCCAGCATCATCACCGGTGCCTCCGACGGGTTGGCTTTGCGGTAGGTCGGCAGCGACGGCATGCTGCTCGGCAGCAGGCTGCGGGCGGCGTTGATCGCCCCCTGCACATCGCGCGCGGCGCCGTTGATGTCGCGGTTCAGCTCAAATTGCAGGATCACGTTGGTCGACCCCTGCGAACTGCTGGAGGTCATCTCGGTGATGCCGGCAATCTGCCCCAGCGCCCGCTCCAGCGGCGTGGCGACGGTAGCGGCCATGGTCTCCGGGCTGGCCCCCGGCAGGCTGGCGCTCACCATAATGGTCGGGAAATCGACCTGCGGCAGCGGGGCCACCGGCAGCAGCCGGTAGCCGAGCGCGCCGAGCAGCAGCACCGCCAGCGTCAGCAGCAGCGTCGCCACCGGGCGGAAGATGAACAGCCGCGAAAGGTTCAGCGGCCGCGCCCGGCGCGGTTCACGCGGTTCGCTCATCGCGCCCCCTGCGGGCCTTTACGCCGCCAGATCGCCCGGCCGCGGATCGCCAGCCGGTCAAAACAGAGATAAATCACCGGCGTGGAGAACAGCGTCAGCACCTGGCTGAAGACCAGCCCGCCGACGATCACCAGCCCCAGCGGCTGGCGCAGCTCCGCGCCGGAGCCGTGTGCCAGCATCAGCGGCAGCGCACCGAGCAGCGCCGCCATGGTGGTCATCAAAATCGGCCGGAAACGCAGCAAACAGGCCTGGTGGATCGCCTCGCGCGGCGACAGGTGCTGTTTCTGCTCCGCCTCCAGCGCGAAGTCGATCATCATGATGGCGTTCTTTTTCACAATCCCGATCAGCAAAATCACGCCGATCAGCGCAATCAGGCTGAATTCGGTGCCCGCCAGCAGCAGTGTCAGCAGCGCGCCGACCGCCGCCGAGGGCAGGGTAGAGAGAATGGTCACCGGGTGGATAAAGCTCTCATAGAGGATGCCGAGCACCACATACATGGTCAGCAACGCCGCCAGAATCAGCCACAGCGTGTTGCCGGTGGCGCTCTGGAAGGCAGCGCTTTCGCCCTGGTAACGCAGGGTGATCTCAGACGGCATCTTGATCTGCTTACTGATCTCCGCAATCGCCTGCTGCGCCTGCTCCAGCGAGTAACCTTCATTCAGGTTGAACGAGAAGGTCACCGCCGCGAACTGGTTGAGCCGCGCATTGACCAGCGCGCCGGTGCGCTGGTGGACAGTGGCAATCGACGTCAGTTTCACCATGCCGGGGGTGCTGCTGGTGCTGCTGGTGCTGGTGCTGGTGCCGTCAGTGGCCGTGCTGCTGTCACTGCTGCTGGCCGCCAGATAGATATCATCAAACGAGGCGGGCGACTGCTGGAAGCGCGGCGCGACCTCCAGCACCACGCGGTACTGGTTCGACTGGGTAAAGATGGTGGAGATCAGCCGCTGGCCGAAGGCGTTATAGAGCGCGGTGTCAACGTCAGCGGCGGTGATGCCGTAACGCGCCGCCGCATCGCGGTTCAGCTCCACGTACGCCACCTGGCCCTGATCCTGGAGGTTGCTGGTAACGTCGCGGAACGTCGGGTGGGCGGCCATCGCCGCCATGAGCGTCGGCGTCCAGGTGACGAGGTTTTCGCTGTCGGCGTCGTCCAGCGTGAACTGGTACTGGCTCGGCGTCACCTGATCGTTCACCGTGAGATCCTGCGCCGATTGCAGGTAAAGCTGGATGCCCGGCACCTGCGCCACCGCCTGCTTCAGCTCGGCGATCACCGCGTCGGCCCGTTCGTCGCGCTCCTCAAAAGATTTCAGGTTGATCTGGATGCGCCCGCTGTTGAGGCTGGTGTTGGTGCCGTCAATCCCCAGCGTCGAGGAGAGGCTCTCCACCGCCGGGTTTTTCAGGATGATGTCAGCCAGCGCCTGCTGGCGGCGGCTCATCTCCTCAAACGACACATCCTGCGAGGCCACGGTGATCCCCTGAATCAGCCCGGTGTCCTGCGCCGGGAAGAAGCCTTTCGGCACCACCAGGTAGAGCAGGGCGGTGAGCGCCACCGTCGCCAGCGCCACCAGCAGCGTCAGCCGCTGGTGGTTCAGCACCACTGTCAGCAGCCGGTCGTACCCGGCGATCAGCCGGTCAAACAGCGCGCCGCCCTTACGGGAGAAGCGGCTCTGCTGCTCTTCCGGGATGTGGCGCAGCAGGTAGGCGCAGAGCATCGGCGTCAGCGTCAGGGAGACCGCCATCGACACCAGAATCGACACCGCCAGCGTAATGGCGAACTCGCGGAACAGCCGCCCGACCACGTCGCCCATAAACAGCAGCGGGATCAGCACCGCAATCAGCGAGAAGGTCAGGGAGATGATGGTAAAGCCGATCTGCTTCGAGCCGTTGAGCGCCGCCTGCATCGGCGTTTCGCCCTGTTCCAGCCGCCGCGAGATGTTCTCCACCACCACGATGGCGTCATCGATCACAAAGCCGGTGGCGATGGTCAGCGCCATCAGCGACAGGTTGTTCAGGCTGAACCCGGCGAGGTACATCACGCCGAAGGTGCCGACCAGCGACAGCGGCACCGCGATGCTGGGGATCAGCGTCGCCGCGAGGTTGCGCAGGAACAGGAAGGTCACCATCACCACCAGCGCAATCGACAGCAGCAACTCGAACTGCACGTCGCTGATCGAGGCGCGGATGGTCTGGGTGCGGTCAGAAAGAATGGAGAGGGTCACGCCGTCCGGCAGCGCCGCCTGGAGTGTCGGCAACTGTTTTTTAATCGCATCGACCACCGCGATCACGTTCGCGCCGGGCTGGCGCTGCACGCTGAGCACAATCGCCGGCTGGCGGTTGGCCCAGGCGGACTGGTAGCGGTTCTCTTCCGCCTCGGTCAGGGTGGCGATGTCACGCAGCCGCAGCGCCGCGCCATTCTGGTACGCCAGGATCAGGTTGCCGTACTCGTCGGCGGTGCGCAGCTGGTCGTTGGCGTCAATGGTGATGGAGTGGTAGCGGCCGTCAAAGCCGCCCTTGGAGCCGTTGACGTTGCTGTTGCCGATCAGCGTGTTGACATCTTCCAGCGTCAGGTTGTGCGCCGCCAGCGCCTGCGGGTTGACCTGCACGCGGATTGCGGGCTGGTGGCCGCCCGCCAGCGTCACCATGCCGACGCCGGAGATCTGCGACAGCTTCAGCGCGATGCGGGTGTTGACCAGATCCTGCACCTTGACCAGCGGCAGGGAGCCTGAGGTGGCCGCCAGCGTGATCACCGCGCTGTCCGCCGGGTTGACCTTCTTATAGGTCGGCGGGTTGGGCAGGTCACTGGGCAGCAGGCTGTCGGCGGCGTTGATCGCCGCCTGCACTTCCTGTTCCGCCACATCCAGCGAGAGATCCAGGCTGAACTTCAGCGTGATGATCGACGCGCCGCCGGAACTGGTGGAGTACATCTGGCTCAGCCCCGCCATCTGGCCGAGCTGGCGCTCCAGCGGGGCAGTGACGGCAGAGGCCATCACATCCGGGCTGGCACCGGGGTAGAGGGTGGTCACCTGGATGGTGGGGTAGTCCACCTGCGGCAGCGCCGAGGTGGAGAGCATCCGGTAGGCGAACAGGCCGGAAAGCAGAATCGCCACCATCAGCAGGATTGTGGCGACCGGCCGCTGGATAAACAGGCGGGACGGGTTCATCGCGCGGCGTTCCCGTCAGCAGCGGGCTTGTCCGCGGCAGGTTTGCTGCCGGTGGGGTTTGCGCCCGTGGCCGGGGTGGCACCGGGGGTGGCAGCCTGCGCCGTGACCACCCGCACTTTCGCGCCGTCCTGCAAACGGTCGATGCCGGTGGTGACCACGCGGTCGCCTGCTGACACGCCGGAGAGGATCGCCTGCCAGGTGTTGCCGAAGGCCGGGCCGCTCTTCACCGCTTTGCGGGTCACGGTGTTGTCACTGTTGACCAGGTAGACGAAATCGCCGTCGCTGCTGAGCTGCAACGCCTGCGCCGGGATCACCACCGCGTTTTTCAGCGTGCTGGTCTGCAGGCGGATATTCACAAACTGGTTCGGGTAGAGCTGCTCGTCCTGGTTATCAAACAGCGCCTTGAGCTTGATGCTGCCGGTGGCGGTGTCGATCTCATTGCTGATAAAGCTCAGTTTCCCCTGCGCCAGCACGCTGCTGCCGTCCTGGTCGATGGCGGTGGCGGGCAGGGTCTCGCCCCGGTGCAGCGGCTTCAGCACGGTTTGCAGGTTGGCCTGCGGCACGCTGAAGGTGGCGGCGATCGGCTGGGTCTGGGTCAGGGTCACGATGCCGGTGGTGTCGCTGCTGTGCACCATGTTGCCCGGGTCGACCAGCCGCAGCCCGACGCGCCCGCTCACCGGCGCGGTGATGCGGGTAAACGCCAGGTTCAGCTTCGCGGCGTCAATCTGCGCCTGATCGGCCTTGATGGTGCCGAGGTACTGGCCGACGGTGGCGGTCTGGGTGTCGAGATCCTGCCGGGAGAGCGAGTCCTGCGCGTAGAGGGTTTTATAGCGGGCGAGGGTCAATTGCGCGCTTTTCAGCAGCGCCTGGTTCTCCGCCAGCGCGCCCTGGTACTGGGCCAGCGTGGCCTGGTAGCTGCGCGGGTCGATCTGCGCCAGCAGTTGCCCTGCCTCTACCTGCTGCCCCTCGGTGAAGTAGACCTTCATCAGCTCGCCGTCGACCCGGCTGGTGACGGTGACGCTGGCATTGGGCACCACGGTGCCGAGCGCCGAAAGGTAAACCGGCACATCCGCCTGTTTCGCCACGCCCGCCTGCACCGGCGTCGCCATGCCGCCGCCCATCATGCCGGGGCCGCCCATGCCGGGGCCGCCGCCCATGCCGCCGGGTGCCGCCGGCTGGCGGGAGAAGTAGAGCCAGCCACCGGCAATCAGCGCGATGACAAGCAAGAGGAGCAGAAGGTTACGCCGGGAAAACGGGGAGTGTGCGTGGGATTTCATGCCAGAGCCGAATCGTCCTGTAAAAAAAGAAGAGCATTATGCCAAGGGCCGGGGGCGCGGTTATAGGCCGCATACCGTAAGCATTGCGTAAAATTGTGTGGCTAACAGATTAGCACGCTTTGTGGGTCTGCTCCGGAAAAGCCGGGCGCAGCGCCCTGAAAGCGCACGAACAAGCACCGTGCGACGCGGGGTTTTAGCAGAAAACGCGGTATGCGCGCCATCAGATAAGCACGCGAATTGTTATTTTTTGCTGAAGTGTGGCGAAAATATCGCCAGGCCGGGCGGCCTGGCGGGAAGGGGCTATTTCGCGGCCAGCACCGCGTCATGCAGGTTGAGGCGCTGCCAGAAGTTCTGCTCGCCCGCGCCGCCGGAGAGCGGGTAGCCGTCCGCCAGGGCGGTGTGGCGCATCAGCGCGCGGCGCTGGGTGGCGCTGAGCTGCGGCAGCGGCGCTTCCAGCAGCACTTCGGCCCCGGCGGGCACCTTCAGCGGCGTTGCCGCGGCGGTGGCTTTCGGCAGGTCATAAGTCATGGTGAAGCGGTAGAAGCTGCGCATCGCCGGGGCGGTGTAGGGATCATCCTGCCCCTGCGGCGCGGCGCATTCCGCCAGGCTCATGCCGCACGCCTTTTCCAGCGCGGTGCGCAGCTCGCTTTTCGCCTGCTCAAACAGCGTGCGGTAGGCCGGGTCGTTGAGGTAGTGGGCGACATTGCGCTCCGCCACCATGCGCGAGCCCATCACATCCAGCGGGTAGTGCACGCCCAGCACCACGCGGGAGAAGCCGTAACGCGCGCCGCGGTCCAGCAGCGGCACAAAGCGCTCCGGGATCATCTCCGCCATCAGCAGCGCGTCGGTGTAGCCGGTGTTGGTGTGGCCGCTGGGGAACGCGCCGCCGTCAGCGGTGTAGGGGTGGCCGTCGCCGATCACGACTGTGTCCGGCACCAGGTGGATAGTGTTGCCGGTTTGCAGGAACGGGCGCGCATAGCTGAAATGTTTTTTCGCCGCGCCGGTACTGATTTCGCTGGCCTTGATCAGCGCCGCCGCCTTGCCCAGTTCACCCCTGTCATAGGCGGTCAGGAACGCCTGCCCAAGCCGTGGGCCGAGGGCGTCCGCCAAGAAATAGAGGTAGCTGATCCCTTCGGCATCGGCCAGGGCCTGATGGCGCTCGCCCTGGGTGGCGTCGCGGTTGATGGCGGTTACCGTCTCCAGGCTCTGCGCCTTGACGGCGGCCGGCAGCGCGTTGAACGGTTCCAGCAGCGCGATCCCCGCCTGCTGGTTGGCCTGGGTACCGAAGTCATAGCCGCTGGCCTTGAGCCAGGCGTTGTCCGCCTGCTGCTGCTGTTTCGCGTGTTCGAGCTGGTCACGGCTCAATCCAGGAGCCGCGCCCTGAACCGCGTGCTGCAGATCTGCCAGAATGGTGGCCTCCAGCGACACAAATGCCGGGGAATCCGCCGATGGCGTGGTGCTCTCCACTACCGGGGTCAGGGAGGTTATGGCCGGGGCGGCCACGGCGGTCTGGGCGGCCAGCAACGCGCCGGCGATCAACGTGCGGGAAAAGCGCATGATTTAAGTCCTTGTTAAGTTTACCTTGCCGCCAGCAGGGTACCCCTCACAGATGACGTTTTTATGTCAGTCACGCCCCGCCATAACCCGCCTACAGCCAGCCGGCGCGCCGCAGTTTCAGGTAGAGCCAGAGACAGCCCACCACGGTGATGCCGATCGTCAGCGGGTAGCCCCAGGAGGTATCCAGCTCCGGCATATCCTTGAAGTTCATGCCGTAGAGGCTGAACACCACCGTGGGCAGGGCGAGGATCGCCCCCCAGCCCGCCAGCCGCTGCACCACCTCGTTCTGGTGCACCGACACCAGCGCCAGGTTGACGTGGGTGGCGTTGGTCAGCATTTCGCGCATGTCATCGGTCTGCATGATCACCTGGTGCGCGTGGTCCTGCACGTCGCGCATGTAGTCGCGTAACTGCTTGGGCAGCAGGCCGTCGTGGTGCAGCAGCTGGCCGCAGATGTCCTGCATCGGCACCGCCGCATTGCGCAGGGAGAGCAGGTGGCGGCGCAGGTGGTAGACCTGCCGCACCGCTTTCTGGTTAAACTCGGTTTTGAACATCTGCGACTCAATCTCCTCAAACTTGCTGGAGAATTCGCCGACGATGCTGAGGTAATTATCCACGATGAAGTCGAGCACGCAGTAAAGCGCGTAGCCCGGCCCGCGCGCCAGCTGCTCCGGGCACTGCTCGGCGTGCTCGCGCACCTGCGCATAGCTGGAGGAGGCGCCGTGGCGCACGGTGATCAGGAAATTTTTGCCGTAAAAGAGGTGGGTTTCACCATATTCGATGCGGTCGCGGATCTTCTGCGCGGTATGGGCCACGATGAAAAAGGTGTCGCCGTACTGTTCAATCTTGGGCCGCTGATGGGCGGTGAGGGCATCCTCAATCGCCAGGTCGTGCAGGTTGAACTCCTGCTGGATGTGGCGCAGGTAATCATTGTCCGGCTGCCACAGCCCGAGCCAGATAAAGGTCTCCGGGTCGGCCAGCATCCCGCTGATGTTCTCTGAGGTAACTTCGCCCACCGCCTTGCCGTGGCGGTAAGCCATGCTTCTGACCACCTGTGATGATGGCTTCTGTTGTTCTTTATTCGGCTGCATAACGTCCTACGCTGTTAAGAAATAAAAGATTCCCTCCACAGCGTAGCCGGTATTGGTGCCCTTTGCGTGGCGGCAAGGTAAGCAGGCGTGGCAAGGTGTATACATTTATTACACCCGGCGCTTAGACGGCTTCCGGCAGCATCAGCGCACTCAGCGCCTCCGGCAGCATCGGCCGGGCGAGGTGGAAGCCCTGCACCCGGTCACAGCGGGCGCGGCGCAGCCAGTCCAGCGTGGCGGCATCCTCCACGCCCTCCGCCACCACCACATAGTTGAGCCGGTGCAACATGCCGATCACCTGTTCAACGATGATCCGGCAGTCGGCATCGTAGTGCAGCGGGCGGATCAGCGACTGGTCTAATTTAATCACCTCCACCGGGATGCGCTTCAGGTAGGTGAGGTTGCTGTGGCCGTTGCCGAAATCATCCAGCGCCAGCACAAACCCCGCCTCCCGCAGCCGCCGCAGGCAGGCCATAGCCGCCGGGCTGCCGAGGAGCTTTTGCGTCTCCAGGCACTCGATCTCAAGGTCGGCCGGGGTCAGGCCGTGTGCGTCCAGTTGCACCATCAGCCGCTCAACAAAGTCCGGCTCGGCAAAGTTACTCACCGCCACGTTGATCGCCACCGGGAGCATAATGCCCTGGTTGCGCCACTGGCGGAGCTGCCGGGTCGCCTGCGCAATCACCCACTGGGTCAGCGGGCGGATAAGGGTCGTGTTCTCCGCCAGCGGCACAAACTGCCCCGGCGAGACCGCGCCGAACATCGGGTGCTGCCAGCGCAGCAGCGCCTCCGCGCCCACCGCCTCGCCGCTCAGCAGATCAAATTTCGGCTGGTACATCAGGTAGAGGCCGGTATCGCGGTCCAGGCACTCCACCAGGTCGCTCAGCAGGCGGAACGCCCGGCGCTGCGCCTCGTCACTCTCCTGGCGGTAGGGCAGCAGCACCACATCCTGCTCGGCGGCGTCATGCAGGGCGCTCAGCGCCTTGCGCAGCACCTGTTGCGGTGCCTCCACCGGCACACTGAAGCCGGTATAGCCGATGTGCATCTCCAGCCGGATCGGCACCGGCAGGCTCAGCCCGCCCGGCAAGGATTCGGCGCACTGCATCAGCGTCTGCAACGCCGCTTCGCTCCGCGCCTGCGGCACCCACAGGGCAAAGCGGCCGGTGGCGATGCAGTAGATCTTCTCCCGCCCACAGAAGGCGCGGTGCAGGGCGTCACCGAGTTCACACAGCACCCGCTCCACCATCGGCATTCCCAGCGAGCGGCCCATTTCATAGGCGTAGGTGATGTCGATGCCGTCAATCAGGAACAGCACACAGTCCCTCGGCCCGCACTGCGCTTCATGCAGGTCGGCAATCAGCCGCTGGCGGTTCGGCAGGCCGGTGACGGCGTCCACCAGCCCCACGGCGCTGCGCGACTGCAACAGCGCCATCACCACGGCAGCCATCTCCTGCAACGTGCGGCACTGCGCCTCGCTGAAGGTGCGCGGCTGGTAGTCGATCACGCACAAACTGCCGATCGCCACGCCCTGATCGGTGGTCAGCGGCGCGCCGGCATAAAAGCGCAGCGGCTGCTCGGCCTGCCGGGCCAGCGGCAGGTCACGGAAGCGGGCATCCAGCCAGGTATCGGGGCAGACCAGTACCCCCTGGTGGTGCAGGGTGTGCTGGCAGAAGGCATCGTCGCGGGCGGTTTCATCCAGCGGGAAGTTGGTTTTGGCTTTGATGCACTGCTTTTCATCGGTGATCAGCGTCACCAGACAGGTCGGCATATCCAGCAATTTGCAGGTCAGCACAGTGATTTTATTGAGGATTTCATCCTGGGAAGCGTCAAGGATCTGCAGATCTTTTAACGCCTGCAAACGCGGTTGATCGTCCTGTCGGGTGGAGCTGAGCATGGTAGTTACCTTAGAGTCTAGACCGGTCATTACAGACGGTTATGCAGAAAATACAAGGAGAGCCGGAAAATAAGCGGCTAAAGCGCGGGGTAAGCCAAATTTTCCTGAGGAAATGCGGCGAATTTCTCTCTGTACGCGGCGCACCCCCGGCGGGGCGGAAAAAATGTGTTATACCTTTGAAACCTGCGCCGTCCGGCGCTTCTCTGGAGAAACACCATGCAGCGGATTGAGCTGACCCACTACCGTGACAGTGCCGGTGAGGCGATTGCCGGGTTGCAGGCTGACCTCGCCGCCCGCGGGATCGATCTCCACCTGCACCGTGCGCCGCCGGGCGCGCCGGTCACGATTGAGCTGACCACCCCGGCGCTGGTGGTGATCGCCTTCGCCCAGACCTTCCTGGCGGCGCTGGTGGGGGAGCTGGCGAAAGATGCCTACGACTGGCTCAAGCAGCGGCTCGGTACCTTTGCCCGTGAGGCAGCGGCCCAACAGCCGCCGCGCGAAGGGGTGATGGGCGGGGATGCGCCGCCGCTGGCGCTGGAGGCGGAGGCCGGTGACGCGCTGATCCGGCTGCTGTTCCCGGCCCATGACCCGGCCTTTGCCTATGAGGCGGCCGCCGCCGCATTCCTGGAATTTGCTGTGGCCTGCCGGGCGGGCCGCGCCACGCTGGATGACCTGGGGCCGGGGGCGGCGGAGCACCCGGACGGGGTGCTGCGCGTGCGCTATGACGCCGCCGCCGGGCGGCTGGCCTGGGTCGACCCGGTGGCCCCGGCGTTGCGCCGCCCGTAGCGCCTCAGAACCGTTTGTTCATGTTATAGCCGGTGACCTGAAAGTCACACGCCTCATAAAGCTGCCGGGCGCGCGGGTTGTCTGCCGCCACCCGCAGCCGCAGCTCGTGAATGCCTTCCCCGGCCAGCGCCGCTTCCAGCTCGGCCAGCGCCCGCCGCCCGTGTCCTGCGCCGCGGAACGGCGGCAGCACCAGAAAATCCATGATAAAGGCGTTGGCCTCATTGCGCTGGTACCAGAGGTAACCCACGACCTCGTGTCGGGATTCAATCACCAGCAGCACCTGCCGTTCGGTCTCGACGCCGTGCGGCAGCACCGCCTGCAGCGCCTGTTGCGCCTCAGCCTGCGCCCGCAGGGCATCAAACCCGTAATTGGCGCGGAGATCCTCTGCGTAATCCGCCAGAAACAGCTGCGCCCAGGGCGCAAATTCCGGCTCACTCATTTTTCGTAGCATGGCCTGACTCCGTGGGGTAAAAGCCCATTGTGGCGTGCCGCGGCCGGGGTTGTCGCGGGGTTTTGCCGTGGGCGCGGTGAAAAGCGGACTGCCGCCAAAAAAAAGCCGCCCCATCAGGGGCGGCGGAGCACAGCACGGCTGAATGCGGCGGGCAATCAGGCGCAGCGTTCCAGCGCAATCGGCACGCTTTTGTAGGCCGGGATGCCGCTTTCGTCGTCGTAGCTGTTGAGCGGCACCAGCGCATTGCCTTCCGGGTAGTAAGTGGCGACCGAGCCGGAAGCCATGTCGTGGACCACCACCGTCAGGCTCTCCATGCGGCGGTCAGTGGGGGTGCCGTCCGGGGCCAGCGCCACCACGTTCACCTTGTCCCCCACCCGCAGGCGGCGGCTCTCCGCTTCGTCCGCGCTGATGAACAGCACGTCGCGTCGGCCGGTCACGCCGCGGTAGCGGTCGTTCATGCCGTACAGCGTGGTGTTGTACTGGTCATGGCTGCGCAGCGTGGTCAGCACCAGATCGTGCCCCTGGGCGGAGCGCGGGTCTTCGTTGATGCCTTGCATCACAATAAACTGGGCCTTACCGCTCGGCGTGTTCCATTTGCGCTCAGAGGCGGCGTTGTAGAGGCGGAAGCCGCCGTGGTGCATGATGCGTTTGTTGAAATCCTTAAACGCCGGGAACACCGACTCAATCGCATCCCGGATGACGTGGTAATCCGCCACCATTCTGTCCCACGGCACCACGGTGTTGGGCAGAGAGGCTTTCGCCAGCGCCGCCACCAGCGCCGGTTCCGACATCAGGTGCGGCGAGGCCGGCTCCAGCGAACCGCGCGAGGCGTGCACCATCGACATCGAATCCTCTACCGTGACCGACTGGTCGCCCGAGGCCTGGGTATCGCGCTCGGTACGGCCGATCACCGGGAACAGGTAGGTGTGTTTCGCCACCGCCAGGTGCGAGCGGTTAAGCTTGGTCGCCATATGCACCGCCAGATCCAGCTTGCGCATCGCCTCGAAGCAGGTGTCCGGCTCCGGCATCGCCACCGGCAGGTTACCGCCGAGGCAGAACAGCGCTTTCGATTTGCCCTCATGCATCGCGCGGATCGCCGCCACCGCGCCGTGGCCATGCTTGGTCGGCGGCGTGAAGCCGAAGGTGCGCTCAATGCCGTCGAGCAGCGTCTGGTTCGGGATCTCGGTGATGCCGACGGTGCGGTCGCCCTGCACATTGGAGTGGCCGCGCAGCGGGCAGATCCCGGCCCCTTTTTTGCCGATGTTGCCGCGCATCAGCATCAGGTTGGCGAGCTGCTGCACGTTCTTGGTGCCGTACTGGTGCTGGGTGATCCCCATGCCGTAACAGAGGATGGTGCGCTCCGCCTTGGCGTAGAGGCGGGCGATGTGCAGGATGTCTTTGTGGCTCAAGCCGGAGATGCGCTCGATGTCGGCCCACTCAGTGGCCTCGAGGTCGGCTTTCAGTTCCTCAAACCCCAGGGTGTGGTCGGCGATAAACGCCTCGTCAATTACCCCCGGTTCACCTTTGCTCAGCGCCTCGTTGTGCAGCGACAGCAGGGATTTCATGATGCCTTTGACCATCGCCGCATCGCCGCCGACCCGTACCTTGTAGTAGGTGGAGGAGAGGCGGGTGGAGCTGAGTGTCAGCATCTCCAGCGGGCTTTGCGGCGAGGTGAAGCGCTCCAGGCCGCGCTCCTGCAACGGGTTGAAGGCGATGATGGTGCCGCCGCGTTTGGCGACTTCACGCAGGGTACCGAGCATCCGCGGGTGGTTGGTGCCGGGGTTGTGGCCGACGCAGAGCACCAGATCGCAGTGGTCGAAATCCTCCAGCTCCACGGTGCCCTTGCCGACGCCGATCGACACCGGCAGCCCGACGCTGGTCGGCTCGTGGCACATGTTGGAGCAGTCCGGGAAGTTGTTGGTGCCGTACTCGCGGGCGAATAACTGGTAGAGGAACGCCGCCTCGTTGGAGGCGCGGCCGGAGGTGTAAAATTCCACGCTGTCCGGGTCGTCGTAACCCTGCATCAGCGCGCCGATCTCACGGAAAGCCGTTTCCCATTCGATGACCTGATACTTGTCAGTGGCATGATCATACTTCATCGGATGGGTCAGGCGGCCTTCATTTTCCAGGTTAAAGTCGTGGCGCTCCCACAGCTCGCTCACCGTATGCTCATTGAAAAAGTCCGGCGCGGCACGCTTGCCGGTGGCCTCCCAGGAGACCGCTTTTGCGCCGTTTTCACAAAACTCAAACGACGAGGTGTGCAGCGGGTCGGGCCAGGCGCAACCAGGGCAGTCAAACCCCTGCGGCTGGTTCATCCTGAACAGGGCGATCACATCCTGTTTCACGGCCATCTGGCCGCGGATCGCATCCGCCACCGCTTTCAACGCGCCCCAGCCACCGGCTGAACCGCCATAAGGGGCAATCCCAATCGCTCCATTTTTCTCTTTCATTGTTTTGCTCTCACTCTTGCTCTTAAGAAATAGTCGCCTTTCAGACATCAGGGCTTTTTAGAAACGATTAGGAAAATTGTAGTGCATGTTAAGAAAATCGCGCGGAATGGCCGGGAATCGCCTGAAACCGATAAGCGCCGGGCATCGTTGGCGCGGGGAGGCTGGTTCGCCCCACAAGGATTTGTTACCGTAACCGCCCAGGGAGACGTGATGCCCGCTTTACCAGACACAATAGGGAATGTATGGAACTGACTGCCTTTTCTTTGCCGCCTGTGCGTTTTTCTGCCCGTCCGCTGGCGCTGGCCGCCCTGTTGGCACTGGCCGGCTGCACCAGCAAACCGAAAACGGAGACCCCGGCGCTGCGCCCGGCTGATGTGCGCGCCGAGGTGGTGAGCCTGATGCCGCCCTCCGCCGCAGACCGGCAGGGCTGGGCCACCGACATCACCGCTGCCTTTGCCGCCCAGCAGCTCACCCCCAGCCGCAGCAACCTCTGCGCGGTGCTGGCGGTGACGGAGCAGGAGTCCAATTTCAAGGCGGATGCGCCGGTGCCGGGGCTGGGCAAGATCGCCTGGAAGGAGATTGAGCGCCGCGCCGGGGAGAAACATATCCCCGCCTTTGTGGTGCGCACCGCGCTGCTGATCCCGTCTTCTAATGGGAAATCCTACAGTGCGCGGCTCGACAAGGTGCGCAATGAGAAAGAGCTGAGCGACATTTTCGATGACTTCATCGGCATGGTGCCGATGGGCCAGCGGCTGTTCGGCAACCTCAACCCGGTGCATACCGGCGGGCCGATGCAGGTGAGCATCGCCTTTGCCGAGGCGCACGCCAAAGGCTACCCCTATCCGGTCAGCGGCACGATCCGCCAGGAAGTCTTCAGCCGCCGCGGCGGGATCTACTTCGGCACCCTGCACCTGCTCGGTTACCCCACCGACTACCCGCAGCCGCTCTACCGCTTCGCCGATTTCAACGCCGGCTGGTACGCCAGCCGCAACGCCGCTTTCCAGCAAGCGGTAAGCCAGGTAAGCGGCATCCCGCTGGCGCTGGACGGCGACCTGATCCGCTACGACAGCGATACCCCCGGCACCACTGAGCTGGCGGTGCGCACGCTGGGGAAGACGCTGGATCTCAGCGAACGTGAGATCCGCCGCGCGCTGGAGCAGGGGGAGGAACAGGGCTTTGCTGACACCGCGCTCTACCGCAAGGTCTACGCCCGCGCCGATAAGCTGGCCGGGAAGCGGGTGCCGCGCGCCGTGCTGCCGGGGATTACGCTGGAAAGCCCGAAGATCACCCGTAAGCTCACCACCGCCTGGTTTGCCAACCGCGTCAACGATCGTTACCAGCGCTGCATGACAAAGGCCACATCCAGCTAATCGCCCGGCCGCAGAATCGCCTACGCTGTAAAGACATGCACAAACCACGAGAGAACCTATGTCACAGGTAACATTGCCGGAAACCATGACCTTTATCGCCATCACCGAGCCGGGCGGGCCGGAGGTGCTGCAACCGCAGACCGCCCCGGTGCCGCAACCGGCGGAGGGTGAACTGCTGGTGAAGGTGCACGCGGCGGGCGTTAACCGGCCGGACGTGCTCCAGCGCGCCGGCCACTACCCGATGAAGCCGGGCATGGACCCGGTGCCGGGGCTGGAGATCGCCGGGGAAGTGGTCGCCGTAGGCAGCAATGTCAGCCGTTATAACGTGGGTGACCGCATCTGCGCGCTGACCAACGGCAGCGGCTACTCTGAATATTGCACCGTACCCGCCACTCAGGCGCTGCCGGTACCGGAAGGGATGTCGATGGAGAGCGCTGCCGCGATCCCGGAGACCTTCTTCACCGTCTGGGCGAACGTGTTCGCGATGGGCAACGCCAAAAAAGGCGACAAGGTGCTGATCCACGGCGGCACCAGCGGCATCGGCACCACCGCGCTGATGCTCTGCCGCGAGCGCGGCATTGAGGCATTCGCCACGGCGGGCAGCGAGGAGAAATGCGCTGCGATCCGCGCACTGGGCGCAACGGCCATCAACTACCGCGAGCAGGATTTTGCTGAGGCGATCGCACAGCACACCGACGGCAAAGGCGTGGACGTGATCCTCGACATCATGGGCGGCCCCTATTTTGAGCGGAACATCGCCTCGCTGGCACAGTTCGGGCGGCTGGTGATCATCGGCTTCCTCGGCTCGGCCGTGGCGAAAGAGATCAACGTGATGCCGATTCTGGCGAAACAGGCGATCGTCACCGGCTCGCTGCTGCGCTCGCGCACCGCCGCGCAGAAAGCGGAGATCGCTGACGCACTGCACGAGCAGGTCTGGCCCGCGCTGTCCGCCGGCCGCTGCCTGCCGATGATCGACAAAGTCTACCCGCTGGCGCAGGTCGCCGACGCCCACCGCCGCATGGAAAACGGCGAGCACATCGGCAAGATTGTGCTGAAGGTGGCGGAATAAAGTTTTCCTTCCCGCCCAGAGTTATCCACAATTTCTGTGGATAAATAGGCGGTGAGGATGTGGGTAAGCGGGAAAAAGGCCACAGGCCGTGGCGCGCAGCCCGCGCCCCGGGCGGTATAGCGACGATCCCGGCCGGTGGGATAACGGGCCGGGATCGGCGCATTCAGCCGGGTTAAAATTTATCCAGCGGTAACGGCCCCCCCGCGCTGCCCGGCAGTTTACAGCCCGAGCGGCAGCGCGGTGTAGGGCTTGATCTCTTTTAATACAAACGACGTTTCCATCTCTTTGATGCCCGGCAACCGCCGGATCACCGCCATCGCAAAATCTGAATAGTGCTCCAGATCCTGCGCCACCACCTGCAACAGGAAATCGGCGCTGCCCGCCGTGGCGTAACAGGCGATCACCTGCGGCAATTGCTGCACTTCCGCCTCAAACCGCAGCGCTTCCTGTTCGCTGTGGCTGTCTATTTTAATGCGGATAAACGCCAGCAGCCCCAGCCCCAGCTTTTTCCGGTCAAGCTGCGCCCGGTAACCGGTAATCAACCCTGTCTCCTCCAGTTGCCTGACCCGCCGCCAGCAGGGCGAGGGGGCCATGCCCGCCGTCTCCGCTAATGCCTGGTTGGTGATGCGGCTGTCCGCCTGAAGGGCGTTCAGCAAGAGCCTGTCCTGACGCGTCAAAGCCATGAAATTATTTTCCTGTGAAAAAGGGGATACCGGTTATTCTTACCACAAACCTGCATATAAGGGGTGAGAAAGAAAATTTTTACCCGGCACGGCGGCTTACACTGGTTCCAGACGTTAACCCCGCAGGAGAGTGTGAAAATGAGTGATTACCGTGTGGCCATTATCGTAAACCCGGCACTGCCGGTGGGGCTGGTGGCCAATACCGCCGCCACCCTGGCGGCCGGGCTGGGGGCGCGCCACCCGCAGGTGTTTGGCGGCAAACTCACGGACGCCGCCGGGCTGGAGATTGATGTCAGCTCGAAACTGCCGATGCCGGTGTTGCAGGCGGACGAAGCGACCCTGCAGGCGCTGCTGAAACGCAGCGAAGGGGCGAATGCGATCAAAGCGGTGGTGGTTTTCCCGGCCTTCGCCCGCCGGATGCACGATTTCAACGAGTACGGGCAGGCGCTGCCGGAGCGCACCCTCGCGGGGGAAACGCTGGACGGCATTGCCCTCTGCGGGCCGAAAAAGTGGGTCAGCTCCCTGACCGGCGCGCTGAAGTTACTGCGTTAGGAACCGGGGCATCGGCACACACCATATGGGCAGCGATGCACCCGTGTGGCTACCGGCGGACAGGGCCAGGCTTGTTGCCCAGGCTATTTTTTACTGTCTTTTCCGGGAGATCAGGGTGCGCATCCTGCTCCTGAAACGCATTGGGCAGGTGGGCAGGTATTTTTTTTAAGCTGGCCAACAGACTCTCTTCTTCTGACGTTATCAGCGAATAATCCTGCCCATCAGTAAAATGTGTCAGGCGATTTTCGTCATCATAACGCGGCCTGAATGTAGAGAGGGTGGCATTACGTTGGGTGATATCCATACGTGTCAGGGTGAAATCGTTCGGCAGGGCAATATTTTTCCCCAGCGTCTGAAAATAGCTGATAAAGCTATTACGGAGACCTGTAGGGATAACATTATCATTCGGGAAAACAATCTCTTCTATCTCACCCGCCGCATTATAAGTACATTTTAATGTATAAATTTTCTGCTTTTCATCTTCAATCGTTAGTGTCGAATGCTGGATTTTCATACACGCTCCTTGATGAATTAATGATGTTCTTAAAACAGGCGATATTTTCTTCCGCTGACAGAGTACACCCGTGCTGTACCGATTCTGAATATCATCTTGTTACATCTTGCAAACACTCCGGCAACTCCTGATAATGCGCGGTGATAATGATAACAGTTATCATTTCTTTTATCAGGGACTCTGCAGATGCACGCAACCATAAAAAAAACAATGCTGTCCAGCCAGATTGTTCTGGCCCTGGCGGCCGCAGCCGGGGCGGCGAACGCCGCAGAACAGGGCGCAGCCACCACACAACAGGCACAACAGGCACAACAAACACAACAGGCACAACAGGATGACACGCTGGTGGTCACCGCCAGCGCGCCGGAGAGCACCTTTAACGCCGGGAGTAATGACCTGGTGCCCGCCTACCTGGACGGGCAGATCGCCAACGGCGGCCGCCTCGGTTTCCTGGGCGAGCAGAAAGCGGAAAACGTGCCGTTCAGCATCGTCAGCTACACCAGCAAACTGTTGCAGGACCAGCAGGCGCACACGCTTTCCGACGTGCTTGATAACGACGCCTCGGTGGAGAGCAGTTACGGCTACGGCAACTTCTCAGAAAACTATGTGATACGCGGCTTCTCCCTCGCCACCGATGACATCTCCTACGGCGGCCTGTATGGCGTGCTGCCGCGCCAGATTGTCTCGACTTTTTTTGCCGAGCGCGTGGAGCTGCTCAAAGGCTCCAGCGCCTTCCTGAACGGTGTGCCGCCGGGCGGCACCGGCGTGGGCGGCAATGTGAACATCGAACCCAAACGGGCCGACGCGTCGCCGCTGACGCGCGTTTCGCTGGACTACACCTCCGCCTCGCAGGTCGGCGGCTCGCTGGATCTGGCGCGCCGCTTTGGTGAGGATGACCGCTTCGGCGCGCGGGTCAATTTGATTCACCGCGAAGGCGAAACGGCAGTGGATGGCGAAAAACGCCGCCTCACCGGCGGCAGCCTGGGGCTGGACTACCGCGGCGACCGGTTCCGCGGATCGTTGGATATGGGCGTGACGCACCAGACGGTGCACGGCGGCCGCCCGGTGGTCTACACCGGCAGCATTACCCGCATCCCGGATGCGCCGTCCGCCACCACCAACTACGGCCAGCAGTGGGCCTATACCGATCTCGAAACCGAGTTCGGCATGCTGAAAGGCGAGTATGACGTGGCGGACAACTGGACGATCTACGGCGCGCTGGGGGGCAGCCATAACCACGAATATGGCAAATACAGCTCGCCGACGCTGGCCAATGACGCGGGCGACACCACCATGAGCCGCATGACCGTGCCGTACTTCTCGGACAACGTCTCCGGCAACACCGGCATCCGCGGCACCTTTGACACCGGCGCCGTCAGCCACAGCGTCAATATCGGCTATTCCAACGCCTACACCAAAACCCGCTCCGCCTACACCCTGACCTCCGCCACGGTGCGCAGCAATATCTACGCACCGGTGGCGCAGAGCGAGCCGCTGACCAACCGCTTCTCCGGCGGCGACATGGGTGACCCGCACGTGCGCAGCCGCACCCGCAACCAGGGCTACGCGATCTCCGACACCCTGTCAGTGCTGGATGAGCGGGTGCAGCTGATCGCCGGCCTGCGCCGCCAGAGCATCGCGGTGCGCAACTACGGCTACGACGGCGTGGAGTCCGGCACCTTTGATGAGACCAAAGTGACGCCCGCCTTTGGGCTGGTGCTTAAGCCGTGGGAGAACGTCTCCTTCTACGCCAACCACATTGAGGCGTTGCAGGCCGGGGAGAGCGGGGCCACCACCTACAACGGTTTGCGCGTCAGCAACGGCGGCCAGACGGCGGGGATCATCACCTCCAAACAGGATGAGATCGGCGTGAAAACCGATTTCGGCCGCGTGGCCGCCTCGCTGGCGCTGTTTGAGATCACCAAGCCGGAGAGCATGTACCAGCTCTCGGGCGACCACTACGACTACGGCAACTACGGCGAAGTGCGTAACCGCGGGCTGGAGCTGAATCTGTTCGGCGAGCCGGTGTATGGCGTGCGCCTCAACGGCAGCCTGACGCTGCTCGACCCGAAAATGACCAAAACCCAGGACGGCACCTACGACGGCAAAAAAGCGGTCGGCGTGCCGCGCTACCACTGGGTGGTCTCCGGCGAGTATGACCTCCCCGGCCTGGCGGGCGTCACCGCCACCGGCAAGCTTATCCGCACCGGGTCCCAGTACGCGGACGAAGCCAACACCCTGCAACTCCCGGCCTGGACCCGCCTCGATCTGGGTGTGCGTTACGACATGCAGCGCACTGAAAACAACATCGTCTGGCGCGCCGGGGTGGAGAACGTCACCAACGAGCACTACTGGGCCTCTGCCGCCGGCGGCTACCTCACCCAGGGCGACCCGCGTGAGCTGAAGCTCTCCATGACAGTGGATTTCTGATGTGACGATAAATAAAAAAGCACCCGGCCGGGTGCTTTTTTTATGGGCTGACGGGCATCAGCCGCCATAGGCGAGGGCCAGTTTGGCGAAGAAATCCTCCAGCACAAAATGTGGATCGATCTGCTCATAAACACGGAGGGTACGCGCCGGGTTACCTGCGCCGTAGCTCAGGTCAGCATTGATCACCGGAGCGGGGCGGGTCTGGTAGCGGTATTCGTGGTCATCCAGCAGCAGGCCTACCGCCGGGTTATCACCCAATACCCATACCTCACTTTTCGGCCACGGCACCCCCTTGATATGCTCTGAGGCCCACTGGTTAAAGCCGATCAGCTGTTGCCACAGGTAGCGGCCGGGTGCGCCCTGCGGCCTGACCTTGGCGGCCAGTTCCGCCAGCGATACCCGCATCGACATATAGACGTTGTGCGGCACCTGCCAGAGTGCGGCCTGTGAACGCATCAGCGCGTCTGCCGCGCGCGGGTCATTGTAAAGGTTGTACTCCCAGCCACCTGCCGGGTAGGGGTTACCACCAATCCACACCACCGTGAGCTTGCCGGCAATCGCGGGCCGGGCTATCAGCGCCTGGGCGACGTCTGTGGCCGGGCCGAGCACCAGCACAAACAGTGGGCGGGCATCATCCCGCTCCGCCTCAGTGATGATCGCCCGCGCGCCCTCGCTCAGCCCCGGCGTGCGGGCATCCAGCGGGCGCTGCGCACCGTGGAAAAGCGGGGCATCCGCGCCCATTACCTTCAGCAACCGCTGCAATTCCCCGTAGCTCTCCGGCTCAGTGGGCTGGTGGTTGCCAAGCATGGCTGCGGTGCGGGTGTAATGCGCGGCAATCAGCCCGCGGATCGCAAAGGTCGGTGTCAGCAGCGCATGGGCCACGGCGAAATCGTCATCGGCCTCATTTTTGGCGTCACTGCTGATTATCACCCGCAGCTGTTTGGCCGGATCAGGCGTAAAGGGCAGCGGCCTCCCCGGCATTGCTGAGGCACCAAAAGCGGCCAGCAGGGTAAACATCACTATCAGTACACGGATCATCGGTGCTCCTTAGAATGAAATAACGGTTTTCAACCCGGTGACCCAGGCATCCTGCGTTTCGCGCACGCCGCCGGGGTGGTGCCAGTATTGCAGGCCGGGTTGCAGCTCCAGCCAGCCGACAGGGCGGAAGCGGTAGTAAAGCTCAGCGTTGATCGAATGCCCCGGCAGCGGGCTGTAGAGCGCGTTGCCGTAGTCCGTCACGCCCTGCACCTCATTCTGGTACGCCTGGTTACGCGCGTAATGGTTGCTCATTTCGATATAGCTGACCCCCAGGCCGAGCCAGTCGTCGGGGCGGGCATCAAACAGGCCGCGGTAGCGCATCGAGGCGGCAGTGGTGTAGTGGATGTAGGTGCTGCGCGGGTCGGCGACACCCAGGCTCCAGGAGAGGCTCATGCCGCGGTCCGGGTCACCGCCGCGCTGCGTCACCTGCTGGTTCAGGCCGCTGTAGAGGAACCAGGTGCGGTGGTATTCCGCCTGCGCCCGGTAGAGGTCGGTGCGGGTGGCGTTGTTAAACAGCACACCGAGGTTATAGGCCCCCGGCAGGCCGTTGACGTGGGTGCGCGCCTCCAGCTCCAGCGGCAGCAGCATCCCTTTGCTGCCCTTGGTTGACCAGCTCCAGGCGTGGCTGCGGTCGGCGGCATAGCTGTTCTGCTCCATGATGCCGCCTTTGAGGGTCAGTGCCGGTGTCAGGCGGTAGGACAGCGTGGTGCCCCAGGTGTGGACGTTCCAGTTATTCCAGCTCAGCGAGTTGGCTGATTTGCCGCCGCACTGCGTCAGCATCTGGAAATCGCAGGGGATAATCTGGTCGAAAGTCTGCACTTTGTTCATCAGGCCGACGCGCCAGGTGAGCCGCCGCTGGTCGAAGCTGCGGGCGAAGGTCAGCCAGCCGAGGCGGGTGATCGACTGGCCGCCGTAGCTCTCCTGCGCCAGATCGTTGAAGTTGACCCGGTTGTCCTGCAACCGCTTCAGGGTGAGGTTGTCGTTGTGGTTACGGTTGACGATGTTGCCCTCGATCTGCGCGTCCGGGATGCCGGTGTAGCGTTCCAGATCCTGGGTGAAGGTCAGCGAAAACTGGTCGATGTAGGCGGCGTGGCTGTCGTGGTTATAACCGCCGCCCGCGTTCAGGGCGAGCTGGCTCAGGTAGCCAAGCTGGTAGTTGAAGCCGTGGTTGGTCAGGATCGGGCGGATGCCGAGCATCTCGCCAAGCAGAGGGGCGGGCGGGGCCTCAAAACCGAGCACGGTGCCGTTCCACGCGGGGGTCACGGCCGGGGCGGCGGCGCTGAATAGCAGGGGGATCAGTAAAGCGGCAGATGGTATTTTCATTGTTATAGCCCTGTCAGGGGTGAAAAAAAGGCAATGCGATCCCTGGCCGCGCGTGCAGCCGAAAAAAGGGGGCCGTGCCGGGTAAGGGGCAAAAAAAAACCCAGACCGCCAACCCCCTGGTCAAGGGGTGGTGGTCTGGGTTTTGCCTGCGGTGCAGTAGCAATCCGACGCCGCGAATCATTCACCAGCTGAATAAAATTCGCAAGGCAGCCGCGCCGGAACCGTGATTGCGGTCGCGGTTTACGGCCCGCTTACCCCGCCAGCCGGGGCGCAGGGCACCCCCTCACTTATCCCAGCGCCTCAATCTCCGCTTTGCACTGCATCAGCGCCCGCAGCAGGCGCTCTTTATTGTCGTTGAACCGGTACGCCGGGACGGCCAGCGAGACGGCGTAACGTTCGTTGGTGCCCGTGCGCAGCGCCACCCCCAGCCCACAGACGCCGCCTGCGTGCTCCTCATGGTCGGTGGCGTAACTCTGCGTGCGGATCGCGGCCAGCGCCGCGGGTAACGCCTCCGCAGAGAGGCTTTGGGCGGTGCGTGGCGTCAGCGGGGCGGTGAGCAGCGTGCCCAATTGCTCCGGCGGCAGCGCGGCCAGCAGCGCTTTGCCGTGGGCGGTGGTGTGGATCGGGAAAGCGGTGCCGATCGGCGAGATCACCCGCAGCTCCTGATCGGAGGCGTATTGATCCACCGAGATCGCGTGCAGGCCGCGGAACACGCAAAGATCCACCGTCTCGCGGGTGCGTTTTCCCAACGCCTCAACCGCCGGGCGGGCGAGGGCGGTGATGTCGGTGTGCGCCGCCGCCGCCAGCCGGGCCATCGCCGGGCCGAGGCTCACGCCGCGGTCACCGCTGCTGACAAACTGCTGCGCCTCCAGCGACCCCACCAGCCGGTGCACCGTGGTGCGCGGCAGGCCGCTGAGGCGCGCCAGCTCAGAAAGGCTGACGCCGTGAGGCCGGGTTTCCAGCACCTTTAACAGCAGGGCGGCGCGGGCGATCACGCCCGATTCAGTATCACTTCCCACGGGTTAGTCTCCTTTAAACGTTGACATTTTAAACAACGGGCGCACACTTATACCACTATTCGGAATTACCATCCACTATTCGGACAGCCTGGACACCCTATGCCCTCAGCCTCCCTTGAGACTTCCACCCGCCCGGCGAAGACCGGGTTATCCCCCGCCGGGGCCTTTACCCTGCTGGCAATCGCCTGCCTGACCATTATGGTCGGCTGCGTGATCGTGCCGGGGCTGCCGACCATCGCCGCGCATCTTCACATGAGTGAAGCGGCGGGCTGGCTGGTGACGCTGCCGTCATTGGGCGTGGTGCTGCTCGGGCCGCTGGCCGGGGCCTGCATCGCCCGGCTCGGGGCCTACCGGGCGCTGGCCGTGGGGCTGTGCGCCTACGGGCTGCTGGGCGCGGGCGGCGCGCTGCTGCACGGGCTGCCGCTGATCGTCGCGGACCGGGTGCTGCTGGGCGGGGCCACCGCGCTGGTGATGGCCGCCGGCACCGGGCTGCTTTCGGCCTTTTACCAGGGGCCGGCCCGGCTGACGATGATCGCCCGGCAGGGGATGTCGATTGAGCTGGGCGGGGTGATTTTCCTGTTTCTCGGCGGGGTGCTGGCGACGCTGGGCTGGCGCTGGCCGTTCGCGCTCTATCTGGTCGCCTGGCTGTTTCTGCTGATGCTCTGGGCGTGGGTGCCGCGCCCGCCGGAGGCCGCAGAGGCGCACGCCCCGGCGGGCGCTGCCGGGGCGCTGTGGCGCGTCTACGCCGCGGCCTTTTTTGCCATGGTCTGTTTCTTCAGCGCCGTGATCACCCTGCCGGTGCGCCTGCATGTGCTGGGGCTGGGCGAGGCGCAGACCGGCTATTTCCTCTCCTTTGTCTCGCTGGTGGCGGTGGCGGCCGCCTGGCGGATGCCGCGGGTGGTGGCGCGCGCCGGTGAACGTGTGACGCTCGCGCTGGCCTTTCTCGCCTACGCCGCCGCGCACCTGCTGTTTGCCGTGTCGGCGGCGCTGCCGCTCTCTGTCACGGGCGGCGTGCTGCTCGGCCTGGGCTTTGGCCTGTCGGTGCCGCTGGTGAACCACCAGACAGTGGCGCAGAGCCACGCCGCCGCGCGCGGGAAAAACCTGGCGCGGCTGTCGATGGCGATCTTCTCCGGGCAGTTCTGTGCCTCGTTTATGGCGCTGCTGCCCGGCACCCAACCGGCGTTCTGGGCCACGGCGCTGCTGGCGCTGCTGCTGGCACCATTGCTGGCGCGGCGGTAACGGGGCGGCATTCAGGCGAGACGCCCCCCGGATAAGCCTTTAAGATAGGGCCGCCAATAGAGGGGAGAGAGAATGCCAAACACCATGCCCGCCCGGCGCGGCCGCCCGCTGGTACCGGAACAGGAACTGCTGGATAAGATCCACGCGACGACCATCAGCCTGCTGCAGGCGCGCGGCTATGAGGCGACCACCATCGATGAGGTCGCACGTACCGCCGGGATGGCCAAAAAGACCATCTACCGCTTTTATGCCAACAAAGACAGGTTGATTGAACAGGTGATCCTGCTCTGGTCAGCGTCGATTGTGCCGCTGCCCGGTGAAATACCGGCGAGCCGCGACGCGGTGCTGCCGCAGCTGGAGCAGATGCTCTGCGCGCTGGCGCAACGGGTGCTCTCCGCCGAGGCGGTCGCGCTCTATAAGCTGTTGCAGACGCCGTTCACCGGCCGCGAGGCGCTGCTGGCGCTCTACCGTGCCAAAGGCATCGACAACGCCCGGCGGCTGCTGCGCGAGTGGTTCGCCACACTGCGGGCGCACCATCTGCTCAACCCGCACTGGCAGCCGGAGGACGGCAACCACCTGCTCTCTATGGCGATTGCCGCCCCGCTGCGCGATATGGCGCTGGGCGTGCTGCCGCCGGTGCCGCAGACCGACCTGCGCCCGCACATCCGGTCGGTGCTGCACTTTGTGGCCCCGCTGCTGCTCACCCCCGCCCCGGCGTAAAACAGCTGGTTACACATTTTCAGTGTGCGGCGGCATCGGCCTGCGTTAAAACCAATTAGGAAACAAAATACGTTTCCTAATTCGCCGGAGGCCGCCGCGCCTCTGTGCCTGGCTTTGTCACAGGGAGAGAGCATGATGTCCAATCGCAGAGAATTTATCCGTTCGGCGGCCGTGACCGCCGTGGCCGCGGGCAGCGGCCTGTTGTTGCCGGGGGCGGCGCGCGCCGCACCGCAGCCGGCCCCTGTTCCGGTACCGGCCGCGCCGCGGCGCATCATCGCGCTGGAGGAACACTTTATCCTGCCGGAGTTTGTTGATTATCTGGCAGAAACCAAACAGAACATCCGCCCGGCGCTGTTTGATAAGGTGGTGCCGATCCTCTCGGACTTCGGGGCGCGGCGGCTGGAGGTGATGGATAAAAACGGCGTGGATTTCGCCGTGCTGTCGCTCTCCGGGCCGGGGGTGCAGATCGAGCCGGACAGCGCGCGCGCCGTCGCCCTGGCACGGCTGGCCAACGACCGGCTGGCAGAGGAGGTGGCGAAACAGCCCACCCGTTACGGCGGCTTCGCCCACCTCGCGTTGCAGGACCCGAAAGCCGCCGCGGATGAGCTGGAGCGCTGCGTGAAACAGCTCAATTTCCAGGGCGCGCTGGTCAACGGCGAGACCAACGGCGTCTACCTCGACGACCGGCGTTACGACATCTTCTGGGAGCGGGTGCAGGCGCTGGATGTGCCCGTCTACCTCCACCCCGGCAACCCGCCGGACAAATCGCACATGTACAGCGATCACCCGGAGATGTGGGGGCCGGTCTGGAGCTGGGCGGTGGAAACCTGCAGCCATGCGCTGCGGCTGGTGTTCAGCGGGGTGTTTGAGCGCTTCCCGCGCGCGCAGGTGATCCTGGGCCATATGGGCGAAACCCTGCCGATCCAGCTCTGGCGGCTCGACAGCCGCATCGCCATCAGCAACACCACCCATACGCTGCCGCACCCGCCCTCTTACTACCTGAAACAGAATGTCCGCCTCACCACTTCCGGCGTCTGCTCGGACAGCGCCCTGCGCTGTGCGCTGGATGCCTTCGGCAGTGAGAATGTGATGTTCTCCATCGACTACCCGTTTGAGGACAGTAAAACCGCCGTAGCATGGCTTAAACGGGCTGCCCTCACTGACAGCGAGCGCCACGCGGTGGCCAGTGGCAACGCTGAGCGCATTTTACACCTGGCCCCGGAGAAACAAGGAAAAGCATGAAAAGCAGAACGTTAGCCTGCCTCGCCGGGCTGATGGCGGCCACCGCCGCCCACGCACAGGCACCGGTCACCACGGCGCAGGGCCAGGTGCAGGGCAAACCTGACGGTGCCGCCACCGCCTACCTCGGGATTCCCTATGCCGCGCCGCCGGTGGGGGCGTTGCGCTGGCAGCCGCCGCAGCCGCCCGCACCGTGGCCGGGCGTGCGGGCCGCCACGCAGTTTGGTGCCGCCTGTATGCAGACGCCGCCGGACAAGGGGCCGGAAGCGGCGCTGGCGCAGCAGCCGATGAGTGAAGACTGCCTGACGCTCAACGTCTGGCAGCCGCAGCAGGGGAAGCGCCTGCCGGTGCTGGTCTGGATACATGGCGGGGCGTTCCGGCTCGGGGCTGCCTCATTGCCGCTCTATAACGGCGCGGCGCTGGCGGCGCAGGGGGCGGTGGTGGTAAGCCTCAACTACCGGCTGGGCATTTTCGGCACTATCGCCCACCCGGCGCTGGGCGCGGACGGCGGCAATAACTACGGCCTGCTGGATCAGATGGCGGCGCTGAAGTGGGTGAAGCAGAACATCGCCGCGTTCGGCGGTGACCCGGACAACGTCACGGTGTGGGGCGAATCCGCGGGCGGGGCGTCAGTGGGCTACCTGATGGCCTCGCCGCTTGCTGCGGGGCTGTTCAACAAGGCGATTATGCAGTCCGGGGCGATCGATCTGCCAGAGGCGTCGCGCCCGCAGGCGGAAGCGGTGTTCGTTCAGGCACTGGCGAAGGTAACGGCCCCGACGGCGCAGGCGCTGCGCGCACTGCCTGCCGCGCAACTGCTGGCGCTGCCGCTGCCGGGAAGCGCCACCATGCCGTTTATCGATGGCCGGACGCTGACGCAGCATACCCGTGACGCTTTTGCGCAGGGGCAGACCCGGCGCGTGCCGTTGCTGATCGGCAGCAATGATTATGAGGCGGGGTTCTTCCCGCCGCCGTGGCGCGCCTCCGTCCCGGCGCGGCTGGGGGAGGCGACGTGGCAGCAGGCGCGGCAGCTCACCGACGGCTACGGCAGCGGACAGGATGCGCTGCGCGCCGCGCAGATCGCCACCGACAAGTTTGCCACCGTCAACACCCGCGCGCTGGCCACCGCCTCGGCGCAGCACGGCCTGCCGACCTGGCGCTACTACTTCCGCTACCTGCCTGCGTCACAGCGGGGCAGCCAGCCCGGCGCGATCCACACGGCGGAAATCCCCTATGTGTTCGGCACGCTGGACACGGAGATGACGCCGGACGCCGCCTCCCAGGCGCTGTCGCGGGAGCTGATGGCACGCTGGCTCGCCTTTGCGCGCAGCGGCGCGCCGAACCCCAGCGGCTATGCCGCCTGGCCGCCTTACCGCCCGCAGGGGCAGGGGATATGGCAAATCGGCAACAACGGCAGTGAGGCGATCGCGGAACCGGCCCCGGCGCGCCTCGATTTTCTTGAGGCGCAAACACAGTTCAGGATGAACTAACGGCGCACGGTTTTCCTCAGCCGCTGCCAGAGCCGCGCGCCCCGGCCGCTGGTCACCAGCGCCACCAGCGCGGCAAAAAACAGCGCGGCGACCAGCGCATGCAGCAGCGGGTGGGGGCGGTGGCTGAACAGGGTCAGGTTCACCAGCGAAAACAGGGCAAGGGCAAAGAGGAAATTGAGCAGGAAATGTTTGCGCGGTGCGGTCATAAAGCCTTGTGTCAGCGTGCGGAGACCCGGCGCGGGGCCGGGTGTCTGTTAAATAGCTGTTAAATAAAACGCAGCGCGGGCGAAAAAACCACCGGGTAACTGTAAGGGAATGTAAGGGCGGGGGATCAGGCCGGGTCCAGCCCGGTGGCCAGCTCGTCCAGCGCGATCTCCCGCGCCGGGGCGGTCTCCACGGCCTCGCCATACTCCTCACTGAGGTCCGGCAGGCTGGTAAACTGGCCGTCGAGGAACAGGAAAGTCAGGTTGCGCTCCACGTCCTCCAGCACTGCATTGGCGTTGGGCAGGGCGTCGCCCTGGCTGTTGTCGCCATCCAGCACGTAGTGGTAGCCGCCGTCGCGCTGCTCCACCGGGCCGAGGTCGATCAGGTGCTGGTCGCTGTTGCGCGCCAGGATATGGTTATCGGCAAGGTAAAGGGTGTAGTGGCGGCGTTTGCTCTGGTCGGGTTGTGCCATCTCCGGCTCCTTGGTCAGGGGGGTAAAGCCTTGAGTATAGTGCGCCTGCCGTTTTCCTGCCGGGAGGGAATTGTGCGGAAAATCCGCAACCTGCCGCATCGGGCTGGCTCTCTGGCGAATAGCCGCAATACTTAATGGGCTATTTCCCATACGGCAGACCGCCTCTGCCGCCTTTTTTCAGGAGGACACCATGGCACAGCAACAGACCTTACGCCTCAGGATTAACGGGCAGGAGACGCCGCTGACGCTGGACTCCCGCGTGACCCTGCTCGACGCCCTGCGCGAACACACCGATCTCACCGGTGCCAAGAAGGGCTGCGATCAGGGGCAGTGCGGTGCCTGCACCGTGCATGTGAACGGCGAGCGGGTGCTCAGCTGCCTGACCCTGGCCGCCCAGGCCGACGGGGCCGAGATCACCACCATCGAGGGGCTGGCCGCCCCGGACGGCACCCTGCATGCGGTTCAGCAGGCATTTCTGGCGCATGATGCCTTCCAGTGCGGCTACTGCACGCCGGGGCAGATTATGTCCGCCGTGGCCTGCATCCGCGAGGGGCATGCCGGGTCGGACGATGAAATCCGCGAATACATGAGCGGCAACCTCTGCCGCTGCGGGGCTTACACCCATATCGTCGCTGCGGTGCGCGAAGCCGCCGACCAGCTCCAGGGGGCCGCCCATGAAAGCCTTTGATTACCAGCGCGCCACCGATCTAGCCGACGCCCAGCAGCAGGCCGCCGGGGCGGGCAGCCGTTTTCTGGCGGGCGGTACCACCCAGCTCGACCTGATGAAGTGCGAAGTCGAGCGGCCGGAGCGGCTGGTAGACATCACCCACCTGCCGGGGCTGGACGCCATCCACGTCACCGGCGAACGCATCCTGCTCGGCAGCCTGGCGAAGATGAGCCGGGTGGCTGACCACCCGCAGATCCGCGCCACCGCCCCGGCAGTAGCCGACAGCCTGGCGCTGGCCGCCTCGGCGCAGTTACGCAATATGGCGACGCTGGGCGGCAACCTGTTGCAGCGCACCCGCTGCAGCTACTTCCGCGACCCGCAGGGCTATGACGCCTGCAACAAACGTAACCCCGGCTCCGGCTGTGCGGCGCTGGACGGCCTGAACCGCAACCATGCGGTGCTCGGCACCAGCGCGCACTGCATCGCCACCTATCCCGGTGACCTGGCTGTGGCGCTGACGGCGTTCGACGCGGTGCTGCACCTGCGCGCGCCGGACGGCAGCAGCCGCCAGACCCCCATCGCCACCTTCTTCTGGCAGCCCGGCGACCGGCCCGATCTCGAGCACGACCTCGCCCCCGGTGAGCTGATCACTGCCATTGAGATCCCGGTGACCGCGGCGCTTAAGCGCTCCCACTACCTCAAAGTGCGCGACCGCGCCTCCTATGAGTTCGCCGCCGCCAGCGCCGCCGTAGGGCTGGAACTGGCGAAAGACAACACCATCGCTGAGGTGCAGATCGCCGTGGGCGGCGTGGCTACCGTGCCGTGGCGCGCCCGCGAGGTGGAGCAGGCGCTGCGCGGTCAGCCGTTTGACGAAGCGGTGCTGCGGCAGGCGGCAGAGACCATCACCCAGGGGGCGGTGGCCCACCAGCACAACGGCTACAAGCTCACCCTTCTTCCGCGCGTGATTGCCCGCGCCCTGATGATTGCCGGAGGCCTCGCATGACCACGCCAACAGAACAGACGCAGCGCCCGCCGCAGGCCGCCGCCAGTGAAACCCTGACCCCGCCGTTTGCCACGCCGGTCACCGCCGAACCGCCATTGCAGGCGCTGGGCGAGGGGCGTGAACGCCTGGAAGGGCGGCTGAAAGTGAAGGGGGAGGCGCGCTACGCCGCCGAATTCAAACCGGACGACCTGCTCTACGGTGTGGTGGTCAACGCCACCGTGCCGCATGGCCGCATCACCTCGATTGAGACAGAGGAGGCGAAACAGTGCCCCGGTGTGGTGGCGGTCTACACCCACCTTGACGGGCTGAAACTCAACCCCGGCACCCCGTTCAGCGGCGGCGGCTCGGCGGCGGCGACCTACGTGCCGTTGCAGAGCGATGAAGTGCGCTGGAACGGCCAGCACATCGCGCTGGTGGTGGCGGAAACGCTGGAGCAGGCCACCGAAGGGGCCACGCGGGTGAAGGTGGCTTACGCGCCCGAACCGGCGCTGATCAACCCGGATGACCCGCAGGCGCAGCCGGAGCCGGTGGAGGATCTCGACGTGGAGTGGGGCGACGCCCACCGCGCGATGGCCGACGCGCCGGTGCGGGTACACGGCGTCTACACCACGCCGCGCGAGTACAACTCGCCGATTGAGCTGCACGGCTGCATCGCCCAGTGGCAGGATGACCTGCTCACCGTCTGGGAGCCGAGCCAGTGGGTCGGCGGCGCGCGCAACAACATCGCCGAGTGGTTTGGGCTGGCGATCGACCAGGTACGGGTGATCTCACCCTACGTCGGCGGCGGCTTCGGCTCCAAAGGCGCGCCGCACGGCCATGTGGCGCTGGCCTGCCTCGCCACGCGCGCCCTGGGCCGGGCGGTGAAAGTGGTGCTGACCCGGCCGCAGACCTTTACCGGCTACGGCGGGCGGCCGCGCACCCGGCAGGCGTTGTCACTCGGCGCGACCGCCGAAGGGCGGCTGCTGTCGATGGTGCATGACAGCTGGAACGAGACGGCGATCGAAGACACGCACCAGGAGCCGTGCAACTCGGTGACGCCGCTGATGTACGCCACGGAACACTTCTTCTCCCGCCACCGGCTGGTACGGGTGAACACCGTGAACCCCGGCTGGATGCGCGCGCCCGGCCAGAACCCCAGCGCCTATGCGCTGGAAGTGGCGATGGATGAGCTGGCCGACGCGCTGACACTCGACCCGCTGGAACTGCGGCTGCGCAACTGGGCCGATCGGGATCAGTCGGAAGGGGTGCCGTGGACCAGCCGCCGCCTGCGCGAGGCTTACCACGCCGCTGCCGACGCCTTTGGCTGGTCGCAGCGCAACCCGGAGCCGCGCTCAATGCGCAACGGCCGGGAGCTGATCGGCTGGGGCATGGCCTCCGGTACCTACCCGGTGCACACCACGCCGGGCGAGGCGAAAATCATCATCGACCGCCAGGGGCGGATTGAGGTGCAGAGCAGCGGCGCGGACATCGGCACCGGCACTTACACCATCCTGGCGCAGACGGCGGCTGAGGTGCTGGGTGTGCCGTCGTCTGACATCAGCGTGAAGCTGGGTGACACTGCGCTGCCGCGCGCGCCGGTGGCGGGCGGTTCGCAGCTCGCCAACCTGCTGACCGCCGCGGTGCATAAAACCGCAGGCGCAGCGCGGGAGATGCTGCTGGAGCTGGCGGTGACGGAGCCGGATTCGCCGCTGTATGGCGTGCCGCGTGACACGGCGATCCTCGCCGGGGGGGACGTCCGCGCCAATGGGCACAGCATCGCCTTCGCCGAGCTGCTGAAACTGGCGGATCGCGATCAGCTGGTGGTGCATCAGGACACCTTCAAACCGGATGCCGGTGAAAAAGACCGCGATACCGCCGATCAGAGCGCCAGCATGATGGAGAGCACCAAAGGGGCGCACAGCTGGTGCGCGCACTTTGTCGAAGTGGCGGTGGATGAGGATTTCGGCACCGTGCGCGTCAAGCGGGTGGTGAGCGCCTTCGACTGCGGGCGGCTTTACAACCCGACGCTGGGCAAAAGCCAGTGGATTGGCGGCATCGTGATGGGCATCGGGCAGGCGCTGCTGGAGGAGGGGATGATCGACGCGCGTGACGGGCGCATCCTCAACGCCAACCTGGCGGACTACCTGATGGCGGTCAACGCCGACATCCCGGAGATTCAGGTGATCAACGTCGGCGAGCCGGATTATCAGGCCAGCACGCTGGGCGGGAAAACCGTGGGTGAAGTGGGGATTGTCGGCGTGGCGGCGGCGGTGAGCAATGCCGTCTACCACGCCACCGGCAAACGCATCCGCGAGCTGCCGATCACCCTTGATAAGCTGATCTGACGGCCCTCCGCGGCGCGCCCTTATGGCGCGCCGCGTTTACTGCCGTTCCGGCATGGCGCTTTCGCTGCTGTTACGCCGTTCCGGCACGGCGCTTTCGCTATCGCCATGCCGTTCCGGCACGCGGCATTCCACACCGTGCTACCCGGTGCGGCACTGCCGTCAGGCCACCGGGCGGCGGTTTTTATGCGCCACCACATCGGCCATCACTGCCAGCGCAATCTCCGCCGGGGTTTTGCTGCCGAGGTCCAGCCCAATCGGCGCATGCACCCGCGCCAGCTCCGCCTCCGTCAACCCGCCGATCCGTTGTAACCGTTCACGCCGCCGTTGGCTGTTTTTCATCGACCCCATCGCGCCGATGTAGAACGCCTGCGTCTGCACCGCCTCCATCAGCGCCAGATCATCGATGCGTGGGTCGTGCGTCAGCGCCACCACTGCGGTGTGGGCGTGGCAGCCCTGTTGCTCAATAAATTTCGCCGGGAACTGCGGCTCGACGATCACCCCCTCGGCCAGTTGCGGCCGCAGGTTTTCCAGCTCCTCCGGCCGGTGCTCGCAGACCACCGTCTCAAAGCCCAGCGCCACCGCAAACCCGGCGCAGTAGACCGCCACCGGCGACAGCCCGGCAATCACCAGCCGCGGCGCGGCGGCGATGTGCAACGTCAGGTGGTTGCCGTCACGCGCCACGCGGGTGGCCCCGGGGCCGCTGTCCGGCGTGAGCGCATGGCAGGCTGCGGGCAGCGTCAGCTGTTTCACCAGCGCGCCGTGGCCGGCCAGCGCCTGCCCGAGCCGGGCCAGGTAGTCCGCGCCTGCGTCGTTGCAGGGCAGGTACTCAATGAGGATGTCCAGCACGCCGCCGCACGGCAGCGCGCGGTTGGGTGCCAGGCCGCCGTCGCCGTAGCGCACCACCTGGCTCGCCTGCCGGAACGCCCCGGCCCGCAGCCGGACGATGAAATCTTCTTCCACACAGCCGCCCGACAGCGAGCCACTGTAGTGCCCGTCGGCGGTGGCCGCCATCAGCGCGCCCGGCGAACGCGGCGAGGAGCCAAAGGTCGAGAGCACCGTACACAGCCACACCGGTTGCGTGGTGATCCAGCGCGCCGCCTGCTGCACCACCGTGAGATCAAGACTCTGCATTCTGCTATCCCATTGATTGAAAAACGTCTCCGGCAGAAAGTATGGCCGCTGCAGGGGAAAAGGGAAACCGGGAGGCTAACGGAGCCACACGGCAACGCGTTTACGCCACCGGGCACTGTTGCCGCTGAAGCACCGTGCGGTAGCCGTCCGGGTCGAGGAAGGTGCGGCCGGCGTTGTCCCAGTAGGGGTTGAAGGCGGCAGTCTGCCGGAAACCGGCCTGCGCCATCGCCCGGCAACGGGCGGCCCATTCCGCCTCATCAGGCAGGTAGAGCACCAGCAGATCCTCGGCCGTGGCGGCCGGGCTGACCGGGTGCGCCGGACAGTGGGTAAACTCCAGATGCCAGGCCGCGCCGGGGTAACCGAGCATCACGCCGCTGAACCCCTGGTGATCAATGAACTCTCCCAGTTTCTCCAGCCCCAGCCCGGCCTGGTAAAGCGCACTGCGCGCCGCCAGCTCCGTCACCGGGCGCGCGATACGTAAAATGGCATGCCGGCCAGCGTTACTCATCCTCTTCCTCCTGTGTGGCGAACAACGGCGACTCAAACAGTGCATCCAGGCTTCCCAGTTTGGCTTTCAGCCCTTCGTACACATCTTCGCGCCGATCGACAGTAATAACGGTCACGGTGACGGTAATATCACCCGCCTTATTTTCAGTAACCTGATAAACCAAACGGTAACCATCTTGTTTGAGTTTGATTTTGTAGCAGCGATCCACGCCGGAAAGCTGATGCTTTTTGGGGGTCAGGGCTTCCCGGGAAGCTGCCCGCTTACGCAGCAACTTTTTAAACTTTTCACGGAGAGTGCTGCCCAGATTATCCCACTCCTTTTTCGCGCTCTTTTTGAAGGTAAGCCGTGTCCTGAATTCCTTTTTAGGCTGCTGCACTCAGAGATCCTCCCAGCTGACCTCAACCTCGTCTTCATGGAGCCGGTCGCGCACGCGTTTGGCTAATTCCCGTTCATCAATAATGTCCATCATCATTTCAAACAGCGGGGCAGGTACGCAGTAAAAGGCGGTTTTACTGTGGTTCATGATCGCTACCGGCTCCCCCTCGGCAGAGGCGACGGTCGCTGTGGGGTTTTTCTTCAGCTCGGTAATTGACGCAACATGGCTGGCAAAAATGGCGGTTGCACCCATTTTTCGCTCCTTAAAATGGTCTTAATTTCAGTCTTATTTTACGAGAGGAGAAAAATTAAACAAGCCGGATGCAGTACGTTGCACCTGTTTACAACGTGGACAAAGGGGGAAGCCATGCGCGTTCCTTCCTGTCTCAACGGCACCTGCCGCTAAATAAACTATGGTTAATGCAGGCTGACGGGCTGCGGCCCGCGTAAATACGCCATAACAGGAGAAACGGCGATGGCGAAGATGACAAGCGACTTTTTTGTGGAACGCCTGAAAGCATGGGGGGTGACGCGTATTTATGGTTACCCCGGTGACGGCATCAACGGCGTGCTGGGCGCGTTGCAGCGGGCAGGGAAAAAGGGCGAAGGGATCGACTTTATCCAGGTGCGGCACGAGGAGATGGCGGCCTTTATGGCCACCGCGCACGCCAAGTTCACCGGCGAGCTGGGCGTCTGCCTCTCCACCGGCGGGCCGGGTGCCACCCATATGATCACCGGCCTCTATGATGCGAAACAGGACCACGCGCCGGTGCTGGCGATTGTCGGGCAGGCGGAGAGTACCGCGCGCGGCGCGCACTATCAGCAGGAGCTGAACCTCGACCGCGTCTTTATGGACGTGGCGGACTTCGTGCAGGAGGCGGCGGCCCCGGCGCAGGTGCGCCATCTGGTTGACCGCGGGGTGCGCATCGCCATCGCCAATAACGGCGTCACCGTGCTGGTGCTGCCGAAAGATGTGCAGGATGAGCCCTGGGAAGAGCCAAAACAGGCGCACGGCTTTACCCGCTCCGGCGCCGGTTACCGCCGCCCGGTGATGGTGCCGCAGGAGGCTGACCTGCAACAGGCGGCCGATCTGCTGAACCACGGTAAAAAAATCGCCATCCTGATCGGGGCCGGGGCGCGCGGCGCAGAGGCGGAGGTGATCCACGTGGCGGAGACGCTGGGCGCAGGCGTGGCGAAAGCGCTGCTCGGCAAAGATGTGCTGCCGGACGACCTGCCGTTCGTCACCGGCGCGATTGGGATGCTCGGCACCAAACCCTCGTCGGATATGATGTCCGGCTGCGACACGCTGCTGATGATCGGCACCGGTTTCCCGTGGGCGGAGTTCCTGCCGAAAGATGGGCAGGCGCGGGCGGTACAGATCGACATCGACCCGGGGATGCTGGGGCTGCGCTACCCGGTGGACATCAACCTGCACGGCGACGCCGCCGCTACCCTGCGCGCGCTGCTGCCGCTGCTCAAGTACAACGACGACCGGCGCTGGCAGGAGAACATCACCAAACAGATGGAGAGCTGGCGCGAGACGCTGCGCGACCGGGCGATGGCGGAGGCCAAACCGGTGAACCCGCAGCGCGTGGTGTGGGAGATGTCGCCGCTGCTGCCGAACAACGCGATCGTCACCTCCGACTCCGGCTCCTGCGCCAACTGGTTTGCACGCGACTACCAGGCCAAGGCGGGGCAGCGCGCCTCGCTCTCCGGCGGGCTGGCGTCGATGGGGGCGGCGGTGCCGTACGCCATCGCCGCCAAGTTCGCCCACCCCGATCGCCCGGTGGTGGCGCTGGTGGGGGATGGCGCGATGCAGATGAACAACATGGCTGAGTTAATCACCATCCAGAAATACTGGCGGCGCTGGGACGACCCGCGGCTGATCATCTGCGTGTTCAATAATGAGGATTTGAACGAAGTCACCTGGGAGCAGCGGGTGATGGAGGGCAACCCGCGCTACCCGGCCAGCCAGGCGCTGCCGGACGTGCCCTACGCCCAGTTTGCCAACCTGCTGGGGTTGCGCGGGATCTTCGTGGATGAGCCGGACTCCTTACAGGCCGCCTGGGCCGAGGCGCTCAGCGCCGACCGCCCGGTGGTGCTGGAAGTGAAAACCGACCCGGAAATCGCGCCGTTCCCGCCGCACCTGACGCTGGAGCAGGTCAAAGGCTTCACCTCCGCGCTGGTCAAAGGCGACCGCGGGGCCGGGCAGGTGATCGCCGACACCGCCCGCCAGCTGATCAACGAAGTGCTGCCGCATAAAGAGAAGAAGTAAGGCGAGGTTAAGTGCCTGCCGCCACAGAGTGCCCCTTTATTTTATCTGGGTATCGGCGTATCTTCAGCAGCACCTGAACGCCGCTGACCACAACATATTGCGGTCAGCGGCAGTTTCACCATAGGATAGTGGTCTCTTCCCCACGTGCGTGGGGGTGTTTCCTGGCGCAGGATACGTTCAAGGACGCGTGGGAACTCTTCCCCACGTGCGTGGGGGTGTTTCCACACCTCGGACAAGTCCTGATAGTTGACCATGCTCTTCCCCACGTGCGTGGGGGTGTTTCTGTATGACAAAGTGCGCGAGGCGGCCGCCAAAGCTCTTCCCCACGTGCGTGGGGGTGTTTCCCAGCGATTCACGACCTGTTGACCCGTCATGAGCTCTTCCCCACGTGCGTGGGGGTGTTTCTTGTTGATAGATGCCTTGTATAGCGTCCACTCGCTCTTCCCCACGTGCGTGGGGGTGTTTCCCTGCGCGCCGCTAATCTGTCCTGTGCAGATCTCTCTTCCCCACGTGCGTGGGGGTGTTTCTTGTGTCCGCGTTCGTGGGCGTGCTCGCCGGGTCTCTTCCCCACGTGCGTGGGGGTGTTTCTCAGGCGTTCCACTGTCCGTGCTGTCAAACGGGCTCTTCCCCACGTGCGTGGGGGTGTTTCCCCAGATTGCTGACTGGACAGAAACTCAGGTCGCTCTTCCCCACGTGCGTGGGGGTGTTTCCCGCTCTGGTGTGGGTTCTGTCACTCCAGCCAGCTCTTCCCCACGTGCGTGGGGGTGTTTCTGCCTCGACCAGGGCGCGCAGCTCCTGCATTGACTCTTCCCCACGTGCGTGGGGGTGTTTCCAGGGAAAGTGCCGGCTGCAAAAGGCAGCGCCCCTCTTCCCCACGTGCGTGGGGGTGTTTCTGCCTTATCGAATGCCAAGCCTAAAGCCTTGGACTCTTCCCCACGTGCGTGGGGGTGTTTCCTAGCTCTCCTTAGAGATTGCTGCGGCCCAGGTCTTTTCCCCACGTGTGTAGGGGTGTGTCCAAGGTGGCAGTAAGCACTAAAGGCAAGATGATCTCTTCCCCACGTACGTGGGGTGTTTCTCGGAAGGAAACGGCCTTCTAAGACGTCGGTCACTCTTCCCGCCTGCGTAGGAGGCCATTTATTCTGAGAGATAAAAAAAGAAACTGCCCCACAGTGTGGGGCAGGGATTAGGGGAGAAAAGACTCAAACACCAGTTGCAGGCCTGAGAGCTCCGTGTGCTCTTTTTTAGGTGTGCCGATCACCCGGATAACATAACCGGGCGGCACAAGAAGAGAGCGGAAAATGATGACGCCTGCATCTGCCGGGCAATGACGAATCAAATACTCCGTTACCTTTATCGCGACCGCGTCTTTTAAACCGGAAACAAAAACATGAGGTTTCGGTTCAACGAACCAAAGTTTCATGCGCCCGCGTACCGCCGGCGGCAGATCATTGGCGACGACGACCAGCACGTTTTCCCTCCATCAGTGTGGTTAAGTCCATTGCTACCTGTGCCAGCAGATCCAAACTAATCACCCGCTGGCGGAAGGCGGCGGAGACTTTATGTTTGTCGTAAAACCCGGCCATCTCACGCGTCAGTGAAAAGGCCAGATCGATACAGAGAGGCGCTTTATAGAGATCGGCCATGTCATAAACAAAGGGCAGGGGACTGCCCGAATGAATAAACCCGATATGCGGTGAATAGCCCATTGCATGAATAGCAGAGCAGAGAATGCCATACAGTGCAGCGTTACACGCCGTCAGGATCTGGTTGGTCATATCGCTGAGCGTAAACTTCCCAGGGATAAAGTGGCGCCCGCGCCAGCCAACCTGATACTGTTCCGCTTTCTGCTGATAAAGCGCCCGCACCCGGCTGCCCTCCATGCCCATCATCTCCTGCAGGGTTTTCCCGGTCAGATCCACTTCTGGAAAACGCAAGGCGAACATTTTCCGTGCCACGGCCAGGGCTGAACCTGGCTCTGAAGCGAGGCGCATCTGCTGTTTGAGGTTGCGGGTATCTGCCGTCGGCAAAAAACCGGCCGCATAAAACAGCAGGCTGTCTTCCCCCACCCAGCAGACGGCACAGTTGGCAGCGGCCGCCGTTTTGATCGCCTCATGGGTCACTGTCGTGCCCGGCCCCAACAGCAGCGTATTCAGCGTGGCCACCGGCAGGGGGACAACATTGCCGTCTGCATCCCGCCACTTTACGCTGCTGTCATCTATCTCCAGCCGGCCCCGCTCCAGATAGACAAAGGGATACTTATCCTTCACCTGTGGCAGCGTATCGCGGGTAATGCCGACAAACAGCCGGGTTCCCTGCGCCATCACGGTGCCTGCCACGTCTGGAGGGTGACCCGGCGATCGCGGTAACGCTTGTGCTCACCAAATTGCAGCGGGACATCGTTCAGGGTCATCAGGTCGCCTTCGTGTTCGCCCTCCAGCACCCGGAAGCTGAACCGGCGTGATTTGGCGGCGGCCAGCCCGGCGGCCCGTGCCTCTGCCTCTTCCGCCTGCGCAAAGGTGCCCTGGTAGATAAACTCCGTAGGAACACAACATTTGCGGCCGAGGTAGAGATCCCACACCGGGGCGTGCAGATAGTGGGCGATCCGCGCGGCCTGATCGGCGGGCAGTTGCAGCAGTACGGCAAAGGCCATGTCCTGCACGTAGTAGCGGTGGGTCAGTTTGGGGCCGCCGCCCATGGCGGGTTTTTTGCCTTCGCAGGTTTTTGGGATCAACAGTGTTTGCCAGCGATCGCGATCGTCATAACCGCTGCCGACCATCTGGAAATCCCGCAATAGCGGCGGCCGGTCGCCGGGGGCCGCCGGGCCGTATGCCACCACCTGCATATCACCTGTTGACAGCTCAGCCAGCAGCGCCTGTTGTTCCCCCCCTGCGCCCAGGGCGCAACAGATCAGCCCCAATACGCCGGACTTACTTGGAAAAGGCAGGGAATCACGGCGGCCGAATTTAGAGTCGCAACCCCAGGACTGAAGGGGTGCCTCCAGCCACAGCAGCATATAAGGTGCGTGCATAAGGGTTACCCCACTTGCTGTTTCAGGGCATTGACCAGATCGTCAATAGAAAAATCGGCCCGTTTGCCATACTCATAAGCCGCCACTTTGCCGAACAGGGAGCCGTGCAGCGCTTCCTGTTTATCCAGCCAGGTTGTCAGCGCCTCAATGCTGGGCGCGAGGTAACCCCCGTCACGGGCTTTGACGGCGGTCTCGCACGGCATTTGCAGCCGCTGGCCGCGCCGCACCAGCACCCGTGCAAAGTCCCACGGGCTGGCACCGGACATGGTCGCCTGCCGTGCCGACGGCACGGCCAGAAACAGCGCCTGGGTAAACGCCGCCACGGCGTCAGGCAGATCCTCCGGGCTGAGGGTCTGCGCCAGCTGGCCCAGATCCAGGCTGATGTAGCGGTAGTAAGTCGCGGCATTAAACTCCAGGCTGCCCATATGGGCGGAGATGGCGTCGGGGTGGGCATCATCCATCGCGGTAAAGAATTCCACTTCGTTGCTGACACGGTGAGTGGAAATGGCGTGGGAAAACGAGGCGGCCGCCTCGACATTCAGCTCCGTGGCTTTGGCCACCATCCGGCCGAACAGCGCAATGTCCAGCGCGTCCAGCGCCGGGTTGACCACTTTTTTCAATAATTTTGCCAGCTCTTTGCTGTTAATTTTCCCGGCATCGAATTCAATCTGCCGGGCATACTCCGCCAGCGCCTGCGCCTCATGGCGGCTGATAAACAGCAGGGTGTCATCACTGAATGCGGCAGCCAGCGCCGATGCGCATGCCTGTGCAGCCTCTTCAGGGGCACCCAGCCCGCGGCACGCCTCTGCAATCAGCGGGGCCACTTTTTTGGTGCGCACGCCCAGCGTCACCCCAAGCGCTTTCAGGGTCAGGCGCACCTGGCGTTTCCAGCACTGCGAGCTGACGCGCGCCCGGCTGGTGCCGCCCACCAGGGCACTTTTGGGCGCACCGACGTCATCCCGGTTCAGGCAACTGACCGGGAAGGATTGCAGGATGTGATATTCAATACGTAAGTTCTTATATGACGTGTTCATTGCTGTTCCTTATTTATCAAAAAGCGCATCAGTAAAGGGAGCCAGTTGCAGCAGGCCGCAGCCGAAGGCGCGCCCGCGGCCAATGCCGGCCGCAACGCTGTGACGGAAACGCACGGGATCGGTGACCTGCAACAGGCCATTCAGGTGGGCCTGCGCCAGCGTGACCGGCCGCCGGGCCTTATCGTTGAAACACTGCACTTCAACCCGGCTGATTTGCAGTGACGCGGGGGCGACGGTAAACCCCCAGTTTTGCGGCGCGCGACGGCAGAACCAGTCCGCTATTGCCTCACGCCCCCTGACCGGGATCAGCTTATGGCTCCGGGCGTCCCGGCGGGTCGGGTTGACGATCAGCTGAAAGCGGTAGCGCGTGTGGTTAAAGAAGCTGTCCGGCAGGGGCTTGCTGTTGACATGGCCGTAGCCGTCAATGTCCGTCGCCAGCGGCGGGCGGTCTGAAAGCATCAGCACATGGCGGCCACGCAGATCGCCGCCCCGGTCAGCAAACACAATGCCGCTGGGGAGACTGGTGAACTTTTCGGCATCGCTGCGCCAGTCATGAAAAAGGCTGTAGACCACGCGGTGCAGTGAATAGGCATCGGTGATGCGCAGGCCCTGCATGGCCCGGCGGTCGAGCGTAAGCTCACTGAGATATAAATCAGTCATTCCCTGCCGCCTCTTCATCCAGTGCGCCGTAAAATTCACCGGCCCATTGCGCTTTAATCCGTTGGGGATTGCCCTGAAAACGCAGCAACTGGTTTAACAGGCGGTGGTAATCCAGCACGGCGGAGACCTTATTCTCAATCAGCCGCAGCAGCGGGCGCAGGATGCGGCACAACTCCGGCGTGGTGTGGCAGGCCAGCAGGCGGCGCAGCCTGGCTTTGCCCTGGGCGTTTTCCGGGTTGTTGTCATAGCAGGCGGCCAGCGCCCGGCCGAGGGAGAGGCTGCCGTTATGGGCCTGTTTACTGCGGGCAATGGCAGCGGCAACCGTGGCATAGGGCAGCCGTTCATCTTCCCACTCAAGATTGATGCGCCAGGCGGCCAGCACCTCCCAGCTCTGTGTTTCGGTGTCCGGGTTGTCAGCCCGGCGCAGGCGCGCGGCTAACCCTTTGTTGGTGGTGCAATAGGTAAAAATGCCGCTGACAAACTGACCGGCTTTGTCCGGTCGGGTAGGGCTACCGGCGGGTGTCATAAAACCTCCTTAGGTTGAAGGAAGAGACGCGGGCGGCATTTTGCCCAGGCGTCCAGCTGCCGGGCGCTTTCAGCCGGGCAAAATTGGTTATAAATCTGCTGGATATGGCCGGACAGCCGGCGGTAAAGCGGAAGCAGGGCGGTTCCGCCGGGGCTGCCGCAGGCCTCGACCAGCGCGGTAAACAGGGCTTCAGCCTGTTGCCAGAAGCGGTGGGTGGCCTGAGCGGCCAACGCGTTGCCCTCTACATTCAGCGTTCTGAAATAACCGCAACAGGCGGCATACAACGTTTTTTCCAGGCGTTCCAGCTGGTGGAATGCCGCCTGTAACTGCTCAAACCACTGCTCACCGATCCAGGCACTGTTCAGCCAGACCAGTGAGTCAACGATGTCATCACCGCCGGTAGGATACTGCTCCCCGGCATTGCTGCTGACGCGCAACCCACCGCTCCAGATGGCAAACGTTGTGGTGTGGCACAGGGCGCGCGGCACGGCCACCTGAAGTTGCAGGCAGGTGACGCGCCGGGCCTGGCCCATAAAGCTGAGCAGGGCGGTGAGCTGCCGCCACGGGCGCCTCTCCGGATCGGCCCAGATCGCGCGGGGCTTTTTGCCCTGGTTATCGACCGCCACGGTAGGATCCCAGACGCCGTCGGCATAGTTGGCGTGGAGGATCCCTTCCGAATAGTGCAACCCTGTCTCTGTCAGCAGGCAGAAACGGTTAAGCGGCACCAGGCGGCCCATCAGGGTCTGTTTCAGCTGTTGCGCCACCAGGCAATCTTCCCCTGCCGGCATCTGCTCCCAGGGTGGGGTGCCGATGCCGCCGGGAAACATTGCCTGCACGGCAGAGGGCGTAAACAGGTTCAGCCACAGGGTTTGCAGCAAATGCTCACCCAGCACCAGGCTGTGCAGCAGGCCGCGAGAAGCGACTGCCGGGCCGGGGCCGCCGCTGGAGATATTGCCGTTCTCTTTGGTTTTCCCCGGGTAACCGGGCGTCAGCACCACGCTGTTATCGGCTTTTTTCCCGCCGAGCGCGCCGCCCATCTGGGTGAGCAGCAGCAGCGCTTTCTGGGCGTCACTCAACGGTTTTTCCACCTGCCACTGGCTGAGCACAGAGGTGTTGCCGGTTGCGATCTCAGGGATAACCGCGCCATACGGCCGGATTTTGGCGGCGCTGATGGCGGGCATCTGCAAAAAAGGCCGTTCGCCATAGAGGTCAAAACGGTCATGCCAGCGCTCCAGATAGACGAGGCACTGCGCCTGCATCGCCTGCCAGCCGCCCGCCTGCCATTGCGCCTCGCTTTCCGGTGTGGCCGCGGCCTGGGCGATGGCCTGCAAACATTTCATCAATGCGATTTTTTGCGGCGGCGTGCCGCCCAACATCCGGTAGCCGGGGGTGCTGAACAGCTCACGCAGCGAGATGTCCGGCCCGTCCGCCACGGGCAGCCAGGGGTGGTCAATCAGGTTAAAAGAGCTCATGACATTTCCTTATATTCTCTGGCACGAAAGCCAAGAGGGAGGGAGTAATCCAGCCGGTAACGCTCATTCAGGCTGTCGCACTGCCAGCCCTGCATACTGCCGTCCGGGTTGACCCGCGCGACCCGCAGCAGCGCCTCATCCTGAGCGGGATCGCCCAGAGAGAAACAGTGATGGAAACCGGCCTCCGCCAGCAGGCGACGGGGCAGGGCAGCGGGGGCCTGATGTGCCGGCACCCGGACGACCTGTTGCGCCAGCGTTGCGGCCAGGGCGCGCCATTCCGGCGGATTAAGTGCAGAACGCCGGTGGGGAAGGTGCAGCACCCGGCCATCCAGCAGGGTGAGCTGCGTGGCGTGCTGCCCCGGCAGAAAACGGATCTGGCGCAAGAGCAGCAGATCCGCGCTTTCGGTTTCGCTGTAGCGGGTTGCGGCTTTGTGTTCCGGCAGGGTGATGCCGTCAAACGAGAGGGAGAGGCGCGCCAGTTGTTGCAGGGCCAGCCGCCCGCGCTGCCCGCGCACACCGTGATCCAGCTGGTGAAGCCATTTCCGCATCGCCCCCTGCTCCGGCCGGGGGGAATAGGTGGCTTCAATCAACGGGCGGATATCCTCAGGCAGCGTGAGGTGGGTACGGGCTGACCACACCTCAAGGCTGCGGCAGAGCACATAAGGGCTGTAAACAGACCGGCTGCGGCCGAACAGGGCGGGGTTTTCACAGGCTGCGTGCAGGTCAGGGGCGATAATCCAGGCCTCGCAACGGGCCTCTGCCGGGCGTGGTGTCTCCCGGTGCCGCCATAAGCGCCCTAAACGCTGTAACAGCATATCGGTCGGGCAGAACCGGGTGATTAAAAAGTCAGCATCACAATCCAGCGACTGCTCAAGTACCGGGCTGCCGAACAGGATTCGCCCCTGAAGGCCGCGGCGGGTATGGCCGGTTTTGCCGAACAGCGTGACCCATTCCGCCTCCCGCTGCTGCCGGTCGGCGGCGGTATAGCGTGAATGCAGCAAACCACAGGCCACGCCCTCTGCGGCTGCACGGGCTGCCAGATCCAAAAAGCAGGTCTGCGCATCCGCGACGCTGTTTTCAATCCACAAGACCTGTTGCCCCGCCTTCGCCCGTCGCAGCGCCTCCTCCCGTGCCTCGGCTTCGCGGCACCAGGCGAGCGCGACGCGATGGGAAGGGGGCGGCGTCAGCGGCACCTCATTCAGCCCGTTGGCAGACAGCGCGCTGATAAGCGGATAAGGGAGAGAAGACGGAGAGCGGCTGTGTGCCGCAGCACGGTCGCCGCACACCGGCTGCCCCAGCAAGGCTGCCCGCCGTGCGTTGCTGAGGGTGGCGCTGAGCACAATCACCGTGCAGTGCAGCGCCTTCAGCAGCGCAACCAATGCGTCCATGATCGTGCCGGTGTAGGCGTCATAGGTATGGACTTCATCAAGAATAACGACTTTGCCGGCCAGCCCGAACGCCCGCACAAACCCATGTTTGACATGCATGGCCGCCATCAGGGCCTGATCAAGCGTCCCCACGGCAAACGGGGCCAGCAGGCCGCGCTTGCTTTGATCAAACCAGCTCTGCCCCGGTTCCCCCTCCTCACCCAGGGCGGTGTGGGCCAGCCACGCCTGGCTATGCAGTAACAACGCCCGCCGGTTGGGGCCCTCTTCAGCCAGGATAGCGTTCAGAAAGGGGGTGAACCGCTCGTAAATCTTGTTGGAGGTCAGCTGTGTCGGCAGGGCAAAGTAGATGCCTGTCGCGTATCCGGCCTGAAGGGCGGTATAGGCGGCATACAGGGCTGCTTCTGTTTTGCCCATTCCCATCGGGGCTTCCAGCAGATAAACCCCTGGGCCGTCAAGGCCGGCAACCAGTTGTTGCTGGGCCGGGTGGGGGGCAAAACCAAAGATCTGCGCAAAGCTCAGGCCGGGCTTCAGGTGAAACGGCATAAAACCGGCCGCCGCCAGGGCCGGTTCGATTTTCGGCTCCCAGGGTTGGGCCGGATCGTCAAACGCCTTACCGGAGCCGATCCAGTCCGCCACGGTTGTCAGCCCGGCGAGCGCCCTGGCCTGCGCCGGGTTCAGTGCCGGCCACGGCTCCTGCATCTCCTGTTGCAATGCTGCCAGAAGGGCGGCCCGTTCTGCCTGCCAGGTTTCTCCGCCAAACACCGGCTGTGCTGCGTGATAATGGGCCACCGGGGGCGAAAAGCCATGATGCTGCCCGGCGATTTCCGCGACATAAGGCGGCACACGCAGCGCGGCCAACGTCAGCTGGCTGACACCGGCATGGCCGCCCCACTGGGCCTCCAGTGACGGATTACTATGCCGGAGCGCCGGGTGCGTATTGGGGAGGTAGTCACCCAGGGCGCGCAGCAGTTTTTCGGCAAAGGTGGGGGAGACTTTTCCGACATCATGGCTGGCGGCACTCAGCGCACTGCCGGACGGAAATAACACCCGGCGCAGTGCAACGGGAAACAGGGCGATCAGGCGGCGGGCAATATGCCCGACAATTAAGCAATGGGTAAATACATCCTGGCCCAGCACAATCTTGTTGTCTTGTCGCTGCCAGGTTTTAGCCGGGCACTGACGGTAGGGAATGCCGGGTAAATCAGAGGTAATGTTTTTTGGAGGACGCATACGATTTTTACGCCAGAAAACGTGGCTATAAATATTAGATTCAATAATCAGATGTTCTGTTAATAAGATCACACAACAATTTATCCGTTTGCCGTATGTATTTAATGAATCTATCCGTCGCATAAATAAAATGGAGTTCTCTTTTTCTGGATAACTCTCTCTGTTAATAGTTTTTATCTTGTTGTTTTTATTGTAATAAATATTAGTGAAACACTTCCAGTTAATCTGGAAAAGAGGGGGGTAATGTGGCGCAGGGAGAAGGCGAGCTGCTTTTTTTCTGGTGTGAAAACTACCATCTTCAGATAGGGGAAATGAATAGCCTTTTTTCAAATAAAGAAAGGTGAGGGGTATTTTCCTGTTTATTTTTAGTGAAGGTTAATTTTATGGGTTATTAATTTATAGATGGCGTGAATAAAGTGGGGAAACACAAGATGATGTATTTTTTTATAGATTCACTACATAATATTGGTCTCTTCCCCACGCACGTGGGGGTGTTTCTACACAATAATAGCGCCCTTGCATGATTGGGGTCTCTTCCCCACGCACGTGGGGGTGTTTCCAGCTTTATTCCCGCGTGGGTTTTGCGCTCCCCCTCTTCCCCACGCACGTGGGGGTGTTTCCCGGGCGACGGGTCGTTTTTGGACAGATTTCGACTCTTCCCCACGCACGTGGGGGTGTTTCCGCCCGGTTCGGGCAGATGGAACGGCATCAGCACTCTTCCCCACGCACGTGGGGGTGTTTCTTTGTCTGATCGCCAGATCAGGAACCTGATGAACTCTTCCCCACGCACGTGGGGGTGTTTCCTCGCAGGGGTTGGCGGAGCTTAGCGGCTGGCCACTTCCTCACACCCAGGGATTTGCTCCAAAGGGAAGGCGGAGTTAACTAATCTGCCTCTCCCTCACTTTCGCAGGAAATTTATTCGATATTTCCTTTACTTTCTGCCTCTAACCGTAGACTTTTCATACGCCGTCTTTTTATCCGCATATTTAAAAACAATGTCCGGCGGGTAATTATCCCGCCCGTGATCTTTTTCGGGAAAAGTCTAAGCTGCCGGAAAAAATAATGGCCTACCTGCTGTTTCATTTATCGCCATACCAACATCTGCCTTGCTTTTTATCTTGCCGTAACGTTGTGCCATTCGCGCAGGAAAGCTCTGCCCGCGCGAAACATGGATCATTTTAAATTAATGATATTTAATGATTTATCTGGTTTTTGACAGGGCGTGGAATAACCTATTGATAAATAGGAAAATGCAGATTTTTAAGGAGAAAGTGTTTATTTAAAAAATTTTCGCACATTATTTTTATAAACCGGTTTATCAAAAACCGGCTTTTTTATCCCTAAAGTTTTTATGCCCTTTGCCGAAAACCAAGCTGTTTTATTAAGGAAATTCGCCCGCTTCATTCTGTGAAATAGAGATCAGGAATTCACCATGCGCAATAATCAGCCGGTTACCCAGCAACCCTTTAATTTTCCCGATGATGCGACGCTCATGTCCACCACCGATCTCGACAGCCGCATCCTGTATGCCAATGACGCCTTTATTGAGATCAGCGGATTCAGCGCGGAGGAGCTGACCGGCGCGCCGCACAATCTGGTGCGCCACCCCGATATGCCGGCCGAGGCGTTTGCGGATATGTGGGCCACCCTCAAACAGGGCGAGCCGTGGACCGGGCTGGTCAAAAACCGCTGCAAGAACGGCGACCACTACTGGGTGCGCGCCAATGTAAACCCGGTGATCCGTAACGGTAAATTGCTGGGGTATATGTCGGTGCGCATCAAGCCCACGGATCAGGAGGTGGAAGCCGCCTCGGCGCTCTACCAGAAGATGCGCGACGGCACACTGAAGAACCGCCGCCTGCATAAAGGGGTGCTGCTGGCGACCGGCCCCGGCCGCTGGCGTTCTCTGCTGAAAACCATGTCGCTGCGTGCCAGGCTTTTCGCGCCGCTGCTGGCCCTGTTGCCGCTGAGCGTGGCCGGGGCGTCGGCGCTGGGGCTGGGGGGCCCGGCGCTGGGCGGCTTCACCGCCGGGATGGCGCTGCTGCTGGCGCTCTCTGCCGCCTGGCTGGATGCGCAGATCGCCCGGCCGCTGGCGCAGGTGTGCCGTCAGGCGAAGGATGTGGCGACCGGGGCGAGTTACCGGGTGGACCACCTCGACCGGGTGGATGAGATCGGCATGACGTTGCGCGCCGTGGGGCAGCTGGGGGTGATGTTCCGCTGGCTGGTGGATGACGTCAGCAACCAGGTGATGACGGTGAGCCGCGCCAGTGATGTGCTGGCGCAGGGCAATGAGGAGCTGAGCCGCCGCACTGACCAGACCGCCGCCAACGTGGAGCAGACCTCCGCCACCATGAACCAGATGACGGCGACGGTGCAGAGCAACACCGCCACCGCGGCCGAGGCCAACCAGCTCTCCAGCGCGGCCAGCTCGGCGGCGGAGAAGGGGGGCGAGTCGATGGAGGAGATCGTGCGGATGATGGATGAGATCGCCATCAGCTCGAAGAAAATCGGCACCATTACCAGCGTGATCGACAGCATCGCGTTTCAGACCAATATCCTGGCGCTGAATGCCGCAGTGGAAGCCGCGCGCGCCGGTGAGCAGGGCAAGGGCTTTGCCGTGGTGGCCGGGGAGGTGCGCGGGCTGGCGCAGCGCAGCGCCACCGCCGCCAGTGAGATCAAGAGCCTGATCGACGCCAGCGTCAATAAAGTGCTCTCCGGCTCCGGTCAGGTGCATGACGCCGGGACGACGATGGACGACATTGTGCGCCAGGTCAGCAACGTCACCGCGCTGATCGCGCGCATCAGCGCGGCCACTGCTGAGCAGGGCACCGGGTTGTCGGAGGTCGGCAAGGCGGTGAAGGAGCTGGAGCGCATCACCCAGCAGAACGCCGAGCAGGTGCAGGAGAGTGCGGTCTCGGCGACGCGGATGAAGCACCAGGTGGGAAGATTAGGGATGGCGCTGAAGGTGTTCAGGTAAGCCGTTCTGGCGGGCAGACGGGCGCGGGTTACACACCCGCGCCCGTTAATCAACCTGGCTGGCTTACTGTTTCAGCAGGTGCTCTACCACCACATGCGTCTGCTTCCCTTCATGCTTCACGCGGCCGCTGATCATCACCAGATCCTCTGGGGTGACTTCATCGCCGTTCCAGCGGTTGGCACCGACGGTGATCCCTACGGTGCCGGTTTTGTCGCGGAACTCGAACTGATCCTTGCCGGTTTTCTTGATGATATGGCCTTCCAGCGTCACCCAGGCGTCCTGGCGCATGGTGCGGGCCAGCTCGACGGTGGCCCCGCGGGCATCTTCAGAACCGCGGATACCGGCGTCCTGTTTGTGCGGCGGCGGTGCCGGCTCGTCAGCCTTAAAGCCGCCGTTGTCTTCGGCGAAGGCGGGCAGGGTCATCACGGTCAGCAGCGCAGCAATCGTTAACTTTTTCATTTAACTCTCCTTTGTCATGGTCCGGCACGGCCTGTTTTCCGCCCGGCAATTTTTATGCTTACCCTTAAGCATGGCACAAGGTGACTGATTTGCGAGGCGATGTGCGCCCGGCACTTTTTTAACTTACCGTGACCGGTTTCACACCGCGGCAGGCCGTTACATAAATAATCACGATTTCTGCATGAGATTTTTTGCCTCCTTTCATCAGAAAAGGTAGCATTCACCGCCGTGTTACCAGGTCGTGATCAGCGACAAAAAATCACCTTAATAACCAATCACCTTAATAACTAAGCGTTAGAGAACGGGCGCGGTTCCCCCTCCCATCGGCAAACGGTTGCCTGGCGGGGCCGGGGCACGCGCCGGCAGACAGGAAATTAGGATATCAATGAAATCACATAAGAAATCCGAGAGTACGCGCCGTGCCGCGAAGCGCCGCTGGCTGGACTCTCACGAAGCCGGGTATCACAAAGGAATGGGTAACCGCCAGGTTCAGATGATCGCCATCGGCGGCTCTATCGGCACCGGGCTGTTCCTCGGCGCAGGCGCGCGCTTACAGATGGCCGGCCCGGCGCTGGCGCTGGTCTATGCGGTGTGCGGGCTGTTCTCCTTCTTCATCCTGCGCGCGCTGGGTGAGCTGGTGCTGCACCGCCCCACCAGCGGCAGCTTCGTCTCTTATGCCCGCGAGTTCCTGGGGGAGAAAGCCTCCTACGTCGCCGGCTGGATGTACTTCCTGAACTGGGCGATGACCGGCATCGTCGACATCACCGCCGTGGCGCTCTATATGCACTACTGGGGCGGGTTTGCGGATGTGCCGCAGTGGGTGTTTGCCCTCGGCGCGCTGGCGATTGTGGTCACCATGAACATGATTGGCGTGAAGTGGTTCGCCGAGATGGAGTTCTGGTTCGCCCTGATCAAAGTGGCGGCGATTGCGCTGTTCCTGATCGTCGGTGTGGTGTTCCTCGGCAGCGGCAAGCCGCTGGACGGCAACGCCACCGGCCTGCACCTGATCTCCGATAACGGCGGGCTGTTCCCGCACGGGCTGCTGCCGGCGCTGGTGCTGATACAGGGCGTGGTGTTCGCCTTTGCCGCGGTTGAGCTGGTCGGCACCGCCGCCGGTGAAACCAAAGAGCCGGAAAAAGTGCTGCCGAAAGCGATTAACAGCGTGATCTGGCGTATCGCCCTGTTCTACGTCGGCTCCATCACGCTGCTGGTCTGCCTGCTGCCGTGGAACGCCTACCAGGCGGGCCAGAGCCCGTTCGTGACCTTCTTCAGCAAGCTGGGCGTGCCGTACATCGGCAGCATCATGAACATCGTGGTGCTCACCGCGGCGCTCTCCAGCCTGAACTCCGGCCTCTACTCCACCGGGCGCATCCTGCGGTCGCTGTCGATGGGCGGCTCCGCGCCGAAGCTGATGTCCCGCATGAGCAGCCAGCAGGTGCCGTATGCCGGTATCCTGGTTACCGCCGCGGTCTATGTGGTGGGCGTGGTGCTGAACTACTACGTGCCGTCGCAGGTGTTTGAGATCGTCCTGAACGTGGCGTCGCTGGGTATCCTCAGCTCCTGGGCGTTTATCGTGGTCTGCCAGATGAAGTTCCGCAAAGCGGTGAAAGAGGGCCATGCCAAGGATGTCTCCTTCAAGATGCCGGGCGCGCCGTTCACCTCCTGGCTGACGCTGGCGTTCCTGCTGGGCGTGCTGGTGCTGATGGCGTTTGACTACCCGAACGGCACCTACACCGTGGCCACCATTCCGGTGCTGATCCTCCTGCTGACGCTGGGCTGGTTCGGCCTGCGCAAACGCGCGGAAGAGGTGAAAGCCGAGCAACAGGCGCACGAAGCGAACCACGCGGCGGAGTAATCCCCCTTAAGGCGGGCGGCCCGGTGGCGGCCCGCTTTTTCCCCTTCTTTCCCTTTCCCCCCGTTCCCCCGTTTCCCGGCTATCCCCCCCATACCGGTTGCAGGCCGCCCAGGCTGGCAGCAGCGCCGATGGCTGACTGCGCGGTACGCATAATCTGTGGCAGGAAACTGGAGAGCGCAGCGGCGACGGCGGTGCCCTGGGCAATCATCGCCTCGGCCGAGGCCGCGACCGCCATCTCACTCAGCAGTGCCGCGGCGGACCCGGCGATCACCGGGGCCAGCCACACCGCCAGCGCCACCACCGCCACAGCGGCCACGCCCACTGCCAGGTAGCCGAGCAGGCGCTTCAGGTCATCCGGGTTTTGCTGCCAGTACTGGGTGTAGCTGTGCAGCGGCAGCAGCTCCAGCCGCGCCGACGCGCGCTGCTTGTCCGCCAGCCACTTGCGCATTTTGACAAACACCTCCTGCGGCACCGCCGCCTCGTTGAGCCCCGCCTCGTGGTAGCTGTAGAGCAGCAGCCCGCGCGCCGGGGAGTCCGGCGGCTCGTTGACGATGCCGGCAAAGGGCATCGGCCGGTACTGGTAGGTGGGGCCGAAGCAGAGCCAGCGGAAGCGGGTGGAGGCGGTGGCGGTGCCCGCCTCCGGGAACAGCGGCACGATGATAAGCTGCGGCGGGATAACCCAGGGCGCGCCGTTGGCCTCAAAGGTCTGCGGGAATTCACCGAGCTGGTTCATGCGCAGCAGCGCCTCCTCCAGCAGGGTTTTCACCGGCCCGCGCAGGATCGCCAGTTTCGGCACCAGATCGCCGGCGATGGTCTCTTTGGCCTGGTCAATGGTGCTGATCTCCAGCAGTTCGCAGCAGATGGCACGGCGGGGAATATCCAGCGCCAGCCCCAGCACATCGGGGCGGATATATCGCCCCTCTTTGAGCGCCACCGCCGGTGTGCCCTTTTTTGCCAGCGCGAGGTTTTCCCGCGATTTGGCGTAGTAGTTACGCATCTCAGAGACGATCTGCCTGAGCGTCATGTCCAGCAAGGGGTTGCCGGTGCCGACCCAGCGGTATTCGGTTTCAAAAAAGACTTCGCCCAGCGTATAGCGCTGGAAAAAATTTTCCCGGTAGAGCGCCGCGGCGTACGCCTGGGCGATAAGCGGCACTGACGACTGGCGCGGCACCGGCTTTTTGAAGCCGCCGCAAAGGGCATCAAAGGGGCCGCCGGGGGCGCTGTCGGGGGCTTCACTCATGGCTGCGCCTCACAGGGTGACCGGGTAAGTGGGCAGGGTGGCGTCACTTTGCAGCCACACCAGCGTGGTCGGCAGGGTGAAATCCCAGCCGTTCTGCGCTTTCGGTTCCACCGGCACCGCACCAAAGCGGTCATCCGTCTGCTTGCGGATCTCATAAGCGATGGATTTGAACTGCGGGTCGTCCAGCGTCGGCGCTTCGCCGCCCAGCCACAGCTTGCTCTGGACAGGCAGCGGCGGGGTGCTTTTTTGCAGGAAGTAGAGCACCGCCGTGCTGTAGGCCAGCGGCACCGGCACGATCACCCGCGCCGCCCCCGCCTGGAGGAACTGGGCGAACAGCGGGTCGTTGTCGGTGAGGTTGCTGGTGGCGACCCAGCTGGTTTTGCGGCCCCAGAAGTAGGGGTAGAAGAGGTAGGTCAGCTGTGACCAGTCAAACGCCTGTTCAAAAAACTGGATGTAACGCCCTTCGCTCAGCGCCTCCAGCGGCTTCAGCTCCGGCAGGTTGCGGGGCTGGCCGGCCGGGCTGGTCATGGCGTTGAACTGGTCGAAATGCTGGCCGGTCAGCATGGTGATGCAGAGCTTTTTCAGCTCGCGTTTCTCAATCTCGCGGTTGGCCGCCGGGTTGCGCCCTTCGATGATCACCGCCGCGGCCTGCGCGTCGGCCTGCGCCACTTTCTGGTCATAGGCGGTTTTCAGCGCCTGATAGGCGGTGACGATCTTCTCAAAGGCGGCGGCCTGCCAGGCCTGGTATTTCTCCGGGGTGCGCACGCAGTTGGCGGCCAGGTTCACGGCGTAGGCGTTGATGTCATACCCCATGATGCTCAGCGGCAGGGTGCCCACCGGGGCCAGCGGCTCATCCGTCAGCTGGTTGACATCCAGCGGGGCGAAGCCGTAGTTGCTGCTGCTGCCGTGCAGGGCGTGGGCGTTGTTCAGCACATGCCAGGCCCACTCGCCGACCTGCACCACGCATTGTGGGTAATTATCCCAGGCCAGCGCCACCTGCAGGCTGAACATCGCCAGCCGGTACCCCTCCGGGATCACCAGATCCTTCACTGACTTCGAGATCGTGGCACCGTTGGCGATGCCGCTCTGATCCATACTGGTGGCGACGTAGCTCCAGTAGGGCGGCGGTGGGGCGACGGCGGCGTGATAGCGCCCGGCGAAGATCTGATAATTCTCCTCGGTGATGTCCTCCATGCCCAGCGGCTGGCCGTTGAGGTCAAAGAACGGCACCGGCGGCACCGCCCCGGAAGCTGCCACCGCCTCTTTAATCAGCGAGGCGCGGTAGTAGGCGGCCGGTTCCGGCAGGATAAACTCCAGCATCAGGCAGCGGCCGTAGTTATAGATCTGCGCGTGGTATTTCTTGTCCACCCAGCGGTAGACGCCGGTAACGTGGCCGCTGCCCGCTTTGTTGTCGATGCCGTGTTTGTTGGTCTCCTCCACTTCGCGGAAGGTTTTGTCCGTGCGCTCGGTTTTGACCTTTTTCTGCACCTTGCTGACGGCGCGGTCCACCACCTCCTGCGCAAAGCTGCTGCTGTTTTTGGCGGACTCCTCTTTGGCGGTTTTGTAGGCGAACTCCCCCTGCGCGGTCACTTTCACCATGCCGTAACTGCCGGTGACCGTTACCCCGGCGCTGAGCGCCATCTCTTCATTGAGCGTCGCCTCCGCCTCTTTCTTCAGCTCGAACCGGTCGGTGGACTGGGTGTCGCGTTCCGTCTCCTGATTCTCCTCCAGTGAACTGAACAGGATGGTTTCAGTGCGATCCAGCGTGCGATGGGTGCGCTCCCGGAACTCGCCCTTGAGCACGTTTTCAATGTGGGCCACCTCGCCCGGCACATAGGCCGCGAGCTGCTGTTTCACTACCAGCAGGTCACCGATGCCGAGCGGCCGGATGCGCCCGCCCATCTCCACATCGTCGGCTTTTTCCGCCCCGATGGGGGTAACCGGGATCGGCAGTTTGATGGCGATGACCTTTTTCAGCGCCTGAACGCTGTACTCCTGCGCCAGGGTGTGCAGCGCCGTGGTGTCCGGTTGCGCGGCGATGTCGCGGGTCAGCGTTTGCAGGTGGCGTTGCAGGGCGGCGGTGGCGCGCGGCAGCGGGGTCTGGTCATCCAGCGACAGGCGGGTTATCAGCGTGCGGGCGGCGGGGGTCATCACCTCACTCAGCCGCAGCATGCTGGTCACCGTCAGGCTGCGGCCATCCGCGCTGCGGGTTTCACTGGGCCGCCGGGCCGCCGGGGCCTGTTGGGTGGCCCGGAGCAGCCGCTGGGTGGCGGCGTACTCCTCAAACAGCGGGCGTAACGCCTGCACCGCCGCCTGTTGGCGGGCCTGCTCCGCCGCGTCGCGCCCCGTTTCTGCCGGGGGGGCGGCAGGAGAGGCAAACTCCGCGAGCGCGGGCGGCACCAGCGGCTGCGCCTGCAACGCGGCGCGGGCGGACGCGACATCCGTTAAATGGCCGTCCTGATAACACTGCAAAAAGTGCAGCAGGCGCAGCGCGTCCATCGGGCACTGCAGGCGCGGCCCGGCGTCCGGCCCGCTCATCCAGGCGGCGTAGAGCAGATCAAACGCCAGCTCACGCAGCGTTTGCGGCTTCTGCCCGGCCAGCAGCTCATCTGCGCCCCCGGCCTGCTCAAAGCCGGGCAGCGCTTCGTCGGCCGGTTGCGCGCCGTACTCCGCCAGCAGCCGGTCGTGCGCACTCTCCAGCGGGGCCAGCGCGGCCTGATCCAGCGCCCTGTAGCGTTCCAGCGCCTGCGCCGGGGTGGCCAGCTCACGCGCCAGCCGTTTCAGGAGGCGGGGGCCGTCGGGCGGGGCGAGGCGCTGATCCTCAATAAAGTGCAGCGCGCTGCGCGACGGGGAAACCCGCTCTGCCGGGCGCACGGCCACAAAGCGGAAAATATCAGTGATGATGGGATCGGCCATACCGATACCTCACAGGGGCGGGGAAAGGGAATCCTTAGGTTGCGCGGCTCCTGAGAGCTAAGCGTAGCAGGGCAGGGGGGAGAAGGCGGGCTGCCCGGTGCAGCGCATAAATTATTCTTATCCTGACCCGGCGGCCGGTGCGGCAGCCAGGGGAAAAAGCCATTGAACCCACAGGGTTTCCGTGCTGTTATCAAGCCTGATGCCTTGTTAACAGGAGCAGTAACGTGGATCAGATGCATGAAAATAATTGGCTACGCCGGGCAAAAAAGCTGCACGCCATCGCCTCCACCGGGTTGCACTATTGCCGGGATGAGTACGACCGCGAGCGCTACGAAGAGATTGCGGAGATCGCCCGCGGGATGCTGGCGGACATCACCGATGTGCCGGTGGATCGCATTGAGGGCATCTACGCCGACAGCGGCCAGGGCTACGCCACGCCGAAAATCGATGTGCGTGCGGCGATCATTGAACACGGCAAAATTGTGCTGGTACGGGAGAAGTCCGACGGGCTGTGGACGCTGCCGGGCGGCTTTGCCGAAATCGGCCTGTCGCCGCGCGAAAACGTGGTGAAAGAGGTGCTGGAGGAGGCGGGGGTGGCGGTGGAAGTGCAGGCGCTCTACAGCATCCGCCACAAGGCCAAACACGCCTACCCGCCTGACATTCTCGACTTCTATAAGCTCTTTTTCCTCTGCCGCCGGGTCGATGCCACCCCATACCAGGCCGGGAGCGAAACCGTGGAAGTGGGGCTGTTCGCCCCGGACGACCTGCCCGCACTCTCTACCCTGCGGGTGCTGGAGGCGGACATCCTGGACGCCTTCAGCTACTCCCTCAGCCCGATCCCGACAGTGGTGATCGACTGACCGCGCGGCCTCAGTAGCTCAGGCTGAGGATACGGCGCGCCTTCACCTCATCGATGTCATGGTGCTCGCCCTGCGGCAACAGGTTGAACCGCCGCAGGTTCTCCAGCACCTCGTCGATGCACTTCTCCGGCAGGCCGTAGGCGCTGAGGCGGGTTTTGATGCCCATGTCCTCGAAGAAATCCCGCGTCTTTTGCAGAGCGCGGGTGATGCGCTCCGCCTCATCCCCGTCGGTGATGCCCCAGACGCGCTCCGCATACTGCAACAGCTTCAGCCGCTTGGTGTCGCGCTGCACATGCAGCAGCGAGGGCAGCAGCACCGCCAGCGTCTGCGCGTGGTCCAGATTGTAGAGCGCGGTGAGCTGGTGGCCGATGCGGTGGGTTGACCAGTCCTGCGGCACCCCGGCACCGATCAGGCCGTTCAGCGCCAGCGTGGCGGCCCAGGTCACGGTGGCACGCACGTCGTAGTTTTCATGGTCGGTCAGCGCTTTCGGCCCCTCTTCGATCAGCGTCAGCAGCAGCCCCTCGGCGAACCTGTCCTGCACTTTGGCGTAGACCGGGTAGGTGAGGTACTGCTCAATCACATGCACGAAGGCATCCACCACGCCGTTCGCCACCTGGCGCGGCGGCAGGGTGTAGGATTTGCGCGGGTCGAGGATGGCGAAACGCGGGTAGAGCGCCGGGTGGCTGTAGCCCATTTTGGCCCCCAGTTCCGTGTGGGTCACCACGGCGGTGGGGTTCATCTCCGAGCCGGTGGCCGGCAGCGTCATGATGCAGCCCAGCGGCAGCACCTCCTGCGGCGGCTGCCGTTGTGACCACATCGCCCAGACATCCCCCTGGTAGTGCGCCGCCGCGGCGATGAATTTGGTGCCGTCCACCACCGAGCCGCCGCCCACCGCCAGCAGGAAGGTGATGCCCTTTTCACGCACCAGCGCCACGGCGCGCATCAGCGTATCAAAATGGGGGTTAGGCTCGATGCCGCCGAACTCATGCACCTCGCGGCCGCCCAGCGCGGCGCGGGTCTCGGCCAGGGTGCCGTACTTCTCCGCACTGCCGCCGCCGTAGGTGATCAGCACCCGTGCATCCTCCGGGATGTGCAGCGCCACATCGGCAATCCGCTGGGTGCCGAACAGCACGCGGGTCGGGTTGTAGTAATCAAAATTGAACATGAGGCTTTCCTTATTCAACGGGGAATCAACGAAAGAATAATACGTCAACGCAGGCATCGCGCCTGGGGCTGTTTCACAGGGTAGCGGATTTTTCCGGGGGCGGAAGGGGGGAATGTGCGCACCGGGCAGGGCACCCGGTGCCGGGAAACGGAACAACCATACCGCGGCGAAACCGCCGTTCCGGATAAAAAAACAGCCATTCCGGATAAAACAGCGAAGGCGGATTGCACCGCCCTCCCGGATAAACGGCTATTCGAGGTAAAACACTTCGCGCAGCGGGTCACTCACCGGGCTGTTGTCCGGGTTGCTGGGCATGAGGTCTGCCATATGCGCCCACCACTGCCGGCAGATCTCTGTCTGGGCCACCGCTTCCCAGCGCGCCTCCGACTCAATCTCCACAAAGCCGAACAGCAGGTTGCGCTTTTCATCCAGGAAAATGCTGTAGTGGTGTGCGCCGTGCTGTTTCAGCACCTCGGCCAGTTCCGGCCAGATCGGGTTATGGCGGCGCTCATACTCGGCGTGGGCGTTGGGGTGAATCTGCATGACAAAACTTTTTCGGATCATAACAAAGGCCTCAGGAGAAAGGGCGCGGCAGCCGCGCCCGCTAAAAGATTACAGCGCCTGCCGGTAGAGGTGGCGCACCTGCTCGCGGGTCGCGGCCAGTGGGTTGCAGGGGGCGCACGGGTCGGCCAGCGCGTTGTCCAGCCAGGCTTCGATATCCTGCTCGCGGATGCCCAGTTCACGGAACCCGGCCGGGATGCCCACGCGGGCGGAGAGATCGCGGATGGCGGCAATCGCCGCGTGGCTTGCCTGTTCGTCGCTCATGCCGTGGGTCTCCACGCCCATCGCCTGCGCCACCCGGGCAAAGCGCGCCACCGCCGCCGGGCGGTTGAACGCCTCAATCACCGGCAGCAGGATGGCATTGCAGACGCCGTGCGGCAGGTTGTGGGTCGCGCCCGGCTGGTGCGCCAGCGCATGCACCAGCCCCAGCCCGGCGCTGTTGAACGCCATCCCGGCCAGGTACTGGCCGTAGGCCATCATTTCACGCGCCTGCGGGTCGCGGCCGTTCTCCACCGCCTGCGGCAGCCAGTGGCTGATGACGCGGATCGCCTCCAGCGCCGAGTGGTCGGTCAGGGTGTGTGCGCCGAGCGAAACATAAGCCTCGATGGCGTGGGTCAGGGCGTCCATGCCGGTGGCGGCGGTGACGGCGGGCGGAATCGCCAGCATCACCGACGGGTCATCCACGGCGATGTCCGGGATCAGGTGAGTATCGATAATCACCTCTTTGACCTGTTTGCGGCTGTCGGTGATCACCGCATTGCTGGTCAGTTCGGCGGCGGTGCCGGCAGTGGTGTTGATCGCCACCAGAAACACGCCGGGGTGGGTCACTTTGCCGACACCGGCATAGGCGGTGGCCGGGCCGGGGTTGGCGGTGAGGATCTTGATCGCTTTTGCGGTGTCGATCGGGCTGCCGCCGCCGAAGGCGATCAGGTAGTCACACTGCTGCTGCCGGTAACAGGCGTACCCGGCGTCGGCCAGCTCAGAGGTGGGGTTGGGGGTGACGTCGCGGAACAGGGCATAGGGCAGGGCGGCGGCCTCCAGCGCGGCGAACAGCCCCTCCAGCAGGCCGAGATCCACCAGCTGGCCGTCGGTGACGATCAGCGCCTTGCCCGGTGCGCGCTGCGCCAGCAGCCCCACCAGATCCTGGATCGCCCCTTCGCCGTGCAGGCTGATTTTTGGTAACGCAAGCATAAAACTCATGGCAAAACCCTCTTAAAGAGAAACATAAGAATCATTTTGCGGTGAGGTCTGCGGTGAGCCGGGCGAACCCGGCTCGGAAGTCAATTTAAACGCGTTGCGCCAGCACTGATTTCTCATAGCCGCGCACCGTCTCCAGCCACTGGCTGCCGACCGGCGCATTGTGGCGCTGGCAGTAGATGTCCCACACCGCCTGCCACGGCAGGGATTTCTGCTCCTCCAGCAGCGCCAGGCGGCCGGTGTAGTCCCCCTCCTGCTCCAGTTTTTTCAGCTGGTCAGTCGGCTCCAGCAGGGCGCGCAGCAGCGCTTTTTTCATGTTGCGGGTGCCGATCACCCAGGCGGCGATGCGGTTGATTGAGGCGTCGAAGAAGTCCAGCCCGATGTGTACGCGGTCGAACAGGTCGTGGCGCACAATTTCACCGGCGATCGCCTGGGTTTCATCATCCAGCAGCACCACGTGGTCGCTGTCCCAGCGTACCGGGCGGCTGACGTGCAGCAGCAGGCGCGGCACAAACAGCATGGCGCTGGAGATCTTGTCGGAGATCACTTCCGTCGGGTGGAAGTGGCCCGCATCCAGGCAGAGCGCCGTCTGACGGCTGGCGGCGTAGCCGAGGCAGAACTCGTTGGAGCCGACGGTGAAGCTCTCCGCGCCGATGCCGAACAGTTTGCTCTCCACCGCGTCGATGTGGTGGGCCGGGTCGAATTTCTCGCTGATCACCTCATCCAGCGCCGAGAGCAGGCGCTGGCGGAAGGCGAGCCGGTCAACGGTGAGGTCTTTCATGCCGTCCGGCACCCAGATGTTCATCACCGACGGCGTGCCCAGCTCGCGGCCGAAATAGGCGGAGACGCGGCGGCTGGCCTGGCAGTGCTCGATCCAGAACTGACGGGTCTCCGGGTTGGCGCTGGAGAGGGTGAAGCCGTCGGCGCTCAGCGGGTGGGAGAAGCAGCTCGGGTTGAAGTCCAGCCCCAGCTGGTGGTCCCGCGCCCAGGCGACCCAGTTGGCGAAGTGTTCCGGTTTGATCTCGTTGCGCGCCACCGGCGTCTCCGACTCCAGGTAGATGGCGTGCAGGTTGAGGCGTTTCGGGCCGGGGATCAGCGCGAACGCCTGCTCCAGATCCGCGCGCAGCTCGGCGGCATTGCGCGCCTTGCCGGGGTAGTTGCCGGTGGCCTGGATGCCGCCGGTCAGCCCGCCGGTGGGGTTCTCAAAGCCGGCGACATCATCGCCCTGCCAGCAGTGCATAGAGACCGGCAGGGTGTCGAGCGTGGCCAGGGCGGCCTCGGCGTCAATGTTAAGGGCGGCGAAGCGCTGTTTTGCCAGTTCCCAGGCCTGGTCGATAGATGCGGTCATACTGAATACTCCTCATGAGCGTGACTGAGCGCCTCAAAGCGGCGGCAGTGGGTATCAAAATCGGGGTGCGGCTGGGGCGTGAACCGGCGCAGCGACACGGCGTCCGCCAGCAGGCGGCGGTAAGCGGCGACATCCTCCACATCGCCGAGCGCGATCAGCTGGCAGCCGATATTGCCGAGCGCCGAGGCCTCCACCGGCCCGGCGGTGACCGGGATGCGGCAGGTGTCGGCACAGAGCTGGTTCAGGAAATCGTTCTGGCTGCCGCCGCCGACAATGTGCAGCCCGGTCAGCGGCGCGCCCTGCAGGGCGGCCAGCTCCAGCGCCACCTGGCGGTAGGCCATCGCCAGGCTGTCGAAGATGCAGCGCGCCAGCGCGGCGGGGGTCTGCGGCTCCGGCTGCTGATGGTCACGGCAGGCCTGTTTGATCTCTTCTGCCATTGAAGCCGGGTTGATAAAGCGGGCGTCGTTCGGGTTGATCAGGCTGGCAAAGGGCGCTTCCTGTGCGGCCTGTGCCACCAGCGCCGGGATGTCGGCGATCGCCAGCTCTTTGCAGATGCGTTGCAGCAGCCACATGCCCATGATGTTTTTCAGCACCCGGTAGCGCCCTTCGACGCCGCCCTCGTTGGTCATATTCGCCTGGCGCGCGGCGGCATGGGTGTAGGGGCGATCGCTGTCGATGCCGATCAGCGACCAGGTGCCGGAGCTGAGGTAGGCACTGCCGTCACCCGCCAGCGGCGTGGCGACCACCGCGCTGGCGGTGTCATGGGTGGCGACCGAGACCACCGGCACCTGCTGCCCGGAGGGGGCGTGCCAGTGGCCCAGCGCACGGCCCGGCTGGCTGGGGGCACCAAACCAGCGCGCCGGCACCCCGGCCCAGGCCAGCAGGTCGGCGTCCCAGTCGCCGCTGTCCACATTCAGCAGCTGGGTGGTGCTGGCGTTGGTGTATTCCCAGTTGAGGCAGCCGGTCAGGCGGTAGTGGAAGTAGTCCGGGATCAGCAGCAGGTGGTCCGCCTGCGCGGCCCACGCCGGCTGTTGGCGGCTCAGCGCCCTGAGCTGGAACAGGGTGTTGAACGGCAAAAACTGGATGCCGGTACGCTCATAGAGCGGCGCTGCCCCCAGCTCACGTACCGCGTCTGCCATGATGCCGTCGGTGCGGTTGTCGCGGTAGGAGACCGGCAACCCGACGCGTTCGCCCTGGTTATTCAGCAGCACAAAATCCACGCCCCAGGTGTCGATGCCGATGCTGTCGAGTGTGATGCCGTCAGCGTCAATCTGTTGCAGGCCGTGCCGCATCTGGCTTTCGAGGTAGTCCACATCCCAGACGTCATGGCCTTCGCAGCGTACCAGTTGGTTGGTGAAACGGTGGATCTCGGTAAGCTCAATGCGGCGTGAGGAGGTGTGGTAGCGGGCGAGCATTACCCGCCCGCTGGAGGCGCCCAAATCCACTGTGGCGATATTGCGTACGGTCATCGTGGTTATCCCTTAACAGACTATGCAGCGAGTGTAAGGAAAGGGAAAACGCCCCACCTTCCGGTGGTTGCCATCGCTGAAAACCGGTTGGCAAAATGGCAAAGATCCCCGTGAATCAGATCACACTTCCCGTTAATCCCCCCTGCGCCGCAGGGATGTTAATGAGATGTGATCTGCTACACAGTTCCCGCCTTAACCCGCACGATCTTAAAAAAATGACCGTTTTCCGCGCCGTGGCTGCCGTGGTTTCAAGGCAGGGGCAGCCGGGCACGCCTTACACTGCCTCAGGCCAGCAGAGCACCGGCACACGCCGGTTCTTTCACTCTGTTGCGCCCCCGTGTGCAGTGCGGCACCGCCTGCGCGCCCTGATCCTTTACCGGAGGCCTTGAAAATGACGTTACTGGCAGGTGATGACTTTTTTGCGTCCCGGGCGATGACCGTGACGGTGGAACCCCGCGCGCCCCAGCCGCCTTTCCCGGAGCACCACCACGACTTCTATGAGATTGTGCTGGTGGAGAGCGGGGCGGGGGTGCATGTCTTTAATGACCGCCCCTATACCCTGTGCAGCGGCACCGTCTGTTTTGTGCGCGACCGCGACCACCATCTGTTTGAGAACGTGGAGGGGCTTTACCTCACCAATGTGCTCTACCGCTCGCCGCAGTCGTTCCGCTTCCTGACCGGCATCGACCGCTTCCTGCCGCCGGAGGATGGCCAGGGGCAGGTACACTGGCACATTGGCCAGGAGGCGTTGCAGGAGGCGCGGCAGCATATCCGCACGCTGGCGCAGCTCTCTGAGGACTACAGTGATGAGGGCGTAGCGGCCAGCGAGAGCCGTTTCCTGCAACTGCTGCTGCTGCTGCACCGCAGCTGCTGCCAGCTGGAGTCCAACAGCGGGCGGGACGCCAACGTGCTGGCGCTGCTGCGCTGGCTGGATAAAAATTTCACGGAAGAGGTGGGCTGGAGCGAGCTGGCTGACCGCTACTCGCTGGCGCTGCGTACCCTGCACCGGCAAGTCAAACAGCACACCGGCATGACGCCGCAGCGCTACCTGAACCGGCTGCGGCTGCTGGAGGCGCGCCGCCGCCTGTTCCAGACTGACCAGAGCATCACCCAGATCGCCCATGAGTGCGGCTTTGGTGACAGCAATCACTTCTCGACCCAGTTCCGGCGCGAGTTCGATCTCTCGCCGAAAATGATGCGCAACAGCGTGCGCTGAGCAGGAATTTTCCGGATTTCAGGCCGCCGTCAACCCCGGCGGCCGGGGTTTATGGCAGGATAGCCGTTTGCCTTTTGCCCGGGAGCTGTGGATGCCATGCCGCTGCTGAAACTTCAGCAACAAGACTTTTTTCTGACCGGCCAGCAGGCGGTGAGCGTGGCTGAACGCCACCCGCAGCCGGCTTTCCCGCTGCACCATCACGATTTCGATGAGCTGGTGGTAGTGTGGCGCGGCAATGGGCTGCACATCTGGAATGACATCCCTTACCGCATCACCTGCGGCGACCTGTTCTATATTGATGCGCGCGACCGCCACAGCTATGAGTCGGTAAACGGGCTGGAGCTGGACAATATCCTGTTCGCCCGCGAGAAGCTGCGGCTGCCGGCAGACTGGGCCGCGCTGCTGCCGGGGCGTGAGGTGCCGCAGGCCGGGCGTTACTGGCGGCTGAGTATGCTGGGCATGGATGTGCTGCGCTGCAAAGTGGACGCGCTGGCGCAGGAGTGCCTGAAGTCTGACCCGCTGTCGTTGCAGCTCTCCGAGGCGTTGCTGCTGCAACTGGCGCTGCTGTTACAGCGCTACCGCCACCACCCGGAAAGCCGCGAACTGGCCGACGCCCAGCAGATGGATCTGCTGATGCTGGCGCTGCGCGGCAGCATTGCCGGGCCGTTCCGCCTGGAGACCTTCTGCGAACAACACCAGCTGACGCCGCGCACCCTGCGTGCGCTGTTCAAACAGCAGACCGGCATGAGCATCAGTGATTACCTGCGCCAGCTGCGGCTCTGCAATGCGATGGCGCTGCTGCGCCACGGCCAGCAGCCGATCAGCGACGTGGCCGCCGCCTGCGGCTTCGACGACAGCAACTACTTCGCCGTGGTGTTCAACCGGGCATTCGGTGCCACCCCCAGCGGCTACCGGCAACGCTTCCAGGGCTGACCCGCTGCGCCTGCCCACTGCCGGGGAAATTACGGCAGCAGGGCGGGAGAAAGGCATAAAAAAAGCGCGGCCACCGGGGCCGCGCTTATTAACGTTCAGCGTGCAGGGCTTATTTCACCTGCATACCCGGCTGGGCGCCGCTGTCCGGGCTGAGCAGGAAGATCTCTTTCCCGCCCGGGCCGGCCGCCATCACCATGCCTTCCGAGATGCCGAAGCGCATTTTGCGCGGCGCGAGGTTCGCCACCATGATGGTCAGGCGGCCTTCCAGCGCTTTCGGGTCCGGGTAGGCGGAGCGGATGCCGGAGAAGATCTGGCGCTTCTCGCCGCCGAGATCCAGTTGCAGTTTCAGCAGCTTGTCAGAGCCTTCCACCACATCCGCCTGTTCGATCAGCGCAATGCGCATATCCACTTTGGCGAAATCATCAAAGGTGATGGTCTCCTGGATCGGGTCATCCGCCAGCGGGCCGGTCACCGGGGCCGCTGCGGCCGCCATGTCTTCTTTTGAAGCGTCTACCATGTGTTGTACCTTGTCGAGATCAATACGGCTGAACAGGGCTTTGAACGGCATCACCTGATGGCCGAGCAGCGGGGAAGCGATGCCTTCCCAGGTCAGCGGGGTGTTGAGGAACGCTTCGGCGCGCATCGTCAGGGCCGGCAGCACCGGCTTCAGGTAGGTCATCAGCACGCGGAACAGGTTGATGCCCATGGAGCAGATCGCCTGCAGGTCAGCGTCACGCCCTTCCTGCTTCGCCACCACCCACGGGGCCTGCTCATCCACATAGCGGTTGGCGAGGTCGGCCAGCGCCATGATTTCACGGATCGCCTTGCTGAATTCGCGCGCGGCATAGGCCTCGGCGATGCTCTCTGCGGCCGCGGTAAAGGTGGCGTAGAGCGCCTCATCCGCCAGCGTGTCAGCCAGTTTGCCGTCAAAGCGCTTGTTGATGAAACCGGCGTTACGCGAGGCGAGGTTCACCACCTTGTTGACGATGTCGGCGTTGACGCGCTGGACGAAATCTTCCAGGTTCAGGTCGATGTCATCAATGCGGGACGAGAGCTTGGCCGCATAGTAGTAGCGCAGGCAGTCGGCATCCAGGTGCTTCAGGTAGGTGTCCGCCTTGATAAAGGTGCCGCGGGATTTGGACATCTTCGCACCGTTGACCGTGACATAACCGTGCACGAACAGGTTGGTCGGCTTGCGGAAGCCGCTGCCTTCCAGCATCGCCGGCCAGAACAGGCTGTGGAAGTAGACGATGTCCTTGCCGATGAAGTGGTACAGCTCGGTGGTGGACTCTTTCTTCCAAAACTCGTCGAAATCCAGGTCGCCGCGCTTGTCGCACAGGTTCTTGAAGGAGCCCATGTAGCCGATCGGCGCATCCAGCCAGACGTAGAAATATTTGCCCGGCGCATCCGGGATTTCAAAGCCGAAGTAGGGCGCATCGCGGGAGATGTCCCACTGCTGCAGGCCCGCTTCAAACCACTCCTGCATCTTGTTCGCCACCTGCTCCTGCAGCGCGCCGGAACGGGTCCAGGCCTGCAGCATGGCGCTGAAAGAGGGCAGGTCAAAGAAGAAGTGCTCGGAGTCGCGCATTTCCGGCGTCGCGCCGGAGACAGCGGATTTCGGGTCAATCAGCTCTGTCGGGCTGTAGGTCGCGCCGCAGACTTCGCAGTTGTCGCCGTACTGGTCCGGTGATTTGCATTTCGGGCAGGTGCCTTTGACGAAGCGGTCCGGCAGGAACATGCCTTTTTCCGGGTCGTAAAGCTGGGAGATGGTGCGGTTCTTGATGAAACCGTTCTCTTTCAGCCGGGTGTAGATCAGCGAGGAGAGCTCGCGGTTTTCGTCGCTATGGGTCGAATGGTAGTTGTCATAGCTGATGTCAAAGCCGGCGAAATCCTGTTGGTGCTCCTGGCTCATCTCGGCAATCATCTGCTCCGGGGCGATGCCCAGCTGCTGCGCTTTCAGCATGATCGGGGTGCCGTGCGCGTCGTCCGCACAGATGAAGTGAACCTCATGGCCGCGCATCCGCTGGAAGCGGACCCAGATGTCTGCCTGGATGTGCTCGAGCATGTGGCCGAGGTGGATAGAGCCGTTGGCGTACGGAAGTGCGCACGTCACCAATAATTTTTTCGCGACTTGAGCCATAGTGGGAAATTGGTTTCTGTATGAGGAAAAAGGGCCTTCGATGTTACCCGATCGCGGCGCAGGCCGCTAGGTGGGTTTCTTGCGGGTGCGCGCGGCAGCGGCGGCGCGGATCTGATATGCTTGCACTATTTTCCGTTGGTTATTGTTTAAGGAGCCGGGATGAACCCTAAATCCCCTGAGCAGAATACCCCCGCGGCGCTGCGCGCCCTGGTGACCGGCGAGCTGGCCGCCTTTACCCACCCGACGCTGCAGCAGGACCTGGTCACGCTGAAGGCGCTGCACCACTGCACGGTGCTGGACGGCGTGCTGCATATCGACCTGCAGATGCCGTTCGCCTGGCAGAGTGCGTTCCTTGACCTGCAGGAGCAGGCCAGCGCGCCGCTGATGCAGGCCACCGGCGCACGGGCGGTGGAGTGGACGCTGAAACATGACATCACGACGCTCAAGCGCGTCGGCGACCGCCCCGGCATCAAAGGGGTGCGCAATATCATCGCCATCAGCTCCGGCAAGGGCGGGGTGGGCAAGTCGAGCACCGCGGTGAACCTGGCGCTGGCGCTGGCAGCGGAAGGGGCGAAAGTCGGCGTGCTGGACGCAGACATCTACGGCCCGTCGGTGCCGGCGATGCTTGGCACCCAGCATGAGCGCCCGACCTCGCCGGACGGCACCCACATGGCACCGATCATGGCGCACGGGCTGGCGACCAACTCCATCGGCTACCTGGTGGATGATGAGAACGCGATGGTGTGGCGCGGGCCGATGGCGAGCAAAGCGCTGATGCAGCTGTTGCAGGACACCCTCTGGCCGGAGCTGGATTACCTGGTGCTCGACATGCCGCCCGGCACCGGCGACATCCAGCTGACGCTGGCGCAGAACGTGCCGGTGACCGGCGCGCTGGTGGTCACCACGCCGCAGGACATCGCACTCTTAGACGCGATGAAAGGCATCGTGATGTTCGAAAAGGTCAATGTGCCGGTACTGGGCGTGATTGAGAACATGAGCATGCACATCTGCAGCAACTGCGGCCACCATGAGCCGATTTTCGGCACCGGCGGCGCGGAGAAGCTGGTGGAGAAATACCACTGCGAGCTGCTGGGCCAGATGCCGCTGCACATCGCGCTGCGCGAGGATCTCGACCGCGGCGAGCCGACGGTGATCGCCGACCCGCAGGGCGAGCTGACCGCACTCTACCGCCGGCTGGCCGGGCGCGTCGCCGCCGCGCTCTACTGGAAGGGCGAGCCGATCCCGACGGAAATCGCCTTCCGTGCTGTGTAATTCCGGCGCATAAAAAAAGCCCGCTCCGGCGGGCTTTTTGCTGTCTCTTTTTCGTCGCGCCATCGGGCTATTTCAGCGAGAGCGGCGCGGCGGGCGGCGTCAGCACGCTGAGCTGGTGCAGGTCGGCGCGGGTAAAGGCGCGGGTCGCCGGGGAGATCGCCACGGCAATACGCTCTAACAGCCCCTGGGTCGGGGCGACTTTGCCGGTGTTGATCAAAAACAGCGGCACCACCAGCGCCATCGCCAGCTGGCCGTAAGAGAGGCGCGGCACCGTGGCGGAGGTCTGCAGCATCAGGAAGGTGGTGCTGATGGTAAAGCCCAGCGCCAGCCCGGCCACCACTTCCGCCGGCGAGTGGACGTGGATCACCAGGCGCGAATAGCCGACGAAGAACGCCAGCACATAGCCGGCGGTAATGGCCCCGATGCGGACCGGGCGCGGCATCCGGCCGGTCAGCATCCACATCAGCACCGGCCAGATGCTGGACGAGAGCGCCGAGTGGCCGCTGAAGCCGGTGAAATCGAAGCGGCGGCTGCCGATGCCCCAGCCCATAAACGCCAGTTTGGAGAGGCAGACCAGCCCGCCCGCGATGCCGAACAGCAGCATCCACTGCCAGGTGGCGCGCCGGGTTTCCGGGTTAGCCAGCAACAGCAGCAGGATCAGGGCCGCGCAGGGCAGCAGCAGCATGCTGTCGCCGAAATAGGTTAACCAATGCCAGTTCATGCGGTGTGCTCACCCTAAAGATAAAATTCTCACGGCAGGGATCTGCCCGGTGCAGAGAACGTGCCGGTGTCGGCGGTAAAGGGTTATGTTAACGTAATGCGCTCATTAATAAGTAGTATGAATGTTCTTAAAAATGTAACGCCCCCCGGAACGTTGCACCCTGACGCTGCGATCCCGGCCGCAGGCCGGGCAGGCGTGCCGCCTAAGTGCTGGCAACCGATCCTTTAACTCCCTATAATTGCCGCGATCGCTGCCCCGGCCGGGGTGTGCCCTTTCCTACTATGAATCAGGTCTTTAAAAGTTATGACTGACAAGCCCCACCAATGCGTCATTATCGGTATCGCCGGCGCTTCCGCCTCAGGTAAAAGTCTTATCGCCAGTACCCTCTACCGCGAGCTGCGCGAGCAGGTCGGCGACGAGCACATCGGCGTCATCCCTGAGGACAGTTATTACAAAGACCAAAGCCATCTGACGATGGAAGAGCGCCTGCAGATTAACTACGACCACCCGGGCGCGATGGACCATAACCTGCTGTTCCAGCACCTGCAGATGCTGAAGTCCGGCAAGCCGATTGAGCTGCCGCTCTACAGCTATGTGGAATACACCCGCAAGCCGGAAACCGTCCACCTGAAGCCGAAGAAGGTGATTATCGTCGAGGGCATCCTGCTGCTCACCGACATCCGCCTGCGCCAGGAGATGAACTTCTCTATCTTCGTCGACACCCCGCTGGACATCTGCCTGATGCGCCGCATGAAGCGTGACGTCAACGAGCGCGGCCGCTCGATGGACTCCGTGATGCAGCAGTACCAGAAAACGGTGCGCCCGATGTTCCTGCAGTTTATTGAGCCGTCCAAACAGTATGCGGACATCATCGTGCCGCGCGGCGGCAAGAACCGCATCGCCATCGACATCCTGAAAGCCAAAATCAGCCAGTTTTTTGAATAGCGTTCCCCGCGCCTGAATGGAGTAACCCATGAGACTCTGCGACCGAGACATTGAAGCCTGGCTGGACGACGGCCGCCTGGCAATTACCCCGCGTCCGCCGGTAGAGCGCATCAGCGGGGCCACCGTGGACGTGCGCCTCGGCAACCAGTTCCGCGTGTTCCGCGGCCATACTGCGCCCTATATCGACCTGAGCGGCCCCAAGGATGAGGTGAGCGCCGCCCTGGACCGCGTGATGAGTGATGAGATTGTGCTGCCGGAAGGCGAGGCCTTCTTCCTGCACCCGGGCGAGCTGGCGCTGGCGGTGACGCTGGAGTCGGTGACGCTGCCCTCTGACCTGGTGGGCTGGCTGGATGGCCGCTCCTCGCTGGCGCGCCTCGGCCTGATGGTCCACGTGACGGCACACCGCATCGACCCGGGCTGGCAGGGGCGGATTGTACTAGAGTTCTATAATTCGGGTAAGTTACCCCTGGCCTTGCGCCCCGGCATGATGATTGGCGCACTGAGTTTTGAACCGCTCTCCGGCCCGGCCGCGAGGCCCTATAACCGTCGCGAAGATGCCAAATACCGCGACCAGCAGGGCGCGGTCGCCAGCCGGATTGACAAGGATTGATTCCGGAGCGGGGCGCGGCATCACAATGAGGAAGGCATGAGAAGATTACTGACAACGTTGGCTATTTTGCTGCTGGTACTGGTGGCGGGCATGACTGCCCTGGTATTGCTGGTTAATCCGAACGATTTCCGTCATTACATGGTGCAGCAGGTGGAGCAGAAAAGCGGCTACCAGCTGGCGCTGAACGGTGAGCTGCGCTGGCATGTGTGGCCGCAGCTCAGCATTATCGCCGGGCCGATGACGCTCACTGCCCCCGGCGCCCAGGCCCCGGTGGTCAGCGCCGACAACATGCGCCTCGATGTGAAGCTCTGGCCGCTGCTCTCCCACCAGCTGGCGGTAAAGCAGGTGATGCTGAAAAACGGTGTGATCCGCCTGACGCCGGAGAGCGAAGCCCGGCCGCAGGAGGATGCGCCCGTCGCGCCCGGCGGCCGGCCGGAACCGGCGGAGCCGGTGCACTGGAAGTATGACATCGACGAACTCAACGTCGCCGACAGCCTGCTCATCTGGCAGCGCGGCGATGACAACCCGATCAACGTCCGTGACATCAACCTCTCGCTCTCCCAGCGCGACCACCGCCAGGCGGCGATCAGCTTCTCCAGCCGTATCAACCGTGACCAGCGCGATCTGACGTTCTCCCTCTCCGGGCAGGCGGACATGTCGCGCTTCCCGCAGGCGCTCTCCGGCAAGATTGACCAGCTCGACTACCAGCTCGAGGGGGTCGGCCTGCCTGCCGGGGGCATCAAAGGGCAGGGCACGTTGCAGGCGGCCTATCAACAGTCGCCCGCCTCACTCACGCTCAGCCAGCTGGTGCTCTCCGCCAATGACAGCCAGCTGCGCGGCGAGATTGCGGCCGAACTGGGCGAAGTGCCGCGTTACCGGGCCGATCTGCAGGCTGACCGCCTGAACATTGATGCCCTGACCGGCTGGACGCCTGCCGCCAACAACCCGCAACAGCAGGGCCAGACCACCAGCTTCGCGCCGGTGATCTCCCGGGATGTGCTGGCGCACCCGAATGAGCTGGCGATGCTGACTGGTTTCAACGCCCAGCTGGCGCTGAAGGCCGCTGCGGTGACCTACCGCGGGTTGGCAGTGACGCAGTTTGACCTCCGGGCGGATAACCAGCGCGGCAAGGTGGCGCTGGCGGCCCTGAGCGGCACGCTGGGGCAGGGGACGTTTTCCCTGCCGGGCACGCTGGATGCCACCGGCAGCCGCCTGCGCCTGAGCCTCTCGCCGGTGCTGAATCAGGTAGAGCTGGGGCCGGTGCTGCGCGCCTATGGCCTGCCGGAAGCGCTGACCGGCCGCTTCTCCCTGACCGGCGCGGTGTCGGGCGAGGGGCTGACCAGCGATGATGTGAACCAGCGCTGGCAGGGACAGGCGGATATGTCGATGCAGAATGCCCGGCTGCACGGCCTGAACGTGCAGCAGCTGATCCAGCAGGCGGTGGCCCGCAACAACGGCGGCGTGCGGGGGCAGGAGCGCTATGAGCGCTACACTGAAGTGGATCAGTTACAGTCCCACGGTGACCTGAAAAACGGCGTGCTGACCCTGAGCAACCTTCAGGCCTCTTCGCCGCTGCTGACGCTGAACGGCGGCGGTACCCTGAGCCTGGCCGCCGAGCAGTGTGACGTCACCCTGGCGGCACAGGTCACCGGCGGCTGGCACGGCGACAACAGCAGCCTGATTGAGACGTTGAGCCGCACGTCGGTGCCGCTGCGCATCTACGGCCCGTGGCAGCAGCTCAATTACCAGCTGCAGGTGGATCAGGTGCTGCGCAAGCAACTGCAACAGGAGGCGAGGCGCGCCCTGAAAAACTGGGCAGAAAGAAACAGCGGCGATCGGGAGAACAAGCCGCTGAATAAACTGCTCAACCGCGACTGACCCTACGGGGCGCGCCTGCGCCCCGGCTTCCGGAAGGCGGCGGCTCTGGCTGCCGCCCTTTTCTGTGGTGTTTCCCCTGGTTTCTTCCTCATTTTGTTTCCTCATCTTTCTTCCTCTTTCTTCCTCATTACGCCTGCGCGGCTTCCCCAGTTATTTTTTGCAGGGCAATCCCTCTGTTACGGGAAAGGTTGACGAAAGTCAGCGCCTTTTGCGCGGGCTTTCGGCACAGTCCCGCCTGTTTTATTCGGGCGCGGCAATCAAGCTGCGCAGGCCAAACAGGATGGGGGAAAGGGTATGCTGGATCTGGCAGTCGGGCTGGTGGTCACGGTGGGCGTGGGCCGGTACATCATTAAAGGGTATCCGGCCAGCGGGGTATTGCTGACCGGCGGGGTGCTGCTGTTGCTGCTCAGCGCCCTGATGGGCAAAACGGTGCTGCCGGAGGGCACCACCGGCTGGCAGGCGCTGGATGTGGCGGAGTACATCAAAACCCTGCTGATGAGCCGCGGCGGCGATCTGGGGATGATGATTATGGTGTTGTGCGGTTTTGCCGCCTACATGACCCACATCGGTGCCAATGACGTGGTGGTGAAACTCGCCTCAACGCCGCTGCAAAAAATCAACTCGCCCTATCTGCTGATGATTGCCGCCTATTTTATGGCCTGCCTGATGTCGCTGGCGGTCTCGTCCGCCACCGGGCTGGGGGTGCTGCTGATGGCGACGCTGTTCCCACTAATGGTGAATGTCGGCATCAGCCGCGGGGCGGCGGCAGCGATCTGCGCCTCACCGGCGGCAATTATCCTGTCGCCCACCTCCGGCGATGTGGTGGTGGCGGCCAAAGCGGCGCAGATGCCGCTGGTGCAGTTTGCCTTCAGCACCACGCTGCCGGTGTCCGTGGTGGCGATTATCAGCATGGCGGTGGCCCACTTTTTCTGGCAGCGCTGGCTCGACCGGCGCGCCCCGGCGGGGCAGGAGGCACCGCTCACGCCGGCCGGCATCACCGCCGATGCGCCGCGCGTCTACGCCATCCTGCCGTTTACGCCGATTCTGGGCGTGCTGCTGTTTGACGGCCGCTGGGGGCCGGAACTGCACATTATTACCGTGCTGATCCTCTGCCTGGCGATGACGGCACTGATTGAGTTTATCCGCCACCGGGCGGCGCAGCCGGTGTTCCGCGGGCTGGAGAGCGCCTGGCGCGGCATGGCGGACGCTTTTGCCAACGTGGTGATCCTGCTGGTGGCAGCCGGAGTATTTGCCCACGGCCTGAGTACCGTGGGCTTTATCAGCGGGCTGATTGGGCTGGCGCACGCGTTCGGTGGCGGGGCGCTGGTGATGATGCTGGTACTGGTGGTGATTACCATGCTGGCCGCAATGACCACCGGCTCAGGCAATGCGCCGTTCTACGCCTTTGTGGCGCTGATCCCGCAACTGGCGGCGCAGCTGGGCATCCGCCCCGCTTACCTGGCGGTGCCGATGTTACAGGCCTCGAATCTGGGCCGCACCCTGTCCCCGGTGTCGGGTGTGGTGGTCGCGGTGGCGGGTATGGCTAAAATTTCACCTTTTGAAGTGGTGAAACGGACATCGGTGCCGGTGCTGACCGGGCTGGCGGTGGTCATCATCGCCACAGAGTTATTGATTCCCTTACAGTAAAGGTGAAAAGGCGGGCAGAAAATGAGAGTAATGAGCTGCCCGCTAGTTTTGTAAAGATTCAGACTTCTCTGCTTTTTAAAGTGAAAAATTTATAATCTCACTGTGCCCTGCCGCTATTTCACTCGACATTTTTCCGGCCACGCCAATATTATTTTTGAGTTTTCTTTTGCCTGTCATCTGGCACTTTTATCTTTTTACAGCGTTGGGCCAATCCGGCGCGGCAGTGATACCGGGGGGTATGTTATGAGTGGAAACGATCGTGAGATCCAGTGGATTAACACGCTGAAAGGCGCCTGTATTCTGCTGGTGATACTGCACCACCTCATGTTAACCAGCTTTATTCCCTCGCTGGGTATCATCGGCGAAGAGAGCGCCCTCGGGCAGTGGTGGCTGACGCTCAATGCCCACCTGACGCCGTTGCGGATGCCCTCGTTCTTCTTCATTTCCGGCCTGCTGGCGGCGAGCGCCGTGCTGCGCAAAACCTGGCGTGAGGTCTTCACCAAGCGCGTGGTCAACCTGCTTTATGTCTACGTGCTGTGGTGCCTGATCCAGTGGGCGCTGGTGTCGTTCATCAACCACTATCTCTCTTTTGACCAGTGGGGGGTGAAGAACATGGTCGGCACCTCCTATGCCGATTCGCTCAACCAGTTTGTGGTGTATAGCCTCACGGCGATGGCCAACACCTGGTATCTCTACGCGCTGGCGATCTATTTTGTGGTCTGCAAGCTGTTTAAAAACAACATGCTCTCCCTGCTGTTGCTGGGCGTGGCGGCGAACTATGTGGCGGCGCGCGGCCTGCTGCCGGGCTGGGGCCCGAACAGCGTGGCGCAGAATGCGCTCTACTTCTGCGTCGGCTGTTTTTATGGCCGCCAGGTGGTGGAATTCCTGCAGCACCGCCGCCATGTGCTGGGCGTGTTGCTGGTGGCCCTGCCGCTGGCGCTGCTGCACGCCCACTTCGGCATGAATAAAAGTATTTTCCACTGTGCTATCGCCATTGTGCTCTGTGTGGTGATCTGCCGCGAGGTGAACGCGCGGATGACGCCCAACAGCCTGAACTGGCTGGGGAAAAATACCCTTCAGGTCTATGTGATCCACAAGATTGTCACGGAAGTAATTGCGGTCTGCGTCGTCGGGGCGCTGGTTCACTACCACGCCTTTGAGAGCTGGAGCTTCTCCGCCGTATGGCTGCTGGCCTTCCCGTTTGTGGGCGTGGCGCTGTCGGTCTGTCTCTCACTGGGGATTTGGCGGCTGATCAACCGCGGGGTAGGGCGGGCGCTGTTCCAGTACCCGGGCATGATAAAACCTGTGCCGGCGCTGGCCAAGCTGCCGTAACGCGGAACACCTTCAGAAAAAGCGGGCGGTGCCGCAGTCCGGCACCGCCCGCTTTCACACTTCGTAATCCTCTTCTACCGGTTGCAGCGGTGCCGTGATTTTCACTTTGGTGATGCGGTGGCTGTTCACCTCCAGCGCCTCAAACAGGTAATCCCCGATCTGCTGCGTGGCACCCTGCTGCGGGATCGCCTGCGCATACTCCATCAGCAAGCCCGCCAGCGTGTGGTATTCCCGCTTCTCATCCACCGGCACCGGGATGTAGAGCGCCAGATCTTCCAGCGGCATATAGCCGTTGGCGACCCAGGTGCGGTCGTCGAGCTGCTGGATGTCGTGGCGCGGGTCGTTGTCCTCGCCCGCCACCGGCAGGTTACCGGCGATGGTCTCCATCACGTCTGTGAGCGTCACCACCCCTTCGACCGAGCCGAACTCATCCACCACAAAGGCAAAGTGGGTCTGCGCCTGTCGGAACTGCTCCAGCGCCATCAGCAGCGAAAGCTGCTCCGGGAAGATCAGCGGCTGGCGCACCAGCGCCCGCAAGTCCAGATCCGGCTGGGTCAGTTTCTGCCGCAGCAGGTCGATGATGTGCACCACGCCCAGCGGCTCATCGGCCGCGCTGTCTTCCGTCACCACCAGCCGCGTGTGCTGGTTGCGCGTCAGCTGCTCCGCCAGCGCTTCCGGCGGGTCATTCAGCTCCAGGCTCTCCACGTCGTGGCGTGAGGTCATGATGCTGCTCACGGTGCGCTGCGCCATGCCGAGCACCCGCTCGATCATCCGGCGCTCCTGCTCGTTGAACACCTCCTGCACCTCGCCGCCCTGGTCGGCGCTGCCGGGCGCGTGGCTGTCCAGCTCGGCGTCGTCATGGCGGCCGCCCAGCATCCGCAGCACCGTTTCGGCGGTGCGCTCGCGCAGGGAGCGGTGCGAGGAGAGGAACCGGCGGCGGTTAAACTGCGCCAATTGGTTCAGTGCTTCAATCAGCACTGAGAAGCCGATCGCCGCATAGAGGTAACCTTTGGGAATGTGGTAACCGAAGCCGTCGGCAATCAGGCTGAAGCCGATCATCAGCAGGAAGCTGAGGCAGAGGATCACAATCGTCGGGTGCGCGTTCACAAAGCGGGTCAGCGGCTTGCTGGCGAGCAGCATCAGGCCGATGGCGATACAGACCGCCAGCATCATCACCGGCAGGTGATCCACCATGCCCACGGCGGTGATCACCGAGTCCAGGGAGAAGACCGCGTCCAGCACCACAATCTGCGCCACCACCGGCCAGAAACGGGCCGCCTTGCGGTTGTTGCCGCTTTCGCTGTCTTTCCCTTCCAGCTGCTCATTCAGCTCTACCGTGGCCTTGAACAGCAGGAAGACCCCGCCTATCAGCATGATCAGGTCACGGCCGCTGAAGCCGTGGCCGCGCACACTGAACATCGGCTGGGTGAGGGTAGAGAGCCACGAGATAGAGGCCAGCAACAGCAGGCGCATCACCAACGCCAGCAACAGGCCGGTAATCCGCGCACGGTCACGCTGCTTGCGCGGCACTTTCTCCGCCAGGATGGCAATAAATATCAGGTTATCGATGCCGAGGACGATCTCAAGCACCACCAGCGTTGCCAGGCCGGCCCAAATTGTTGGATCAGCGATCCATTCCATAAACTGTTAACACCCTAATCGTTTCACGGCATATACCGCACAGGGAATAATGTAAGCCGACACCATAAAATTCAACTTTAAATCCCGGAAGCGGCCGCTTTTTACCATAGGGTTGGCTAATGTTTGCCCATAAACGCCAGGACATGCGATTAATCAGGGTAATTTCGCGCGTAAAACTGAAAATAAGCCTAAGGATAATCCTAATTTTATGCGCTGCGGGGGCCGTAATTAGCGGGCTGGCCAGGAAAGAGAGGGGAATTAATAAGGAGCAATCTGATTAATCTGAATTGCAGGCTTTTTTTATCTGTTGCTTGCTTTATGAGAAAAATAACAGAAAGCCAGGGTTTAGAATCGGAAAAAGCTTAATAATCAAGCTTGTGATGGTTAAAAAATCGCCTGAAAAAAAAGTGGAGAAATAGGGGGGGTAGTCTTATTCCTAAAAGAATAGCTGAGGGCTACAACAGGCTTGTAACACCTCCTCAATAGTATAAGAATCTTAGACACAATTTATATATCGTGTTCCACCCATTGCGTAAATGATGACGATAAATTGTCGGTTCTGTGACAAGGCTATCATTTGTGCAATACCACTGACCACGCCTTCACCACCCGCCAGCGGGGGGAAACCGGCCACCGGTTAATGGCGCTCTCCCCCCAGTACATTGGTAGCTGTAAGCCAAGGGCGGTAGCGTGTCCGGATGAAGGGAAGGTCAACTGTTCAGCACCGCGATATTGTCGGGGAGTGAGCAAATAAATAGACCATTCCTAACGTCAATACTCTTTACTTCCGCCATGATGCTCTTTCCGGGTTATCCGCATGCGGAACCTGATTCCCGGCGGGGTTAACTTCCCGGCAGAGAAACAGCAGAAGTGAATTCGGGTGAAATTGATAAGCAGTTTATATGAAATCGGTTAACCAAACGCATTCTACAGATGAATGTTTGATAAAGATCGTTATAGTACGGTCATCAATACACCTCTTTTCATAAAGGATTCAACGCATATTACGCGATGCCAATGAGCAGATGCGTCTACTACACGCTTGGGGCTTTGAAGGGTTAAGCAGTGACTTTATCAGGGGCGGCGGAATACGTCCTTTTCAGAAAATCAGCGACAGTGATGATAATTCAATGGCTAAAAGAAAATTAAAACTGATACCGCTTTTGGTATCGATCACCCTGATCAGTGGTTGTGCCGTCATTCCTGGTCAGACCCTTTCGACCAGTGGGAAAATGGTAGTCAAACAGGATGACGCCGATTACGACATCGACAAATTGGTCAATGTCTATCCGCTCACACCGAAGCTGGTGGAGCAGATGCGGGTCCGCCCATTGGTTGCACAGCAAAATCCCGGCCTGCAGACTGAGCTGGCCAACTATCAATACCGCGTGGGTGTGGGCGACGTGCTCAACATCATCGTCTGGGACCACCCGGAGCTGACCACGCCGGCAGGGACATACCGCAGCGCCAGCGATACCGGCAACTGGGTGCACGCTGACGGCACCATCTTCTACCCGTACATCGGCCGGGTGAGGGTGGTCGGGCGTACCGTGACCCAGATCCGCGACGAGATCTCACGCCGCCTGGCGCAGTTCGTTGAAAGCCCGCAGGTGGATGTCAGCATCGCCTCGTTCCGTTCACAGAAAGTCTATGTGTCCGGCGAAGTGGGCACCTCCGGCCAGCAGGCGATCACCAACGTGCCGCTGACCATCCTCGACGCCATCAACGCCGCCGGCGGCCTGACGGCTGACGCGGACTGGCGCAACGTGGTGCTGACGCACAACGGCCGCGAGGAGCGTATCTCCCTGCAGGCCCTGATGCAGAACGGCAACCTCGGCCAGAACCGCCTGCTCTACCCGGGTGACATTCTGTTCGTGCCGCGTAATGACGACCTGAAAGTCTTCGTGATGGGTGAAGTGGTGAAACAGTCCACCCTGAAAATGGACCGCAGCGGCATGACGCTGACGGAAGCGCTGGGCAACGCCCAGGGTGTTGACCAGACCGTGGCCAACGCCACCGGCATCTTCGTCATCCGTCCGACCCGCGGCGCTGAGGGCAGCAAGCTGGCGAACATCTACCAGCTCAACACCTCTGACGCCTCCAGCATGGTGCTCGGTACCGAGTTCCAGCTGCAGCCGTACGACATTGTGTATGTGACCGCCGCACCGATTGTCCGTTGGAACCGCCTGATCAACCAGCTGCTGCCAACCATCAACAGCGTCCGTTACATGACCGATACGGTGCATGACATTAAGGATTGGTAAGCCAGATGTTTAATTCTGTTTTGGTGGTGTGCGTGGGCAATATCTGCCGTTCCCCGACCGGGGAACGGTTATTGCGCCGCTATACCGACAATAAAGTCATCCAGTCTGCCGGGTTGTCCGCGCTGGCAGGGAAACCTGCCGATGCGCAGGCCAGGCTGGTGGCCGAAGAACATGGATTGCACCTTGAGGGTCACACTGCCCGGCAGCTTACCGCCTCCCTGTGCAGAGAATTTGATTTAATTCTGGTCATGGAACGAAAGCATATTGACGCGGTAACGAACCTGGCGCCCGAGGTACGGGGCAAAACGATGCTTTTCGGGCACTGGGACAATCAGCGCGATATCCCGGACCCGTACAGAAAGAGTCGTGAAGCGTTCGAGTCCGTATACCGTTTACTTGATGATGCGGCTCAGAAATGGGCAAAAGCACTTACTAGCTAATCAGGGAATAAGATGTCTGTGAAAAATAAAGTTCAATCAAGCCACATGGGCGGCAATGACGAAATCGACCTGGGCAGGCTCCTTGGTACGCTGCTGGATCACCGCTGGTTGATCATCGGGATTACCTCCCTGTTCGCCGTTATCGGCATTATTTATACCCTGTTCGCGACGCCTATCTACAAAGCGGATGCCATGGTACAGGTGGAGTCCACGGTCGGTAACGCGATCATGGACAACCTGGACAGCATCATGCCGGGTGCCAAGCCGGGTTCCGATGCGGAAATCCAGCTGATCCAGTCCCGTATGGTGCTGGGGAAAACCGTGGCTGACCTGAACCTGGACACCCAGGTGCAGGAGCACCACTTCCCGGTGTTCGGCAGCGGCTGGGCGCGCATCACCGGCCAGAAACCGGCCGAGATCGCCGTGTCCCGTTTCAGCGTGCCGACGGTATGGATGAATAAGAAGCTGGAGCTGGAACTGACCGACAGCAAACACTTCGTGCTCTCTACCGATGACGGTGAAGTGCTGAAGGGTGAAGTTGGCCAGCTGGCGACCCAGGGCGACTTCAGCCTGCTGGTCAGCGACGTGAAGGCGGAGCCGGGCACCCGTTTCGACATCGTCAAACGCCCGGAAATCTCTGCCATCAAGCAGATCCAGAACCAGCTGGTGATTGAGGATGCAGGCCGTGACACCGGCGTGCTGAACCTCTCCCTGACCGGCGCGGACCCGGACCTGACCCAGAAGACCCTGGAAAGCATCGCCAACAACTACCTGATGCAGAACGTGGAGCGCAAATCGGCTGAAGCGGAAAAAAGCCTGGCCTTCCTGCGTGAGCAACTGCCGCAGGTGCGCGGCAAGCTGGACGCGGCAGAAGACAAGCTGAACCGCTACCGCCAGCAGAACGACTCGGTGGACATGTCCCTGGAGACCAAGGCGCTGCTGGACCAGATGGTCGGCCTGGAAGGCCAGCTGAACGAGCTGACGTTCCGTGAGGCGGAGATCTCCAAGCTGTACACCAAGTCCCACCCGGCGTACCGCACCCTGCTGGAGAAACGCCAGACGCTGGAGAAAGAGAAAGCCAACCTGAACAAACGCGTCAGCTCCATGCCGGAGACCCAACAGGAGATCCTGCGCCTGACCCGTGACGTGCAGGCCGGCCAGGAAGTCTACATGCAGCTGCTGAACAAACAGCAGGAGCTGAGCATCACCAAGGCAAGTACCGTGGGCAACGTGCGTATCGTGGATAACGCGCTGACCCAGCCGGGCGTGGTCAAACCGCAGAAGATCCTGATCATCATCATCGCCATTATGCTGGGGCTGATTGTCTCCATCTTCTGGATTGTGGTGAAAATCCTGCTCTACCGCGGCATCGAAAGCCCGACCGTGCTGGAAGAGGCAGGCATCAACGTCTACGCCAGCATCCCGCTCTCTGAGTGGCAGCAGAAGAAAGACCGCGAAATCTTTGCCGGTGGCCTGAAAAATGCCAAACGCAAAGAGCAGGCCGCCGGCGTGCTGGCGATGGGCAACCCGACCGACCTGGCCGTAGAAGCCGTGCGCAGCCTGCGTACCAGCCTGCACTTCGCCATGCTGGAAGCGAAAAACAACATCCTGATGATCTCCGGTGCCAGCCCGTCCATTGGTAAGACCTTCGTCTGTACCAACCTGGCGGTGGTGGTGGCGCAGACGGCAAAACGCGTGCTGATCATCGACGGCGACATGCGCAAAGGCTACACCCATGACCTGCTCGGCGTGCCGAACAACAGCGGCCTCTCCGACATCCTCTCCGGCCAGAGCAGCATCCAGAATGCGGTGAAGAGCGCCGGTGTGGAGAACTTTGACATCATCACCCGCGGTAAGGTGCCGCCGAACCCGTCCGAGCTGCTGATGCATGAGCGCTTTGACGAGCTGCTGAACTGGGCCAGCGCCAACTACGACATCGTGCTGATCGACACCCCGCCGGTACTGGCGGTGACGGATGCGGCGATTGTCGGGCGCAAAGCCGGTACGGCGCTGATGGTGGCCCGTTATGGCGTCAACACCCTGAAAGAGATTGAAGTCAGTATCAACCGCTTTGAGCAGAACGGCATTGAGATCAAGGGCGTTATCCTGAACTCCGTGATCAAGAAAGCCAGCAATTACTACGGTGATTACGGCTATTACGAATACGAGTACAAGTCTGCCAAGCAGTAAGCACCCCGGGGCAGCCAGGCGGCTGCCCCCTCTTCTGAATACCATCGGGCTGTACTGCCAGGGTTACGCCATCGGGCCGCAAAGCGCCGGGCTGATGAGTCATAATTAAGACGCACCAAGAGCAGAGAGTGAAACTATGAACGAAAAACGCGTGTCCGTGTATATTCCGACGCACAACCGGTCTTCGCTGCTGGAGCGGGCTATTAAGTCGGTAATTAACCAGACCTACAAGAATGTGGAAATTCTGATTTGTGATGACGGCTCCTCAGATGACACCCAGCAATTGGTTGAGCGTTATCAGGCGCAGCATGACAATATCGTCTACCTGAAAAATGAGACGCCGAAAGGCGCCTGTGCCGCCCGTAATTTAGGGATTAACGCCGCCACCGGCCACTATATTACCGGCCTGGATGACGACGATGAATTCCTGCCGGAGCGCATTGAGAAATTCGTTAAATTCTTTGAGCGCCATAAATACCCCTATTTAAGTTCAGGCATCATCTTTAATTTCGGTAAGCACCAGAAAGTAGGCTTTAATAAAGTTACCCATATCCGGCTGGACTCCCTGTTATACCAGAACATCGTCGGCAGCCAGGTCTTTACCAAAACCGATTATCTGCGTGCGATTGGCGGCTTCGATGAGAGCTTCAAAGCCTGGCAGGATTACGACACCTGGGTCCGCCTGGGCGCGCGCTACGGGGAAGGGTACAACATCTGCGAAGCCACCTACATCCAGCACCTGGAGCATGAGTTCGGCCGCATTACCAAGAGCAACAAGCTGGAGATCGGCTACAACCAGTTCGTGACCAAACACCGCAAACTGCTGAAACCGGCGCACCGCAAAAACTTGCTGTTCAACTACAAAATGGCGCGCGATGAACGCCTCTCCATGCAGGATTTAATGCAGGTCTGCTACCCGGGTAATGTGGTGAACGTCATTAAATACCAGGCCCGCAAAATATTGATGTAACCAGAACGCGCGTGCGCAAGGAATAACAATGAGTCTGATTTATTTCATTCTTCTGATGGTGAAGGATGCGCTGAACTATCTGTCCCATCTTGGCTTCCGGGCAAAGATGCGCGCCAACCGGGTGCGGATTGATAAATCCGCCACGGTATTTACCGGGCCGGACAATATATTGACGCTGAAGCCCGGCGTCTCGGTCGGAAAAGGCAGTGTGATTACCTGTTCCGATGAGATGGCGAAAAAAGGCGTCCGCAGCCGTATTGAAATTGGTGAGGATACGGCTATTAACGAATATAACAATATTCGGGCGTCGGGCGGGGAAATTATTATCGGCAAGAAATGCATTATTTCCCAATATGTGAGCATGATCGCCAGTAACCATGAAATAAATACCACCGAGTACATGAAAGATGCTTTGTGGGACAACACCAAAACCTCCGTCACCATCGGGGATGATGTCTGGATCGGGGCCGGTGCGGTGATCCTGCCGGGGGTACGGGTCGGCAACGGCTGCGTGATTGCCTCTGGTGCCGTGGTGACCAAAAACGTCCCGGACTACAGCATCGTCGCCGGGGTGCCGGCCAAAGTGGTCAGCCAGCGCCCGGTTCACGCGTAATCCGTTACTGCATTTTTTCTGATAACTCACAGGGCTGCTACGCCGTATGCCAACGCTAAAAAATCGTCACATTGCGATCGTTTTCACTGCCGCCATTGTCGGCGGCCATGAACTGATGGCGGTCGAGCACATTAAAAAACTTCGGCAGAAAGGGCTGAAGCTGGTCTGCTTTGTGCCGGATGATAACCAGAAGCTGATGGCGATCCTGGATCAGGCGCAGATCCCTTACCAGCAGCACGATGTGCGCCACCAGAAACTGGAGATCCTGCACGCCTTCTTCAACCTCAGCCTGCGCGCCCGGGCGGCCCGCTTCCTGAAAAAGCTCGCCCCGCAGGTCGATGACATTGTGCTGATCCAGGGCGACATCGAACTCGGGTCGGTGTTCGTCAATATGGCGGCGCGCCAGAAGCTCCCGGTGATCTCCTACATCCCGTACGCCCACAGCTTCAGCAAAATGGGGGCAAAACTGGCCGGGGTAAAAGATGCATTGGGCGCGGTGGCCTACAAACGCTGCCAACGCTACATCACCATCTCCGCCTGCTTCGCCGACGACCTGCGCCGCTGGAACCCGCAGGCGCAGGTGCGCGTGCTGCCGAACTTTGTGCCGGTGCCGCCGGCTGCCGAGATCCGCGGCACCGGCTATACCTTCACGCCGCAGCCCGGCACCGTGCGCATTTTGATGCCGGGCCGCGTCAGCTTCCGCCAGAAAGGGCAGGATGTGCTGGCCGATGCGCTGGCGCGCCTCGGCTCCCTGCCGGTGACCTTTGAGGTGGTGGTGGCCGGTGACGGCCCCGACCTGGAGGCGCTGAAAGCGCGCGCTGCCACGCTGCCGGACAACGTGCGCTTCCGCTTCCTCGGCTGGGTCAGCCCGGTGTGGCCTTACGCCACCGAGGCGGACTTCATCGTCATCCCGTCGCAGTTTGAGGGGGTGCCGCTGGTGATGCTGGAGGCGCAGAAGCGCAACATCCCGATCATCGCGTCGCGCCGTGACGGCATGAAAGATTACCTGCCCGCCTCTGCGGTGTATGGCCCGGAAGACGCGGCCGATGAGCCGGCCGCCCTGGCCGTGAAAATTTCTGACTATGTCAGCACACAGCTCGGCATCACCGCCCGTCAGCCGGAGGCCACGCGCCGCACCGGCAAGGGGCAGGCGAGCCGCCAGACCCTGAATGCCGGTCACTCCGTCAACTCAACAATAAAAGAAGAACGTCTATGATGATGAGCAGCTCACGGGCCATGACCATGGGAAACAGCCGCGGCCTGTCGATTTCCAGCATTGTTATATTCTTTACCGCCATCGCCTGCCAGCTCACTGACGTGGCGCTGGGGCCGGTCAAGGTGTGGGAGCTGATGGCGATCTCCCTGTTCCCGTTCTTTATCCGCCGCATTGAGACCAAGCTGCTGGTGTTCCTGGTGGTGTTTGTGCTGCTGATGCTGCTCTCGCTGTTCAAAGGGGCGACCACCGACGTCTACTTCTCCAACTACGGCGGGCTGAAAAGCAAATACATCATCTCGCTGGTGCGTTTCGTGGAGCTGGTGCTCTGCCTGGTGGTGGCCTGCCTGCCGTTTAACTTCTACCGTAACAACGGCTTGTCCTACACGGACATCGTGCGCAAGTTCCTGAACTATAACGGTATCATCCTGCTCGGGATCTTTGCGCTGTTTATGGTGGACGTCGCCGCCGGCAGCAAACTGGTCTCCTACGGCCCGACGCACCGTATGCGCGGCTTCTACGTCGAGGGCGGCCCCTATGGCCTCTACATCAGTACCCTGTTGCTGCTGGAGCTGATGTTCCTGAAGCGCAAACTCTTCCTGGCGATGTTTGCCGTGGCGCTGCTGCTGTCGCAGTCCAAGGCGGGGATCGTCGGCGCGGTGGTGTTCGGCTTCCTGGCGATGACCTTCCGCTACCCGTTCCTGCGCAGCTTCATCAACCCGAAAAATGTGTTCCGCTTCTCCACCCTGATGCTGGTGGGCGTGCTGCTCGGCGGCGCGGTGATGTACAAGGTGGCGGAAAACTACGTGGATGACCTGAGCAACCTGAACGAGGTGCTGGCGCTGCGCGGCAATGACCCGTCGCTGGTGATGGGGCGTATTGCCGCGACCTATATCGGCCCGAATATTATTTCAGACAATCCTTATATCGGCGTCGGGCTGGGTGCCTATTCCCTGGTGCGTAATAACTCTGAATACCGCGGGCCGTTCCCGGTGGTGCCGGGCTGGGATTTAACCGGCCTGGGCGGATTTTTCAACCTGATGATTGAGAATGGCGCAATAGGGGTAATCCTGTTTTTAATCGCCACAATCCGGTATTTCAAATTTGATGAAATGGGCATGGTGTTTTTTGTCCTGTTCGTTCTGCCGTTTTTACTCGGTGCGCAGTTATATATGGTGTATCCGTGGTTATACCTCGGGTTTTATAGTGTCTATCGCAGAGAGATGACTAATGAGTAGGATTATTTTCGATAACCGATGGGACGGTTCCGGCGGCATTGGTACTTTCGCAGATGAGATCAACCGGATAAATAAATTCGAGAGCGCGAATTTTTCCGGCAAGCCGGTTTCCCCGGCGGATACGTTAAAAACGGCGATGGCCAGCCTGTCAAAACGCGGTGATGTGATCTTTTTCCCGGGATATATCCCGCCGCTGTTTTCGAAAATTCCTTATGTGTTTACGGTGCATGACCTGAACCACCTGGATCGCCCGGAAAACTCCAGTAAGTTCAAACGGTTGTTTTATCAGGTGATTATTCGTAACGGCTGTAAAAAAGCCAAAAAAATCCTGACCGTTTCAGAATTTTCCAAGCGACGCATTGTGGAGTGGAGTGGTATTAATCCTAATAAGGTCATTAACGTCGGTAATGGCGTATCAGAAAGTTTTAATGTTGATGTAAAACCTTATAATGTCGACTTCAAATACTTCCTGTGTGTCAGTAACCGTAAAGCCCACAAAAACGAGCTGCGGACACTGGAAGCCTTCAGCAAGGCGAATTTACCGCCGGAGGTAAAGCTGGTATTTACCGGCAAGCCGAGTGAAGAGCTGACCACCTTAATGGAAAAATTAAAGGTGACAGACCGGGTGCATTTTACCCACTTTGTCGCCCTGGAAGATTTGCCTTCTCTCTATAAGAGCGCCAGCGGCCTGGTATTTGCGTCGCTGTATGAAGGGTTTGGCCTGCCGGTCATTGAAGCGATGGCCTGCGGCACCCCGGTGATTACCTCTAATACCACCTCATTGCCGGAAGTGGCGGGCGATGCGGCTATTTTGGTGAACCCACTGGATGTGGATGATATTTCAACTGCAATGAATCAGCTCTATTTTAATGAGGCGTTGCGGGAAAAACTGATTGCGAAAGGATTCATTCAGGCGAAGAAGTTTTCGTGGGAAAAAACCGCTGAGAAAGTCAGGAACGCCCTGAATGACGTGCTTGCCGAGGAACACAATGGAAAATAACTATAGCGTCGGGTTTGTGACCGACTGGCTGGTGACCTACGCCGGGGCCGAAAAGGTGCTGAGCGAACTGGTGCAGATCTACCCGGACGCGGACCTCTACTCCGTGATCGATTTCCTGTCTGACAAAGACCGCCAGAAAATCGGCAACAAACGCGCCACCACCACCTTCGCGCAGAACCTGCCGCGGGTGAAGAAGAAGTACCAGAACTACCTGCCGCTGATGCCGCTGGCGATCGAGCAGCTCGACGTCTCCTCCCATGACGTGGTGCTCTCCAGCTCCCACGCGGTGGCGAAAGGGGTGCTGACCGGCCCGGACCAGCTGCACATCAGCTATGTCCACTCGCCGATCCGCTACGCCTGGGACCTCCAGCACCAGTACCTGCGCGGTGCCGGGCTGGACAAGGGCATGAAAGGCTCGCTGGCCAAGTACCTGCTGCACAAGATGCGCCTGTGGGACTACCGCACCGCCAAGGGTGTCGACCATTTCATCGGCAACTCGCAGTTTATTGCCCGCCGTATCCACAAGGTGTACGGCCGCAAAGCGGATGTGATCTATCCGCCGGTAAACGTTGATCGCTTTACGCTGAACGAGAACAAAGAAGAGTTCTACTTCACCGCCTCGCGCATGGTGCCTTACAAACGTATGGACCTGATCGTCGAAGCCTTTGCCGCCATGCCGGACAAAAAACTGGTGGTGATCGGCGACGGCAGCGAGATGGAGAAGGTGAAACGCCTGGCCAAGCCCAACATCGAAATCCTGGGCTTCCAGGATGACGCCACGCTGGTGGACTACATGCGCCGCGCCAAGGCGTTTGTGTTTGCCGCCGAGGAAGATTTCGGCATCTCCCCGGTCGAGGCGCAGGCCTGCGGCACACCGGTGATCGCCTTCGGCAAGGGTGGGGCGCTGGAAACCGTGCGCCCGCTGGGCGTTGCCCGGCCGACCGGCCTGTTCTTTGACGCGCAGACCGTGCCGAGCCTGGTGGCCGCCGTTGAACGCTTTGAGCAGAACCGTGACGCCATCACCGCCGCGGACTGCCGGCTCAATGCCACCAAGTTTTCTGAAGCGCGTTTCCGTCAGGAGATGCAGCAATACGTCGATGCCAAATGGCAGGCGTTCAACGAATCCAAAAAGATCATTTACTAGGTGTAAGGGGAAAATCTCATGAGCTCAACGAAACTCTATCCAGTGATTATGGCAGGCGGCTCCGGCAGCCGTTTGTGGCCCTTATCCCGCATCCTCTACCCGAAGCAGTTCCTGAACCTGAACGGCAACGAGACCATGCTGCAATCCACGCTGAAGCGTCTGGATGGGCTGAGCTGCCAGAACCCGGTGGTGATCTGCAACGAAGTACACCGTTTTATCGTGGCGGAACAGCTGCGTGAAATGGGCAAACTGACCAAAAACATCATCCTGGAGCCGGCCGGCCGCAACACCGCCCCGGCCATCGCGCTGGCTGCCCTGACGGTAGACCAGGCGGAAGGCGCGGATGAAGACCCGCTGATGCTGGTGCTGGCCGCCGACCACGTGATCAAAGACACCGCGGCGTTCCAGAAAGCGGTGACCGACGCCATCCCGTATGCGCAGGAAGGCAAACTGGTGACCTTCGGCATCGTGCCGACCGGCCCGGAAACCGGCTACGGATACATCAAGCGCGGCGAAGCCGTGGCGCTGGACAACCCGGTCAACGCACCGGATGACGTCGCGTTCCGCGTGGCAGACTTCCGTGAGAAACCGGACCTGGCCACCGCGCAAAGCTACCTGGAGAGCGGCCACTACTACTGGAACAGCGGCATGTTCCTGTTCCGCGCCAGCCGTTACCTGGAAGAGCTGAACAAATTCCGTGCGGACATCAGCAGCGCCTGCGCCGAGGCGGTCGGCACCATCGACCCGGACCTCGACTTCGTGCGCGTGGACGTCGACGCCTTCCTGCGCTGCCCGGATGAGTCCATCGACTACGCGGTGATGGAGAAAACCCAGGACGCCATCGTGGTGCCGATGGACGCAGGCTGGAGCGACGTCGGCTCCTGGTCTTCCCTGTGGGAGATCAGCGACAAAGACGACCTCGGCAACGTGCATCAGGGCGACGTCATCAGCCACAACTCGCAGGACAACTACGTCTTCGCCGAGTCGAGCCTGGTGACCACCGTGGGCGTACAGAACCTGGTGGTGGTGCAGACCAAAGACGCGGTGCTGATTGCCGACGTCAACCAGGTGCAGGATGTGAAGAAGATCGTTGAGAAGATCAAATCCGCCGGCCGCCAGGAGCACCACATCCACCGCGAAGTCTACCGCCCGTGGGGCAAATATGACTCCATCGACGCCGGTGCGCGCTACCAGGTAAAACGCATCACGGTAAAACCGGGTGAGAAACTCTCCCTGCAGATGCACCATCACCGTGCTGAGCACTGGGTGGTGGTGGCCGGCACGGCGAAAGTCACCAAAGGCGAAGAGCAATTTATCCTGACGGAAAATGAATCAATCTATATTCCGCTGGGTGAAACCCACTCACTGGAAAACCCCGGCAAAATTGCGCTGGACTTAATTGAAGTACGCTCGGGCGCCTATCTGGAAGAGGATGATATTGTCCGTTTCCAGGATAATTACGGCCGGGTGTAAATAGCCCTTTTTACTCTTTATTTATTATTCACCAGGGCGTGCCGGGTACGGCACGCCGGTGTGGGATATTATGCTCAAGGAAATGTATATGCCTACTTCATTGTCATGCTTTAAAGCCTACGATATTCGCGGTCAATTAGGTGAAGAACTTAATGAGGATATTGCTTACCGGATCGGGCGTGCCTATGGGGAATATCTGAAGCCGGACACCATTGTGGTCGGCGGGGATGTGCGTCTCACCAGCGAAGGGCTGAAACTGGCCCTGGCCAAAGGCTTGCAGGACGCCGGCACCAATGTGATCGACATCGGCCTGAGCGGCACGGAAGAGATCTACTTCGCCACCTTCCACCTGGGCATCGACGGCGGCATTGAAGTTACCGCCAGCCACAACCCGATGAACTACAACGGCATGAAGCTGGTGCGTGAGAACGCCAAACCGATCAGCGGCGACACCGGCCTGCGTGACGTGCAGCGCCTGGCAGAGGCCAACGACTTCGCCCCGGTTGACCCGGCGAAGCGCGGCAGCTACACCCAGCGTTCCCTGCTGAACGAGTACATTGAGCACCTGATGGGCTACGTGAACCTGGAAAACTTCACGCCGCTGAAGCTGGTGGTCAACTCCGGCAACGGCGCGGCGGGCCATGTGGTTGACGCCATCGAAGCGCGTTTCAAGGCGGCCGGCGTGCCGGTGGAGTTCATCAAGGTGCACCACGAGGCGGACGGCAACTTCCCGAACGGCATCCCTAACCCGCTGCTGCCGGAGTGCCGCGCAGACACCACCGCCGCCGTGCTGGCGCACAACGCCGACATGGGCATCGCCTTTGACGGCGACTTCGACCGCTGCTTCCTGTTCGACGAGAAGGGCCGCTTCATCGAGGGGTACTACATCGTCGGCCTGCTGGCCCAGGCGTTCCTGGAGAAAGAGAAGGGCGCAAAAATCATCCACGACCCGCGCCTGAGCTGGAACACCGTGGACATCGTCACCACCGCGGGCGGCGAGCCGGTGATGTCCAAAACCGGCCATGCGTTCATTAAAGAGCGTATGCGCAAAGAAGACGCCATCTACGGCGGCGAGATGAGCGCGCACCACTACTTCCGCGATTTCGCCTACTGCGACAGCGGCATGATCCCGTGGCTGCTGGTGGCAGAGCTGCTCTGCCTGAAGAAAAAATCGCTGGGTGACCTGGTCTCTGACCGCATGGAAGCCTACCCGGCCTCCGGCGAGATCAACAGCGTGATCGCCAACCCGAAAGAGGCGATCCAGCGCGTGTACGACCGTTTCGCGCCGGACGCGCTGAACATCGACCAGACCGACGGCATCAGCCTGGAGTATGCAGAGTGGCGCTTCAACCTGCGCAGCTCCAACACCGAGCCGGTGGTGCGCCTGAACGTGGAGTCACGCCGTAATACCGCGCTGATGAATGAAAAAACCGAAGAAATATTAAAACTATTACGGAATTAATTTTTACTTGGCTTGAACGGGCGGCAGCCAGGCAGGCGCTGCCCGTTTGATACCTTCTTGGCAAGTATGAATATATAAGAAGAGTCAATTATGCGCGTTTATAATGTAAATTTGAGTGGCTTTTTCGTTAAGCTGTCACTGGCAATATCCGATTTCCTGTTTTTTAATCTCTCGCTGTTTTTCGCGATCGCGATATTAAGGCATGTCACTGATGACGTGTACCTCTATATTCCGCGTTACGAGATGACCTCTTTCTATTTAGCGCATCTGTTGCTCTCCCTGATTGCGGTGGTCTGGTTCTGGGTTCGCCTGCGCCATTACACCTATCGCAAACCGTTCTGGTTTGAACTGAAAGAGACGCTGCGTACCCTGGCTATTTTCGCCATTATCGCCCTGGCGATGGTCGGTTTCTCAAAATGGGAATTATCCCGTTACTTCTGGCTGCTCACCTGGGTCACTATTCTGATCACCGTGCCGCTGGCGCGTTCGATTGTGAAACGCCTGCTGAACAAAATGGGTTACTGGCGTAAACAGACCGTGATCATCGGTAACCAGAAGAACGCCCGTGAAGCCTATGTGGCGTTGCAGAGTGAAGAGGTGCTGGGCTTTGACGTGGTGGCGTTCTACGCCGTGACCCCGTGCAGCGACACCGAGATGATGGGCAAGCCGGTCATCCAGGATGAGAAAACGCTGTGGGACCTCACCAACACCGAAGATACCCAGTTCATCGTGGCGGTGGAGTTTGAAGAGCACGCCCTGCGTGACTACTGGCTGAAAAACCTGGCGAAACACCAGTGCCGTTCGGTTTCTGTGATCCCGACTTTGCGCGGTGTGCCGCTGTACGGCACCGATATGTCGTTTATCTTCAGCCATGAGGTGATGATCCTGCGCGTCAGCAACAACCTGGCGAAACGGACCTCCCGCATGATTAAGCGCGCCTTCGACATCTTCGGCTCGCTGGTGATTATGCTGCTGCTGGCCCCGGTGCTGTTTATCCTGATGTACCTGGTGTCGAAAGATGGCGGCCCGTCGATCTACGGCCATGAGCGCGTGGGCCTCGGCGGCAAGAAATTTAAGTGCCTGAAGTTCCGGTCGATGGTGACTAACTCGCAGGAAGTGCTGCAAAACCTGCTGGAAAATGACGCCGAAGCGCGTGCCGAGTGGGACAAAGACTTCAAGCTGAAGAATGACCCGCGTATCACCCGGGTGGGCAAATTCATCCGCCGTACCAGCCTGGATGAGCTGCCGCAGCTGTGGAACGTCTTCCGCGGTGACATGAGCCTGGTGGGGCCGCGCCCGATTATTGAGAAAGAGCTGGAACGCTATGCCGGTGAGGTGGACTACTACCTGATGGCAAAACCGGGCATGACCGGCCTGTGGCAGGTCAGTGGCCGTAATGATGTGGACTACGACACCCGTGTCTATTTCGATGCGTGGTATGTGAAAAACTGGTCACTCTGGAACGACATCGCGATTCTGTTCAAGACCGTGAACGTGGTGCTGAAGCGTGATGGTGCATATTAAGAATTCTACTATTCTTAGTGATCGTTAACCGTATAACCAAACAAGTTACTACCTACACGAAAAGGGAAGAAAAACCTATGGCGAATTTGAAAGCGGTAATTCCTGTAGCAGGGCTGGGGACGCGTATGTTGCCTGCAACCAAGGCGATCCCAAAGGAGATGTTGCCGGTCGTGGATAAACCTCTGATCCAGTATATCGTGAACGAGTGCGTCGCTGCAGGGATCAAGGAGATCGTGCTGGTCAGTCACTCCTCCAAGAATGCCATCGAAAACCACTTCGACACCTCGTTCGAGCTGGAAGCAGTGCTGGAATCCCGCGTGAAGCGCCAGCTGCTGAAAGAAGTGCAGTCCATCTGCCCGCCGGACGTCACCATCATGCAGGTGCGCCAGGGCCAGGCGAAAGGCCTGGGCCACGCGGTGCTGTGCGCCCAGCCGATGGTCGGCGACGCGCCGTTCATCGTGCTGCTGCCGGACGTGCTGCTGGACGACGCCACCGCTGACCTGACCCGCGAGAACCTGGCGGCAATGGTGAAACGCTTTGAAGAGACCGGCCACAGCCAGATCATGGTAGAGCCTGTGCCGGAGAAAGATGTCTCCAAATATGGCGTGGCCGACTGCAACGGCGTGGACATCGCCCCGGGCGAAAGCACCGTGATGACCGCCGTGGTTGAGAAGCCGAAACAGGAAGAAGCGCCGTCCAACCTGGCAGTGGTTGGCCGTTATGTGCTCTCCAAAGACATCTGGCCGATCCTGGAGAAAACCCCGCCGGGTGCCGGTGATGAGATCCAGCTGACCGACGCCATCGCCATGCTGATGAAGCAGGAGCCGGTTGAGGCGTTCCACATGAGCGGGAAGTCCCACGACTGTGGTGACAAGCTCGGTTACATGAAAGCTTTCGTGACCTATGGCGTGCGCCATGACAGCGAAGGCAAGAAGTTCGCCGAATGGCTGAAGAAGCTTGACGCCTGAATTTACTGATTCTCTTCAATTGCATTGAGCTGTGAGGACTTTTATGACGACGTTGAAAGCGGTTATTCCGGTAGCGGGGCTGGGCATGCGTATGCTGCCCGCGACCAAAGCGATTCCGAAAGAGATGCTGCCGGTGGTGGACAAACCCATCATCCAGCACATCATTAATGAGTGCGTGGCGGCCGGCATCAAGGACATCATCCTGGTGACCCACTCCTCCAAGAATGCGGTTGAGAACCACTTCGACACCTCATTCGAGCTGGAGGCGATGCTGGAAGCGCGCGTGAAGCGCTCGCTGCTGGAAGAGGTGCAGGCCATCTGCCCGAAAGGCGTTACCATTATGCATATCCGCCAGGGGCAGCCGCTGGGCCTCGGCCATGCGGTACTGTGCGCCAAACCGCTGGTCGGCGGTTCGCCGTTTGTCGTCATGCTGCCGGACGTCCTGATCGATGACGCCCAGGCCAGCTACTCACGTGACAACCTGGCAGAGATGGTCCGTCAGTTTGAAGCGACCGGTGAGAGCCAGGTACTGGTGCAGCCGCTGGGTGCCGAAGAGTTGCCGAACTATTCGGTGATCAGCTGCGAGAAGAGCACGCTGCAACCGGGTGAACACAGCCGCATCACCAAAATGGTGGAGAAGCCGGACGATACCACCGGCCTCGACTCCAATCTGGCGGCGGTGGGGCGCTATGTGCTCTCCGCCGATGTCTGGCCTTACCTGGAGAAAACCGAGCCGGGCGCCTGGGGGCGTATCCAGCTGACCGACGCCATTGATGCCCTGAAGGATCACAGCCCGGTCAACGCGCTGGCGCTGAAAGGCACCGCCTACAACTGCGGTGAAAAGCTCGGTTATATGCAAGCTTACGTCAGCTACGGCCTGCGTCACGACAAGCAGGGCGAGGATTTCAAACAGTGGCTGGCGGAGTTCAAACAGCAGGCCACGGCCTGAGGCGCGCGTTACGCGTCTTCCCATCCTGTTAAGTCAGGCTGCCGGGCGCGGTTCCCTCCATCCGGAGGGGCCGCGGCCCGGTTCATCCCCATGCGCTTCCCTTAATTGATTCACAGGCCGGCCCGGCTGCCCGTTATGGCCCACCGGCCTGCGTTTTTGCGCGCGCGATTTTTGCTTTTGTTATGAGGTTCTGATGCGACTGCTTAAAAATTTGACCAATAAAACCAAAAATACAATAAACGCTTCCCGCCGGTCGGCACTGACGAAAGTGCTGGTGGGTACACCTCTGGTCGCATTGCTCTCGCTCGAAAAAACCCAGGCTGCCCCTGCGGCCGCCCCCATCACCACCTTACCGCCGGACAATGAGATGACCGGGCAGGACCTGCGCCGCATGATGCGCGCCAGCGACGGCCTGAAATCGATTGGCCGCTGCTCCAACATCCGCGACCTGCGCAACATTGAGCCGACCATTATCGGCCAGAAAATTGACGTGGCGAGCTACCACCCCGGCTGGTCTGACGTTGCCAACGGCGCGCTCGGCGGCGGCGAGTTCTGGTATGACGCGGCGGACACCGCCTCGCCGGACGACGGCGGCCGGGTGATCGTCACCAAAGCGGGCAAACGCTGGAAACGCATCACCGACCAGCTGCTGCCGAGCCACTTCGGCTGCGTGCCCGGCGGCAAAGTGGACGTCACGGAAAATATGCGCCGCTACATCAACGCCTGCCGGGGCGGGGTGGTGGACTTCACCAACGGCCCGTGGCTGATCAGCGGCACCCTGGATCTGACCAACCTGTCGAAAATCGTCAGCGACAGCACCGGCAAATTCATGGTGGACACCGAAAACTTCCACGGTGACTGGGCGATCCAGCTCGGCGACCCGAAACAGAAAGCCGGCCGTGGCCGCTGCGGCAGCGTCTCGCTGGACGGCATCCTGATCGCGCACTCCCACAGCCGCAGCCGCAAACTGAACGGCATCTATATGAAAGGGAGCTGGCTGAACATCGGCCATGTGCGTGCCGAAAACTTCAACGGCATCGGCATCTACCAGGATTCCGTGTGGGACTCCACCACCCAGCGGCTGTCGGCGGAGCTGTGCGGCAACATCAGCACCCCGCAGATCAAGCTCGGCAGCAACGGCGACACCCACAACGCCTCGCACATCGTCAGCATCCAGAGTGAGCAGGCCTACCACTACTCGCTCTACATCGATGTGCTGCGCGACGTGATTGACAATATCCACGCTGAACGTACTTACATCCTGACCAATGACGACGGCAGCAAGCTCCAGTCCAATGTCAAATACCGCAACGCCTTTATCCTGCTCGGCAACTCTATTATCAACCACGCGGTCATGGACGCGGCCACCACCAAAACCGCCCCGGACGGCACGCCGGTGACCAGCCACCAGCTCTCGGTGAACCTGAATGCCGACTACGGCGCGGTGAATACCCTGAATGCCCGCAACGGCATCCTTTGCACCAATTTCGGCCACCTTTCGACCTTCGATGTGGTGGCGTGTGACGCCTGGTACTTCTCCGACCCGGTCACCAAGTTGTCGATTTCTGACCTGCGCGCCAAACGCGTGGTCGCCTCGTCCGATCTTCAGTTCACCAACTGCGTAATTTCAGAGGAATTCGAATTACGCTTTAACGCAAAAAATGTGACCATGAACTCAGTAGATATCGGATTAGTTGATTTTACAGCGGAATATCAGGGCGACGTCAGCTTCTCCAACTGCCATATCAAGACAGTAAAAGGGCTGGGCAAGCCAAAACCGGCATTTTCCGTGACGGTGTTCCGCGACTGCCGTATTGACAACCTGACCGGAGCCAACGGCTCGCGGGCGCGGTTCTACGGCGGATTCATTAACACCATTAATCTGGCCTCCGGCAGCAGCACGGAATTCTACGACCTCTCCTGCGGCAGTTTCGGCTACCAGGGCAGCGCGGAGTTCATCACCCGCGGGGTGCGGGCGCAGAAGGTGAGCAACTGGGCGCACCCGCAGCATGTGCCGTTCCCGGCGGGCACCACCACCGATGTGCTGGGGCCGATCCAGGCCGGCCAGCCGTTCCGCTACATCAATGTGGACGGCAAAACCAGCTGGCGCGGTGAGAAGTAAGGGTAAGCAGTAAAGCGCACAGGCAGTAAGCCATGACCCGCCTGCGCAGACAGGCGGGCAGGATGAATAACACAAAAGGCGCCAGGGGTAGGGAGATGCGCCTGGCAGCCGGTTAAGGAAAAGCGTCATGACCTTTTGGCAAGTGGAAACAACACGATGAGTTTACGCGAGAAAACAGTGAAAGGGGCCAAGTGGTCCGCCATGTCGACCTTTATCGTCATCGGGCTGAGCTTTTTACAGATGACGATTCTGGCCCGCATGATCGACGGCCGGGAGTTCGGGCTGCTGACCATCGCTATGGTGGTGATTGCGCTGGCCGATACCCTCTCCGATTTTGGGATCTCCAACTCGATTATCCAGAAAAAAGACATTACCGAGGTGCAGCTCACCACGCTTTACTGGCTCAACGTCTGCATCGGCATCACCGTCTGCGTGCTGGCCTTCGCCTGTAGCGGGATTATCGCCCACCTGCTGCATGCGCCGGGGCTGGAACCGCTGATCAAGGTGCTGTCGCTGGCATTTCTGGTGATCCCGCACGGGCAGCAGTTCCGCGCGCTGATGCAAAAAGAGCTGGAGTTCTCCACCATCGGGATGATTGAGTCCCTGTGCGTGCTGGTGGGCTTCGTCACCACGCTGGGGGTGGCTTACGTCTACCCGTTCGCGATGGCGGCGATCATCGGCTACCTGGTCAATGCCGCGGTGCGTACCGCGCTGTTTGCCTACCACGGCCGCAAAATTTACCGCCCAAGCTTTAAATTCTCGTTCCCGGCGGTCAAAGAGAACATCAAGTTCGGGGCCTACCTCACCGCCGACAGCCTGGTGAACTTCATCAATACCAACGTCTCCACCGCCATCCTGGCGCGGACGCTCGGCCCGGTGGTCACCGGCGGTTACAACCTGGCGTACAACGTCGCGGTAATGCCGCCGACGCGCCTGAACCCGATTGTGACCCGCGTGCTGTTCCCGGCCTTCTCCAAAATCCAGGATGACATCACCAAGCTGCGTGACAACTTCTACAAGCTGATCTCGCTGGTCGGGGTGATCAACTTCCCGGCGCTGCTGGGGCTGATGGTGGTCTCCAACAACTTTGTGCTGTTCGTGTTCGGTGAGAAGTGGGCCTTCATCACCCCGATTCTGCAGATCCTCTGCATCGTCGGCCTGCTGCGCTCGGTGGGTAACCCGATAGGCTCCCTGCTGATGGCCAAGGCGCGCGTCGACATCAGCTTCAAATTCAACGTGTTTAAAGTGTTCCTGTTTATTCCGGCGATGATTATCGGCGCGAAAATGGGCGGCGCGGTGGGTGTGGCACTCGGCTTCCTGCTGGTGCAGATCCTGAACACCTACCTGAGCTATTTCATCCTGATCCGGCCGGTACTGGGCAAAAGTTACCGCCAGTATGTGGAGAGCCTCTGGCTGCCGTTCAAGATGACGATTCCCACCATTGTCGTCAGCTGGGCGGCAGGGTTTGCGTTACAGTCCCACCTTCCGGTGGGGCCGGTGTTGTTTATTCAGATCGTGCTGGGTGTCGCTGCGTTTGCCCTGGTGTTGTTATTCAGCCAGGCACCTCTGGTGTTGGAAGTGAAAGCGCAATTAATTAAAAACGAGAAATTACGGAAATTATTTAGGGCGGAATGCTAACCATGAATCATATGCAAACTTTGAAAAATGACTTGTCTGTTATCGAAAAAGTAGTACCGCGCGGCAGTAAAATTATCTACCTGGACTATCCGCTGCATCTGAACGTGGGCGACTTGCTGATTTTGAAAGGGGCAGAACAATTTTTTAAAGAGAACAACTATGATGTGCTGGTTCGCCGCTCGGACCAGACCAGTATGCAGTATGTGGAAAAAACCCGGAGCATTCCGCAGGACGTCACCATCGTGCTGCACGGTGGCGGCAACTTCGGTGACCTCTACCCGGCGCACCAGCGCCTGCGCGAGGCGGTGGTCACCAAGTTCAAAAACAACCGGGTGATCATTCTGCCGCAGACCGTTCACTTCAAAGAGCAGGCGAACCTGGAGGCCTCCGGCCGCATCTTTAAACAGCACCCGAACCTGACCATCTTCTGCCGCGACACCAACAGCAAGGCGATTCTGGAGACCTACTTCTGCGACAACGTGGTGCTCTGCCCGGATATGGCCCAGTCGCTGTGGAACATCTTCCCGCAGCAGCGTAAAGAGAACATCAAACACGACCGGATGTGGATGATCCGCCGTGACATCGAAGAGACCAACCTGAGCAGCCTCGGCGAAACGCCGGACCCGGCGCACTGTGTTGACTGGCACGACATCTGTACCGACCGCGATCGCGAGTTCATGGTGATGATGCACCGCTTCGAGCGCCTGAACCGCAAGATCCCGGGCAACCTGTTCCCGACCACCCGCATGTGGTATCGCTATACTGACAAGCTGGTGGCGCGGGTCAATGAGCTGTTCATGTCATATCAGTCAGTGACCACTTCGCGTATGCACGGCCATATCCTGTGCTGCCTGCTGAAGATGGACACCCGGCTGCTGGATAACTCTTATGGCAAGAACTCCGGTTATTATGAATCCTGGACCAAGTCGGTTCCCGGCTGTGAGTTAGTGAAACTATGAGCACAGACAAATCATCTGCGACACTTTCCGTCATTATCCCGGTATACAACGTCAAAGATTACCTGGAGACCGCGGTCGATTCGATCCTGAACCAGACGGTGACGCCGTCTGAGGTGGTGATCGTTGATGACGGCTCCACGGACGGCTCCGGCGACATGCTGGAGCAGTTGTACGGGCATATCCCTTTTGTGCGTATCGTTCATACGGAGAACCGGGGCCTCGGCGAGGCCCGTAATGAAGGTAACCGCCACGCCACCGGCGACTATATCTACTATTTTGACTCGGATGACGTGGCGGTGCCGACGCTGGTGGAGAGCTTTTACCGCCACCTGGCGGAGCACCCGGCGCTGGACATCTACTGCTTCTCCGCCGCGTCGTTCTGGGATGTGGTGCCGGAAGACCCGGAGGCGGCCAAACTGTTGCCGCAGTATGATCGTCAGCTCAACCAGGCCTATGAGAGCGGCGTCAGCGCGTTCAATATCCTGTCGGAGCGCAGCACCTTCTACCCGAACGCCTGGCTCTATGTGTTCCGCCGTTCGCTGATTGTCGACAATAACCTCTGGTTTATGCCGATCATCCATGAGGACGAAGAGTTCACGCCGCGGCTGTTCTTTGTGGCACGGCAGGTGGTCTCCTCCACCGAGGTGCTGTTCCGCCGCCGGGTGCGCATGGGCTCGATCATGCAGACCAACCGCAGCGAGCGTAACGTGGTTGGCTATATCGAGAGCATCCGCAGCCTCGAGGCACTGAAAGCCCAGGCGCAGGACAGCACGGTGATCAGGAACCTCTCCACCCGCATCCTGAATAACATCATCGCCATCTACCGCATCCTGAAAGAGGATGGGGTCGTGCTGTCGGAAGAGAGCAGCCGCCGTTTCAACGACCTGCTGGAGCGCAACAGCACCCCGCAGGTCAAGCTGGCCGGCCGCAGCCTGTTCGCTTTCCGCGTCTATAACTTTGCCCAGCGCCGCGCGAAACAGCTGTTCGGCAGCTGATCGCCCGGTTTCTATGACAGCCCCGGCGGCCTGCCGGGGGCTGTCAGTCTGGGGGAACGTGGGGTATGATAAAAAAAGAGTGAAATTGCAACACGTTACCCATCTATCTTTCCGTCAGTCTGGCCGATGTGCCACTCAGGAGTGACTATGTCTATTCTCGTTACCGGCGGTGCCGGTTTTATCGGTTCCCACACGGTGCTCAGCCTGTTGTCACGCGGTGATGACGTGGTGGTGCTGGATAACCTCTCCAACGCGTCTGCCGAGTCCCTGCACCGGGTCGAGCAGCTGGCCGGCAAGGCCCCGGCGTTCTACCAGGGCGACATCCTGGACCGTGCCTGCCTGCAGACCATCTTTGCCGAGCATCAGATTGAGGCGGTGATCCACTTCGCCGGCCTGAAGGCGGTGGGGGAGTCCACCCGCAAGCCGCTGGAGTACTACGAGAATAATGTCAGCGGCACCGTGGTGCTGCTGGAAGAGATGCGCCGCGCCGGCGTCTACAACTTTATTTTCAGCTCCTCCGCCACCGTCTACGGCACCGACGCGCCGGTGCCTTATGTCGAGACCACGCCGATCGGCGGCACCACCAGCCCGTACGGCACCTCCAAGCTGATGGTCGAGCAGATCCTCAGGGATTACGCGAAAGCGGATGAGAAGTTCAAGGTTATCGCCCTGCGTTACTTCAACCCGGTCGGTGCCCACGAGTCCGGCATGATCGGCGAAGACCCGAACGGCATCCCGAACAACCTGCTGCCTTACATCGCCCAGGTGGCGATCGGCAAACTGGAATCCCTGGGGATTTTCGGCGGCGACTACGAGACCAAAGACGGCACCGGCGTGCGTGACTACATCCACGTGATGGATCTGGCCGAAGGCCACCTGAAGGCGATGGACCACCTGCCCAAACTCCAGGGCTACAAAGCCTATAACCTCGGCGCCGGTGTCGGTTACTCGGTGCTGGAGATGGTGCAGGCGTTTGAGAAAGCCTCCGGCCGCAAAGTGCCGTACAGCATCAAACCGCGCCGCGACGGCGACCTGCCGGCCTTCTGGGCCGATGCCCGCCTGGCCAAACAGGAGCTGGACTGGGAAGTGACGCGTGACCTCGACACCATGATGCGCGACACCTGGAACTGGCAGAGCAAGAACCCGAACGGCTACAAGGCGTAACCGCCTGTGCGCTGAACAAAGGCACCTGCGGGTGCCTTTTTTGATCGCACAGCCCCGTTTTCTTTAACGAGGGCAGGGGGTTACGCAGCAGATTTGTCGGGGCGGGATCTGGTCAAGCGGGTGGCAGCGTGTATACTGCGGCGGCGCGAATTCGGATTATTCGCAATGTTAAGTCAGCGGAGGCGCACCCATTCAGCCCAAGACGGGCGGTGCGGCCTGTGCATCCGCTCCTGCTGGTTACCCGCGAAGAGGTAAGTTACACCATGATGAAAGCCGTTATTCCCGTTGCCGGTCTCGGCACCCGTATGCTGCCCGCCACCAAGGCGATCCCGAAAGAGATGCTGCCGATTGTGGACAAACCCCTGATCCAGTACATCGTCAATGAGTGCGCGGCGGCGGGCATCAAAGAGATTATCCTGGTAACCCACTCCTCTAAAAATGCCATCGAGAACCACTTCGACACCTCATTCGAGCTGGAGAGCATGCTGGAGTCGCGCGTCAAGCGTCAGCTGCTGGATGAGGTGCAGTCGATCTGCCCGAAAGGGGTCACGGTGATGAACGTGCGTCAGGGCCACTCCAAAGGGCTGGGCCATGCGATCCTCTGCGCCCGCCCGTTGATCGGCGATGAGCCTTTCGCCGTGCTGCTGCCGGACGTGCTGATGGATGATGTCTCCTGCGACCTTAAAAAGGACAACCTGGCGGCGATGCTGGCACGGTTTGAAGAGCGCCAGACCAGCCAGATCATGGTGGAGCCGGTGCCGCAGCAGGATGTCTCCAAATATGGCATCGTGGACTGCGCCGGCAAAGCGCTGGCCGCCGGGGCCTCTGCGCCGATGCACGCGATTGTCGAAAAGCCGGACACCGACAAAGCCCCCTCCAACCTGGCGGTGGTGGGGCGCTATGTGCTGTCCAAGGAGATCTGGCCGCTGTTGCAGGTCACGCCGTATGGCGCGGGCAATGAGATCCAGCTCACCGACGCCATCGCCATGCTGATGGCCGGGCACCCGGTCGAGGCGTACGCGATTGTCGGCCGCTCCCACGACTGCGGCGACAAATTCGGCTACCTGAAAGCCTTCGTGGAGTACGGGATGCGCCACCCGACCCAGGGTGAGGCGTTCAGCGCCTGGCTGAAGCAGACGCTGGCTTCCTGAACCTCAGCCTCGCGCCTGCAGCAACCCACCCCATAAAACGCACAGCCATAAAAAAAGCACAGCCTGCGCTGTGCTTTTTTGTCTGACCGGCGAGCCGGTTTACTCGGCAATCAGATCTTTCAGGTACTGGCCGTAAGAGGTTTTCGCCAGCATCTGCGCCTGTTCCGCCACCTGGTCAGCGCTCAGCCAGCCCTTGCGGAAGGCGATCTCTTCCAGACAGGCGACCTTGAAGCCCTGACGCTTCTCAATGGTGTGGATAAACTGCGACGCCTCAACCAGGCTGTCATGGGTGCCGGTGTCGAGCCAGGCAAAACCGCGCCCCAGCAGCTCCACTTTCAGGTCACCCTGTTGCAGGTACATCTCGTTGAGGGTGGTGATCTCCAGCTCGCCGCGGTGCGACGGCTTGACCTGCTTGGCCATCTCCACCACGCGCTCGTCATAGAAGTAGAGCCCGGTCACCGCCCAGTGGGATTTAGGGTGCAGCGGCTTCTCTTCAATCGACAGGGCGTTGAAATTGTCATCAAACTCCACCACGCCGAAACGTTCCGGGTCCATCACCTGGTAGCCGAATACCGTGGCGCCGTGGGTGCGCTCAGCCACCGTCTCCAGCTTCTTGCCGAAGCTCTGGCCGAAGTAGATGTTGTCACCCAGCACCAGCGCGCAGCGCTCGCCGTTGATGAACTCTTCACCGATGATAAACGCCTGCGCCAGGCCGTCGGGCGATGGCTGCTCCGCATAGGAGAGCGACAGGCCAAACTGCGAGCCGTCACCCAGCAGGCGTTTGAACGCCGGCAGGTCGTCCGGCGTGCTGATAATCAGGATCTCCCGGATACCGGCCAGCATCAGCACGGAGATCGGGTAGTAGATCATCGGCTTGTCGTAAATCGGAAGCAATTGCTTCGAGATGCCGCGTGTAATCGGGTAAAGGCGGGTGCCGGAGCCGCCCGCTAAAACGATGCCTTTCATTGACTCACCTTCCAGGTAATTATTTTTGCAGGCCGAGACGTTCGCCTGCGTAGGCGCCGTTTTGCACGCGCTGCCACCACTCTTTATTGGTCAGGTACCACTGTACGGTTTTCAGGATCCCGCTTTCGAACGTCTCTTCCGGTGTCCAGCCCAGGGTGCGCTCGATTTTGCCGGCATCGATGGCGTAACGCATATCGTGGCCCGGGCGATCGGTCACGTAGGTGATCAGATCGGCGAAGTGGGTCACCCCGGCCGGTTTTTCAGCGATAAGCTCATCCAGGATGCCGCAGATGGTTTTCACCACATCGATGTTTTTGCGCTCGTTATGGCCGCCGATGTTGTAGGTTTCACCAATCTCGCCTTCGGTCACCACTTTATACAGCGCACGCGCATGGTCTTCGACGTAGAGCCAGTCGCGGATCTGCTGGCCGTTGCCGTACACCGGCAGCGGTTTGCCGGCCAGGGCGTTCAGGATGATCAGCGGGATCAGCTTCTCCGGGAAATGGTACGGGCCGTAGTTGTTGGAGCAGTTGGTCACCAGCGTCGGCAGGCCGTAGGTACGCTGCCAGGCGCGGACCAGATGGTCACTGGAGGCTTTCGAGGCGGAGTAGGGGCTGCTCGGCGCATACGGGGTGGTTTCCGTGAACAGGTCATCGGTGCCGTGCAGGTCGCCATAGACCTCATCCGTGGAGATATGGTGCAGGCGGAAAGCCGCCTTGCGGCCGCCCTCCAGCGCGTTCCAGTAGTGGCGCGCCGCTTCCAGCAGGGAGTAGGTGCCGATGATGTTGGTTTCGATAAAGGCGGCCGGGCCGTCAATCGAGCGGTCAACGTGGCTTTCGGCGGCCAGGTGCATCACCGCATCGGGCTGGTAATCGGCAAACAGCGCGTCGAGGGCAGGGCGGTCGCAGATGTCCACCTGCGCAAACTGATAACGGGCATTGTCCGCCACCGTGGCCAGCGACTCCAGGTTCCCTGCATAGGTGAGGCTGTCCACCACCAGAACGCTGTCGTCCGTGTGGTTAATGATGTGGCGCACCACCGCCGAACCGATGAACCCTGCTCCACCCGTAACCAAAATTTTCATAAACGTAGACTCATATCTGGAATAGTTACTCTCACGTCACTGCCGTGAGTCGCTCAGACGTATCAATGGCACCCGATCCGGGATGCAACACCCTGATACAAAACCGACGAATTATACCTGTTGGCAAGATATGCTCAACAGGAATGGTTGGGGAATTAAAGATAAGCAAAACTGCTCTTTTTTATTTTCGGATTATTCGTAGAGAAAGGGCGGTGAAAAAAAGCAGGCCGTTCTCTTTTGGTCAATAACAGAGCGTTTAAATAAAGAGATAAATTAATAGCGCGCTAATTATAAAGTTAACGTTTTTTTCCCCGCGGCAGACGCCGGTTTTCCGGGTGCCGGGGCAGGGAAGAAAAGAAGTTGTGGAGCGGAACGGGGAGCGTGTAACCTGAACCTTGTTCAGGCTGAGATATTTTCTTTAAGAAGGTTCTGGCATAAGGATCATCTGTGCTAACATTTTGGGATCAAATACACCCGTAATCAGGCGCATAATGGATGGGTTTTTGATAGGGTGTGTCCCAGCGTAATTAAATATCGGCAGCACGTTTGCGTGTCAGTATATGAGTGAATGACGAAATGAATGTGATTGAGACCCGGGTCAAAGGTGTAAAACTGATCGAGCCTAAAGTATTTGGCGATCAGCGCGGCTTCTTTTTAGAGACCTTCCAGCGGGATCGTTATCAGGAGATGCTTGATATTGATCTGGAGTTTGTTCAGGACAACCACTCGCGCTCCTCACAGGGCGTGCTGCGCGGCCTCCACTTCCAGACGGCCCGGCCGCAGGGCAAACTGGTGCGCGTGGTACGGGGTGAAGTGTTCGACGTCGTGGTCGATATCCGCCCGGACTCGCCCTCTTTTAAACAGTGGGTCGGCGTGACCCTCTCTGAAGAGAACAAAAACCAGTTGTGGGTTCCACCGGGCCTGGCACACGGGTTTGTGGTGATTTCAGAGTTTGCCGATTTTGAGTACAAGTGCACGGATTACTATGATCCGGCCAATGAAGGCTGCCTGATCTGGAACGACCCGGAGGTAGGCATCGACTGGCCGGTCACCGAACCGCGCCTGTCGGCGAAAGACCAGCTGGGCAAAACATTCTCTGAATTGTTCTGACCAGACGCAGTGCCTTTTACTGAGGCCCCGGGAGAACCCTGGGGCCTTTTCCCTTATAAAGGCAGAGTGGCCGATCTTTATTCAAGGTAATAAAAACGATTATGAAACTGTTGATTGTTGGCGGGGCGGGGCAGGTAGGCAAGGAGCTGGCAAGCCGTGCGCCGGCAGAGTGGGACGTACGGGCGGTGGATCGCCAGCAACTGGACATTACGGACAGCGCAGCCGTTGAACGCCAGGTGGCTGATTTCCAGCCGGACGTGATCATCAACGCCGCGGCCTATACCGCCGTTGACCGCGCCGAAAGTGAACAGGCGCTGGCTTACGCCATCAACCGCGATGGCCCGGCGGCCCTGGCGGCGGCGGCACACCATGCCGGCGCGGCATTGCTGCACATCTCAACCGATTACGTCTTCCCAGGCGACAAAGCCGGCACATACCGGGAAGATGACCAGACCGGCCCGACCGGCGTCTACGGTGCCAGTAAGCTGGCCGGGGAAGAGGCAGTGGCGGCGGCCTGCCCGCGCCACATTATTCTGCGCACGGCCTGGGTGTTCGGCGCTTACGGTAATAACTTCGTCAAAACCATGATCCGGCTGGCCCGCGATCGCGATCAGCTATCCGTGGTCAGTGACCAGCTCGGCAGCCCGACTTACGCCGGCGACATCGCCGAGACGCTGCTGGCCATTGCGCGCCAGGTTGCCGGCAAGGCCGACGCGCCGTGGGGCATCTACCACTACAGCGGCGCGCCCTATACCTGCTGGTCAGATTTCGCCGGGGCGCTGCTGGACCACGCGGCAGAAGCGGGTATTATTGCCCGGAAACCGCGGATCAACCCGATCACCACCGCAGAATACCCCACGCCTGCGCAACGCCCGGCCAACTCCCGGCTGGATTGCAGCAAAATCGGCGCGGCCTTCGGGATTGCCCCCAGCGACTGGCAGGCAGCCCTGCGTGATATCACACGCTATGCGTAACGGCAGGGTGCTGCAACGCTGGTTCATCATACTCCTGTAAGCACTTCTCTGCCGCCCGGCCCGGGCGGCAGGCATCGGCGTGCCGGCAGGGTTCAGGACGTAAGGTAAGAGAAAGGTAATGAATCCACATTCGCGTAAGCCCGCCTCACTGCTCTCATTGGCGGCAACCACCTGGGGGCACCGGAACCTCATATTTCAGATGGCCAAACGGGATGTTATTGGCCGGTACAAAGGCTCCGTCATGGGGCTGCTCTGGTCCTTCATCAACCCGATCTTTATGCTGGCCGTCTATACGCTGGTCTTCTCCGTGGTGTTTAAAGCCCGCTGGGCGGGCGGCGGGGCCACGGAGTCAAAAACCGATTTCGCGGTGATTTTGTTCGTCGGCCTGATTATCCACGGGTTGTTCTCTGAAGTGCTCAACCGGGCACCGTTCCTGATTGTGCATAATGCAAACTATGTCAAAAAGGTGGTGTTTCCCCTGGAGATCCTGCCGATTGTCACCCTCTGTTCCGTGCTGTTCCACAGCCTGATCAGCCTGATTGTGTTGCTGCTCGCCTTCTTTGTGTTTAATGGCTTCCTGCACTGGACGGCCATCTTCGCCCCGCTGGTGTTCCTGCCGTTGCTGCTGCTGACCCTGGGGCTGGCCTGGTTTATCGCCTCGCTGGGGGTCTTTATCCGGGATGTCGGGCAGACGGTGTCACTGCTGATGGTGGTGACCATGTACCTCTCCACGGTTTTCTTCCCGATTGCTGCGCTGCCGCAGGAGTTGCAGCCTGTGATCCTGCTGAACCCGCTGACCTTTATTATTGAGCAGGCCAGGGCGGTGTTGATCTGGGGAAAAATGCCGGACTTCGTTGGCCTGGGGACCTATACCCTGGTTGCCGTGGTGGTAATGTGGCTGGGTTATGCCTGGTTCCAAAAGACGAGAAAAGGGTTTGCTGATGTCCTCTGAAGAGTATGCGATCCGCATCGAAAATATAAGCAAATGCTATCAGGTTTACGAAAGCCCGGTTCGTCGCCTCAAACAGTTTATTGTTCCGCAGCTGGATCGCCGCCTTGGCCGCCAGCCGCGGGTTTATCACCAGGATTTCTGGGCGCTACGTGATGTCTCACTGGAGCTGCCGCGCGGCCAGACCATGGGGATTGTCGGCCGGAACGGCTCCGGCAAGTCGACCCTGCTGCAGATTATTGCCGGTACGCTGACGCCGACGTCCGGTGACGTCAAAGTCAATGGCCGGGTCGCCGCGCTGCTGGAGCTGGGGGCGGGTTTTAATACGGACTTCAGCGGCCGTGACAACGTCTACCTGAATGCCTCGCTGCTGGGGCTGAGCAAAGAGGAGACCGATGCGAAGCTGGATGACATTTTGTCATTTGCGGATATCGGCCACTTTATCGACTCCCCGGTGCGCGCCTACTCCAGCGGGATGCTGGTACGCCTGGCGTTTGCCGTCCAGGCACAGATTGACCCGGAAATCCTGATTGTTGATGAGGCGCTGGCGGTCGGCGATGCCAAATTCCAGGCCAAATGTTTCGCCCGCCTGAAGAAGCTCAAAGAGCAGGGCACCTCGATTCTGTTTGTCTCCCATGCCACGGAACAGATTGTCACCCATTGTGACAGCGCGCTGCTGCTTGACGGCGGCCATGTGCAGGTGCAGGGCAAGCCGCGTGATGTGGTCAACCGTTACCTGGACATTCTGTTCGGCAAACCGCAGGCAGAAAAAGGGGCGCGGGAAGAGGCTGAAGCGCTGATCGAGGAAGCGGTAATCGGCGAAACGGCGCGCTCAGCACGGGAAGAGGGGAAAGCGGCCCCGGCCTCCGCAGGGGCGCTGAAAAACCTGGTAAACGGCGCGTATGAAGAGCGGGTAAACTATAACCCCGCGGAATACCGCTGGGGCGACCGGGCAGCCGAGCTGGTGGACTTCCACCTGCAACAGGAAGACGACGCTTATCCGGTCAGCCTGGCACCGCACAAAGAGATCCGGTTTGTTTTCCGCGTGCGCTTTAACAGCCTGGTCGTCCGGCCTATTTTTGGTTTTGCCGTTAAAACCAAAGAGGGGGTGACCATTTACAACACCAACTCTGAAATCCAGAATATTGAGCTGCTGAACGAAGGCATGGCCGGGGCTGAAGCCCTGGTGACCGTGATGATGCCGGTCAGGCTGTACGAGGGTGACTATTTTGTCTCTGTCGGTATTGCCAGTTGCTCAGCCGGTGGTGAGATCATCCCGCATGACCGCCGCTATGATTCAATCCATCTCACTGTGCAACCGGTAGGGACGTTCACCGGTTTGGCTGATTTGAATGCGAGAATTAAATTTGAAACAGATTGATGTGCCACACTGCCTCTCTGCGCATGGTTTTTCACTGAATGAACAAACCGGCGTATGGTGCCTGAATACTCAACAAGAGTTTGCCTATAATGACGGCGATGAGGTTGAAAACTACGTGCTGGACGCGGTGACGCATGCCCGCGACCTGAGTGTGTACTCACTGGAACTGAGTGAGAAGATGAAGGACTGGCCCTCCACCTATCATCTTATTTCGCGCCGTTCCAATCTTCTATTGCCGTTCAAATCCTGGTTTGCCGGGAAACGGGTGCTGGAGATCGGCTGTGGGTGCGGTGCCATCACCCGCTTCCTGGGGGAGTCCTGTGCGGAAGTGGTTTCCGTGGAAGGCAGCCCACGCCGCGGCCAGATCGCCCGTCAGCGTACCCGTGACCTGCCGAATGTCACCGTGGTGTCGGCACCCAGCGATCAACTGCCCGACCTGGGCGAGTTTGATGCCGTCTTACTGATTGGGGTACTTGAGTACGCCAACGTCTTTCTCGGTACCCAGGGCCAGCAACATTTGTTGCAGGATTGCGAACGCCGCCTGAGTCCGGAAGGCAGGTTGTTTGTCGCTATTGAGAATAAGCTGGGCCTGAAATATTTTGCCGGTGCCAACGAAGATCATCTCGGCAAGCCGATGATCGGGATTAATAATGCCTATGCTGACAACGGCGTCTCCACCCTTGGCCGCCGCGAGCTGATCGCCTTGCTGGCCAGCAGCGGTTTCGGCAATGTGGAAGAGTACCTGCCGCTGCCGGACTATAAATTGCCGGTGACAGTGGTGACGCCCTCCGGCTGGCAACATCATGCCGCGCAACTGAGCCACCTGGCGATAGAGACCGTACACCAGGATCCGCAGCAGGTTCCTGAATACCTCTTCTCCCTTGAACAGGCGACCAAAAGCACCTGGGAAAATGGCCTGGCACCGGATCTGAGCAACTCCTTCCTGATGGTAAGCTCCCGCCGGCCGGTTGAACCCCTCCATCCGCAGACTGCCGCTTACCACTTTTCGGACGGCCGCATCCCGGCGTTTAATAAAGTGACCCGCTTTGAGCGCACGGTGTCGGGTGACCTCTCTGTCCTGACGGGGCCGATGGTGAATCTTCCCGGCGCGGCCGATCCGGCATGCCGTAATCAGCCGGAAGAGAACCCCTTTATTCCCGGTAATTCACTGTGGCAGGATTTGCTGCAACAGGTAAACCGTCCTGGCTGGCGCTTTGAGCAGGTACGTGACTGGGCGGCCTTCTGGCTGGACAGCTTACTCACCCGTGCCGGCCAGCCTGTGGGCCGTTATGATAAAGATCTGGCGCTGCCTGCTGAATACCAGGATGCCCTGCCGTTTAATGCCATCCGTACCCCTTCCGGTGAGATCGTCTATTTTGATCTGGAGTGGGATCTGGATACCTCAGTTGCCCTGGGGTATGTTGCCTATCGCGGCATTTACCACTCGCTGTTCCGGATCACCTCGCTGGACAGCCTGCCGCCGGAGTGTAACAGCAACGTTTTCCTGCTGACGCTGGCATTGATGCAGGCGCTGGGCTTTGAGTGTGACGAAGAGGATTGCAGGGCCTATCTGGCACAGGATGCTGCCTTTATGGCCCGCATTCAGAACAAGACGGCTGCCCCGATTGCGGAGCAATTACGCCCGGTCAGCTTACGTACCCGCATCAACCTGCCGCAGCTGGCGGAGCATATTGGCCAGTTACGGGCGTCTGCAGAAAAAGAGGCCCTGACGTTCCAGCAATATATCGACCGGCTGACCCAGGAAAATAACCTGCTGGTGCAGGTACAACATATTCTGACCAAAGAGAATATGACGCTGGATGAGCGCCTGACTGCCCTGAGTGTGCTGCCTGACCCGGTAGGTTATTCCCAGGAAGAGGTGGATGCGCTGCACCAGCAAATTGCTGAACTGAGCCAGCAAACGGCCGATCTGAACCACCATCTGGCTAACCTCAATCAACACGCCGTCAACCTTGACCAGAATCTGAGCGGCGTCTATTCCTCGGCCAGCTGGCGTGCCACCGCCCCGTTGCGTGCCATCAGCCGCCGTCTGCCGGCAGATAAACGTAAATATGCTCATTTTGCTGTGCATAAAGCGCACTCTGTTGGCCGGCTGGCAAAAAATGCCCCGCACTATGCCCGTGAAATGGGTGGCTGGAAACCGCTGGCGACGCTGGTCTACCGCACCCTGCGCCGTGAGGGGATCGGCGGTATCCTGTCACGCGCCCGCGGCAAGTTAAACCAGTCCGCGATTGAAACACCGGCCCAGCGCCGTGCTGACTACGTAGAATGGGTCGCACAATACGACACATTCGATCAGGCAAAGCGCGAGCAGGCACGCCAGGAAATTGGTGCGTTTGCGCGTCATCCGGTGATCAGTGTGGTCATGCCTGCCTATAACCCGCCGGCTGAACTGCTGAGTGAGGCGATTGAGTCGGTGATGCGTCAGGTCTACCCGCACTGGGAACTCTGCATTGCAGATGACTGTTCGCCAAACCGTGATGTGCAGGAGGTGCTGAAAGCCTACGCAGCACGTGACCCACGGATCAAGATCTGCCTGCGTGAGCAGAATGGGCATATTTCAGCAGCGAGTAACAGCGCACTGGCCCTGGCAAGCGGGGAGTATATCGCCCTGCTGGACCATGACGATCTGCTGCCGGAAAATGCCCTGTTTGAGGTGGCGAAAGCGGCCCTGGCTCACCCTGATGCAGCCATGTTCTACAGTGATGAGGACAAGGTCGACCCTGAGGGCGTTCGTTGCCATCCTTACTTCAAGCCGGACTGGAACCCCGATCTCTTCCTGTCTCAGAATATGTTCTCCCATCTGGGCGTGTATAAACACAGCCTGGTAAAAGAGGTTGGTGGGTTCCGCCTGGGCGTGGAAGGCAGCCAGGATTACGATCTGGCCCTGCGCTGTATTGAGGCGGCCGGTCATCAGGCCGTGCACCATATTCCGAAGGTGCTTTACCACTGGCGGATTATCCCGGGCAGCACCGCAGCCGGCGGCGGTGAGAAGCCTTATGCGTTCCTGGCTGCCCTGCGCGTGGTGAAAGAGCACCTGGAGCGCCAGAGTATCCGGGCCGAAGTGGATGAGGCCGTCGAGGGCATGTCCATGATACGGGTGAAATATGCCCTGCCTGACGACTTACCGCTGGTTTCCATCATTATTCCGACCCGCAACGGCAAGCAGCTGGTGCAGCAGTGCATTGACAGTATCACTGAAAAAACCACCTACCCGAATTATGAAATCATCCTGGTAGATAACGGCAGTGATGATGCCGGGGCGCTTGCCTATTTTGCCGAACTCAACCAACGGGAAAACATCACCGTCCTGCGTGATGACCGGCCATTTAACTATTCCGCGCTGAATAACGGCGCTGTGGCAGTCGCACGGGGTGAGCTGGTCTGCCTGCTCAATAATGATATTGAGGTCATCACGCCGGATTGGCTGGATGAAATGGTCAGCCATGCGGTGCGTCCCGGGATTGGTGCCGTGGGTGCACGCCTGTGGTATCCGGATGATACCTTGCAGCATGGTGGGGTAATTCTGGGCATGGGCGGCGTCGCCGGGCATGTGCATGTAGGGATTACGCGTCATAACCTTGGCTATTTTGGCCGGGCCTGGCTAATCCAGAACCTGTCTGCCGTGACCGCCGCTTGCCTGCTGATCCGTAAGGATGTCTACCAGCAGGTCGGAGGCCTTGATGAGCAAAACCTGACCGTTGCTTTCAACGATGTCGATTTCTGCATCCGTGTGCGTGATGCGGGTTATCGTAATCTTTGGACGCCATATGCTGAGCTCTACCATCATGAGTCCGCTACGCGGGGATATGACCTGGACGCGGATAAGGTTGAACGCTTTAAACGTGAAGTGGAATATATGCGGGAGACCTATGGTGACGCGCTGGATTACGATCCCGCCTTTAACCCGAATCTCGCGTTAAACAGCAGCCACTGTACGCTGGCTTTCCCTCCACGTGAACCACGCGTATAGCCTGTATTTCCGGCCGGCAACAGAGCCTTTTGCCTCTGTTGCCGGTTTTCTATACCCAGGAAAAATCCGTTACGATGTCTCAACCTGAAAAACGTGTCGCCATTCTGCTTGGCACCTATAACGGTGCCGGGCACCTGGCTGCCCAGCTGGACTCCTTCCGGGCGCAGACGTATCCGCACTGGACGCTGTGGGCCTCTGATGATGGCTCGACTGACGCCACCCCGGCCCTGATTGAGCAGTTTGTCCGGCAACCGGGGGTGAGCGGGCAGTTGCTGACCGGCCCGCGGCGGGGTTTTTGTGACAATTTTATGTCTATGGTGTGTCATCCGGCGATCGGGGCAGCGTATTATGCCTTTGCTGACCAGGATGATGTCTGGCTGGATGACAAACTCAGCCGGGCCGTTGCCTGGCTGGAAACGGTTGACCCGTCGGTGCCGGCGCTGTACTGCTCGCGCACCCGGCTGACGGATGCGGAGGGCCACCCCACCGGGCTGTCACCGGACTACCGTAAAGCGCCGGGGTTCGGCAATGCGTTGCTGCAGAACATTGCCAGCGGCAACACCATGGTCTTTAATCACCAGGCACGGCGGCTGTTGCAAAAGGCGCAGGGCACGCCCATGGTGGTGCATGACTGGTCGCTTTACCAGATTGTCAGTGGCTGCGGCGGTGCTGTCTTTTTTGATCCCACCCCCACGGTACTCTACCGCCAGCACGGTAATAACCAGATTGGTAACGGTATGTCCCCTTTGCGGCGTCTGCGCAACTTTATCGCGGCGCACAAAGGCAGGGCGGCCGGCTGGAACGATCGTAACTATCAGGTACTGATGCGTGTGGCAGGCGATCTGACCCCTGAGAATGCCCGGCGGCTGGCGGCGTTCCGGCAGATCCGCCACAGCGGCCTGCTGACGCGCCTGCGGTTGTTTGCGGCGTCCGGCCTCTACCATCAGCAGCCGGTGGGTATGCTGACCACGCTCACCTATGTGCTGCTCAACAGACTTTAATTTTGGTGTCTTTGGTGAAAATAATTGCTTCTCTGGTGCTGTATAAGCACCTGTATCAGGATGTTCAAGAAACGCTGACCTCGCTGTTCAATGAGGAGAGCATTGCCAAAGTGGTCATCGTGGATAACGGTGCCCACTGCGGCTGGCTCTCTACCCTGACCCATGAGAAGCTGGAAATCATTACCCTGCCCGTGAACCGCGGTTTTGGGGCGGGCCACAACGCGGTGATTACGCGTTACCGCCAGCAGGCGGAGTTTATTCTGATCTGCAACCCGGATATCGCCTTTAAACAGGGCGAAGTGGACAAGCTCTATGCGTTCAGCGTACGCCACCAGACCGGCTTGTCGATCCCGAAAGTGGTCTACCCGGACGGCAGCCTGCAACACGGCTGCAAACTGTTGCCGTCACCCTATCAGCTGCTGATCCGCCGGTTTATCTCGCGTTTCTCCAGCAATATCAACACCGAATATGAACTGCGCAATGCGGACTACAGCAAACCGTTTTTTGCGCCGTCGCTCTCGGGCTGCTTTATGCTGCTGAGCCGCCACGCGCTGTCAGACGTCGGTGGGTTCGATACCCGCTTCTTCCTCTACCTGGAAGATGTGGATCTCTCGCGCCGGGTCTGCCAGGCGCAGCATGTGGTGCGCTACTGCCCGGACGCGCTGGTGATCCATGAGTCACAGCGCCGTTCCTACCGCGACGTCCGGTTTTTACTGTTCCACATCACGTCGGCTATCCGCTATTTTAACAAGTGGGGCTGGTTCAGTGACCGGCAGCGTAAAAGTCTTAATCAGCGCTGCCTCTCGGAGCTGCCCGGCGTGAAATAGCCGCAGCGGGCGCGGCCTGGGCGGATGGGGAGGGCGTTGTCCGCCAAAATTAACCGCCGCCCGGCATAATTTGCCCTGTATTTTTCCGATGTTACCGGTAAAGTACTCCGGCAGGCCCGCAGGAAGGCGGGGCAGGGCGTCTCTGACCGGCCATGCGTTGTAAGAAGAATGTAATGGCTGCGATAGGTACACGGGCGCCTTTTCTCATGTACAATGCGGGTGTTCATCTGTGAGGCCCGGCGCATTAAATCCCCTGATAACAGAGGGTTATGCAGCAATCGGGTTATCGTATATTTCAGACAGGAGTTGCTAATGTCCAAACAACAGATCGGCGTTGTCGGTATGGCGGTCATGGGCCGTAACCTCGCGCTTAACATCGAAAGCCGTGGTTATTCCGTTTCCATTTTTAACCGTTCAGGCGATAAGACCGACGAAGTCATCGCTGAGAACCCGGGCAAGAACCTGGTTCCGCACTATACGGTTGAAGAGTTTGTTGAGTCGCTGGAAAAGCCGCGTCGCATCCTGCTGATGGTGAAGGCCGGTGAAGCAACCGACAAAACTATCGCCTCGCTGACCCCGCACCTGGATAAGGGTGACATCCTGATCGATGGCGGCAACACCTTCTATAAAGACACCATCCGCCGTAATCGTGAACTCTCTGAGCAAGGCTTCAACTTCATCGGTACCGGCGTCTCCGGCGGTGAAGAGGGCGCGCTGAAAGGCCCGTCCATCATGCCTGGCGGTCAGAAAGAAGCGTATGAGCTGGTTGCCCCGATCCTGGAGCAGATCGCAGCCCGCGCTGAAGGCGAAGCCTGTGTGGCCTACATCGGTGCTGACGGCGCCGGCCACTACGTGAAAATGGTGCACAACGGCATCGAGTACGGCGACATGCAGCTGATCGCAGAAGCCTACTCCCTGCTGAAAAATGCCCTGAACCTGAGCAACGACGAGCTGGCGAAAACCTTCAGCGAGTGGAACGAAGGCGAGCTGAGCAGCTACCTGATCGACATCACCAAAGATATCTTCACCAAGAAAGATGAAGAGGGTAACTACCTGGTTGATGTGATCCTGGACGAAGCGGCCAACAAAGGCACCGGTAAGTGGACCAGCCAAAGCTCCCTGGACCTGGGCGAGCCGCTGACTCTGATCACCGAATCCGTGTTTGCCCGTTACCTCTCCTCCCTGAAAGAGCAGCGCGTTGCCGCCTCTAAAGTGCTGAGCGGCCCGGCGGTGAAAACCGTGGAAGGCGACAAGGCAGAGTTCATCGAGAAAGTACGCCGCGCGCTCTACCTCGGCAAAATCGTCTCTTACGCACAGGGCTTCTCCCAGCTGAAAGCCGCGTCTGACGAGAACAACTGGGATCTGAACTACGGCGAAATCGCCAAGATCTTCCGCGCCGGCTGCATCATCCGCGCCCAGTTCCTGCAGAAGATCACCGATGCCTACGCAGAAAACGCCGCGATTGCGAACCTGCTGCTGGCACCGTACTTCAAAAACATCGCCGACGAATACCAGCAGGCGCTGCGTGACGTCGTGGCTTACGCCGTGCAGAACGGTATCCCGACCCCGACCTTCTCTGCGGCCATCAGCTACTACGACAGCTACCGCTCTGCGGTGCTGCCGGCGAACCTGATCCAGGCACAGCGTGACTACTTCGGCGCGCACACCTACAAGCGCATCGACAAAGACGGCGTGTTCCACACCGAGTGGCTGGACTAATCCCCGCCCCGGCGTAACCGCCATCCAGAAAAAAGCCGCCGGGTTGCTGCCCGGCGGCTTTTTTTATGCGCGGCGCTCAGGGTTACTGGTGGCGCTGGCGCAGGTTGGCGATCACATCGCTCAGGGAGAGATCCTGATCCTGCAACAGCACCAGCAGGTGATACACCAGGTCAGACGCCTCATTGGTCAGCTCGTTGCGGTCATGCACCGTGGCGGCCAGCGCCGTCTCTACGCCCTCTTCACCGACTTTCTGGGCGATGCGTTTGGTGCCGCTGGCGTAAAGGCTGGCGGTGTAGGAGCTGGCTGGGTCAGCAGTTTTGCGTTCCGCCAGCAGCTGCTCCAGCTGGTAGAGGAAGCCCCAGTCGCTGGCGGCCGGGCTGAAGCAGCTCGAGGTGCCGAGGTGGCAGGTCGGCCCGATCGGGTTGGCCAGCACCAGCAGGGTGTCGTTGTCGCAGTCCGGGGTGATGCTCACCACCTTCAGGAAGTGGCCGGAGCTCTCGCCCTTGGTCCAGAGCCGCTGTTTGGTGCGGGAGAAGAAGGTGACGTTGCCGCTCAGCTCGGTGGCCTCCAGGGCGGCCGGGGACATGTAGCCCAGCATCAGCACTTCACCGGAGACGGCGTGCTGGATAACGGCCGGCATCAGGTTGTCGGTTTTTGCCCAGTCAAGCCGGGCTTTTTGCTGTTCAGTTAACACAGTCGGATCTCCATGCCATTCTCAGCCAGGTAAGTTTTCAGCTCGCCGATATTGATAATTTGTTTATGGAACACGGACGCCGCCAGCGCGCCGTCCACCCCGGCAACCTGGAAGGCCGCCAGGAAGTGTTCCATGGTGCCGGCCCCGCCGGAGGCGATCAGCGGCACATGGCAGGCGTCGCGTACCCGCTTCAGCTGGGTCAGGTCATAGCCGTTGCGCACGCCGTCCTGGTTCATCATGTTCAGCACAATCTCGCCCGCGCCGCGCGCCTGCACTTCTTTCACCCACTCCAGCGTCTGCCAGGTGGTGACTTTGGTGCGGCTCTCATCGCCGGTGTACTGGTTGACGTGATAGAGGCCGGTCGCGGCGTCAAACCAGGTGTCGATGCCGATCACGATGCACTGCACGCCGAAGCGGTCTGCCAGCCGGGTGATCAGCGACGGGTCGGCCAGCGCCGGGGAGTTGATGGAGATTTTGTCTGCGCCGAAAGAGAGGATCTGCGCCGCGTCGTCGGCGGTTTTGATGCCGCCCGCCACGCAGAACGGGATGTCGATCACTTCCGCCACCCGCGCCACCCAGCTTTTGTCCACCACGCGGCCGTCGGAGGAGGCGGTGATGTCATAAAACACCAGCTCGTCCGCCCCTTCCTGCGCATAGCGCTGCGCCAGCGGCACGATGTCGCCGATGATCTCATGGTTGCGGAACTGCACGCCCTTGACCACCTGGCCGTCTTTCACGTCGAGACAAGGAATTATCCGTTTTGCCAGCATGAGATCGCCTCTTTCACGTTGAATTTACCTTCCAGCAGGGCGCGCCCTACAATGATCCCCTGCACGCCGCTGCCGCGCAGGGCGGCGATGTCGTCCAGGTTGCCGATGCCGCCGGAGGCCTGGAATGCCACCTGCGGGTAACGCTGGCTTACCTCACGGTAGAGCGCGACGTTGGAACCGGCCAGCGTGCCGTCACGCGAAATATCCGTGCAGAGCACATGTTTCAGGCCAAACGGCAGGTAGGCCTCGACCAGCTGCTCCAGCGTGGCGTCGGAATTCTCCTGCCAGCCGCTGACCGCCACCTGTTTGGTGCCCTGCGCGTCGATGCGCACATCCAGCGCCAGCACCAGCGCGTCCGCGCCGAAGCGCTCAAACCAGCCCTGTACGGTTTTCTGCTGTTTCACGGCGGTGGAGCCGACCACCACGCGGGCCGCCCCGGCCGCCAGCAGCGCCTCCACATCCTGCTCGGTGCGGATGCCGCCGCCGACCTGTACCGGCACGTTCACCCCGGCCAGCAAACTGCGCAACAGCGGGATCTGGCGCGCGGCCGGGTCTTTCGCGCCGGTGAGATCCACCAGGTGCAGCACCTGCGCGCCCTGTTGCTGGTAATCCTGCAGGCGCGGCAGCGGGGTGTTGCCGTAGTCGCGCTGCTGGCCGTAGTCACCCTGGTGCAGCCGCACCACGCTGCCGTCGATCAGATCCAATGCGGGAATAATCATGCTGCTCACATCTCCAGAAAGTTTTTCAGCAGTTGCGCGCCCGCGGCACCGGAGCGCTCGGGGTGAAACTGCACGCCGAAGAAGTTGTCTTTGGCGACGGCGGCGGTGAAGGGCTCGCCGTAACGGGCCTGAGCGATGGTATCGGCGCATACGGGCATGGCGTATCCGTGGACGAAGTAGAAGTAAGCATCCTCAGGGATGCCGCGGAACAGGTGGCTGTCGGCGTTGGCCGTGACCTGGTTCCAGCCCATATGCGGCAGCGGCAGCCCGCGATCTTCCATTTTGATGACCGGCGTATCAATAATGCCCAGGGTCGGCACGCCGCCGCTCTCTTCACTGGAGGAGGCCAGCAGCTGCATCCCGAGGCAGATGCCCAGCACCGGCTGGGTGCAGGCTTTGATCAGGTCGATCAGGTCGCGCTGTTCCAGCTGCTCCATCGCCGCCTGCGCGGTGCCCACGCCGGGCAAAAACAGCTTGTCCGCCCGCAGCACCACGTCGGCGTCGCGGCTCACCACAGGCGTATAGCCGAGGCGCTGAACGGCATAATTCACCGAGGAGAGGTTGGCGCAGCCGGTATCCAGAATCACCACATTCATCACAGCACTCCTTTTGAGCTCGGCAGGGTATTGCCGTCCACCCGGATCGCCTGGCGCAGGGTGCGGCCAAAGGCTTTGAACAGGCTCTCTACGCGGTGGTGATCGTTCTTGCCCTTGGTTTTCAGGTGCAGGGTGCAGGCCATCGCATAGGAGAGTGAGCGGAAGAAGTGCTCCACCATCTCGGTGCTCAGGTCACCGACCCGCTGGTAGCTGAACTCCGCCTTGAACTCCAGGTGCGGGCGGCCGGAGATGTCCAGCGCACAGCTGGCTTTACACTCATCCATCGGCAGCACAAAGCCGAAACGGCCGATGCCGCGTTTGTCGCCCAGCGCTTTGTTCAGCGCCTCGCCGAGCGCCAGCGCGGTGTCTTCTACGGTGTGGTGATCGTCGATGTAGAGATCGCCGTTAACCTCGATGTTCATGCGGAAGCCGCCGTGGGTGGCGATCTGGTCGAGCATGTGGTCGAAGAAGCCGACGCCGGTCTTGATCTTGCTGTCGCCTTCACGGTCCAGCCAGACATCCACATCAATGGCGGTTTCACGCGTCACGCGTTTGACATGGGCGTGGCGGTCGCGCTGGGTCAGCTGTTTCTCAATCGCTTTCCAGTTCAGGGTGTCGCGCTGGTAGCGCAACCCGGCGATGCCCATGTTCTGCGCCAGCACCATGTCGGTCTCGCGGTCGCCAATCACATAGCTGTTGGCGGTGTCCATCACGCCGCTCTCCAGGTAGGAGGTCACCAGCGCGGTTTTCGGCTTGCGGCAGGCGCAGTGGTCGTCCGGCAGGTGCGGGCAGATCAGCGTCTCATCAAAGCGGATGCCCTGCGACGTCAGGATCTGCATCATCATGTTGTGCGGCGGATCGAAGGTCTCCTGCGGGAAGCTGGCCGTGCCGAGGCCGTCCTGGTTGGTGATCATTACCAGCCGGAACCCCGCACCCTGCAACGCCAGCAGCGCCGGGATCACATCCGGCTCCAGCGCCAGCTTATCCAGCCGGTCTACCTGGAAATCCTCCGGCGGCTCGGCAATCAACGTACCGTCACGGTCAATAAACAGAAACTTCTCGCTCACATCGGCTCCTTGCTGGGGCTGTTAAGGGGGGCGGCCGCGGCCGGCAGCGCGCGCAGGGCGTCTATTACCCGGCGGCACTCGTCCGGGGTACCGACCGTGATGCGCAGGCAGCCGGCCAGCCCCGGTTGTTTGTTCTGGTCACGCAGGATAATGCCCTGATCCCATAAGGATTTAAATACCGACGCGGAATCGGTGAAGCGCGCCAGCACATAGTTGCTCTCGCTGGCAAACACCTGCTCCACCTGCGCGCACTGTTCCAGCGCCTGCATCAGGGCGCGGCGGGTCTCCAGCACCCCCGCCACGCGGGCGCGCATCGCCGCGATGCCCGGCTCGCTCAGCGCCTGTGCGGCGATGTCCGCCACCGGCGTGGAGAGCGGGTAGGGGGCGATCACTTTCAGCAGCAGCGTAATCAGTGCCTCGTTCGCCAGCGTAAAGCCGCAGCGCAGCCCTGCCAGCGCGAACGCTTTGGAGAGGGTGCGCAGCACCGCCAGGTGCGGGTACTCCGCCAGCCAGCCGGTGACGGTAGCCTGCGGGCAGAACTCGATATAGGCTTCGTCCACTGCCACAATCGCCCGGCCGCGCGTCATCTCCAGCACCTCACGGATTGCCGCCGGGTCGATCAGGTTACCGGTCGGGTTGTTCGGGCTGCAGAGATAGACCAGCTTGACGTTGTCGAGGCTGCGGGCGATCGCCGGCAGGTCGAGCTGCCAGTCGCTTTTGGCGGGCACGGTGCGGCGCGCCACGCCGAAGGTCTCGGCGCTGACGCCGTACATGCCGTAGGTCGGCGGGCAGTAGAGCACCGCGTCCCGGCCCGGCTCGCAGAACGCGCGGATCAGCAGCTCGATGCCCTCATCCGCGCCGCGGCTTACCAGCACCTGTTCCGGCAGCAGCCCGGCGTAGGCGGCGTAACGTGCGATCACCTGTTTCGGCTGGCACTCCGGGTAGCGGTTGAAGGTCTGCGCCGTCAGCGCAAAGTGCGGCGCTTCGGGGTATTCATTGGCGTTCAGCCAGACGTCGCCGTTGCCGCCCAGGCGGCGGGCGGACTGGTAAGGCGTCAGTTCCCGCACATTGGCACGCGCCAGGGCGGAGATGTCATCACGATCGGTCATGGTTGTGTCTCCCGGAGGGCGGCCACGCGCAGGGTCACGGCGTTTTTGTGGGCGGTGAGCTGCTCGGCCTGGGCCAGTGTTTCAATGGTCGGGGCGAGTTGCAGCAGCCCCTGCGGCGTCAGCTTCTGCACCGTCATGCGTTTCTGGAAATCGGCCAGCCCGAGGCTGGAGTGGGTCGCGGTGTAGCCGTAGGTCGGCAGCACGTGGTTGGTGCCGGAGGCGTAATCGCCCGCCGACTCCGGCGACCAGTCACCCAGGAACACCGACCCGGCGCTGGTGATGCTCTCTACCAGCGCATCCGGGTCACGGGTTTGCAGGATCAGGTGCTCCGGCCCGTAACGGTTGCTGATTGCCACGCACTGCGCCAGGTCACGCGCCACAATCAGGCGGCTTTCCGCCAGCGCCTGGCGGGCGATCTCACTGCGTGACAGGGTGGCGAGCTGCTCCTCTACCGCCACGGCCACCGCCTCGGCGAGGGCGCGGTCCGGCGTCAGCAGCACCACCTGGGAGTCAGGCCCGTGCTCCGCCTGGGAGAGCAGGTCAGAGGCGACAAACGCCGGGGTGGCACCGCTGTCGGCGATCACCAGCACTTCGCTCGGCCCGGCGGGCATATCGATCGCCGCGCCGTCGAGCTGCTGGCTCACCTGGCGTTTCGCTTCGGTGACATAGGCGTTGCCCGGCCCGAAGATTTTGTCCACTTTCGGCACGCTTTCGGTGCCGAATGCCATCGCGGCAATCGCCTGCGCGCCGCCGATCTGGAACACATCCTGAATCCCGCAGAGTTGGGCCGCGTAGAGGATCTCATCCGCCACCGGCGGCGGCGAGCAGAGCACCACGCGGCGGCAGCCGGCGATGCGCGACGGCGTGCCGAGCATCAACACCGTGGAGGGCAGGGGCGCGGAGCCACCGGGAATATAGAGGCCGACCGAATCAATCGGGCGGGTAAGCTGCTGGCAGCGCACGCCCGGCTGGGTCTCCACATCCACTACCGGCAGCTTCTGCGCATTGTGGAAGGTTTCGATGTTGCGCACCGCCACCGCCATCGCCTGCTTCACGTCGTCACCCAGGCGGGCGGCGGCCGCGTCAATCTCCGCCTCGCTGACGCGGATGGCGCCGACGGTGGTTTTGTCGAATCGGGCGCTGAAGTCGCGCAGGGCGGCGTCGCCCTCCTGTTTCACCCGGCTGAGGATCGCCTGTACCGATTCCGTCACCCGTGCCGAGGCGGAGACCGCCGGGCGGGTCAGCAGCGCCTGCTGTTCATCGGCGCTGCACTGCTCCCAGTCAATAATCTGATCGAATGCGCGCATGGTTACTCCATCATCTTCTCAATCGGCAGCACCAGAATCGAACTGGCACCCAGGGCTTTCAGCTTCTCCATGGTTTCCCAGAACAGCGTTTCGCTGCTGACCATGTGCATCGCCACGCGGTTCTGGTCACCGGCCAGCGGCAGGATGGTCGGGCGTTCCGCGCCCGGCAGCAGGGCGATCACCTCTTCCAGCCGCTCGCTCGGCGCGTGCATCATGATGTACTTGGATTCGCGCGCCTGGATCACGCCGTGGATGCGGGTCATCAGCCGGTCAATCAGCAGTTGCTTCTCCTGCGGCATCTCGCCGTCGCGCTGGATCAGGCAGGCTTTGGAGCGGTAGATCACCTCCACTTCACGCAGGCCGTTGGCTTCCAGCGTCGCGCCGGTGGAGACCAGGTCGCAGATGGCGTCCGCCAGGCCGGCGCGCGGGGCGACTTCCACCGAGCCGTTCAGCAGGCAGGATTTGAACTCCACGCCCTGTTTGTCGAGGTACTGTTTCAGGATGTGCGGGTAAGAGGTGGCGATACGGGCATTCTGCAGGCTGCGCGGGCCGGTGTAGTCGAAGTCCAGCGCGGCCGCCAGCGAGAGGCGGCAACCGCCGAAGTCCAGGCGGCGCAGGGTGGTGTAGCGCGGGTCTTCGCCCTGGGCGCGGCGGCTGAGCAGCTCCTCTTCCAGCACATTCTCACCGATGATGCCGAGGTCTACCACGCCGTCCATCACTAGGCCGGGGATGTCATCATCCCGCACGCGCAGAATGTCGATCGGCATGTTTTCCGCGAAGGCGATCAGGCGCTGCTGCTGCAGGTTGATTTTGATCCCGCAGCGGGCCAGCAGCTCCTGGGACTCCTCGCTCAGGCGGCCCGACTTCTGCATTGCTATCCGTAAACGTGTTTTATCCAGCATGGTGACACCCTCTTACCCGTAATTGTGATTTAAAAAATTCTTTATGATGAAGGAGTTAAAAAAAAAGCCCCCGGAAGATTCTTCCGGGGGCTTTTCTCTCGCGTTCTGCCGCCACTGGAAGATCCGTTAAACGTCTTCCAGCACACATCGCCTGAAAGACTAGTCAGGGTGATGGTGATGATGGTGGTTGAACTGAACGCGTTTCATAATTTTTTTCTCGTCTGTTTGGGGTAACCGGCGGCGTGGCCGGTTCAGATTTAACTGTTAATTAACCTAAACCATCGGTGCGGCCGCGCGCAACCTTTTTTTCTGCGCATGATTTTTTTTCATCGCGGCGCAGTATTCATCACGCCGGGTAATAGAATAAGCAGACAGTATGGCCACGCGCCGCTCTCAGGCCAGTCCTATTGCCGGGCGGGGTGGGGCGGCGTAGCGTGGTACGAAGAGAGAGACCACCGCAGGAGAGAGAAGATGGAAAACGGGGCGATAAAAAAAGTCGCAATTGTGGGGTTGGGCTGGCTGGGGATGCCGCTGGCGCTGGCCCTGGCCGCCGACGGAATGCAGGTGGTCGGCAGCAAAACCACCCCGGATGGGGTGGACGCCGCGCGTATGGCGGGGGTGGAGTGCTACCCGCTGGAGATTACACCGGAGATGGCCGGTGACGCCGAAGACCTGGCGCAGCTGCTGGATGTGGACGCGCTGGTGATCACCCTGCCGGCGCGCCGCACGCCGGAGGGCAGCCGCCTCTACTTACAGGCGGTGCAACTGCTGGTGGACAGCGCACTGGCGCACCAGGTGAAGCGGATTATCGTCACCAGCTCCACCGCGGTGTATGGCGACCAGCCGCGCGACGTCGATGAAACGACCCCGCTTGACCCGGTGACCCACAGCGGCCGGGCGCTGGCAGAGCTGGAAGTCTGGCTGAATCAGTTGCCCAATATTGCGGTGGACATTCTGCGCCTCGGCGGGCTGGTGGGGCAGGACCGCCACCCCGGCCGCTTCCTGGCGGGGAAAACCGGCATCAAAAACGGCTCACACGGCGTGAACCTGGTGCATCAGGACGATGTGATCGCCGCCATCCGCCTGCTGCTCCGCCACCCGGACGGCAACCGCACCTATAACCTCTGCGCGCCGCAGCACCCGCCCAAAGCGGTGTTTTACCGCAGCGCCGCCGCGCGGCTGGGGCTGACGCCGCCGCAGTTTGAGCCGGATGACCAGAGCGCCGGGAAGATCGTGGACGGCAGCCGCATCTGCCGCGAACTCGGGTTTGCCTACCAGTTCCCTGACCCTGACCGGATGCCGGTCAGCTGAGCCTCTTTTCCTCCCCACGCGCATAAAAGGGCAGCCTGCAGGCTGCCCTGCTGCATGGCGGGCAATCTGTTCTGCCAGGCCCGGCCTGTCTCAGGTCACTCTGCCCACGTCTGACCGCAATCTGAAAAACTCTCGGGTAAGGGAAAATAAGCGATACCTGCACCCGGTAAAAAATAACAATAATGCAACACCTCCTGTTTTTTTTATTATTAAGGCTAAAGTTTTTTTAATTAATGCCGATAGTCATTATTCCAGTTATTAAATAATATCCATTCGCATCTATTAAGTGCTTTTTGCCTATCCTGCCCACCTGGCCGGGAGGCATTGTCACGTCTCTGACACATTTTTTTACCTTTCCTGTCTTGTTGCCCCCAAGCAACAGCGACTCTTAACTTTTCTCATCCCGTTGATTAATAAATAACCAATTAAATCGCGTTCATTAAGCGAAATTATTGGTATAAATCCTAGCCGATTGATTCTCTTCACTTTCCTGAAAAAAGGCATAAAACAGCAGGTCACGCTGACATAAGGATCAAAAACCAGCATGAAAATCTGCTAATTCCACTTTTTTATGCACAAGTTCGAAATGATCTCAAAAAGGGCAGATATTTGCCTTTAATGCGGGGGTTTTTAGCCGGATTTTTACATTGGCATGATTTTTAACGCGCATTTTGATGACCTAAACGAAACTTTTACGCTTTTTAGACCAATATTTATTTTATTTTTGTGACTCACGTCACACTTTTTCGAAAATTCTTACCCGCCTCCGTTGTGTCCTTACCGGTAGGAAGAGTAGAGTTGCGCCAATTAGGAATAATCCTAAGAAAGTGTGTAAAAGCGTTTCAGCAATGGAATAGTTTCCCTCAGGAAATAACGCCGCAAAACGTCAAATTCTGTTGACCAATCGGTCTGTTTTTAAGCTGTCAACTCTTATTTTATAGTACGCCAGGAATACGATTACGGCCGTTTCCGGCCAAGTCATCAAGGTTTGTTCTGGGGATTCACCTGGGGCATGTGATATTTATTTAGCTATTTATGTTAAGAAACATAGATGGTCAGGTGGGGTTACTGAGTATGTCCGAATTACTCAAACATATTTATGACATTAACTTGTCGTATCTGCTTTTAGCACAGCGTTTAATCAATGACGAAAAAGATGCAGCCATGTTCCGGCTGGGAATTGATGAGGCCATGGCAGATGCACTGGCGCAGTTAACCCTGCCGCAGATGGTCAAACTGGCGGAAACCAATCAGCTGCTTTGCCAGTTCCGCTTTGAAGACCACAAATCGATCGAGCGCCTGACCCAGGCCTCGCGGGTAGACGATCTCCAGCAGATCCACACCGGCATCCTGTTATCCAGCAATATGCGCAAAAGCCAGGCGCAGGCAGACTCCGCCGCCGCCGCACAAAAGAAAAGGGCGATGTGATGAGCGAGAAAAGCATTGTTCAGGAAGCCAAGGATATCCACCTGGCGATGGAGCTGATCACCCTGGGCGCGCGCCTGCAGATGCTGGAGAGTGAAACCCAGCTCAGCCGCGGCCGCCTGATCAAGCTCTATAAAGAGTTGCGCGGCAGCCCGCCGCCAAAAGGGATGCTGCCGTTCTCCACCGACTGGTTTATGACCTGGGAACAGAACATCCACTCCTCGATGTTCTACAACATCTACCTGTTTCTGACGGAGAAAGGGCGCTGCAACGGGGTGGAAGCGGTGATCAAAGCCTACCGCCTCTACCTGGAGCAGTGCCCGCAGCAGGCGGGTGAGGCCCCGGTGCTGGCGCTGACCCGCGCCTGGACGCTGGTGCGCTTTGTCGACAGCGGCATGTTGCAGATGTCGGGTTGCACCTGTTGCAACGGTGCATTTATCACCCATGCGCACCACCCGGCCAACACCTTTGTGTGCAGCCTGTGCCAGCCACCTTCCCGCGCAGTAAAAAGACGTAAACTTTCGCCGCAAATGGCCGATATAACTCCTCAAACGCTGGACGAACAGGTCAAGCGCGCAGTTTGAGCGGAATAACGGCAACCACCTGAACAGGGGCCGGCACCAGGCCGGCCCGGTTCAGCAAGCACCACCCCCCCGATGTTCTGTGCCCGCGGCGAAAGCCCGGCCTCTCCTGCTGTGCGCAACACCCCGCCTTTCCAACCATTTTATTAAGGAATCATCGTGTTAGTTATCATAGGTTACATCCTGGTCTTAGGCGCCGTCCTGGGCGGCTACATGATGGTCGGTGGTGAACTGGGTGCGCTCTATCAACCTTCCGAACTGATCATCATCGGCGGCGCGGCAGTGGGTGCCTTCTTCGTCGGCAATAACGGCAAGTCGATCAAAGCGACGATGCGGGCATTGCCGAAACTGATGCGCGGCTCCAAATACAACAAAGCGGTCTACATGGATGTGATGGGGCTGCTCTACCGGCTGCTGGCCAAATCGCGCCAGCAGGGCATGTTGTCGCTGGAGCGGGACATCGACTCCCCGCCGGAGAGTGAAATTTTCTCTAATTATCCGCGCATCCTGGCCGATAAAGTGCTGATGGAATACATCACCGACTATCTGCGCCTGATGGTGAGCGGCAACATGAACTCCCATGAGATCGAAGCGCTGATGGATGAGGAGATCGAAACCTTCGAGCACGAGAGCGAAGTGCCGGCGGGCAGCCTGTCGATGATCGGTGACTCGCTGCCGGCGTTCGGCATCGTGGCGGCGGTGATGGGCGTGGTGCACGCGCTGGCTTCGGCAGACCGCCCGGCGGCAGAGCTGGGTGAGCTGATTGCCCACGCGATGGTCGGCACCTTCCTCGGCATCCTGCTGGCCTACGGCTTTATCTCCCCGCTGGCTTCGGTGCTGCGCCAGAAGTGCGCGGAGAACGTCAAGATGATGCAGTGCATCAAGGTGACGCTGCTGTCGAGCATCAACGGCTACGCCCCGCAGATTGCGGTGGAGTTCGGCCGTAAAACCCTCTACACCAGCGAGCGCCCGTCGTTCGTTGAGCTGGAGGAGCACGTGCGCAAAACCAAATCCCCGGCCGCAGCGGAAGAGAAGGCATGAAACAGCAAAATCACCCGGTAATCGTGGTCAAAAAGAAGAAAGGTAAGCATGGCGGCGGCCATCACGGCGGCTCGTGGAAGATCGCTTACGCTGACTTTATGACGGCCATGATGGCGTTTTTCCTGGTGATGTGGCTGATCTCCATCGCCAGCCCGAAAGAGCTGACGCAGATTGCTGAATATTTCCGCACGCCGCTGAAGGTCGCCATCACCGGCGGCCAGCGCAGCAGCGACAGCGAAAGCCCGATCCCCGGCGGCGGCGATGACCCGACGCGCCAGGAGGGCGAAGTCCATAAGGCGGTGCTGAACCACGCCGATCAGGATGAAGAGAAGAAAAAACTCGAAAAGCTGCATAAAACCCTGGATGAGCTGATGGCCTCCGACCCGCGCCTGCGTGCGCTGCGCCCGCATCTGCTGATCACCCTGACGGAAGAGGGGCTGCGCATCCAGATCATCGACAGCCAGAACCGGCCGATGTTCCGCACCGGCAGCGCGCAGGTAGAGCCGTACATGCGTGACATCCTGCGCGCCATCGCCCCGATCCTGGATGACTTCCCGAACAAAATCAGCCTGGCCGGGCACACCGATGACATGCCGTACGTCACAGGCGAACGCGGCTACAGCAACTGGGAGCTCTCGGCAGACCGCGCCAACGCCAGCCGCCGTGAGCTGGTCTACGGCGGCCTGACCGAAGGCAAAGTGCTGCGGGTGATGGGGCTTGGCTCCACCATGCAGCTGAAAAACCATGAGGCTGATGATGCGATCAACCGCCGCATCAGCATCCTGGTGCTGAATAAAGAGGCGCAGGCCCATATTGAGCGCGAAAACAGCGAAAGCGCCGGCGTGGACATCAGCCAGCCTGACGCGCTGAAAGCGCTGGAGCCCGGCGCGGCGGTGCAACCGGCAGCGGTGCAACCGGCCCAGCCCGCGACACCGCCGCCGGCACCCCCGACTTCACAACAACAACAACAACCGACCCCGGTAGCGGCCCCTGTGCCGGCGGCCGCCCAGGCAGCACGGCCGACCGCCGCACTGCCGGCCGCACCGGACAGCCAGGCTGCACCGGGCAGCCGCGACTCACAGCAGAGGTGACACCGTGAGCATGGATATCAGTGATTTTTATCAGACGTTTTTTGACGAAGCGGATGAATTGCTGGCGGATATGGAGCAGCACCTGCTGCTGCTTGACCCGCACAGCCCCGACATCGAACAGCTCAACGCGATTTTCCGCGCGGCGCACTCGATAAAGGGCGGGGCAGCAACCTTCGGTTTTTCAATTTTGCAGGAGACGACCCACCTGCTGGAAAACCTGCTGGACGGCGCGCGCCGCAGTGAAATGCAGCTCAGCACCGAGATCATCAACCTGTTTTTGGAAACCAAAGATATTATGCAGGAGCAGCTGGACGCCTATAAATCCTCCCGGGAACCGGACGCAGAGAGCTTTACCTACATCTGCGCCGCCTTGCGCCAGCTGGCGCTGGAAGCCCAGGGCGGGGAGGGGGCCGCTGCGGCCCCTGCCGCCCCGGCCGTCAGCACCCCGGCTGCGCCGGTGGCACAGGCCCCGGCCGCCGGCCCGGCCTCCGGCGGCGGCCTGCATATCCGCCTGAGCGGGCTGAAGCCGCAGGAGATCCCGCTGATGCTCGAAGAGCTGGGCAATCTCGGCGAGGTGACCGCGCCGCAACAGACCGAAAGCACCCTCGACGTTACCCTGGTGACCTCAGTGAGCGCCGACGACATCAGCGCAGTGCTCTGCTTCGTGCTGGAACCGGAGCAGATCAGCATTAACCCGGCCCCGGCTGCCGCCGCGCCTGTCGCCGCAGAACCGGCCCCGGCCGCCGTGGCCCCGGCGCCGGCCGCCCCTGCGCCTGCCGCCCCGAAAGCGGACGCACCCAAAGCGGCGAAAGCCGGCAAGGCAGCGGAATCCACCAGCATCCGCGTCGCGGTAGAGAAAGTTGACCAGCTGATCAACCTGGTGGGCGAACTGGTGATCACCCAGTCGATGCTGGCGCAGCGCTCCGGCACCCTGGACCCGGTCAACCACGGCGACCTGCTGAACAGCATGGGGCAGTTGCAGCGCAACGCCCGCGATCTGCAGGAGTCGGTGATGTCGATCCGTATGATGCCGATGGAGTATGTCTTCAGCCGCTTCCCGCGCCTGGTGCGTGACCTGGCCAGCAAACTCAACAAACAGGTGGAGCTGACGCTGCGCGGCAGTTCCACCGAGCTGGACAAGAGCCTGATTGAACGCATCATCGACCCGCTTACCCACCTGGTGCGCAACAGCCTCGACCACGGCATCGAAAATGCCGCGACCCGTGAGGCCAACGGCAAACACCCGGTCGGCAACCTGATCCTCTCTGCGGAGCATCAGGGCGGCAACATCTGCATCGAAGTGATCGATGACGGCGCGGGGCTGAACCGCGAACGCATCCTGGCGAAAGCGGCCTCCTCAGGCCTGCCGGTCAGCGACAGCATGACGGATGAAGAGGTCGGGATGCTGATTTTCGCCCCCGGCTTCTCCACCGCCGAACAGGTCACCGACGTCTCCGGCCGTGGCGTCGGCATGGACGTGGTGAAACGGAACATCCAGGAGATGGGCGGCCATGTGGAGATCCACTCCCAGCAGGGCAAAGGCACCACCATCCGCATCCTGCTGCCGCTGACGCTGGCGATCCTCGACGGCATGTCCGTGAAGGTCGGCAGCGAGGTCTTCATCCTGCCGCTTAACGCGGTGATGGAGTCACTCCAGCCGCTGGCAGAAGATCTGCACCCGCTGGCCGGGGGCGAGCGCGTGCTGCAGGTGCGCGGCGAATACCTGCCGCTGGTCGAGCTGTTCCGGGTGTTTGACGTGGCCGATGCCCGCACCGAAGCGACGCAGGGCATTGTGGTGATCCTGCAAAGCGCCGGCCGCCGCTATGCGCTGCTGGTGGATCAGCTGATCGGCCAGCACCAGGTGGTGGTGAAAAACCTGGAGAGCAACTACCGCAAGGTGCCGGGCATCTCCGCGGCCACCATCCTTGGCGACGGCAGCGTGGCGCTGATCGTTGATGTCTCCGCGCTTCAGGCGCTGAACCGTGAAAAACGGGTATCGGGTGTGGCCGCCTGAGGCCGCCCATTATCTAGAGCCGCATAACGAGTAGGGTAACTAACATGGCAGGACTGGCAACTGTGACAAAACTGGCGGGCGAAACGGTAGGACAGGAGTTCCTGATCTTTACGCTGGGCGACGAGGAGTACGGGATTGATATTCTCAAGGTGCAGGAGATCCGCGGTTACGATCAGGTAACGCGCATCGCCAACACCCCCTCCTTTATTAAAGGCGTCACCAACCTGCGCGGCGTGATTGTGCCGATCATCGACCTGCGGGTGAAGTTCGCCCAGCAGGACGTCGAGTACAACGACAACACCGTGGTGATTGTGCTGAACTTTGAGCAGCGCGTGGTGGGCATTGTGGTGGACGGCGTCTCTGACGTGCTGTCACTCACGACTGAGCAGATCCGCCCGGCACCGGAATTTGCGGTCACGCTGGCGACAGAATACCTGACCGGCCTCGGCTCCCTCGGCGAGCGGATGCTGATCCTGGTGGACATCGAAAAGCTGCTCAGCAGCGAAGAGATGGCGCTGATGGAAGTGGTCGCCAAAGCCTGATAAACCGCCCCCTTTTCCCACCGGGAAAGGGGGCTTTTTTATTTGTTGTGGTCGTCTGCCCCGCTATTTTATTGCCTCCCTTCTTTTGGCTGAAATTAATAATTCCTGGATTATTAATTGGCACCACTATTTAATTTCCGTCATGTCATTTTATACCGCCTTTAAATTGTAAGAGCCTGTATCCCTACCTAGTATCTGTTTCTCAATAAGGCGACTGTGCTTTTTGGCACAGTTCGGATTATTTTAATCCTATAAGGAAATCAAGATGCAACCGATAAAGAAAACGCTGCTCTGCCTGGCTGTCTCTGCGCTGTTTGCCGTTGGCGGTGCCTCCGCGGCTGAACAGGGGCAGGGGAAAATTACCTTCAAAGGGCTGGTGATCAATGCGCCGTGCTCGGTGGACCCGGAGAGTGTGGACCTGCAGGTTTCACTGGGCGAAGTCTCGGATAAGGCGCTGGCCTCCGGCACCTCGGCCGCTGTGCCGGTCAACATCCAGCTGAATGACTGCGTGTTGGATGACGGCAGCGGCGGGGCCTTGTTCAGCAAGGTAAAAGTGAAATTCACCAGCGCCTCCGTCACCGGCGTGGATAACAACCTGCTGGCGAACCTGCTGTCCGGCGGTGCCCAGCATGTGGGCGTCCGGCTGATGCAGGAGAACGAGCAGCATATCGGCATCGGCTCCACCGTTGAGGTGCCGCTGACCGGCACCAACAAAATCCAGGTGCTGAAGTTTAAAGCGCATATGGAGCCGGTAGGCGGCGCCCCGACGCCGGGTGAAGTCGAAGCCACGGCCAATTACGTTCTCGAATATCTCTGATCGTCTGTTGCGGTATCAGGCCGCAATTTCTTCACCGCCGGGGCACGCCCCGGCGTTTATTTCTTTCCGGCCGGTCAGAGTATTATGCGGTTAATCACGTTGCCCTTCCGAAAGCGCGTAATAAACGCGCTGGCGTCACTGCTGATTATTTCTTTCCCCCTGTTCGCCACGGAATTTAATCTCCATGCCCTTGATGCTGATGTCCGGGGAAATATCGACCTCGCGGCCTTTTCCCGCCCCGGCGTAATCGCCGCCGGGGACTATCTTCTGGATGTCACCATTAACGGTGAACGCCTGCCCGGCCGCCGGATGATGACCTGGCACGCCCGCCCCGGCATGCCGGAGCCTCAGCTCTGCGTCCCTGCTGACCTGGCCGACAGCCTCGGGCTGCAACCCACGGTTCGCCGCCGCCTGCCGCTGCAACAGGGGTGCGTCTCCTTTACTGAACACCCGGCAATCACCTTCCGGCTGGATCGGGCCACCCAGACGCTGGCCGTGACGGTGCCGCAGGCGTGGCTGCGCTACCACCCCGGGGAGTGGGTGCCGCCCGAACAGTGGGATACCGGCATCAGCGGCGCGTTCCTCGACTACAGCCTGTTTGCCGCCCACTATGTTTCAGCACAGGACGGGGCAGCGCAACAGAACGGGCGCACCACCAGCGCCGACGCCTACGGCACGGCGGGCATCAACCTCGGTGCCTGGCGGCTGCGCAGCGATCTGCACTATACGGCCGGTGAGGGGGCAGAGCAGGGCCGCTTCAGCCCGTCGCGGCTTTATGCTTTCCGGCCGCTGCCGTCACTCCAGGGCACCGCCAGGCTTGGCGAAACCGATCTCCACTCCGACCTTTTTGACAGCGTCCCCTTTACCGGGGCCGCGCTGGAGAGCGATGAGCGGATGCTGCCCTACGCCCTGCGCGGCTATGCGCCGCAGGTCAGCGGCCTGGCCAAAACCCACGCCCGCGTCACCGTCAGCCAGAATGGCCGTGTCCTCTACCAGGCCGGGGTGCCGCCCGGCCCGTTCCTGATTCAGGACCTCAGCGAGGCGCATCAGGGCGCGCTGGAGGTCAACGTCACTGAAGAGGACGGCAGCCAGACCACCTTCACGGTAGAGACGGCCTCTGTCCCGTTCCTGACGCGCAAAGGGCAGTGGCGCTACAGGCTCGCCGCCGGGCAGTTGGCGTGGCCGGGTGAGGGGGCGCACCAGCCCGGTTTTTACAGCGGCGAAGCCTCATGGGGGGCGTTTAACCAGACCTCGCTCTATGGCGGGCTGCTGATGGGCGGCAGCGGTTACCGCGCGGTGAGCGCCGGGGTGGGGCAGAACCTGGCGCAGCTTGGGGCACTCTCATTTGACGTGACCGGAACCGGGGCGGCGTTACCGCAGCAGGCCGCACAGCGCGGGCGGCGCTACCGCCTGAATTACAATAAACGCTTTGCCGCGGCCAACAGCGAGATCGCCTTCTCCGGCGAGCGCTACGCCGCCCGTTTCCTCCCGTTGCCCGACTGGGCGCAGGGCGGGCCGGAGTCAGGCCGGGCAGAAAAGCAGGCGTTTACCCTTATCGCCAACCAGTACATCACACCGCTGGCCCTGTCGGTCACGCTCAGCCTGCGCAACCAGGCCTACCGGCAGGGTAAGAGTGACAACACCTACAGCCTGACGCTGGGGCGGCTGTTTGATTCCGGCCGCCTGCGCAACCTTTCCGCTTCCCTCTCCGCCAGCCGTACTCTCAGCGACCGGGGCGAGGCGGACACCCAGCTCTATTTTACCCTGAGCCTGCCGCTCAGCGGCGGCGACCGCCTCAGCTACAGCGTGCAGCAGGGCGACGGGGTGGACCAGACGCTGAGCTATGCCGCCTTCCCGGCGCGCGACAGCAACTGGGGCATCAGCCTCGGCCACCAGCAGGGCAACAGCCGGCAGGGCGTGCTGGCGCGCGGCAACTATCAACAGCGCCTGCCCCAGGGTGAGCTGGCCCTGGCCGCCGGCGTCAAACAGCAGGCTTACCACACCGTCAGTGCCGGCTGGTCCGGTTCCCTCACCGCCACCCGCCACGGCGCGGCGCTGCACCGCTACAACCAGGGCAACGAACCCCGGCTGATGGTGGACGGCAACGGCGTGGCGGCCATCCCGCTCAATAACGGCAGCGCCGTCACTAACCCGTTTGGCGTGGCGGTGGTTCCCTCCCTCAGCAGTTACCAGCCCAACGAGGTGCGGGTCGACGTTAACCAGTTGCCTGATGAGGTGACCGTGCATGACAACGTGCTGCGCCAGACCTTCACCGAAGGGGCGATCGGCTACCGGCCGCTGAAGGCGGTGCAGGGCGGGCAGGCCGTGGTGGTGTTCCGGCTGGCGGACGGCCGTTTCCCGCCGCTGGGCGCGGAGATTGTGGATGAGGCGAACGCGCTGAGCGTCGGCATGGTCAGCGAAGCGGGTCTGGCCTGGCTGCAGGGCGTCACGCCGGGCCATGCGCTCCGGGTGCAGTGGGGCGGGGCGGCGGCCTGCCGCGCCGTGCTGCCGGATGCCTTCGCCGCCGGTGACCGGCTGCTGCTGCCGTGCCGCACGCCCTGACCGCCACCGTATTGATCTTTTCCGGCCGCCTGGCCCGGCCATCAAAGGAGTGACCATCATGAAACTTTTATTGCGAGTGCTGTTGCCCGTGCTGCTTTGCGCTGCCCTCAGTGGCCGCGCCGCCGTCAACCTCGACCGTACCCGGCTTATCGCCTATGAGGCGGATAAATCGGTCAGTGTGATGCTGACCAACCAGAGCAACGCGTTGCCCTATCTGGCACACGCCTGGGTGGAGAACGCCGCCGGTGATAAAGACGCCTCGGCGTTTATGGCGCTGCCGCCGATCCAGCGGCTGGAGCCGCAGGGCAATAGTCAGGTCAGGCTGGTGCGCCAGCCGGGCGCGGCAGCCTTGCCCGCTGACCGTGAGAGCCTGTTTTACTTCAACGTGCGCGAAGTGCCGCCCAAAGCCACCCAGCGCAACGTGATGCAGATGGCGATCCAGAGCCGCATCAAGCTGTTCTACCGCCCGGCGGCCATTGCAACCCTTCCCGCGGTGCCGTGGCAGGAGCGCCTTCAGGTGACGCGCAGCGCCGCCGCACTGACCCTGAGCAACCCCTCGCCCTATTTCATCACCGTGGGGTTTGTCGGCCACCGCGCCCAGCCGGGCATCAAAGACTTTGCCGGGGTGATGGTGCCGCCGTTCGGCACGGTCAGCGCCGCGACCGGCGGTTCGCTGCACCCGGTGTTCCTGATCGGTTATATCAATGATTACGGCGCGCTGAAGATGCTGCGGGTGAACTGTGCGGCAGCGTCCCCCTGTGACGTGAAGCCTGACAACGGGGTGGCACCATGAGGTGGGCAGCCTGGTGGTGGCTCGGCCTGCTGCTGTTAAGCGGCCGCGTACTGGCGCTGGACTGCACCCTCAACGGGCCGGGCGGGGAGGTGGATGTCACCGCACAGGTCGAGCCCTTTGCGGTGCCCGCCAACGCGAAGCCCGGCGACATCATCTGGGAGAGCAACGACTACACCATTACCGTCTACTGTGACAACAACACCGCCGCCCAGATGGCGCACGAGGATGTGTTCGCCTGGATTAACCCCTACCCGGCGCAGACCGATCCCCATTACCAACTCGGCGTGACCTTTGACGGCCAGCGTTTTGACGCATCAGGCGGCACTTATGGGCTGGACACCCGCCAGTGCGTGGATAACCGCGACCTGGCCGCTGACCCGGTGAGCAGGCAGGCGCACCCCGAAAAGCTCTGCTCGGGCAGGGCAGAGGAGGTGCACCCCTCCCGGACGTTCAGCGTGCGGTTCCGCCTCTATGTGAAGCTGAACAGCCTGCCGCCGCCGGGCTACCGCAGTTCCCTGAGCAGCTACGCGCTGGTGCAGTTTGACGGCAAAGGCGGCATCAACCAGCTGGCGGACGCCCGCAACCTCAAATACCGCCTCAGCGGGCTGAACAACATCACGGTGCTGGACTGCGGGGCCACGCTGTCGGTGCACCCGGAGAACCAGGTGGTGGATTTCGGTGCCTTCAGCGCCGTTGACCTGGCCGGGGGGCCGCGTGAGCGCGCCTTTTCGGTGACCGCCTCCAAAATCCAGGACCACGCCTGCAGCACCGGGTTCCGGCTGGCCGCCGAGTTCTACACGGACCAGCCGCTGCGGGAGGGCAACACCGCGCTGGATCTGCAAAACGGGTTGATGCTGAAAATCCTGCAAGCAAAAACGCCGCAGCTTTTCAACCACTATTTTCTGTTCGCGGAGTTCAGCACCGGCACCCTGAGCGTCAGTAACGCCTTTGTGGCGCAGCTGCTGCCGATCCCCGGCCGGCCGCTCACGCCCGGCCCGTGGGAAGCCACCACGGTTTTCAGGATCAACTACTACTGATTATCCCCCCGGGCAGGCTTGCCGCCTGCCCCCCACGCTTTTCAGCAAATGCCGCATAAAGTTCCCCTCTCTGGTGCCGATAACCTGTTCAGTTGAATCACCTACTAAGGGACATCATGTTAAAGCGAATGAAAGTGGTCACCAGCCTGGTCATCATGCTGGCGCTGTTCGGCGCACTGCAACTGGCCTCAGGCGGCCTGTTTTTCTCAGCCCTGAAAAACGACAAAGATAACTTTGCCACCTCGCAACGTATCCGCCAGCAACAGGCGGAGATGAATGCGAGCTGGATCTACCTGCTGCAAACCCGCAACACCCTGAACCGCGCGGGCATTCGCTATTCGATGGACGCTAACCAGATGGGCAGCGGTGCCACGGTGAGCGAGCTTATCGCTGTGGCCGAAAAGGATCTGGAGATTGCGTCGCAGCACTACGCCCTCTACCAGAAGATCCCGCTGGACGCCGGCCAGGACCCGCGCTACGCCGATGAGGTGAAAAAGAACTACGACATCCTGCACAACGCGCTGGGCGAGCTGATCGAGATGCTCAAAAACGGCCGCATCAAAGACTTCTTTGACCAGCCGACCCAGAGCTACCAGGACGGCTTTGAAAAGGCGTTCGTCGACTACATCGACCAGAACGACGAGCTTTACAAACATGCGGTCAATGAAAGCCAGTCCTCCTTCGACAAGGCCATGTGGGTGCTCGGCACCGTGCTGGTGCTGGTGGTGGTGCTGATTGCCGCTGCCTGGTTCGGCATCCAGAGCGCGCTGATTGCGCCGCTTAACCGCCTGATCGGCCACATCAAACACATCGCCGCCGGTGACCTGACCCACCCGGTTGAAGGGGCAGGCCGCAACGAGATGGGCCAGCTGGCCGCCAGCCTGCAACACATGCAGGGCGAACTGATCACCACCGTCAGCGGCGTGCGCCTGGGGGCAGACGCCATCTACAGCGGCGCGAGCGAAATCTCCGCCGGTAACAATGACCTCTCCTCACGCACCGAGCAGCAGGCCTCCTCCCTGGAAGAGACCGCCGCCAGCATGGAGCAGCTCACCGCTACCGTGAAACAGAACGCCGAAAACGCCCGTCAGGCCAGCCAGCTGGCGCTGAGCGCCTCCGAAACCGCGCAGAAAGGCGGCAAGGTAGTGGCGAACGTGGTGCAGACCATGCAGGACATCGCCAGCAGTTCGCAGAAGATCGCTGACATCACCGGCGTGATCGACGGCATCGCCTTCCAGACCAACATCCTGGCGCTGAACGCCGCGGTGGAAGCCGCCCGGGCCGGTGAACAGGGCCGCGGTTTCGCCGTGGTGGCCGGTGAGGTGCGCAACCTGGCGCAGCGCAGCGCCCAGGCCGCAAAAGAGATCAAAGGGCTGATTGATGACTCCGTGGCCCGCGTCGACACCGGCTCGATCCTGGTAGAGAGCGCCGGGGACACCATGAGCGACATCGTCAGCGCCGTGACCCGCGTCACCGACATCATGGGCGAGATCGCCTCTGCCTCTGACGAGCAGAGCCGCGGCATCGAGCAGGTCGGGCTGGCCGTCACCGAGATGGACCGCGTCACCCAGCAGAACGCCGCGCTGGTGGAGGAGTCCGCGTCCGCCGCCGCTGCGCTGGAAGAGCAGGCGAGCCGCCTGACCCAGTCGGTGGCGGTGTTCCGCCTCACCACCAGCCAGCAGCGCAGCGCGGTGGCCGGGCTGGCACCGAAAAGCCCGGCGGCCGCGGCCCCGGTGCTGAAAAAGCCTTCAATGGCAAGCTCTACAGAAAATTGGGAAACCTTCTGACCGGCGGCAACGCCTGACAGAGGCCACAGGACGGTGATTACCCTGCCGGTGCCCTACCGGCAGGCGCAAACAGCCCGCAGCACAGGAAGACCGAGATTGAGTATTAACACAGCGCTTTGTTTGCACCCTGAGGGGGCGTTATGAACCGGCAACCACTGACCCCGGAACCTGATCTGGCCTCATTGTCACAGATGGCCCAGCGCCTGCCGCTGTCTGATGTGCATTTCCGGCGCATCAGCCAGCTGATTTACCAGCGTGCCGGCATCGTGCTGGCCGACCACAAACGTGAAATGGTCTACAACCGGCTGGTGCGCCGCCTGCGCACCCTGGGGATGAACGATTTCGGCCAGTATCTGGCCAGACTGGAGCAGAACCAGAACAGCGCGGAGTGGCAGGCGTTTATCAACGCCCTGACCACCAACCTGACGGCGTTCTTCCGCGAGGCGCACCACTTCCCGATCCTGGCGGAGCACGCCCGGTCGCGCGGCGGCAACTACAGCGTCTGGAGCACGGCAGCCTCAACCGGCGAAGAGCCGTACTCCATCGCCATCACCCTGATGGAGGCGCTCGGCAACCGCGGCAACGGCGTGCAGGTGATCGCCTCGGACATCGACACCCAGGTGCTGGAGAAGGCCACCGCCGGCGTTTACCGGCAGGAGGAGTTGCGCACCCTCAGCCCGCAGCAGTTGCAGCGCTTCTTCCTGCGCGGCACCGGCCCGCATGAGGGGCTGGTGCGGGTGCGGCCGGAGCTGGCGGCGATGGTGGCCTTCCAGCCGCTGAACCTGCTGGCACCGGAGTGGGCGCTGCCGGGGCAGTTTGATGCCATCTTCTGCCGCAACGTCATGATCTATTTCGATAAAGAGACCCAGGAGCGCATCCTGCGGCGTTTCGTTCCCCTGCTGAAGCCGGGCGGGCTGATGTTCGCCGGCCATTCTGAAAACTTCAGTCAGATCAGCCGGGAATTCTGCTTGCGCGGCCAGACCGTGTATAGCCTGGCCAAGGAGAAGTCATGAGTAAAATCAGGGTACTGAGTGTTGATGACTCAGCACTGATGCGCCAGTTAATGACCGAGATCATCAACAGCCACCCGGACATGGACATGGTTGCCACCGCGCCCGATCCGCTGGTGGCGCGCGATCTCATCAAAAAATATAACCCGGACGTGCTGACGCTGGACGTCGAAATGCCGCGCATGGACGGGCTGGACTTCCTCGAGAAGCTGATGCGCCTGCGGCCGATGCCGGTGGTGATGGTCTCCTCCCTGACCGGCAAAGGCTCGGAGATCACGTTGCGGGCGCTGGAGCTGGGCGCGATCGACTTCGTCACCAAGCCGCAGCTCGGCATCCGCGAGGGGATGCTGGCCTACAGCGAGATGATCGCCGACAAGATCCGCACCGCCTCCAAGGCGCGGCTGACCCAGCGCCAGCCGGGCGCACACAGCCCGGCGATGCTCAGCCATGCGCCGCTGCTCAGCAGTGAGAAGCTGATCGCCATCGGCTCCTCTACCGGCGGCACCGAGGCGATCCGCCATGTGCTGCAACCGCTGCCGCCCTCCAGCCCGGCGCTGATGATTACCCAGCATATGCCGCCGGGCTTTACCCGCTCCTTTGCGGACCGGCTCAACAAGCTTTGCCAGATCACGGTGAAAGAGGCGGAAGACGGCGAGCGTGTGCTGCCGGGCCACGCCTATATTGCGCCGGGCGACCGGCATATGGAGCTGGCGCGCAGCGGCGCCAACTACCAGGTCAAAATCACTGACGGCCCGGCGGTCAACCGCCACCGGCCGTCAGTGGATGTGCTGTTCCGCTCGGTGGCGCAGTACGCCGGGCGCAATGCGGTAGGGGTCATCCTGACCGGGATGGGCAACGACGGTGCCGCAGGCATGCTGGAGATGCACCGGGCAGGCGCGTACACCCTGGCGCAGAACGAGGCCAGTTGCGTGGTATTCGGCATGCCGCGTGAAGCCATCGCCGCCGGCGGTGTCAGCGAAGTGGTGGACCTGAGCCAGATAAGCCAGCGGATGCTGGCGCAAATCTCAGCCGGGCAGGCTCTGCGCATCTGATGCGCGGTGCCTTTTAACATGAGCAATTTCGCTCAGAACTGAATAACAAACCTTAGTTAGGAGTACGTATGGCAGATAAGAACCTTCGCTTCCTGGTGGTGGACGACTTCTCCACGATGCGCCGCATCGTCAGGAACTTGCTGAAAGAGCTGGGCTTTAACAACGTCGAAGAGGCCGAAGACGGTGCCGACGCCCTGAACAAACTGCGCAGCGCGCCGTTTGATTTCGTGGTCTCTGACTGGAACATGCCGAACGTTGACGGCCTGCAACTGCTGCAGACCATCCGTGCCGACGCTGCCCTGGCTTCCATGCCGGTGCTGATGGTGACGGCCGAAGCCAAGAAAGAGAACATCATCGCCGCCGCCCAGGCCGGCGCAAGCGGCTACGTGGTGAAACCGTTCACCGCAGCCACCCTCGAAGAAAAACTGAATAAGATCTTCGAAAAACTCGGGATGTAAGGAGAAGGGTATGGCACAACATCACACGCCCCCGTTGGATGCCGCCTCCGCCGGCGACATTATTTCGCGCATCGGGCAGCTGACGCGTATGCTGCGCGACAGTATGCGGGAACTGGGGCTGGATCAGGCGATTGCGCAGGCGGCGGAAGCCATTCCTGACGCCCGTGACCGGCTGGACTACGTGGTCACCATGACCGCGCAGGCCGCCGAGCGTGCGCTGAGCAGCGTGGAGGCGGCCCAGCCGCGCCAGAACGAACTGGAAACCGGGGCGAAAGCGCTCTCCGGGCGCTGGGACGCCTGGTTTGAAAACCCGATCGAGCTGGCGGACGCCCGCGAACTGGTCACCGACACCCGCGGCTACCTGGCGGCCGTGCCGGACCACACCAGCTTCACCAACGCCCAGTTGATGGAGATCATGATGGCGCAGGATTTCCAGGACCTGACCGGTCAGGTGATCAAGCGCATGATGAGCGTGGTACAAGAGATCGAAACGCAGCTGCTGATGGTGCTGATGGAGAACATTCCCGATCAGGCCGCCAAACCGAAGCGCGAAAACGACAGCCTGCTCAACGGGCCGCAACTCGATGCGAACGGTGTGGGTGTTGTTGCCAGCCAGGCACAGGTTGACGATCTGCTGGATAGTCTGGGGTTCTGATCCTGCTTTTGGTGATCCCTCCACGGTGGCCGTGGGGGGATTTTTTTTGCCTGCCGGCAGGGGGCGATTGGGGCCAGCGCCTGCGGGCGTGGGTACGCCGCATTTGTCTTTGATAGGCGGGGCGGGATGTTTCGGTTGTTTATGTCCCGTTGTCTACCCGGCTTTCCGAGCCTCAACCGAGCAGGGCGCGCCAGTGCGCTCGCCCTGCACCCGCGCACATCCGGTGCCCCCGCTGAATCATTGCACGCTCCCGCGTGTGTATTCGCCCCGTCCCTGGGGCTCACCCCTTCGGGGCAACGCTTCGCGTTGTGCAAATTGGCTCCCGGCCAATTTGTCCCTCATTGCGCCTCCGGGCTGATCGGGCCGGTACAGACACGCTCCCAGCGTGGCTGTCCCTCTCGCGGGGAGATTCGCCCCATCCCTGGGGCTCACCCCTTCGGGGCCAACGCTTCGCGTTGTTCAAATTGGCTCCCGGCCAATTTGTCCATGCCCGCTCACCCGGCCCTGCGTCTCCATTCGGCAATGATTTTTACGCCCCCACCAGACTGCAAATCATCAGGTATGTAAGGAAAGAGTAGGGGCGATTCATGTCGCAGCGTGCTGTTACGTTCCTTTTGATTCGTATTCGGCAAGGAAAGAGCAGGGGCGTTATCTTTGATGAAGGCGTTTTCTGACTCTGTTCGGCAAGGATTTTTACGTACCATCTCACCCCCTCCGCAAGTTTTTTGACATACCAGAAAAAAGCAGAGGCGATGGATTTCGCAAACCGGCTGTTACTTTCCTTTTGTGTCTCCGTTCAGCAATTGTTCTTTCATTCCCTTCAGGTCGGCTCCCCCAACAACGGGAAGAACGCTGCGCATTGATGCGGGGCGGGCGGAAGTATGTACAGCGATTATTGATGCGGTTCAAACAATCACAATTCCCTATGGCTGGGGACGTGATTTCTGTTGCGCGTTTCCGGCGCGTATTTCACAGTAGTAGAACGTTTTACTAGAACGTTCTACTTACATTATCAGCGCGCGGTTGGCGCAGGGTTTGGGTGTTTTTCAGGGGAATAACGATGAGTCTGCTCTCAGGGTTAGTGAAGTCGCTGTCTAAGCTCTCAATGATTGGCCGGGCGTTGATGCTGCCGATCTCGCTGTTGCCCGCCGCCGGGCTGCTGCTGGCGTTCGGGGATAAGTTCCACTTACCGCTGATGATGAATGCCGGTGGGGTGATCTTCGATAACCTGCCGCTGCTGTTTGCCATCGGGTCGGCGGTCGGGCTGGCGTCGGAATCGGGCATCGCCGCGCTCTCGGCGGCGGTGTCGGTGTTTATCACCAACGTCACCATCGGCACGGTGCTCTCCATTACCCCGGAAATGGCGGCGCAGGGCGGCAAATATGCGATGGTGGTCGGCATCCCGACCCTCCAGATGGGCGTCTTTGGCGGACTGATCTGCGGCATCCTGGCCGCCTGGTGCTACAACCGCTTCCATACCATCCAGCTGCCGGAATTCCTCGGCTTCTTCTCCGGCAAACGCTTCGTCGCCATCGCTACCGCCTTCCTCTCCTTCCTGCTCGGCCTGCTGCTGCCCTACATCTGGCAGTACATCCAGTCCGGCATCGATGCGCTCTCGGTGGTGGTCAACGGCGACAACCAGGCGGCCTCCACCTTCATCTTCGGGCTGGTCGAGCGCGCCCTGATCCCCCTCGGGCTGCACCACATCTGGTACCCCTCCTTCTGGTACTCGTTCGGTGACTACACCACCCAGGCCGGGCAGGTGATCCACGGTGACCAGACCATCTGGTTCAAAATGCTGGAAGAGGGCGTTAAATCCTTCAGCAGCGACAGCTACCAGAACGCCGGTAAATTCATGCAGGGCGAATTCCCGCTGATGCTGTTTGCGCTGCCCGCCGCCTGCCTGGCGATGTACCACGAAGCGCACAGCAAAAACAAAAAAATTGCCGCCGGTATCCTCTTCTCCGCCGCGCTCACCTGCTTCCTCACCGGCATTACCGAACCGGTGGAGTTCACCTTTATCTTCGTCGCGCCGGTGCTCTACGTCTTCAATGCCATCATGGCCGGGCTGGCCTACATGGGCATGTACCTGCTGCATGCGCATATCGCCAAATCCTTCTCCGCCGGGCTGATTGACTACATCTCCTTCGGCATTCTGCCGTCGTTCAACGGCTACCAGACCAACTTCCTCAACGCCATTATCATCGGCGTGCCGATGGGCCTGATCTACTACGTCACCTTCCGCTTCGTGATCCGCCGGTTTGACATCAAAACGCCGGGGCGCGCGGATGTCACCGCCGACGCCGGGGACAAAAGCGACGACGAGCTGGCCACCGAGATCATCGGGCTGCTGGGCGGGGCCGGGAACATCAGCTCCGTGGGGGCCTGCATCACCCGCCTGCGCCTGGAGGTAGCCCAGGGCGGGCCGGTGGATAAAGAGGGGCTGAACAGCCTGGGCGCGCGCGGCGTGGTGTTCGTCGGCGATCGCGGCATTCAGGTGATCTTCGGTGCACGGGCGCAATTTATCGCCCAGCGGATGACGGCGGCACTGGGTAAATAAGCGGAAATTTCGCTGTGGGCTCCCCGCCGGAGGCTTTATTCTCTACGGATTATGTCGCGCGTTCAGGGAGGAGAGGTGAAAAAGGTCAGCATCGTTGATGTCGCCAGGGAGGCGGGGGTGTCGGTCTCCACCGTGTCGCTGGTGTTACGCCGGAAAGGGAAGATCTCCCCGGAGACCATTGCGCGGGTGCAGGCGGCGATTCAGGCGCTGGGCTATGTGCATAATGTGGCAGCGGCGAACCTGCGCGCCAATACGTCGAACCTGATCGGGCTGATTGTGCGCGATTTCAGTGACAGTTTTACCGTGCGGGTGATGGAGAGCATTGTGCAGGCGCTGGAGGCGCAGCGGTATATGGTGTTCCTGGGGCAGCCGCAGGACGAGGGCGAGGCGCTGGACCGCTGCCTGCTGTCGTTCGCGCAGCAGGGGGTGGCGGGGGTGATCTACCTGGCTGCCGGTTCATCGTCCGCGGCGTTGCCGGAGAAGATCCGCCGCTGTCCGCTGCCGCGGGTGGTGGTGTCGCAGTCTTTGCCGGAGGAGGCGGGCGATCTGGTACTGCGGGACAACCGGCAGGCGGCCGGGCTGGCGACGCGTTACCTGATCGAGCGCGGCCACCGGCAGATCGCCTATCTCGGCGGCACGGCAGAGGACCGCATCCGCCAGCAGCGCCTGCTGGGCTACCGCAGCGCGCTGGCGCAATACGGCCTGCCTTACCGGGAGGAGTTCGCGCCCGCGTGTGCTGAAAGCACGCAGGCCGCGGGCCTGGTGACGCGCCGCCTGCTGGAGAAGAGCAACAGCATTACCGCGCTGCTCTGCCACTCGCCGAACGCGGTGATTGGCGGGATCGCCGGTATCCACCAGGTCGGCCGCACGCTGGGCAAGGATGTCTTTCTGACCCAGCAAGTGGCGCTGCTGGGCTTTGAAGACATGCTGCACGTCAACCTCACGTCGCCTTCCTTTACTTACGTCTCCTCCGCCAGCGACGAGGCAGGCCGCCAGGCCGCCGCCTTAATCCTGCGCAAACTCAGCGACCCGGATCTCCCGCCCCAACAGATCACCCTCTCCGGCCACCTGGTGATCCGGGAGTCGGCCTGATGCCCGTTGAACAGCCGCTGCCCCCGCCGTTTTCTGACAGGCTCATTGCATTGCGGGTGTGGCAGGGGGGAATCAACATTGTTGCCGGGCGGAGCCGCAGGGTTTCTCCCCACCCGGCTTTCAGGGCATTGGCATACCTGAATGTTTCACGCTCCTGTTGCTTCACGGAAAAAAAGGGGTTGCGGGTGTGGCAAGCGAATGTCTGCGTTGTGCCAGGAGCGAATATTGCTGAAATCATATGTGTTAATCAATCGAGAAGAGGTCAGTCAGTTTGTGAAGGGAGGGAGTTGTCAAAAGTTGTCGCTCACAATCGCCGCCAGCGTGATTCTTGAGTGTTTGCACTCTAAGTTACAGTTGCTTCAATCAGGAACTACTAATTATTATAATTAGCAACCTAATGAATCTTGCTTAATATTAACTTTAATTATTTTTTTCTGGAATTATTATGTTCAATTATTTCTGAAATTGATTCAAAAATGTAATTAAAATTTGAAAAATCGATTGTTTTACGCTGTTTTAACACAACGCCTGTAGCAAAAAACTCTTTGCCGTATTCATTATCCTTGCATTTGGTATTAGTTCGGTTAAATACTTTATCACCAAGCGTTGTTTGTAATACTGAACTGTGGAAAAGATCTTCCATAGAACTATCTTTTAAACCATTAAGAGGGGTGAAAATTATATATAAGTTTTTTGTAACCCACGTCCACTTCTGATTTCTTAGTTCACCTCTTGTAAGAGTAATGTTAGGGAAAGATTTTCCAATTAAAGTTTGGAAAATTCCATTAGCACCAGCGCTGCCTGAATCATTGTCTAAAATAACAATCACAGGCTTTTGATTGGCGATTGCTTTAAACGCATCTGTCTTTTTTTCAAAGCCAATAATAAAATCTTTGAGATGTGGAGCCCCTCCGTCTAAGTTTAAAAGATATTTTGTTTTAGATGTGTTTTTGAAGAATTTAATCCCATAATCTCGTACTGTTTTATTGCCCAGGTTTTTATTCCCAATTAGATTGGGATGGTTTTCTGATAACGCATCCAAAGCTACCCTCAGGTACGTAATATCTGTTTTTCCCTCAGTCAAGATTGTTGGCTTTGTATTTCCCCAAAAAGCAGAGTAATAAAGAAAATCCGAATATACTTTTTCACGCTTGTTATGTGAGGATTTGATCACGTGCGGTAATCTATTGTTGTATTTATCTACAAAATCAATAAAGCTCAGCATGCCACCTAACTCATTGATAGTGCCAGCTCTTTCTTGGCGCGTTTTTCTGTCTATTAATGTGTACTCCCCTTTGTTAAATAGACTATGTGCCATTGCGCGAACTGTTTTTACATATTTACTATCTACATTTACAAAACGATTAACAGTTAATCCTGTAACCTCTTGGCGGATTTTTTTGTCGAGAAGCCTTAACTTGTTATGATTAATTCTGAAGCCTGAAGATGTTATTTCCTTAAGAAATTTGTTATTTAACATAATGGATTTCTCATCTTGGTCTCTGATAATCTCCTTAGGAAACTCTTTTTTATTAGTTGAGATTGTTATATCATCAGCATATCGTGTGTATGTACAGCCAACGTTATTACATAGATTACTTAGCCGCCTGTCTAAAGAAACTAGGATTAAGTTGGTTATTACGGGAGAGCAGGGGCTACCTTGGGGTAACTTATCCTGATGACATGCGATTTTGGCTATTAATGTGGAAAGCTCTGTGTTGAGAGAAAAGTTATTATTTTTTAGAAAGTAACCCCTAACCCTTCCAAAATTAAATTCATCAAAGAAATTACAAAGATCTATATTAAGAACCCACTTCTTTGACTTATGCTTTTCTGCATTTGTAATAATGCTACGGTTGCGCTCAAATCCATGAGAGAAATGATTATCTTCTTTTAAATTTTCTCGGAGGTTATTTAAACATTCTTGTAGTAAATCGGAAAGCTTGCTTTGTATTTCTTTGAGCTCAGAGTCTGGGTTTGATCTAATTCTATTAGAACCATTCTTTTTTTTAATAGCGAATTGTGAATATAGGTTATCAGTATTTCTTATATATATGACACGGGTCATAAAAACCGGGTCAATTCCTAAAAGTCGTGCGAAATCTGGTTTGGAATTACATGCTTTTAATTTTTCTAGGCGGGTAGTCATCACTGCTCCTTAAATAGCGGTGTGCAGGCACTCTTACGCACTTTTGCAGTATTCCCAGCAAATCCTGCTATGAGAATCATAGCAGCGAGAGCTTGAGCCTTTGAAGTCAAGAATTGCGAAACACAATTCAAAATTCTGCCTGCACACCAGTCTCAAATATTTCACACATTCCGTATGTTTTCAACATGATTAGCCATTAAATGAATGCTGTTAAATTCCTGGAGGCGGCACCTGAACGTTCCTTGGTACTTGAGTCTTTTGCAAAATTAACGAGTCCCACAAGCTGGAGTGGCAACCTTGCAAACATATGGCAGTCACGGGCTGACGCTTTCAGTGAACTCATTGAACACCTCGACGAAGAGAACCTGAAGATGATGCGCGCCAAAGCGGTGATGCCGCGGCCCTCTGTCAATGTGGTGGTAAAAACGGGAACCTATGTCATCCCGTGAAAAGGGCATCTGGGATAGTGCCCGGAGCCGGGCCTGATGTATGTCACGGTTAACCCTGAACATCCTGCATTGTATAAAAATGAAGATCATTCCCTTGAGCGCATCCATTTCTGCTGCCGTAAGATGTCTGGCAGCAAGACCACGCGACGATGCCACGACCAAAGCTGTCAGCGGATGAATTTCAGCCGGCAGAGGCTGTCTCCTTCCCCATAACCCAAATAACCCCCATTTCTCCCCCTTGTTCCCCCCATTAGACCGACCGAAGTTTGTCATGCTATGCCTCAGATTATTCCGCCGTCAGCGTGATGAGGAAAACCGCCTTGGCTGAAGAGAGCGACCTCGAAAAGACCGAAGACCCCACACCCCACCGGCGGGAGAAAGCGCGGGAGAAGGGGCAGATCCCGCGATCGCGTGAGCTGACCTCGATCCTGATGCTGGCCGCCGGGATGGCACTGCTGTGGATGGCGGGAGAGCCGATGGCGCGCAAGCTGGCCGCCATGCTGGCCTCCGGGCTGCACTTTGACCACAGCGTGGTAAGTGATGACAAACAGATCCTGCGCCAGATCGGCACGCTGCTGACCGGCGCGTTCTGGGCGATGCTGCCGATTTTCGGCGGGCTGGTGCTGATGGCCCTGGCCGCGCCGATGCTGCTGGGCGGGCTGCTGTTCAGCGCCGAGTCCCTGAAACCCAATTTTGGCCGCCTGAACCCGATAAGCGGCTTCGGGCGGCTCTTCTCCAGCCAGGTTGGCGCGGAGCTGCTGAAAGCGATCCTCAAGGCGCTGCTGGTGGGCGGGGTCACCTGGCTCTACCTGGCGCACAACTGGCCTGAGATGCTGCGGCTGATGGCCTCGCCGACGCTGCCGGCTCTGGGCGACGCACTGGGCATGGTGGTGGGCTGCGCGATGCTGGTGCTGCTCGGCCTGCTGCCGATGGTCGGGTTTGATGTGTTCTGGCAGATCTGGAGCAACCTGAAAAAATTGCGCATGACCAAGCAGGAGATCCGCGATGAGTTCAAAGAGAACGACGGTAACCCGCAGGTTAAAGCGCGCATCCGCCAGCAACAGCGGGCCATCGCCCGCCGCCGCATGATGGCAGATGTGCCGAAAGCGGATGTGATCGTCACCAACCCCACGCACTACGCCGTGGCGTTGCAGTACAACGACAAAATGAGCGCGCCGAAAGTGCTGGCCAAGGGCGCGGGCGACATCGCCCTGAAAATCCGCGAACTGGGCGGCACCCACCGCATCCCGATGCTGGAGGCCCCGCCGCTGGCGCGTGCGCTCTACCGTCACAGCGAAATTGGTCAGCAGATCCCCGCCACGCTCTATGCGGCGGTGGCGGAAGTGCTGGCCTGGGTCTACCAGCTGAAACGCTGGCGCACCCAGGGCGGCCTGATCCCGAAAAAACCTGAACACCTGCCGGTGCCGGACGCACTGGATTTTGCAAAAGAGAGCACGTCGAATGGCTAATCTGGCCTCACTCCTGCGGTTGCCCGCAAACATGAAAGACTCACAGTGGCAGGCTCTGGCAGGGCCGGTTTTGATCCTGCTGATCCTGTCGATGATGGTGCTGCCGCTGCCGCCGTTCATCCTCGATCTGTTGTTCACCTTCAACATCGCCTTGTCGATTATGGTGCTGCTGGTGGCGATGTTCACCCAGCGCACGCTGGAGTTCGCCGCCTTCCCGACGGTGCTGCTCTTCTCGACGCTGCTGCGCCTCTCCCTGAACGTCGCCTCGACCCGTGTGATCCTGATGGAAGGGCACACCGGCGCGGCTGCGGCCGGGCAGGTGGTGGAGGCGTTCGGCCACTTCCTGGTGGGCGGCAACTTCGCCATCGGTATCGTGGTGTTTATCATTCTGGTGGTGATCAACTTTATGGTGATCACCAAAGGGGCCGGGCGTATCGCCGAAGTGGGTGCCCGCTTCGTGCTGGACGGGATGCCGGGTAAACAGATGGCCATCGACGCCGACCTCAACGCCGGGCTGATTGGTGAAGATGACGCGAAGCGCCGCCGCCAGGAGGTGACGCAGGAGGCGGACTTCTACGGCTCAATGGACGGGGCAAGTAAGTTCGTGCGCGGCGATGCGGTGGCCGGGCTGATGATCATGGCGATCAACGTCATCGGTGGCTTGCTGGTGGGCGTGGTGCAGCACGGTATGGAGCTGGGCCACGCGGCCGAGACCTACACCCTGCTGACCATCGGTGACGGGCTGGTTGCCCAGATCCCGGCGCTGGTGATCTCCACCGCAGCGGGCGTGATTGTGACCCGCGTCGGCACCGATCAGGATGTCGGCGAGCAGATGGTGACGCAGCTCTTCTCCAATACCCGCGTCATGGTGCTGAGCGCCGGGGTACTCGGCCTGCTGGGCCTGGTGCCGGGGATGCCGAACCTGGTGTTCCTGCTGTTCACCGCCGCCCTGCTGGGGCTGGCATGGTGGCGCCGCGGCCAGCCGCAGAAAGCCGCCACTGCGGCGAACAGCGCTGCCGCCGCCGCGATGCCGGAAAGCCCGCAAACCGTGGAGGCGAGCTGGTCTGACGTCCAGCTGGAAGATCCGCTGGGGATGGAAGTGGGCTACCGGTTAATCCCGATGGTGGATTTCCAGCAGGACGGCGAGCTGCTGGGGCGTATCCGCAGTATCCGTAAGAAATTCGCGCAGGAGATGGGTTACCTGCCGCCGGTGGTGCACATCCGTGACAACCTGGAGCTGGCCCCGGCGAGCTACCGCATCCTGATGAAAGGGGTGGAAGTGGGGCGCGGCGAGGCGCACCCGGGCCGCTGGCTGGCGATCAACCCCGGCAATGCGGCCGGCAGCCTGCCGGGCGAAGTGACGCAAGACCCGGCCTTTGGTCTGGCGGCGGTGTGGATTGAACCGGCGCTGCGTGAGCAGGCGCAGATCCAGGGCTTCACGGTGGTGGAAGCCAGTACCGTGGTGGCGACTCACCTGAACCATATCATCAGCCAGTACGCCAATGAGCTGTTTGGCCGCCAGGAGGCGCAGCAGCTGCTCGACCGCGTGACGCAGGAGATGCCGAAGCTGACCGAGGATCTGATCCCGGGCGTGGTTTCCCTGACGACGCTGCATAAAGTGTTGCAGAACCTGCTGGCGGAGCGGGTGTCGATCCGCGACATGCGCACCATTCTGGAGACGCTGGCGGAGCACGCCCCGACGCAGACGGACGCGCAGGAGCTGACCACCGTGGTGCGTGTGGCACTGGGCCGCGCGATCACCCAGCAGTGGTACCCGGGCACGGGCGAGATTCAGATTATCGGGCTGGACACCCCGCTGGAGCGGCTGCTGTTGCAGGCGTTGCAGGGCGGCGGCGGGCTGGAGCCGGGCCTGGCGGATCGCCTGCTGGATCAGGCGCGGCAGGCGCTGCACCGCCAGGAGATGCTGGGCGCGCCGCCGGTGCTGCTGGTGAACGCCGCCCTGCGGCCGCTGCTGGCGCGCTTCCTGCGCCGCTCGCTGCCGAACATGGTGGTGCTCTCCAATCTGGAGCTGAGCGACAACCGCCAGATCCGCATGACCGCCACCATCGGAGGCCAGTAATGCGCCCGCTGCTGCTGATGCTGCTGGCGCTGCTGCCCGCCGCCGGGTTTGCCGACGGCACCTGGAGCGCGGGCAGCGCAGGCATCACGCTGCCGCTGCGCAACCAGGCGATCAGCACCCCGGCGCTGCCCCCCCCGGCCAGCGCGCCGGTGGGGCAGGCGCTGATCTCCACGGTGAGCTGGCGCTACCGGCTGCTCGGCCCGACGCCGGACGGCCTGCTGGTGCGGCTCTGCACGTTGCAGCGCTGCACGGAGATAAGCGGCCAGAGCGGCACCACCCGCGGCCTGGGCGGTGAAGCCGCCAACCAGCCGCTGCGGCTGATTTTCAGCGTCGCGGGCCGGGGGGTGCTGAACCCGCCCTTGCGGGTGGTGGGGCAGGAGTTACGGGTTAACTATCGGTGATTGGGGGCGCGAAAGCGCCCTTTTTCTTTTTTTATGGGGGAAGGTTTGGGGCAGGGGTGGCCTGGCCGTTTTTTTGTGGGGCTGCTGCCGTTACCGGGTGTCATGTGGCCTGCTTCAATTATTCATGGGCGGTTATGTCGTTGGGTTTGGAGGGGATCGGGGTAGGTTGCGTTGGCATACGCCCGGCGTCTTTCTGCGGCCCCGCTGCGGCCACCGCGCAAGGGGCGCGTAGGCGCGCGCCCCTTGCATCCCCGCGCCCTGGGTGATCTGGCTGAATCATTGCACGCTCCCGCGTGTTCCCTCATTACGCCTCCGGGCTGATCGGGCCGCCGCTAATGACAGTCCCTGTCATGGGCGGCTCTCGCGGGCATCCATGCCCGCTCACCCGGCCCTGCGTCTCCACTCGGCAATGATTTTTACGCCCCCACCACTTCTGCAAATCTTTAGGTATGTAAGGAAAGAGTAGGGGGGAGTTTTATGGATGATCTATCTGTTCATCCGGCCTTGCGTCTTCGTTCGGCAATGATTTTTACGCTCCTACCACTTCTGCAAATCATTGGGTATGTAAGGAAAGAGTAGGTGGGCATCTATGCGCTGGGCTACTGGCTTTCGTCAGGCGTTTCCATTCGGCAATGATTTTTTCTCTGTCTTCCTCTGTTGTCTGTTAATGGACACATAGGGTGATGTGTGACCTAGCCATATTTTTTGTGTGGTTAAGGTTTTGCAACCGGGGTTTTGCTCTCAAAATAACGGGCGGACACGCCTGCAATGCTGGAGGGGCGTTGCAAAGGGGGTATCGTTGCCATGTTTTCTGTGCGCAAAAATATCTGGGGTAAGGGAGCGGGAAAGAGGGCAGGTAATGAAATGAAACAGATAATGAAAGTCGTTGGAATCGCTGCGTTGTGGGCTTGTTGTGCGCAATCAGCAACATTAAGCGGCCCTGTGGCCTGGCTTGAAAAGGGGTGTGCCGGGGAGAATGGTCAGCTGGAGACCGGGCAGCCGCTGCCCGGCGTCTTTACCGCAGGCGGTGCGCGGGTAGTGCTGGAAGAGACGACGCTTGAGGATATTCAGCGTCTGTTTGGCGGCACCCTTCAGGAAAACGGTGAGAGCCGCTGGGTCTGTTATCAGGATAAACCTGGTAACCGGGCGTATTGGTTCCTCTCCTATATGCCGATGCAACAAGGGAGGGTCTCATCGCTGGCGGTCACACCGCTTGAAAAGCACAACCTTTGCGGGCAACCGGCCAGACCGCTCTCACTCACCGGCGTAACACTCCCCGCGCCCGGCGCTGATCTCGCCGCCATCAACCACCATTTCCACACCGCCGTACCGCCCGGTGCCGCCTGCGCCACCCTGTTCCACAGCCGTGAAGCAGGCCAGTTCACTACCTTGAACAGCGTCCATTATCTGTTTAACCAGGATCGCGCCGTCGGCATGATGTTCAGCCAGGTCACCACAAACTAGCGCAATGCTCAGCCGCAATCTCCACTTACCATTTCCTCACCTACCCAACGATTTACAGGAAAGGTGAGGGCGTAAAAATCATTGCCGAACAGAGATGCAGAGCCAGTTGAACACACAGTACCTATAGAGATCCGCCCCTACTCTTTCCTTACATACCCGATGATTTGCAAAGGGGGTGAGGGCGTAAAAATCATTGCCGAACAGAAATGCAGAGCCAGTTGAACACACAGTTCCTATAGAGATACGCCCCTACTCTTTCTTACATATCCAATGGTTTGCAGAGGGGGGTGAGGGCGTAAAAATCATTGCCGAACAGAGATGCAAAGCCAGTTGAACACACAGTTCCTATAGAGATCCTCCCCTACTCTTTCCTTACATACCTGATGATTTGCAGAAGTGGTGGGGGCGTAAAAATCATTGCCGAACGGAGACGCAGGGCCGGGCGAGCGGACAGGACGTCCGCGAGAGGTACAGCCACGCTGGGAGCGTGTCTGTACCGGCCCGAAAAGCCCGGAGACGAAGTGAGGGGACACGCGAGAGCGTGCAATGATTCAGCCGGATCACCCAAGGCGCGGGGATGCAAGGGGCGCGCGCCTACGCGCCCCTTGCGCGGTGGCGGCAGCGG
>NZ_PJZH01000078.1 GCF_002858715.1 Chimaeribacter coloradensis | reverse complement strand
ATGGGAACCCCCCGTTTTTTCCAGGCCCACATTTGCGTGTTTTTCCTTTCATCGGTGATGTCCGGCATTGCCATTGCGAACACATTCCATTGTTGATTTTCCGGCCCGGTTTTACCGGCCCTTTTGGCGCATGTCATGCGCATTTCAGACGGGCAGCGACGCATGCCCCAGGAGAATGCTTTTTCCGTGTACCGGAAAAAATGGTGATACCCAGGTGTGTAACCGGGTTATGTTGACCCCTGCTGTCCGGCATGGGTTTATCTTAAAGGAACTATAGATGACAGAACACGACGACAAACCAGACGTGGTTCGGCGTAAACGCACAGATGAAATCGCCCACGCGATTAAAGACAACATCATTGAACAAAACCTGGGGCCGGGCGATCGCCTGCCACAGGAAAAAG
>NZ_PJZH01000077.1 GCF_002858715.1 Chimaeribacter coloradensis | reverse complement strand
GTCCGGGTGAAGCCTCGGCAGCAGCGGGATCAGCGCACCGGAAACCTGCCACGCCTTCAGCGTCACCAGCAACAGCTCGCTCTGCGCCAGATGCTCCGGGTCATTGGTGGGTAAGGTATGGTTGTAAGCGGTGCCGTGTTCATCAATGACATTGACCGAGCAGAAAGGCTGGGGTACCCGCAGCCAGCCCTGGACATCATGCCCCTGCCGGTGAAGCGCAGAAAGCCAGACCTGCCCAAGCGCGCCGCAACCCAGCACTGTAATTTTCATGTTTCCTCCCTTGGCCGTGAGCGGCAAACCGTGCCCCTCTTTCCGGCAGGGCCGCCTGTCCCGGATGCGCATATCCGCAGAGTATAGACTTTCCTGCCCCCGGCGCGGGCAGTATGCCGCCTGCCGCGCCGCCATGCCAGAGGGCAGGCACGATTTTGCATCCGGC
>NZ_PJZH01000076.1 GCF_002858715.1 Chimaeribacter coloradensis | reverse complement strand
TTGAGCTGGCTTTTGCCGCCGTACTCGGTGGCGAGCTTGATGTGCTCCTGCCCGCGGGTGTCATCGAGGCGCAGTTTGTTGTTGGCAGGCGTGCGCAAGACGTTGCGCCTGTAGTTGCGGATAGTGACGTGGTCGGGGTGTGAGGAGTCATGCAACACCCCGGCAATAAAGGGCCGGTCAGGGTTGCCGTCCTCAAAGCCTATCGCCACCTCGGTACCTGCCAGCAGCGGCAGGTGCAGGCCGTAGGTATCACCCGCATAGGCTCGGGACTGGCGCACCCACAGGCTCTCTTCACCGGCGGGCCAGCCTGCCCGGTCAAACAGCAGGTTGACCCGGTAGCGCCCATGTTTGTCGATATGGCCGTAGCGGTCGTTGGCTTGGGTGCTGGTGACCCGCGCCGGCAGGGTGCCGGCCATTTTGGGTTTCGGAATGAGCGGGGGACGA
>NZ_PJZH01000075.1 GCF_002858715.1 Chimaeribacter coloradensis | reverse complement strand
TCAATAAATGAATTTAACCATGCTCGATGCACTATACGGTAAGAACCCTGGTTTTCATTTGCACGTTTTGCAGCCTTGCCCGCACCCACCTGCGCAATCAACAATCTCTTGGCTGCCTCTTCTGTAATTGTGCCTTTTATAAACCGGATAGTGTCTGTCAGCCCAAGGTGATGTGTCAGATAGATCAATTTGGCTTTTTCAGCATCATCTAACGCGGCAATACGATAACCCGCTTTTTCCAGTGCTTCCAGATTATGTACGCCATAATCAGTTGCTTTCATTACTTTTATTTTTCCCTAAGTTCCTTAAAAGGGGTTAAAGTAAGGGAACAGCTTAAAAGGATGTCCCCTTATCCTCAGATTAAGAAGTTATTTGTTTTTTTCCTTTTCCATTTCTAATTTCTTTTGTTCTTCCACATAGCCGCCATAAATCATTTCTACTTTTCCATTTTCATATTTAAAACGGGAGTCGTCATCGAAAACTAT
>NZ_PJZH01000074.1 GCF_002858715.1 Chimaeribacter coloradensis | reverse complement strand
GTAGGGGAACCTGCGGTTGGATCACCTCCTTACCTCAAGATATTTGACCGTGCAGTGCCCACAACAGATTGTCTGATGAAATTCGAGCAGAAATACCTTTATAGGCTTGTAGCTCAGGTGGTTAGAGCGCACCCCTGATAAGGGTGAGGTCGGTGGTTCAAGTCCACTCAGGCCTACCAAATCTTTCCCGTGCCGTGTTGCTGACTCACTCATTTACCCCGGTAAATGCCGTGACGTTGCACGCTGTCTGAGAAAGCGTGGTAAAAGGTATTCAAAGACTGCATGGGGCTATAGCTCAGCTGGGAGAGCGCCTGCCTTGCACGCAGGAGGTCAGCGGTTCGATCCCGCTTAGCTCCACCATCCCCCCGCGGTCAACTCAATATTTCCAAGTGTATTGGCAACAGTATACTGCGAAGTATTTGCTCTTTAACAATCCGGAACAAGCTGAAAATTGAAACATTACAGCACCCATTACTCTCCGTAATGTCTCACCCTT
>NZ_PJZH01000073.1 GCF_002858715.1 Chimaeribacter coloradensis | reverse complement strand
GTCATACAGCGGGCGCAGGTACGGGTCGACTTTCTGGCTGAGGTCACCCGGCAGGAAGCCCAGTTTTTCACCCGCCTCTACCGCAGGGCGGGTGAGCATGATGCGGCGGACTTCCTGGCGCTCCAGGGCATCTACGGCCGTTGCCACGGCCAGGTACGTTTTCCCGGTCCCGGCAGGGCCGATACCGAAGGTAATGTCGTTGTCCAGAATATTGGCAATATACTGGGCCTGATTAGGGGTACGGGGTTTCACCATGCCGCGTTTGGTGCGGATGGTCACGGCTTTGCCATAGTCGGGCACGCTTTCGGCGGTCTGCTCCAGCACATGGCTCTCTTTGATAGCGAGATGGATTTGCTCCGGATCGATATCGGCGATTTCACCGCGCAGCGGCGCCGTTTCTACATAGAGATGGCGCAGGATGTCAGCAGCAGCCTGAACAACCAGGCTCTTGCCGACCAGCTTAAAGTGATTGTCGCGGCGGTTAATCTCGATGCCTAACCGGCGTTCAAGATGTTTG
>NZ_PJZH01000072.1 GCF_002858715.1 Chimaeribacter coloradensis | reverse complement strand
CTTCGGGGCCAACGCTTCGCGTTGTTCAAATTGGCTCCCGGCCAATTTGTCCATGCCCGCTCACCCGGCCCTGCGTCCTCGTCGGCAATAATTTAATGCCCCCACCTCCTCTGCAAACCCATGAGTATGTAAGGAAAGAGTAGATAAGGAGTTTGTGATTCTTGTGATGGGGTTAATGTGTGCTGCTACATAAAGCTATAGAGCTATGCGGACAGACTTAACCAGTAAGGATTGTCTTCGGCTATTTCCAGACAGATTTTCGGCTTGTAGAAATGGTAAGACGCTAAAACCCATTGCTGCACAAATCAGCAGAAGCCAATAACCCCACCGAATGCCCCAAAATCCTCTACCTACAACCCATTGCCGCATAAAACAGCAGAAGCGAGTAACCCCACCGAACGCCCAAAAATCCCCCACCTACTTTTTCCTTACATACCTGATGATTTGCAGAAGTGGTGGGGGCGTAAAAATCATTGCCGAGTGGAGACGCAGGGCCGGGCGAGCACACAGGGATGTGT
>NZ_PJZH01000071.1 GCF_002858715.1 Chimaeribacter coloradensis | reverse complement strand
CCGGCAGAATTATTGCCCGCTCCGCGGGTTCCCTCCAGCGTCCTCCGGGCTGATCGGGCCGGTACAGACACGCTCCCAGCGTGGCTGTACCTTTCGCGGGCGTCCTGCCCGCTCACCCGGCCCTGCGTCCTCGTCGGCAATAATTTAATGCCCCCACCTCCTCTGCAAACCCGTGGATATGTAAGGAAAGAGTAGATAAGGCCTTTGTAATGACTGTGTGGGCTTTATGTGTATTGATGCATGGGGCTATGAGCTTGAGTAGAGAGGCATAACCTTTAAAGATTTACTTCTGCTATTTTCCAGACAGATTTTCGGCTTATAGCGATGACAAGGCGCTAAAACCCATTGCCGCATAAAACAGCAGAAGCGAGTAAACTCACCGAACGCCCAAAAATCCCCCACCTACAAACCTTTGCCGCATAAATCAGCAGAAGCGAGAAATCCCACCGAACGCCCAAAATCCCCCCACCTACTTTTTCCTTACATACCTAAAGATTTGCAGAAGTGGTGGGGGCGTAAAAATCATTGCCGAGTGGA
>NZ_PJZH01000070.1 GCF_002858715.1 Chimaeribacter coloradensis | reverse complement strand
GGTGCAAATTTATTGATGACACCTAGAAAATCGGAAACACTATTTATTTCAGTCACTTAAAACTCCTTTTTTGAACGCAGTTTTGAATTTACTAAGCTTCTTACTAAATCGGATACTAAACCCAAATCTTTAGATATTTTTAAGTCATCACCATAGCGCATAAGAATCCATGCATCTTATAAACCGGTATTAAGCCAGCAAATAGACATCTAATTTGATCTACATTGCAGCTGATTCGTCGGCGCCATGTGTGCGAAACAACCCAACATTGCGGGTCGCAGCCGGCGCCAGGTGTGGGAAAGAGCCCTACTTTGCAGGCCGCCGGGCGCAGTTGCGGGCGCGCCGGCGCCAGGTGTGGAAAACAGCCCTACTTTGCGGGCCGCCGGGCGCAGTTGCGGGCGCGCCGGCGTCAGATGTGGGAAACAGCCCTACTTTGCAGGCCGCAGGGCGCAGTTGCGGGCGCGCCGGCGTCAGATGTGGGAAACAGCCCTACTTTGCGGGCCGCCGGGCACCGCAGCGGGCGCGCCGGCGTCAGATGTGGGAAACAGCCCTATTTTGCGGGCCGCAGGGCGCAGTTGCGGGCGCGCCGGCGCCAGATGTGGGAAACAGCCCTACTTTGCGGGCCGCCGGGCACCGCAGCGGGCACGCCGGCGCCAGATGTGGGAACAGCCCTACTTAGCGGGCCGCCAGGCGCTGCAGCGGGCACGCCGGCGCCAGATGTGGGAAACAGCCCTACTTTGCAGGCCGCCAGGCGC
>NZ_PJZH01000069.1 GCF_002858715.1 Chimaeribacter coloradensis | reverse complement strand
CCGGCAGAATTATTGCCCGCTCCGCGGGTTCCCTCCAGCGTCCTCCGGGCTGATCGGGCCGGTACAGACACGCTCCCGGCGTGGCTGTACCTTTCGCGGGGGAGATTCGCCCCATCCCTGGGGCTCACCCCTTCGGGGCCAACGCTTCGCGTTGTTCAAATTGGCTCCCGGCCAATTTGTCCATGCCCGCTCACCCGGCCCTGCGTCCTCGTCGGCAATAATTTAATGCCCCCACCTCCTCTGCAAACCCGTAGGTATGTAAGGAAAGAGTAGATAAGACATTTGTAACGACTGAGCGGGCTTTATGTGTGCTGATGCATGGGGCTATAAAATTGGGCGGACAGATTTAACCTTCGCAGATTGTCTTCGGCTATTTCCAGACAGATTTTCGGCTTGTAGAAATGGTAAAGCGCTAAAAACCATTGCTGCATAAACCGCATAGTTGAGTAACCTCACCAAACGACGACAAATCCCCCATCTATAACCCATTGCCGCATAAATCAGCAGAAGCCAGTAACCCCACCGAACGCCCAAAAATCCCCCCCTACTCTTTCCTTACATACCTAAAGATTTGCAGAAGTGGTGGGGGCGTAAAAATCATTGCCGAGTGGAGACGCAGGGCCGGGCGAGCACACAGGGATGTGTGCGAGAGTCGCAGCCACGCTGGGAGCGTGTCTGCGGCGGCCCGAAAAGCCCGGAGGCGCAACGAGGGGACACGCGGGAGCGTGCAATGATTCAGCCGGATCACCCAAGGCGCGGGGATGCAAGGGGCGCGCGCCTACGCGCCCCTTGCGCGGTGGCGGCAGCGGGGCCGCAGAAAG
>NZ_PJZH01000006.1 GCF_002858715.1 Chimaeribacter coloradensis | reverse complement strand
ATAGTTTTCGATGACGACTCCCGTTTTAAATATGAAAATGGAAAAGTAGAAATGATTTATGGCGGCTATGTGGAAGAGCAGAAGAAGCAAAAGAGCAGTCAATAACAATATTTTCATCTCAAAATCTCAAGCCAATAAAAAAGCCGGTGCCCTTTTGGGGCACCGGCTTTTTTTAACAGCTGACCGGGATTACGCGGTCGGCAGTTGTTGCGCGGTGGTTTCCACCAGCGCCAGCAGCACTTTGATGTCTTCCAGCGTGACCGTCGGGTTGAGCAACGTCATTTTCAGGCAGGTTACGCCGTCAAATTCCGTTACGCCGACGTTAGCACGGCCGGAGTCCAGCAGGGCATCACCGATGCGCTGGTTGAGCAGCGCGATAGCGGCATTGTCAGCCCCGGCCAGTGACGCCGGGCGGTAGCGGAACAGCACGCTCGCCAGCTGAGGCTGCATCACCAGCTCCAGGTTTGGCTGCTCAGCAACATAGGCCGCCACCTGCTGCGCCAGGGTCACACCGTGGTCGATGATCGCAGCGTATTGCTTCTGGCCCAGCGCTTCCAGGCCCATCCACAGTTTCAGGGCGTCGAAACGGCGGGTGGTCTGCAACGACTTGGAGACCAGGTTCGGCACACCCTGCGCTTCGTCGAACTCAGAGTTCAGGTACGCCGCCTGATAGCGCATCAGCTCGTAGTGGCGCGCCTCTTTCAGCAGGAACGCGCCGCAGCTGATGGTCTGGAAGAACTGCTTGTGGAAGTCCAGGGTGATGGAGTCCACCAGCTCGATGCCGTCCAGGTAGTCGCGGTACTGCTCAGAGAGCAGCAGCGCGCCGCCCCAGGCTGCATCGACGTGCACCCAGATCTGGTGCTCGGCGGCCAGCGCGGCGATGTCACGCAGCGGGTCGATAGCCCCGGCATCCGTGGTGCCTGCGGTCGCCACGATCGCCAGGATCTGCTCGCCGTTGGCCTGCGCCTGCGCCACTTTCTCTTTCAGATCGTTGAGATCCATGCGCGCAAAGCGGTCAGTTTTCACCAGCGTCACGGACTGGTAACCCAGCCCCAGCAGCGCCATGTTCTTCTGTACGGAGAAGTGGGCGTTCTCAGAGCAGAACACTTTGATCTTCTTCAGGTTGCCGACCAGGCCATCCTGCTGGATCGAGTGCCCCTGGCGGGCGAAGAAGGCGTCACGCGCCAGCATCAGGCCCATCAGGTTGCTCTGGGTGCCGCCGCTGGTGAAGACCCCGGCGTCGCCCGGCTGGTAACCCACCTGAGTACGCAGCCACTCAATCAGCTTCATCTCAATGATGGTGGCTGACGGGCTCTGGTCCCAGGAGTCCATGCTCTGGTTGGTGGCGTTGATCAGCACCTCGGCCGCCTGGCTGACAACCAGGCTCGGGCAGTGCAGGTGCGCCACGCACTGCGGGTGGTGTACCGACAGGCTGTCTTTCAGGAAGTACTCAATGGCGCGTTCAATCGCGGCCTGGTTGCCCAGGCCCTGAGGATTGAAATCCAGCGTGATGCGCTCACGCAGTTCCGCCACGGTTTTGCCCTGATACATCTCAGGCTGTTGCAGCCATTTCACCACGGCCGCGCTGCTCTGGGCGATAGCCTGCTGGTAGGCCTCGGTGCTTTGCGCAGAAGCCGCCAGAATTGGGTTGGTCATGTTCTCTTTTCCACTCAAACCGGTTTAATGCCGGCAGCCAACAGGGCGTGTTCGAATTTATCCAGGAAGATCTCCAGCTCAGCGTTGGTGATCAACAGGGAAGGCAGCAGGCGCAGTACGCTGCCATGACGGCCGCCGCGCTCCAGGATCAGCCCGGCTTCGAAGCATTTTTTCTGCAGCAGGGCAGAGAGCTCACCGTCAGCCGGGTAGCAGCCCATGTGATCCTGCGCTTCGCCAGGTTTCACAATCTCGATGCCGATCATCAGGCCCAGGCCGCGCACGTGGCCGATCACCGGGTAGCGTTTCTGCATCTCAGCCAGTTTGCCTTTCAGCCACTCACCCTGCTCCGCCACTTTGGCAGCGACCTGGTTCTCTTTGAGGAACTTCAGGGTGGTCAGGCCGGTCGCCATCGCCAGCTGGTTGCCGCGGAAGGTGCCGGTGTGGTGGCCCGGTGCCCAGGCGTCGAACTTCTTCTTGATACCCAGCACGGCCAGCGGCAGGCCGCCGCCCACGGCTTTGGACATCACGATGATGTCCGGCTCAATGCCGGCGTGTTCGAAGGCGAACAGTTTGCCGGTACGCGCGAAGCCTGCCTGCACTTCGTCGATGATCAGCAGGATGCCGTGCTCTTCGGTCACCTTGCGGATGCGTTGCAGCCACTCAACCGGTGCCGGGTTCACGCCGCCTTCGCCCTGTACGGCTTCCAGGATCACCGCCGCCGGTTTGCGCACGCCGCTCTCAACGTCGTTGATCAGGTTTTCGAAGTAGTAGGTCAGCGCTTTCACGCCCGCCTCACCGCCGATGCCCAGCGGGCAGCGGTACTGGTGCGGGTAAGGCATGAACTGCACTTCCGGCATCATGCCGTTGACCGCTTCTTTCGGCGACAGGTTGCCGGTCACGGCCAGTGCGCCGTGGGTCATCCCATGGTAACCGCCGGAGAAGCTGATCACGCCGCTGCGGCCGGTGTGCTTTTTCGCCAGCTTCAGGGCGGCTTCAACGGCGTCCGCACCGGACGGGCCGCAGAACTGCAGGCAATACTCTTTGCCTTCGCCCGGCAGCACAGAGAGCAGGTATTCAGAGAACTGGTCTTTCAGCGGGGTGGTCAGATCCAGTGTATGTAACGGCAAGCCGCTGGTAATGACATTTTGGATGCTCTGCAGTACATCAGGGTGGTTATGGCCAAGTGCCAGCGTGCCCGCGCCTGCGAGGCAATCAAGGTATTGATTGTTTTCAACATCCGTGATCCAGACGCCCTGGGCTTTTGCGATCGCCAGCGGCAATTTACGTGGGTAACTCCTGACATTCGATTCGAATTCAGCCTGACGCGCCAAATAAGTTTCATTGTTACTGTTTAATGAATTAGCACCTAAAGTATCAATACGGACTTTATCCGTCATCATATCACTCCTACAACCAAGGTTATTGGTAACGCCCAGGTTGAATAATTGAATTAAAAAAGTAACTACCTGTGGGTAAAGCGCGGCCAATATAGGGTTTTTTACCCCGGTACTCAATACTTTATTTTGTTTAGATTTGTTTACGATTTTTGGCTTAATAATCAATTGGTTGCTTATTAAACCGCCTGCGGTGTTGTTATCATAATGTTACATACGAGAAGAGAGGGCACAAAAAGCCTATTTTACCCGGCATTTAACACGCCCGGGCCTGCCTGTTAGAGGGGAGGTAACCTCTCCGGCAATGGGCAGTTAATGTGCAATAAAGCCAAATTGATTATAGCCCCCCGGCCAGGGGTTATTTAAAACAGAGAGAAGGATTTAAAAAGCGGCTGCGTTTTTAATGGCTTGCCGCCCGAAAAAAAGCTGGGGGCTGAGAAGGGGCCGTAGCCCCCGTGGCTTAATTTGCCGTGGTCTGTTGGCGGCGTACGGCGATCTGCTCCGCCTGCTGCAACAGCGCCTGCAAATCCTCTTCATCAATGTCGAGAAACTGCCCGGCCAGCAGCGCGTCGTGCAGGTCGTCCCGGGTGATCGGCACATCAAAGGAGACCGGGGCGGGCTTGCTCTCGGCGGCAGACAAAGGGTGCGGGTAGCGCCGCCCGGCCAGGTTATTAAACACGATGGCCAGCAGCGCCAGGCACAGGGAGTTGATCAGGATCGGGCTGAAGACATAGTAGTACCCCTCCTGGTGGATGCCCGCGCCGCCCACAATCGCCGTCAGCGCCACGGCGCCGCCGGGCGGGTGCAGGCAGCGCAGCGCGTACATCAGGGCGATGGCCAGCCCCACTGCCACGCCGCAGGCGATGGCCGGCTGGGGCAGCCACAGCCCGACGGTGACACCGATCAGCGCGGAGAAGACGTTGCCGCCGAGGATTGACCAGGGCTGGGCCAGCGGGCTGTTCGGCACGCCAAACAGCAGCACCGCGGAAGCGCCCATCGGGGCCACAAACCAGGGGTTAACCTCACCCAGCAGCCAGCGGCTGAACAGGCTGGTCACCACCAGCCCAAAGGCAGCCCCCAGGCTGGCGAGCACAATCTGTTTTTTGGCGACCACCAGCGGGTGTGGCCACAGGCGGCCCAGGAAGATTTTTGCGCGGGTCAGCCACGCGTTCTGACGATGTTCCATTGGCAGGTTCTCCTTATTGTTGTGGCCGCGATTTTCCCCGTTCACCCGGCATCTATCAACCCTTTACCCTGCGCCGCGGGGAAACGCGGCCGCACAAACTGAAACCGCACAAAAATACTCGCTTTAACGTTCTGTTAAATAAAGATAAACATCAGAATACCCATCTGGTAACACCTTGTAGTAGAAATTCCCGCGCACAAGCCAAATCCTTCTGGCAGGATACGCGCCACTCAGCGTGCACCGGTACGATCTTTTCATGAAGTGGCTTACAAAAAACGCAGTCCTGTTCTCCGTCAAAACCTGTCTGGCCGCCTTTCTGGCACTGTTTATTGCTCTCGAACTCAACCTTGAAAAACCGGCCTGGGCGCTCACCACGGTCTACGTCGCCTCACAACTCTATTCCGCCTCTACCCTCTCCAAATCGGTGTTCCGCCTGTTGGGCACCCTGCTGGGCGGGCTGTTTATCTTCCTTATCTACCCCATCACGGTGCAGAGCCCGATGCTGTTCAGCCTCTGCGTCTCGTTATGGGTGGCGCTCTGCCTCTACCTCTCCCTGCATGACCGCACGCCGAAAAGCTATGTGTTTATGCTGGCCGGCTACAGCGCGGCGATCATGGGTTTCCCCAGCGTCGGCTCAGCGGGTGCCATTACCGACACGGTGATCTCGCGCATTGAGGAGATCACCGTGGCGATTATTTGCAGCTCCCTGGTACACCGGCTGGTGTTTCCGGTGTCGATGCGCAGCCTGCTGGAGCAGAGCGTCAGCGTCTGGTACCAGAATGCGCGCAAACTCTGCAGCGAGCTGATCACCGTGCTGCCGAAAGATAAGTCGCTGGAGCGGGAAGACATCCTGATCCAGATGGCGAATTTCCCGCTGAATGTGGAGACGCTGATCACCCACTGCGTCTACGACGGCGACGCCGCGCGCAAGCTGATCCGGCTGGTGAGCGTGCAGTACCAGCACCTCTCCTACCTGATCCCGACGCTGACGGCGATTGAAGTGCGGCTCAACCTGCTGGGCGAGCAGCAGATCCGTTTCCCGGAGCCGGTGGCGCAGGCGTTCGCAGCCTTTTTACACTGGCTGAATGATGGCGACACCATTAATGAGGTCACCGCGATCCAGGCGACGCTGCATCACTGCCAGGCGGAGTTGCAACAGGCCTGGCAGCACAACACACTGGGCACCGAGGAGAGCATTCTGCTGATCGGCCTGCTGGAACGGCTGGCGGACTTTGTGCGCATTGCCGGGGCGTACCAGAGCGTCAGCGTGCTGGTCAGTGACCTCTCCGGTGATACCCGGCTGGCGAAAAACGCGCGGGCGCACCGCCACATCGATAAAGGGCTGTTGATGCTCTCGGCGCTGACCGCCTTTCTCGCCACCTTCGGTTCCTGCCTGTTCTGGATCGGCAGCGGCTGGGCGGACGGGGCCACCGCGCCGATGATGGCGGCGATCCTCAGCTCCTTCTTCGCCGGGGCGGATACCCCGCTGACGCCGATGAAGCTGTTTATCAAAGGGGTGATCATCGCGCTGGTGATCAGCGTGCTCTATATCGCGCTGCTGATCCCGCAGGCGGTGACCTTCGAGGCGTTAATCATCTGCCTGACGCCGGGGCTGATGGCGCTGGGGCTGGTGATCGCCCGCCCCTCTACCAATATGATCGGGCTGAGCGTTGCCACGCAGTTGCCGGGGTTTATCGGCATGAGCCACCACTTTGTGCCCGACCTGCCGAAGGTGATAAACACGGCGATGTCCGCGATGGTGGGGATTTTCTTTGCGGCGGTCATCACGGCGATTATCCGCAACAAGCGCCCGGCCTGGACGGCCAAACGCGCGCTGCGCAAAGGGCTGCGCGACCTGCTGCGGTTTATCAAAGAGATCGAGCGCAATGCCTCGTCGTTGCTGGCGCGCCAGCAGTTTATCTCCCGCACGCTCGACAAGGTGAACATCATTCTGCCGCGCAAGCGGCTCGACCCGGATGCGGATCTGGAGTCCGGCGGCAACCTGATTGCGGAAGCCTGGCTGGGTGCCTACTGTTACGACTTCTACGCCCGCCACCGGGAGGTGCTGGAGCAGCACCACATCGACAGCGGGCAGATGTTCCATGAGCTGGGGCTGTACCTGAAGCGGCGCATGAAGTCTTTGCAATCCACCCCGCACCCGGCGCTGCGGGAGGAGCTGGATCTGCTGCTGTTCCGGCTGGAGATGCTGGCAATGCGGGACGGGCGCGCCTTTATGCCGATGTTCTACCTGTTTAATATCCGCCTGCTGCTTTTCCCGCAGCTTCGCTGGCCGGGCAATGAGGCGGAAAAAACGGCGTAATGAGGGTGCCGGGCGCGCCGGCCCTGACGCCGCGCCCGGCGTTGTCCGGCTTACCACAGGAAAATCAGCGGCTCAGGAGAAGTCATAAATAAGCCGGAAAAAGTTCTCTTCATTAAAAGGGATAACCTGGTGTGGCGTCAGATGGTCGATAATGGCCCAGTTCTCAAAATTTGCGCGGCTGTCCTGCATCCGTAATTCAAAGAGTTTTCTGTCACTGCGGTTATTGCCTATGGAGACCAGCAGGCAGCCTTTGGCCCCACCAAAATAATAAAGCCCCTGCGGCACGATATAGAGGCTCTTTTTGCCGTTCGTCAGGCACAGTTCCTGAACCTGGTAGCGGGCGTAAGGCGCATTTCCGGCCGTCAGAAACGTCTCTTTCCGGTGGCACTCGACGCCGGTGTCACGGAACCATAACTCAATATTTTCAAAAAGAAAGGCAATTTCCCTTTGGAAAACAGCAATATCCTCTTTAACGGCTTCAATCGCTGCCCTCTCTTCGTCGATATTTTCCTGTAGCTTTTTAAAAAAGTCATTTTTTGCTGACATGGCATACTCCTTTATTAATAAGCGGGCGTCATGTAATGCCTGCTGAGAGTATAGCCATGCGCCGGCCCGCCCGATTTTATGGTATCTCATTTTATCTCAACGGGTTATTTCCCGGGTCACCGCCCTCTCATTTCCCCTCATTTTCACCGGCAGCCGCGGGGCCGCCCACCGGCTGTAAAAACCTGCCGCAAGGACGACATTAAAACACCTGCCGTGATTTTCTTTTATATAACAGGCGCTCCCACCACCCTGCCTGTGATGTTATTTTATGCCGTCTAAAAATCCCCATTTTTTATAAAAAATGGGCTTGACACCCTCGCTGTAAATACTACATTTAAGGTGACAATGAGATGACATGTGATGAGGGTACACATTTTCAGTGTACCGCTATTTATACTTGTTGTTGTCATGAGCTACCCAACAGACAGTATGAGGTCTGTGACTGTGCGATAAAGGCCACGAAGTGATGTTGTATGGGAAAGTTAACCCGTAATATCAACGGATTAACTACGCTTTCAGGCCACGTAACTGCTATTTGTCATCGCACGCAGGGGGAACTACCGCGATAATCAGGTTCTTTATTGCCGCGGTCTCTTTCGCGGCGCGGTAATATAACGCAACGGCAGCCCCATCACGCCGTGAAATAAAGAATGCCTATCGCAGGGCGGTGTACTGATCCGGTCAGCATCCGGTCCGGAAGTATAGTGGAGTATTTCCTACGCGTTATATAGGAGGACATAGTTATCGGGTGTCATATATTCCTGTTATCACAGTGCACCTCATCGAGATGTGCTAATTGAAGTATCACCTTGTTAAGTCAGTTAATGTTAATTTGTGATTGTGCAGTACCCTGAAGGCTCCCGACACCCCGTGGGAGCCTTCGTCATTTTAATGCCTGCCCGCCTCCCCTCCTGATTTTCAGGGCCTTATCCCTGCCGGTTAAAAACGGCATCAGGCCAGGTTGTACAGGCCGGTAACCCCCACGCGGCAGCGGCAGCCGCACTATACTATCTCTTTTTTATAACCCATTGAAATTTAACGTTTCCCCCCTTGGTTTTTTGGCACCGCGGCTCTCAGGACGTGATCTTACCCACAGATTTTCATCAAGTTTTTCCGGCAGATGCCGATTTAGTGAGCCTCGGCGAGCGTAAAAAAAGCCCCTGCCGCGCGATGGCCGGGGGTGCTGCCGGTGATTCACCGTACATGGCCGTTATCCGGATCGACCCGGCATTTATGAAGGGATGACCGCGCTGCCGCATTCTATTTAAAGGGGAAGAAGTGATGGTTTCAGTGAAAAATATGAGAGTGGGCCTCCGCCTGGGGGCCGCATTCGGGCTGGTTATCCTGCTGTTGATCATCGTCAGCGCCACCGCCACCGTGAAAATCGGCAGCATCAACAGCGGCGTGGACAGCATCGTCAATGACCGTTACACCAAAGTCAGGCTGGCCTTCGACGTGCGCGACGGCGTGAACGACCAGATCAAATACCTGCGCGGCATGGTGATCGATACCCCGCGCCCGCAGTACAACGTAAAACGTTTCGGCCAGCTCGCCAGCGCCACCCAGAGCACCAACGACGCCATTGATAAGATCGCGCGGTTGCAGACCACCCTGGTCGGCCAGCAGAAAATCGCCGCCGTCAAAGAGGCGGCCGAGGCGTTTGAGAAACAGAAACAGGCGCTGATCGCCCTGATCCGCGCCGGTGATGCCGAAGGTGCCGCCGAATATGTGCTGCTGAAAATCACCCCGGCGCAGAATACGTTCCTGAACAGCGCGGTAAAATTCGCCGACTCCCAGTCTTCACAGTTGCAGTCAGAGGGGGTGAAAGCGCTGGCTGACGGCGCGACGGCTATCCACATCACCCTGATTTTCTCCGCGCTGGCGATCCTGGCGGCGGTGATCCTGGGCTACCTGCTGACCCGCTCGATTGTCAGCCCGCTGCGTGAGGCGGTCAGCATCGCTGAAAATGTGGCAGCCGGTGACCTGCGCACCGTGATCCGCGTGACCTCCCGCGATGAGACCGGCCAGCTGATGCAGGCACTGAAAAACATGAACGATAACCTGCTGAAAATCGTCAATGAGGTGCGCGGCAGCACTGACCTGATCGCCAACGCCTCCAGCGAAATCTCGGCCGGTAACATGGATCTCTCGGTGCGTACCGAGCAGCAGGCCAGCTCGCTGGAAGAGACCGCCTCCGCCATGGAGCAGATGACTTCCACCGTGCGGCAGAACGCCGACAACGCGCGCCAGGCCAACCAGCTCGCGGCGCAGGCCTCCCGCGTGGCAGCGGAAAGCGGCGAGGCAGTGAAGCAGGTGGTCAGCACCATGAACATGATCAACAGCTCGTCGAAGAAAATCGTCGACATCATCAGCGTGATCGACGGCATCGCCTTCCAGACCAACATCCTGGCGCTGAACGCCGCGGTGGAAGCGGCGCGTGCTGGTGAGCAGGGCCGCGGCTTTGCGGTGGTAGCCTCGGAAGTGCGCAGCCTGGCGCAGCGTTCTGCGTCTGCGGCCAAAGAGATCGCCCAGCTGATTGAAGACTCCGTCTCCAAAGTGGATGAGGGCGGCAAGCAGGTGGCAAAAGCAGGCACCACCATGGAAGAGGTGCTGACGAGCGTGAAGAGCGTGACCGAAATCATGGGCGAAATCACTATCGCCAGCTCAGAACAGCGCACCGGCATTGAAGAGATCAACACCGCCATCACCCAGATGGATCAGGTGACCCAGCAGAACGCCGCGCTGGTGAATGAGTCCGCGGCCGCAGCCCAGTCGATGCAGGAGCAGGCTGACCAACTGGTACGGGCAATCCGCGTGTTTAAAGTTGACGCCCACGCCTGACGCCCTGCCCCTGTTTTCCACTCGTCACAGGCCGGTCATTTGACCGGCCTTTTTTATCGGCGAGGCTGACGGCGGCGACGGAATGCTGATTTTTTAACCGTCCGTTTCCTGGTGAGTGGCCTTCCCTTTTCTGCCTGAATGTGAAGCGGAGCGGTACTATTACCGTATCGGTTTTACACTTTTTTAGTACCAAAAAAGTGTCTTTTTTGCACATTCCCTGTACGCTTAACACAAGGCTTTCCTCTTCAGGCCGGAGGGAACGTTGCGCCCCGGCCTTCCCCTTCCCGCTTCCCGCCTGCGCTGACATGGTTAAATTTTAACCTAACCACTATCTTAGTAGATGTCACGGACGTGTCCAGCACCAACCCATAAAAGAACAATAATCACAACACGTTATTACCGTGCGGTTCAGGGCACGGCGGCGTGTGACCGGGTGACCCCGGCATAAGACCCACAGCGTTACCTTTGATGCCCTTTGGCCAGACACAGCACCCGTTTCCATTCGGGAAAGAAGAGTGACCCTGGTCACTATGTTGTGGGGCAGCCCGTTGATGACAGCCGGCTGCATCTATGAGTCACCTAACACGTGAGAGTCGCTATGTTCTATCGACGTTTAGAGAGATTGATCGACATTTTTCAGGCCGCACCCAGTGAGGCGCCCCCCAACAACGTCTCGTCCTATTACCTTTATTACCTGCGCCAGGTCTGGCCGAGCTTTACCGCGCTGATGATTGTCGGCCTGATCGGCGCGCTGATTGAGGTCATCCTGTTTAACTATCTCAGCCGCATCATCAACATCGTCAGCAATACCTCAGCCGTGGAGCTGTTTGACGAGTATGGCGGCGAGCTGCTCTGGATGGCGATGGTGGCGCTGGTGCTGCGCCCGCTCTGCGTCGGGCTGCATGACATGCTGATCCACCAGACGATCAGCCCCGGCATGGGCAGCCTGATCTGCTGGCAGAACCACAACTACGTCATCAAACAGAGCGTCGACTTCTTCCAGAGTGACTTCTCCGGCCGCATTGCCCAGCGCATTATGCAGACCGGCAACGCCCTGCGTGATTCCGCCGTGCAGGCGGTGGATGCCGTCTGGCATGTGATGATCTTTATCATCAGCTCCATGATTCTGTTTGCCACCGCCGACTGGCGGCTGATGCTGCCGCTGACCGCCTGGCTGCTCTGTTACATCCTGACCCTCTGCTACTTTATCCCCCGCCTGAAACAGCGCGGCGTGAAATCCTCGGCGGCCTACTCCCAACTGGTGGGCCGCATCGTTGACAGCTACACCAACATCACCACCGTCAAACTCTTCGCCCACACCTCGCTGGAGCAGAACTACATCCGCAAAGCGATCAGCGAACAGACCCAGAAAGCGCAGCAGGCCGGGCGGCTGATCACCGGCATTGACCTGCTGATCACGGTGCTGAACGGGCTGCTGATTGTCGCCACCACCGGGCTGGCGCTCTGGCTCTGGACGCAGTCGTTGATCAGCGTCGGGGCGATTGCGCTGGCGATCGGGTTGATGTTGCGGATTGTCAGCATGTCCGGCTGGTTGATGTGGGTGGTGAACGGCGTATTCGGCGGCATCGGCGTGGTGCAGGACGGGGTGAAAATGGTCTCCCGGCCGATCAACGTCGTCGACCGCCCGCAGGCCCCGCCGCTGGCGATCCCGCGCGGGGAGATCTGCTTCAAGGATGTCAGCTTCCGCTATGACAACTACAACGCGGTGATCCAGCACTTTAACCTCACCATCCGCCCCGGCGAGCGGATTGGCCTGATCGGCCCGTCCGGTGCCGGCAAGTCGACGCTGGTCAATCTCCTGCTGCGGTTTTACGACGTCGCCGACGGCGCGGTGCTGATTGATGACCAGAACATCGCCGATGTCAGCCAGGAGAGCCTGCGTGCGCAGATCGGCATGATTTCGCAGGACACCTCACTGCTTAACCGTTCGCTGCGCGAGAACCTGATGTACGGCAACCCGGAGGCGACCGAGGAGGCGATCATGCAGGCGCTGCGGCAGGTGCACGCCGACGAGTTTGTCGGGCGGCTGAATGATGCCGAGGGGCGCACCGGGCTGGCGGCCCACGTGGGCGAGCGCGGCACCAAGCTCTCCGGCGGCCAGCGCCAGCGCATCGCCATTGCGCGCGTGCTGCTCAAAGACGCGCCGATTCTGATTATGGATGAGGCCACCTCCGCCCTCGACTCCGAAGTCGAAGCAGCGGTGCAGGAGAACCTGGAACCGATGATGGCGGGAAAAACCGTGATCGCCATTGCGCACCGCCTTTCCACCATCGCCCGGATGGACCGGCTGATTGTGCTGAACCAGGGGCAGATTGTAGAGATGGGCACCCACCAGGAGCTGCTGGCGCAGAACGGCCTCTACACCCGCCTCTGGCAGCACCAGATCGCCGGGTTCGTCGGCAGCACCTGAATGCCCTGAGCGGCGCTTTTTAGAGGCCTTTTTGATTCCTTTTTAACGCCATAACAGCACCTTATTGGTACCAATAAGGTGCTGTCTTACATCCGGTGAGATTTATTTTTACCCCAGTGGGTGATCGGAGCCCTGCATAATAACCTGCTCCGGTGCAGGTGAGCCGTCCTGCATCCAGCGGGCGCGCTGCCACTGACCAAAGGCGCCGTAAGGATAGCCCCCGGGCACCGGGCGACTGACGTCCTCAAGCGAACGGGTTTGCTCTTCGCTGAGGGTAATTTCCGTCATGCCCAGATTGTCGCGCAGCTGTTCCATTGTGCGTGCGCCGCAGACAGGCGCGGCCACGGCCGGGCGATCGGCCAGCCAGCGCAGTGCCACCTGAGCGGGCGTCGCGCCGATCTCTCGGGCGATGCTGACGACCTTATTAATGGTTGCCCAGTTGCGATCTGACCCGGCATATTCCCCTGACACGTACCTGTACAACGCCTTGTCAGAACCGGCACGCATGCCGGCATCAGGCTCTCCGCCACGCGCATATTTACCGGCAAGGAAGCCACCGGCCAGCGGCGACCAGGGCAACAGGCTGACGCTGTTATGCAGGGCCGCCGGCACGATCTCCCACTCAATTTCACGGGACAGCAGGCTGTACTGAGACTGAATAGAGACAGGAACAGCCACACCCATTGCTTTCGCCGAGGACATCATCAGCTGCAGCTGCCAGCCGGTGAAGTTGGACAGCCCCACATAGTGGATCTTACCGCCGCGTACGGCTTCATCCAGAAAACGAAGCGTCTCTTCAACGGGCGTTTCCATGTCGGAGGCGTGCAGCTGATATAAATCAACCCGCTCAACGCCGAGGCGCTTCAGGGAGCCGTCCAGGGAGCGCTGAAGGTTACGGCGCGACAGGCCGGCGTCATTGACGTCCGGGCTGGCACTGAAGCGTCCTTTGGTGGTGAGAACAACGCGGTCGGCAACTTCGCCTGAGCGCGCAGCCAGCCAGCGGCCGACCACTTCTTCTGATTTACCGTTAACGTACACGTTGGAGGTGTCTATCAGGTTTCCGCCAGCTTCAGTAAAGCCGTCAAGAATAGCGAACGCCTCTTTCTCAGACGTTTCATCGGCAAAATACATGGTGCCCAACGCCAGTTCAGACACGGCCGTGCCGGAATGACCCAGTTTACGGTATTTCATTTTTCTCTCCTGTTTGATGCATGACGTCTTAGGGAATGACATGACCCGAACGCGGGCCTGCAGCCAGGGTTATTTCTCCTGCCGGGTCGGCCTGAAAAGGATTTCATTGACGTCCATCTCTCCGGGCTGCTCAATCGCAAACAGCACCATGCGGGCAAACGCCTCAGGCCAGTCAGGGCTGACGGTGTATCTGAAGGGGACGTATTATCAGGGGGGGCTGAGCATGCTAAACGCCGCCAGCACGTCTGAACCCGGTTTGCGCGAAAAGTCGGGGGCAAGCTGGGCGGCCACGGCGAGCACGGACGTCGGTATGGCACCTGCCATTTCCATTTGTTTCATGGCGGCCTCTTCGGTGCGTGATGACCGGCTGCCGGTCACGTCAGTGACGAAAAACACCCTATAACCGGCCTTCAACGCGTCCAGTACCGTTTGCAGAACGGCCACCTCGGTCGCATATCCGGCCACGATCAGCGTCTTGCGCGGGTGCGAGGCGAGCAGGGAAACCAGGCGCGGTGCCATAAAGGTGCCCGCCATCACGCGCTGAACGGTATTGTTTGCCGTAGCATACTGCGCAAGCTCAGGCAGATGATGCCCGGGCTTGCCGCCGACGGGTACAATGGAAAAAGACACGGGCACATGCGTGAGTTTTGCCACGCGGGCCAGCCCGGCCGCGTTCGCTGAGAGAGCAGGCGCTTTCACAGTGCGGCTGTCGCGGATAAGCTCCGGCTGCAGGTCAACGAAAAGGATCTGCACATCATTTGCGTTAAGCAGGCCGGGCTGACGGGATCCGGAAGCACCATGCGTGCCGGGCACATGGCCCGCTGCGGCTGTAGCGGGCGCGGCCAGGGTGGTGCCTGCCAGTATCAGAAGTGAGGCAACCAACAACATACTGGTCGTTTTTAGCCTCTGTGCAGTTGTCGTGTCGCGAGGGCAGCGATAAGCCAATTTCATAGCTGTTCCTTACTCAGTGCGGATGACGGGTTGAATCAGGTCATTCCGCTTTATCAATCAGGGCGAGTTCACTGTCCGGCAGGCGTGCGCCGGCGCACGTTATTTGATCAAGCCGGGCGTCAAAGGCTGCCCGATCACCGGCGGTGAATTCGACGTCCGCGGCCCCCAGATTCTCTGTCAGGTGAGCTTCCCGACGGGTGCCCGGGATCGGGACAATCCACGGTTTTCTGGCCATCAGCCAGGCCAGCGCTTCCCCGGCCAGCGTTTCGTTTTCGCGCCCGCCGTACACCTCGGCGGTATCAAAAAAAGTCACGCCCAGCGCATGCGCTCTGCGGATCATTCTGACGGCTTCTTTTCTTTCCGTTGCCGGTCCGTAGGCCTGGCTCAGGTTCATACAGCCAAAGCTCAGTCCGGACACCTTAAGGCCGCTTTTTCCCAGTTCACGAATACGCATACTGCCTCTTTTACTTGGCTGGAATTCAGTTTCAGACCCAGGCGGTGGGCGTACGTGTGCCGCGCCAAAAGAGCGTTTATTTACAGCAGGTTGCACATTCAGGTTAAAACAATAGGCGAGTTTTTCAGTGAAAACTATGCAGTAATCCTGGTAACACTTATGGCAGATTTGAATGAATCATGCTGTCCGGGCCCGCTGCCGGGTGTGCTCTGCCACATCGGCAGCCATTGTTCACTAACGGTACTTAAGGGCATCAATCACGACGGAAACGGCCCCGGAACCTTTTTTGCGACTTGGGTAATAGAGATGGTACCCCGGAAACGTTGCCGACCATTCTTCCATGACGGGAATGAGGCTGCCCGTTCTGATATGCGGCATAACCATATCGTCGGGCATGTAAGCCAGCCCGTAGCCGGTCAGCACCGCATTCAGGATCTGCTGAACGCGGTTAAAGGTCAGCTGGCCGTCTACGCGAACCTGCACCGCGTTACCGTCCCGCTCCAGTTCCCACGCATACAGGCCACCGTGCGTGGAAAGCCGCAGGTTAATGCAACGGTGGCTGATGAGTTCTTCCGGTGACGTCGGCACCGGGTGGTGCTGAAAATAGGCGGGCGCACCGACAATAATCATGCGTTGATCGGGTGCCATCCTGACTGCAATCATATCCCGGGCAACCTGATCGCCACGCCGGACGCCTATTTCATACCCGTCCGCTACAATATCGCTGAGCCGGTAATCTGAGGTGATTTCAACTCTTATGTCAGGGTGATGCCTGAGCACGGGCTCAAGTTTTGGCCAGATAAGCGTTTCAACCACATGATCGATAGCGGTGATCCTGACCAGCCCGGAAGGCTTGTCTTTCAGGTCTTCAAGCGCCGCTAGCTCCGCCTCCATTTCTTCAAGCCGGGGCCCAAGACGGTTAATCAGATGTTCACCCGCTTCAGTCGGTGAAATGCTGCGGGTGGTGCGGTTAAGCAGCCTCAGATCCAGACGACTTTCGAGCCCGCGGATAATATGGCTCAGCGTGGACTGCGAGATACCCAGCTTAGCGGCGGCGCGCGTGAAGCTTTTCTCACGAACAACCACCATAAACAGTGAGAGATCGTCCAGATTTCCTTTAGGCATGCCTTCACTCCATCGCCTTATTGATGACCAGACGGGGAGCAAGCCCCGTTATGCTGTCGCATCACGCCTGCGCTTTTGATCTCATCCGCGAGAAGATAAGCACGGCGGCCAGTACCAGTGTTATGCCGCTGCCGTGCAGCAGCCCGGTGCTCCCTTCAACGCTGTAAAGCGCGCCACCGCCCACCGCACCGCCAGTAATGGCAAGCTGGATGGCGGCCACCTGCAGACCGCCGCCGCTTTCGGTTTCATCCGGCACCGCCCGCGTAAGCCACGTTGTCCACGCCACGGGTACGGCTCCCAGCGCAAACCCCCAAAGAGCAACTAGCGTAGACACGGCCAGGCCCTGACGAATCACAAAATACAGCGCGCCTGCAAGCAGTGCCATGACCAGAGGCGGCAGCGCCAGTGCCATCATCAGGCTGCGGTTAATAAGCTTACCTGATAACGCATTGCCGATGACATTTGCTACGCCAAATCCCAGCAAAACCAGCGATATACTGTTTACATCCAGGCCAGCTCCGCCTTCAAGGAAAGAGCGCAGATAGGTGAAGAAAACAAAGTGACCGCCGAAGACCAGCATCATGGCCAGCATACCCATGCTGACATCAGTCCGGGCCAGCAGGCGGAATAGCGTGCTGAGTGTAGACTGACTGGCCGGTGTCATTGCCGGAAGAACCCTGAACTGCCAGAACAGGGCAATGCAGCCCGCGGCGGCCGTGGCAAAGAAGATGTCGCGCCAGCCAAATATGCCGCCAAGCCAGGTGCCCAGTGGGGCGACAAGCGCCATCGCAAGAGACGCGCCGCCAAAGATGATCCCCAGCGCCTGCGGCACGTTACTTTCCGGGACAAGCCGCATCGTGACGGCAGCGCACATTGACCAGAAGCCACCGAGGCTTATTCCCAACACTACCCTGCCTGCAATCAGAACCGCATAGCTGTCTGCCATGCCTGCAATAACATTAGACGCCACAAACAGCAGGCTGAGTGCCAGCATAACGCGGCGGCGGTCCATGTTGCGGGTCACGCCGGCAATGAAAAGGCTTGCCACCATAGCCACCATTGCTGTGGCGCTGACGGCCTGGCCTGCCGCACTTTCACTGACGTTAAGCGATGATGCGACAGGGGTCAGCAGGCTTATCGGCAGCAGCTCTGCCGTGATAAGCCCGATGACGCTCAGGCTGAGCGACAGTACAGCAGCCCAGTTGGCTGCGCCCTCTTTTATTATCCCCGTTTTCAAATGAATCACCCGCTTTGTTGGTTATTTTGAAGTCGGGAGGAGTCTAACAAAGCCCTTTGCCTGCGATTAGCCAGGAAATCCAGCATGCACTTATTCAAATAATCGATTAATCCAACTGAATAAGAGGAGATAAACCGACTAAAACGGCCTGAGGGATAATGTAATAAAGGCGCTATGTCCGCTTCTGGCATAGAGCGGACTGACACGTATGCCAATGTCCGCTATGAGCGAAAAGCGGACATTTTGTTTGGCGTTGATATAATACTGAGCATTCTGGAATAGCAGTGCCGTCAAGAGATTAGTTACCGGGATTGCACTAATGCACTGGCATTGTTAGTAATCTGCTGCAGGAGAACACGTATTAAAAGAAAGCTTCGTCAGCGCAACAAACGCTGGCTATCCATTCAACAGAAACGTGCGCGTAATGAAGGAGTGCCGTTTAGCTTTTTTATTAATTTCCCCTCCATTCGGGCTACAGCCTGCAATGGAGAGCGTCTCAACCGGCGTGGCTTGATAAAGCCAGACTGGCACCAGGCGCTGTTTTATCAAGGATGGGGAGAAGTACCAATGATAGGGCCGGGCGGTAAAATTTATTGGTTTACAGGTTTTGAAAAAGAAGAACTTCCTATTGAGTTTCAGTCGTTATGGCGAGAGGAATAGTTGTACTTAATTTTCTTTCTACTACACCAACTGCCGCTTTGAAACAGATTCATTCAGACAGTTCGAAGAGATAACACCATCAACTTGAAATAATCGCATCTCATCGGTTGCTGAGTAAAACTTGGTTAATGCCTGATTTTTTATCAAAGTCCGCTTTTGGCACATAGCGGACAACCGACGTGTGGAGAAATCTGCAATGAGGGGGAAAGCTGCCCTCTAAAAGGCTTATTGAAGCAAGATAAGACTTCTCAGTGGTTCACAGGTAACCGGCATCCATTACATTGCCTTTAACATCCTCCAAAGTGTCAGCAAAGTTCGCTGGCCGGCAGGTGCGTTGCCAGGGGCTGACGGGAAATGAGCGCGGCTTCTTCGCTTTGCATGCCGACAAACGATGCGGAAAATCCGGTAGCCTGCCTGGGTTCTGCATCCTTCCCGCGGGTTGCAGAGCCCAAAGGTGAGGAATTTCGTGGAATTCTTTTGCACGCCCTACCCTGCCGGCTGATGCCGCACCTGATCGGAGGCGCCTGAGGTTTGCGCATGCGCGGCATCATACATCAACTGCGCCTGCTCCATGTCAGCCCCATAGGTCAGCGCCCATTCATACAGCGCACTGAAGGGGCCCTGGAGTGTCTGTGCCAGAGAGGTCAGACTGTATTCCACACTCACCGGCGACGTCGGCAGTACTTTCCGATGCACCAGCCCATTGCGCTCAAGCCGCTTAAGCGCATCAGACAATGCTTTATGCGTAATGCCGTCCAGCCGGCGGCGGAGTTCATTGAAGCGCACGGGCTCACTACAAAGTACGGTGAGAATTAAAATTGACCATTTATTGGTGATGTTCTCAAGCACCGGACGGGTTTTTCCTACTTCGCTCAGGTTATTACAGTCAATCTCACTCATGGCGATATACTCCGCGATATCTGGTATAAACAAAGTGCGTAATTGTTATTAAGTATAAAATTTATATCATCTGTTTTCCATCCTCACAGGAGTCAGCAGATGAATAGGTTAGAGAACAAAGTTGCCCTGATACTGGGCGGCGCAAAAGGCATTGGTCTTGCTATCAGCCGGCGATTTGCCGGCGAAGGGGCAACAACCTGGTTCACCTCGCGCCGGAACGAAGAGTTGGAGGCCGCCGGCCACACACTGGAAGGCAACGCCAGGGCGCTGCGTGCGGATGTCAGCCAGCTCAGTGAGCTGACCCGGATAGTTGACGTGATCAGGACAGAGTCTGGCCAGATAGATGTCCTGGTCATCAACGCCGGCATGGCGGAATACGCGACTATTGATGCGGTTACCCCGGCACATTTTGATGCGATTTTCAGCCTGAATGTGCGCTCTCCACTTTTTGCGCTCCAGGCAGCACTTCCTCTGATGAAAGAGGGGGCGAGTGTCGTATTGATAGGCTCTGTCACCGATGTGATTGGCACGCAGGGGTATGGTGTATACGGTGCCAGTAAAGCGGCCCTTCGCTCTTTTGCCCGCACATGGACACGTGAACTCTCCGCCCGGGGCATTCGCATCAATGTTGTCGCGCCTGGCCCTATCGATACGGAGATGATGCAGGCTGCCTCCGAAGAGTTGCGCAGCGGGATAATCAGCACCATTCCATTGGCAAGAATGGGCAAGCCTGAAGAGGTGGCCCATGCTGCATTATTCCTGGCCAGTGATGAAAGCAGTTATATCGCCGGGGCAGAAATCTGTGTGGATGGGGGGCTGACTCAGGTTTGAGAAATGTGGCTCTGTTTCACTACGTCCTGGGAAATGCTGAATGACGGATAAACCGGGCGACTGCCCGGTTTATCCCTTAAATGTGGCGGTTAATCTCTGCTTCTGTGCCCACATTCCCTTTTATTTATGCAGCGGCATCATCCGCGTTGAGTGAAAAGCGGACATTCACTGAAAGAGCAGCTCAGGCGCGAGCATCTGCGTTTTCCATTGCCGCTTTTACTCTGAGAATGGTCTGTCGTGTAGTGTTAAATTCCCGGACGATCGCGCTGATGCTTCCCCCATCACTAAGACGCAGGAGCACCGCTTTCTTTTGTTCATCATACAGGGCGCTGGGCAGCCGTGACTGAACCACTGATGTAGTCTTCAATCAGTCGCTGAGGTCTGATGGCAAACCCGGCTGCTTCGGTTGACCGACGCTGCTTCCCGGTATTCTGCCCGAAAGCAGATGCCCCGCAGTGGGCAAAAACACGTGACCTACTGTTATCTTATCTCGTTATTCAATAACGATGAGTTCTTCGGTTACGAGCCGGACCACGGTCGTTAAGTCGATGAAGTTCACATGGTCCGGATCCACCCTGGTGGCAAAATTGTCCGACTGGAAGAGTGTATTCATGTCGTCACTGTTGTCGAACCATGCCTCCACAATTGCATCAAAACGGGGTTCCTCTGCGGGGACAACCTCTGCGGGGTAGGAAACCACAAAGCGGCGGATATTTTTCGCTTCGGGAATTGCAAAAAGTATCGGCGCATGAACGTCGCGACGATAGTCCCTGAATTCCTGAATGCCCATCCCTTGCCTGCGCTTGAAACCGATAACGACTTTAATCATGAAACTGTCCTCTGATGTTGATGAGTGAATGCAGCTGCTTTGACAAAGGATAGCCACGAAAGCAGAGACAAACTATGCTCGTTTATCCCTATTACTTTCGAGATAGTCCCTGTAATGACCGATCCTCTATCCGATGTTCTCTCACTGTTGAAGCCGGAAACCTGCATCGCGGGGGGATTTGACTTCGGTGGGAAATGGGCGCTTCAGTTCGAGAAACATGCTGGCCTCAAATATTTTGCCCTCGTCTCCGGCAGCGCCTGGATAGCCGTCGACAGCGGGCAAGCACCGGTAAGGCTGGAGGCCGGTGATTGCGTCCTGTTACCGAACGGGCGTCGGTTCCTGATTGCTCAAGACCTGGCTGCCGTGCCGGTCAGCATCACCACCCTGCCCGAAGAAGATTGGAACGGCGGCATCGCGACAGTGAACGGCGGGGGGGAAACGACAATGCTTGGCGGTCACTTCGGATTCGCCGGCGAACATATCAACATCCTGCTCGGGTCAATGCCGGCCATCATCCGGCTCCGTGACGAGGATGATAAGGAAGGTCTGCGGTGGGCCCTCGAGCGTATGCGACAAGAGCTTTTCGGAGATCAGCCCGGTGCCAGGCTCGTGATACAGCATCTTGCTCATTTGATGCTGGTTCAGGCGCTACGGCTTTATCTCGCTCACGGCATGGGAAACGGGGCCGGCTGGCTGTTTGCACTGAGTGATGAAAGGATCGCGGCGGCCATTAGCGCCATTCATACGAGCCCAGGCAGCCGATGGACCTTGCCGGCACTTGCGCAAAAGGCCGGGATGTCCCGGTCCAGGTTCGCGCTCAGGTTCAAAAGCATATCCGGCGCGTCGCCTATTGAGTATCTGACACGATGGAGGATGATGCTGGCATGTGACCGGCTTACCCGTGGCACTGAATCTGTCTCCAGGATTGCCCTGTCACTGGGCTATGAATCAGAAGCTGCATTCAGTACAGCGTTCCGACGGCTCATTGGCTGTTCGCCACGACGCTATGCTTTGAAGAAGAAGTCGCTGGCAGAAATCACTGATTAGTATTTTTCCCTTTTAACGTTACCCACCTGAACAGATTGGCATAAACCAATGCCCGCGTCCGGCACAGCGCAGGTCCGGCAAAGCGGTTTTCAGTTCAAAGCGGATTGTGAACCGCGGTAAATGACATCAGTGTTGAGCGGGCAGCGCGACCGAACCCTCTGTGATCCGGATACACGTTGATAGCAGGAAAATATAATTCACCGCACCATTCCAGTATTAAAAAAGCACCCTATTAGTACCAATAGGGTGCCGTTTTTACGCCTTAACCTGCTCGCTTTTCACCCAGCCTTTCAGGAAATCGATAAACTCCCGGACTTTTTCCGGGACGTGGCGGGTATTCGGGTAGAGCGCTGAAATGCCCTGCTCCGGGAAGCGGTGACCGGGCAGCAGCACGGTCAGACGGCCCTGCTCAATCAGCGGCTGCACCAGCCATGCCGGCAGCAGTGCCACCCCGGCACCCTGCAGCGCGAAGGCCAGCAGGGCGGCTGCGCTGTCCGCTGTCAGGGCCGCCCCGCCCTCTGCCTCGAACAACACGGCCTCGCCCTGCGGCGTGGTCACCGGCCAGCTGAGCGGGGAAGGCAGGCGCGCATGGGCCACCCAGTGCGCCCGGGCCAGCCCGGCGAGATCCCGCACCGGGTGGCGCGCCAGATACTCCGGTGAGGCCACCGGCAGGATCGGAAAGCGGCCAATCAGCGCCGCATGGTGGCTGGAGTCATGCAGACTGCCGAGCCGGATAGCCACATCCACGCGGGCGGCGATCAGATCGGTGTGGCGCGACGAGGCGCTGTGGCGGATGCGTAAACGCGGGTGACGGCGGGCAAACGCCGCCAGCGCCGGCACCACCGCGTGCGCGCCGTACTCCGGCGTGCTGGCGACATGCAGCGTCCCCTCCAGCCCCTGGTGGTCGCGGCGCACCGCGTCCAGCGCCACCTCTGCCGCGTGCAGCAGTTGACGGCTGTGATCATAAAACCGGCCCCCGGCCTCGGTCAGCGCCAGCCGCCGCGTGCTGCGCGTCAGCAGCGCCACGCCCAACTCCTGCTCCAGCTGTTTGAGGTTGGCGCTTACTGCGGCGCGGGTCTGGCCCAGAGACAACGCGGCCGTGGTAAAGCTCCCCGCCTCAACCACCGCCACAAATATCGCCAGCCGTTGCAAATTCAACATCCGTCCATCCTTCCGTTGGAAAAAGTTTGCAGCATAACCCGGCATCTTTGCTGTGGTTGCCGCGATTGTCAAAAATCCGTTAACACTCTGATCGCCGGGTGCGCTGTTATGCCGCCGCCCGCCCGGCGCTACACTGGCCGCCCGTTACAGGAGGCCCCATGCCCTATCGCACCGTTGTCGCCGTTATCTATCTGTCAGGCTTTTTTATCGATCTGATCACCCTGTTCAGCGCCGGGGTGGCGTACCCGGCTATCGGGCGGGCGTTACACGCCTCCCTGGCGCAGCTCGCCTGGGTCAGCAACGGCTACATGCTGGGGCTGACGGTGGTGATCCCGCTCAGCGCCTGGCTGATGCAGCGGCTGGATGCGCAGCGGATCATGCTGTTATCGCTGGCCCTGTTCTCCCTGGCTACCCTGGGTGCCGGCAGCGCGGCGCACATTGAGTCGCTGATCGGCTGGCGGGTTATTCAGGGGCTGGGCGGCGGGCTGCTGATCCCGGTCGGGCAGACGCTGGCCTACCGCCTTTACCCGCCCCATCAGCGGGCGCGGTTGTCTGCCGCTATTATGCTGGTGGGGCTGCTGGCCCCTGCCCTCTCCCCGGTGCTGGGCGGCCTGCTCGCCGACCATGTCAGCTGGCGCGGTCTCTTTTTCGCCAGTCTGCCGCTGTCGCTGCTGACGCTGTGCCTCGCGGCCTGCACGTTACGCCCTTCCCCGCCCACGGGGGAACGCGCACCGCTGGATAAACGCGGCCTGCTCATCTTCAGTGTGGCCCTGGCGCTGCTGCTGCTTGGCCTGACCGGGATAGCGCAGCACGCCCTGCGCTGGCAGCCCTGGGCGCTGGCCGCCGCCGGTGCGCTGCTGCTGGCCGCCGGGCTTCGCCACTGCCGCACCCACCCGCGGCCGCTGCTGGCCCCGGCGCTGCTGCATGATCCGCTGCTGCGGATGGCGATGCTGATCTATCAGACGATCCCCGGCCTGTTTATGGGCGTGAGCCTGGTCGCGATGCTGTTTTTGCAGAATGACTTGGCGATGACGGCTGCGCAGGCCGGGGCGATGATGGTCCCCTGGGCGTTGGGCGCGTTTATCGCGATAGCCACCACCGGCAGGCTGTTTAACCGCCTGGGGCCGCGCCCGCTGCTGGTGGCCGGGTGCCTGGCGCAAGGCGCGGGGATGCTGCTGCTGGCGCAGATTGACCACGCCGGCCAGCACCCGCTGTTAGTGGCGGCCTATGCGCTGATGGGGCTGGGCGGCAGCCTGTGCAGCAGCACCGCCCAGAGCAGCGCCTTTTTGACGGTGCCCGATACTCTGCTGGCGGAGGCCAGCGCCCTGTGGAACATTAACCGCCAGCTCAGCTTCTGCCTGGGCGTGACGGGGGTCAGCCTGTTATTCAGTCTGCTGCAACAGCATCTCGGCACGGTGCGTGCTTACCACAGCTGTTTTTGTCTGGTCGCCGTCAGCGCCCTTTTCCCGCTGCTGCGCGCCCTGCGAATTGATAACCGCGGCACGGTGCAGCGGATTGCGTTATCCAAGGAGAATGTATGAACGCCTATTTTCAGCAGGTCATTGACCTGCATATCGCCATTGAACAGTGGCTCGGCCGGGGCGAGGGCGACCTGCCCGCGCTGCTGGGCTATTTTACGGAAGATTTTTCGATGATTACCCTGAGCGGCGGCGAACTGGATAAACCGGCGCTGGCGGCTTTTTTCTCAGCGCAACGCGGCGCACGGCCGGGGCTGACGATTGGGATTGAGGCGATGCGCCTGATCGCCGGGTGGCCCGGCGGGGCGGTGGTGAGCTACCGGGAGCGCCAACAACTGCCCGGCCAGGCCGCGCATCTGCGCCGCTCGACGGTGGTCTTCTGTGAGTCAGAGGCCGGGCTGCAATGGCAACACTTGCACGAAACCCCGATCGTTTAATGATGTAATTTTACCTTATTTTAGTACCAAAAAGGCACCTTTAAGGTGCCTTTTTAATGCTATTTTGATGCTGTTTCTTCCCGTGCTTTCAGCACCCAGCGGGTGGCGGTTGCCAGCACATCCCGGCGGGCCTGCGCATCCGCTTTTTGTTGCGTGAAGTAGAGCGCCAGCACCAGCGGCTTGCCGTGCGGTGGCCAGATAATTGCCAGATCGTTGGTGGTGCCGTACTCCCCGGAGCCGGTTTTATCCCCGACTTCCCAGCCTGCCGGCACCCCGGCCCGGATAGTTTTCGCGCCGGTCTGGCTGCCTTTCAGCCAGGCGATCAGTTGCTGCTGTTGCGCGGGCGGCAAGGCATCCCCCAATGCCAGTTTTTGCAGGTTGTGCGCCATCGCCTGCGGCGTGGAGCTGTCGCGTTCGTCGCCGGGAATGGCGGTGTTCAATTCCGGCTCCCAACGGTCAAGGCGCGTTTTGTCATCGTGCAAACTGCGCGCCAGGCGGGTAATGGTCTGCGGCCCGCCGAGTTCGGTCAGCAACAGGTTGGCCGCCGTGTTGTCACTCCACTCAATCGCCGCCGCGCAGAGTTCCGCTATCGTCATGCCGTCATCCAGATGTTTGCCGGTCACCGGGGAATAGCTCTGGAGCACGGCGCGATCGTAACGGATACGTTTTTCCAGTAACCCCGGCTGGGCAACGCTGCGCTGCAACACCGCCCCCGCCAGCAGCACTTTAAAGGTGCTTGCCATCGCAAAGCGCTTATCACCCCGGTAGCTGATCGCCTGTTGGTTGCCGGTATCGATGAGGGTCACACCCAGCCGCCCGTTGGCGCTGTGCTCCAGATCGGCGAGCCGGGCTGCCAGCGTGCTGGTCGCCGCTGAGGCGGGAAAGAGCGCGCCGGACAGTGCCAGCCCGGCTGCCAGCAACAGGGTGCGGCGATAATGTGAAATCAATTTCATTCCTGAGTTCCTTTTAAGTGTAAAAAATGCATCAAAAAGGCTCCTTTTTGGTACTAAAATAAGGCCTTTTCGATACCATGTTGCGCGCTTTTAGCGGCTATCTCAACAGGATGCCTCTCCCATTGTGCATTTCAGGATTATCCTTACTCTGTGGCCTGCACAACGTGCGCCACCTGATCCTTTCGATGAGTGATGACGATGAGCAAGAATCCGCACGACCCGATCCAACTGCTCTCCACCCCCGGCGGCGCGCCGGTAAAAATGTGGACGCAGGGCGTGCCCGTTGAACCGGAAGCGCGGGCGCAGTTACAGAACACGGCGAAAATGCCGTTCATCTTTAAACACCTGGCGGTGATGCCGGATGTGCATCTGGGCAAAGGCTCCACCATCGGCAGCGTGATCCCGACCCGCGGGGCGATTATCCCGGCGGCGGTGGGCGTGGACATCGGCTGCGGGATGATTGCAGTGCGCACCTCGCTGACGGCAGCCGACCTGCCGGACAACCTCGCCGGGCTGCGCAGCGCCATTGAACAGGCGGTGCCGCACGGGCGCACCACGGCGCGCTCCAAACGGGATAAAGGTGCCTGGGACCGCACCCCGCAGGAGGTAGACAGCCACTGGGCCAGGCTCGCCCCACGCTTTAAACGTTTGACGGATAACTACCCGCAACTGTTGAAAACCAATAACCACCAGCACCTCGGCACGCTCGGCACCGGCAACCACTTTATCGAAGTCTGCCTGGATGAGCAGCAGCGGGTCTGGGTGATGCTGCACAGCGGGTCACGCGGGGTCGGCAATGCCATCGGCACGCTGTTTATTGCGCTGGCGCAGAAGGATATGCAGCGCCATATCGCCAACCTGCCGGACCGCGATCTCGCCTATTTCGAAGAGGGCAGCCGCCATTTTGATGACTATATGGCCGCCGTGGGCTGGGCGCAGGATTTCGCCCGCCATAACCGGGAGGTGATGATGTCGCGGGTGCTGGCGGCGCTGTCAACCGTCGTCCCTAAGCCTTTTCTCACCCAGCAGGAGGCGGTGAACTGCCACCATAATTATGTGCAGCGTGAGAAACATTTTGGGGAAGAGGTGCTGGTGACGCGCAAGGGCGCGGTGTCGGCGCAAAAAGGGGAGATGGGGATTATTCCCGGCTCAATGGGCGCGAAGAGTTTTATCGTCCGGGGCCTGGGGAATGCAGAGAGTTTCTGCTCATGCAGCCACGGGGCCGGGCGCACCATGAGCCGTACGGCAGCCAAAAAACGCTTCAGCGTTGAAGACCAGATCCGCGCGACCGCCCATGTCGAGTGCCGGAAAGACAGCGAAGTGATCGATGAAATCCCGATGGCCTATAAAGACATTGATGCGGTGATGGCGGCGCAATCTTCGCTGGTGGAGATTGTGCATACGCTGCGCCAGGTGGTGTGCGTGAAGGGATAACTGACACCAAAAAGGCACCTTAATGGTGCCTTTTTGGTGCCTTTTTGGTGCCTTTCAGGTACTGCTTTAATGCCGGTTTAATCCATTACTGCGCGGTGATCTCTCCCTTTTGCAGGCTGACCCGGAAATCACGGCTGGGCCGGCCGTGCTGGTATTTCTCCATCACGCTGAACAGCGTGCCGAACCGCAAGCGGAACACGGCGTCGAACGGGCTTTTCTCGTTGATCTTGCCGGGCACCGGCGGCAGGGTGGCGGCCAGGCTGCCGGTTAACAGATGGTATTGATTCAGCCGGGCCACGGAGATATCCCGCAGCGCCAGTTCACCCGCATTACGCAGGCGGTAAAAATCCACGGCCAGGTCAAACCCCGTCCAGCGGGCGAAATCCGCCAGCCGTAATCCCGCCTGTTGCGCCAGATTTTCTGCTTTTTGCTGCGCCTGTTCCCACGCCGCGGGCTTCTCCTGCCTGTAGCGCCGGGTGATATCCCGCTTGTTGGGGGTGCATTGCGCGGAGGCGGCGCGCGGCGCGTTTCCCAGCATCTCGCGGTAGGTTATCTCCCCCTTTAGCTGGCTCAGGATCAGCATCTCTTTGCCGTTCAGGCTGAACAGCATCTGGCGGATATCACACGGCCATTCTTCAGGCAGAAAACGCAGGCGCGTCAGTTCGGTGATATGCCAGCGGGTAAACGCCCCGTAGTTCTCAGCCTTGAGGATCGCCTTGTTCCAGAGGTGCGGCGAGTGGCTGGCGTTCAGGGTGTCCCACTCTTGCTGATAGTGTTCAAACAGCTCATTGAACCGCGGCACGCTCTCCAGAACCACCGTCTGAACCGCTATCTCTGTGCGGTTTGTGACAGTCAGGATTTTATAGGCCGGGATATAGGCCGCCAGCGACGGTGCCTGGATATTCACCAGTTGGCTGCCGTCCGGGTAGCGGCGCACGCCGGTATCATTAAAGTGCATATGCCCGCCTACATGAATGCCGATGCCGGTTTTCGCCAGCGCATAGCTGGTCTCTTCACGGGGCGCCCGCGCCAGCTGGAACGTCCCTTTGCCAAACAGCGCCTCTATCTCCGGCGCGGCACCGTTATCAAACTCCACCATCGGGAAGTGGCTGAATGTCACCAGCGTTTTGTTTTGCGCTTTGGCACGCTGCACGACCGAAGCCATCCAGGCCATGGTCTGCTGTTTGTGGGTCAGCATGTTGTTATAACCCGCCTCGCCCGAACCGGAAAAATTACCGGCCGCGCCGGGGTGGGCGGCATCTGCCTTGTCGCGGGGCAGGTAGACGTTCGCATCCACCGCCAGCAACCAGAGGCCGGGAACCGGCTCGACCAGATAACTGCTGTCTGCCACGGTAAAACAGGGGCCATACCCCGGCTGCTTATAGTTCCCCCCGGTGCCCTGGGCGCAAATTTCGTACTGGCGCTGGCGGAAATCACTGGCCTGCAACGCCGCCTGATAACGGTAAGTGTGTGGGGTGTAGCGGGAGTAGGGAGTTTCCCAGTAGAGATCGGTGGGGCGGGGCATAAGCCCGAACGGCCCCATCGCGTTCATCACATACTCATAACCCCGGCTGGCCATCTCTTCGCTGCACAGGGTAGGCAGCCCCGCGCCGGTGTGAATCACGGCGGTCGCGCCCTCATACCCCCGGCACGCTTCTGCGCCACGGCTAAAAATGCGTTGGGTCTGCCCCCCTTTGCCGAGGAAATCCGCTTCGCCGCCAGGGGTATCAAAGGGGCGGTTGGGATCATGGTTTCCCGGTGTGGCAAAAAAGCGCATCCCATAGCGCTGCTCATACTCATGCAGCAGCGCAGCCAGGCCACGCAGATGCAGCGACTGCCCGTCGTCGCTGAAATCCCCCGGCAGCGCCACCAGCGTAATGCCTTTGCGGCCTGCGTCATCCAGGGCGGCACGCAGCGCGAAGTAGTTTTCATTAAACAGCCGCGTGGAGGTCAACTGGGCGTACATGGTGCGGATCACCGCCGACCGGCCGCTTTTGCTGTTTTTCAGGCCGGTAAAAGCACCGTCGGCAAACTGCCCATATACATCATGAAAGTGGATATCCGGCATAAAGGCGACGCGGTAGGTGTCTGCCCCAGCCGCCGTGGCGCTCCCGGCCAGCAGGGCAAGGAGCGACAGATAACGCTGAACGGCTTTTCTCATTTTTATCTCCCTGAATTCAACAGAACCTGTGGCGGCGCTGGCTCAGCCACCCAGCTCAGCGCCAAGGAACGCCACCAGCGCCTCCGGCGTGGGCGCGTGCATCAGCTGCTCCCGGAAGGCGGGGTGCATCAGCCTGCGCGCCAGCGCAGAAAAGATACGCATATGCTCAGTCTGCCCCTGCGTGTTGAGGGTGAGCATCATCACCAGTTGGACATCCACCCCGTCCCCCCAGGGCAGGGGAGCGGCCAGGCGCAACACCGAGAGGCTGTTCTGGAGAATGGCGTCCGATTTGCAGTGCGGGACGGCCACCGAGAAACCCAGTGCAGTCGAAAAGCACGCCTCTCGCTGCCAGATGGCCCGCTCAGCCTCCGGCCCGGACACGGCCCGCTGGTGAAGCGCCAGGTTATCGGTCAGGCGTTTAATCGCCTCATATTTATCGGGAATTGCCTCATCCAGCAGAACCAGTGAGGGGGCCATCAGCGGCACCGGCGACGCGGCCGCCTCCGTGCGCGGCATCCGCTGCTGCTATTCACACTCCAGCGTGAACCACCGCCCGGCCACAACATCCGGGCCGGGGATCGCGACCCCGTAGCGCGTATCCAGCAGCAGGGTAGAGGCCTGATGCATCAGCGGTGGTATGTCAGGGGGGACGCACAGCAACGGGATGGAAAACGCCCGGGCCAGGATCGCGGTATGGGAGGTTTCGCCCCCTTCGTCCATCACAATTCCTTGCAGATGGGGGCCGCGCAGCGCCAGCAGTTGCCCCGGCGTCAGGATGCCCCGGCAAAGAACAATCGACGCCTCCCGGAGCACCGGCAGCTGCAGTTGCGGGTGGCGGGAGAGGCACGCGGCCAGCCGCAGGCCCAGATCCTGCACATCCAGTTCGCGCTGCCGCAAATAGTCACTCTCACTCTGCCGGAACGGCAGGCAAAGCGTGTCAATGGCCGAGGCGAGCGCGGCCAGCGCATTAGCCGCGCCTTTCTGACTGAACAACACCTCTTCGACGGCCTCATCCTCCAGCAGCCGGCAGTGCGCATCCAGGATCTGCGCGGCGTCGCCCTCTGCCTCATCCGCCTCACGCCTGAGTTGTTCGCAGGCGTTTTGCCACGCCGCCAGCAATTGCTGCTGCTGCCTCTGCTGGCTGGCGGCAGGTTCGTGCTGTGCCAGCAGATGAAGATCGGGAAGGGTGAAGGTGACCGGCACACCCCGGGCAAGCCCCGGGCTTATTCCTTTGCCGCGCAGGAGAGAGGAGGTGGTGCGCGCGAGAAACACCGGCAGCGCGGGGTGGGTGCCGCTCTCCTGCTGGGTAAGCGGCACCTCGCCCCCGGCCAGTTCATGCAGAATAAACTGCGTCAACGCCTGATAAGCCGCCTGTGCGTCCGGGCCGTCAATCTGTAACCGGCAGTCATCATTCAGGGCGACATCCGCCCCGATCAGGGCCAGCGCACTTTTGGCATCGGCCTGCCGCGATTTGCTGCGGTTAACCAGCGTAACGGACGATGCAAAGCCCGACGCGCAACGCGCCAGCGCACTGGCCGGGCGGGCATGGAGGCCGTGGGGTAACGGGCAACGAAAGGGAAATGTCAGCATAAGGTTTTCATCCAGCGCAATTAATCGATTAACCAGGAAACCGGGGTGCCGGGGGGAATAACGTCATCCGTGGCACCGGCAGGGGTTTCAGCCAGCGTGACCCGCCGGGGCGTGCCGGTTGCCGCGGGCTGCCCGCACGGCACCGGTGTGAGGCCGGGGTTCCAGCCGCGCAGCAGCAGGGCGTTGCTGTGCTGCGCTTTTTTAAGCGTGCTGAAATGCAGCGCGCAGTCCCATGACAGCAGGCTGTAACGCCCGGGAAAGTGAAGCCCATGCGGGTTGGTACGAAAGCGTGACCAGCCGGTGTCGAGGTAGCCGCAGGCGGGGGTGCGCCACTGCTCCACTGCCCGCCAGAACGGCGCGTCCGGTGCCTGCGCCAGGGGGAACAGCGCGAAATGGGCGCGGTAAGGGCCGGGAAGTTGTGAATCCGGCGTGGGTAAGGCCATCCCGGATGCCCGGCCCGGCCGCCACGGCAGATCGGCTTTTCCCAGCCAGCCGACGCTCCGGAACAGCGTGATCGCCAGCGTATCCGGCTGTTGTGCCGGGATCTCATACTCCCGTAACCCCTCGGTGACGACGCAGAGGCCGCGCGCTCCGTTATGCAGCATCACCAGGCTCTGCATCGGCCACAGAGAGGCGGGGGCCTCTGCCCAGTTTTCCGCCTGCCACTGCTGCAATGCGGCAGGCTGGTTCTCGCGTTGAATTAAGCCAAAGGGTTGATCGGCATAATGAAAGGCCTGGGTGACTCCCACCGGGATTTCGACCTGCAAACGGTGGTCGCGCAGCGTGTTGTTGACCTCCACCTCAACATCCAGCCAGGGCTGGTCGTGCGGGAGGGAGAGGATCAGGGTGGCATGCAGCCCGGCGTTACAGCACCTGGCCTCACGGGCGGCCGCATCCGCCGGGGCGGGGATGTGCCAGTTGAGTGTCAGGGTATCGTGCAGCGGCCCGCGCGCGCTGTGCCACTGGGTCAGGCAGCCGTCGCTGCTGATTTTCCAGTCTTCCGGCGGCGGCGAGTAGTTGTAGTTATCCCCGGCATCGCCGCCGTCCACCAGCCGTAATACGGCGGGGTAGCGCTGTTGGGTGCGTTTATCCAGCAATTCAAGCTGCCCGTGCGCAAGCTCCAGCCGCAGCCAGCAGTTTTCCAGTACATTTTCCCCCGCTGTGGAGGCGTCAAACCCGGCGGCGCGGCCCTCCTGGAGGTAAAAGGTCTGGTAGCCGCAGGCCGGCAGCGCCCCGGCCTCCAGCAGGATGTCGCACTTGCGGTACCAGGTGGTGGTGGTGCTGTTTGACAGCTCCTGCACGATAAGTGACATATCCTGCGGCTCGTCATGCAGCAGCTGCCAGCGGCAGGGCGTTCCGGCCGCATCCACAATGCAAAAGTCCGCGTGGGGCGTATAGAGCGTCAGGCGGACATGTGCATCCCGCGCATGGGGCAGCGGGTTGAACACGATGATTTTTTTCCCCGTTTGCTGCGCCGTGATCCCCTCCGCCAGCATCGCCATATTCAGCTCAAAAAGTTGCTGCGCACTCTCCAGCCCATCGCACAGGCGCGCCTTGACCATGCTGTTGACGCGGTCGGCATTGCAGCCGCCGATGCTGTCATGGGCCTGGGATTTCATCGCCCCGCGCCAGATGTTCTCCACCGCCTGCTGCGGGCAGGGCAGCCCCAGCCGCCCGGCCACGGCCAGCAGCGGCTCCAGCGCCTGGCTGACGAACCGCTCAAGGCGGGCGTTAAGCTGCTTGATGTCCATGCGGGTGGAAAAGATACCGCGGTGGACGCGCATATATTTCGCGCTCAACAACTCCCCATGCCACTCCGGCAGCGGGCAGCCTGTGGCCTGCAAGGCTTTGAAAAAGTCAGTGAAACTGCTGCGCGCAAACTGGTAATCCTGCTGGCTCTCCTTCAGCGACGCCAGCATCGCGGGCACCCCATATTCGAAGGGGGACTGATCGTTGCCGTTGGGCAGCAACAGATGATCGGTCAGGGAAAAGCGCGCCTGTTTTTCGAGGATGGCAGGCAGGAGGCGGGCGGCCTGCTCCCCCTCGGTGGGCAGCCATTTGGCGCAGCCGTAACCCCAGGGCAGCACGGCCGTGGTCACGCGGCTGCCGTTTTGTGAACACCAGGTAAACTCGCTGTAGGGCACATCCTGTTCGCACCAGCCGCGCCAGATAACCGCACACCCGATGCCGAACTCGCGCAGAAACAGCGGAAGTTGCGCGCTCTGCCCGAAAGAGTCCGGGACGTAGCCGACCGGCATGTAACCGCCCCATGCGTCGCAATCCGCTTTTCCCAGCAGCAGGTTGCGGGTAATGGACTCCGCGCCGACCACCAAAAAATCGGTCTGGGTATACCAGGGGCCGATGAGAATACGCCCCTGGCGGATCAGGGCCTGCAACCGCTCACGCAGCGCCGGCGCGACCTGTAAGCCATCTTCCAGCACTACGGTTTGCCCATCGAGCACAAAAGGGCCGAGGGCCGTATCCTGCTCCAGCCGGTTAACCAGATCCCGGATAAAATAATAGAGCAGGATTTTCGAATCATTCTCGGTGAAATACCACTCCCGGTCCCAATGTGTATGCTGAATCAAATGCACGGTTTTCATAGTATTCCTTTAGGGTGTCATGGGTTTATTCCGGGCGAGCGAAACCCCAGAAGTAAATACATCTGTTCTTTCCTCTGCCTTAATTAAATAATGCCGGTTATCAGCGGCCCGCTTTAAATTTCGGCGCAGCCGGGGCTTTTTTCGTTTCCGGCAATGTCTCCCCACGGAATATCAGCAATGAACCTGCGGTAATAATGGCCGCGCCTGCGGCAATGGACACCACATAAACCGGCCAGTTCTCCACCGCCAGCCAGCCATAAAAACCTGAAATCGGCGCACGGTTGACGGCACCCAGGCCAACCGCCAGGGCGGCTCCCACGGCAGACCCCACGACATTGACCACAATAATTTTGGGGTTTGCGAGGGCAAACGGAATGGCCCCTTCCGAGACACCGATAAGCCCCATCAGCGTGGACGCCTTACCCGCTTCCCGTAAGGAGGGCGGGAAGCGGTTGGCCCACAGTAAGGTCGCCAGGCCCAGGCCAATAGGCGGCACAATGATCGCGACCTGCGCCGCCGTATTGGGGTCATAAATGCCTGACGCCAGCAGGGCCATGGCGGTGGTCACCGCCGCTTTGTTGACGGGGCCGCCCAGGTCGAACCCCACCATGCCGCCCACCACGGCCGCCAGGATCACCTTGTTGGTGCCGGACATCGCCAGCAGCCCATTTTCCATCCCCTGGTTCAGCGCGGCCAGCGGCGACCCGATGACAAAGGCCATGACACTGCAGGTCAGAAGCGTTCCCCCCACGGGCAGGATAAAAATAGGCCCGGCGGAAGCCAGTGATTTGGGCAAAACCACAAAGGTTGCCAGGGCGCGCACGATATAACCCGCCACAAACCCCGCCGCCAGCGCACCGAGGAAGCCGGTTTCCAGGCTGTTTGCCAGTAATCCGCCCACCATACCCGGTGCCAGCCCGGGCTTATTGGCCAGGGCAAAGCTGATATACCCGGCGACCACCGGCAACATCAGGGAGAGGGCCATGCCCCCAAAGCCATCAAATTTATGTAGAATCTGCACCACCAGGCTGGCAGCCTGCGCATGCCCGGCATCCCAGATATTATCGATGCCGTACAGCGAGGCACCGATACGCGCAATCCCCATGATGACGGCCCCCGCGATGACAAAGGGCAGCATCCATGACACGCCGGTCATAATGGCCGTTTTGATGTCACTTCCTGCCGGGGCCGCGCTTCCGCCTTTGACGTTAGCCATGGTCAGCCTCCTGCTCCAGAGCGTCAAAAATGGCCTCGCCAAACTTGATTGGATCGGCGACGCGGCACTCCAGCTTGATCATGCCGTCAAACCGTTCTTTGTTGATAATGGCGACATCCGCCGCCAGGATGACCCCCTCCGCCCGGGCGAGGTCAGCGTCAGTGATCGCATTCTCCACGCCCATGCTGCCCTGGGTTTCGACTTTGATCTCATGCCCCCGTTGCTTACCGGTCATCTCAAGGGCTTCAGCCGCCATATAGGTATGGGCGACGCCGGTCGGACAGGCTGCGACACAAACAATAAACATAACCACTCCTTATAGGGTCAGGTTCAGGCAATAAAAAAGCACAATGGCGAAAGGGCGCATTGTGCTTTGCAGTAAGGGAGAGAAGGGGAAAGGCATGATCACCGGCTTCACCACCGGCGTGATGACACATCACTAACTGATGCAAACTGCTGGTACGGAATAAGAACGCCAGCTCGTCACGCTTATGGCTGCGTAACCGGACAGGGCACCGGGTGCTGTGCCGCGCTTTTGCTGACGGCGCAGCCGGTGAGGCTCTGCGGCGGCATAATTTGCCGGCACAGCGCCATAATTGCACCCAGTTGGCAATAATCTCTTCCTCTTCGCCTTTATTAAACCGCTTCTCTTCAGTTGTTAAATCAGACAGGGAATTAAACCAGCAGATATTATTCAGCAACGCCCGGATCTTGCTATCGGCTGACAGAAAAAATGCAGTGGCGGTGAAAAAGAACCGGATAATATAAGCAGACATGGTTGCCCCCAAATAAAGACAACCTGAGTATAGGACAGGGGTAAAATAACGAATGTGACTTTACACACGTTTATTACCCACGCTGAAAACTTTCACCGGGGGTGAAGTCAGGCTTTTATCCAAGAGCGGCTTTTCACCGGCAGGGGGCAGGTTTTACGGGGCCTCTGGATAGTGTGAAAACTACAGAAATCAAAAAGGCACCTGACCGGTGCCTTTTTGATACTGCGGAAACAGCGCCGTTACTCTGTCTCCTGCGGCGCGGCGCGCAGCCCCAGCGTTGAGGCGTTGACGATGCAGTCGCGCCCGGCGCGCTTGGCCGCGTAGAGCGCCGCGTCTGCTGCCTGCTTCAGGGTGGTGACGTCATCCCCCGCGACGGCAGTGCTGATGCCGGCGCTGAGGGTAATGATCTTGTCCGGCAGCTGGGAGGCGTGGTGCGGCAGGGCGGCGTTGTGGATCGCCTGCAAAATGCGCTCCGCCACTTTTTCCGCCTCATTGCCCGGTGTGCCGGGCAGGATCATCGCAAACTCTTCCCCGCCATACCGCGCCACCACATCGGTGCTGCGGCGCGGCAGGTATTTCAGCACGTCTGCCACCCGGCGCAAACACTCATCCCCCGCGACATGGCCGAAGGTGTCGTTGTAGCTTTTGAAAAAGTCGATGTCACACATAATCAGCGACAACGGCACGCCGGTAACGGCAGAACGCGCCAGACACTGCTCCAGATAGATATCGAACTGGCGGCGGTTCCCCAGGCCGGTCAGGCCGTCCACCAGCGCCAGATCCTGTAGCGTCAGGTTGACGCGCGTCAGCTCATCCTGCGCCTGCATCAGCTCCCGCCGGTGCTCCACGGTTTTGCGGAACTGCCTCAACACCAGCATCCCGAACAGGGAGATAGTCAGCAGCAGCAGCACGTTCAGGCAGATGATCGCCAGGTTATTTTTAAGCCACTGGCTTTTCAGCATATCGCGGTCAATGCCCACGGCCACCACCAGCGGGTAGCTCTCCAGCTGGGCGTACCCGAAAATACGCATGATGCCGTCAATCGGTGACCGCCAGGTGCCGCCGCCCTGGGGGGAGGCTTTCAGCAGGCTGCGGTAAAGCGGCGTGGCGGACATACTCTTATTGATGATGGTGTCCGGGAATGGCCGGACATACATCACCGTGGCGTCCAGGTGGGTCAGCCCCAGGATATCTTTGGGTGACATCTCGTAATAGCCGTAAAACTGCCGGAAAAAATCGACCCGGATGGTACCCAGCACCACCCCGCGGAAGTTCCCCCGGTCATCGTTCAGCCGTAAAGAGACCGGGATGATCAGATCGTTGGTGGAGCGGCTGCGGATCACATGGCCGACATGCACGCGCGCATCGTTGTGCGTCCGGTGCCAGATAAAGTATTCGCGGTCAGCATTGTTGGCCATCGGGTACATCTGCCGGCCGGAGGTCGCCAGCCAGTTGCCCTGTGCATCATAAACAAACAGCCCATGCAGTTGCGGCAACCGGCTTTTCTGGATGCCCAGTAACCCCTGCGGCCCGAGGTAGCGCGCCGGGTGGTCAAAGATGTCATCGCTGTGGCGCACAATGTCCTCCAGCGTGATCTGCACTTGCAGGAAGGTATCTTCCGCCTGGCGGGAGAGAGAGACCGACTGGTTCCGGGCCTGTTTTTCAGTATCCTGCAAGGTATGCTGCCAGGATTGCCACATTGACCAGCCCACCACGAAGATCACGGCAACCGCAATGATAAGCAGGAAAATCGCCATGATGCGATCGGGCGATTTAAAGCGGATTAAAGCCAAGCACTTCCTCCGGTCAAATTAACGGTGTTGCTGCATCAGCATAGCGCCTCCCCGCCGGGTCAAAGGGGGGATAAACGGCCATACAGGGGGCTTATCCTGCCCTATCGATCCAGGCATCCTTCAGGGTTACTGATGCATCAGAATAAATGTGTCGGCTCACTTTATCAGAGATAAGCGCCGCGACTGGTAGGTTGAGCAGAGCTTCTCCCGAAGTTATCCACCGTTTCTGTGGATAACCCTGGGCTTGCCCCCCGGTGGTGAGGTGGGGAAAGGATAACCTGAGGGGCTAAAAACAGATAAAAACGGCACCTTAAAGGTGCTTTATTGGTACTAAAAAGGTGTTGTTTTGGCGTCTGAATAGCGCCTTTTTTATCAGGAGGTTTTCTGGAGGATGCCCGCTTCCCGCAAACCGGGCCGGGCCGGTGTTCAGGTGCCCGGTTTTGTTGCGCCGCTTCAGCCCGGGTAATGTGGGCACGTGCACAGTGCACAGGCAGGCGGAAAAGGCTGGCCGCGCCCATAAAAAAAGCACCGTTCAGGTGCTTTTTGGGTACGCATCCGGGCGGATTGAGATTACGTCAGTTCGTTCTGACCATGCTCGGCATAAAACGCCAGCGCGTAGCGGATCATATTGAGTTTGGAACGCTGCGTTTTTTCACACAGCGCTTCGAGCTGTGCAAACTCATATTCATTAAAAGGCACGCGGATGGCTTTGTAATCACGCTTGGCGTCTTTGTCATGGGCGGTATCCACGGTTGCCACATGATCGGCCTGCGCGGCAAAAGCCTCGATTTTCTTCTCTACCGGGATGGCCGGCGCTTCTCGGCGTTTTACCATGAGATCAGCTCCTGTACCAGGCACTGGATTTCCGCTTTGGCTTTGCCGTTATCCATTTCCACTACACCTTTCCCCTCGGACATGCAGTCACGGTAGATTTTGCGATCGCGGATCACCGTATTCAGCAGGTTAAGGATAGGGAAGTCCGCCAGGTAGTCTTTGGCTTCCTGCGTTTCATTGATCACCGGGTTGGTCGGGGCCATGGTCAGCATTGCGCACGGGCGCAGCGACTCATTGATGTCCAGCGCCTGAGTAATGATGTCATTGAGTTTCGGCAGGGTATCGAGATCGGGCTGCGACGGGCGGAACGGCACCAGCAACACATGGGCGGCCGTCATGCCGGTACGCAGTTCACGGCTGTCACGCCCGGCGGAGTCCACCACCACATACTCATACCGTTTCGCCAGGTCGAGCAGCGTTTCGCGGATATTGTCAAACTTCTGGATGCTGTGGACCACCGGCAGGTTTTCCTGCCCATTACGATCGGTCACCCAATTAGAGGCGGTGCCCTGGCGGTCTGCATCGACCAGAATCACATCCTTGCCCTGGCGGGCCAGCTCTGCGCAGATGTTAGCCGCCGTGGTTGACTTCCCGCACCCGCCTTTCTGGCTGCCGATGAGTATGATCATGATACCTTCCTGGAGTTAAATAAGTGTTGAATTAGTACCAATTGAATATCAAAACGGAACACAATTCAACTCTGTTCTCTGCGGGCAGGGCAGGGCGATCCTGCTTCTATAAACAGAAAAGGCGCTGCTCACCCGCAGGCAGTCATACTGGTGCTGTTCTGGTACTAAAAAGGCATACTTTACGTATGGTAACAGCACTGATACGGCATCAAACCAGCACCAGAATTTCACCGGCCATTCACACTAAACGTGATACGTTTTGCGGTGCCCATAATGGGGCTAATAAATGGGAAAGTGCTGCTTTTATCACGGCCCTGCCGGCAGAAGTGGCGAACGTGCGCCGGGCGCGGGAGATGCCCGGTAAAGAGGGGCTGCCTGAGCCGCTTTTCCGGCCACGTTTTAAGAACTTTTTACCCACGAAGGGATGCTGATTTCCCAGAAGCCCGGGCAGAATCTTTTCTGAAAAAGCACGCGGTATCAAAACAGTGTGAAAACAGCGCCGTTTAGTGGTTGTTTTAGTACCAAAAAGGTATCCGTTTAGCATCAGATTTAGTCTTAAGGTGATAAGATTTGCGGTGCCTTTTCTTCACGCCTGCGCAGGCAGAATATGGCCCGGCGTTCAAACGTGATAGCTTTTCGGTAAAATTCTGCCTTTCTTTATAAATCATTACTATTCAATAAGTTAAATAGAGCTATTCCTTCCGGGAAACGTGATAACTTTTGCGGTCGCTCTTTTCCCTGCGCGCGGCAGCCGCCCCGATACGTGATAAGTTTTGCGGTTCGTAAGCAGGAAATCCTATTCCACCCCTTTCCTCCCGCTGATCTGTGTTCTTACCCAAATGGCGATCCTGCTGCCCGGGAAGATCCTGAAGCCGCTTTTCCAAACGTGATAAGATTTGCGGTCTTACTTTTCTAATTATTGATTAGAAAACAATAAAAAAGCGTATATATGCTTACTAAATAGCCTGTTTTTGCAATTATGACGATCTTGATGGATCTCACAATGTTCAGATTTAAAAAAACAAAGCGAAGCTGCGTTAGTTTGTTTTTTTCTCTGTTTCTTGTTTCTATTGTTTCTTGTTTCTAGGGGTATTTTTCGCTTGCATATTCAATAGGTTGCAAAGCGATACGTGATAGGATTTGCGGTTAAACGTGATAGGATTTGCGGTCATACGTGATAAGATTTGCGGTTAAACGTGATAAGATTTGCGGCTAAACGTGATCTGAGGATCTGTTGATAACTCGGTTTTTAAGGTGATATATTTTGCTAAAATATCACCTGTCGGAAAGCACATGGCTAAGCTGGACGTTAAAAAACTGTATGTTACGCAGGATAACAAGTTACTTGAAGGTGCCTACAGCGCCACGCTCGATGAGATGCGTCTGCTCTACTTAGCCCTGGTCCAGATTGACAGCAAAAAAGTACAGCCGGATGGTCTCTACACCCTCTATCCTGCTGATTTTGAAAAGATGTTTGGTGTTCACCCCTCCCATACACACCAGCAGCTCAAGAAAGCGGCCGACTCACTGGGCAGTAAACCGATCATCACTTACGAATGGGATGAGAAAAAAAAGCGCCTCGACAAGGTCAAACGCTTTTGGTTTTCTTCGATTCGTTACGATGCCTCAGACAATACCGCGGACGTCACGATCCGCTTCTCACCCGATGTAGTGCCCTATCTCTACGATCTGAAAAAAGAGTTTACGCAGGTCGACTTCGAACACGTCTCCCGCCTGGACACGCCATTCGCGTTCCGGCTCTACAGCTGGCTGGTGAAGTTCCGTAACCTGGCGCGTAACTCCCGCCAGAACGGGATCATCGAAACCGATCCTTTCGAGATCGACTGGATGAAAGAGCGCACCGGGCTGGTCGGCAAGTACGAAGAGTACCGCTTCTTCAAGCGCGACGTCCTGGTGCCGGCGGTAGAGCGGATCAACGCCAACACGGACATCTCTGTGAGCTGGGAACCGGTCAAAGTCGGGCGATCCGTCACGGCGATCAAATTTTTCTATGTGATCGAGTCGGGCCAGCGCGCGGCCAAACCGCTGCGCCCGCGCCTGCCGCGCCGCCCCCATGCCGTGGCCGGATCCGATCTGGAAGGGAAATGGGCGCGCCGCTGCATCAGCCTGATGAAAGAGTACCGCCAGAAGCTTGAAGCCTTTGATTCCTCAGAAAAAATCACGTTAGCTGACCTGCGCAAATGGCTGGACTGGTATGTGATCACCGGTGACAACGCCAACATCAAACAGCTGCAGGCAGAGATTAAAAAGCGCGGTACCCGCAAAAAAGCCTCTTAAAACGCGCTGGAACGCACGCAGCGTGGCCGGACGATCCTTTTCAACCCAAGACAGGATCGTCCCCCAAAACGGCTTAAAACGCGTTCTGCGGCGTTTTAGCGATAGATAACAGGCTGATAACCAGAGTGTTACCCGCTGTTTTCACCAGCATGATCCGTAAGCCTGAAGCAGGATCATGGTCAGAGGATCTTTTGCGCCTGCTTTCTCAGGCCGCTGAAAATCGGGTCGCTGATAAGCACCGGAAAGCCTTCCGGCAGATGGCTTTCTACCTGCGCAATAACCTGATCAGTCTGCGATGCCATCTCCGCAAGCAGCCCGGCGGCGCGTGTTGCTGAGAATCCCACGCTTTTTGCCATCGCCTCATAGTGCCGCGGCAGGATGTTAGCCCAGTGAAAATGGCGGTTTTTGCCCCTGACTGCCATCGCCATTTTCGCTTTTTGCGGGGCAATACCGGCAGGGGCCATCAGTGGGTAGGCAGAAAGAATGTCATACAGCGGAGTCATCCTATAGGCACTGCCCGGCTCCAGGAAAATACTGAAGTTTTTGGCGTGCCCGTCGATGGCTGCCAACAGCCAGAACAAAATCTGAGTGCGGAAAAAGGTTTCGCGATCGGCGATCGCCTGCTGGGAGCCAAGCAGCAGCTTCATGCCTGCGGCAATCCCCGGCCCGCCGTCAGCCTCGTATTTCAGAGCCGGGGCCACACCGAGCGCCTGGCAGAAATCTTCCTGTGGCAGGCGCATCAGCCAGCTGCCGTCCTGCGACCAGCGGCGATCAAAGCGTTCCACAATTAACACCTTCTGGTCACCGAAATACGCAATCTCTGCATCGGGCACGCGAAAACCAAATGCCCGTGCCAGTTGCAGGCAGAGCCACTCGTTTTCACAACTTTCGCGCAGATCGATGTTATTCGCCGCAATATACCCTACCGGCAATTTGAAAATGTGGCTGGTGGGGGTGCTGCCGCGTGGCCGGTGCCATTGCTGCCGGTAGTAAAGCAAGGCGGTCTTTTCCTGTGCGCCGGCGAGTGAGATACGGAAGTCATCACTCTCCACCTCCATGCCCAGCGGTGCATTCTGGTAACCCCGCAGCAGCGCGGCAATCTCCGTTTCACTGAGCGGATCGGCATGAATCTCAGTGACTGGGTTAATAGACGTGCCGGAAGGGTAAAGCTGGATGGCACCGACACAATCACTGCCGATACTGCTGAGCAGGTCGAAAGGCTGGCGGGTCGGCGTGCGGAAACGCGCCTGAATACGGCTGCGGATACGCTCATTGTCGGGCAGCAGGTTATCGAAAAAGTTATATACCACATCCCCTTCAAAGCGGTCAGCCTGCAACGGCAATGAGAGTGAAATAGCCCGCGCACCTGGGCGCGCCAGCCAGCTTTCGTCGTAACAGAACGTCATGCCGTTGCGCTTTTCCAGCTGCCCGACCACCAGCCCATTAAGCGCCACAGTGAGAGTAGGGCTTACCATTCCTGATCCCATTGGGCAGTTGCGCCGCTGTCCCGCTGTTGCAGGTGTAACTCAAGATCCAACGCAGCCAGTAATTTAAACAGCGTCTCCAGCCGGGTTCCGTCAGGGTGATTTTCAAACGCAGAGAGCGTGGCCTGTTTTACCCCGATACTGGCCGCTGTCGCCTGCTGGCTGAGGTTTTTGGTTTTACGCTGGCTTTGCATGGCTTGTGCCAGCATGTCCGGTGATGTGATGTGCATTAAATCGCCTCATTATCCGCTACAGGGGATAATGCCTAGTTTATCCCCTGTAGCGGATAAAACAAGCTTTATCCGCTACAGGGTATAATGTGGGAATTAAGAGGTAAAATGTAAAACTATGTGCCTAAAAACAGCTAAGGATGCCCTATCTTCCCGTTGGCTGTAGACAAGGCACCTCTGTCGGCAAAAAAAGGGGCACGCTAATGTGCGGCCATCTGGCGTAATAATCCGGCAACCAGCGGCAACGTCTTGAAGCCGTCCCGGTCAAGGAAATGGCCGCTGTCCGGCAGGCCGTAAAACGGGGCATGGAACTGCTGGCTGAGGCGCAGGGTGATCGCCGGCGGGACAATCTCATCATTCAGTGAGGCCACCACAACCCGGTGCGGCACCAGGCCGATAAGCTGTGCGCTGTCCAGCGGGGTGCGGGTAAAGGCGTCCAGCTCAGGCAGGGCAGGCACCGGCTCACTGAAGCCGGACACCATAATGATGCCGCCAGCGCGGCAACCGGGCGCTTGCCGGCTCAGGTAGCGTAATGTGGTGATGCAACCAAGGCTGTGCCCGACAAACCAGGTTTCGCTGTCAACCCCGCCCACTGCCGTCTGTAATGCGGCCAGCCATGCGGCGTCATCCGGGGCCATCGGGGTGGGCATCGCCTGTACCGCGTCAGAAGCGGTCAAACCGATAGAGCGCCGGGTCAATCAGCGGCGGGCGGCCGGAGAGCATATCGGCGGCCAGTTGCCCGGCGGCGGGAGAGGTGCCGAAGCCGTGGCCGGAAAACCCGGTGGCGAGGGTCAGGCCGGGCAGGGCGGCGACCGGGCCGATCACCGGGTTGGAGTCTGGGGTGACGTCAATCACACCGGCCCACGCCTCTTCAATTTCTGCCCGCTCAAACGCCGGCCACGCGGCCATCAGGTTGGTCATCGCTTCCCGGTTAAGCACCGGGTTGGCCTGCGGGTCCAGGGTGCGGATGCGTTCGAAGGGCGAGGGTTTTTCGCCCTTCCAGCGGCGCGGCAGCGCCAGATCTTTCAGGAAGGGTTTGCCGATCGAAATGCGCAGAAAATCCCGCTGGGCGCGGAGCTGAGGCAGGTAACGCGGCCCCAGCAGCAGGTGATCCAGCGTCAGGGAGGCATCCAGCGCCCCCCGCTGGGTGATGATAAAGCCGCCGTCCTTGTGCTTGCGGAAAGAGAAATCGGGCGCGCCGACGGCAATCTCTGTCGGCCCCGCCATGGGTTTGGTGCGCAGCACGGAGCAGATCAGCGGCAGCGTCGGCAGGGCGATGCCGAGGTTGCCGAGGAAGCGCCGCGACCACAGCCCGCCCGCCAGCAGCACCTGCTCACAGCGGATCTCGCCCTTTTCCGTGACCACACCGCTGACTTTCCCGCCCGCGGTGGCGAGGGTGCGCACCGCGCAGTTCTCCACAATCACCACGCCTCTGGCCATAGCCGCCGCCGCAATGGCGCTGGCCGCCAGCGACGGTTCCGCCCGCCCGTCGGAGGGGGTATAGATCCCGCCCGCCCACTGCCCCCGGCCGCCCGGCACCCGGGCGGCGATCTCTGCCCGGCTGAGCAGACGGGCATCGAGCGACAGCGCCTCCACCGATTTCAGCCAGCCTTCGTGCATCGCCATCTGCGCCTGTGTGCGCGCCACGAACATGATCCCGGCCTGCCGGTAGCCTATGTCATGGCCCACCCGTGCCGGCAGCGCCGCCCAGAGCCGGTCGGCGGCCAGCGCCAGGGGGATGTCCCCGGCGTGGCGGCTGGTTTTACGCACCCAGCCGAGGTTGCGTGAGGACTGCTCCCCCGCCAGGCGGCCTTTTTCCAGTACCACCACCGGGATATTGCGTTCCGCCAGCGTCAGGGCGGCAGTCAGGCCGACGATGCCGCCGCCAATCACCACCACGCCGGTGGACGCGGGGAACCCGGCAGCGGTGCGGACCGGGGTAATTGCTGGAGCCATAAAACACCTCTTAAAATCGGGTTGCCGGGAGCGGATGCAGGGTCATTACAGGGTGATCGCCTCAACCCTGGCCCGGGACGCGCCGTGGTAAGCCGTCACCTCAATTTCCACCTTGTAGACCGTGGAGCCGAGCGGCGGGCAGGTCACGGTGGAAGCCGGGTTAATGCCGTGGAATTTGTCACCGATAATTGCCATCACCACCGGCACATCGGCCGGGTCCTGAATAAACACCCGCGAGGCGATCACATCGGCCAGGGTGGCGCCCACGGCCGCCAGCGCGGCTTCGATATTGGCGAACACCTGGTGCGTCTGGTCGGTGACCGCCTCCGGGATGGTTTTGGTCTCGGGGTTGCGCCCGGCAGTGTTGGAGACGTAGATCCAGTTATCGACTTTGACCAGACGTGAGTAGCTCGCTTTTTGCTCAAACACAGAGCCGGTGGTGACTTTGGTAATAGAATTCATGCTGTTTTCCAGTGAGTGAACAGGGCAGCGCCGCGCACTGCCGTAACGGGTAAAAGGGAAGGCTCAGCGCAACGCCGGGGTTTCCCACAGATTGAGGGTGACGCCGATGCCCCGCGCCAGGGCATTGCGGTAGACCACCGTGCCCCAGGCCACATCCTCGACCGGCATCCCGCCCACCGACATCAGGATGATCTCCTCGTCGTTCTGGCGGCCCGGCGCGTCACCGGCCACGATTTTGCCGATATCCTCCAGCTGGTCCGCGGTGAGTTTCCCTTCGGCCAGCATGTCCATAAACCGCACGCCGATCACCGGGATGGTGTGGTGCGCCGGTTTCGGCACTTCGTCATACCAGGCGTGGTACAGGCCGGTGTTATCCAGCACTTTGCGCACGTCGGGCTGCTCCATGCCCTCGTCGATGTTGCACAGGGCCGGCATGGCAAGGAACGCGCCCGGCTTCACCCATTCGCGCCTGACCAGCGGGTAGGTGGCCGGGTCGCCCACTTCGCCTGAGCTGCAATAGGTGACGATGTCCGCGCCGCGCACCACCTCTTCCAGGGTGTCGACCACCCGCACCCGGGTGATCTGCGGGTAGGTCTGGCTGACCCAGGAGAGGAAGTGGTCAAGGCTTTTGCTGCCGCGCCCCTTCACCTGGAGGGTGTCGATCTCCGGGCAGACCGCGATAAACGCCGCCACCGCCGTTTTCCCCATCACCCCCGGCCCCAGCAGGCCGATCACTCTGGCATCCCGGCGCGCCAGGTGGCGTGCGCCCACCCCCGGCACCGCCCCGGTACGGTAGGCGGAGAGCAGGTTGGCGGACATAAAGGCCAGCGGCGCGCCGGTGTCGGCGTCACTCAGGGTAAACATCAGGATCGAGCGCGGCAGCCCTTTCCGGCGGTTCTCGATATTTGAGCCGTACCACTTCACCCCGGCGGTGCAGAAGCTGCCGCCGAGGTAGGCGGGCATCGCCATCAGGCGGCGGTCGGCGGTGGGTTTCGGCATGGTGGGGAAGGGGGAGTGCGCCGGGAAGGTCACCATCGCCCCGTGGGAATCATTGTTCGGCCCGGCCATGCGGTAGTCCCCCCGGTAGAGCAGGCCGAACATCTCCTCCATGGTGTCCACGCAGGCCGCCATATCGGTGACCCCGGCGCGGATCATGTCCGGTTCGGAAAGATAGATAAAATCGATAGGCGAAGCGTCTTTCATCTCTGTTACCCCTGTTTCTCAGTGGATGGCGTCATGGGCAGCGCCCGGTCAGCGCGGCGATGGGGTAATCAATAACGCGGCCGGTGACCCGCTGTATTGAAGATTTGCGACACGGCCTGCGGCGGGTGGCACCCGCCTTGCATGGTTACCGGGTGCCCGTCTGCCACCCGAGGAGTTCACCATGCCTGCTGCCCCGCTGACCCGCCGCGATCCCGCCCTCCACCCTGAGCAGCCGTGGTTTGTGCTCAGTGCCGCCCGGCACTATGCGGTGAAGGCGTCTGAGAACCCGGCGATTTCCCACTTCTACCGGTTTGATATGGCCCCCAACGCCGGCATGACGCTGGCGATCCCGGACGGCTGTGTCGACATCCTGTTTGATTGCGACACCACCCGGCCGATGGCGCGCGTCTGCGGCGGCACGCTGGAGGCACGCAGCGCCGAGCTGAAAGAGGGCCACCACTACTTTGGCGTGCGGTTCGCGCCGGGCGTGATGCCCGATTTTCTGGATGTGATGGCCGAAGAGCTGGCCGACCGCGAGTTCAGCTTTCTCGACGTGATCCCCGGCGCGCGCCCGGCTTTTGACCAGATCGTGGAGAACGGGCTGTTTTCCCGGCAGGTGGCGCTGTTTAACCACTACTTCACCCAACGGCTGACCCGCCCCCTCTCTGCGGTGACGTCGCAGAGCCTGCGCGCCATCCGCGGGCAGCGGGGCAACATCCGGGTGGATCAACTGGCCGCGCTGACCGGCTACACCAGCCGCACCCTCCAGCGCCAGTTCCGGCAGGACACCGGCCTCTCGCCCAAGGCGTTCAGCCGCATCATCCGCTGCCAGTCGGCGCTGAGCTGCCTCCACCAGCCGGCGTCGCCTGCCTGTTCCGATCTGGCGCTGGATCTGGGGTTCAGTGACCAGTCCCACTTCCTGCGCGAGTTCAAAAAGCTGGTCAGCACCACGCCGCTGGACTATCAGCGCCGCATCATCCACGAGGCGTACCGGGAGCGCCTCTGTTACCACTGACCGCCCTAAAAGGGTGCGGCCGCTGCACCCTGTTTCTGTCCGATTTTTTCTATCCCGGCCGCGGGGGCTGATGAATGATGCCGGTGAGTGATCTGGCTCAGGGGCGCGGCCCCTGAATATTTTCTCACTGACTGAAAAGGCACCGGCGATGAGCAATGTGATTGATGCAGACAAGGCAGCGGTTCCGGGCAGCGCACAGGCGGGCGGCGGTTTACGCAAAAACACCCTGGGCCTCTTCTCCCTGGTGTTCTTTGTGGTGGCGGCAGCCTCACCCCTGACCGGGGTGGTCGGCGGCCTGCCGGTGGCGATGTTTACCGGCAACGGCGGGGGCATCCCGGTGGTCTATATCGCCGCCTGTTTGATCCTGATGCTCTTTTCGGTGGGCTATATCGCCATGAGCCGCCATGTGAAGAGCGCCGGAGCGTTTTACGCCTATATCGCCACCGGCCTGGGGCAGCACTGGGGCGGCCCGGCGTCAGTGCTGGCGCTGCTGGCCTACTTCTCCATCCAGACGGCGGTAGTGGCGATGCTGGGCTTCTTCAGCGCGCTGTTTATGGCCAATCACCTGGGCGCACAGGTGCCCTGGTGGGCAATGAGTATGCTGTTTGTGGTGATCGCCTGGGTGCTGGGGATTAAACGGGTAGAGGTCGGCGGAAAACTGCTGGGGGTGCTGATGCTGGCCGAAGTGGCGATTGTGCTGCTGACCGACATCATGCTGCTGGTGAAAAAGAGCGGGCCGCTGACCTTCGCCTCCTTTGAGCCGTCGGTGTTTCTGCACGGCAATTTGGGGATCGCCTTTATCTTCGCCATTGCCGCCTTTATCGGCTTTGAGTCCACGGCGATCTATGCCGAAGAGTGCCGCGACCCGCAAAAAACCGTGCCGCGCGCCACGGTCTGCGCCCTGGTGATCATCACCGCCTTTTTCTGCTTTACCAGCTGGTCGCTGGTGCAGGCCTACAGTTTTGATGATCTGGTGGCGATCGCCCGCCGCGACCCCGGCAATTTCGTGTTTGATATTACCCGCCGCTATGTCGGCCAGTGGGCGGTGGAGACCATGACCGTGCTGCTGATCACCAGCCTGTTTGCCGCGGCGCTGGCTTTCCATAACAACATCTCGCGCTACATTTTCAGCATCAGCCGCGACGGCCTGATCTGGAAGGAGCTGTGCCGCACCCACCCCACCAACGGCACACCGCATAACGCCAGCCACCTGCACAGCGTCATCCTGCTGTTGCTGCTGGCGGGCATGGGCAGCGCCAATATGGACCCGATGGTGCACATTTTCGCCTTCGGGTCAGCCATCGCCACCCTCTGCATCATGGTGCTGCAGGTGGGCGTCTCGGCGGCAGTGATCCTCTTCTTCCGCCGCACCGGCGCGCAGGGCGGCAGCGCATGGCGCACCTTCTGGGCACCGTTGTTGGCCCTGATCGGGATGTCCGTGACCCTCATCATGATGGTCATGAACCTGCAACTGCTCAGCGGCAGCGATGCCCCGCAGGTGCAGCTCATCCCCTGGGGGATCGCCGCCTGCGCCGTGGCCGGGTATGTGCTCTCCCGCCGGGCCACGGCCCGGCCCTGATCGCCCCTCAACGGGCGCCGCCGGTAAGCAAGGCGCGCCCGCCTTTTCCGCCCCTGCGCGATAAATCAAAGACCTGCGACACAGAGTTTGTTATTCTCTCTAAGATTATTCCTAATATGCCGCCTGGCGCGGCCTGATAAACGCGCTAAACCTATGCGCTGAAACCCTGCCTGGAGCTGTGCTATGTCCTCTGTGACCCCCCCATCTGTCCCGAAGCTGCTGAATCCGCAGGATATCCGTATCCAGCGCCTGTTTGTGACGCCGCTGGCGCTGGTTGACCACCCGGCCGCGGCGGAACTCAACGAGGCGCTGAAAGCGGAGATCGCCCAGCGCCGCACGGAAGACAACCTTGGGGTGCGCCACAGTAACCTGGGCGGCTGGCAATCCGCCGCTGATTTCACCGAATGGACGGGGGCCGGGGCCACGGCGCTGACGGCGTTTGCCCGCGAACTGGCCTATGAGCTGACGGCCGTCCAGCACCCGGCGCACGGGCTGGTCTTGCCGGAGTTTGACTGGAAAATCAACGCCTGGGCGAACGTTAACCACAGCGGGGATGCCAACGCCCTCCATGCCCACCCCGGCGCGTTCTGGTCGGGCGTTTACTGGGTGGATGACGGCCACAGTGACGAGGCGCAGGAGGCCACCGGCGGCGAACTGGAGTTCCACGACCCGCGCGGCGTAATGCCGTCGATGTATAACCCGGAGCTGCGGATGCGCGTCGCCGACTGCCTGAGCGCCGGGCTGACCACCGCCATCACCCCGAAAAGCGGCACGCTGGTGATGTTCCCGTCGTGGCTGCAACACGCCGTGACCCGCGTCAACGCCACCCGCCCGCGCATCTCCATCGCCTTTAATTTCAGCGTCTGACAGGGTGTTTTATCCGGCGGTACGTTGACGCCATGCCGTCTGTCAACAACACTCCCTGCACCCGCTACATCAGCGTGACAAACGGGGACAGACTGCGTTATGGACATAAATTTACCGGGATTTATTCCTGCTATTCTGCCGGTAGTGCTCTCGCCGGGAGCCAGTTTCACGCTTGCCATGAACAGTGCGCTCTCTGGCGGCCGCCGGGGGCTGGTGGCGACCCTGACCGGCACTGCGCTCGGGATCTATACGCATGCGCTGCTTATCGGGCTGGGCATCACGTCGCTGCTTGTGGCCTCGCCCGGGTTTTTCAGCCTGCTGAAGGTCGCGGGAATGCTGTATATGCTCTGGCTGGGAGGGCAACTGATCAGGAGTGGCCTGAACGCCGGAAGTCTCACGTTTGGCCGCAATGGCCCGGAGGTGTCGGTGAAGGCGGCCTATCTGGCAAATGTACTGAACCCCAAAGCCATTCTTCTCTACCTGACCGTGGTGTCGCAATTCGCCGGGAAACAGGGAGAGGTCAGCCACTATCTGCTCCTCGCCTCCGTGCATATCGTCATTATGACGATCTGGCTCTGTGCCGCCAGCAGGCTTCTGCTGTATTCCGCCGTAAACAGGGACACCCGCCTCCTTAAAAAAATCATCGATACCGGGGGCGGGCTGGCCTTGATCCTGTTTGCCCTGCTTAACGCCTTTTCATGACGCCGTGCCCGCCTACAGCCGCCCCAAAAGGCGGAACCAGGCGTAGTCCAGCGGCAGCAGCAGCAGGAACGTCACCGCCGCCAGCGCCAGGCAGAGCACCATGCCTGCGCGCACCGGCACTTTGCCCAGCGCCATCGCCACCACGATCGGCGAGGCCTGATAGGGCAGCAGCGGCGTGGAGTAGCCCAGTACCTGAATCATAATCACCGACAGCAGCGGGAAGCCGGTGGCGTCCGCGAAACTCTGCGCCAGCGTGGTGTAGAGCGCGGGCACACCGTTGGCGGTCATGATGAAATTCAGGGCGCTGGTGATGCCTGTCAACGCCACAAAGCTGGTGAACGGGCGCGCCGGGTCGAGCGGCAGGGCGTGCAGCAGCGCCTCACCCACCGCATTGCCGATGCCGGTGTGCGTCACCGTGACCGCCAGCCCCAGGATCCCCGCCACATAAATACAGGTGCGCATATTCACGCCGGTGGAGAACTCCTCGCCGCTGATAAACCCGACCCGCGGCAGCAGCGTGATGCAGGCGGCCGCCAGCCCCGCCCACGCCGGGCCGATGCCGTGCCAGCTCTCCGTCACCCACATGCCCAGCACCGCGGCCAGCAGCCAGGCGAGCCGCTTCTCTTCGCCGGACATCGGCGTGGGTGCGGCGGGGGTGCGCACCGGCTGCGGCTGCCCCGGGAAGAGCCAATAAATCAGCGCGATCAGGATCAGCCCTTTCAGGATACCCAGCACCGGCGTGTGCAGCAGCAGGTAGGAGAGGTACTCAAGGTGAATGCCGAACGCCCCCTCTGCCGCGCCGCTCATCACCAGGTTAGGCACATTGGCAGGCAGAATGGTGGCAGAGAGCTGGAATGTCCCGAACCCCACCGCCAGCGCCAGCCCGTGCCAGGCGCGGGTGCCCTCCTGGATACCGGCACGCGCGCCCATTGCCGCCACCACCGGCATCAGCAGCGCAATCCGCCCCATGTTGGAGGGCATCACAAAGGCCAGTGCGTAACTCAGCAGCACCACCGCGCCCACCATCCGCAGCCAGGAGCCGGTGAGCCGGGCGGAGAGCGCCATCGCCACCCGGTCGGCCAGCCCGGTTTTGCGGATCGCCACGCCCAGCACAAAGCCGCTGAACACCAGCCAGAAGGCGGACGAGGCAAAGCCGCCGAAGATCACCTCCGGCGGGGCGATTTTCGCGATCATCGCCACGGTGAAGAACAGCAGCGCGGTGATGAATTCCGGCAGCAGGGCGGTCGCCCACAGCAGGATCGTCAGGCCGACCACCAGCGAGGGCAGTAACAGCGGATGAAGCAACCAGAGTGACATGGTATTCCCTTATCTTTTTTCTCTGTGGAACAGGGGGATCAGCGGTTCAGGCAGTGTTGCAGTGCGAGGTGCGGGCTGGTCAGCGGGCGGCGCGAGGGCGGGAACCCGCGCACCGCAGGCGTCATCGACACCTGCGCCAGCGCTACATTTTCCGCCCCCTGCTGATAGGCCTGTTGGGCGGCTTCCGTTACCAGGGAGAGATAGCGTGCCTGGTTGCCCGCTTTAAACGCCGCCCAGGCACCGGGGATCAGTTGCACCGCCGGGTGCTGTTCCGGCGGCAGATCGGGCGGGCAGAACAGGGCGGTGGTCGCGGCCAGTGTCGATTCGGCGGCACACAGCACCACCGACCGCCCCGGCCGCGCCCGCAGGGCATCGGCCACGATCTTATCCGTCCTGAGCACCGGGCAGGCGCTGCCGGAAAACGCCTCCGCCACCGGCCCCAGGGTGGAACAGGTGATCAGGATCGCCTCAAAAAAGGGCGTCAGGCTGTGCAGCAGTTGCGCCAGCCGCGCCTGCTGGTCAGCGGTCATGCCGCCGCTTTTCTCCGCCTCCGCCAGCCAGTGCGGCATCACCAGATGGCTGAGGCGGGTGGCGGGAAGGGCAAGGCTGTGTGCTGCCTCATCAAAAACGGCAACATTGCTGGCGGCGGTGTGGAAACAGGCGATGGTCATAGAAACTCCCTGAAAATGCAGCGTGTTTCTATGTAATAGCAGAAAGGGCAGGCCGGCGCAGAAAAAGCGGTCAGGCAGAACAGGCCACGTCCCGCCGGGCGTGCGCCCGGCAGGCTGTCAGGAGGCGCGGCACGGCGCTTTGGCGATCCAGCGACCGCGCAGTTTGTCCCACATCCAGTTCCAGGCCATGGTATAGGGCAGGAAAAACAGGAAAAAGGCGACTTCGAGCAGGAAGGCGTCCCACAGTGGTATCGACAGCATGGTGGCTGCAACCGGCAGGCCGATGCCGATAAAACCGCCCTCAAACCCCAGCGCATGGCAGGCGCGCAGCAGCAGCCCGCGCGGTGCGCCCGGCGGGAAGAAGCGGTCAAACACGCTGTTGTAAATCATATTCCACAGCATCGCGACGGTGGAGAGTGCCACCGCCAGCGCGCCCATATGGAACAGCGGCTTGTCCATCGCCCAGGCCGCCAGCGGCGACACGGTGACAATGGCGGTCAGCTCAAAGCCTACCGCGTGTAAAATGCGCTCTTTCAGTGAACGGGTTTTCATCCCTTCTTCCTCGTTAATCAATCTGAAGGCCATATTCATCGTTTTTTATGCAAGAATAAAATGAGAATCCATCTAAAAAAGCGATAGAGAGCGATGCGTTACTCCCCTGAAGCGCTGCAGGCGTTTGTGCAAACGGCTGAAAGCGGCTCCTTTTCTGCAGCGGCGCGGGCGCTGGGCAAAAGCCAGTCCACCATCAGCATGGCGATCGCCAACCTGGAGATCGATCTCGGCCTCAGCCTGTTTGACCGCTCGGGCCATAAACCCCGGCTCACCGGGGCGGGCCAGCGGGTACTGGCGCAGGCGCAGGAGATCCTTCAGGCCAGCCAACGGCTGGATGAACTGGCGATACGGCTCGCCAGCCACGTTGAGCCGCGACTCAGCATGGCGATCTCGGACTTCTGGCAGGCTGACCACCATGAGCAGCTGCTTAACCGTTTTTCCGAGCGCTTCCCGGACATTGAGTTCGAATGCATGATTGCCGAGGATGAGGATGTGATCGCCCTGCTGCAACAGGGGCGGGCGCACCTCGGGGTGATCCGCAGCCAGCCGCGGCTGCCGGGCGAGATTGCGCTGTCGCGGTTGCAGATAAAGCCTGAAATCGCCATCTGGCTGCATCATGCGCACCCGCTGGCGGGGCGGGCGCAGGTCACCCTGAATGACCTGAGGCCGCTGCGCCAGTTGCGCCTCAACACCTGGCAGCATAACGACCGCCCGCAGGCCACCGGGCGCGTCTGGTCTGCCCCTTCCTACCTGCTGTTACTGGAGATGGCGGAACAGGGCTTCGGCTGGGCGGAGTTGCCGCGCTGGCTGGTGGCACAGTTCGGCCATGATCTGTTGCGGGAACTGCCGGTCGCCGGCTGGCCGCAGCAGATTAACGTGGATGCCGTCTGGAACCGCACCCGCCCCCCCGGCCCGGCCGGGCAGTGGATGCTCGACCAGCTCTGCGCCCAACGGGCGGAACCGAAAGGGCCGGGGGAAGAGGGGGAGTAATGCGTCAATCACCGTAGCGACGGCGGCATAGTGTATTTATGACAACGGTGGCATCTGGATGCTGCCACCTTATTGCTGGAACAGCGCCCACAGCGGCTCGGGGCGCTCAATGAGAATGGTGGCCTGTGTGTTGCCACTCGTTACCTTAAGGGATTTTGCATGTGTTGTATGCGAATGTCTGCTTTGTGCCAGAAGCGGTCGTTGCAAGTTTCAATCTTCAGGCTAGGATGGACATAATAACAGCCGTAACAAATAGCTTTTAAACTCTCACATGGTCTTTTAAGAAGAATAGATTTCATATGCGAATCCCTGATTATCCCTCGCAAGATTCTGATAAATGGGCGCAGGTAGATGCCTGGTTTTCTGAAAAGCTCGCTCCGGAAGAACCTGAGTTGAATTACGCTCTTGCTAATAACTCAGAGCAGGGACTACCACCACACGATGTGTCTGCTTTGCAAGGGAAAATGCTGTCCTTATTCATTCAAATGTCGCGCGCTGTGCGCGTTCTTGAAATAGGCACGCTTGGAGGTTACAGCACTATCTGGATGGCCAAAGCTGTGCCCCAACATGGAACTGTGACGACCATTGAGTTCAGTGAGCATCATGCAGAGGTTGCCCGCCAGAATATAAAAAATGCGGGGCTGACTGATCGCGTTAAGCTGTACACAGGCGCTGCACTTGATGTCTTACCCATACTTGAAGCACCTTTTGACTTAATTTTTATCGATGCCGATAAAGTGAATAACCCTCATTATCTGGAATGGGCAATCAGACTGTCGCATCAGGGCACTGTTATCGTAGGTGATAACACAGTGCGCGGCGGTAGTGTGCTCGATTCTGAGAGTGAAGATCCTAACGTAAAAGGTCTACGCGAATTTATTCAGATGATCTCTGAGGATAAACGACTTGAGGCCACAGCAATACAGACCGTGGGTGAAAAGGGATGGGATGGTTTCGTTATGGCTATCGTTAAAACCATGTAATTATCTTTCCACATTAAACCTCCCCATCTCTTTAGCAATTTTTACTTCTTCTAAAAGGATTGTTAAAAGTTGTGCTCTCAATCGCGTCCAGGTATACCGGGCACGTCCGCTTTTCGCTCATAGCGGACTTTGGTTTGCGTGTCAGTCCGCTCCGTGCCAAAAGCGGACATGGTTATCCGATAAAACATTTTTTAGTAAATTGATTGTCGCCAGGCGTACTTATACCGATGGAAACGACTATATGCTGAGCAGTGCTTTTTTCATCAACTGTCCCAGCCTTGCGAGCCCATCATTTTCTGCCTCATTTTTTCTTACCTGTTCCAGGGTAACGCCTAGCGATTCAGGTTGTGGCAGAATGCTTCCCGCTACACAGAGGTTATGCGGCATTCCAATCCGCGTGCGCACGGTAACCCCCAGACCGGCCTGAACAGCGGCCCAAATACCACTAAGACTATGGCTGATAAAGACTATTCGCCAGGGTATACCCGCCCGGTCCAGGCAGTCAGTGGCGCGTGAACGCATGAGGCAGGGGCTATCAAACATGATAAGCGGCAGCGGTTCCCCCAGCCTCAGTAGTGCGCTGATATCAAATTCCGGGTGGTGTATCCACTCCAGTTGAAACTGGCGGATAAGTGCAGCTTTCCGCTGCACATGTTCCGGCCGCCATAGCAGTGCCATATCGAGGTCGCCGCTGTCGAGCGCATTAAGCAGTTCCTGATTGCGGGCCACCCGGGCAATAATCCGTAGCTCCGGATAATGGTGTTTGAATTCACTCAGAATGCCGGGCATAAGGGACTCCCCAAAATCCTCCTGCATCCCGATGCGGATTTCCCCACTTAAGAGTTCACCTTTTAACGCGCGTTGCGCTTCATCATTCAAAGCCAGTAACCGGCGGGCGTAGCCCATCATTATTTCACCTTCATGCGTCAGTATCAGGTGACGCCCGCTTTTCGTTACCAGCTTAGAGCCACACTGCTGCTCCAGTTTTTTCAGTTGTGCGCTTATTGCAGAGGTTGAACGACAAAGTCTGGCTGACGCGAGCGCAAAACTACCGCAATCAATGCCAGTAACAAAGCCGCGTAGCGCATCAAGATCGAGCGCCTGTAATTTCCTTTCCATAATCGTCCCGGCTTTAAGGATTAATGATCGCGTATAAGTTGATTTTCGGGATGGAATTATTTCTCTATTCTGACTTTTCAGTCAATAAGGAGAACACTTATGCATACATCTCTTGATCGTGAAACGCTTGAACACATTGCGCCGAAGCTGGCCGAACTGACAAACCGGGTGCTCTTTGAGGATATCTGGACGCGGAACGCTCTTTCACCTCGCGAGCGTAGCCTCATTACATTAGGTGCGCTGACGGCACTCGGCAGCGTGCAACAATTACCGTGGCATATTAACTTTGCACAACAAAATGGCCTGACAAAGGATGAACTGATAGAAGCGTTTACCCACCTGGCATTTTATGCAGGCTGGCCGGCAGCGGTCTCAGCCCTGAACTGTCTGGACGTGGAGTAGCCATCATGCCTTTTACGCGTATCATTTTGCGTCAGGGTTATAGCGACGCGCAGATAAAGCTGATATCCGACATCCTTCAGCAGAGCCTGGAAGATGAGTTTGCCGTTCCACACGGCGATCGCTTTCAGGCATTTGAAGAACTGCCGTCACGGCTGAGGGTATTTGACAGCCACTACAAAACCGGCGGGCGAACTCATAACTTTATGCAGTTTCTCATCATTGCCGGCAAGCCTCGCTCACAGCAACAGAAGCAGAGTCTGTGCCGCTCGCTGTGCGGAAGATTATCGCAATGCCTGGATATTCATCCGGACGATGTCATGGTCATCATTCAGTTTAATACTGCCGGCGAGTGGAGTTTCAGTCAGGGACGAATGCTGTCGGAAGAGGTCCTTTAATCTGTAAAGCCAGAACCTTTACATAGCACTGCTACCGGAATACAGGTTAACGCCTCGCTTAAAAATCTAAACATCAGGCAGACGGATAAGTCACTTTTATAAAGGTGCTTTTCTTCCTGAAGCCAGCGTTAACCTTTTTCCGACAGATATAACCAACCCAATTCGAGTGACGCCTTATAAATTTCGATTTTTGGCTCACAAGGGATTTTCCTTCCTCCTCATGTCCGCTTTGAGCCAGGAGCGGACGTGCAATTTATTTTAATGAATTCTTCCTGCCACTCAGATCCGGGCATTCAGAAAGGGTCTGTGCACGGCATGCCAGCCCAGGGTGGCAGCCGACCCGCAGAGTGCGGATTGCCTTTGTCGCCCGCATGGGGGTTTCTATGGTTACAAAAATAAAGCCGGCCACGGCATTCCAGCTTATGCCAATCCATGCAAGTGCAGCGGAAAATGCAGCCGCAAGCCCTGCGGCAGAGAGCGAAGAATGCACTTCCAGGGCGATCCAACCAGCGACATATTCATAGTTATGACGTTGATTCATGCAGTAATGAAACAGCACCGTCAATCGCTCTCAGGTACATTTCTTCGTTCTGATAGGCCCGGGCAAGTACCGCGCCTCCCTGCATCAGAGCCAACAGCGAAATTGCCAGGTTTTCAGGGTTCACGCGCGCGGGCAAGGCCCCCTCATCCCTGGCCTGTGTCAGTTTCCTGATCAGATTAGCCTGTATAGCATCAAAAAAGGCGTTGACCGGGTCGCGCAGCTCATCGTGCACAATGGACGCTTCATTTACCAGGCGTCCGAAACGGCATCCCCGCACGCTGTCCCGCTTAAGCTGAAGATAGCGCTGGACGATTTCAAGCGGTGGCCCGTCTTGATTGAAGAAAGCGTTGATACGGGCGATATCACTTTCAGCGATTTCATTCATTGCCTCCCCGGCAAGGGCGAGCTTCGAGGCAAAATGGTGATAAAGGCTGCCAGGCCTGGCCGCGCTTCGCTCCTGGATATCACGTGGCGACATTGCCTCGAATCCTACTTCCCAGAGAAGCTCTTTTGTCGCTTCCAGCAGTTTTTCACGCTTCGGTGATCTTGGCATATGGAAATTCCTTACAAAGAGCCGACGGATCAGTTTTTATGCAATTCCTGATACAGCGTCTGCTCAAACTTATTAAACAGTGCAATAACCTGGTCATCGTAAAATGGCCAAATCTGAGTGAAAAGGGCACCGGTCACTTTTGTCACCGGGTCGATCCAATAATGCGTGTTCATCGCGCCGGCCCAGGCTGCGCTGCCCGCGCTGCGGCCGTAAGGACCCGGCTGCGTATTAATGTCGAATGAAAAACCCCACTTGTGCGGCATACCCGGGAAGAGGTCGAAATTCTTTGATCGGGCAGGATGCGGACTGACCATCTCTGCGACATTCATTTCACCGATCTGATTACTCATCATTACGGAAACCGTTTCGGGATCCAGTATTTTAACACCATTCAGGCTGCCTTCACTGAGCAGCATCTGCAGAAAAGCCATATAGTTGCGCGGTGTGCTGAAGAGGCCGGTGCCCGCCAGCGCGAAATCGGTCTGCTGCGGCGACTCATAGGGGGCAGAGGTCAGAGAGCCATCGGCTTCGCGCTGGGAAGCCGTTGCGGTCCGGGCACGCTGTTCATCGCTGATAATAAAGCCGGTGTCATGCATGCCAAGAGGCGTGAAAATGTTGTCGCGGAAGTAATCCTCCAGCGTCTGTCCGCTGATGGCTTCAACCAGTCTGCCCACCCACTCAATCGACATTCCGTACTGCCAGCGATCGCCCGGATCGAATTCCAGCGGCACGCTTAAGGCCTCTTTCCTGCCGGAAAAAACAATGGGTGTTCCCGTCACCTCTTCATAACGGGCCAGTGTTTTACTCCAGAGCGAGTAGGTATAGCCAGAGGTATGGGTAAGAAGATGCCGGACCGTGATCGGCCGTTTCGCCGGGCGCAGAAGAGGCACACCCGCCGGTGAAAAGCCCTCCAGCACCTGTGGTGCCGCCAGTTCAGGGATAAAGTCAGAGGCCGGCTGGTCAACGTGAAGTCTGCCCTGCTCAACCAGCTGCATGCAGGCGACCGCAGTCACCGCTTTGGTCATGGAGAGGATCCAGAAAAGGGTGTCGGGCGTCATGGCCGCTGAGCTCTCAAGACCTGCCAGCCCCGCCGCGCCTTCATAAATCACGCCCTTTGGCGTGGCGGCCATCGCCACAATGCCCGGTGCCACGCCGCCTTCAACCGCCTGTGAAAGGCAGTGATTAAATGCGTTCATCCGAACCGGTAAAAGTACATTACGTTCATTCATTCCTGTGACATCTCCAAAAACGGAACCACGCCCGAAAATTGCACGCTATCATTTGAGCTACTGGTAGGTCAAATACAAAAATAGATATTGACCTACCAGTAGCTCAAATGCAGGATGCTGTTTGTAATTACTTTTTTTAACAGCTCTACCGGGAGTATAAATACATGAGCGCAAATGATGCAGAACAGCTGCCAGGGGAAAATGCCCTTCCGCCCCTCCCCGATTCCCATACGCGGCGGCGAAAAATGCTGCTGGAAGGCCCCATCTTTTCCACGGTGTTCCGCCTGTCCTGGCCCAACGTCATCATTCAGGTCGCCCAGGCTTCCACCGGTCTGATTGAAACCTGGTATCTGTCCCGTCTGGGCACGGATGTGCTCGCGGCCATGGCCATTGTGTTTCCCGTTCTTATGCTGATGCATACCCTCTCCGGCGGCGCCTTCGGCGGCGGCATCTCCTCCGCTATTTCGCGCGCGATCGGTGCCAACCGCACAGAAGAGGCCCACGCCCTCGTGCTTCATGCGGTTGTGCTCTGCGGCACGCTCGGTGTGGCGAGTGCAGCGGTTATTCTGCTGTTCGGCAGTGATATTTATCGTGTGCTCGGGGGACAGGGCGCCTCTCTGAAAGCAGCCCTGACATATTCCAATATCGTGTTTGCCGGCATGCCGCTGCTCTGGCTTATGAACGGTCTGGCCTCCGTGATCCGGGGGACGGGCAATCTGATGATCCCGGCCATCGGCATCTGCGGTGGCGTGGTCATTCTTATCCCGCTTTCACCCATGCTGATTTTCGGGACAGGCCCCTTCCCGGCGATTGGCGTGGCCGGCGGCGGCGTAGCGCTGCTGGTTTACTACTTCTGCAGCACGCTTTTTTTCGGCGGGTACATTCTGAGCGGCCGCAACGCGGCGCGCTTTAAGTGGGTGCCGCTGCACCGGAATATCTTCACTCAGATCATGCGCGTCGGCACCCTGGCCGCGCTGTCATCCGTGGTAACCAATGCCACCATTGCCTCTGCTACCGCGCTTATCGGCCATCGCTTCGGCCCGGCTGAGGTCGCCGGCTTTGGTACCGGTGCGCGCCTCGAATATCTGCTGGTCCCGCTGGTATTTGGCGTGGGCGGCACGCTGGTCTCGATGGTGGGCATGAACACCGGCGCCGGCCATCGCCACCGGGCGCGCGTTATCGCCTTCACCGGTGCCGGCATCTGCTTTCTGATGGCTGAAATCATGGGCCTGACAGCAGCCCTGGCGCCGGGCCTCTGGCTGCATATTTTCAGCTCCGGCCCAGAGATGATCGCGGCCGGCTCGACCTATCTGCGCATCGTTGGCCCCTTCTACGGGCTGTATGGTTTTGGCTTTGCGCTCTATTTTGCCAATCAGGGGGCAGGCACCCTCTTCTGGCCCGTTATCGGTGGCATAGCCCGCTTTTTACTGGTTGCCGCAGGCGGGTGGTTCATTCTCCCGCTGGTGGGATCCGTGGCTTGGCTGTATGCCCTCATCGCCGCAGGCCTCCTCCTGTACTGCCTCATTCTGACCGGATGCACCCTCCGGGCGGGATGGGGAAAGGAAACATTACCCAGTAAGCAGGTTTAAGTTCATCCCTGACCTGTTCAGATCTCTCAACCCGGAGGAAATTAAAATGCCCTTTATCGAAATCACAACGCGGGAAGCGATTCCCGATGAAAAAAAAGCGGCCCTGGCTCAGGCGCTGTCCGATACCCTGCTGAATATCGAAATCGGGGGCCCCACGGATGCTGCGTGCACCCGGGACTGGGCCTGGTTTCGGGTTATTTCTGCCGGAGACTGGGCCATCGGGGGCCGTTTTGATGAGACTTACCGGCGCGGCAGAACCCTGTGCCTTGCCCGGATCATCGCACCTGAAGGCTTTATGAACGCAGAATTGAAATTACGGGCAATCGCAGACGTCACCGCAGATATTCGCGCCGCGCTGGAGATATCACCCGCAGATGACGGCACAGGCATCTGGGTACACCTGACTGAGATCCCGGAAGGCCAGTGGGGCGCGGCGGGCGAACCCACCCCGTTGTTAAGTCTGATAGAAGGCATGGGAGGCACTGTATCGGACAAGCGACTTGATGAAATCAACGCGCACTTTGCCGGTGCCGACAAGCTCAGAAAAGACTATGGTATTCCCCGTTAGCCCGTAGCCAGGCTCTGCTGGCGTGCACTTCTTTAATCACACTGGCTCAGAGAGGTTCAGCAAAATAAGATGGGACCGCACCCGCCCGGCCGGGCAGTGAATGCTGAGCGGCTCTGCCCCGGCGGGCAGAACCCGAAAGGCCGGGGAGCAGGGGGAAGGGGCTTACTCGAGTCCCAGTTCCTCAATCACCGCAGCAACAGCGGCACAGTGCGCTTCCGGCAACGGCAGCAGCGGGCGGGGCAAACAATCTACCTGGGTCAGCCCCAGAACCCCCGCCGCTGCCGCCATCACCCGGATGCTGCCGCCATGTTGCCGGAACAGCGCCCACAGCGGCGCGAGGCGTTCAGTGAGCTGGGTCACGCGTGCGTGGTCACCGCGTGCCGCCGCGTCGGTGATCGCTTTCGCCGTATGGGGGAACAGCCCGCCACACACGGAATACCAGACCTCACAGCCCGCGTTCAGGCCAAGACCGGCGAAGGCATCGCCGCTGACCCCCAGTGTCACGCCTGCCGGGATCTTCCCGCGCAGCTGCTGCACGCGGGCATGGGCCGCCGCGGCGTCCGCGGGTACGCCGGGGATCTTGATGGAGCCGATGCGCGGCAGCGCGGCGATGCGGCCATGCAGATCGTCAGAGAAGGTGAAACGGGTGGTGCCGGGGTTGTCATAGACACACACCGGCACGGAGACGTGGCGTGACACCGTTTCGAACAGGCCGAACACCTCGTCGTCTGTGAGGGTCTGGTAGCTCATCGCCGGGAGCAGCAGTGCATCCGCGCCTGCGTGCTGGGCATCCTCTGCCAGCTGCAACACCTGCGCGGTGCCGACCGCCCCGATCGACACCATCACCGGGATCGCCCCGGCCTGTTGTTTCGCCAGCGCCGCCACCCGTTTCCGCTGTTCGCGGGTGAGGTAGGCGTAACTCCCGGTTGACCCAAGCACCCCCAGCGAACCGACCCCGGCGCTGACCAGCCGTTCCAGAATGCGCAGGAACCCGGCGTCATCAATGCCTTCCGGCGTACAGGGTGTCAGGGGAAATGCACTTAAACCTCTGAACATAGCAGCGTCCTTCTCTGTGATGTGGGGGAGGGCGGCACGGGATCAGCGCCCTTTTTTCTTGCGGCCCGGCTGGGTGAAGCGCTTGCGCCCGGCCGGGGCGGCGGATTTTTCCCCGCCTTTCGCTGCGCCTTTCGCCGCACCGGAGGCCGGTTTTTTCATGCCCTGCGGTTTGGCCGGGGCCTTTTTCGCGGACTTATCTTCCGAGGTGGAGTTCTCAAGCAGCTTGAAGAGGTCGATCAGCTCGTCATCGGTCAAATCGCGCCATTCGCCCTGCGGCAGCCCCTTCAGGCTGATGTTCATGATGCGGGTGCGCTCGAGTTTGGTGACTTCATAACCAAAATGCTGGCACATGCGGCGGATCTGGCGGTTAAGCCCCTGCACCAGGGTGATGCGGAACACCAGCGGTGCCTCTTTCTTCACTTTGCACTTTTTGGTGACGGTGCCCATCATCGGCACCCCGGCACCCATGCCGCGGATAAACTCGTCGGTGATCGGTTTGTTCACCGTCACCAGATACTCTTTTTCGTGGTCGTTACCGGCCCGCAGGATCTTGTTGACCAGATCGCCGTGGTTGGTCAGCAGGATCAGCCCCTGGGACTCTTTGTCCAGACGGCCGATCGGGAAAACGCGTTTGCTGTGGTTAACAAAATCGACGATGTTGTCCTGCTCGCCCTCTTCGGTGGTGCTGACAATCCCGACCGGCTTGTTCAGCGCGATAAGCACCAGATCCTCTTCGTTGCGCGGCTCAATCAGCTGACCGTTCACCTTCACCACATCTCCGGCAGAGACCTGATCGCCAATTGCGGCCCGTTTGCCGTTGATTAACACCAGCCCCTGTTCAATGTAACGGTCGGCTTCGCGGCGGGAGCAGATACCGCTCTCGCTGATGTATTTGTTAAGACGGGTGGTTGAATGGGTCAGCATGGTTCCTCCAGAAAAAAACGGACTATACCCTACGCCCGGCGGGTTGCGAAGCCTGCCCGCGGGAAATCCGCGCGGCTGGCTGAACGGCATACAGGCGGCAGGGTGCGCCGTTATTTTTGCTGGCGGCGGAAGCGGGCCACTTTGGCGCGGTTGCCGCACAGCGCCATGCTGCACCAGCGGCGGCGGTGCGCCTTGGTGGTGTCGTAGAACCACAGGCTGCACGCCGGGTGTTCGCACTCCCGCACCCGCTCAAAATGCGCGTCCGCCAGCAGTGAGGCCGCCAGTTCCGCCACCGGCCCCAGCTGTTGGGCCGGGGCGTGCCCGGCGTAGACGCGCGTGATGTGCAGCACGCCGCTCTCACCGGCCACCAGTTGGTTACAGCCCCCGGCCGCAGTCAGCGCCCGGTTCAGCGGTGTGACGTCCACCGGGTCGCCCGCTTTTTTCGCTGCCACCAGCGCCCGGACGGTGTCACGCAACTGCCGCGCTTCATGCAGCAACTCACCAGGGGCACCCTCTGCGCCCGCGCCGGTGCTCAACCCGGCCTGCACCAGCCAGGCGCGGACATCCTCATCCGACTGCCAGAAATCGTGGGGCTGCCCCCCGGCCTGGGCCACGGTATTGATAAAATCAAGCGCGCCGTGGTCAGCCAAAAACCACGGCCCACGGGTATCGGGTGAAAGAGACATCATTATCCTCAGGGGTGACACAGGGTATTTACTGTAACCGATAAAAAATGCTTTGAACAGTTACAGGTGGCGCGGTGTAACCATTAAATTGGTTATTGACAGGTTACAAGATGCCGCCATACTGAGGGTGTAACCTGTAAAAATCACTTTAACCGTTACCGGAGCCAGATGATGACCCCATCCCCCGCTTTCCCCGTGCGTTACCACGTTGCTGATGCTGATGGCGTTGAGGTTTTTTACCGTGAAGCCGGTGACCCGGCCAACCCGACGCTGCTGTTGCTGCACGGTTTCCCCAGTTCGTCGCACCAGTTCCGCGCGTTGATCCCGCTGCTGGCAGACCGCTTCCACCTGGTGGCACCGGACCTGCCCGGCTTCGGGTTTACCGTCGTCCCGGCGGCGCGCAACTACCTCTACCGGTTTGACACGCTGGCGGAAACGCTCGCCGCCTTTGTCGATGTGGTGGGGCTGACCCGCTATGCGCTCTATGTGTTTGACTATGGCGCGCCGGTAGGGTTGCGGCTGGCGTTGAAATACCCGGAGCGGGTCACCGGGCTGGTTTCCCAGAACGGCAACGCCTATCTGGAGGGGCTGGGGGAGGCGTGGGCACCGGTGCGTGCCTACTGGGCCGATCCCTCTGAGGAGAACCGCCAAATAATGAGTGACGCGATGCTGACGCTGGAAGGCACGAAGTGGCAATACCTGCACGGCGTGAAAGACCCTGAAAGCGTCGCCCCGGAGGGCTACTACCTCGATACCCTGCTGATGGATCGCCCCGGCAACAAAGAGATTCAGCTGGATCTGTTCCTGGACTACGCCACTAACCTGACGCGCTACCCTGAGTTTCAGGCCTTTTTCCGTCAGGCCCGGCTACCGTCGCTGATTATCTGGGGCGAGCACGACCCGTTCTTTATCCCGCCGGGAGCCTATGCCTACCAACGGGATAACCCCAACGCGGTGGTTGAGCTGCTGGACACCGGCCACTTCGCGCTGGAGACCCATGTGCACCACATCGCCCACCGCATTTGTGCGGTGCTCGGCAGTGTGCCGGATCACAAACCGGTGCACGGTGGTTAACATCGCGCCGTAATCCGCTATGGTGTGATAGGGGCGAAAAACAGACGCCCCGCGCAGAGGCATAACACCGGGCCGGGTAGCGGCCAGTGATCGGGAGAATAACCGTTGAAACAGAGAGAATTCGGCAAAACCGCACGCAGTGTGTCAGAAGTGGGCTTCGGGGCCTGGGCGATAGGCGGCACCTGGGGGGAAGTCTCCCACGCGGATGCGAAACAGGCGCTGCATGCCGCGCTGGACGCCGGTATCACCTTTATCGACACCGCGGATGTGTATGGCGATGGCCGCTCAGAGAAAATCATCGCCGAGGTGCTGCGCGAACGCGGGGATGCCAGCCCGTTTATCGCCACCAAAGCGGGGCGGCGGCTCAGCCCGCATGTAGCCAGCGGCTATAACGCGCAGAACCTCAACGCCTTTGTGGATCGCTCACGGGAGAATTTGCAGCGGGAGACGCTGGATCTGGTGCAGCTTCACTGCCCGCCTACCGAGGTCTACTACCAGCCGGAGGTGTTCGGCATCCTGGATGAGATGGTCGCCGCCGGGAAAATCCGCGCCTATGGCGTTTCGGTGGAGAAGATCGAAGAGGGGCTGAAGGCGATTGAGTACCCTAACGTCTCTTCGGTGCAGATCATCTACAACCTGTTCCGGCAGCGCCCGGCGGCGCTGTTCTTCCGCGAAGCGCAAAAACGCAAGGTCAGCATCATCGCCCGGGTGCCGCTGGCGTCCGGCCTGCTCACCGGCAAAATGCGCGCCGACACGGCCTTCTCCGCAGACGATCACCGCGCCTTTAACCGCAACGGCGAAGCCTTTGATAAAGGCGAAACCTTCTCCGGCGTACCCTTTGAGGTGGCGCTGGAGGCGGTAGAGGCGATCCGCCGCTATGTCCCGGGAGACGCGAGCATGGCTGAGTTCGCCCTGCGCTGGATCCTGATGGAGCAGGCGGTAACGGTGGTAATCCCCGGGGCCAAAAACGCCCAGCAGGCCGCCACCAACGCCCGCGCCAGCACCCTACCGGCGCTGGATGACGAAACCCTCGCCGCCCTGCGCGACATCTACCAGACGCAGATCGCCCCCTGGGTGCATCAGCGCTGGTAATTTGCTTAGATGCCTGCTGACCTGATAAGGGTTGGCGGGCAGAAAAGTAAATGCTGAAAGGAGGTGCGCGATGATAACCGTGAGAGAGACCAGACTGCGTGATGAACTGGCTGAGGTACTGGATTTATTAAGGCAAGGCAACGCTGTCACCCTTACCCAGCCGGGCAAACCGGATCTGGTGTTACGGGCAGCCGCAGTTTCCGCGATTAAACAAGAACATGGTGAAACAGCGGGAGAAAAGGAATTAATGCGGGATCGCATTACAGCAAAAAGCGTTAAAAGGCTCACCTTTGAACAAACCAAAGCCAAAACCCAAAAGAAACACGCGCATATTATTAATGCCCTGGCAGGTAAATAGCGCGTGATAGCCGTTTTTTGAAGTTTTCATCGAAGCCCTAAATAATCATCAACATCTGCCGATAACCCTTGGCCCATTCTGTCGTGGCGCTCACGATACCCGCACCGCATTTTATCTGCACGCCTGCAGCGCCGCGACAAAGCGTATTGATTTTATACAGCAAGGATAGAGATGATCGACTTACACGATGTGAATACCCCCTTTTCTCTGTTTAATTCTTCTTCTGACACATTAAACCGTCATTCAGACCATTACTTCCCGCGCTTTAATTACTCGGCCTGTGAGCTATGGTTATGCACGGAGATTTGCCACATTATTAACACCGGGGAAAAGGGGTTGCAGTCTCTCTCGGGCGGCGAGGTCTTTCTCTATAATGAAGATGAAAAACGTGATTTAACGCTCTATTCCTCCGGTGAAACGGATGCGCCGGTTATTGAGAAACATATTGAAGTAAAGGTCATCTACCCGGTTTCTAAATCTAAATTTGGTTCTTCTATATATAGTTTGTGTAAAAAACTCTCTAAAACACTTGATGCAACATATCCTTTGGAAGGATGGGTTTATTTGGTCTGGACGCAGCATTACAAAATTTCGCCAAATGAATTTTTTGAAACGCGGCTTGACTGGCTTACTACGGCAGTCAATGAAAAAGAGTATTTTGGTGACTCAGGAAAACAATACCAGCCGGTATTTTCTGAGATAAAAGAGATTGCAGAGGCCTGTCTCACCTGGAGAGGGCAGGAAAAGAGGATTATCGTAAAAGCGATCGCTTTCTCACTTCATGCGGTGTGAAGGCAGATATTCAAGAGGTAAGGCGGGAGCAGGCAAGAACGTTTAAAATCCCGAAAAAATAGGGGGCTGGTTGTAGATTAACCACGTCACCTGCAAAAACAGGGGCGGTAAAAGATTATGCCGTGCCGACTGTTCCCGGCGACGGCGTGATTATGATGAATATCAGCAGACAGTCAGTGTTGTATTATATTCAACACTCTATTGAATTTAAGTAATGATTTTTAACTGATTGAATTAATGTCATATTTTTAGATTTTTTGCCAAAATAGCCTTGCTGGGCGTTCTCCTTTGCGCGGTGGCGCTGAAATGGCTGCTATCGTTAAAACAGCTTATTTATTTTCCAAAAAGAGAGAGAACGCATGAGCCAAAAACTTGCTTTTATTACCGGGGCGTCAAACGGCATCGGGTTTGAAATTGCCAAGATGTTTGCAAAGAACCATTACGATGTGGTCGCGGTAGCCAGAAACCCGGAAAAACTCGAACACGCCTGTGAGGAATTGCGCCGTTATGGCGGCCAGGTTCACGCCTTCCCGGCGGATTTAAGCCACTACGATGAGATTGAACGCCTGAAAAAACGGGTCGATGACGCGGGCCTGGTGATCGATGCCCTGATCATTAACGCCGGGCAGGGGCTGGGCGGCCGTTTTATCGGCGGTACTGAACTGGCGAAAGAGCTGCAGTTAATCCGCCTGAATGTCGATGCGTATGTGCATCTGTCAAAACTCTTCCTGCCGGATATGATCGCCCGCGGTGAGGGGCAGGTGCTGATGACCTCGTCGGTGTCCGGCACTGCGCCGATCCCGTTTGAGGCGATTTACGGTGCCACCAAAGCCTTTGTGAACTCCTTTTTCTGGGCTATCCGCAATGAGCTGAAAGGCACCGGGCTGAAGATGACCCTGTTGATGCCGGGGGCCACGGAAACCAATTTCTTCAAAAATGCCGGGCAGGCCGACACCACGGTCGGGGCGAAGCAGAAAACCAACCCGGCTGAGGTGGCGGAGCGTGCCTGGTATGCCCTGATGAGCGGCCATGAGTATGTCTACGGCGATGACGAGGCAGAATGGGAAGGCGACATTCTTAACCGTATGCAGGGTGAGTCGCAAAAAGCCCAGCGCCACCGGATTATCTCTGAGCCCGGTTCTGCCACGAAAAAATCTTCCTGATAACCCTGACGCGTTGCCCGGCGCACCGGCGCGCCGGGTAAAAACCGTGGACAGCGGCGGTGAACTGCACTAAAACAGCGGGTTACACCGCACTACATCATGCATTTTTGCCCTTCACTGCCGCTTTCCAACCCTCATGAGACCCTTTTATGCCAGCCAGACCCATCGCCAGACTCACCCGAAAAGATCTGGCTGACCTCAATGCCTTCCGCACCGTCGAACGCCTGCGCAGTTTTACCCTGGCGGCCGTTGAGCTGGGCATCACGACCTCGGCCCTCAGCCACGCCATCCGTAACCTGGAGACGCGCCTGGGTGTGCGGCTGCTCAACCGCACCAGCCGCACCGTCGCGCCGACGGAGGCCGGTGCGGGCCTCGCGCTGCGTCTGGAGGTCGGCTTCAATGAGATTGGGGAGGCGTTGGAGGCGTTAAACCACTACCGGGGCCGCCCGGCAGGCCGCCTGCGGATTAACGCGCTGTGTGACGGTGCCCGGCTGCTGCTGGCCCGCGTACTGCCTGATTTTCTGGCTGCCTATCCCGACGTGGAGGTCGAAATCGCGGTGGATGACAAAATGGTCGACATCGTGTCGGCCGGGTTTGATGCCGGAATCCGGTTTGGTGGAACGGTGCCTGAGGATTTCGTCGCCGTGCGGCTGGGGCCGGATCTGCGCTGGGTAGCGGTGGCCTCCCCGCGTTACCTGTACCGCAAACCGCGGCCGGTGATGCCGGAGGATCTGAAAACGCACGCCTGCATTCAGATCAGAACCGGGCAGGGCACCATTTACCGCTGGGAGTTTCAGCAAGGCGACGATCGCCGCGCCATCGATGTGCCGGGGCAGATCTGCGTCAATGAGACCACGCTGGGCATTGAGCTGGCACTGGCGGATGCCGGGATAATGTATTGCCTGGAGCAGCGGGTGGCGGAGTACGTCCGGCGGGGGGCGTTAACCGTGGTGCTGCCCGACTGGGCACCCATCGGGCCGGCGCTGCACCTCTACTACCCCGGCCACCGGCAGATCCCGCAGGGGCTGCGCGAGTTTATCGACATGCTGAAAGCCGCCTGCTCCCGCTTGCCTGACTCAGGGGCGTTTACGGCCTTCTGAGCCGCGCACTATGCCCTCCTTCCCGCCGCCGGATTCTCTTATCTCAGAAGAAACCGGCTATTTCCTGACGCCAGGCTGCATAGCCTTTATGGTTAATATGGGTGTCATCCAGGGAATATTCCGGGTTAAGTAATCCTGAGGCGGCCAGGGCCTGATTAATGTCAACGTAGTGATAGTTGCGTGCTTTGCACAATATCGCTAACTGGCGGTTAATTTCATTAATCATGCTGTTTTTCTGGTGGTAGCGTTTGCCTGAACGCAGCGTTGACTCGATGATAATCTCCATACCGGCTTCATTGAGCTGGCCGGCAATATTCCCGATATTATTCACAATGCCTTCTGCACTCATTCCGCGGTCAATATCATTGGTGCCGAGCATAATAAAGGCTTTTTTCGCCCCGGTGGCGATCAGGGTGTCGATGCGCGCCAGTACGCCCGTGGTGTCATCACCGGCAATACCGCGGTTAACGATTTTTGCATCGGGGAACATATCCTCCCAGCGCGCGTTATCTGTCAGGCTGTCCCCGACCATCACCACATCCCCCTTGCCGGGAAAGGTGCGGTGCATCGCGCGTTTATATAAATACATCGGGTTACGCTCAGTCTGTACCTGGTCGCGGGTAAAATAGGTATGCTTCAGCTCATAAATATATTCATAGGGGAAAACGGCATATTTCCCTAATGCGAAACTATACGCCATGCACAGCACAAAGCCCGCCACCCTGGCCGCTTTTTTTATCAGGTTGGTCATTGCTGATCCTTGCAGAAAACCCAACTAAATAGGTGGGTAATAGATATGTGTTCACGGGAATTATACTGAAAAAGGGAGGTGATAAAAGGCATTTTTATTTTACATTGCGTATTAAATAAATATAAGCAAATTAATAGGAACCTTATGGTCTGAACATCCTTACCCGGTGAAAATAACAGGGGGCAGCGCCCCCTGTGTCACGTTCCCTTACGGCCTTCTGAACAGCGCAATGCTGCGCCCTTCCAGTTCGAAGTCCTTCTCCTGGGTGATGACCAGCCCCTGTTGCGGGGTGTCGGAGGTGGTCAGCTCCAGCACCCAGCCGCCCTCGCCGAACTGCGGGATGCGGAACGGCACGTTGCCTTCAAACGGGTTGATCAGCATCAGCACATCGTGCCAGAGGCCCTCTTGCGGCTGAAGGTCGGCGCGGCCGATGTAGACCCCGAGCGTGGTGCCCTCATCCCACTGCTCGGGCGTCTGGAAGCCGCCGCCCGCATTGAACCACTTGATCTCCATGCCGTCGCGCCAGCTTTCACGGCGCAGCAGCGGCTGCGTTTTGCGCAGCGCAATCAGCTGACGGGTGAACTCGCGCAGCGCATGGGCGCTCTCCGGCAGGTCGTCCCAGTGAACCCAGGAGATCTCGCTGTCCTGGCAGTAGCCGTTGTTGTTGCCCATCTGGCTGCGGCCGAACTCGTCACCGGCCAGCAGCATCGGCGTGCCGTGGGAGAAGAGCAGCGTGGCGAGGAAGTTGCGCTTCTGGCGCTCGCGCACCGCGTTGATGCCTTCATCCTCTGTCGGGCCTTCCGCGCCGTAGTTGTAGGAGCGGTTGTCGTTGTGGCCGTCGTTGTTGTCCTCGCCGTTGTCTTCGTTGTGTTTTTCGTTGTAGGAGACCAGGTCGTTCAGCGTGAAGCCGTCATGGGCGGTGATGAAGTTGACGCTGGCCCACGGGCGGCGGCCGCGCTGGTCGTAGAGATCGCCGGAGCCGAGCAGGCGGGCGGCGAAATCGGAGGAGACGTTGTCGCCTTTCCAGTACTCACGCACCGTGTCGCGGTATTTGTCGTTCCACTCCGCCCAGCCCGGCGGGAAGCCGCCCACCTGGTAGCCGCCGGGGCCGATGTCCCAGGGTTCGCCGATCAGCTTCAGCTTCGAGAGCACCGGGTCCTGCATCATGGCGTCAAAGAAGCCGCTGCGCTGGTCGAAGCCCTCCGGCTCGCGGCCGAGGATGGTGCCGAGATCGAACCGGAACCCGTCGATGTGCATCGACTCCGCCCAGTAGCGCAGTGAATCCATGATCATCTGCAACACCCGCGGGTGCGAGGTGTTCACCGTATTCCCGGTGCCGGTGTCGTTGATGTAGTAGCGGTGCTGGTCGGGCAGCGTGCGGTAGTAGGAGAAGTTGTCGATGCCTTTGAAGGAGAGGGTCGGGCCGAGTTCGTTGCCCTCTGCCGTGTGGTTATAGACCACGTCGAGGATCACCTCGATCCCCGCGTCGTGGAACGCCCGCACCATGTCGCGGAACCCCTGGATGCCGTTCGGCCCGTAATAGCGTGAGGCCGGGGCGAAGAAGCCGAGGCTGTTATAGCCCCAGAAGTTTTTCAGCCCCTTGTCGAGCAGGTGCTGGTCATCGGGGAACCAGTGCACCGGCAGCAGCTCCACTGAGGTGATGCCGAGGTTTTTGATGTAGTCCACCGTGGCGGGGTGGCCCATGCCCTCATAGGTGCCGCGCAGGGTGGTCGGCACGGCAGAGTTGAGCTGCGTAAAGCCTTTGACGTGGGTCTCATAGACCACCGCGTCTGACCAGGCGATGCTGGGGCGGTTCGGGTCGTCCCAGTCGTTATCGGCCGGGTCGACCACCCGGCACTTCGGCGTAAAGGGGGCGCTGTCGCGGGTATCGAAGGTCAGATCTTTGTCTTCATGTAACAAATCATAAGCAAAGTGTGCTTCATTCCACTCAATATCCCCGGCCAGTTCACGCGCGTAAGGGTCGATCAGCAGCTTGTTGGGGTTAAACCGGTGGCCGTTCTCCGGGTCATAGGGGCCGTGGACGCGGTAACCGTAAAGCGCCCCCGGTTTCAGGCCCGGCACATAGCCGTGCCAGACTTCGTGGGTATATTCCGGCAGATCCAGCCTGGCGATCTCCTCCTTGCCGCTTGAATCGTAAAGGCAAAGTTCAACACGTTCGGCGCATGCCGAGAAAAGCGCAAAATTCACGCCCTCGCCATCAAAAGTGGCCCCAAGCTGGTAGCCAGACCCTGAAGTGATTTCAAAAGGCTTATCGTTTGACATTCTTCCCTCGTTTTCAAATAGACGGATTACTACGCACTACATCATTTATAAGTTCATGGTTTACAGCATGTACGCACAACAGCAATTCGCGGCATTCGATTTCGGTGAAATCAATCCTTGACTATGATGAAAGGAGACTGGCAAGTGGTTGATTCTACGTTGGGATGCAGCGTCCAAAGAACAATCATAGACCATGGGGAAATAAATGATGTGACGGGCTGACAGCGTCGCATTTTTACACCGCCACCGGCGGGGGGCTGCCCGGCAGGGGCGGGGCGTAAAGGGCGGCACGGGTGTGAGAGGGGAGAGAACCATCCGGAAAGCAGAATTTCACTTAACTTATAAGGATCTACCTATGACGAAGTATCACGGTACGGAGGTATTCAGGGACGGTGAAGGGTTCTGCGACCTGGGGGACTATACCGCCCTCGGCGAAGGGCGGACGGTGGCGCTGCTGGCGCCGGACGGCTCCGTAGACTGGTGGTGCGTGCCGGGGCTGGACTCACCGCCACTGTTCGACCGGCTGCTGGACGCCGGGCAGGGCGGCTATTTCCAGCTGCTGCCGGAAGCGCCTTACCGTATGACGCGGCACTACCGCGAGAACAGCAACGTGCTGGAGACGCTATATGAGACGGCGGGCGGGCGGGTGAAAATCACCGAGTCGGTCAACAGCACGCTGGCAGGGCCGCTGCCGTGGAATGAGCTGGCGCGCCGCATTGAAGGGCTGGAGGGGCAGGTGGCGATGACCCTGCGGCTGAAAATCGGCACGGCGGCCGAGAGCCGCAGGCCGTGGAAGCACGACACCGTGCAGGGCACGGTCTGGAATGTCGGATCGCTGCTGCTGATGCTGCGCACCTCGGACGCCATCAACGATCAGGCCGCCTGTGACGATCAGGGGGTCACCGCCACCTTTACGGTTGACGCGGGCGAACGCTATCTGGCAGCGCTGCTGGTCACCGAGGATGAGCCGCTGGCGGTGCCCTGCCTGGAGCGGATTGATGAGCGCATCGAGACCAGCGACCTGGCCTGGCGGAGCTGGTCACACGGGTTATGTTACGAGGGCAAATACCGGGATGAGGTGCTGCGCTCCGCGCTGGCGCTGAAATTCCTCTGGTATTCCCCGACCGGCGCGCTGGCGGCCGCCGCGACCATGGCGCTGCCCGAGGGTGAAGGCAATGACAAGAACTACGACTACCGCTACGCCTGGGTACGTGACTCCTGCATGATCATCAAATCCTTTATCTACCTCGGTGCGCTGGAGGATTGTAAGGCGGCCTTCTCCTGGCTGGCGGCGGCGCTGAAAGCCAACGGCGGCGAGCTGCGCACCTGCTTCCGGCTGGACGGCACGCCGGTGCCGGAAGAGACCTACGTGCCGGTGCAGGGCTACCGGGGCGCGCAGCCGGTGCGCCTCGGCAACAACGCGGCCGGCCAGCTCCAGCTCTGCAACTACGGCGATGTGCTGGACACTGCCGCGCGCTTCACCGAAGCGGGCCACGTGCTGGACCTGCACACCTCGCGGCTGCTGGGGCACCTGGCGAACCGCTGCGCAGACAGCTGGATGCAGAAGGATTCGGGGATCTGGGAGCTGCCGGAGCTGCAGCACTACACCCAGTCGAAAATGGCCTGCTGGGTCGCCCTGAACCAGGCAGTAAACCTGGCGAAAGGCGGCTATATCGAACCCACCTGGCTGCAACGCTGGGAGCGCGAGCGCGACCGCATCCGTGACTGGATCGAGACCCACTGCTGGTCTGAGGATCGTCAGGCCTACACCATCTGGCCCGGCACCCCGCGGCTGGATGCCTCCGTGGCGCTGATGCACCAGTACGGCAAAGCGGTCTCCGAAGCGCGGATGCTGAGCACGCTGGATCTGCTGCGGGAGGAGCTGGGCACCGATCATAAGATGATCTACCGCTACACCGGCGTGGACAAAGAGGAGAACACCTTTATCGCCTGTGCGCTCTGGATGGCGGAAGCGCTGGCCGCGCTGGGACGGCAGGAGGAGGGGGAAAGCGCGATGCGCGTGGTGCTGGAGACGCTCTCCCAGGGGAAAAACGCCGGGATCATGAGCGAGATGTACAGCGTCCGCAAACAGAAATGCTGTGGCAACATGCCGCAGGGGCTGAGCCACCTCTCCGTGATCTGCGCCTCGCACACCATCTCCGTGGCCGCCGGTGCCGGGGACCAGGAGGCACTGGACAACCCCGGCGGCACCGACAGCGGCAATGTCCGGCTCTGAGTAATCCGGTAAGCCGCCCGCCCCCCGGCGGCCGGGGGCGGGCGCTCAGGCCGCGAGGCGTTTAACGAAGCGTTTTCTCACTTCGCGGTAGCCGTTGTGCTCGTAGAAGGCGTGGGCACAATGAAATTCATCACCAGCACCCCGTACAGCACCCCGCCCGATTCCGCCACCAGAATGCGCCGGTGGCTGTCGCCCTGTGCCAGATGGGCGCTGAGCGGGCCGGGTTCTGTCTGGTAGCCGAGCTGCAAAAAGAGCTGTTGCAGCGCGGCAACATCCCCCAACGCCGCCGATCTGATCGACATCATCGCCATTGCCCTTGTCTGATGGGGGATGACAGTGCCTGTGACCGCCTCACTGCCCCCTCGCCGGTGGGTTAAATTGTGTTAAATTCAGGCAAAGGGTATGAAAAACAAAAGGGGATGTCATGTTTCATATTGCGGAAGTGAGAACAGATTCAGCAGAACTGGCGGCGTTGGTGGCGGAGCTGGATGCCTTTATGGCACCGCTCTACCCGGCGGAGAGTAACCACTGCATCGATCTGGCGGCCATTGGGGATGACCACCTGCGCTGCCTGATGGTGCGGGATGAACAGGGCCACCCGGCAGGCTGCGGGGCGGTCTACCTGCAAGGGGAAGAGGCGGGGGAGGTAAAACGCGTCTACATCCGCCCGGCGTACCGCGGGAAAAAGCTCGGCGAAAAGATTATCGCTTACCTGGAGGCGCTTGCCCGGGACGCGGGCTGTTCCGTCCTGCGGCTTGAAACCGGCATCCACCAGCAGCCCGCCATCACGCTCTACCAGCGCTGCGGCTACCAGTTCTGCCCCCCGTTCCCGCCTTACACGGAAGACCCGCTCAGCGTCTTTATGGTGAAGCAGATCGGCGATGGGGCTGCCCGTTCATGAGGATACAGCGGTGAAACCGGGAGGCCGGGTATCAGGGCGGCCATCCGGCTGAGGCGCACTCTCAGGGATGCACCAGCCGGATATTTTTCTCTTTAAACGCGGCGAGCGTGGTGGCGGGCAGGCTGTTTTCCATCACCAGCACCGCGATCTCTTCGCAGGCGGCGACATGGTGGCGGGCGACGCCGGGCACCTTTTCGGCGGTCATCGCGACGATCACCTCATCACTGCGTACTATCATCGCTTTTTTAAACGCCGCATCCTCGTAGTCAAACACCGTCAGCCCCTCGTCGGCATCCAGTGCGCAGCCGCCTAAAAAGAGCTGGTCGAAATAGATCTGCGCCGCCTGCTGCTGGGCGGTGATGCCCACGCTGCCGCCGGTCTGCCGCTGCAGGCGGCCGCCGAGCATAATGACCTCACACAGCGGGTGCGCCATCAGCGCCACGGCAATCGCGGGCGTATTGGTGGCCGCGGTGAAGGCCAGATCGTCCGGCAGGGCGTGGGCAAAGGCCAGGTTGGTTGACCCGGCATCAATGAAGATGCAGCTCCCCGCCTTCACCAGCCCGGCGCAGGCGGCGGCGAGCCGCGCTTTCTCCGCGCTGCCCTGTTCCGCACGGGCGGCGAGATCCCCCGACGGCGGCACCACGCTGACCGCCCCGCCATACACCCGCTTGCAGACCCCTTCACGCGCCAGCTCCTGCAAGTCCCGCCGGATGGTGTGCTCTGAAACCTGCAACCTCTCCGCCAGGGCGGTGCCTACCACCCGGCCTTCACTGGCGAGCAGTTGCCGAATCAGCGATTGCCTCTGTTCCGGGAAAGCTGCATAATCGAGCATGTTAACTCCTGCAATATGACGTAAAGAATCAAGACCGAGCACAAACTATCATCTGGCGATAGTTTGTCAACCTGAATACCCTTTTACCTCAGGACGACATCATGAATCCTTCTTTACCGGACATCGCTTTTTTCCACGAACTCGCTAACGCCGCAGCCAAAGAGACCCTGCCGCGTTTCCGCTCCGCAGAGGATCTGGCCGTGAGCACCAAGCCCAAAGAGGGCTTCCGGTTTGACCCGGTTACCGAGGCCGACCGGTCAGCGGAGCGCGTGATGCGTGAGCTGATCGGCCGCCGCTACCCGGCGCACAGCATCATGGGCGAGGAGTACGGCACCAGCGGCGAGGGGCCTTACCAGTGGGTGCTCGACCCGGTGGACGGCACCCGGCCTTTCCTGTGCGGGTTGCCGGTCTGGGGCACGCTGATTGGTCTACAGTATGAAGGCCGCGCCGTGATGGGCATGATGAGCCAGCCCCATACCGGCGAGCGGTTCTGGTCAGACGGCACGCGCGCCTGGGCCAGCGGCCCCCACGCGGTGGCCCCGTTGGTGACCCGCAAAAACATCGCCCTCGATCAGGCGGTGCTGCACACCACCTCGCCGGAGCCGATCGCCCGCCACCCGGCTATCTGCTTTGCAGCGCTGACGGAGAAAACGCTGATGACCCGCTATGGCGGGGAGTGTTATGCGATGGCGATGCTGGCCGCCGGGCGGATCGACATCTGCGTCGAGTTCGCGCTTCAGCCCTATGACATCGTGGCGCTGATCCCGGTCATCGAGCAGGCCGGGGGCGTGGTCACCACGCTGGAAGGCGGGCGCGCGGAGCAGGGCGGGGCGGTGGTCGCGACCGGCTGCCCGCAACTGCACCAGCAGGTGCTGGCGGTGCTGAACGGCCGGTGACACCTATTTACTACGTTAAAGGAAGAGAGAGCTGATGCCAGATTATAGCGACACGATGAAGGAACCGCGGGCCGCGGCGCTGCCTGCCGGGCGGGAACAGCGGGCGACGCGGGTGATGTTTTTTATCGCCGGCTTTGCCACGGCAGGGTGGGCGGCGCTGGTGCCCTTTGCCAAGCTCAACACCGGCGTCAATGACGGCACGCTCGGGCTGCTGCTGCTCTGCCTGGGGGTTGGCGCGCTGGTCGCCATGCCGCTGACCGGCCTCCTTACCACCCGGTTCGGCTGCCGGGCGGTGCTGGTCACCTCGGTGCTGCTGTTCAGCCTGATCCTGCCGCTGCTGGCGGTACTGCCGGAGACCAGTATGCTGGCACTGGCGCTGCTGGTGTTCGGCATGGGGATGGGCACCACCGACTGCGCCATGAACGTGCAGGCGATCCTGGTGGAGAAGGCCGCCGATAAGCCGATCATGTCCGGCTTCCACGGCTTTTACAGCCTGGGCGGCATTGTCGGGGCCGGGGCGATGAGCGGCATGATGTCGGCGGGCCTCGCCCCGCTTGCTGCCAGCGTGGCGATCTCGGCGGTCTCCCTGTTGCTGCTCTTCTCCCACCTCAGCGGGCTGCTGACCTACGCCAACCCGGCGGAAGGCCCGGTGTTTGCGCTGCCGCGCGGCGCGGTGCTGACCATCGGCACTATCTGCTTTGCGGTGTTCCTGGCGGAAGGCACGGTACTGGACTGGAGCGCTGTCTTCCTGAGCGAGCACCGGGCGATGCCGGAAGCGATAAGCGGGCTGGGTTTTGCCTGCTTCGCCGCGGCGATGACCCTGGGCCGCCTCACCGGTGACGCCGTGGTGTCACGCTTTGGCCGCTACCCGGTGGTGATCACCGGCGCGCTGGTGGCGGCGCTGGGGCTGCTGCTCGCAGTGGTGCTGCCGCTCTGGTGGGCCGCCCTGGTGGGGTATGTGCTGATCGGCCTCGGCTGCGCCAATATCGTGCCGGTGATGTTCTCCGCCATCGGCCGCCAGCAGAGTATGCCGCAGGCGGTGGCGGTGCCGGCGGTCACGACCCTCGGCTATATGGGCGTGCTCTCCGGCCCGGCCGCCATCGGCTTTGTGGCGCACGCCAGCAGCCTGCCGATGGCGTTCCTGATGGTCGCGCTGCTGATGCTGGCCGTCGCCGCGCTCTGCCGTGCGGTGAAGATGTAACGGCGGCAAGGCCCTGAGCAACAATCAGGGCCTTGCTTTGCGTCATGCTTAATGCACCAGCAAATCACTCAGGAAGCGGCGGGCGCGGGCGTGTTGCGGCGCACGGAAAAAGGCGTCCGGCGTGGCTTTCTCCAGAATCTGCCCCTGATCCATAAACCAGATGGTATCCGCGACGTCGCGGGCGAAGTTCATCTCGTGCGTTACGCACATCATGGTCATTCCCTCCTGCGCCAGGCCGCGCATCACATTGAGCACCTCGCCGACCATCTCCGGGTCGAGCGCGGAGGTCGGTTCGTCAAACAGCATCACCGGCGGCTTCATCGCCAGCGCCCGCGCAATGGCCACGCGCTGCTGCTGCCCGCCGGAGAGCTGGAGCGGGTAGGCGTTGGCCTTATGGGATAACCCGACCCGTTCCAGCAGTGCGCCCGCCTGCCGGCGCGCCTCGGCCCGCTTCTCCCCCAGCACCTTCACCGGCGACACCATGATGTTCTCAATCACCGACAGGTGCGGGAAGAGGTTGAAGTTCTGGAACACGAAGCCGATGCGGGTGCGCAACTGGTTCAGGCGCGTGCTGCTGCCGTGGATGTCCACGCCGTCGAACAGGATTTCGCCCTGCTCAATCGGCTCCAGCCGGTTGACGGTACGGATCAGCGTCGATTTGCCCGAGCCGGACGGCCCGCACACCACCACCACTTCGCCGGTTTTGATCTCCGCGCTGACATTGGTCAGCGCCTGATAGTCGCCGTACCACTTATTGACCTGGTTAAACATAATCATGGGGCGCATGGCGGCTCCTTAGGGGGATTGGGTTTTGCTGAGCACCAGGGGTGCCGCGGGGATCGTGGTGTCCGGGCGTTCATTCCGGCGTTTAGCGGCGATGTGCGCCTCCAGCCGGTTCGCCAGCCAGGTCAGGCTGTAGCAGATGAGGTAGTAGCTCAGCGCCACGATGGCAAACACCTGGAACGGTTTGGTTAACAACTGGTTGCTGACCTGATTGGCGGCGTAGGTCAGCTCCGGCACGTTGATCACGTAACCGAGCGTGCTGTCTTTGATGATCGACACCAGCTGGCTGACCAGGCTGGGCAGGGTGTTGAACAGCGCCTGCGGCAGGATAATCAGGCGCAGGGTTTTCATGTGGCCCATGCCCAGCGCGCGGGAGGCCTCATACTGGCCGGCGGGCAGCGCCTGGATGCCGCCGCGCACGATCTCAGCGATATAGGCGCTCTCATAGATCACCAGCGTGCAGAGCATGGTGGCAAAGCCGCTGATGGTGTGGCCGATCAGCAGCGGCACGCAGAAGTAAGTCCAGAACACCACCATCATCAGCGGAATGCCGCGCAGCAAATAGACCCAGCAGGCGGCGGGCCAGCTCAGCCAGCGCCACGGCGACAGCCGCGCCAGCCCCAGCAGCACGCCCACCGGGAAGGCCAGCAGCACCGCCAGCACCGAGATCAGCAGCGTACAGAGCATGCCGCCGAGGGGGCCGTTGGGGTATTGCCCCATCAGCAGCAGCAGGCCGTTGTCATGCAGAATCGTCAACATATCAAACATGGTGGTTACCTCGCATAGGCTCGCTGGAAGCGGCGCGCCAGCAGGGCGCCGGCACCCATCAACAGTAGGGAGAAGGCCAGATAACCCAGGGTAGCGACCAGATAGGCCTCAAAAGTGCGGAAGGTCTGGTTCTCAATGTCGCGTGTGACGTAGGTGAGATCCGCCACGCCGATCACCATCGCCAGGCTGGTGTTTTTGAACAGCAACACGCTGTGGTTAATCACTGACGGCAGCGCGTTGCGGATGCCCTGCGGCAGGATCACCAGCCGCATCGACCGCACGTAGCCCATGCCCAGGGCGCGGGCCGCCTCGGTCTGCCCGTCCGGGATGGCGCGCAGGCCGCTGCGGAGGTCTTCCGAAAAGTAGGCCGCCTGGCACAGCCCCAGGGCAAACAGCGAGAACAGAAACTCGGCGTTAAACTCGTTCACCCACATCTGCACCGCTTCCGGCAGCAGCGTCGGGATGGCGAAGTACCACATCATCAGCTGGATCAGCGTCGGGACGTTGCGGTGATAGGAGACATAGGCGGAGACCAGCCACTGGGCGCTGCGGGCGTGGGTCAGGCGGATCACCACCAGGATCAGCGCAATGACCATGGCCAGCAGCCAGGCACCCAAGGCCAGTTCCAGTGTGACCACCATGCCGTCGAGGATCATCCGGCCGTGCTGGCCGCTCATCACGGTGCTGAAATCGAGTGCCATGGGAATCCTCCTGGTCAGTCCGCGGTGTCGCCGGGGCGCATGGTGGAGAGGCCGCCGGGCACCTGGAGGGTGGGCGTGATTTCGATATTGCCGATATTGACGGCCACCGGGGCGGAGAGCGCAAACGCCACGCAATCGGCGATGTCACCGGCCTGCGGCAGCTCAAAGCCCTCAATAAAGCGGCGGTGCGCCTCTTCATGGTTGCCTGAGACGTTGCCGAAAATCTCCGTGGCGACGCGGCCGGGGCAGATCTCCGTGACCCGTACCCGCTTGCCGTAGCAGTCGACGCGCAACTGGCGCGACAGCGCATGGACGCCCGCCTTGGTGGCGTGGTAGACCGAGTTGCCGTTGAAGTTGTAGATCGCCGCAATGGAGGTGATGTTGATGACGTGGCCGCAGTCGCGTGCCACCATGCCCGGCACCAGCAGGCGGCAGAGGTGCAGCACCGCCCGCAGGTTGACATCCACCTGGCTGTTGACCACGTTCTCATCCGCCTCAAGGATGGAACCGGGGTGGGAGATCCCGGCGTTATTCACCAGAATATCCACCTCAAGACCGCGGCAGAGCGCGGTCAGCGCGGCCAAATCGGCGACATCGACCGCATGGGGGATGCAGCCGGTGCGGTCAGCCAGCGCCGCCAGCTGCTCTTTGCGCCGCGCCACCGCATGCACGGTGATCCCCTCCCGGCACAAACGTTCCACAATCGCTTCGCCCATGCCGGCGGACGCGCCGGTGACCAGCGCAACTCGGTAATCTGAAAATGGCATCTTGCCTCTCCTGGTTTCGCCGCGCGAAGGCTCACGCGGCCGGTGAATTCCGGTTTTTTGACTCTAGGCAGTTACGGCGCGCAGGTATAAGACATAAACGCGCTGAGGCGATAAGGGCGGCTTATCACGCTCAGCCGGCAGCGGCGATCAGCATGATATCGCTGCCGAATTCCACCGCCTGATCCTGTGCCACCATGATGCGCGCGACCACGCCATCGGTTGGGCTGCGCAGCGGCAGGTAGAACGCGCCGACTTTAAGCAGCGCGACCAGCTCATGCTGCTTCACGGCCTGGCCCGGCTGCACCCAGGCGGCGTCATGCTGCGGGTGGCGCAGCACCACCCGGCCCGGCATCGGCGCAGGCAGCGGCGTGGCCCCGGGGGCCGGCGGCGCGCCGGGGGGCGTCACGGGGGCGGGCGGGCGCGGCGGTGCCCCGGCCGCCTGGCGTGGCGGGTAGCGCAGCGTCAGTGACCAGTGGCGGTTATTCAGCGTGATCTCATGCAGCCCTGACGCGTGCATTTTTTTCGCCAGCTGGCGAATCTGATCAAAGGCGAGCCTGTTCTTTTCCATATCCCTTCCGTTACGGCGGCAGTTAACACGCGCCGGGCAGAGACGGCCCACGCGCCGGAGTCTTGACTCTAGCGCGGGGCAGCGGTGGCAGGGTCAGAGGTTTTCGCGTTGGGGGAATAAGCCGCGCTTATCAGCCCACCAGCGTCAGCGGGCGGTTGTCGGCAGTGCGGCGGGCCATCAGTTGCAGCAGGATCGCTTTGACCGCCTCGGCCGGTTGCGACAGCGGCAGGTGGTCGGAGATGCAGAACGAGAGCGAGGTCTGCACCCCGGGGTCAATGATTCTGGCGATCCAGGCGTCAGCGGCTTTCACCATACCGCGTGCCGCCGACTCCGGCATGATGGTGCAGCCCATGCCTGCGGCCAGCGCGGCGTTGAGGGTGGTCTGTGATTCGATCTCGCACTTCACGCGGTAGCTAAGCCCGGCCTGGACAAAGGCGTCATCGGCCACTTTGCGCATGATGTTGTAGATGCGCGGCAGGAACAGGTCATGCTGCGCCACCTCCGCGAGGCGGATCTCGCGCACCGGCTCGCCCAGCAGGCGGGGGCAGACGAAATAGAGATCCTCTTTCATCAGCGGCAGGAAGCGCAGGCCGTGGATGTTGCGGTTGTCGTAAATCACCGCCATGTCCATGCGGCCATTCATGATCAGCTCACTGAGGGTGGTACCGAAATTCTCATTGAAATAGAGCACGATGCCGGGGTGCTGGCGCGCGACTTCCGCCATCAGCGGCAGCGCGAGCTGCTGGGCGGCGGTGCCGGGGGCCAGTCCCACGGAGACGTGGCCGGAGAGCGCCTGCCCGGCGCCGTCAATCGCGCTTTGCGCCTGGTCACACTGGCGCAGGATCGCCTGCGCGTGGGCGTACAGGATATTTCCCGCCTCGGTAGGGGTGACGCCGCGTTTGGTGCGGATTAACAACTGCTGATTGACTTCCCCCTCCAGCGTGGCCAGCTGCTGGCTCAACGCCGGCTGGGCAATATGCAGGATGTCCGCGGCCTGCGTCAGGCTGCCGACGTCCACGATCTTGATGAAGTATTTCAGGCGACGAAGGTTCATGGGCGCGCTCTCGTGTCATAACAGGTCTTTATCACACGCAAGATCGGTGCCAGAACGGCCGGCCTCGCCGGGGCGGCATTCCGGCGGCCCGCAACCCGGGAAAGCCCGGCAGGCTGCACCATCGCAGTGCGCCGCCACACCCTCAGCTATCGCATTGCGTTATGCCGCCACAGGAAAGCGCTATTAGCCGCCCGCGCGGGCACCGCCCTATGCTCGGGCTGAACTTCGCTGCCGCGGGCTGCTGCCTGCGGCCTCCGCTGACCTGCCATCTGGAACCCGTGCCCCATGCCTGATATTGCCGATCGCTTAACCCATGTTTCTGTCTCTGCCTCTGTCGCCATGACGCAAAAAGCGCGCGACCTCGCCGCGCAGGGCGTTGATGTTGTCGGGCTGTCTACCGGCGAACCCGATTTCCCGACCCCGGCGCACGCCATTGAGGCCGCCTATGCCGCCGCGCGCGCGGGCGACACGCGCTACCCGCCCACCGACGGCACCCCGGCACTGCGGGCGGCCATCCAGCGCAAATTCCTGCGGGATAACGAGCTGCACTACGACGTCAGCCAGATCCTCACCGCAGGCGGGGCAAAGCAGATCATCTTCAACGCCATGATGGCGACCATTAATCCCGGTGATGAGGTCGTGATCCCGTCCCCCTCCTGGATCAGCTACGCCGATATCGTCAAATTTGCCGGGGGCACGCCGGTGCCGGTGGCCTGCCATGAAGAAAATGGTTTCAAGCCGCTGCCCGCGGATCTCGACGCCGCCATCACCGCAAAGACCAAATGGCTGCTGATTAACTACCCCAGCAACCCCACCGGCGCGGTGGCGATCCACGCGGAGATGCGCGCCATCGCCGATGTGATGCTGCGCCACGCCCACGTCTGGGTGCTGACAGACGACATTTACGAACACCTGATCTATGACGACGCCACTTTCTGGACGCTGGCGCAGGTGGAACCGCGCCTTTACGATCGCGTCCTGACGGTCAACGGCGTCTCAAAAGCCTACTCCATGACCGGCTGGCGGCTGGGCTTCTGCGGCGGCCCGGCTCCCTTGATCAAGGCGATGAGCAACGTGAACACCCAGAACAGCGGCGGGGTGACCACGCTGACGCAGGCAGCGGCGGTGGCGGTGCTGGACGGCCCGCAGGATCTGCTGAAGGAGCGCGCCGGCATCTACCGCGAACGGCGCGATTATGTGCTGGCCCGCCTGGCGGCCATCCCCGGCCTGCGCTGCCACACACCGCAGGGCGCGTTTTACCTGTTTGTGAATGTCGCCGCGTTTATCGGCAAAACCAGCGCAGCAGGCCGCCACATCAATAATGATGCGGATTTCGTCATGGCGTTGATTGAGGAGCAGCATGTGGTCACGGTGCAGGGGGCGGCGTACGGCATGAGCCCCTATTTGCGGCTCTCCTACGCCACCAGCCTGGCGCGGCTCCAGACCGGCTGTGACCGGATCGCCGCGTTCTGCGCGGGCTGCCGTTGAGCGTACTGTTAAAAGAAAAGGGGGCCGGGCGGCCCCCTTTTTTATGGCTGTTCTATTACGGCTACTGCGCCAGCACTTCAGCGGCCGGGGCGACGCAATCGCCGTTGGCCTCAATTTCACTGCGCACTGTGCGCGCCAGTTCCACCGAGCCGGGCGTGTCGCTGTGGATCAGGATGGAGCGCGCGCGCACCGGCAGCGCCTCGCCTTCAAAGGTGGTGACCGTGCCCTGCTGCAAAAACTGCCGGACGCGCGCCCGCACCGCCTGCTCCTCCTTGATCACTGAACCGGCCACGCCGCGCGGCACCAGCCCGCCGTTGGCGTCGTAAGCACGGTCTACCAGGAACAGTGTCAGCCCCGGCAGCCCGACAGCCGCGGCGGCACGTTCAATCAGGCTGCCGGGCTGGGAGAAGATGATCAGCGCCGGGTCGATGCGGGCAATCGCCTGCATGACCCGGGCGGCCAGCGCCTCATCCTGGTTGATCATGTTCCCCATCGCCGCATGGAAACTGACATGCGCCACCCGCGTTTCCTCCGCCTGGGCGATGGCCCGCAGCGCGCCGAGCTGGTACACCACCTGCTGGCAGATCTCGTCTGCGCTGAACGGCAGCGCTTTCCGGCCAAACCCCTGCCGGTCCGGCAGCCCCGGGTGGGCACCGATGCCGACGCCGTGCGCTTTCGCCAGCCGCACCATGCGCGTCATGATCGCCGGGTCACCGGCGTGGAAGCCGCAGGCGATGTTGGCCGAGGAGACAACGCCCATCAGGGCGGCATCGTCACAGAGCTGGTAAACCCCGAACCCTTCGCCCATATCGGAATTAATGTCTATTTTCATCTGGTTACCTTGTCAGAAGCCTGCGACAGACGTGAGCATGGTGACGTTGTCACGCAGGTGGGAAAGCCAGCGGCCGATCGCCTGCTGGGCGTCAATCGCCCCTTGCGCATCGGTCTCAACCAGCTGGATCGACTGGCCGGGCTGCACCTGGCCCAGCCGCCATAAATCCTCTTCGATCACGCAGGCGATTTTCGGGTAACCGCCTGCGGTGTTGGCGTCACTGAGCTGGATAATCGGCTCCCCGGCGGGCGGCACCTGGACGATGCCGGGGATCAGCCCATAGGAGCGCATCTCCACGGTCTCTGCCGGGAAGATCGCCTCCCCGGCCAGCCGGTAGCCGGTGCGGTTACTTTGCAGCGACACCTGCCAGGGCTGCCGCCAGAAGCGCTCAGCGTCGGCGGCGAACAGCGGGTACTCGCCCGAAGGGATGGCGCGGATGTTCACCAGCCCGGCGCGGTTGCGGGTAAAGGTCTGGGGCATCGCCTGTTCCGGCGGCTCAATGCCGATGCCGGTGGGCGGCAGCGGCGGCGCGGCGGGTGTGCCTGCCGCGAGCCGGTCGCCGCGCTGCAACGGCCGCCCGGCAAACCCGCCGAAACTGCCGCGCAGGGCAGTACTGCGTGACCCCAGCACCGGCGGCACATCAATGCCGCCCGCCACGCAGAGGTAGCCGCGCGCGCCGCTGCGCGGGTAACGCAGCTCCAGCACCTGGCCGCGCCTGACCGCGCAGCCCCACCACGCCGGCAGGTCGGTGCCGTCCAGCCGGGCGCGGCAGTCAGCGCCGGTGATGGCGATAGAAGTATCGGCGGTAAAACGCACGCGGAACGGGAACATCTGTACTTCAATCGCGGCGGCGTTCTCCTCGTTGCCCAGCAGGATATTCCCGGCGCGCAGCGCCAGCGGGTCCATCACACCGCTCACCGAGACCCCGAGGTGACGCCAGCCGGTGCGCCCCAGATCCTGGACGGTATTCAGGGCGGCGCTCTGTTCTATCTCAATCACAGTTCGATCCTCTCCGGCACGAAGCGCACAGTGTCCCCCGGCGCCATCAGCGCCGGGCTTTCTGCCCACGGGTCAAACACCGCGATCTCGGCGTAGCCGATGGCGTTCCAGCCGTTCGGCCCGGTGAGCACCGAGACGCCCGCCTGCGGCCCGCCGATGGTGACGGTGCCCTTGAGCATATTGAGTGACGGCACTTTTTTACGCGGCGTGGCCAGCCGCGGGTCAAGGCCGTGCAGGTAGCCGAACCCCGGCGCGCTGCCGATGGCAAACACCGTGTAGTGGCTCTGGTAATGGCGGCGGATCACCTCCCGGGCGCTGAGGCCGGTGTGGCGGCAGACGGCGTCCAGGTCGCCGGCGTGTTCACCGCCGTAGCAGACCGGGATCTCAATCTGTTTGCCTTTTGCCTCCACCGCCTGCGCCCGCTGCCACAGCAGGTGCAGGCGGCGCTCAACGGCAGCCGGGTCAGCGGGCGTGGCGCGGAACAGCACCAGCAGGTTGGTGACGCCGGGGATCAGCGCCTCCACGTCCTCACAGGAGGAGAGGGCGTGGGCCAGCGCCCAGATGCGGCGCTGGGCGGGCAGGTCAAACGCGCCGGTGGTCTCGGCCAGCCAGGCGCGGCTGCCCATGGTGGAGAGCCGGATGCCCTCGCTGGCGGAAACGGCGGACAGGGGTGAAGGGCGCGGTGCCGCGCGTGACAGCCCCATCATTATTCCAGCGGTTCAAATTTCAGGCTGGCGAGCGGCTGGACGCGCTCTTCCCGCACCATGTTGTACTCCGTGCCCGGCCCGATCCAGGTCGTCCAGATCTTGTCGATGGTGCCGTTGTCATCCATCGCTTTCAGGCTGCTGTTGACGCTGGCGAGCAACGCCGGTTCGTCCCGCTTCATGCCGACGCCAATCGGCTCCAGGGCCATCGGCTCTTTGATCATCGCCAGCTCGATGCCCTCTTTTTTCGCCTGGTTGATCATCTTGATGGCGGTCATGGTGTTGGTGACGAAGCCCACCGCTTTGTTCTGCTCCAGCGCCAGGAAGGCGGAGGCGGCATCCTGGAAAGTCACCGCTTTGCCGCCCTGAAGGTGGATCGACTGCTCAGAGGTGGTGCCTTTGGTGGCGCTGATGCGTTTGCCTTTGAAATCTGCCAGGGTTTTTTCCGCGTTCGGCTTTTTCACCAGCAGCATCTCTTTCGCCACGTAGTACGGGTCACTGAACTGGATCTGGTTGCCGCGGGTTTTGGTGTAGGCGAGGTTGGCCACCAGCACGTCGGCGCGGCCGGTGGCGATCACCGCGATGCGCGCCTCGACGGAGGTCGGCATCAGGGTGGTTTTCACCCCCATCTGCTGACCAAGCGCGTGGCACAAATCGACATCCATCCCGGCGAGCTGGCGGGTTTTCGGGTCCGGTGAGGAGAAGGGCGGAACGTCAGAGTAGACGGCGCACCGCAGCTCGCCGCGCGCTTTTACCTCGGAAAGAAGATCCGCCTGGGCTGACGAAAACACCAGCAGGGCGGGCAGGGCCAGCGCAAGGGACGGGCGTAGCGTAAAGGTCATTCTGGATTCTCCCTGAAGATCGGATGGTTCCGGCTGCCCGCCTGGGCGCGGCAGAAGGCTGTATCCCGACTATATCGGCGTTGTTTTCCCCCCGGTAAGAGGGAAACCCTGTTGGGAGATAGGGAATTTGTATGGCAGGCAGGGATAAGCAAAAACTATCCGGGCAGAACGAAATTATCTTAGCCGCGGCGGCGGGGCGCGCCATAAGGTGTCCCGGTCATCCCCCCTTTTTACTGCGCCACGGCCCACAGGTAACAGAATGAATGCCAGAACCGGGATCTCCCTCAAAATAGCCTCAGCACTCTGTGCCACCCTGATGCTGGCCTGTGTCAAAGGGTTACAGGGGGCGATCCCCACCGGCGAGGTGATTTTCTTCCGCTCCTTTGTCGCCCTGCTGCCGCTGCTGCTCTGGCTCAAAAGCCGGGGCGGGGTGCTGGAAAGCCTTAAAACCCGCAACCTCGGCGGCCATATCATCCGCGGCTTCTCCGGTACCGGTGGCATGTATTTCAACTATATGGCGCTGGTCTATATCTCGCTGGCCGATGCCACCGCCATCAGCTATGCCGCGCCGCTGTTCACCGTGATCATGGCGGCGTTATTGCTGAAAGAGGATGTGCGCCTCTCCCGCTGGCTGGCGGTGGGGGTGGGCTTCTCCGGAATTATTATTATGCTGTCGGCCAGCCTGACCGCCGACGGCGCGCTGCTCTCCGCCCAGGGCGCGGCGGCCGGGGCGGGGCTGGGGGCGCTGTTTGCGCTGGTGGCCGCGCTCTGTTCCGCCACCTCCAGCGTGCAGATCCGTTTCCTCAACGGCCATGAGCAGCCCGGTGCCATCGTCTTCTACTTTTCGCTGATGACCACGGCGATCGGGCTGTTTACCCTGGTGTTTGGCTGGGTGATGCCGACGCCGTTCCAGTGGCTGCTGCTGATCGGCTGCGGCTTTTTCGGCGGCATGGCGCAGATTTTGATCACCCTCAGCCTGCGCTACACCGACGCCTCCCTGCTGGCCCCCTTCGATTACACCACCCTGGTGTGGTCGATGGTGATCGGTTACCTGTTTCTCAACAGCCTGCCCGGCCCGGCCACCCTGATCGGCGCGGCCATCGTGGCGCTGGCGGGCCTCTATACCGTCTGGAGTGATAAGCGGCAGCGCCGGGCGCAGCTGATGCGGTCATCGTAACGCCCGGCGGTCAGCCTCCCCTTCCGGCGCAGTACTCCTGCCAGCAAATCACCGAATTAATGCCCATCCAGGCCAGCGGGTTCGGAGGGATGCGCTCCTGCGCGGTCTGCGAATAGTATTCGCCGGTGGAACTGCCGATAATGATGCCGTGCACCCCGGCCTCAATCAGGGACTCCAGTACCGCGGCAAAATGGTGGCGGTCGATCCCGCCATCGGCGTTATAGGCGTCAGAGCCGTTGGCCGGTGCCCCGGCGTTCAGTTTTTTGCAGGGGGCAAAAATACAACGGATATACCGGGCAATAGAATGAAATGACAGAGTGTAAATATTTAACCTTTAAATAACAATAGGTTGAAAGATCTTTGCTGATGTCATCTCTTTCTGTTGTCTTTTTTAACCGATCACATTTCTGCATAAACACCCGGATTTCCCTGTTTACAGCGCGACGCAAAACACTTAATCCTTACGTAAGTTTTTAACTTTTGATTAACAGCCAGACCGCAAGGCAAGCCCTGTTCTGGCAAGGAACCAGATAACATGACACACAAAAAGGCAACGCTTATCGGGCTTATCGCCATCGCGCTCTGGAGCGCCATTGTCGGGCTGATCCGCAGCGTCAGTGAGGGGTTCGGGGCCGTCGGCGGGGCGGCGATGATCTATACGCTGAGCGCGGTGCTGCTGCTGTTCACCGTGGGGTTCCCGCGCATCAAAACCTTCCCGCGGGCCTACCTGATCCTCGGCAGCCTGTTGTTCGTCAGCTATGAGCTCTGCCTGTCGCTGTCGCTGGGGTTTGCCAACACCGGCACGCAGGCGATTGAGGTGGGGATGGTGAACTACCTCTGGCCGGGGATGACCATTGTGCTTTCGGTGCTGGTCAACCGGCAAAAAACCAGCGTGCTGATCGTCCCCGGCATGGTGCTGGCGGTGGCGGGGGTGTGCCGGGTGCTGGGGGGCAGTGACGGATTCTCTTTCGCGCACGTCGCGGCCAACCTGTACACCAACCCGCTGAGTTATGGGCTGGCCTTCGCCGGCGCGATCATCTGGGCGGTCTATTGCGTGGTGACCAAACGGATTGCCCAGGGGAGTAACGGCATCACGCTGTTCTTTATGCTGACCGCCGCCACGCTCTGGGTGAAATACCTGTTTGTGCCGCACACACCCTTTGTGGTGACCACCCCGGTCATCATCAACCTGGTGCTGGCCGCCGCGGCCATGGGGCTGGGCTACGCCGCCTGGAACGTGGGCATCCTGCACGGCAATGTCACAGTGCTGGCGACCGCCTCCTACTTTATCCCGATGATCTCCGCCATGCTGGCGGCCTTTATCCTCGGTTCCACCCTGGCGGTGACATTCTGGCAGGGCGCGGCGATGGTGAGCCTGGGGTCGCTGATCTGCTGGTGGTCCACCCGCTCGGCAGACGCGCGCAAACTGACCCGGCAGGCGTAATTTATTTCTATTTCCCTTATTTCCTGATTAACCGGCAGTGATAACTACCCCGCCCCTCTGTGTATAAAAAGCAGAGGCGGCCTCTGCTGCCCAGAATAACGCGCATTATTTACCGGCCTGCCGCAGCATGATGAGGAAGCGGAGTATGTCGCCGGGAAAGCGGCCAAAGTGGTGTTTGATACGCTGCAAACCCAGCGCCATCGCCACGCCTCCGTTGAGCAAGGCTACCCGGACGAGGTGCGTCGGTGCGCCACGGTGCGGTGAAAGGCATTTTGCAGGAGAGGCTCAAAATCAGAGAAACAGTTAAACGTTAAGTGAAGCGACGATCACGGCTTTCATTTTTTCCGGGGTGGAGAACGGTGCAAAACGCCTGAGTGGCTTGCCGTCGCGCCCGATCAGGAACTTGGTAAAGTTCCAGTTGATCCGCCCGCCCAGCACACCGGGCAGTTCGGCTTTTAAATAACGGAACACCGGGTGCGCTGAGGCGCCGTTGACCTCCACTTTCCCGAACATCGGGAAGCTCACGCCGTAGTTGATGTAGCAGGTCTGCGCGATCTCCTCAGCACCGCCGGGTTCCTGCTTACCAAACTGGTTGCAGGGAAAACCGAGTATCACCAGACCCTGAGCGGCATATTCCTGGTAGAGCGATTCAAGGCCTGCGTACTGTGGCGTAAAACCACAATGGCTGGCGGTATTCACTACAAGAACCAGCTTGCCCGCGTAGTCGGCCATAGGGATAAGCTGACCACTCAGACTGGTGGCGGTAAGTTCATGAAAAGTGGACATGTCAACATCCTCACTATTACTCATATCGCAGATTCGTTATGCAAGACAGGATAATGGCCTGTCGGCCAGCAATGCACATTTTTTATGTCCGCGTCGGGCACCAAGCGGACATGTGCGCGTGGCAAAGTCCGCTTTGAGCGAGAGGCAGACATTCTATGACGGGCATCAACAGACTTTACGAGCATTCCACTCATCGCGGGTTATTTCCCAAAGCTCAGAATCCAGAAGACCGCTGACATATTCCTTCTTAACAGTATTGATAAGTCGCATTCCGCTACTGGCTGAAATACGTTGAGAGCGGCTGTTAACGGCTGCCTTGAACGCGCGTAATGTCTGCTTATTCAAAACATTGAACCAGTAATCCGTAGCCGCAATACTGGCCTCACGCATAAAGCCTTGCCCCTGATATTCCGGTGCGAGCCAGAATCCGCGATTATTATCTTCAACATCGTACAGGCAGATTACGCCCATGAGTTTGCCTGGTGTGTCACGATGTCTGATAGTCCAGAACCATGCAATTCCCTTCACTATATCAGGCAGGGCAACGTTATTGACGTAATTCTCAGCGCCATTCTCCGGATAAGGCCAGGGAACCGACGCCACCATATAACGGACTATTTCCCAGCGAGGATAAAGCTTCTGGATCTGTTGAGCATCTTCGGCGACTAACGGTTTTAATAGCAACCGATCTGTTGTAAGCGTGGGAATCCGCATGAGCAATTATCCTTGTGGGTTAATAAATTCCTAATCAGGTTCTGTTTACCTTACAGAAAATGTACACCTATTATCGTCTGTTACATCATTCAAAAATGGCATTAAGGCTTCAACGTCTGCTATTGGCCCACACCAGAAGTCCGTATATGTGCCCAGCTTTTCGCCTCTTGCTCACAAGCACGCATCCACTGTTACCGCCGCTACGTTCTGCGCGGATACCTCCCTGTGATATACACAGGCATCCCGGCAATGGGTCGCCCAGGTGTGATTCTGCCAGCAACGGTAACCCGGTGTCGGTTCACATTTCCCGGCCTCACTACAAGCAAACTACTCAATTTCGTCTAAAGTTTTCCGAATGGTCAACCATTTGCAGGCCATGCCAGGTCTGGACAAGGAGAAACTGATGACGAAAAAGACCGTAACCCCTCAATGGAAAGGCGCGCTGTTGATGCCTTTGCTGATCACCGGCGCGCTGGCCACCGGTTCTTTTTACGCCCAGGCGGCAGACGAGCATCAGGCACCGCAGCCGCCGGATGTGCTGCTGGGGCCGCTCTACCCGGCGGTGCAGGCCGCAAAATTCTTCCCTGACCAGAAGACCTTTGCCGATGCCGTCCCCAAATATGACCCGGCCTCGATTCTGGCCGACTGGCAGATGCAGAAGCGCCAGCAAAATTTCGACCTGCGCCACTTTGTTGACGCCAACTTCACCCTGCCGGGCAAAAACGAAGCCTATGTGCCGCCTGCCGGGCAGAGCCTGCGCGAGCACATCGACGGCCTATGGCCGGTGCTGACGCGCACCACCGACAAGGCCAACCAGTATGATTCGCTGCTGCCGCTGCCGAAGCCCTATGTGGTGCCGGGCGGCCGCTTCCGCGAGGTCTACTACTGGGACAGCTACTTCACGATGCTGGGGCTGGCGGAGAGCGGCCATTGGGACCGCGTTCAGGATATGGTGGACAACTTCGCCCACGAGCTGGACACCTACGGCCACATCCCCAACGGCAACCGCAGCTATTACCTGAGCCGCTCACAGCCGCCGTTCTTCAGCCTGATGGTTGACCTGCTGGCGCAGCACAGCGGCGAAGCGGTTTACAGCAAATACCTGCCGCAACTGCAAAAAGAGTACCAGTACTGGATGGCGGATGCGCAGAGCGTGGCCGCAGGCAGCGCCAGCAAGCGCGTGGTGAAGCTGAAAGACGGCACGGTGCTGAACCGCTACTGGGACGCGCGCGACGTGCCGCGCACCGAGTCCTATATGGATGACATCACCACCGCAGAGAAAGCGACCTCGCGCAATAAAGCCGAGCTTTACCGCGATCTGCGCGCCGGGGCCGCTTCCGGCTGGGATTTCAGCTCCCGCTGGTTTGACGACCCGAAAAATCTCTCCACCATCCGCACCACGGACATTGTGCCGGTGGATCTGAACGCCCTGCTGTTCCACCTGGAAAACACCCTGGCGCGCGCCAGCAAAGCGGCTGACAAAGCCAGCGACAGCCAGCGCTACGCTGGGATGGCCGAGAAGCGCCAGGCAGCGATCAACCGTTACCTGTGGAACCCGGAAGGCGGCTGGTATGCCGACTACGACTGGAAACGCAGCAGCGTGCGCACGCAGTTAACCGCCGCCGCGCTCTTCCCGCTCTATATGCAGGCCGCCAGCGACGATCAGGCAGCGAAAACCGCCGCCGCGGTGGAGAAACAGCTGGTGAAAGCGGGCGGGCTGGTCACCACCAACGTGCATAACGGCCAGCAATGGGACGCCCCGAACGGCTGGGCGCCGCTGCAATGGGTGGCCGTTGAAGGGCTGAACCATTACGGCAAACAGACCCTGGCGAAAGACATCGGTATGCGCTTCCTGGATAACGTGCAGGCCACCTATGACCGTGAACACAAGCTGGTGGAGAAATATGTGGTCGAAGGCACCCTCGGCGGCGGCGGCGGGGGCGAATACCCGCTCCAGGACGGCTTCGGCTGGACCAACGGCGTCACCCTGAAGCTGATGGATATGTACTGCCCGAAAGGCGTGACGTGCAATAACGTCGGGGATATTAAGAAGGGGCAGTAGGGGTCGGTGTAGATGTTCCCCCCGCCTGAGGGCGGGGGATTTGGGCGTGTTTACTCTTAATAAGGGATAACCTGTCAGAGCACTGTGTGCCATAAGCCTATGTTGCTGACAGTAATACACATTAAAACGTTAACATAGCCCTTTACGTTTTTTCAGTTCCGATAAAATCAGTTGAACTTAAAGGCGGATAGATTTTGCAACAGGTAAAGGGCCTGTTGTAGGGCTGTTTGGGTCGAATGTGACGTTATCTCCGGTATTATATCGGGCTATTCCTCCAGAGAAATCTCTATTATTGGCAATGAAATCTTTGCCTTCGCTTTCACAGCGGAGTATTGAGAAACCGGATGCAAGGTCAATGTTCAGGATACTCCCCTTAAGACGGCTCTCCATGAGAAGTGGGCCGCACCATCCATTAGCATCAATAACCGGAAGAGAAGGGATGCCGTGCGGTAATTGCTTGTTTTTCCAAAGCGAATGCGCATTGCATAACTCTCTGAACTTATCAGTGTTATCGATAATGTTTAACAGCTTCAAATTAGACGGATTAATCCAGTGAATAATATCAAGGCACTTTTTATAATCCATGACAATTTTATTTATTGCCTGCTGTACATTATACGTTGTACTTGTTCGCCAGAGCGGTTCATGATGAGAAAGCCGGTTGCGGATTTTATTGATATCCCGTAAGGCAGTACCAATCCCCCCTTATTGACAGTGGCTGACCGTTACGGTCAAGTGCATGAGGAAATACCTTTCCTCTCAACTGTGGCCATAATGTCAGGTAGGTCGCGTTCGGTGTACTGAACTCTTTATCGACCATGGAAACCCAGAAGCCCAACGTGAGTTTAGCTATATAGTTTTCGGGAATATCATCCTTATTCTCTTTAGCAATCTGTCTTTGAACACGTCTAATCTGCCTATTGGATTCAGGATTATTTTGCGCCGTCATAACCGAAATAAACCATCTGCGGTCAACGGCTGCTTTCCTTGCCACCCACTCATTCGGCGAATAATTTTTCTCTATTTCTTCTTCTTCATACTCAATTTTAGAAAGATAAATTGCGTTTCTGAGCGACACTTCTAATATTTGAAGTGCAGGCAAAAATGCACTTGCTATCTGCTTGTTCCATAAATAAATTCCTAGACACTCCTCATCTGAAGCACCGCTGAATACAGATGTCCGATACGTTGAAAATCGCTGCTGTGAGATAGAGTTGATAATGGCGTTAATGGTCATTGGCTTTCCCAGCTTACCTTACAAAGCAACGACTATAACGCTGAAATATAGTGGACCAAACAGATTTTATGCTTGACTTTGGCACCGGTTTTCAATATATTCCGCCAAAGAGACAGGTTCTCTGACTATGTGAGCGTACAGTCCTACTCAACGATGTCTGTATTAGCGAAAAAATTTCATGAAAGGCTTCCTTCGGGAGGCCTTTTTTGATCTTGCCCTATGCAGCCGCTGATGCAGTTAACACCTCTCCCTGCACGCTATCTCAGAACTTCACCCCCAGCAATTGCACACCCTCAACACGTCGCCTACCAAAACCTCCGCACTCCCACCCCCCTGTTCCACCCTCTACAATTACCGGTATACTCCCACGCATTATTCAACAGGTTCAGAAACGACAATGACAAAACTCACCTTACAAGAGCAGATGCTCAAAGCGGGCTTAGTGACCAGCAAGAAAGTGGCCAAAGTCCAGCGCACGGCGAAGAAATCACGGGTTCAGGCGCGTGAGGCGCGCGAGGCAGTGGAAGAGAACAAGAAAGCGCAGCTAGAGCGTGATAAGCAGCTGAACGAGCAGCAGAAGCAGGCGGCGCTGGCCAAAGAGTATAAGGCGCAGGTGAAGCAGCTGATTGAGATGAACCGCATCAAGCCGCCAAAAGGCGATATCGGCTTTAACTTCACCGACAATAACCTGATTAAAAAAATCGAAGTGGATAAGCTCACCCAGACTCAGCTGATCAACGGCCGCCTCGCCATCGCCCGCCTGGTGGGGAGCAACGGGGAAAATGAGTACGCGATTATCCCCGCGAGCGTCGCGGACAAGATCGCGCAGCGTGATGCGGACAGTATCGTATTAAACAGTGCGCTGAGCCAGGAAGCGCAGGACGAGGACGATCCGTACGCTGATTTCAAAGTGCCTGACGACCTGATGTGGTAATCCCTTCCGGCAGAGGGCGGCGTTAACAGGCCGCGCCCTCTGCCTCCCTTTGCACCCCGGCCAGCGTCTTGCTCAGAACGGGCTGGCGTGGCGGGCGTTAATCCGTTCTTCACTGATGGGGTGGTCAAACCCCAGCGCGCTGGCGTGCAGCATCAGCCGTGGGGTCTGTCCGGTGCCGGGCAGCAGGCGGCCGCCTGCTGCCCAGGATCGGGTGGCCCAGCTCCCGGCAGTGGATGCGCAACTGATGGGTGCGCCCGGTCTCCGGGGTGAGCTGTACCCGCGTCAGCGGCAGTAACGCCCCGTCTTCCTGCTCCTGGTAAAACCGCTCAATGACCCGGTAGCGGGAACGGGCGGGTTTGCCGTGGGTGGCGCAAATCGACATCAATGGGAACAGCGCCGGGTCTTTGGCGATCGCCGCCTCGATGACCCCTTCATCCTCCGCCAGGTGGCCGCAGAGCAGCGCGCTGTAGACTTTGGTGACGGTGCGCTGGCTGAACTGCCGGCAGAGGTCGGCATTGATCGCCTTATTACGCGCAATCACCATCAGCCCCGAGGTGCCGAAATCCAGCCGGTGCACCAGGGTGCAGCCGGGGAACAGCCTGACCAGCCGGTGGTGTACCGAGTCGAGGTTCTGCGGATTTTTGCCGGAGAGGCTGAGCAGCCCGGTGGGTTTGTTGATCAGCACCAGGTGATCATCCTGATAGAGCGTCTCGATCGCCTCATGGCACGGCGGGGCGATAAAGGTATCGGTAATCGTGGACATCAGGCGGCCCCATTAAGAAAGGAGGCGGATAGTAACGGATTTTTAACCAACTGGCGAACCGGACGGTGTGATTTGTTTACCGCCCGATAAACGGGTTAAGCAGGTTTCGTTTATGCCTCCAGGATACGTTTAAGCCGTTTAAAGGCCTCTGCATGTTTGTCATCGGGCATTTTTGCCAGGTTTTGCAGCTTCCAACGTACCGCCGGGAGTTGATCAATATTGTCCAGGTTGAGCAGGCCCCAATCAGGCTCACGGCGTTTGAACGACAATAAAAATGCCCGTTCATCCGCTGTCATTCCCGCGTGGATTTGTGCAACTAATTGTTCCCGCACGGTCAGCAATTCAGCCAGAGGGACATCAGCTTCTGCCATGTGCCGGAACTCACCTTCGTAAATACCGGAGATATCCTTAAAATGCGGTCGCAGCAACTCAGCAATAGGGCGTGGGTGGCTAATGATGTAAACCAGTAAGGCCTTGCGGAGCGCTTCTGTCAGCCCCTCGTTAGCGAGTAAAAATTTTACGTCAAAGAGATCCCTGGGGTGCTGGCGATCCAGTGCCGCGCAGAGTTTACCTGCATAGAGATCGGCAAATGAGACCACTGCCATCTCTGCATAACCAAACGCTTCTTCTACTGCTTCACAAACCGGGAGAAGGGTTGGCTCGTAAACCGTCCCACGCAATACGGGTGAAAGTTCAATCTTAACCATCACGTTATCCCGGACAATATTCAGCCGTAGCGCATCATTTTTGTCCTCGTAAGATTTGCTGACTTTCGTGTGGGGCAGATGGTGGCTGACAGACTCGGCAATATCGTCCAGTGCGGATTTAATTGCGGTAAGCGACGCGTTTCGTTCCTGCACCGGCAGAAAGACCAGATCAATATCAACCGATAACCGGGGTAATTCCCGTATAAACAGGTTAATGGCCGTGCCACCTTTCAACGCAAAGCAGTCATGTTTCGCAATAAGGGGAATCAGCTGTAACAGGAGTTGAACCTGTTTATAGTAGAGACTTTCTCTGTCCATATCCGTTTATATCTCCTTGGGAACGGTGATATTCCATGTGGTGTCCAGGCGGCCCGCCTGGACAATCGACCGTTTCCCACTTCCCAAATTATACTGTTCAGGTTTCAGGTATTTAAACCACGGGTGGTTATGGCGCTGCGCCAGCCACATAAACAGGCGTTTGGATTTAACACTGAGGCTCGCCTGTAACAGAGGCTCAAGTTTTCTGGGAGAAAGTGTAGAAAGCCCCTGCATCAGGTAATCAGCATGTTCCACGCTGATCTGTTTAGGAACCAAAGAGAGAAGTTCGAGTATCGCTTTTTCAGGCCCTGACAGCGTGAGTGCAGGCAAACCCTCTCTCCACGGATGTGTCCGCAGATAACGGGCGTCCGCTATGATCACATCGGGCCAGAGACGCCGTGTGCTATGCCACTCAATGTGTGCGTTGAGGTTAAGCTTGTTCAGCCATGCGGGAGGCTTTTCTGCGGAGTAGAAGCTGATTTCCACGGTTTTATTTCTGGTTTGATAGTGCGATAGCCCTGTCAACGCCAGCGCTGACAGCCCGCCAATCTGCATGGGAACATCCTGCATACGCTGAAGCGAGATGACGGCCCCCTGCCAGGTGATCGGCGATTCATCACGGACATAGACACCGGGTGCCAGGGGTAATAATGTCCGGCTTTTTACAGCATTATCAATAAAATGCAGGGTTAATCCTTGTGCTCTAAGCCACCCTTTGGTCGCTATTAAACCAACAGGAAGCAACGCTTTCAGCAACGTTCTTGACTCACTATTCAGCATGGCTCACCTGAGTTTATTAAGAAGAGTATATGCGGCGATTATCGCCGTAAAATGTTTGTTATTCAAACTACCAGGAAAGGGAAGTTTATATTAATTTAAAAACGCGGCGATTAACGCCGTATTTTTTGCTTTCTGTAAACCTGAAAAGCGTGCATGGGTGCTGTGGCCCAAACCTCCCGAGCTTTGAGCAGCCTTTAACCGGCTGGCGAACCGGTCTTTTTGTTTTTAACCCTTCCTTTTTAGGCCGCAGTTTTGATACCCTGTCCGGCTGGAATTTTTTCAGCAGTCCAAGAAGGGGAACACCATGGCCTGCTTTCGGCGACACCGCCCATTTACCACGCTTTCGCGCCGCAAACGCCGCAAGAAAGTGCTGGCCCTCAATTATCTTATCCATTGTGAACGTTTCCGCTGTGGCGGCATGTTCTATGATGAGTGCGATCTTGATTACTACCGCCGGCATCCTGACGAAAAATGGGGCTGGAGTGACATTGTTTTCACCGGCCGTGACCCTGCCGTGCTGTGGAATGCGGAAATTATCACGGCCCGGACGGCACTGCATAATATGATCTCAAACTGCGTCTTTGATGAAGCTTATCAACAACTCAGCGACGCAGAGCGTGAAATTGAATTCCGCTTCGAAACCACGCCGAATTACAATAAAAACGGCAAAATCGTGAGCTATACGATGGTCACGCGGGAGATGCCGCGATATGCCGCGTTTAATGGGCTGACATTTAATGACTATACTCAGCAGCGTGAAGAAGAACTGCTGCACACTGCGCCTCCCCCGGTCTATTGCGGGTATAAAATCCTGCCCGGCTACGCCTACGGCATTGGCTTATCTATGGTGGTGGACGCTGAAAGATTAAGTATCGAGGTGATTGAAGCAGCGATCGCAGATTTCAGGGCGCGCGGCGAGCGTGAATGGCGTTCACCTGAACCGGCCAGCATCATTATCTGAACGTAAGCTAAGACGTTTATAAGGAAAATATCATGGATTACTTCGCTGAGGGGCACTTCTGACTAATCTCACATTAGCCAGGAAGTGTTATGAAGAAATTAAAAAGTCAGTTTAAGTACACCAAAAAAAGCACGTTTTTCGGCAGCACGCATAGCTATTTTTACCGGCTGCGAAGCCATACGCACAAAGCATTCAGCACGTTGCAGGAGAAGAGTTATTACTCCCTGCACCGGTATGAGTACGAGGCGTATGGCCTTAAGTTAAGGGCGGCGCGCGGCAAGCTGCTGCCGGACAGCTGGGAAGATCTGCCGGCCCGGATTTATGACGTTGCCAAAAGCTGGAAGCATAATTCGAAAAGGCGGCACCAGTATTACCGCTAAACTCTGAACAGAGCCTGCCCTTATGCGCAGGCTTTTTTACGCCTGTGAGCCAGAAAAGGAGGGCGTTAATCACCCGAAAAGCGCGTAAAGAAATGCAAATCTCAGAAATTCTTTATCATGACTGTGGCAGAATAAAAGCCCGTATAATGACTGAGGACAATCATTCATCCACACCGACGAAAAGCAACAACGTGGATAAGTTGTAAAATTATGGACAACATGTTCCCCCCAATGAAGGTTTCCCCCGTATTACGCCTTTCAGGCTGGTCTGGCCTTATCTGCGATCGCCACTGGCGCTCCGCGCTGTAGTCCCTTTCTCTCCTTTTTATTTCTGCTTTATTTGGCTTCACGCCTGTGCATAACGCGTTTATGCACAGGCGTGAAGAATGCATCTTTCTAATTCAGGAGAGAGGTTATGCTGTATTGGTTATTACTCACGCTGGCGATTGCCGCGGAAATTATCGGCACGGTATTGATGAAATGGTCAAGCGTGAATGGCGGCAGCGCGGGCTATATTTTTATGCTGGGTATGGTGGCGCTGTCCTATATTTTCCTGTCATTTGCGGTGAAGCGTATTGCGCTGGGCGTGGCCTATGCCATGTGGGAAGGCGTGGGCATTCTCTTTATTACGCTGCTCAGCGTCACGCTGTTTGACGAAACCCTGTCGGCGATGAAAATGGCCGGGTTAATCACGCTGGTGGCAGGCATCATCCTGATTAAATCAGGCACCCTGGTACGCAAGGAGGGGCACCATGGCCGGCTTTGATGGGGTACATATCGCCTGGCTGGCGCTGGCGACCGGGCTGGAGATTGCCGGGAATATCTTCCTGAAATATGCCAACGGCTTCCGCCGCCCGCTCTACGGCCTCTGTTCGCTGGCCGCGGTGCTGGCCGCCTTCAGCGCCCTGGCCCAGGCGGTGAAAGTGATCGAGTTGTCGGTCGCCTACGCCCTGTGGGGCGGGTTCGGGCTGGTGGCGACCGTCGCAGCGGGCTGGATCCTGTTCGGGCAACGGTTGAGCCGCAAAGGCTGGGTAGGGATGGGGCTGCTGTTAACCGGCATGCTGCTGATTAAATTTGCCTGACCTGCCACAGGCTGCCGCTACCCGGCGAACCTCCGCGAACCCGCCACGCAGAGGATCACGCCCAGGGTCACGGCCAGCATCATCGGGTCGATGGTTTCATGCAGCAGCGTGGCCGCCAGCGCCAGCCCGAAGAAGGGCTGCAAAAGCTGCAACTGCCCGACGGCCGCGATGCCGCCGGTTGCCAGCCCCTTGTACCAGAAGATAAAACCGATCAGCATACTGAACAGCGACACATAGCCCAGCGCGGCCCAGGCGGCGGGGCTGGGGGCGCTGAGGGCAGGCGGCAGCGTGATGAATGCGGCGACAGCCATAAACGGCAGGGAGATGATCAGCGCCCAGCAGATCACCTGCCAGCCGCCGAGCGTGCGGGCGAGCCTGGCCCCTTCGGCATACCCCAGGCCGCACACCGCCACCGCAGCCAACATCAGCCCATCGCCCGCCAAAGAGACGGCGAGGGGCCGGGACAAGGCGAACCCCATCACCAGCAGGCTGCCGGTCACGGAGAAGAGCCAGAATGCGGCCCGCGGCCGCTCCCCGCCCCGGATGACGCCGAATACCGCGGTGGCGAGCGGCAACAGCCCCAGGAACACGATCGAGTGGGCGGAGGTCACCCGCTGCAACGCCAGCGCCGTCAGCAAGGGGAAGCCGATCACCACGCCGGACGCGACCACCCCGAGCGAAAACAGCTGGGATCGCGCGGGGCGCGGCGCCCTGAACACCGCGATCAGCAGCAACGCCGCCGCGCCCGCAACCGAGGCCCGGGCGAAGGTCAGGAAAAAGGGATCAAGCTCCAGCACCGCCACGCGCGTGGCCGGCAGCGAGCCGCTGAAAATCAGGACGCCCAGCAGCCCGTTCAGCCAGCCGGACAGGGGGCGGTGCCCATGTTGATGCATCATCTTCTCCTCTCCCTTGCGGTTTCCGGGCAGCAGGCCGCGCCTTTTTGCCTCGTTTGACGGGCCGGATGTTACAGGGCACTCTTTATGACAATCAAAGAATTGTCATGGATACATGTTGTGAGGAAACGCTACAAAGCGATAGTGGATGCGTATGCCGCTGCTATCCGCAGCGGCAAGCTGTTGCCCGGCCACCGCCTGCCGACCCACCGGGCGCTGGCCGCAGAGCACGGTATCTCTCTGGCGACCGCGACCCGCGCCTATGCCGAACTGGAAGGGATGGGGCTGGTGAGCGGGGAGACCGGGCGCGGCACCTTCGTCCGGGAGATCTCCCTGCCTGCCGGGCTGGGGGTTAACCAGTATGCGGTGGCGGCAGATGTGCTGGATCTCAACTTCAACTACCCGGCGCTGCCGGAACAGGCTGAGCTTCTGCGCTCGGCGCTGCGCCGCCTCGCCACCCAGGGCGACCTCGACGCGCTGCTCCGCTACCAGCCCCATGCGGGCAAAACCGGCGAGCGGGAGATGATCGCGGCCTGGCTCCGCGGAACAGGGCTCAGGGCGGCGGCAGAACAGCTGTTACTGGTGAATGGGGCGCAGCATGGGCTGGCCGTGGTGGTGATGGGGCTGCTGCGGCCCGGCGATGTGGTCGCGGTAGACGCCCTGACCTATCCCGGTTTTAAGAGCCTGGCCGCCCTGTACCGGATTGAGCTGGTGCCGCTGCCCGTGACCGCCGGCGGCCCCGATCTGGCCGCGCTTAAACAGCTGTGCCGGCAGCGGCGCGTGCGCGCACTCTATGCCATGCCGACGCTGCATAACCCGCTGGGCTGGGTGCTGAGCCATCAACAGCGCCGGGAGATCGCCGCCATCGCCCGGCAACACGATCTGCTGATCATCGAAGATGCAGCCTACGCCTATCTGGTGCGCAACCCGCCGCCGCCGCTGGCGTACTTCGCGCCGGAACGCACCCTCTATGTCACCGGCTTTTCCAAAAATATCGCCACGGGGTTGCGGGTCGGAGTGGTGGTCACCCCTGCCGCGTACCAGCCCGCCCTTGAACAGGCGATCCGCGCCACCAGCTGGAATACGCCCTCCGTGATGACCGCCCTGGTCTGCGGCTGGCTGCAGGACGGCACCGTCAGCCGCCTGGAGCGCCTCAAGCGCCGGGATGCACGGCGGCGGCAAAAACTCGCCCGTGAGCTGCTGGCCCCCCTTGAGGTGACCGGCCACCCCAATGCCTACTTTGTCTGGCTGCCGCTGCCTGACGAGGTGCGGGCCGACGCGGTAGTCCGGCGGCTGATGGACCAGCGCATCTCCGTCTCGACGGCGGAGCCGTTCAGCACCACGCAGAACGTGCCGCACGCCATCAGGCTGGCGCTGGGGTCAGTGAGCCTGGCGGCGCTCACACAGGCGCTGACCGCCGTGCGGGAAACCATCGCCTATGCGCGTGACCTCTGAAACGGCCCGGCGCTGCCGGGCTGCGCCCTGTTTGCCTTATTGAACCGGAATAGGATTCTCGGCAACGGACTGATTGAACTGATTCACCAACGTATGCTCCTGCGCGCCCGGGTTGTCACGCAGCGGCAAGACCCGGTCAACGATCGCCTCGATGGTATCGGTGCCTAACTTGTCGAACGTTTCGCGGATAAACGCGTCCAGCGGCATGGCGCGCGGGTCACCGCTTTTGTAGATGAGATCGGTATCGACCCACGGCGGCGAGATCTCAATCACCTGCACGCCGGTGTCACGCAGCAGGAAGCGCTGGGACAAGGTGTAAGAGTGAATCGCCGCTTTGGTGGCGGAGTAGAGCGCGTTGGTGGCCAGCGGCAGGAAAGCCAGCACCGAGCTGTTGTTAATCAGCACCGCCTCCGGCTGTTGTTTCAGGTGTTCAATAAAGGCTGCGCTGACGCGCACCGGCCCCAGGATATTGGTCTCAAGCAGCGTCACGGCCTGGGCGTCATCCAGCTCGCCGGCTGCGTTGTCGAACGGCATGATACCGGCGTTATTGATCACCACATTCAGCGCCGGGTAGCGCGACAACACGCTCTGTGCCGCCGCCTTGATGCTCTCCGCCTGTGTGACGTCCAGCACCACCGAATCCATGCCGGGGTTGGCCGCAGTGACCTCATCCAGCAGGGCTTTACGCCGCCCGGAAATGATCACCTGATTACCCAGTTGGTGGAATTTTTCAGCCATAGCACGCCCGATGCCTGAGGTGCCGCCGGTGATAAACACGGTGTTGTGGGTCAGTTTCATCATCATTCTCCAGTAAAAGTCGCCTGCGTAGGGGAATGGGCCGACAAGGGGCGGGGCCGCCGCGCTTGCTGCGTCATTCTGTCCGTTGCCTGTTATCAGGCCGGTGAAATCATCTTACGGAAAAGCGCACTGCCTGATATGACGCAGAAGGTCGTGATTCAGGACATGATGATGGCCGGGCAGCCACCTTTCATCATGCCCCGGCGGAGGGCCGGGCGGGCATCTGTGCGGTGATGGCGCGCAGGTGCTGGCGCAGCAGGGCGTGAAGCTCGCGCACGGCGGGGGAGAACTGTTTGCGGTGCGGGCAGAGCAGGTTGAGCGGGGCCGCTTCCCCCGGCTGGCCCGGCAGCAGCAGCTCAAGCCGCCCGGCCTGCACATCTTCACAGACGTCGATCCAGGATTTATAGACCACGCCCATCCCGGCCACCGCCCAGCGGCGCGCCAGGTCGGCATCGTCACACATCATCCGGCTGCTGACGGTCAGCAGCCTGCGCCCGCCATCGGCCGGGAACGCCCACTTGTCATACACATGGCCATTCAGCATATAGAGCAGGCAGTGGTGGTGGGCCAGCTCATCCAGGCTGCGCGGGCGGCCATGCGCCGCCAGGTAGCCCGGCGCGGCGGCCAGCACGCGGCGGTTATCCTCCGCCAGGGGCAGCGCCACGTAGCTGCTGTTTTCCAGCACGCCGTAGCGTATCGCCACATCCACCGGATCGCGGAACATATCGCTGACCTGATCGGAGAGGGAGAGCCGCAGCGACACCCTGGGGTGTTTTTCACAAAAGGCGGTGATCACCGGCAGGATGACATTCCGGCCGATGTCAGAGGGGACGGCGATTTTAAGCTCGCCCTGAATCTCATTTTCACCGCCCTGCAAACGCGTCGCCCCCGCCTGCACAATGCTCAGCATCTCCTGGGCGTAAGGCAGCCAGGCTTCCCCCTCGGCGGTGAGCCGCAAACTGCGGGTGGATCGCGCAAACAGGCGGGTGTTGAGGTCACGCTCTAGGCGGTTAACCGCCGCGCTGACCTGGCCGGGCAGAATATCCGCTTCCCGCGCGGCGCTGGAAAAACTGCCCAGGGCAGCGGCACGGACAAACAATGTGACATCTTCCAGACGGATCACAGCATCTCCTTGGGTGGTAAACCGGCAGCCCTGACGGCTGCATCGGGCAGATGTTAACTGCCCGGGTATCATTTTTTCTCATCTTTTCTCACACCGCCTCATCCGCTCTGGCAGGTCAGGGTAAATAACGGCATGCTCTGCTCCCCCTTTTTCTTACCGGTCATCCGTACGGCGTCAGGAGAGAAAATCTGTTTACTGCACGATGAAGGAAACTGTTATGCAACCTGCAAAATTATCCTATTTTTATATTTACCAGAGTGAAAACCACACCTGGAGCTGGCGGCTGATGTCGCGCCAGGGGCATGTGCTGGCCGTGAACCCGGAGACCTACCCGGATCTCCCGGCCTGCAAAGAGGACATCCGGCAGATGGTGAAAGATTCTGCCCTGGCGGTCTGTATTGGTGACAGCCATTATATGTCGGTCAATGTGCCCTGACGGCCCCGGCCCGGCGGCATGCCGGGCAGCACACTTACCCCGTTAACCTTTCAGGAGGAGAGGATGACCACCCAGGAAACGACCGAAAAAGCGATCCAGCAGGCGAACGAGAGGGAGCGCCACCTCTGGCGGCATACGCGCTGGCTGGCAAAGGCCATACAGATCATGATCTTCCTCTGGTTGCTCTACCCGTTTGTGGTGAGGCTCGCCACGGCGGCCCCGCTCGCCCCCGCTTACCCCAGTTGTGACCTGAAAACCCAGCGCGCGATCCAGGGCGAAACGGGCGGCAGCGTCACCGACCCGCGGCAGGCGCACCTCTCAGTGCGCGCCAACATCCTTCAGGCGGACATCAGCACCGCGCGCAAGGCGCGGCGGCTGAGCCAGCCCCAGGCGGACAGCCTCTGGCAGCGCGTGGCGCAGGTGCGCCGTGACGCAGGCCGCTTCGTGAAAGCGCAAGGGTTCCTCAGCGCCGGTGAGCGCGCCAGCTATGACCGCGAGCTGGACGCCGTCGCCTCCGCAGTGTGCCGCGCCGGCATTTAGATTTGTGCGGCACCGCCGTCAGCAAAGAGTTCGCTGCCGTTGACGAAGCTGCTGTCGTCAGAGGCCAGGAACAGCGCGGCGGCCGCGATCTCGGCGGGTTCAGCCAGCCGCGCCAGCGGCGTTGACGATTCTGCGGCGCGGATCATCGCCTGGTTGGCCTCCTGATCAGGCGTGAGATTGTGCCAGCCCGGCGTCGAGGTTGAACCGGGCACCAGCACATTGACGCGGATCCGGCGCGGTGCCAGCTCCATGATCCACCCACGGGCGAAATTGCGCACCGCCGCTTTGCTGGCGCTGTAGACGCTGAACGCCGGGATGCCGGTGGTGGCGCTGGTCGAGCCGGTCAGGATGACGGACGCGCCGTCCTTCAGCAGGGGCAGCGCTTTCTGCACGGTGAACAGGGTGCCTTTGACGTTGGTATCGAAAATGCGGGCATAGTGCGCCTCGGTCACCTCCTCCAGCAGGGCGAAATCCCCCCCGCCCGCGTTGGCGAACAGCACATCAATCTGCCCCGCCTCCTGCCTGACGCGGTCAAACAGGGCGTCGAGATCCTGCATCACTGAAATATCACAGACAATCCCGGTGGCACCATGTCCCACTTCCTTTGCCGCTTTTTCAAGTTCGGCTGCGCGGCGGCCGGTGATAAACAGGCGTGCGCCTTCTGCCGCAAAGCGTTTGGCCGAGGCCAGGCCGATGCCGCTGTTGGCACCGGTAATCACAACCACTTTTCCTGCAAGCTTACCCATGATCTTCTCCAGAATGATAATGCGGAAACGCAGTGTAAGAGGTGGCTTTCGTATATACTAGTACCTACCAAAAGGTAAGTATGGAGAAAAAAATGGACCCTGTCTGCGGCCTCGACGTGGCCTTGCATTACATCGGCGGAAAATGGAAACCGATCCTGCTGTTTCACCTGCAACACCAGCCGCGCCGTTTCGGCGAACTTAAGCGGCTGGCAGCGGGCATCAGTGAGAAGGTGTTGATCCAGCAACTGCGTGATTTAACCGACGCGGGCATCCTGACGCGGCATGACTTCCGGGAGGTGCCGCCCAGGGTGGAATACACCATTACCGGCTTCGGCCGCACGCTGGCGCTCGCCCTGCAACCCCTGTGCGAATGGGGCAATGCTAACCGGCAAACGCTGCCCGCAGCTGAGGCATCGGCTGACGCCTGACCGGCCGGTCAGGGGGGCGGGGGAGGTGAGGGGGGCGCATAGTGCGCCTTCCCGGTAATCGTCCGGCTGATCACGCCCTTGAGCCAGTCGGTGGCTTTCCGGGTGCCGCTGCGCCGGTGGGAGTAGATTTTCACGGTAAAGCGGGGCACGGCAAACGGCAGCGGGAAGCGCGAGACGTTCACCACCTGCTCAAAGGTGTCGGCCACGAAAGAGGGGATCGCCATCAGCAGGTCGCTGCCGGTCACCATAAAGGGCGCGCCCAGCATCGACGGCGTGCGGAGGGCGATGCGGCGTGCCAGCCCCAGGCGGGCGAGGTGCAGATCCAGCATCCCCTGCTTTTCATTCCACGGCGTGACCACCAGATGCCGGGCCGCGAGGTAATCCTCCAGGGTCAGGCGGGTGCGGCGGCGGTGACTGATGACGATAAACTCATCGCTGAAGAGATCGGTCTCCACCAGATCCGGGTCACTCAGCCCATCCGGTTCACTGAAACTCAGGGCGAGGTCGATCTCACCGGCCAGCAGCTCGGTCAGGGCGGGGTTGTGCGGCAGGTAGCGCAGCTCAAAGCGCAAATTTGGCGCGGCATGCTCCAACGCCTGCATCAGCCCCGGGAAAATGCAGAAGGCGGTGTAGTCCGTGACGGCGATGCGGAAACAGTCGTGGCTGGTCAGCGGGTCAAAAGGCTGGACGGGCGCGAGCTGCTGGTTCAGCGTCGCCAGCGCGTCCGCCACAAACGGGGCCAGCTCACAGGCATAGACACTCGGGCACATGCGGTGGCCGTCGCGGTAGAACAGCGGGTCGTTCAGGAACTGCCGCAGCCGCGTTAACGCATGGCTCAGCGCCGAGGTGCTCATCGCGAGTTCCGCCGCCGCCAGCCTGACGGAGCGGTGCCGGAAGACGGCATCAAAAACAGGGAGGAGATTCAAATCAAGCCGCCGCAGCACATGATGCATGGCGTTCACCTTTCGTTGTGATCACTGCACTTAATTCATCGGACAATAGCGATTATTCTGGTGGGCATCAACAGGATAACAGAAGGAAATCGCGATGAAGGTGACGATCCGGCAGGCTGTGCCAGAGGATGCCGATGCTATCTATACGATGATCAGCGAATTATCCGTTTATGAGCACGCCCGGCAGGATGCCGCCACCAGCGTGGCGTCCATCAGGGACGCCCTGTTCGGCCCCGGCAGCAATAATGACGCCTTTATCTGTGAGATTGATGAGGCGATCGCCGGGTATGCCGTGACGTCCAGCAGCTATTCCACCTGGCTGGACCGCCGCGGCCTCTCTATGGAGGACATGTATTTTACGCCGCCCTACCGCGACCGCGACGTCGGGCAGGCGATGCTGCACTATATTGCGCAACATGCGGTGAAATGCCGGTGCAGCCGCCTGGAGTGGGGCACCCTCAGCTGGAACCAGACCGCCAGGGCGTTTTACCTCAGCATCGGCGCGCTGCCGCTGGATGAGTGGGTGCGTTACCGGCTGGACGGCGCGACGCTGCTGAGGTTTGCCGAAAGCGGTTTGCTGAAAAACGCCTGAGGCCCGCTCAGGCGCGGAGCCCTTTCCAGCCCGGGCGGCACCCTGCTGCGCGCGCAGCCCCAGACTGCCCCCGGTAAACGCCCCTCACAGTACAACATTTCTTTTTCGCCTCTCTTATAGTCGCGCTGTGCTGGCTTAAAAGCCGCTCACGCCCTGCGGGGAGCCGCCAACAGGTTGAAGGCGGCCCCCTGCCGGCCCCATCCCCGATATTGAACAGCCGGAGCCTCCCCCTATGACCGATATTTCCACCCTGCTTGGCACGCACTCTGCCCAGGCCATCGGCGCGGCCATCGCGGCCGGTCAGCTCACCGCCCGCGAGGCGACACAATGGTATCTGAACCGGATCGCGCAGGGTAACCGCGGGATTAACGCCGTGCGCAGCGTGTCGCGCCTCGCCCTGGAGGAGGCCGACCGGGCAGATGCCGAACTGGCCGCGGGCCGGTCGCGGGGGCCGCTGCACGGGGTGCCCTATCTGGTCAAAGACAATGTTTTTACCACTGACGGAAGTTTTGCGTCGGCCGGGGCGCGGGCGCTGGCGGAATTTCTGCCGCCCTATGAGGCGACGCTGGTCACGCGTCTGCGTGAGGCGGGCGCGGTGCTGCTGGGGAAAACGCACCTTACGGAGTTTGCGGATTTCGTCTCTGATGTGATGCCGTCAGGCTTCAGCGGCACCGGCGGCGTGGTCCGCAACCCACTGGGCATGGAGTATGGGCGCGGGCAGGGGTCGAGTGTCGGGTCAGCCGCCGCCGTGGCTGCCGGGTTCTGCGCCTTCGCCATAGGGTCGGAGACGCAGAACTCGCTCCAGGCCCCGGCGGTGCACAGCGCGCTGGTCGCCTTCAAACCCACGGTGGGGCGCGTCAGCCGCCACGGCCTGATCCCGCTGGTACCGAGCCAGGATTCGCCGGGGCCGCTGACCCGCACCGTCGGCGACGCCCGGCTGGTGTTTAACGCGATCGCGGGCGCGGACATGCACGACACAGCAACGCTGGCCGGTTTCGCTGACGCCCCGGGCACCCGCGGCGCGTTGCAGGGGCTGCGGATAGGCGTGCCGCGCCGCCTGATCGCCGATAACGTGTTGACAGCGGGCCGCACCGCGGCCTTTGACCGTGTGCTGGCGCGGCTGGCAGAGGCGGGCGCGACGATTGTCGATCCCTGCGATCTGCCCTCGGCCGAGCAGTTGCACGAGGTGCGCTCCTGCGTGTTCCGGAGTGAGTTCAGGGCGAGCCTCAACAGCCTGCTGGGCGCGCTGCGCCCGTGCGGCCTCTCCTCCCTGGAGGAGATTATCCGCTGGAACCACGCCCACCCTGACGCCATCCCGTATGGCCAGTCCCTGCTGGAGGCCGCCGAGGCCGCGCCCGGCATCTGTTCGCCGCAGTATGTGGCAGACCGCCAGCGCGATATCGCGCTCAGCCTCGATGCGGGCATCCTGGCCGCGCTGAAGGCGGGTCAGGCTGACCTGCTGCTGGCCCCGATGGCGGCCGCCGCCAAATGCACCGGGAAAGCGGGCGCGCCGGTGGCGGCGGTGCCGGTGGGGCAGGACGCAGAGGGGCTGCCGTTTGGGGTGACCCTCTTCACCGCCCCCGGCCATGATGATGCGCTGCTGCAGGCGGCGGAGGCGGTTGAGCGCGTGGCCGGTGCGCGGCAGGCACCGGTGTGGGATGCCGCCACGGCAGAACGTTAAACACCTGCCAATAAAAAAAGCTGCCGGAAGGCAGCTTTTTTAATGCGTTCAATGCGCAAAGACGTTAAACGGGGGCGACCAGATAGCGTGCCTGCGGCACCTTATCACCCTGGTGGAACGCATAGACGCGGGTCTGAATTTTCTGGTCGTTCATGGTGTAGCGTTCAAGCTGGCGCAGGTGCTCCATCCACGATCCCACCACGAAAGTTTCCACGAAGATCCCCGGCTGCAGGATATCCTCATACACCGACCAGTTCATCGCGCCGCCGCGCCGCCGCACGCGCCGCATATCCTGCATACAGTGCGTAAAGCCTTTCGTGTCCTCCGGGCGGATCAGGTACTCATAGCTCACCCTGACCGGGCCGCGGTCGTGGTGGATGTCCAGCGCCGGCACCGGCTCTTTGATCTCGCTGATGTCGAGGTTCAGGTCGGGGTCCATATCCAGCCGCCAGCGCAGCACCGTCAGGGAGGCCAGCGCGATACCGATGGTCGCCACCGTGAGCGACACCGGGATGCCGTAATGCGACGCCAGTTGCCCCCAGAGGGCGCTGCCGACGGTCATGGAGCCGAAGAACACCGTCAGGTAGACCGCCAGGGCGCGCGCTTTCACCCATTTCGCGGCGCTGCGCTGCGCCCCGACGTTCAGCGTGGAGAGCACCGCAATCCAGGCGAAGCCGGTGAAGAACTCAAATGCATTCAGCAGCCAGAAGTGCCGGACAAAGGCCAGCGCCAGCATGGTCACCCCGAACAGCAGGCTGGCGAGCACCATCAGCCGGTCCGGGTTGAACAGCTTGCGCAGCCGCGGCAGCAGCACCGCGCCGCAGACCGCCCCGACGCCGATAAAGGCCAGCATAATGCCGTAGCCGCCGGGGCCGAGGTTCAGCTCGCGCCGCGCCACCAGCGGCAGCAGCGCCCAGCCGGCACTGCTGAACAGGAAGAACGCCACGGTGCGCACCAGCACATTACGCAGCACCGGCGCAGCGTGGACATAGCGCAGCCCGGCGCGCACGGCGGAGAAGAAGTGCTCAGGCGGCAGGCGCTGCACCGTCGGCTCCGCCTTCCAGCGGTAGAGCACCCAGGCGACGCCCAGCACCGAGAGCGCGTTGAGCAGGAACACCATCCACGGGCCGCTGAAAGAGAGGATCAGCCCGCCCAGCGCCGGGCCGATGGCGCGGCTGATGTTGATCCCCAGCGAGTTCAGGGCGATCGCCGCGCTCAGCTCACGCTTCTTCACCAGATCCGGCACAATCGCCTGGAACGGCGGCGAGCTCATCGCCGCGCCGGTGCTCATCAGAAAGGCGGCGATCAGCAGCACCAGCGGCGTCACATGCCCGGTAAAGGAGAGCAGGGTCAGCCCGGCGGCGGCGATAAATACCCAGATCTGGGAGAACAGCAGGTATTTGCGGCGGTCGACGATGTCCGCCATCACGCCGGACGGCAGGGCAAACAGGAACATCGGCAGGCTGCTCGCCGCCTGGACCAGGGCAACGCTCAGCGGGTCGGCGCTGAGGGTCAGCATCGTCCAGTTCACGCCGACGTCGTTCATCCAGGAGCCGATGTTGGAGACCACAGTGGCAATCCACAACATGCGGAACACCGGCTGGCGCAGCGGCTGCCAGGGTGACGCGGCGGCCGGTGCGGGCGCGGCAGTGACGACATCCGCGTCGTGCGGCACGGCCTGAATATCATTAACTTGCGCCATAGCGCACCTCGTTATGCCGGGCTGAACCGAGACGCCAGCGGCCGGGGCCGGTGATCGCCAGGGTGGTGAAGATAATGAGCAGCAGCCAGCCAAACTGGCCTTCCGCCAGGCTCCAGCCCGGGTGGACGACCAGCATCGCCACCAGCAGCACGCCGATGATCGGCAGGCAGGCCAGCCGGGCAAAAACGCCGGCCAGAATAAAGACCGGGCAGACGACTTCGGCGAAGATCGCCGGCAGCAGGCTCATATAGGGACCGAGGCCGAAAGGGTCCTCGATGCGCGTCAGTTCTTCACTGAAATGGAACACCTTCGGCAGCCCGTGCACGTAAAGCAGCAGCAGGCAGCCGGTCAGGCGCAGGAAGAACAGCCCCGCATCAATGCGGGGCGGCTGAGAGCGGGAGGTTCTCATCATCATCAGAACGCGAAGCAGCTGCAGCCGAGCGCGCCCCAGAAGGCGTTCTCTTCTGACACCGGCAGGTTCGCGCCGCGGGCGACGTCATGCGCGTGGCTGTGCACCCCGCACGGGCCGCTGCACTGGTGCGGCCTCTGCTGCATCCCGACGCGGGTCTGGGCCGCCGGCGGTGCGCTGCGGTAGTGGCCGGGGACGTTCACCACCGGTGACCACTCCGGCAGCACCGGGATGGACGGTGGCGCGTCGGACGAGAAGGAACCGGCCGCGTAGACGATGTTGCCGTCCACTACCGTCAGCACCGATTCGATGCCTTTGATCTCCTCTTCGGCGACGCTGAAGTAGTCTTTGCTCAGCACCACCATGTCCGCCAGCTGGCCAACTTTGATCTGCCCTTTTTTGCCCTGCTCGCTGGAGAACCAGGCGCTGCCCTGCGTCCACAGCATCAGCGCGGTGTCGCGGTCGAGGCGCGCGTTGACGTCATACATCTGCATCCCGCCCACGGTGCGGCCGGAGACCAGCCAGTAGAGCGCCGTCCACGGATTGTAGCTGGCGACGCGGGTGGCGTCGGTGCCGAGGCCGACCGGCACGCCGGTCTCCAGCATCCGCGCCACCGGCGGCGTGTGGCGGGTCGCCTCAATGCCGTAGCGCTCGGCAAAGTATTCGCCCTGGAACGCCATCCGGTGCTGCACGGCGATGCCGCCGCCCAGCTCTTTGATGCGGTCGATGTTACGCTGGGTCACGGTTTCGGCGTGGTCGAAGAACCAGTGCAGGCCGTCAAACGGGATCTCGCGGTTCACTTTTTCAAACACGTCCAGCATACGGCTGATCGATTCATCGTAGGTGGCGTGCAGGCGGAACGGCCAGCGGTGCTCGACCAGGTGGCGCACCACGCGCTCCAGCTCATCTTCCATGCCCGGCGCTAAATCGGGGCGCGGCTCCAGGAAATCTTCGAAGTCCGCGGCGGAGAAGACCAGCATCTCACCGGCCCCGTTGTGGCGGAAGTAGTCGCTGCCCTGGCCCGGCGTCAGCATGTCGGTCCATTTCTCGAAATCTTCCAGCTCATGGCCGGGGCGCTGGGTAAAGAGGTTATAGGCGATGCGGATCGTCATCTGCTTCTTCTCATGCAGCTCGGCGATCACCTCATAATCTTCCGGGTAGTTCTGGAAGCCGCCGCCTGCGTCAATGGCGCTGGTCAGGCCGAGGCGGTTCAGCTCGCGCATAAACTGGCGCGTGGAGTTGACCTGCTGCTCCAGCGGCAGTTTCGGCCCTTTCGCCAGGGTGGCGTAGAGGATCATCGCGTTCGGGCGGGCGATCAGCATGCCGGTCGGGTTGCCGTTGCTGTCGCGCTGGATCTCGCCGCCCGGCGGGTTCGGCGTCTCTTTGGTGTAACCGACCACCTTCAGCGCAGCGCGGTTGAGCAGGGCGCGGTCGTAGAGGTGGAGCACAAACACCGGCGTGTCCGGGGCCGCTTCGTTGATCTCATCCAGGGTCGGCATCCGGCGCTCGGCGAACTGGAACTCTGTCCAGCCGCCCACCACGCGCACCCACTGCGGCGACGGCGTGCGCAGCGCCTGCTCTTTCAGCATCCGCAGCGCGTCCGCCACCGACGGCACCCCCTCCCAGCGCAGTTCGAGGTTGTAGTTCAGGCCGCCGCGGATCAGGTGCAGGTGCGAGTCATTCAGCCCCGGAATGGCGGTATGGCCCTTCAGGTCGATCACCTTGGTGCCGTCACAGTGGTGCTGCATCACCTCGGCGAGGCTGCCGACCTCCAGAAACTTGCCGTCACGAATGGCGACGGCGTCTGCCAATGGGTTGCCGCGATCAACGGTATGGAATTTACCGTTAGTGAGAATGATGTCGGCCTTACCAAGGGTAACCATAGAACCTCCTGAAATGGGGCGCCCGGGACGGCAGCGAGGGCCGCGGGCTAAGAAATGCCTGCCGTAAACGCAGGATAATAAGATGGCGGGATTATGGGGAGGCGGTCCGGAAAGTGTCTAGTATACCAACGGATAGGTATACCTTCGTATAGGTATACCTATAGATAATAGCCTGAAAAACAAAAGGTTCCTACACTGCGCTCAGACCGTCACCCAGAGCAGCGGCAGCGCAGCGCGGCAGGCTCCGGGGACGCAGGATAACGGCCGCCTGATGCCGTTGCCTCTTACAACACATCGCCACATCAACCTCAATGGGATCAACATGACGACGAGCAAACTTGAAGTACTGACGCCGCAGAACTGCCAGATTATCTTTATCGACCAGCAACCGCAGATGGCATTCGGCGTGCAGTCTATCGACCGCCAGGTACTGAAAAACAACGTAGTGGCGCTAGCAAAAGCGGCCAAAGTCTTCAACATCCCGACGGTGCTGACCACCGTTGAGACGGAAAGCTTCTCGGGCAATACCTTCCCGGAGCTGCTGGACGTCTTGCCGGGCCAGGACATCCTGGAGCGTACCTCCATGAACTCCTGGGATGACCAGAAAGTCCGTGACGCGCTGGCCGCCAACGGCCGCAAAAAAATCGTGGTTTCCGGCCTGTGGACGGAAGTCTGTAACAACACCTTCGCCCTGTGCGCCATGCTGGAAGGCGACTACGAAATCTACATGGTGGCTGACGCCTCCGGCGGTACCACCAAAGAAGCGCACGACTACGCCATGCAGCGTATGGTGCAGGCCGGCGTGATCCCGGTGACCTGGCAGCAGGTGATGCTGGAGTGGCAGCGTGACTGGGCGCACAAAGAGACCTACACCGCCGTGATGGACATCGCCAAAGAGCACTCCGGCGCGTACGGCATCGGCGTTGACTACGCCTACACCATGGTGCACAAAGCGCCTTCCCGCCAGAAGAGCGAGCACCGTACCCTGGCGCCGGTACCGGCACCGGTCCGCCGCTAACCGGCCTGGCCGGCCGGTGTCTGATGCACCGGCCGGCGTTGATATAAAGGAGGAGCTGTGACTCCTTTTCTGATCTCTCTGGGGGCAGGCGTCTTTATCGGGCTGGTCTACACCCTGCTGAAAGTGCGCTCCCCGGCCCCGCCGGCGGTGGCGCTGGTGGGCCTGCTGGGGATGCTCATCGGCAGCACCCTGGGCGGCACGCTGCTCCATCCTGCGCCACTGGCCGCGGCTGCGCCGCAGGCGGACGCGCGCCCGGCCGCTTCTCACCTTTTAGCCAGACAGGCGGACTGAACATGTTGAAAACCTATGGTTTGTCGCTGGGGGCAGGTGTTCTCGTGGGCGGGATTTATGCTTTAATGGGCGTCAATTCGCCCGCCCCACCGCTGATTGCCCTGCTGGGCCTGCTGGGTATGCAGATCGGCGAACATATTATTCCCCTGTGTAAGCGGCTGAAGAATTGCCAGCCGGTTACGCTGGCCTGGTTCCGTCACGAATATGCGCCCAGAGTCATCGATACCCCTCCGCCTTCAGATGACAAAGCCTCTTAAGGAAGCGTGAAAATTTAAGGATAACAGCACATGCAGCTGTCGCAGCGCATTGTCGTCGTCGACGATGAACGTTCTGTCCGCAATGGGTTAACCAATTTGCTCCAGTCCGAAGGCTACCTGACGCACGCCTTCGAATCGGCAGAAGCGCTTCTTTGCGATGAGGCAGCGGTGGCAGATGCCGCGCTGTTTATCATCGATGTACAACTCAAAGGCATGGATGGTTTCGAGCTGTTCATTAACCTGACCCGGCGGCTTAAAAACCCGCCGGGTATTATCATTTCCGGGAACGGTGACGAAAATACGCTGGCGTACGCCATCAGCCTGGGGGCGATCGCCTTTTTGCCCAAGCCGATCGATATCGACACGCTGTTCGGCCACCTCCGGCAGCAGTTCCTCCTGGACGCGCCGCTGCCATGACCGCCTGCCCGCACACCGCAGACGGCCCGGCTCCCGGCCGCATCACCCTGTCGGACGAGGTGGTGGTCGCGCCGCTGGCGCAGGAGGGGAGTGTGGAGTGGCTGTCGTGCCGCCATACGGTTACCGGGGAGGCCTTTGTGCTGGCCACGGCCGCCACCGATGAGGCCGTTTACCCGGTCACCCAGCTGCTGAAAAATGCGTTTTCCCTGCGCGCCACGCTCTCTGACCGCTGGTCACTGAAGCCGCAGGGGCACACCCTCTATAAAGGGCGTTACGCCCTGATCTTCCGCCCGTTCGCCTACCGCACGCTGGCCCAGACCCTGAACCGGCCGCCGGGCACCCTGCGGGCCTTTCTCCACCGCGCCGCGCTGCTGTGCCAGGCCCTGGGGCTGATGCACCAGCAGGGGCTGGTACATGGGGACATCAAACCCGCGAATATTTTCTTCCTCGAAGAGGGGGCGGTGCATCTGGGCGGCTTCGGCCTCGCGGCGGTGGAAACGGCCTTTTCCCCGCAGACGCGGATGCCGGTCACCGGCGGGACGCTGGCCTATATGTCGCCTGAGCATACCTCCCGTACCGGCCACCCGGTCAGCCGCGTCAGCGATCTCTACAGCCTGGGCATCGTGCTGTATGAGCTGCTGACGGGAAAACTGCCCTACGGCAATGCCGGGGGCGGGCACGCGGAGTGGGTGCACCACCATATCGCCTCGGAGGCGCTGCCGCCGCACCAGTTGCGTGATGACGTCCCTGAGGTGCTCTCCTCAATTATTCTGCGGCTGCTGGCGAAGTCACCGGCGCAGCGCTACCAGACGGCAGAGGGGCTGCTGGCCGATCTGCGGCGCGTGGCGTCCAACCTGACGCCCGGCGGCGCAGTGGCGAAGTTTGCGCTGGGGTTGCAGGATGTGCGGCCCTCCGCGCTCTCCGCCGAGGCGCTGTTTACCGCGCACCCCCAGGCGGCCGCGGTGCTGGCCGCGTTTGAGGAGGTCAGCCGCAGCGGGAAGCACAGCCTGGTCGCCATCAGCGGTGCGCCCGGCGCGGGGAAATCCTCGCTGATCGCGTCGGCGCTCAACCAGTTGCGTGACAAACCGGCGCTGCTGACGGTAGTCAAAGCGGACCAGCATTCGCCGGTTTTGCCCTACGGCGTGTTTACCTCCGCCTTCCGGGCGCTGGTGCTCCACCTGCTGGGGCTGCCCGCCGACGAGATGGCAGGCTGGAAAAACCATCTCCTGCGCCTGCTCGGCAACTATACCGGGCTGGCGGTGAGCCTGTTGCCTGAGCTGGGCAGCCTGCTCAGCCAGCACGCGGTGATGCAGACGGACGCCTGCTCCCCCGATGCCCGCGATCGTTTCCACCTGGTGGCCTCCACGCTGGTGAAGGCGTTCACCGCCCCGGGCAGGCCGCTGGTGCTGCTGATCGATGACATCCACTGGGCCGATCAGGCGACGCTGCACCTGCTGCTCAACCTGCTCAGCGCACGCGACGATATTCCGCTGCTGCTGGTCATCAGCTACCGGGACCCGATCGCCTTGCCCTGCCCGGACGTGGCGGCGAACCTCGCGGGCATCCGCGCGGCGGCCACCCGCATCGTCGACATCACGCCGCAGCCGCTCTCCGTAAAAGAGATTGCGCGCTGGCTGGCCGGGCTGTTCCACACCCGCAGCGCCGCCACGCTGGCGCTGGCGGGCATCCTGCATGAGAAAACCGCCGGGAACCCGCTGGCGCTGCGCGAATTTTACCGGCAGGCGGTGCGGGACAATCACATTACGCACGCGGCCCCGCTCAAATGGGGCTATGACGCGCCGGCGCTGAAGCAGTGCCACTACACCGCAAACGTCGCGGCCGGGGTGGTCAGGCATCTGGCGACCCTGCCGCCCGGCGTCCGCGCCCTGCTGGGGAAGATCGCCTGTGCCGGGAGCCGCGGGGATCTGGAGACCGTGGGCCGCATCCTCGCGATCCCGGCTGCTGGGATCGAGGCCGCGCTGCACCCGGCCGCCGACGCCCGGCTCATCGCCCTGACCGGGGGCGGCTACGCGTTTATGCATGACACCATGCACGAGGCGGCGCTCCACCTGCTCCCCCAGGAAGAGAAAGATGCATTCCATGACGCCGCCGCACGCCATTACCTGGCGCAATCCCGGCAGGAACAGGGCAACGCCGCCCTGTTCCGCGCGGCGCACCACGTTATCTCGATAAAAGAGAAAACCCGCCTGCGGGCGGAGCATGAAACCTTCTGCCGCCTGATCCTCCAGGCGGGGAAACAGGCCAAACTCACCGGTGACTACCCCTCCGCGCTGCGTTATCTACAGGCCGCGCGGGGCTTCTGCGCCGAACCGGGCCATGAGGATGACAGCGTGTTCCTGTTTGAGGAGGCGGAGTGCGAGTTTCTGAACGGCAACCTGCCGGCGGCGCTGGCGCTCGGCTCGAAAATCCTCGCCTCGCCGGGGGAGGTCACGGGCAAAGCCGAGGCGGCCTGTCTGATTGCGGAAATCCATATGCGCCAGTCCGACAGCCAGCTTGCGCTGGAGACGGCACTCGCCTGGCTGTCGGTGTTCGGCATCCAGCTTAACCGCTACCCGGATAAAGAGGCGTGCGACGCGGCGCGGCGGCGGCTGAAAAAGGATGTCGGCAAAAACCCCTATACCCGGTTCCGTTCGCTGCCGCGCCTGCGCTGCAAGAAAACCGAAGCCGTGATGAACCTGATGGCCGGGGCCAGCACGGTGGCCGCCTTCGTCAGCCCGCGCCTGCAGTTTATGATCCTGTGTGAGCTGCTCCACCTGACCCTGGCCCACGGCCTCAGCGGGGCCTCGACCCTGGCGCTCTCCTGGTATGGCGTCGCCTGCGGCGACCACTATGACGAGTACAGCCGCGGTTTTGCCAGCACGCTGCTGGCGCGTGAGCTGGTGTATGAGCACGATTTCGTCAGCTATAAGGCGCGTACGCTCCTGCCGGTCGATCAGGTCAGTGTCTGGACGATGCCGCTGACCTACGCGATTGAGCGCGCCAAAGCAACCTTCGACGTGGCGGTGGAAAACGGTGACCGGACATCCGCCTGCCTGGCGCTGCGCCACCTCACCATGAACCACCTGGCCCGCGGCGATCACCTCGACAGCATCGCGGCGGAGATTACGCGCGGCATGGCCTATGTGCGCAAAGCCCATTACAGTGACGTGGAAGTGATCCTGCGTATGCAACTCGGGTATGTGGCTTTCCTGCAGAAACCCCGCGACGGGCTGTTTTCCGGCAGCCAGTTCCAGGCACCGGCATCAGGCGGGGCGAGGCCGGAAAACGCCATCGAGCCGCTGTTTTTGATGCAGTTCTGGATCCACCTCTATCAGGGCATGGCGCACTTTTTTGCCGCTGAATATGGCGAGGCCGGGCGCTGCTTTGCCGCCGCCGCGCCGTTCACCGCGTGCATTCCCGGGCATGTGCATATGCTGGATTTCCACCTCTACAGCGCGCTGGCGCTGGCCGCCCCGCGGGAACCCGCGGATCTGGATGAGGAGACGCGGCAGCAGTTGCTGCGCCACCTGGACAAGCTGGTCACCTGGTCGAATGAGAACAGCAAAACCTTTGCAGACAAAGAGGCGCTGCTGCGCGCCGAGCTGCTGCGGCTGGAGGGCAACACCACCCAGGCGTTCGAGCACTATGAAAAGGCGATCGCGCTGTCCCGCGAGGGGCAGTTCACCCATATCGAGGGGCTGGCCTGCGAGCGGGTGGCACACGCCGCCTACGCCCGCGGCATGACCTTTGCCGGTGACGCCTACCTCAAAGGGGCGATCTCCGCCTGGGAACGCTGGGGGGCCGGGGCAAAAGTGCGCCAGATCGAGGTGCAGTACCCCCATCTGGCAAACCCGGCCCCGCCGTCGGCGCTCAACACCATGACCTTTGAACAGAGCGCCGTGATCAGCGATTTACAGAGCATGGTCATCGCGATGCGGGCGCTGACGGAAGAGATCGATCTCGACCGCCTGATCAATATCCTGATGATCATGCTGGTGGAGAGGGCGGGCGCGCAGCACTGTATGCTGATCCGCCTGGGCAAAGACAATGTGCCGGAAATTCAGGCCCGGGCCACCACCACGGTAGAGGGCATCAAGGTGCGCATCGTCCGGGAGCTGCCGGTGGCGACTGACCTCCCGCTGTCGGTGCTCTCGGCCGTGATCCGCACCGGGCGGGAGATCCGCACCGGGAAACCGGGGGTGTTCAGCCCGTTCAGCCAGGATAATTACCTCGTCGCCTCCGGCGCGGCGGTGATGTGCGTCCCGATGTTCCGGCAGGCACAGATGGTCGGCGTGCTCTACCTCGAAAACCGGCTGATGCCGGACGTCTTCACCGCCGAGCATTCACGCATTGTCTCTATGCTCGGTGCGCAGGCCGCCGTCTCGCTGGAGAACGCGCGCCTCTATGCGGAATTGCTGGATGAGAACATCCAGCGCCGCAAGATTGAGAAGCAACTGCGCGCCAGCCAGACGTCGCTGATGCTGGGGGAGAAGATCAGCCATACCGGGACGTGGCACTGGTTCCTGGAGCCGGAAATCCAGCTGATTTCAGACGAATACAAACGCATCATGGGGCTGCCGGCCAGCCAGGCCCACACCTCAATGGCGGAGTTTCAGAGCCGCGTCCACCCCGACGATCTCCCGTTCCTGAAAAAGCTGATCGACACCAGCGTGCTTGAGGGGGCCGTGATGCAGGCGGAGTTCCGCATCATCCGTGATGACGGCGAATGCCGCTATATCAAGGGCATCGGCGAGCCGGTCGAAAACTGGCCGGAGGTGGCGGAGTATTTCGGCACGCTGACGGACATCACCGCGCAACGCCACGCCGAGGATGCGGTCCGGATCGCGCAGACGGAGCTGGCCCGCGTCTCGCGCGCCACCACCGTCGGCCAGCTCACCTCCTCCATCGCCCATGAGATCAACCAGCCGCTGATGTCGATCGTCGCCAATGCCGGGGCCAGTTTGCGCTGGCTTAAACGCGGCCCGTCGCACCTCGGCAATGCCAGCCAGAGCATCGAGGAGATCATCCGGGAGGGGCAGCGGGCAGGCGACATTATCCGCGGGTTGCAGGCGCTGACCCGCAACCAGGCCTCAGAGTTCGCCCCGGCCCGGCTGCACCGGATCGCGCGCGATATCCTGGCCCTGTCGCGCCAGGAGCTGGACCGCCGGTCGGTGTCGCTGGAGCTGGCGTTAACGGCGGAAAATGATGAGGTGTTCTGCGAAAGCATCCAGATCCAGCAGGTGCTGCTCAATCTGGTGATCAATGCGATTGAGGCGATGGCCGATAACCCCGGTGCGCGCATTTTACGCCTCGCCTCGGCGAACCTGCCCGATCACCGCCTGCGCATCGAGGTGGCGGACAACGGTACGGGGCTGTCGGAGGAGGTCATCGGGAAAATCTTCGAGTCGTTTTATACCACCAAACCGGCAGGCATGGGGATGGGGCTGACCATCAGCCACGACATCATCAAACGGCACGGCGGGGTGCTCAACGCCGGGAACCGCGGGGGAGGGGGCAGTGTGTTCTGGTTTACGCTGCCCCTGGCGGTGCCTGAGGAGCCTGCAGCCCCCTGATCCAGCCTGTTTCCCCCGCCCCGCCTGATAAGGCGGAGGCGGGCAGACCTATCCGAACGTATACCTATCCCTTCGTATAATTTCTTTTCCCTGCGGTTAAGCCGATAATCTTTTTACGGTTTTTTTCACCCCTTCCATTCGCGCCCGTTATTCTCCGCAAAGGTATGACTATGTTTCAGGACACCTTCAGCAGTTCACCGGCTTATTTACCGGCCCGCCGGAAACGCCCTGTCTGCGCCGTGCCTGAGGTCAATATCGCTTTATATGAGGGGAGGGTGGGGTTCAATGTGATTATTCCCGCCATGCGCCCCGGGGAGAATAACGCCCGCGTGCGCGGCGGCCTGCCCGGCTATGTGGGCGCGCGGGATGAGGCGGTCTTTGCGGTTATCTGCGAGATGGTTAACTGGATCGACCATCATCTCGATACATGCCTGACAGTACAAAGGATTTCGCAGAGGAGCGGCTATTCCGTCTGGCATCTCCAGCGCAAGTTTGTGCAGTTCACCGGCCTGAATGTGTATGAGTATGTGCGCATCCGCAGGGTCATCAGCGCCGCCTTTGCGCTGACCCGCACCCGCAAAACAATCCTGGAGATTGCCGTGGAAAACGGCTTCAGCTGCCAGACCGCCTTTACCCGCACGTTGCGGAACATGGCCTGCCTGACGCCGGGCCGGATGAGGCGCAATTTCACCGGCAATGAAGCGTGGCTGATCGCGCTTATTGAATCGTTACTCCACCCCGCCCGGAATATCAGCGCGGCATGAGTGGTGCGTTATTTGCCGTTGGTCGCTGACGGTATATAGCGCAACACTTAACTTGATCAATTTACAGGGAATAAGCATGAAACTTAAAACGAAAGCGGTCGCGCTGTTATTAACGGCCCATATGACGGCCGCCTTTGCGGCGGATGACAATAGCCCGGCACCGACCACCGGTGTTAATGCGTTTCTGACTGCCCTGAACGGCAGCGGCGGGAAACCGATTGAGCAGCTTTCGCCTGCTACCGCACGCGAGGTGCTGATTGGCGCGCAAAAGGGCGCGGCATTGCCGCCGGCCAGCGTCTCTGAAAAAGTGATCACGGTGCTGGGCAAACCCCTGACGCTGACGATCGTGAAACCGGAAAAGGCCACCGGCACCCTGCCGGTGTTTATGTTCTTCCACGGCGGCGGCTGGGTGCTGGGTGACTTCCAGACCCACGAGCGTCTGGTGCGCGATCTGGTGGTTGGCTCAGGCGCGGCCGCGGTGTTTGTGAACTACACCCCGTCGCCGGAAGCGCATTACCCGGTGGCCATCACCCAGGCCTATGAGGCGACGAAATGGGTGGCGCAGCACGGTGAGGAGATCGGCGTTGACGGTTCGCGCCTGGCGCTGGCGGGCAACAGCGTCGGCGGCAATATGGTGGCGGCGGTAGCGTTGCAGGCGAAACAGTACCACTCCCCGGCGATCCGCTACAGCGTGATGCTCTGGCCGGTGACCGATGCCCGCTTTGATACGGCGTCCTATCAGCAGTTTGAAAACGGCCACTTCCTGACCCGCAATATGATGAAGTGGTTCTGGGATAACTACACCACCTCAGAGAAAGACCGCAGCAACATCTTCGCCTCACCGCTGCGGGCAACCACGGAACAGCTGAAAGGGCTGCCGCCGACCCTGATCCAGACCGCCGAGCTTGATGTGCTGCGGGACGAAGGGGAAGCCTTTGGCCGCAAACTCGATGCCGCCGGTGTCCCGGTGACCGTCACCCGTTACAACGGCATGATCCATGACTATGGTCTGCTGAACGCCCTGAGCCGGGAACCTGCCGTGCGCACCGCGCTGGAGCAGGCCTCCTCTGAGCTGAAAACCCACCTGCAATAATCCCGGTGCCGGCCCCCGGCCGGCATTCCTGTTTCCCCTGTGCCGCCCGGCAGATTATTACGGATGCGTTAACCTAAAAGAGCAGGTGAGGGCGTTTGCAGTTCACCGCAGACGCCACCGTAAGCACATTAACGCCCACAGACGAGGTAGTTATGGCTAAGCTGGATGGAAAAGTGGCGCTGGTGACCGGCGCATCAAAAGGCATTGGGGCCGCCATCGCGAAAGCATTGGCGGCGCAGGGGGCCGCGGTGGTGGTGGCCTATGCCAGCAGTCAGGAGGCCGCGGAGGCGGTGGTGTCGTCGATCCGTACCGCGAACGGTAAGGCAGTGGCCGCCGCGGGCGATGTCACCCAGGCGGCAGAGGCGGTGGAGCTGGTCGGGACTGCCATTAAGGAGTTCGGGCAGCTCGATATTCTGGTCAATAACTCGGGGGTTTACGCCTTCGCGCCCATCGAGGAGATTACCGAAGAGGATTTCCACCACCAGTTCAACATCAACGTGCTGGGCGTGCTGCTGGTGACCCAGGCGGCGGTGCCGCACCTTGGCAAAGGGGCCAGCATCATTAATATCGGCTCCAGCACCACCGCGCTGACGCCGCCGATGACCGCGGTCTACAGCGGCACCAAGGGCGCGGTGGACGCCATCACCGGCGTGCTGGCCCGCGAGCTGGGGCCGCGCGGCATCCGGGTGAATGCCATTAACCCCGGCTATACGGAGACGGAGGGCACCCACAATGCCGGGATCACCGGTTCGGACATGGAAAAAAGCCTGGTCACCCTGACGCCGCTGGGCCGCGCCGGGGAGCCGGGGGACATCGCCGACATTGCCGTTTTCCTCGCCTCGGATGATGCCCGCTGGCTGACCGGCGAACGGCTGGTCGCCTCCGGCGGCCTGCGTTAACCCGTTAGTCCGTTTTGCGCTATCTCAAACGCCGCCCGGTTACCGGGCGGCGTTTTTCCCGCTTTTTTCAGCGCGGTGAAGCCAGCGACGCGCCGATTCAGAGCGTTGTCCGCCATTTTCCGGCAAGAAAAGCGCGCTTATGCTGATAGATCAGTGGCATAGTATGCCCGGTTCTCATCGGCTAAATACCGTGCAGCCTGCCCAGCACCCCCATTCTCTCTGAGGCCAGTTCAGGGTTCACCAGCAACCCCGCTTCGTCGGCCAGGCGGAACAGTTCGCTGTAGTGCCCCAGGCTGCGCGCGCTCTGCATACCGCCCAGCATCGTGAAGTGGTTCTGGTGCCCGTTCAGCCAGGCGAGGAAGACGATGCCGGCTTTGTAATAATGCGTGGGAGCCGCGAAAATATGGCGCGCCAGCGGCAGCGTCGGCGCGAGGATCTGCTGGTACGTCTCCCGGTCGCCCTGCGCCAGGGCGTGCAACGCCGCCGACGCTGCCGGGGCTATCGCGTCCAGGATGCCCAGCAGCGCGTGGGAGTAACCCTGGCTGTCCCCGGCGATCAGTTCCGGGTAGTTAAAATCGTCACCGGTATACATTTTTACCCGGCCGGGCAGGCGGCGGCGCATCGCGATTTCACGATCTTTATCCAGCAGTGAAATCTTGATGCCGTCAACATGGGCTTCATTACGTTCAATTACCGCCAGGCAAATCTCCATCGCGTCGTTAAGTGGTGCCGCGCCCCAGTAGCCGCGCAGGGCCGGGTCGAACATCTCACCGAGCCAGTGCAGAATCACCGGCTCCCGCACCTGCTGCAGCACCCTGTCGTAGACCCGGAGATAATCTTCCGGCCCCCTGGCGATCGCCGCCAGCGCCCGGCTGGCCATCAGGATAATGCGCCCGCCGCAGGCCTCAATCGCCTCTATCTGCTGCTCATAGGCGTTAATCACATCCGTCAGGGTAAGCCCGCTGAAACTGGTCAGGTGATCGGTGCCTGCGCCGCAGGCGATGGCGGCACCCGGAAAATCTTTCGCCTGTGCCACGCTGCGCTGGATCAGCATCAGGCTGGTGGGCCAGTCCAGCCCCATGCCGCGCTGGGCGGTGTCCATCGCTTCCGCCACGCCGAAACCCAGCGACATCAGGTGGCGGCGGTAGGCCAGCGTGGCGTCCCAGTCGATGGCCATATCGCGCGTGGGGTGCTGCATCCGCGCGGCATCGGCGACCACATGGGCGGCGGCAAACGCATCCCGGCTGAAGTGTGGCGTGTGCGGCAGCTGCCAGCGCGGCCCGCCTTTGACGTCATAACCGTATGGCCGGCCGTGGCGGTCCAGTAAACGCACGCTATTGCTGAGGGTCATCACAGTCTCCTTGGAAAGTTCAGGGTTAATGCTTTGCCAGATGCGCACGCGGCCCCGGTTCCCCGGCGGGGTGTGCGGCCGTAACGGGTAACTTGCGCACCCCCAACAGCACCAGGCTGCTGCACAGGATAACCACCGCCGCCGCCAGCCAGACCGGTTGCAGGGTGTAATGCTGGGCGTAATAACCGGCAACAATCGGCGAAATGCCGCCCGCGGCCATGCCCATATTCATCACAAAACCGATGGCTGAGCCGCGCAGGGAGGGCGGCACCAGTTCCGCCGTCACCGACAGCACAATCGGCGTGATGGGGTAGCCGAGAAAGCCCAGCAGCATCACCAGCAGAACCACCAGCGGCACCGACGGGGTCAGGGTCATGGCCGCCATTAACAGCGCGCTGGCCACGGTAATGGCCATCAGGATGCGGCGGCGTCGCAGAAAGTCGCCTTTGTCGCAGTAGCGGCCGAGCAGGAAACCGCCCAATGCGCCGGTCAGCCCCAGCAGGCTGGCTATCGTCCCGGCGCTGCTGATGGTCAGGTTTTTCACTTGCATCAGGTAGCTGGGCGCCCACAACAGCACAATCCACCAGCCCGCCAGCAGCACAAAGTAATAGAGCGCCATCATCATTACCGGCGCATGGCGGAACAGGGTGCGCAGCGGCACGCGCTCCGCCGCCTGCCGGGCGATAAGGTCAGCCGGTTTGCGGTCATTTTTCACCAGCACCGCATACAGCAGTGCCACCACAATCCCCAGCGCCCCGGCGACGTAAAACACCACGCGCCAGCCAAACACCGGGCCGAGCACCGCGCCCATCCAGGTGCCGAGGAAGCCGCCGATCGGGTAACCCATCCAATAGAGGGACATCACCGTGGTGCGCTGTTTCTCGCTGGTGACGTTCGCCACCTCCAGCGAGGCGGCCGGCCAGAAAATCCCCTCGCCGATGCCGGTCATCACCCGGTAGAAGATCAGGCTGGTCAGGCTGCCCGCGACCCCGGTGAACAGCGTCGCCAGCGAAAACATCATCAACCCAAGGATCAGCACCGGTTTGCCGCTGAGTTTGTCGGCGATGATGCCGGCAACAAACAGGAAAAGGATAAAGCCAAAAAAGAAGGAGGAGAGCAGGATGCCGCTTTCACCTTTGCCGAGGCCGAACTCCGCGGCAATCAGCCCAATCGCGGACGATACCGTCATGCGATCAACCGAATACATCATGTAGCCCAGCCCGCACAGGACAGTAACCAGAACCATTTTCCGGGTATCGGTATTCATATTTTCCTCGCCATGCCTGTTGACCGACGAAAACCGCTTCTCAGCGCTGTCAGAGATGAATAGGGACGTTAACCGTGCTGTAAATGACGCGCTTTGCAGGTGCGTAAGACCTCATCGGGATCTCTCTCCCACCAGGTGAGGCGGGAGAAGATTTCCACTTCGTGATAGCCGCTGTAGCCCTGCGCCTCCACCGCCTGCCGGAAACCGCGGATGTCGATCACCCCGTCCCCCATCATGCCGCGATCTTCCAGCATGTCCCGCGTGGGGGTGAGCCAGTCACAGATGTGGAACGCCAGCAGCCGCTGACGCCCCGCGCGGGCAATTTCGTGGTGGAAAGCGGGGTCCCACCAGGTGTGGTAGAGATCGACCGCGATGCCCAGCCCGTGGTCGCCCAGTTCGTCACAGAGGTCGTTGGCCTGTGTCAGGCTGTTGACGCAGGCGCGGTCGGCGGCATACATCGGGTGGAGCGGCTCAATCGCCAGCGGCATGCCGCGCGGCCGGGCGTAGTCCAGCAGCGCGGCCAGCCCGTCACGCACCTGCTGCCTTGCCCCCGCCAAATCTTTCGAGCCGTCGGGCAGGCCGCCCACCACCAGCACCAGGCAGGCGGCACCGAGCGTCAATGCCTCCTCCACGGCGCGGAAATTGTCCTCCAGCGCCTTTTGCCGCCCCGCCGGGGTGGCGGCCGGGAACATGCCGCCCCGGCAATAGCCGGTCACTGCCAGATTGTGCAGGCGGCAGAGCCGGGCGGCTTCCTCCAGGCCCAGTGCGGCGACCTGATCCCGCCAGGGGGAGATGCCGCGGATCTCATGGCGCGCGCAGCCTTCAATGATCTGGCGGAGATCCCACTGGCGGCGCACCGTGGCGGTATTCAGGGAGAGTTTGTCCGGGTCAGGGGTATGTATCATCTTCTCAGCCCTCCAGCGCGGGCACATCGACCCAGCGGCGCTCTCGCCAGCTTTTCAGCGCCAGATCGACCAGTTGCAGCCCTTTCGCCCCTTCAAGCAAGCCCCAGCGGTAGTCGCCTTCGCCCCAGACATGGCGCAAAAAAAGTTCCCACTGCACCTTGAAGGCGTTGTCATAGACCTGGGTGTCAGGCACGGTGGCCCAGTCGTTGAAAAAGTTGTGGGTCTGGCGTACGTCCGGGTTCCAGACCGGTTTCGGGGTGTTGACGGCGGCCTGGGTGTAGCAGTCCGTCAGCCCCGCCACGGCCGACCCGTTGACGCCATCCACCTGGAAGGTCACCAGATCGTCACGCCGCACGCGCACGCACCATGAGCTGTTAATCTGCACAATTGCGCCGTTGTGCAGTTCAAAGGTGGCATACACCGCATCGTCAGCCGTGGCCCGGTAGGGGCGCTGCTGTTCATCCCACCGCTCAGGGATGTGTGTGGCACCGATGCAGCTCAGGCTTTTTATCTCGCCAAACAGGTTGTCGATCACATAGCGCCAGTGGCAGATCATATCCAGAATGATGCCGCCGCCCTCATCACTGCGGTAGTTCCAGGAGGGGCGCTGGGTGGGCTGCAGGTTGCCCTCAAACACCCAGTAGCCGAATTCGCCGCGTACTGACAGCACCTTGCCGAAGAACCCCGCCTCGTTCAGCAGGCGCAGCTTTTGCAGGCCGGGCAGCCAGAGTTTGTCCTGCACCACGCCGTGGCATACCCCTTTCTCGCGGGCGGTGCGGTAGAGATCGAGCGCCTCCTCCAGCCCCAGGGCGACCGGTTTTTCGCTGTAGACATGTTTGCCGTGGGCGATCGCTTTTTTCAGCAGGGCAGGGCGCGCCTGCGTGGTGGCGGCATCAAAGAAGATGATGTCATGGGGGTTGGCCAGCGCCTCATCCACATTGGTGCCCCAGCGGGTAATGCCGTGGGCCTGCGCCAGCGCGGCAATTTTCTCTTCGTTGCGGCCAATCAGGATCGGGTCGGGCATCAGGCGATCGCCATTTGCCAGCAACACGCCGCCCTGTTCACGGATTTGCACAATTGACCGGATCAGATGCTGGTTTTTACCCATCCGTCCGGTCACGCCATGCATGATGATGCCAACGGGAATCTGCGCCATTCATTCGCCTCAGGGTAGAGATTGTCAGGGATGTGATGCGGGCGTCATAACGCCCTGGTCACTCAGGATCACCGGCGCGGTAAATGCGCCATACTCATTCAACCAACCGGTTGATGGCATCACTATAGAAGCTGAATCCTGTTCTGATATTGATCGGTTTCACATAACCAACTAGTTGGTTGAAAATGATTGCCGGCTTGTTTACCCCGGAAAATAGGGCACTATAATGCTGACACGCGCAAAAAACAGTGAGGGAACCCGAGTGGTCATCAGGAGTATCAGGGATAACTATGATGCAGCCGACAAGCAGCAGCGCATTTTGCAGGCGGCCCACGCAGAGTTTGCTGAAAAGGGGTTTGACGGCGCGCGGGTAGACAGCATCGCTGCCCGCGCCCGCGCCAATAAGCAGCTGATTTATTACTATTTCACTAACAAAGATGTGCTGTTTACCCAGGTGCTGGAAGCGGCCTACCGTGACATCCGTGAGCAGGAGGCGGCGCTTGATCTGGCGGCATTTCCCGCCAACGAGGCGATCCTGAAACTGGTCGAGTTCACCTGGCACTACTATTTAAAAAACCCGGAGTTTATCCGCCTGCTCAACAGTGAGAACCAGCTGAAAGCGCGCCACCTTAAAACCTCCGGCTCAACGGTGGAGATTAACCGGAGCTGGATCAGCATCACCGAGCACCTGCTGGCGCGTGGCCGGGCGGAAGGCACAGTGCGGGACGGCATTGACGTCATGCAACTGAACATCAATATCTCCGCCCTTGGCTTTTTCTACCTGATTAACCAGTCCACGCTGTCAATCCTCTATCAAAAAGATCTGGGTGAGCAAGCCGCACTGGATGAGCGGCTGCGGGTGATGAAAGAGTGCATCGCTGCCTGGATCAGGCCGTAACCCTGTTTTTGCGCCATGCCCAGTATGGCCGGCGGTATACCCACCGGCTGTTTACCGGGCAGCGTGCGCCCCACCCGCGTAACGTTTCTGCCGCCCCGTCGTTGCTTATTTTCTGTGCTGACAGGCGCTTTTTTTTACCTTTCTGTTACACAGTAAAAAATTTGCATTAAGGAAAAAATAGTCACGGCGGGCGCATAACTTAAGCTAAATATGTCACAAAATAACCATCTTTATGTGAAAGTAATTCTGAATACATATTTAGTTAACTTTTATATGGCAAAAACAGGGAACTTCACCCCATAAGATCGATTTACTGTCACAATTCTCACGTTATTATCTGCCCGCCAAATACATAGCAATTTTAAACAGGGCTACATCATAATGTTAACAACTAAGCGCAAACTCTCCCTGGCCGTTGGCCTGGGTCTGTTAATGGGCACCACTTCTTTTGTGACGCACGCTGAAGTCACCTTGATTAAACAAGACCCGCAGGCGGGTAACCCGTTAAGCCGCCTGAACTTCACCGTTGGCGGCAGTATCCGCCCGCAGTTCAACAACATGACCGGCGGCGGTGACAACGGCTCCTATAAGCGTAACGGCTTCGACGGCGGCACCCGTTTCCGCTTCCTGGCAGATTACTACCTGTTTGACGACGTCAGCTGGGTGGGTTACTACGAGCTGGGCGTGAACATCCCGGCGCTGTTCAACTGGGACAACCACTACGCCGACAACGCGCACGACACCAGCCGCCGTATGCTTTACACCGGTTTCCAGAGCAAAACCTGGGGTAAACTCACCTTTGGCCAGCAAAACAGCGTTTACTACGATGTTGTCGGCTCCAAGACCGACATCTGGGATTACGACATGCTGGCCCAGGCACCGGGCAACGGCATCAACGGTGACTACGACGGCTCCTACCGTTCCCGCCAGATGCTGAAGTACAAAAACACCTTCGGCGACGCGGATGTTTACGCCTCCTACCTGTTCGCGGATGACGAATATCTGCCGGGCAACGGCCTGCGCTACAAGCGCAAGGGCGGCGGTTCACTGGGCGTGGATTACCACCTGACCAAAGACCTGACCTGGGGTGCGGCGTGGAACTACACCCGTGCCGAGATGCGTGACCACGGCAACGACGAGTCGAAAGACTACGACCAGAACATCTACGGCACCTCCCTGAGCTGGAAGCCGGACAACTGGACCTTCGTCTTTGGCGGCGGCTACTACCAGAACTTCCTGACCACCAAGAAAGTGGACGTGAACAACTACTTCGCCGGTGATGCCTGGGGCATCGAATACCTGGCGGGCTACACCATCCCGGTGGCGCAGTACGGCCTGAAGACCGTGATGCCGTACGTGATGGGTGACCGTCTGGAGTACGTGAACGACCGTGATTACCAGCGCATCGACAACGGCGTCGGCATCACCTTCCAGCTCGACTACGGTTTCCGTGTGGATTACGAGCACGTCTTCACCTCCAGCACCGACAACCTCGGCGACATGAACCTCGTGCGCCTGCGTTACGACTTCTGATCCCCCTGTCCCCGGCACCCGCCGGGGATGCCCGGAGCGCGCACCCTGCGCGCTTTTTTTATGCCTGCCCCCGCCCCCGTTTTTATCCAATGATGGCTGCAAAATCGCCTGTAGCTTTTTTTCCGCAGGCCGATAGTAACAGGGCTAATTAATCACTCGGGTAAATCTCCATGAAAATTTCAACACGCCTTGCGGCGGGCTATGGCCTGTTGACCCTGCTGCTGGTGCTTTGCGCCGGCGTGGCCGTCACTGCCCTGAACCACGCCCAGGACGGCATGAGCGACGTGGTCAACGTCAAAATGAAAAAGTACAAACTGGCGCTGGATATGCGGGACAGCGTGCGGGACATCTCTATTGCGGTGCGCAACCTGGCGCTGCTGACCGACCCAAAAGAGATGGCGCCTGAATGGGAGCGGGTGCAGACCCAGAAACGCCTGTTTATTGCGAACCGGGAAGAGATGGCGCGGATGATGGCCATCGACTCCGTGCCCGCAGGCCAGGAAGCGTTCCGCAAGATTGTGGAGGCTGAGGGGCCGGCCATGACCGGCTTTGAGAAAGCGGGGCAGCTCGGGCTGCAAAACCTCCAGCAGGAGACCACCACCTACCTGATGAACGTCTCACGCCCGGCGCAGCGGACGTTGCAAAACGCCCTGAACGCCATGACGGAGGTGCAGTTGCAGAACGCCCGGGGCGCAGTGGCGGAGAGCAGCGAAGAGAGCCGCCGTGCCAGCCTGTTCCTCGGCATTATGGCCGCTGTCTCATTGCTGCTGGCAACGGGCGTCGGTTATATGACGGTGCGGGTGCTGACGCGCCAGCTCGGCGGCGAGCCGTCGCAGGCGCAGACACTGGCGGCTGCCATCGCCGACGGCGATCTGACCTCTGCCGTCTCCCTGCGTGACGGTGACAGCAGCAGTATGCTGGCGTCGCTGGCGCTGATGCAGACCCGGCTGGGGGAGATCGTCTCGCAGATCAAAGAGACCTCCGCCTCGGTGGCGCTGGCGTCGGATGAGATCGCCCGCGGCAACACCGAGCTGTCCGCGCGTACTGAGCAGCAGGCGGCCGCGCTGCAGGAGACGGCCGCCAGCATGGAGCAGCTCACCGCCACGGTGAAAAGCAATACCGCCGGGGCCACCCACACCGCCGGTGCCGCGCGCGAGACCGCGACCCTCGCCCGCAACGGTGAGGAGAGCGTGCGCAGGATGACCAAAACCATGGCGGACATCTCCCTGAGCGCCGCCAAAGTGCAGGAGATCACCAGCACCATTGAGGGCATCGCTTTCCAGACCAACATCCTGGCGCTGAATGCTGCGGTGGAAGCGGCCCGCGCCGGTGAGCAGGGCCGCGGCTTCGCCGTGGTGGCAGGCGAGGTGCGCACGCTGGCACAACGCAGCGCCACTGCCGCCCGCGACATCAAAGGCCTGATCGAAGCCGCGGCGACACTGGTGCAGGAGGGCGTCACCGTGGCAGACGGCACCGCCGCCAGCATTATGGGCGTGGTGAGCCGGGTGAATGAGCTGGCGGACGCGATGGATGAGATCGCGCTGGCCTCCAACGAACAGATGCAGGGGATCTCGCAGGTTAATGTGGCGGTCAGCCAGATGGACGGCGTCACGCAGAGCAACGCCACGCTGGTGGAGGAGTCGACGACCGCCTCCCAGTCCCTGGCGGAGCAGGTTCACGCCTTGCGCGGCATGGTCGAGACCTTCCGGGTGTAAGGTGTTAATGCTACAGCGGCGGCGCAGGCTGCCGCTGTTTTCCTTCTGATTCCTTCACACGCCGCTTTCATCCTGCCTTTACCTGAACACCCTCAGATAAGCTCAGACTTGGTCAGATAGTGCCGCTGCATTCCCCGCTCCGGGAAATCGGGCAGGGACATCTGAAGCACATAGCCCTGCTTTTCATAAAAAGGCCGCGCCTGAAAACTGAGGGTGTCCACCAGCGCATGGCGGCAGCCTCTTTGCACCGCTTCCTGTTCCGCCATCGCGACCAGTTGGCTGCCCAGCCCGGTGCCCCTGGCCGCTTCACTCACCCATAAGTAGTCGATGCAGAGCCATAACCCTTTGCGTGACGCAATCAGCCCGCCGGTCATCGTGCCTGCGGCATCGCGGGCATAGACGCCAAACTGCCCCCAGTGGCCGGTGTCGATGAACTGATGGTTGTACCCGCGTAATCCGGTAAAAAGCGCTTCCCGGTCAGCGTCGGTGACGTCAGGGGCGACGGTCAGTTCCATGGTGCATACCTCCTTTTTAGGGTAAAGGGGTAATATCAAAGGCTTGGGAGAGGTTGTCAACGCACCGGACGGGGAAAAGCCTGCGGGTTATGACAGAATGAAAGCGTATTAGAGATAGCGCATACAACCTGAAGCGGGGGAAACGTAATGACATGGTTCAGCCAAAACCGATTTGACGTTCGTCTTGAATGGGGGCTGCCTGCGGTGGAGTACCTTGCCGGTGAGGCGGATTGCGCTGTGATTGTGGACGTGATGTCATTTTCCACCTGCGTCAGCCTGGCCGTTGATAACGGCGCGCGGATCTATCCCTATCCGTGGAAAGAGGCCTCAGCGCAGGCGTATGGCCGGCAGATGGGAGCCTTCACCGCCAGCGCAGAGCGGCGCTTTACGGGCGAAGGGTATAGCCTGTCACCGGCCTCCATCCGGCGGTTAAGCGCAGGGGATCGACTGGTGCTCCCTTCGCCCAATGGTTCTGCGGTGTCATTCAGGGCGCGGGAAAAAGTGCCTGCCGTGTTCAGCGGCTGTTTCCGGAACCTTGCTGCGACGGCCGAGGCGTGCCGGGCGTATAAACGCATCCTGCTTATCCCATGCGGGGAGCGATGGCCGGACGGCATCCTGCGCCCCGCCGTCGAAGATTATGTCGCCGCGGGCGGTATCATCGCGGCGCTGGGGCGTGAACATTCCTCCCCGGAGGCGCAGGCCGCCGCAGCGGCCTACCACGCCCACCGGCAACAGGCGCTGCGGCAGTTGCGCGAATGCGCCTCCGCTGTTGAGCTCCGGGAGCGCGGTTTTGAGGAGGACATCGCCCTGTGCCTGGAGGAAAATGCCGGTATCCGGGCATGCAGGCTGCACGGGGCATATTATGGGTGACCCGGTGTTTACCTTACTGAATGAAGGAAAAACAGGGTGACGTTGTCACGCCGCCCTGTGGTTTCCCCCGGTCAGGGAAAAAAGCGAAGGCTAATTATTCATATCTCCTATCATTAATTACAACATACTTTATTCGCTAATTATTTCACTTAACCATTGTGCCGCCTGTGAGCATCAATCCAGGCACGGCCGGAATGGCATCCTGGCCGTGCCGTTTTTGCCTGCGTTATAAAAACATACCGCCTGATGCCTCGATGCGCTGGGCATTGACCCAGCGGCCCGCGTCAGAGAGCAGGGCGGCGATCAGCGGCCCGATGTCCTCCGGTACGCCCGCCCGGCCGAGTGCCGTTGCACCCGCGACAAAGGCGTTAACCTCCGGGTTGTCGCGCACCCTGCCGCCGCTGAAATCGGTCTGGATGGCACCCGGCGCCACGGTGTTCACGGCGATCTGCCTCGGCCCCAGCTCTTGCGCCTGATAGCGCGTCAGCACCTCCAGTGCGCCTTTCAGGGCCGCATAGGGGCCGCTCTGCGGCACACAGAAACGGGTCAGGCCGCTGGAGATGTTCACTATCCTCCCGCCGTCATTGATCAGCGGCAACAGCGTTTGCGTCAGGAAAAACACCCCTTTGAAATTCACCGCAAACAGCCGGTCAAGCTCCTGCTCCGTGGTCTGCGCCAGCGTATTGTGGTGCGCGATGCCGGCATTGTTCACCAGATAATCGATGCGGTCTGCGCCCCACTCCGCGAGCGCCTGCTGCACCGACACCGCAAATGCGCCGAAGGTGTCGCAGGCTCCCGTATCCAGGGGCAGGGCGACGGCGCGGGCACCGGCCTGCCGGGCGGCATCTGTGACGTTTAACGCCTCGTCATGCCGGGTGTGGTAAGTAAAAAGGCTCGGTATACCGCGGGCGGCCAGCGCCAGGACGGTGCTGCGGCCCAGGCCCCGGCTGCCGCCGGTGACCAGTGCAATAGGGGGTGTATTAAGCATGGCTGTTCTCCGAATCAGGGGAAGGCTTACTCTATGCCCGCCTGCCGGGCGGCGTAATACCTGAACCTGCCTGGTTCTTGCCTGATCCTGCCCGGCGTGGTACTTCCTCTGTACGGCACCGCAACAGGAGTAAAGATGCAGGCACTGGATAACTTACGGGCAACGCTTTGCACACAGATCGCCCGGATGGGCGGCCACAGCCCGTTCTATACCGCCATTGAAGGCATGATATTGCTGCAGGCAAAAACCGAGCGGCACCCCACGCACCTGCTCCACAAACCTGCGCTCTGTATCGTGGTGCAGGGGGAGAAGTGGACGGCGTTTGGTGAGCGGAAGCTGACCTACCGCGCCGGTCAGGCGATGGTGGTGGGCCTGGAGATGCCGGGCACCAGCCAGGTGGTGGAAGGGGATGACGCCTCGCCCTATTTAAGCATGGTGCTGGCGCTGGACCAGGCCATTATGCGCGAGGTCGCTGAAACGCTTCCTGCGCCGCTGCCCCCGCCACCGCAAGACAGGGGTGCCGTTGTGGTCGATCTTGATGCACCGCTGCTGGCGTGCGCGGCCCGCGCCCTGAGCCTGCTGGACACGCCCGGCGCAATCCCGCTGCTCTATCCGGGCATTATGAGGGAGATCGGCTACTGGTTGCTGAGCGGGCCAGAGGGCAGTGCGCTGGCGCAGCAGATCGCCGGGACGGTGCCGCAGCGCCGGATGGCCGGGGCGCTCCATGCCCTGCGGACGCAGTTTGCCGGGCCGCTGCGCGTCAGCGATCTGGCGGCCATCGCCGGTCTCAGCGCCTCGGCGTTTCACCGCCATTTTAAGGCGCTGACCGGCATGACGCCGCTCAACTTCCAGAAACAGCTTCGCCTGATGGAGGCGCGGCGGCTGATGCTGGCCGGGCCGCTCTCCGCGGAGTCCGCGGCGTTTGCCGTGGGTTATGCCAGCGCATCGCAGTTCAGCCGCGAATATGCCCGCCTGTTCGGTGCGCCGCCCCGGCGTGACATCACCCGTCTGCACACGCCCACCCGGCGGTAAAAAGGTGACCGGCAGTAAACTATCACGCTGATTGACAAGCCTGTAACAGAAACGTATAAAACTGAGCGATAATAATGATTTTCATTTACATCCTCTCGGATTCTGTTTCTTTGCGCTCGTCAGCCTTTGCCCGGGCAGGAGGCAGGAGAGGGGGCGCGATGAAAATTCCCTTCCCGCCATCTGCCCCTCTGAGGCTGCAAACAGACCGTATCGATGAAAACGCTGAAAACCCTTTTTACCCTGTGTTGTGTCGCGCTGTGTTTTGCCAACCCCGTTTCCGCCACCACCTATCCGCTGACGCTGAAAAACTGCGGCTACACCATGACCTTTACCCAGCCGCCCCAGCGTGCCGTGGCATTGGGGCAGAACACCGCGGAAATCATGCTGCTGCTGGGCCTGGAGGATAAGCTGGCCGCCACCGCCTTCTGGCCAACCCACGTGCTGCCGGAACTGGCCGGCCAGAACGCCCGGGTCAAACTGCTGACGGTGGAGATCCCGACGCTGGAGTCGATCCTGGCGACCAACCCCGATTTCGTGGCGGCCCAGCTCCCGTTGCTGCTGGGGCCGGACAGCAAAGTGGCAAAACGGGAGGATTTCACCTCGCTGGGGGTGAACAGCTACCTCTCGCCCGGCATGTGCGCCACGAAAAAAGATACCGGCGACATCTATGGCAGCCGCGGCCAGCTCTGGGACATGTCACTGCTGTATGAAGAGATCGCGGACATGGCGGCGATCTTCGATGTGCAGGCGCGCGGTGAGGCGCTGATTGAAAACTTCAGACAGCGTGAGGCGGCCCTGAGGAAAAAATTCGCCGGTGCGCAGGGAAACCCGTCGTTTTTGTTCTGGTTCTCCAGCGCGTCGCCCTCGTCTGACGCCTATGTCGGCGGGAAAAACAGCGCCTCCGGGTTTATCGCCAATGTGCTTGGCGGGCATAACGCCATCACCTCCGCCACCGAGTGGCCGACCGTAAGCTGGGAGAGCATTATCGCCGCCAACCCGGATGTGATTGTGGTCGCCAGCCTCGATCGCAACCGCTGGGCGCTGGACAAGGCCGACGAGAAAGTAAAATTCCTGAAAAGCGACCCTGCGGTCAGCCAGCTTGAGGCGGTGAAAAAAGGGCACATTTTTGTCATGGACGGGCAGGCGATGAACCCCACGATCCGCACCCTTCGCGGTGCAGAGCAGGTGGCCGCGCAGCTGGAAAAGTCAGGGCTTAACTGATGTCGACAGTGTATTTACCCCCCCGCCTGTTTAAACGGGCAACGCTGTCACTGGCGGCCCTGGCGCTGCTGGTGCTGATGGTCGGTGTGGCGGTGGGGGTCGGCGAATTGCCGATCCCGCTACAGACCACGTTCGATTCCATCAGCAACAAGCTGGGGCTGAGCGCCGTGCCGGTTAACCGCATCCATGAAACGGTGATCTGGGACTTCCGCCTGAGCCGCGCCCTGGTGGCCGCCTGCAGCGGGGCCGGGCTGGCCCTCTGTGGCGTGGTGCTGCAATGCCTGCTGAAAAACGCCCTCGCCGAGCCTTATGTGCTTGGGGTGTCGGCGGGCGCGTCGGCCGGGGCCGTCTCCGTGGTGGTGCTGGGGCTGGGCACCGGGGCGGTGTCGCTCTCTGCCGGGGCTTTTACCGGGGCCTTTGCGGCCTTTGTGTTTGTGGCACTGCTGACCAACGGCGCACGGGGCGGCAGTGAGCGCACCATTCTGGCCGGTGTGGCCGCGTCCCAGCTGTTTAACGCCGTCACCGCCTATATCATCAGCACCTCGGCCAATGCGCAGCAGGCCAGGGACGTGATGTTCTGGCTGCTGGGCAGTTTCAGCGGCGTGCGCTGGCCGGAATTCAGCCTGGTGCTGACGGTGGTGTTGCTGGGGCTGGCGGTCTGCCTCTGGTATGCCAAAGCGCTGGATGCCTTCACCTTTGGTGAGGACGCCGCCGCCTCGCTGGGGATCCCGGTGGGGCCGATCCGCCTGATCCTCTTTTCCATCACCGCCCTGATGGCGGCGACCATCGTCAGCATGGCCGGCTCTATCGGCTTTGTCGGGCTGGTGGTGCCGCACGTGATGCGCTACTTTTTCGGCCCGCTGCACCGCCCGTTGCTGCTGGCGAGTGCGGTGGCGGGCGCGCTGTTTATGATGCTGGCTGACATCGTCTCCCGCACGGCGATCGCCCCGCAGACCCTGCCGGTCGGCGTGGTCACCTCCCTGGTGGGCGTGCCGTTTTTCGCCGTAATCCTCTACCGTGCCAGGAGAAGCGCATGACCCTCAGTGCCAAAAACATCACCTGGCGGATCGGCAAAAAAGTGATTGTTGACGATGTGTCGCTCGAGGTGGCCCAGGGCGAAACCCTTGGCCTGCTTGGGCCGAATGGATCGGGGAAATCCTCCCTGCTGCGTATTCTGGCGGGCCTGCGCCGCCCGGATCATGGCCAGGTGCTGCTGGACGGCGCAGAGATCGCCGCGATGGGCAAGAAACGGGTTGCCCGGCGCGTGGCGTTTGTTGAGCAACACGGTGCCACGGACGCCAACATCCGGGTGGAGGATGTGGTGAAACTGGGCCGGACGCCGCACCATTCACCGTTTTCCTCCTGGACCACGGCGGATGACCGCATTGTCAGTGAGGCGCTGGCGCGGGTGGAGATGGCTGACCGGCGCGGGCAGGGCTGGCAAAGCCTCTCCGGCGGGGAGCGCCAGCGGGTGCACATCGCCCGGGCGCTGGCACAGTCACCGCAGGAGATTTTGCTTGATGAGCCGACCAACCACCTGGATATCCACCACCAAATCCAGCTGATGCGCCTGATCAGCACCCTGCCGGTGACCAGCATCGTGGCCATCCACGACCTGAACCATGCGGCGATGTTCTGTGACACCCTGGTGGTGATGCAGCACGGCCGCATCGTGGCGCGGGGCACGCCTGAGGCGGTGCTGACCGAAACGCTGCTGGCGGATGTGTTTAAGGTAGAGACGCGGATCGAGACCTCTCCCTATCACGGGAAAAAGCATATCCACTTCCTGTGACTTTTCCCTGACGCACCGGCCGGTGCGTCAGGCGCTTCCCGCCCTTATCTGACCCTTTCCCCCGTCACGTGTGCCGTTCGGTCACGCTCATGGTAAACCGCAGCGGCTGGTCGCCGTGGCTGGCGTACTGATGGGGGCAGTCGGTTTTCGCCACCGCGGCGCACCCGGCGGTGATCAGGAGCCGGCTCTCGCCCACCTGCAGCGCCAGCGTGCCCTGTTCCACGTGGAACAGCTCCACCGTCCCGGCCGGGTGGCCGGGGGAGGCAAAGCGCTCGCCGGGGAACATCTCCCAGCGCCATAGCTCGATCATGTCCGGCCCCTGGGTACCCGCCAGCAGGCGCGCGCTGCCCCCGGCCTCGCCGTGCCACAGTACCGGCATCTCCTCCGGTGTGATCAGGTGCGCTGCCGGGGTATCTGCGACGTCCACAATCTCCGCCACCGACAGGCCAAGGGCCGCCGCCAGTTTGCACAAGATGGCGATGCTGGGGTTGGCGCTGCCTTTTTCGATCTCCACCAGCATCCCTTTACTGACCCCGGCCCGGCGTGACAGCTCATCCAGCGAGAGTTTGCGGCTTTTCCGGTGGGTTTTTAAGCGGCGCGATACCGCCTCACTGACCTGCTGCACGTCGGCACCCGGCCCGGTCGTTTTATTGACTTTTTCGGTCATCGGTCATTATCATATAATAAATTAGTCACTACAGGATTATCCGATGTTTACTGTCCAACCGTCAATCGATCCCGTCCTGGCCGGTATCGCGCCCGGTTTCCGCGCCCTGAGCATCACCGTTGAGGCCGCGCCCCTGCTGCACCCGCATATCGCGGAGGCTGCGCTGGCGGAAGCTTGCGTGTCGGTCGCCGCCGGGGACGCGCCCTGGGCTGACGCGCATCTCGCTGCCTGGGCGGTCGTCTTCACGCGTTTTGGCGCAAAGCCGAAACGCACCCCCTGTTCCGCAGAGGCGCTGCGCAAACGCGTACAGCGTGACGGCACGCTGCCGGGCATCGACCCGGTGGTCGATCTCTACAACGCCGTGAGCATCCGTTATGCGATCCCGGTGGGCGGGGAGAACATCGCGGCCTACCACGGCGCACCGCGCCTGACGGTGGCCGACGGCACCGAGCTTTTTGACACTATAAAAGAGGGCTCGCCTGCCCATGAATCCCCGGAACCGGGCGAGGTGATCTGGCGGGATGACACCGGCGTCACCTGCCGCCGCTGGAACTGGCGGCAGGGCGTGCGCACCCGGCTGGGTGCAGAGGCCACCCGGATGTGGTTTATCCTGGAGAGCCTGCCGGAGATGCCGCTGGAGGCGTTGCAGGCGGCGGGCGGGATGCTTGTCACCGGGCTGCAGCAGATGATGCCCGGCGCGGTGGTGGAAAAACAGCTGATCGGCTTTGCGCAGCCCGATGCGTGACGCCGTCACGCCTGCAAGCTCAATAAGATAAGCAGCAACGGCAAGATGCTGCTTTACTGTAGGGGTGTTGTTATTGATTTTGGACGATTTGTTAACCAGAGGAGAATCCCATGACAGTACCGGTTGTTGCCATTTTTGAAGTCAACGTTGGCGCAGAAGAGACAGTCGAGGCGCTGTTCCGCAGCGTGATTGAAACCACGCTGGCTGAAGAGGGGTGCATCACTTATCAGCTGAACCGCGACACCGAAAACCCGCGCCGCTTTGTCTGGACAGAAGAGTGGGCCAGCCGCGAGCTGCTGCAAAAACACCTGGAAGCGCCGCACATCACGGCACTGTTTGAGGCACTGCCGCAACACCTGACCAGCTCCGAGGTCATGGTGCTGTCACCGCTGGCCGGCGGCAAAGCCTGAGTCTTCCCGGTAAGCCCGGTTCGCCGGGCTTGCTGGTGTTTTTCTTAACGCCTGCCGCGCACCACCGACGCTGACCAGTTAAAATCACCGACTTCGCTGGCCGTCAGTGCCGAAGGTTTTTTCTTGCGTACCGGCTTTTTCGCCGCGTTGGCTTTCTCTTTCGCCTGCTTCTCGGCCATGACCGTTTCCCGCGCCTCGGCGATAAGCCCTTTCTCTTTCTTGCTGTCCGGGGCGTGCCCGGTACGCAGCAGATGCTTTTGCGTCAGCTCTTTCACCCTCTCCTCCACCGCCAGCCGCTCATCAGCCGTAAACTGATCGATCGAAATCATCTTTTTCTCTTTCATCGCGCGTGCCCTTTTGTGAAGTCGTCAGCCCAGCTTAGAGAATGCCCGCTCGGGTGAGAATAAGAAAGGTAAAAAAATCAGAGATAAGAAATCAGAAATAAAACGGTTCTGGTGCTCATTTCATCTTGTTTTCATGGATAATACCATGATGGTGAAAAAGGAGTTTTACATGAGAATTATCATCTTATCAGTACTGGCTTGTACGATCTTATCCGGCTGCAACCTGCAAGGTTCGCCCCCGCGATCTGCACAAAAGCAGTTAACTACCCCTGTTGAACACCGGACCGCGGTACCACCGGAAATTGAGCGTTATGGTGCGGAGATTTATAAAGCGGTTGCCTATAAATTTTATTCCCCCAAAAAATATAAAGGCCAACGTTGTACCGTCAGGATCAATCTCTCCCCGGAAGGAAAAGTAACAAACGCCTATGTAGAAAACGCCCATGCAGAGCAAAATGATGCTGAACTCTGTAAGGCTGCATTGCTGGCCGTCCAACAGGCGGAGATTCCTGCGCCTCCTTCCACGGCGGTGTGGCAGACATTGAAAAATGTATTTTTGGACTTTGAGCCTAAATAAGCGTTATTAAAAGGATCCCGGCTTACCATAAAACGGGCTGAATGCCGTCACGCATTCAGCCCTGATACTTTTTACAGCCCGATCAGGATCGCGGCGGAGCAGCAATCCAGCGCGCCCAGCGGGATGCGGTCGGTGAGGGCGATCTCCTCGCCGCTGAGGATGTCGCGGTAGCGGCGGTTGGCGAGCCGGGCGGGCAGGAAGATTTCCGTCTCTTCAAAGCGTTGCGCCGGCGGCAGCGGCTGGTTTTGCAGCGCGTTGAGCATCAGGCGCGGGGTCAGCACGATCAGCGCGTCGTCGCCTTCGGTGCGCGCATAGGCGATGACGTTCCGCGCCCAGGTGCCGGTGGCATTGAGCGGCAGGTAGTCCCCCTTGCGGAACAGCACCGGCTTTTCCTGACGCAAACGCAGGGTTTTGGCGATGGCGTGCTGGTTCACCCGGCCGCTCAGCCAGTCCGCTTCCGCGGCCGGTGCCGGGTTGTCATACCCCTCCAGCATCTTCTCCAGCGCGGCGAAATCCGGCTCACGCCGGTTGTCCGGGTCAACCAGGCTGAAGTTCAGCGCCTCACTGCCCTGGTAAATGTCCGGCACGCCCGGTGCCGTCAGCTTCACCACCGTCTGGGTCAGGCTGTTGACCAGCCCGGCGCGGATAAAGGGTTGCAGCGTGCTGACGAAATCCCGCAGGAAGGCCGGGTTCTCCGGCGAAAGCAGCTGGCTGGCGTAGCCGAGCATCGCCTCTTCGTAGGCGTCGTTACTGTCCGCCCAGTCGGTGCGCAGCTTCGCCTCACGCAGCGCTTTCTCCACAAAGGCCAGGAAGCGCGTCTCCAGCGCCTGCAGGCCCGCCGTGTCCCCCGGGGTCAGCCGCACCGGCCAGACCCCGGCCAGCGCCTGGTAGAGCATCCACGCGCCGGCCGCTTTAGGTGCCGGGCCGTCATCCAGCTCTTTGACATGGCCGATGTTCATCTCACGCCAGCGGGCAACGTGCGCTGCCCAGCGATCCGGCGCTTCGGTAAGCGTGTAGAGCCGGGCGCGGGCATCCTCGCCGCGTTTGGTGTCATGGGTGGAGGTGCCGGAGAGCGCATCGGGCTGCTGTTCGCGCCGCGTTTTCATGTCGGCGTGGAAACGCCGGAGCGAGAAGTCACCGGGGATCGGCTCTGCGCCCACTTCGTTCAGCGCCAGCTCCATGTTCTGGCGGAAGAACAGCGTATCCTCGACCGATTTCGCCATCAGCGGGCCGGTGAGCTGCTGGAAGCGGGTGCGGAAGGTGATCGCCTGTTCCAGGACGTCCCCAGAGATCTCACCCGTCAGCAGGCGGATAATAAAGTCGAGCGCCGCCGGGTCGGGCGCGTGCGGCGTGGCCTCGACTTTACCCGCCAGTGTGTGCAGCAGGGCGACGCCCTCCGGCGGCAGCCCGTCGGCGGTGCCGTAGGTGCGGTAGACCGGGAAGGCGATCAGCAGCTCGCGCAGGGCCACGCGCACGGTCTGCTCCTCCAGCGTCTCGTGCGTCGTGGCGGCGATGCCCATGGCGATCCGCAGCAGGGTGGTAAATTCCCCTTCAAAGTTGCGGTTGACCATCAGCAGTTTGGCCGACCGCAGCTCGGCGCGCATATCCACCGGCTTGCCGACCACATCGTCGTAGGCGTGGCGCAGGGCGGTGAGCTTGCTGCCGTCCACCAGCGCATCGGAGAGCGACGCCATAAATTCATAGCCGGTGGTGCCGGAGATCGGCCAGTCTGCCGGGATCTGCTCGCCTTCGCCGAGGATCTTCTCAACGGTGAGGTAGCACGCCGGCCCCACCTCGCGGCGCAGCCGCTCCAGATAGGCTTTCGGGTCAGCCAGGCCGTCCACGTGGTCAACCCGCAACCCGTCCACCGCCCCTGAGTGCACCAGCGCCAGGATCAGCCGGTGGGTATCGTCGAAGACCGCATCCTCCTCGACCCGCACCCCCACCAGACCGGTGATCTCAAAGAAGCGGCGGTAGGAGAGATCACGCGGCGCATCGCGCCAGGACATCAGCCGCCAGGGCTGGCGCGCGTGCAGCTCGGCGATCTGCGTGTTGTCGGTCAGGGCCAGCACCTCCTGCTCGCGGCCTTCCCAGCTCGCCGGGCAGAGCGGGTAGAAGCTCTCATAGTAAGCGAACGCCGGTTTGCCGCTCTGGGGGTCAGGTTTGACGGCGATCTCGCCGTTCTCCAGCACCGCCTCGAAGGTGTCGCCTAAAAACGGCAGCGTCAGCGGGCGTGACCAGTCGATGTCAAAATGCCGGGCGTAGCGGCTCTGTTCACCGTTCTCAATCACGTCGCGCCACCAGGCATTCTCCAGCGAGGCGGCCATATGGTTCGGCACGATGTCGAGGATCAGCCCCAGCCCGGCGGCTTTCAGCGCAGCGACCATGCGGTCAAAGCCTTCCCGGCCGCCGATTGACGGCTCGATCTCATTGGCATCGGTGACGTCGTAACCGTGGGTGGAGTCGGAGGTGGCGGTAAAGATCGGCGAGGCGTAGAGGTGGCTGATGCCGAGCCGTTTCAGGTAGGGCACCAGGCTTGCGACGCGGTCGAACGTCATGCCGTTGCGGAACTGAATCCGGTAGGTTGCGGTGGGTATCATGACTTGGTCTCTCCCTGGGCAAGGCGGACAATAATAGAATGTTGCGGCAGCACGTCGGCTGCGTGTGGCCAGGCGAAGATCGTCTCGCCGGGCAGCGCAGGCAGTGGCTGGGGCGTCTCACCGATGTTCAGCGCCAGCGAGAGCGTGCCTTTCGGGAACGCCCAGCTCACCGCGACGAAGCCTTCGGCGCTTTTCACCACTTTGCCGCTCTCACCGCCGGCCGTGGCCAGCAGCGGTACGATATATTTCCGGCGAAGCGCCAGCAGTTCGCCGGTCAGCGCCAGCCAGGCTTTGCCCTCTTCACTCTCTGGTTTCGCCCAGTCCAGTTTTGATTTCTCAAACGTCTCTCTGGCGTTCGGATCGGGCACATCTTCGCCCTCATGCCCGGCGTGGCCTTCAAACTCTCTGGCGCGGCCTTCCCGCACCGCTTTCGCCAGGTCGCCGTGGAAATCGGTAAAGAACAGGAAAGGGTGGGTCTCGCCATACTCTTCGCCCATAAACAGCAGCGGGATATGCGGCGAGCAGAGCAGCGTCGCCAGCAGCACTTTGGTGCGATCCGCCCCGGCCAGGCTGATCAGCCGGTCACCCTGGGCGCGGTTCCCCACCTGATCGTGGTTCTGGATGAAGTCCACAAACGCCACCGGCGGCTGGCCGGTGCTCTTCACGCCGCGTGCCTCGCCTGAGCGGGGCGTGGTTTCGCCCTGGTAGGCAAACCCTTCCGCCAGCGTCCGGCCCACAAAGGCTTCCGGTTTTTCAGCAAAATCCTGGTAGTAGGCGTGGGTCTCGCCGGTGGCGAAGACGTGCACGGCGTTGTGGAAATCATCGTTCCATTCGCCGGTGAACAGCGGCACGCTGCCGTCTTCGTTACGCGGGTGCAGGAAGATCACGTTGCGGCTGTCTTCGGTGGTGAGGTGAATAGGGCGGCCGGTGATCTCCGCCCGGATGCGCTCGGCGATCTCAATCAGCACATGCTTGTCCGCGCTGTCTTTGATCTGGTCGATGGCGTCGAAACGCAGGCCGTCGAGGTTGTACTCCTGCAGCCAGTAGAGCGGCGCTTCCACAATATAGCGGCGGGCCGCGTCGTTACTGTAGGCGATGCCGGCCCCCCACGGGGTCATGCGATCTTTGTCGAAGAAGTCCGGCGAGAGCAGCGGCAGGTAGTTGCCCTCCGGGCCGAAATGGTTGAGCACGATGTCCAGCACCACCGAGAGGCCGAGGCCGTGCGCGGCATCCACAAAGGCTTTGAAGTCGTCCGGCGTGCCGTAGGCAGAATGGGGCGCATAGAGCAGCACGCCGTCATACCCCCAGCCGCGGTTGCCGCCGAACTGTGACACCGGCAGCACCTCCAGCATGGTGATGCCGAGCGCCGCCAGCCGGGGCAGCTTCTCTATCGCGGCGCGGAAGGTGCCTTCCGGCGTAAAGGTGCCGATGTGCATCTCATAGACCACGCTCTCTTCCCAGGCGCGGCCCGGCCACCCGGGGTGCTGCCAGCGGTAGCGGGCCGGGTCGATCACCAGCGACGGGCCGTTGACATCTGCCTTCTGGGCGCGGGAGGCCGGGTCCGGCACGGTGGTGCCGTCAGCCAGGACAAACTGGTACTCTGCGCCGGGGGCTACCCCGGCTGCCTGATGTTCAAACCAGCCGTCACCGGCCGGAATCATCTCTGCGTCTTCACCGGCAAGCCTGATCGTCACATTTTCCTGACCGGCGGCCCAGAGACGGAAACGAACTGTGTCGGCGGCCACATACTCGGCCCCCCAACTTTTAAGAAATGACTTGGACTCCATTCAATTGCCTCATTTACCCAGAAAATAAAGGACGGCATCGCGCGGTGCGTGTTCCGGATGCCATAACAGATCGCCGGGAACGTGCCGGAGTAAGGGGTGGAACGGTGCCGCAGGTTCCGGCCCAGCGCCTACACGCAGGATAATCATAGACTATGGGGCAGGAAGTGAGGTGACGCCGTCACGGCGCAGCACAGGCGGGGGCGTGGCCCGGACCGGCCGCCGGGAAGGGGCGACCGGGCAATAACGGCCACTCAGTGGTAGGTGACGTCCTGGATATCCTCTTTGTTGTACCCTTCGGAGCGCAGGTGCTGGATCGCTTCCTGAAGCACCTCTTCATCGCTGTAGTTTTTCGGCAGGGTATTTTGCCAGGCGCACTGGCCCTCGAGGCGCTTTTCACCTTTTTCATCAGAAGGTGACGTAAAGATCTTATAGGTCTTGCCCGCATTCTCATCGGCGGCGTAGATCTCAATACGGATGTACTTGGAATCTGGCATTTACGCTCCTTATAAACAGAAAAGTTAAACACAGCTCTGTTTAAACGTAGTTGCCCTTGCCGGTGAAATCAATGTTCTGCCTGCAAGGGCGGGGCGTCAGAAGCCGGTTTCCCGCAGGTAGCGCAGGCTGGCGGTGACGTCCTGCAGGCTGCCTGCGGCGTTGCGCGGATCGCGCTCCTGCTCGATGGTGATCCACCCGTCATAGCCGCGCCGCACCAGCAGGTCATGCACGGCCGCGTAGTCGATCTCCCCCCGGCCCAGCGGGCACATCACCCCTTCGGCGCAGGCGCTGAAGAAATCGGTGCCGCGCGCCAGCACCGACGCAAAGACCCGGCGGTCCACATCCTTGAAGTGCAGGTAATCGATGCGCGGCCAGCATTTATCGAGCCAGGTGACCGGGTCCATCCCGGCGTAGTAGAGGTGGCCGGTGTCGAGGCACAGCCCGGCCAGCTCATGCGGGATCTCGGCCATCAGCATTTCCAGCTCATCGGCGAATTCGATATAGCCCCCGGCATGGGGGTGGACAACCGGGCGCACGCCATACTCTTCCCAGGCCACCCGGCTGATTTCCGCGATATGGCGCATCATGCGTTGCCGGTCAGGCGCCGGCAGCCGGGGCGAGCGGGCGCTCTGCCCGGCGAACCGGGCGCGCTCGTCATGGCCGAAGTCGATGATCACCAGATAGGGCGGCTGCCGCCCCGGCGCACCGGTTTTACGTGCCGTGGGCACCGCCGCCAGCCGGCGGCAGATCCTGTGCGTCAGGGCCAGCAGGTGCGGGAAATGGGCCTCGCTCACCAGGTCGTCAAAAAGGGTGCCCGCCACCAGCGAGAGGCCGTAGCGGTTCAGGGCCGCCGTCAGCACCTGGTCATCCTCAGGCAGGTAACCCACCGGGCCGGACTCAATGCTCTGGTAGCCGGCCTGCGCCGCCTCTTTCAGCACCGTCTCCCAGGCGGGCAGGTGGGGGTTGTCGGGGTCATCCACGCCCCAGCTGCAGGGGGCATTGGCGATAGGCAGGGTCATCGGGCGCTCCTTATCAAAAAGGCCGGGCGGCAGACGCCCGGCGTTACAGGGTCAGCGGGGGTTGGCCGTTTCGGCGGCCGGTGTTGTGGCCGGGGCCGCCACGTTGAATTTTTTCAGCACCAGCGCCTGCACCTGCTCCAGCGGCACGTTGGCCGTCTCAGGCAGGAAGCGAAAGGTGAAGAAATACATGCCGAGTGAGAACAGCGCGAACAGCAGCAGCGGGAAGCCGCCGTGGAACAGCTCCAGCAGCAGGGGGCTGCTGTTCATCACCGGGAAGGTGGTGCTGATAATAAAGTTCGCCACGGACATCATGCAGATTGAGATACCGACACAGACCGAGCGGATCTCGGTGGGGAAAATCTCACCCAGCACCGTCCAGATAATCTGGCCCCAGGTCACCCCAAAGAACACCATGTAGGCAAACAGCCCAATCACCGCCAGCATCCCCGGCAGGTGGGCGTAGAACGCCACAAAGGAGTAAGCCAGGCAGAGGCAGGAGGCGATGGCCCCCATCAGCAGCAGTTTGCGGCGGCCGAGTTTGTCGATCAGCGACATGCCAATCAGGATGCCGGCAAACTGGCACACCGACAGCCAGAAGGTTTGCAGCAGGGCGGATGCACCGTCAGGGAACACATTGCGCAGCAGGGAGGGGCCGAAATACTGGATGACGTTAATCCCGCTGAGCTGGTTCCCGACCGCCAGGCCGATGCCGACGATCAATAACGGGACGGTGGTTTTGCTCAGGCCAACGCGCCTGCCCTGCCCATGCGCGGCGGAGGGGGCAAGCGCGCCTTTGATCTCGCTCAGCACGGTCGCGGCATGGGTGGGGTTGGAGATTTTCGTCAGGGTGTCCAGCGCGGCCTTATCGCGCCCCTTCAGCACGTTCCAGCGCGGGGATTCCGGGATAAAGGCGATAAAAATCAGGAACAGGGCGCACGGCAGCAGCGCGGTGGCGAGGATGTAGCGCCAGCCGACCTCCACCAGCACCGCCGGCAGCATCGATTTGCTGATGAAGTAGTTGGTCAGCAGCACCACGGACTGGCCGCCCACGCAGCAGACGGAGTAGAGCGCGGTGGTGCGCCCGCGGTAGCGTGAAGGGGAAAGCTCCGCCAGGTAGACCGGAGAGATTACCGAGGCGAGGCCGATCGCCAGGCCGCCGAACATCCGGCAGACCACAAAGGTGGTGAAATTGTGCGCCAGCGCGGTGCCCAGCACAGAGAGCGTGAAGATCAGCGCCGTGATAGCCAGCGTTTTTTTGCGCCCCAGCCTGTCGCTGAGTCTGGGTGCAAGAAAACAGCCCGCCAGGCTGCCGAGCAGAATGTTGGAGACAGCCCAGCCGGTTTGCGCCGGGGAGAGCTGGAAATAGTCACTCAGCGGCTCAATCGCGCCGGAAATAATCGAGGAGTCGTAGCCCATCAACAGGCCGCCAAAGGCGGCGACCGTGCAGCAGAGCATCACATATTTCATGTTGTAGTGCGTTTGCCTGGTTTCCATCGTGCTTACCCTTATCGCTGGTTTCTGCCCTGCCGCCCGGCCAGAAAGAGAAGTGAACTGTGTGGCCCAATCGGCGATATCTGTGAATTCACAATGGAATATATTTTCTATTTAAAACAATTCGAATGGTTTGTTTTAAATATGTGAGCCGCTTAAAACAATTTTTGCTCCCGGGTGCAAAAAAGAGCGCATCGCAGAAAAAAGAGGCCATGCAGCGGCATAAAAAGAGGGTGGAGAGGGTAAGGCAGGCGGGTGAATGAGAACAGGATCACACATGAGGGAGATGACAGCGTGATAAAGTGAATGAAATATTAATTCCACAAATAACCACAAGGAAACTCCTGTGTCTGATCCCATCACCCCTGATCTTTTGCTGCAACAAGAGGCGGACAACCGCCTAACCCATTTTGATTTCACCCTGGCCTGGCAGCTCGGGCAGTGCCTTCATCAACGCGCGGCGGAGCAGGGTGCGCCGGTGGCGATTGAGGTGTTTGCCTTCGGGCAGGTGCTGTTTTTCTCCGCGCTGCCCGGTGCCGGTCTGGAAAACAGCGAATGGGCGATGCGCAAACGGAACACGGTGCTGCGTAACGGCCACGCCTCCCTGTATGTGGGGCTGGTGAATGAACAAAAGGGTGAGCCGATGGCGGCGCAGGCGTTTATCGATCAGGCACGGTATACCGACCACGGCGGGGCGTTCCCGCTGCTGAACAGCAGCGGCGCGGTACTGGGGGCGGTGAGCGTCAGCGGGCTGCCCTCGCGCGAGGATCACGCGCTGGCGTTGTGGGGGATTCAGCAGATCCGGGCGCTGGCCGGGTAACCCCGCCTGCGCCCGGTGCCTGTCAGCGCTGGGCCGGCACGGCCAGCTTCTGCCGGGCGTCGGTGGCCCGGCGTAATTCCCCGACCTCCCCGGCCGTGACTTCCGCAGCCTGATTGCCCCAGCTGTTGCGGACGTAGTTCAGCACCGCCGCAATCTGCCGGTCATCCATTTTCCACGCAAACGAAGGCATACCGGCGGCCGTCTGGCGGTGTTCGGTATGCGGCGCCCGCGCACCGGTCAGCATGGCGTGGATCATGTTGGTCGGGTCATTCAGCATCGCCCTGTTGCCCGCAAAGGCGGGCACCATCCCGCTGATGCCTTCCCCTTTCAGGCCGTGGCAGGCGGAGCAGTTCACCTCGTAACTCAGCGCCGCCTGCTGTTGCTGCGCCGCATCCATCCTGAACGCCACCGGGGCGGCGGTGCCTGAGGCGGGCAGGCTGCGCAGGTAGGCGGTAATCGCCTGTAAATCGCTGTCAGAGAAGTACTGCGTGGAGTGCTCCACCGCCTCGGCCATCGGCCCCGCCGCCACGCTGCGCCCATCCGCCCCGGTTTTGAGGTAGTCCACAATCTGGGCATCGCTCAGGGTGCCGGTGCCGCTGTGCGGGTTGGGGGTGATATCCGGCGCATACCAGACGCCCAGGCTGCCGCCCTGCAGATAGCCATCACTGACTTCGCCGCCCAGCGCATTGCGGGCCGTGTGGCAAACGCTGCAGTGCGCCGGGCCGTCGACCAGGTATTTGCCGCGGTTCCAGGCCGCGTCCCGGTGGTTATCCGGTTCGAACGGTGCGTTGTTGAAGAACAGCAGGTTCCAGCCCGCCATTGCCAGGCGCAGGTTATAGGGGAAGTGCATCCCGGCATTTTCATCAATATGGCGTGACACCGGCGGCATCGTCGACATATAGGCCCACAGGTCATGCATCTCCTGGTCGCTGATCTGCGTATAGGCGGTGTAGGGCATGGCCGGGTAGAGCAGGCCGTGGTCGCCTTTGCCCTGACGCACGGCGTTGAAGAAATCACGCTCCGTCATGTTGCCGATGCCGGTTTCGCGGTCAGGCGTGATGTTGGAGGTAAACAGCGTGCCGAACGGCGTGGTGATGCGGTAACCGCCGGAGAAATCGGGCTGGTGGCAGGCGGCGCAGTCCGCCAGCCGCATCGCATACTCCCCGCGCCGGATCGCCTCAGGATCCCGGCTGTGGAAGTCTGCCAGTTTTACGGTGTCATCCGCCACGCCGGAGCGGGAGGTGTCCATGACCTGCCAGAGTTTGCCCAGCAGGCCGAGGCCGGCCAGCACCGCCAGCGCGGCGGCCCCATAAGCGAGTTTTTTCCGGGTGCGCATGGTCAGCCTCCCACCAGCGGTGCAGGGTTGTTGATATAGGTCTGGTGGATCGCCTGCGCGGCGCGGATGGCCAGCGCCCCCACGGTCAGGGTCGGGTTATAGCCGCCGTTGTTCGGGAAGGCGGATGCGCCCACCACAAACAGGTTGTGGGCGTCCCAGCTTTGCAGCCAGGGGTTGACCGCCGAGGTAGTCGGGTCAGCGCCCATCACCGCGCCGCCGATGGTATGGGAGCTGTGCTGCATATAGGGGTTCCATGCCCGCTCCGCCTGGTTATCAATCACCAGGTGTTTGCCGCCCACCTCTTTCATGATGGCGGCCGCGCGGTCGGTGATGTAGGACGACATGTTGATATCGTTCTGATTCCAGTCAAACGTCATGCGCAACAGCGGCTGGCCGTGGCGGTCTTTATAGGTCGGGTCGAGATCCAGCCAGGCGTCCCGCACCGGCATCGAGGTACCCTGGCAGAAGATGGCGGCGGCGGTCTGGTAATCCCGCGCGTAGCCCGCTTTCCACGCCGATCCCCAGCGTGGGGTGCCGGGCCGCAGGCTGTCCATGTTCTGGATGGGCCGCCCGTTGGTGGAGAAGCCCATGATGCCCGCCCCGCCGATGAAGTTGAGATCGCTGTGGTCGAAGTTGTCGCCGTTGAGGTCGTCAATCTGCACGCCCAGCGCGCCGCCGCCGATGAACGGGTTCATATGCTCATTATCAAAGAAGCCGGTCACCATCGAGCAGGTCTGGTAGCTGTAGTTGCGGCCCACGGTGCCGCGGCCGGTGCGCGGGTCATACTGTTCGCCCACGCCGGAGAGCAGCATCAGGCGCACGTTATCCATCTGGTAGGCGGTGATGCAGACGATATCGGCCGGCTGGAACCCCTCTTCCCCCTCTTTGGTGACAAATTTCACCCCGGTGACAGTTTTCCCGTCCGCGTGCTTCACCGCGTGCAGCACTTCGGTGTCGGTCAGCAGGGTAAAATTGGGGCGGCGCATCAGCGCAGGCAGAATGCAGGCCTGCGGTGAGGATTTGGAGAAGTTGCCACAGCCGTGGAAATCGCAAAAGCCGCAGTAGGTGCACGGCCCCATTGTCACCCCCAGCGGGTTGACGTAGGCCTGGGAGATATTGCCGGCCGGGATGGTGAAGGGGTGGTAGCCCATCCGTTGGGTGGTTTCCCGGTATTTGCGCATCCAGTGTGTATCTTTCAGCGGCGGGGTCGGGTAGTCGCGCGTGCGCGGCCCCTCAAACGGGTTGCCGCCCGGCTGGGTCTGGCCATTCAGGTTACCGGCAATGCCGGATGTCCCGGCGATGCGCTCGAAGCGGTCGTAGAACGGGGCCATCTCCTCATAGGTCACGCCCCAGTCCTGGAGTTGCAGCCCGCGCATTTTGGCTGCGCCGTAACGCTCGCGGGTCTGGGTGGCTATCTCAAAATCCCACGGCGAGAAGCGCCAGGACATCCCGGCCCAGTGGGTGCCTGCGCCGCCCACGTTCCAGCCAAACTGGAAGGCTGACCAGTTGCGCACCGGGGCGGCGTCCTGGTTGCTGCGGTTACGGAAGGTGGTGGTTTCCACACTCATCGGCTGCATGATTTTACGGCGGATGCGCCAGCGCAACTCGTCCGGGTCTACAGCGGGCGGGAAGTCGGTGGAGGTGTCACGCCATGCGCCGCGTTCAATCGCCACCACATTCAACCCGGCGCGCGTCAGCTCCTCAGCCATCACGGAACCAGACCAGCCCAGGCCGACAATGACCACATCCGCTTTTTTTCTTATCTGCGACATAAATGCTCTGCTTATTAATCGTTGGGGATCAGGCTGACAGGAATAAGACCCAAATCTTCGTTCCGGCGGTCGATATAGGGCCGGTAGTCGTAACGGGCACCGGGGAAACCGATCATCTTCCAGCCCGCCATATTTTTATTGCCGCCATACATCGGGTCGGCCAGGTAGCCTTCGCGGGCGTTCTGCAACATCAGTTCAAAAAAGGCCCGGCTGTCGACGTCAGCTGCCAGCGTGAGCTGCCCGCTCTCCAGCCCTGTCAGGCAGGCGTCAATCTGATCGGCCGTCAGCGCATGGAACGCGGTGTGATACGTCCGCTGCGCCCAGGCTTCCAGCGCCTGTAACCCGGCGAGATAGCGCTCGCGCGGCGGGGCGAGGAACTGCGGGCTGCCCATCAGCGCTGCCTCGTTCTCCGGGCGCAGCGGCCCTTGCAGGTAGAGCGCGGCCCCGCTGCCGTAGTCGCCCGCCAGTTCGTTATCGATAAATTCAATGCAGCCCGCCTCGCTGGCAGAGGGGCCGTGCTCATCGGCCGGGATCAGCCGGTCAAACACGGCGGTCAGATTTTTACGTGCGGTTTCGTCCGTCAGCACCTGATAGCCGCCCAGCCGCGCGGGTTGCGGCAGGTGGTCGGCGTTCAGCGGCGTTTCCGGCGGCACATTATGCAGCTCGCGTGCGCCCACTCTGGGCACCACGGCCAGTGACGCCACCAGTGAACTTAATGAAAAGAGGGCCTCTCTCCGGTTCATGTCTGTTTCCTTAATAGCCGGCAACATTGCCGGAAAATAACGCTGTGGTTTATTTCAGTTGCGCCACGCCCCAGGAAACGGCCACAGCCTGCCCGCCCTGTCTTGAAACAAGTTTTTATGCCCTGCGGGCGTGACTGTGGGTACGTTCCACGGGAGGGAACGCATCAACTAAAAAGGGGGTTAACCGGGTTACCCAGAGGGAGAGCTCTGCGCCCGGCGCAGCGTGTTACCGGGGGGCCGTCAGCAGCCGCCCCGGTGGGTTAACGCCGGATTAATGGAGATCGCAGGCTTTCATGCTGTCGAGGCAACCGGCGGCAATGTCCCAGAGGTCATGCTCCCAGTTGCGCGGGCTGAGCAGTTCAGGTGACCAGACGCCGTCATAGCCGGTGGCCCGGACGGCGCTGACCCAGGCCGGGATGTCGACGTCACCTTCCCCCGGCGCATAGTTACGCTGCACCCACTCGTCCCAGGCTTCACCAGGGCGGGCGGCACGGCCATCGCAGAAATGCACCCCATAGATAAGGGAGGGGTCCATCGCGGCCACCTCATCGGGGCGGGTGTTTCCACCGGCATGCAGGTGCCAGAAATCGATGACCACGCCGACATTGTCTTTGCCGGTTTGCCGGATAATCTCCAGCGCCTGTTGCAGGGAGTTGAAGGCGGTAAACGCCACTACCTCGATCTGGAACCTGATGCCCAGCGGCTTGCCGATGTCAGCAATGGCACTGATGTTCTCACGCAGAATGGCGTTCCGGCGTGCTTCAGGAAGAGAGTCAAGCTCCGTCAGCGCCATGATCTGCACCACCGGGCAGCCCAGCTCCACGGCAGCCCGGCAGAGTTTCTCCGCCTCCTGCAGCATGGTCGCGCGCTCTTCGGGCTGGTGGCGGCCAATGCGCTTCAGGGCATTCAGGCAGGTGATCGTTATCTGGTATTTCTCCATCAATTGGCGGTAACCGGCATAGCTGCCGCCATTGTCCAGGTAACGGAACAGATGTTCAGGCAGCAGCTCCAGGCCGGTGTAGCCGGTTTCCCGGGCAATACGCAGCTGGGTGACGGCATTGCTGTGCCAGACGGATACCCCGTGCAATGCAAACTTCATCTCTCCTCCTTGTCCATTTCACATTTTCAGGTGGGACCGCCTGATACGCAGCTCACCATAACGCCACTCGCCTTCGTCAGTGGCACGATCTTCGATAAGGCGGTTAAGCGCCTCGTCGATCAATCTTTCCGTGTGCTGGCGGTAGCTGGTTAACTGCCAGCCCGGCGCGCCGGCTTCGTCAATATCATCGAACCCCACGATCGCCACCTGATGTGACTGGCCGGTCACCTGCAGCGCCTCCAGCGCGCCCAGCGCCAGGATGTCATTCTCACAAAACAGCGCCTCCACGCGATCCGCAGGCGGCACGGCGTCCAGATAGGCCGTCATCGCCTGGTAGGCCAGCGTGCGGTCATAGTGCCCGGCGGTGAGGTGCAGGCTGAGCGGGTAACCGGCCGCCGCCAGCCCGTCGCGGTACCCTTCCATCCGCAGCAGGTGGTTAGAGGCGGTATCCGGCCCTTTCATATAACCGAAGCGGGTATACCCCTGCGCCAGCAGCAGCGCCGCGATCTCGCCGCCTGCCCGGTAGCCGTCGGTGTTAACCACGGCGATGCCGGCATCGTCGGTATTGCGGCCCACCTGCACCAGCGGGATATGGTGCAGATCGTGGGCGACGTCGATCAGCTCTTCGGTCAGCACTGTCCCGAGGAACAGGATGCCGTCTACCTGAAGCTGATCGGCCATGTCCATCACCGAGCGGTAGTGTTCACCGGCCGTGATGTTCAGCAGCAGCGCCATATAGCCGCGCGCCTGCAGTTGCCGGGTCACCGCATCCAGCATCAGCATCGAATGCGGGTTTTTCAGTTCATCAATCGCCACGCCGATAATGTGCGTCCGCTTCTGCGAGAGGCTGCGTGCCAGCAAATTAGGCCGGTAGCCCAACGCCCTGGCGGCGGCCTCAACCTGCGCCCGCGCTTTGTCTGAAATTGAGGCACCGGGGGTAAAGGCCCGGGAAACCGTCCATTTGGAGACGCCTGCCAACATGGCCACATCGCTGGCGGTGGCTTTGCGATGCAGTCCCGCTTCATCTTTTTTCGTCATAGACCCTGCGTTTTTGTCCGTGTGTTTGCCCTGCATTGAACGTCAAACACACCGGAAAAGAAACCTTTCACGCTGCCCGTGATGGGCGCAGAAACAGGGATGACTGGGTGATGCTGCTAATGTTGCGATTATGTTGATCTTTGCACCCGATTGCAAACGCTTTTTGCAATCGGGTGCAAAATTTGGGCAAACGTTCTCAAGCTCTTAATTTATAGTGAATTACTCAGAAATCAGCGTGAATGGGCTAAGAAGAAAGGGGAAATCAGACAGCCTTGCGTGTTAATTTTTGCAACATACGCATGGCGCGGAAAAAGCGCTGTCCGGTTTGCCTGTTTATCACGCCTCACCACGCCGGAAAGCCGTTAACCTCCCGGCCATAAGTGACATCAGAACTCTTCCGGTTCACCCGGCAGCGGGTCGGTAAGCGTTTGCCCTTCGACGCCCGCGTAGGTGATCACCAGTTCAGCCCCTTGCCCGGTGGTGTAGCCACGGTGGGCACTGTTTACCGACTCATTGATGGCCTGCCCGGCATAGAACGTATGCGTCCGTCCGGTCTCTTTATCCTCTACCGTCAACTCCCCGGACAGCAGATAAGCGATATTGGGCATCGCGTGGGTATGCCAGGGCAACGCAGTATGGGGCGGCAGGCTCAGGCGCATCACCGAAAGCTGCGCCTTGCCCGCCGGGTAACGGTAGGCGTTTCCGTTCAGGTCAACGCAGGTGCTGAGTATCTCTTCCGCCTGTACATCAGATTCTTCAGAAGTGCTTTTTTGCTGGGCCATTCTCTCTCCGGTTATCTCTCAATGCGTTATGGGAAAAGTATAGCAAACGGAAATATAAGGCTTTTTTTGCCATCATTATCCTGTTCAAAAGGTACTGATAAGGTGCCTTATTGGTACTCTTTTGACATGCTTTCAGTACTCTCTCTGGCTGTAAGCCAGACAAGAGGCGTTATGGTTAAGCACACTAAAAATTGATCATCAAAAGCGATGGCTCTGTAGCGTTCTGATCTGCATTGAGGGGGCTAGCGGGTTAAGCCTGGCAGTATGAAAAAGAGAGGGATGTGGCAGAACCGGCAAAGCAGGCGAAACATCTGAAGGTTGCTAAGCTGCACCTATCGTTAAGGCTCTCATAGGAGCCTTTTCATTTTTACTTCTTAGCATCGGGTAGCTCATAAAACAGCATGAACATCCGGGCCACAGGCTTTCTGTCTGTAACCATCATCCCCTCATCTTCCCCGCATAGAAACCCTCAAAATACGCCATAATGATTCCATACTTGTAAGGTATGGAATCATTTCTTCCGGCACGGTATGCTACGGGAAATACTGGGGGGATCACTGATGATAAAAGGCTTTAACATTGAAAAAGCGGCGGAGAACTGCTCGGCGGAAACCATCGCTTACCTGACCGCCACGCTCGACGCGCCGATTGAGGCGCTGGAAGACTACTCGGACGATGACCCGGTGTTCAGCAAAGCCTTTATGCTGTTTACCCGGTTGTCGCTGATGGTCACCCGGCGGCGGCCGGAGCTGGGGGTGCACTGCATCCTGATCCATGTGATGCCGAAAATCGGCGACCTGCCCATTTCTAAGATAAGCAAAGTCACGGTAAACCGGCTGACCAACCCGCTGATCATGCAGGGGAAAATTGTCCAGAGTAAGCGCGTCTTTTCGCTGATGAAGCAGTTTCTCGCCTGGTGTGTCTATCAGGGCTATCTGGCACAATCCCCGGTTGGGGACATTCCGATCAATAAAGTGGGCGGTACTGCGCCTGCGCCGCGCGAACGTACACTCTCTGAGGCCGAAATCTGGGTCTTCTGGCATATCTGGGATTACCACAACGTCAGCGAGTCAACGCGCTGGGCCTCCCGGCTGGTGCTGGCCGCCGCGCGCCGCCCGGATGAAGTGCTGCGCGCCAGGGTCAGCGAGTTCGATCTGGAAAATGGCATGTGGAACCAGGGTAACCGCAACAAATCCCACCGCGATCACCGGCTGCCAATCAGCCCGATCATGGCGCTCTGCATTGAGAAGCTGATCGCCGCCGGAAAAGGCAGTGAATGGCTGGTGCCGTCCAGTAAAAAACCGGACGCGCCGATGTCTAAAGTGGTGCTCAGCCAGGCGTTACGGCGCATGACCAGCGACCCGACCATGCCAACGCTGGAACCCTTTTCGCCGCGCGATCTGCGCCGTACCGCCCGGAGCTGCCTGGCGGCGCTGAATGTCACCAGTGATGTCTCCCGGAAAATCCTCAACCAGAGTCTGGTGGGGCTGGACCGCACCTACGACCGCCACGATTATATTGACCAGATGCAGGAGGCGCTGGAAAAATACTCTGACTATCTGTTCAGCATTATTGAGCAGGATAACGTAGAAAATTTAAACCACAAATATAAAGGCGACCGGCTTAACGTCGAAAATAGCCGGATGGCATAGCGTATGGGTTATTTCCCGCCTCATCAGAGAAGCGGGAAATAAGGTTACACCTTGGGTAATACCCGGTTTTCACTGTTTTCCGGGTGACCGAGATAGGCTTTTGCCACCTGATAACAGGCATTGACGTGGGCGTTGCCGATATATTTCATGGCGGTGAAGCCAATGCCGGCGGCAATAATCTGTCCGGCAAAAGGCACATATTTCACCAGTTGTTTCGACGCCATTTTCACGCCGACTTTTTTCAGCAACCGGATCACCAGATCCCGCGTGACCGCGTGGCCAATCACTTTCGATCCGATGCTGCCTGCGGTGGTCAGCACCAGCGCTTTGGTGGTGGGATCCAGCGCTTCGATGTCCGCATCGGACAGCTCAAACCGCTTGCTGATGGCCGGCAACATCTCCAGCAGAATGGCGGCATCGGAACCGACATCCACGCCCGGCAGCGGCACGGCGGAAGCCACGCCGGAAAGTGACGATCGACGGGTGACCAGGCGGTAACAGTCATCACGGACCTTATCGAGTTCTTCCATTGTTTTGATCATAGGTACATCCCGTGTTGAGTCGACATAGCGTTCAGTATAGTTAAGGTTCTGGTTTTCCGCGTTTTCCGGCGGCGGGAGTGCTGGTTTTCCACGCAGCTTGGCGCGCAATGCGTCAAAACCTGGCGATAAAATATCCATTTTTTCGCCCCGCTGCGCCTTGTCTGCTGTATTTAATTACAGTATTTTAGTGGTTTGACCATCCCTCACCGCGAAGACACTATGGTTTACCTTAAATGGTTTAGTCTCTGTTATCTCTGTGTTGTATTTCTGTCATTAGGGTATAGCTTTGCGCGGGCAACGCAGGAGCGGGAATCGCCAATCGGCCAGAGCTGGGCGACCGCCCGCCGTGACTCTGCCCGCCTCGCGCCTGACCCGGTCACTTTCAGCAAAATTGCCATTGTGCAGGTCTATGCAGCCCCGACCTACGGCTGGCGCGGGCGGGTGGCGCTGCACCCCTGGATCATCTTTAAACGGGCAGGCGATACCCAGTACACCCGTTACGACGTCATCGGCTGGGGCAGCAGCAACGTGGTGCGCCGTAACTACGCGATCCCGGATGGGTTCTGGTTCGGCTCCCAGCCCGCGCTGCTGGTCTCCCATCAGGGGCCGGAGGCGGAAGCGATGATCCCGCAGATTGAGTCGGCGATCTCGCGTTACCCGTTCGCGCACACCTACCACGCCTGGCCCGGCCCGAACAGCAACACCTTTATGGCGCACATTGGCCGTGAAGTGCCGGCGCTGGCGCTGGATCTGCCCTCCAACGCCATCGGCAAGGACTACCGCCCGCTGCTCAGCCCGGTGGGGCTGCCGCCGTCCGGCCGGGGTGTGCAGGTCTCGCTCCTGGGCGTGCTGGGGGTGACGGCAGGCATCCAGGAGGGGCTGGAGTTCAACATCCTGGGCCTGAACCTCGGCGTGGATATCGCCTCCCCGGCGCTGCGGTTGCCCTTTATCGGCCGTGTCGGGTTTACCGGCGGGCCGGGGGTTGCGGAGAAAGAGTAGCCCTGCGGCAGGCCATCCTCCTGTGAGCTGTTACACTTAAGTAACGTTCACAGGGGGTATAATGAAACTAGGCTTTGCGTGTAAATATCTTGATGCTGACCTGAAACAGCCTTTTCCTTTCAAAGCCACCACCAGGACACGTTTCCTGAGTTTACTGGCTGACGAACAGAAAAAACTGATTTACGACCTCTCCGTTGCCAATCTGACGAATTTCGCCTTAACGCTGGAGAAACTGGCATTATTGCCGGATGCATTACGCATGATGAGAATAGGCAGCGATCTGCTGCCGTTATATACGGTGCCGGAAGCGACGCCGATCTATAACGATTTTCTGCCGGAGCTCGCCCCCTTATTTACCCGCTGCGGTGAGATTGCGCGGCAATATAATATCCGCCTCTCTTTCCATCCGGGGCAATATTCGGTGCTGGCATCGGATAATCCGTTAGTGGTGGAGCGCGCCATTGAGGATGTGGAATACCATGCCCTTTGCGCACGGTTAATGGGCTACGGCAAGACCTTCCAGGATTTTAAAATCAACATCCATATGAATGGCCGGAAAGGGTTTGAAGGCTTTCAGGAGGCGTTCCGGCAGCTCCGGGAAGAGACGCAGCGGATGCTGACGGTAGAGAATGATGAGATCTCCTGCTCCCTGGACGATGTACTGCAGGCGGAGGCGTTATGCCCGATCGTGCTGGACATCCACCACCACTGGGTTAAAGAGGCGGAGTTTATCACGCCGGACGATCCGCGCGTGGCGCGGGTCATCGCCTCCTGGCGGGGTGTGCGGCCGGTGCTGCACTATTCCATCTCCCAGGAAGGGCTGATCCCGGAACAGGGCTTCCCGGATCAGCAGGGGCTGGGCGTCTCAAAAAGCAAACTCCGGGCGCATTCCGACTACTACTTCAATAACGCCCTGAATGACTGGGCGCTGTCGTTTGATGCGTTCGATATCATGTGCGAAGTGAAAATGAAAAACCTCGCGCGTGACCAGCTCTACCAATATGCGTTACGCAGCGGGAAAATCACGTGACAGTGTCATGCCATGCCGGGCGATGATGAGCATCGCCCGGTGCGGGGTTACTCAACGGCGATCGGCTTCTCATCCACCGTGGTTTTCTCATCGCCCTGGAGCTGTTTAATCCGCGCCTCGGTCTGTTTCACCGCGTCAGCATCTTTCAGCAGTGAATAGGTCAGCACGAACTCGGTGCTTTGCCCCGGTTGCAGCTGTTTCACCCGGCCCTGCTCTTTTTCGATGGTCACCGGGTAGGCGTAGTTGGTGCCCGGCTCAATGCCGGTGACATAGCCCTGTTTCAGGGTATCGGTGTTTTTCCACATCGTCAGCAGCGGCAACTGGCGGGTGTCGAACTCAATCGATGCACCTTTGTCCCCTTTGCTGTTGACCACCGCGGCCACCGTCTTGCCGTTGCTGTCCGCTTTCGGCACCAGGTTAAACACCATTTCATCGAAATCTTTGGTCGGCGCACCATACACATTCCAGTCAGCCAGCCCTTTTTTCGCGTAGTCATTAAACGGCGACACCGATTTGAGCGGCGCGATGAAACGTGCGTCTTTCTCCAGGATCGGCACCCCGAAGTTGCTGTGGTAGATGATCTGGTAATCGTGCGGGTAGTCCGCTTTGTTGGTCAGCACATCGTGAAGGGTAAAGGCGTCCGCGCCCGGCACGTAGCGCAGCTCCGTCCAGGTTTCGAGTTTGGCTTTTTTGAAGGTTGTCTCTTTCAGCAGGCCGCGGATGCGGATCTCATGGGGGGCCTGATCCTCCACAATCACTTCCACTTTTGAGGCCGGGGTATTGCCCGCTTTGCCGTGCAGGGTGTAGATCATGCCCTCTTTGGTGACCGGGTGGCCGGTCCATTCAAAGCCGCAGCGCACCATCATCTCGTTGAACCCTTCCAGCCAGCCCAGCCCGTTACGGCTCTCCAGGTTGATATAGGCGGGGTTGACGACCTCATCCACCGGCGAATCCCAGCCGAGGCGCACGCCGTGGCCGTTCACATGCAGCAGATCCATGCCGCGCGTCGGACTGAGCGCGATGGTCAGGCCGTTTTCACTGGTGATCGTCAGGACTTTCGAGCCTTCCTGCTTGCCGCCATGCAGCACTTTCTGTTGCAGGCTGAAGCGCTCACCGCCCAGCTTCAGCGACTGGCTGCTGACCTGCCAGTTTCCCAGCTCGGTACCGTTTTCAGCATCCGTCAGCACCCAGCTTTGCGCCGCAGCCTGCCCGCTGATTGCCGCCATTATCATCCCTGCCAGACACGCTTTTTTCATCTTTTTCGTCCCATTGCTGAATTGATTTAGCTAAAGAGCCGCCAGAGTACAAACAGCAGGGCGCAGAAAACGTGACTGGTATCACCGCAGCCGGGATCGGGGTGTTTTTACGCCGATAAACGTGGGATGTATCACGAAAAGGTGAATTTATTTACCTTTTTGCAACATTATATGCGGCAAATATCACGCGTTTCGTGCCGATAATTAAACCGATTCAGCAAAAGTAAGCGACATGATTCCCGGCCTGACAGATGCCGGGAAGCGAAAGGCAGGGATCAGGCGGGCAGCTCACACGCTTTGATGTCAGCAATCGGGCCGAGGATGTCCCGGTTGAATTCACGCAGCGGCTCGCCGCGTTGGGCGCGTTCAGGCCAGTCGTGGTTGGCCAGCGCGCCGCGGCCCAGGGCGATCAGGTCTGCGCCCTGTTGCAGGCTTAACTCCGCTTCCGGCACCTGGTGCAGGCTGCCGTTGGCAATCAGTGTCACGCCCGGCGCAAATTTACGCGCCAGCGCCACCAGCGACAGGGCGTTATCAGCAAACGCAGGCTTCCAGGCTTCGTACTCCGTGATGTGGATATAATCCACGCCCGACGCTGCCAGCAGCGTGAACACCGTGCGCGCGTCCTCTTCGCCATTCGCCCACTTATGGTGGAAATCATTTACCTTGCCCTGGGAAATACGGATACCCACCGGAATACCGTGACCCACGCGGGCGCGGACGGCCTTGATCACTTCCAGGATCAGCCGCAAACGTGCGGCGGTATCGCCGCCCCAGGCATCGGTGCGCAGGTTGGTGTGCGCCGTCAGGAACTGGTCGAGCAGGTAGCCGTTGGCACCATGGATTTCCACGCCGTCAAAGCCCGCCTCTTCCACCGCCCGCGCGGCGGCGTCAGCAAAGTTCGCCACAATCTCCAGGATGTCTGACTCCTCCAGCGCGCGCGGCACCGGGTATTTCCCCTCGCCACGGTAGAAGGTGAGCTGTTCACCCGCCGGCTGCACCGCCGACGGTGCCACGGTGCCGGAACGGTAAGGGTTCCCCTGTGACAACGCCCCGGAATGCTGGATCTGGGCGATAATCCGGCTGCCCTGCGCATGGACGGCATCGGTAATATTGCGCCAGGCTTTCGCCTGCCGGGCATTCACCATCCCTGATTGACAGGCATAGGTCTGCGACCACTGCGCATCGATATAGATCCCTTCTGAGATCACCAGCCCAAAGCCGCCGCGGGCAAAGTCCTGGTAGTAGTGCTGCATTCTTTCGCTGGCGACACCCTCTTCCGAGGCGCTGACGCGGGTCATCGGGGCCACCACCAGGCGGTTTTTAAGCGGCCGGCCAGCCAGGGTATAGGGGGTAAAAAGCGGTGAGGTCATCATCATTTCTCCGGGTAACTTTTTTATCTCGGCAGAGAATATAATCCTCCCGCATTCCCGTTAGAATCCCTTATCCGGATAGGCCGGTATAGCGGAAAACGTTATACTGCCGTTTCTCACCTTTTGTCATCTCCGGGAGCTATGATGAACCTCAGCGATGTGCACCTGTTTCTGGTGATCGCCGAAAGCGGCAGTATGGCGCAGGCCGCCCGCCGCCTTAACCTTTCGCCGATGTCCGTCTCACGGCGGCTGGCGCTGCTGGAGCAGGAAGTGGGCAAGCGGCTTATCCAGCGCACCACCCGCGCCCTCTCTCTGACGCAGGAGGGCGAAGAGTTTATCCCTTACGCCAGGGCGATGACGGAGGCAGAAGCCAGTGCCAAAGCCCTGTTTACGCCGGAAGCGCTGGGCGCGGGCGGGCTGTTGCGTATCACCGCGCCCTCCGGGTTAGGCCGCCGGACGATTGTCCCGCTGATCCCCGATCTGCTGCTGGCTAACCCGGAAATGCGGATCGACCTCCAGCTCAACGATGAGGTGGTGGACATCGTCAGCCGCGGTATTGATGTGGCCGTGCGGGTCGCCCCGCTGCGTGACTCCAGCCTGGTGGCGCGGAAAATCGCCGATAACCCCCGCATTCTCTGCGCCTCGCCCGGCTACCTCGCCCGCTGCGGCACGCCGGGCCTCCTCCGCGATCTCCGCGTGCATAACTGCCTGCGGCTGACCAACGTGCTGAACTGGTCATTTGCGGCAAACGGGCAGATCATCAGCCACAGCGTGGAGGGGCGTTTCACCTCCAGCAATGTCGAAGGCATCCGGGCACTCTGTATCCAGGGGCTGGGGCTGGCCCAGCTGACCTACTGGGATGTGAAAGAGGAGTTAAGCCAGGGGAAACTCCTGGAAATCACGCTGGGCGACGCTGCCCCGCAGCCGCTCTCCATCTGGGCCGTGCTACCCACGGCGCGCTATCTGCCGCGCCGCGTCACCGCCTTTATCGATGCCCTGAAAACCGCGCTGGGGCCGGCGGCCGGGGTATAGCCGAAACGTCACTAAATTCAGGGGTAACGTGACTCCCCCGCCGAGGCGGCAGGCGCTACCCTACAACAAACAACACAGGGATCAGGATTGATGAAAAAGGTGGTAACCGCACTGGCGATGGGGGCCTTCGGGCTGGGCATGGCCGAATTCGGCATGATGGGGGTGCTGACGGAGCTGGCGCAGGATGTGCAGATCACTCTCCCCGACGCCGGGCATATGATTTCGTTTTACGCGCTCGGCGTGGTAATCGGCGCGCCGGTGATGGCGCTGGTTTCCACCCGGTTTTCCCTGAAAACCCAGCTGCTGTTCCTGGTGGCGCTGTGCGTGCTCGGCAACGCGATCTTCACCCTCTCCTCCTACCTGATGCTGGTAGTCGGCAGGCTGGTTTCCGGTTTCCCGCACGGGGCGTTTTTCGGCGTCGGCGCGATCCTGCTGACCAAGGTCGCCCGGCCCGGCAAAGTCACGGCGGCAGTGGCGGGCATGGTCTCAGGGATGACGCTGGCGAACCTGATCGGCATCCCGCTCGGCACCTGGCTGAGCCATGAGTTCAGCTGGCGTGCGCCGTTTTTGCTGATCTCGGTGTTTAACCTCGCGGTGATGGCTTCGGTCTTTTTCTGGATCCCCGATCTCTCTGACAACGCCGCCACCACGCTGCGCGAGCAGTTCCTGTTCCTGAAAGCGCCTGAGCCGTGGCTGATTTTCCTGGCGACGATGTGCGGCAACGCCGGGGTCTTCGCCTGGTTCAGCTACATCAAACCGGTGATGATGACGATTTCCGGCTTCCCTGAGGCGGCGATGCCGGGGATCATGATGCTGGCCGGGCTGGGCATGGTGCTGGGGAATCTCTTCAGCGCCCGGCTGTCGGTGCGGCTGTCACCGCTGCGTATCGCGGTGCTGATGGATTTCGTGATCGTGGCCGCGCTGCTGCTGACCTTCTTCTTCGCTTACCAGCAGGCAGCCTCACTCGCCCTGGCCTTTATCTGCTGCGCCGGGCTGTTTGCCCTCTCCGCGCCGCTGCAAATCCTGCTGCTGCAAAATGCCAAAGGCGGCGAGATGCTCGGCGCGGCGGGCGGGCAGATCGCCTTTAACCTCGGCAGCGCCCTGGGGGCGTTCTGCGGCGGGATGATGATCACCCTGAACCTCGCCTACAACTACGTCGCCCTGCCGGCTGCGCTGCTCTCCTTCGCCGCCATGCTCTCGCTGGTGGTTTATGGCCGCCTCACCTCGCCAAACCGCACAAATATCAACTCGCGGCCGGAAGAAAGGCACTAGGCTGGTTGCCCTTGCCCGTGTGGGCAAAGGCAATTTCATGAAGAAGAGAAGAGAACTATGGCTCAGCTGTTTACACCGTTCACGCTGAAAAACGTGACGCTCAAAAACCGTATTGCCGTCCCGCCGATGTGCCAATACTCGGCGGTTGACGGCCTGGTCAATGACTGGCACCGCGTACACTACGCCGGGCTGGCGCGCGGCGGTGCCGGTCTGGTGATCGTTGAGGCCACGGCGGTAGCGCCGGAGGGCCGCATCACCCCGGGCGACCTCGGCATCTGGAATGACGAGCAGGCCGCTGAACTGGCAAACATCGCCAAAGCGATCAAAGAAGCCGGTGCCGTGCCGGGCATCCAGATCGCCCACGCCGGGCGCAAAGCCAGCGCCAACGCCCCGTGGGAAGGCGACGACCATCTCCCGGAAGGCGACGCCCGCGGCTGGGAAACCCTCTCCCCGTCGGCGGTCGCCTTCGGCAAAAACCTGCCGAAAGTGCCGAAAGCCATGACCAAAGCGGAGATCCAGCGCGTGACCGCGGACTTCGTGGCCGCCGCACGCCGTGCGCGTGATGCCGGTTTCGAGTGGCTGGAGCTGCACTTCGCCCACGGCTACCTGGCGCAGAGCTTCTTCTCCGTACACGCCAACCAGCGTACCGACGAATACGGCGGGGACTTCAACGGCCGCAGCCGTTTCCTGATCGAAACCTTTGACGCCGTGCGCGCCGAATGGCCGCAGGATCTGCCGCTGACCGCCCGTTTCGGCGTGATTGAGTATGACGGCCGCGACGAAGAGACGCTGAGCGAGGCAATCGCCCTGACCAACATCCTGCGCGAAAAAGGGCTGGATATGCTGAACGTCAGCGTCGGCTTCTCCACGCCGGACAGCAACATCCCGTGGGGCCCGGGTTTCCTGGCACCGGTTGCCCGCCGCGTGCGCAACGAAGCTGACCTGCCGGTCGCCTCCTCCTGGGGTGTGGAATCGGCCTCCGTGGCGGAACGCTGCATCGCGGAAGGGGATATGGATCTGGTGATGATTGGCCGCGCCATGCTGGCCGACCCGCACTACAGCTACCGCCTGGCGCAACAGCTCCAGGTTGAGAAGCCCTCCTGGGTGCTGCCGGCCCCGTACGCCCACTGGCTGGAGCGTTACCGTCTCGGCGAATAACCTCATCTGATGCGTACAACAAGGGCGGCCGGTGGCCGCCCTTTTATTTTTGCTTCTTATAGCTAATAGATTTTATACATGCTTAGTTAGCATAAGCTTACGACATGTTTAAAATAGAAAGACATTTTCTATTTAGTGGTTGTTTTACAACAGATCAATTTAAAAGATTTCATTTAAACCCTGCTGCTTTTTCACACGGCTCATGCCGTCGAACTGCGCGCCAACCACGATCACCTGGAAGTGGCT
>NZ_PJZH01000068.1 GCF_002858715.1 Chimaeribacter coloradensis | reverse complement strand
GCGGGCCGCCAGGCGCTGCAGCGGGCACGCCGGCGCCAGATGTGGGAAACAGCCCTACTTTGCAGGCCGCCAGGCGCTGCAGCGGGCGCGCCGGCGCCAGATGTGGGAAACAGCCCTACTTTGCGGGCCGCCGGGCGCCAGGCGTGTGAAACGGCCCTAAAACACGGGCAGGCTGGCGCCGCAACTGATCCGCCGATGCAGGTATGGGAAACGGCCCTACATGGCGGCCAGCTGGCGACGCAGCTGATGCGCCGGTGCTGGATATGGGAAACAGCCCTACTTGCGGGCCGCAAGGCGACGCAGCTGATGCGCCAGCGCCAGGTGTGGGAAACGGCCCTACTTTGCGGGCCGCCGGGCACCGCAGCAGGCGCGCCGGCGTCAGATGTGGGAAACAGCCCTACTTAGCGGGCCGCCGGGCACCACAGCGGGCGCGCCGGCGTCAGATGTGGGAAACAGCCCTACTTAGCGGGCCGCCAGGCGCTGCAGCGGGCACGCCGGCGCCAGATGTGGGAAACAGCCCTACATGGCGGCCAGCTGGCGACGCAGCTGATGCGCCGGTGCTGGATATGGGAAACAGCCCTACTTGCGGGCCGCAAGGCGACGCAGCTGATGCGCCAGCGCCAGGTGTGGGAAACGGCCCTACTTTGCGGGCCGCCGGGCACCGCAGCAGGCGCGCCGGCGTCAGATGTGGGAAACAGCCCTACTTAGCGGGCCGCCGGGCACCACAGCGGGCGCGCCGGCGTCAGATGTGGGAAACAGCCCTACTTAGCGGGCCGCCAGGCGCTGCAGCGGGCACGCCGGCGCCAGATGTGGGAAACAGCCCTACTTTGCGGGCCGCCAGGCGCTGCAGCGGGCACGCCGGCGCCAGATGTGGGAAACAGCCCTACTTTGCAGGCCGCCAGGCGC
>NZ_PJZH01000067.1 GCF_002858715.1 Chimaeribacter coloradensis | reverse complement strand
GCGATTAAGCGATAACTTTAGCAACAACGCCCGCACCAACAGTACGGCCGCCTTCACGGATTGCGAAACGCAGACCGTCGTCCATTGCGATCGGGTGGATCAGGGTAACAACCATTTTGATGTTGTCGCCCGGCATTACCATCTCAACGCCTTCCGGCAGTTCGATGGTGCCAGTCACGTCAGTAGTACGGAAGTAGAACTGCGGACGGTAGCCTTTGAAGAACGGAGTATGACGGCCGCCTTCTTCTTTGGACAGGATGTACACTTCAGATTCGAACTTGGTGTGCGGCTTGATGGAGCCCGGCTTAGCCAGTACCTGGCCACGCTCGATCTCTTCACGCTTGATACCACGCAGCAGAACACCAACGTTCTCACCCGCACGGCCTTCGTCCAGCAGTTTGCGGAACATTTCAACGCCGGTACAGGTGGATTTCGCGGTATCTTTGATACCAACGATTTCAACTTCTTCACCTACTTTAACGATACCGCGCTCTACACGACCGGTAACAACAGTACCACGGCCGGAGATGGAGAATACGTCTTCGATAGGCAGCAGGAACGGCTTGTCAATCGCACGCTCTGGCTCTGGGATGTAGCTGTCCAGGGCTTCAGACAGTTCAACGATCTTGTCTTCCCACTCTGCTTCGCCTTCCAGCGCTTTCAGCGCAGAACCACGGATTACCGGGGTGTCGTCGCCTGGGAAGTCGTACTGAGACAGCAGCTCACGCACTTCCATCTCAACCAGTTCCAGCAGCTCTTCGTCATCAACCATGTCGCATTTGTTCAGGAACACGATGATGTACGGAACGCCTACCTGACGACCCAGCAGGATGTGCTCACGGGTCTGCGGCATCGGGCCGTCAGTCGCAGCAACAACCAGGATTGCGCCGTCCATCTGCGCAGCACCGGTGATCATGTTTTTCACGTAGTCGGCGTGCCCTGGGCAGTCAACGTGCGCGTAGTGACGAGTCGGGGTATCGTACTCAACGTGAGAGGTGTTGATGGTGATACCACGTGCTTTTTCTTCCGGTGCGTTATCGATCTGGTC
>NZ_PJZH01000066.1 GCF_002858715.1 Chimaeribacter coloradensis | reverse complement strand
GTCGCCGGAGGGGCAGCACGCCGCCTCGTCGCGCACCGACAGCGCCCGCGGCGAGTCGCTGGTGCTGTTCACCACCGACCGCGCACTGACGCGCGAGCAACTGCTGAACGCCGCGCGCGACAGCGGCACGCCGGAGCTGGCGGTGCCGCGTGACATCCGCGTGGTGAAAGCGCTGCCGCTGCTCGGCAGCGGCAAACCTGACTTTGTTGCCCTGCGCCAGATGGCGGAAAACCCGGAGCGTGCCGTATGAAACAGACCCTGAACCGTGGTGACGGCTTGCTGTCACGCAGTATGGTGGCGGTGATTGTGGCGCAGTTCCTCTCCGCTTTCGGCGATAACGCGCTGCTGTTCGCCACCCTGGCGCTGATTACTCAGCAGCACTACCCCGACTGGAGCCAGCCGATCCTGCAGATGGCGTTTGTCGCCGCTTACATTGTGCTGGCCCCCTTTGTCGGCCAGTTTGCCGACAGCTTCGCCAAAGGGCGGGTGATGATGGTCGCCAACCTGCTGAAACTGGTGGGCGCGGCGGCGATCCTGGCCGGGCTGAACCCGTTCCTCGGCTACGGGCTGGTGGGCGTCGGCGCGGCGGCCTACTCACCGGCCAAGTACGGCATCCTCGGTGAGATCACCCGCGGGGAGCAGCTGGTCAAAGCCAACGGGCTGATGGAGTCCTCGACGATTGCCGCGATCCTGCTCGGGTCGGTGGCCGGGGGCTGGCTCTCCGACTGGCACCTGCTGGCGGCCATCGGTGCCTGTGCGGTGGCCTATGGCGTGGCGGTGGTGGCAAACCTCTTTATCCCGCGTTTACCGGCGGCGCGCCCCGGCCAGCCGTGGCACCCGGGGCGGATGGTCAGCGCCTTTGCGCAGGCGGTACGCACCTTGTGGCAGGAGAGCGGCGCGCGCTTCTCGCTGGTGGGCACCAGCCTGTTCTGGGGCGCAGGCGTCACGCTGCGGCTGCTGCTGGTGCTGTGGGTGCCGGTGGCGCTCGGCATCACCACCCATACCTTGCCGACGCTGCTGAACGCCTTTGTGGCGATCGGCATCGTGCTCGGCGCGGC
>NZ_PJZH01000065.1 GCF_002858715.1 Chimaeribacter coloradensis | reverse complement strand
GCTGAGCCTGCCCTTCTGTTACCGCCTGACCTTTACCAGCCCCGATAAGGCCCTTGACCCCGCTGCGTTCCTGATGCAGGACGGGACACTGACCCTGCAGGCCGCCGTGGACCAGGGCTTTGGCGTGCGGGTCATGCAGCCGGTGCGGGTGGTACAGGGGGTGGTCACCGGGTTTACACAGCTCGCCACCTCCAAAGATGAACGCCAGTATGAGCTGGCGCTGCAGCCGCGGCTGGCCCTGCTGTCGCGCAGCCGTCAGAACGCCGTTTATCAGGACATGTCGGTGCCGCAGATTGTGGAGAAAATCCTGCGGGAGCGCCATGACATGCGCGGGCAGGACTTCCTGTTCACCCTGGCGCACGAGTACCCGCGCCGCGAGCAGGTGATGCAGTATGGTGAAGATGACCTGACCTTTATCTCGCGGCTGCTGGCGGAGGTGGGTATCTGGTTTCGCTTCAGTGCCGATACCCGGCTCGGTATCGATGTGGTGGAGTTCTGTGACGCGCCCTGCCACGACCAGCCGGGCGTCACGCTGCCCGCGGTGCCGCCTTCGGGCCTGCATGACGACGGGGTGGAGTCGGTATGGGACATGGTCAGCGCGCACCGGGTGGTGGAGCAGTCGGTCAGCACGCAGGACTACAACTACCGCGCGGCGACAGATGAGCTGCGCGCATCGGCACAGGTCACCCCCGGGGACCGCACCACCTACGGCGAAGCGTACCACTACGCTGATAACTACCTCACCGCCGGGGCAGCCGGGCGTGACCCGCTGCCTGAGAGCGGCGCCTTCTATGCGCGTATCCGCCACGAGCGCTACCTGAATGCACAGACGCAGCTCACCGCCGTGACCAGCTGCGCCACCGTGGCACCGGGGCAGGTGCTGACGGTCACCGGCGGCATGGGCGTACCCGACGCGTTCCGCCGGGGCGTGGTGATTACCAAAACCACCGCCACCGCCCGGCGGGACAAGAGCTTTGAGGTGGAGATAACGGCGATACCCTGCGCAGAGGCCTACGGCTTTCGTCCCCCGCTCATTCCGAAACCCAAAATGGCCGGCACCCT
>NZ_PJZH01000064.1 GCF_002858715.1 Chimaeribacter coloradensis | reverse complement strand
GGGTGAAGTTTTCGAATTGCGAATTTGATAGATGTTCTTTCACAGTGTCAACATTTGAACATTGTAATTTCCATGATTGCACTTGGGAATCTATTGGAATATCTGGAACTGAAACAAAGCTTTTTGATACTATTATAACGAATCCGGAGTCTTTTATAAATTCTGCATATACAAATACTAACAAAGAAGAACTAAAAAGTTATGGCGCTAAAAATCCGTCATATCAAACTTTTAGGTTGGAAGAGTCAAAGGTAAAGCTGGCCAGGTTGGTCTTGTCAAATAATGAAAGAAATGCTGATGACAAAGCTTATTATGAATCCATAAAAATATATCTTAAGCAATCTATTTCAGCTAAAATATCAAAGGCAAAATATGAGAGAAGTGTCAATAAAAATAAATTGAGAAACTTTATTTCTCAATGGCTTGGTTTTATTGAGGGTAAGCTTATTTCTTTTTCAGGAAGTATTAATGGTTGGGGAGGCAATGTTAGCCGGGCAACGATTTGTGGGGTAGGAATTATTGTTATATTTGCTTTAATTTATGCGTGTTTTAGTGTTGATTCTAAACCGGTCCTTGGCTGGAAGCTTTCACTAATAAAATCCTTTGATATTACATTACTTGTGGGCTATACGAAGCATGCAACTGTAGCTCAAACTTGGCAGGAGCAGGCTCTTTACGGAGCTAACGCGGTCCTGGGTTTATGGTGGTATACTATATTCGTACCAACTATTATCAACAGAATTTGTAAGGTTAGATAATGGCTATCTTATCATTAGCATTATACGGAAGTCGTGCAAGAGGCGACTTTAATAATTTTTCAGATATTGACTTATTCGCTGTCACAAATGAAGATCATTATAAAATGATAGTGGATGGGAGTAGTAACTTGGCGTGCTACCCTGAGAAGCTAGCCCTTCAGCGTGCAGACAGCGGTGATTTGTTTATTTTGCATATTTGTGAGGAGGCAAAGGAGATCTATTGTGACGGCTTCGGAATTGAAAGCATCAGATCAGCTTTCAGATATAAAGATGATTACATGCACGAGAAGCTTTGTGCAGCTGATTTGGCTTGGTTTTTGATGGATTTTAGTTCGTCATTTAGAAATGTCTTTTTGCTAAACAAACGAATGGCTTGGTGCGTGAGAACTATTTTGATAGCCTCTTCAGCTGAAGTAAGGAATCCCATTTTTTCAAGGGAGGATCTTGCGAGTTTTTCCGGTGAAGAAAAGGTTGGTAAATTCATAATGTTGAAGGATTCAAGTAATCTGGATTTGTTAATTTTTAAAGATATCGAAGATTTTCTTATCAATTTTGGCTTCCAAAGGCCAAAATTAAATGATCTGAGCCGTAATGCATATTGGAAGCGATTTAAACAAAATAAAAATGCCATGGGAATAAAAACTTTC
>NZ_PJZH01000063.1 GCF_002858715.1 Chimaeribacter coloradensis | reverse complement strand
GTGCATCGAGCATGGTTAAATTCATTTATTGATGATTACATTGATATCAATATATATTTTTGTGCTGAAATAAAAAAACTAAAGATTGATAATAAAAGCCTGGGTGAAATTATTGCTAAAATACGAGGATTATTATGAATAAATGCTTTTTTATTTTTATAATCGTTCTTGCATTGAGCTTTAATTGTACTGCTGAAACAAGCTGCATGTTAAGCAAAGAGGGTTGTAAAACAAGCAAAGGAATATTATCTTCAAAGAAAATAGATGAGGGTAAATATAATATCTATCTAAATAATAACGTTATTCTGAAATTAGAAACAAATAGTATGGATGAAGCATTTTCTTATTATGATTTACCCTATCATAAAAATAATAACAATGAAAAAGATTTAATTTTAATAAAGTATAATGGTAATGATTGCAAAATAGATGATTCTATCGTTAGGTGTCGAAAATTTCTTGTTATTGATCTCGTTAAGGATGTTGTTATTTCTAAATCATTTTACCCTCCAGTATTAAATGATAAACTTTTGTATATAAATTGGGGAAGCAAAAGGTCAAAATTTATTTTTGAGAACGAATCTGTTTTTGTTTACAAAGATGGAAATATTGAAATGATTAACAGTGGCTATTTAGCAGAGTAAAAAATATAGTAATAAAGGGGAGGGTAAAAATAAACAATCTCCAACCTGACGATAAGGGATGATTTTAAAGATGCCCCTTAATATATCTCCCTTATAAATATTTTAAGAGAAACAGAAGGATCATGAAAATAATAAATCATAACGTGCGTAATCTGGAAGCACTGGAAAAATCGGGCTATCGTATTGCCGTGTTAGATGATGCCGAAAAAGCCAAATTGCTTTATCTGACACACCACCTTGGGCTGACAGACACTATCCGGTTTATAAAAGGCACAATTACAGAGGCGGCCGTTGATTGCGCAGGTGGGGGCGGGCAAGGCTGAAAGTAGAGCGAAGGATTACAGCGGCGCTTATATAAAAGCGCATCGTATATGGTTGCTAGGATTTATAGATACGCATATAGGTATTATTAACTTTTACTGCCAAGAAAATAAGATAAAATTGAATAACCCTATAGATAACATCGAATCAATATTAAAAAAGATATAAGGATGTAATTATGAGTATCTCAAAAATATTTTTATTAGCATTTTTTTCAACTTCATGCCTAGCAGAAAATGATTGTGATAAAAATTATTATACATGTTACCATACATCGCTTGGAGATGTGCGCACTTTATCAGCAAGTGAGTAAAATGATGGTAATTCATATATTTATCTTGATGAAAAAATAATCTATAAAGCAAAAACTGATTATATCACCCGTAATCCGAGCGAGTTTTTCTTTGATGGAAAAAAAATAAACAAATTTATTTTTTACTATTATTCCAGAAGTAGATGTACCCAAGGTGTGGATGATTATAAATGCCATGTGTATCTATTTGTAGATATGACAAAAAAAGAACCTATTGTATCCAATGAGTTTAGCCCTCCTGTAGATGACTCGCATGTTAGCTGGGTATCCTGGGGTGAAAAAAACTCAATCATAGTTTTCGATGACGACTCCCGTTTTAAATATGAAAATGGAAA
>NZ_PJZH01000061.1 GCF_002858715.1 Chimaeribacter coloradensis | reverse complement strand
TTCTCTACCACGTTTTCCACGGTGAAGCCGAACATCGTGAACAGCTGGTCAGCCGGGGCGGACTCGCCGAAGGTGGTCATGCCCACCACGTCGCCGTTCAGGCCGACATACTTGTACCAGTAGTCGCTGATACCCGCTTCAATCGCCACGCGCGCACTCACCGCTTTCGGCAGCACGGACTCGCGGTAAGCCGCGTCCTGCTTGTCGAAGGCGTCGGTGGACGGCATGGAGACCACGCGCACGCGGCGGCCTTCAGCAGTGAGCTGGTCAAAGGCGCTGACCGCCAGCGCCACTTCGGAGCCGGTGGCAATCAGAATCAGCTCCGGCGTGCCGTCGCAGTCTTTCAGCACATAGCCGCCGCGGGCGATGTCCGCCAGCTGCGCCTCGGTGCGCGCCTGCTGTGCCAGGTTCTGGCGGGAGAAAATCAGCGCCGCCGGGCCGTCGTTGCGCTCAATGGCGTACTGCCATGCCACCGCAGACTCCACCTGGTCACACGGGCGCCAGGTGCTCATGTTCGGGGTCACGCGCAGGCTCGCCAGCTGCTCTACCGGCTGGTGGGTCGGGCCGTCTTCGCCCAGGCCGATGGAGTCATGGGTGTAGACGAACACGTTGCGGATTTTCATCAGCGCCGCCATGCGTACCGCGTTGCGGGCATACTCCACGAACATCAGGAAGGTCGCGGAATACGGCAGGAAGCCGCCGTGCAGCGCGATACCGTTGGTGATGGCGGTCATGCCGAACTCGCGCACGCCATAATGGATGTAGTTGCCGCCTGCGTCGTCGCCCAGCGCTTTCGAGCCGGACCACATGGTGAGGTTGCTGGGTGCCAGGTCAGCCGAGCCGCCCAGGAACTCCGGCAGCAGTTTGCCGAACGCTTCCAGCGCATTCTGCGACGCCTTGCGGCTGGCGATGTTGGCCGGGTTGGCCTGCAGCTTCGCGATGAACTTTTTGGACTCTTCAGCCCAGTTCGCCGGCAGCTCACCGCTGACGCGGCGCTTGAACTCGGCCGCCAGCTCCGGGAAGGCTTTCTCGTAAGCGGCGAACTTCTCGTTCCACGCCTGCTCTTTGGCCTGGCCTGCTTCTTTGGCGTCCCACTGGGCGTAGATGTCCTGCGGGATGTCAAACGGGGCGTGAGTCCAGCCCAATGCCTTGCGGGTCGCCGCGACTTCGTCGTCACCCAGCGGCGCGCCGTGCGCGTCATGGGTACCGGCTTTGTTCGGCGAGCCGAACGCAATCACGGTTTTGCACATCAGCAGGGACGGCTTGTCCGTGACCTTGTGCGCTTCTTCAATCGCCGCTTTGATGGCGTCCGCGTCGTGGCCGTCCACGCCGCGCACCACGTGCCAGCCGTAGGCTTCGAAACGGGCCGCGGTGTCGTCGGTGAACCAGCCCTCAACGTGGCCGTCAATCGAGATACCGTTGTCATCATAGAAGGCGGTGAGCTTGCCGAGCTTCATGGTGCCGGCCAGCGAGCAGACCTCGTGGGAGATACCCTCCATCATGCAGCCGTCACCCAGGAACACATAGGTCTGGTGGTCAACGACGTCATGGCCCGGGCGGTTGAACTGCGCCGCCAGCGTGCGCTCGGCAATCGCCATGCCCACGGCGTTGGCAATGCCCTGGCCCAGCGGGCCGGTGGTGGTCTCGACGCCTGCGGTGTAGCCGTACTCCGGGTGGCCCGGGGTCTTGGAGTGCAGCTGGCGGAAGTTCGCCAGCTCTTCAATCGGCAGGTCGTAGCCGGAGAGGTGCAGCAGGCTGTAAATCAGCATCGAGCCGTGGCCGTTGGAGAGCACGAAGCGGTCGCGGTCAGCCCAGTGCGGGTTCACCGGGTTGTGGTTCAGGTAGTCACGCCACAGCACTTCGGCAATATCAGCCATGCCCATCGGGGCGCCGGGGTGGCCGGATTTGGCTTTCTGCACCCCATCCATGCTCAG
>NZ_PJZH01000060.1 GCF_002858715.1 Chimaeribacter coloradensis | reverse complement strand
CGGATAACGATTAACGGCGGGGGCAGTTATATCACCCTGGACGAAAACAGCATTGAGTCGGCCACCGCCGGGGACTACAACGTCCGCACCGGCTATTACCAGCGCATGACAAAGGCGCAGCAGCTTATTGAAACAGTGGAGTTACCTACACTGGAACCGGACTCTAACCACCGGTTCTCTTCTATTAAAAGCATTGATGGAACACGCAGCACTGAACTTATATTCAAGCCCTTTTCTGGAGAGGATGCATCATGAGCGGTAAATTAGTCCCTCTGTTTGAAAAACCACACGACAGACCCACAGCATATGATGGCTTGTTAGGATGGTCCGCTGAATGGAAATGTTATTTAGATCCTGAAGGTAAACCTGTTCCGCTTGATGATATCATTTCGTTGGACGCTACAGAGACGGAGGTGGTAGTCCGTAAAGGCGATACCCTGAGCAAGATCGCAAATCAACACCATTGTGCCGTCGATGATATTGTAAAATTAAACGGCATCGCTAATCCTGCCCTGATTTACCCTGGACAGAGATTACGGATCCCGGCCCCATATTATACCTATGATGAACCTGTGCAAGAGCCTGACACCAGCCCTGAGCCGTGCCTGTTATCTTTTACTTTTTTCGATTTGATAGAAAAACCCCTGGCTGGCCTGAAAGTCAAAATTGTATCGGCGCTGGGTGATGTGTATGAATCAGTCACCGATGATATGGGAAAAATAAAAGATTATTTGCTTAAAGCGGAAAGCCAGATACAGGTATTTGTCTCCAGTGCAGCGGGTAAAGTCAAAGAGGTTGCCAGTTTTACCCCAATGCCGGGAAAAATGGACATAATCCTTACCAGCCCCAAGGTTCGCGTGAAAGGGAAGAGCGTGGCGTTAGAGGGCACACCGGGTTACCTTGATAGAAATAAGCACGAAGTTTATACCATCAGCGAAGGAAGGAACAGCCAGGGGAAGCCTGTGGTACAGGTAAACCATGTCTGCCCTAATAATTATGATTTATCATTAGGCAAGAACTTTATTTACTGGAACGAAATTATTGCTGCATCAGAGCGAAGTGGCTTTATTCCACAAAGTATTGCTGCTGTGATTAATGCAGAAGCAGCCAAACATAAAGGAGGGATCTGGAACCCTGATTCAGTATGCCTAAGCTCAGAAAGAATAAAAGCGGAAAAAGCAAGAAGAAGAGAGCTTGGGCTACCCACCGATGACGTTGCCTTTTATAAAAGCTCCGCTGCAGGCATGACCCAGTTTTTAAATGGAACCTGGATGGATGAAACGCTGCGCGAAGGTACATTCCTGTATGAAAAAGCAAAAGCCTCTGGTTTGGTTGCTTTTATGCCAAAACAAGATAGTTCAGGAGAAGTCGTTACCGAATTGAGCGGCAGGCCTGTGCTTGAAACAAAATTCCAGGTTTCATTGGATCTATGGAAAAGCAGCAAAGAGTTAAAGCGTGAAGGGTATCTGGATGGTGGAACTCCCTACCCGCCAAAAGCGACGTATGCTCTCAAAACATGGCTGGATAAACGCTTTGTTGCTGAATATGCCATTATGGCCGCAGTAGATTATGGTGTTCACAATCTGGAAGCACTGGAAAAAGCGGGCTATCGTATTGCCGCGTTAGATGATGCTGAAAAAGCCAAATTGATCTATCTGACGCACCACCTTGGGCTGACAGATACTATCCGGTTTATAAAAGGCACAATTACAGAGGAGGCAGCTAAGAGGTTGTTGATTGCGCAGGTGGGGGCGGGAAAGGCTAAAGAATACGCAGAAATCAATAACAGATCATACAGCGCTGGTCATAGAGAATGGTTGTTAAGTTTTATAGATGACTATATTAAAGTCCATAACTTCATCTGCCCTGAGAAAATAAAAGAATTAAATATAAAAGAAGTTGAAACTATCAAAATAATTAAAAAGGTTGTTAATTAAATGAGAAAAAATTATCTAATTTCATTTATTTTATTATTTCACGCTTCGTTTGCATTAGGAGAATGTAATAAAGAAAGCTACTATTGCATAGATACAGTTCTTGGAGATTTAAGGCTCCTTTCTAGAAATGATTCTGGCGATAAGTACTCGTATATTTATTTAAACAAAAAATTAATATATAAAGATCGTGCGGACTATTTTTCTCCTGTCCCACTAGGGTTTGACATTAATGAGTCCGAAAAGAAAGTAAATAAAATAATAATTGGCTATTACTCGCCTTTTGGTTGTTTGAAAGGAATTGATGATTATAAATGCCATGCAAATATAATGATTGATTTAACAAAAAGTAAACCCATCGTTTCAAATATATTTAGTCCCCCTATAGAGGATTCTCATCTAAGCTGGGTATCCTGGGGTGAAAAAAACTCAATCATAGTTTTCGATGACGACTCCCGTTTTAAATATGAAAATGGAAA
>NZ_PJZH01000059.1 GCF_002858715.1 Chimaeribacter coloradensis | reverse complement strand
TTGCTCTTTAACAATCCGGAACAAGCTGAAAATTGAAACATTACAGCACCCATTACTCTCCGTAATGTCTCACCCTTGGGTGATGCATAGAGTAGTGCGTGGTTGTAATAGAGTCTCTCAAATAATCACGCTCGCAGATGGAAACATCTTCGGGTTGTGAGGTTAAGCGACTAAGCGTACACGGTGGATGCCTAGGCAGTCAGAGGCGATGAAGGGCGTGCTAATCTGCGATAAGCGTCGGTAAGCTGATATGAAGCGTTATACCCGACGATACCCGAATGGGGAAACCCAGTGTGATACGTCACACTATCATTATGTGAATACATAGCGTAATGAGGCGAACCGGGGGAACTGAAACATCTAAGTACCCCGAGGAAAAGAAATCAACCGAGATTCCCCCAGTAGCGGCGAGCGAACGGGGAACAGCCCAGAACCTGAATCAGTTTGTGTGTTAGTGGAAGCGTCTGGAAAGTCGCACAGTAAAGGGTGATAGTCCCGTACACAAAAGCACACAGGCTGTGAGTTCGATGAGTAGGGCGGGACACGTGACATCCTGTCTGAATATGGGGGGACCATCCTCCAAGGCTAAATACTCCTGACTGACCGATAGTGAACCAGTACCGTGAGGGAAAGGCGAAAAGAACCCCGGCGAGGGGAGTGAAATAGAACCTGAAACCGTGTACGTACAAGCAGTGGGAGCCTTGGTTTACCAGGGTGACTGCGTACCTTTTGTATAATGGGTCAGCGACTTATATTTTGTAGCAAGGTTAACCGTATAGGGGAGCCGTAGGGAAACCGAGTCTTAACTGGGCGTCAAGTTGCAAGGTATAGACCCGAAACCCGGTGATCTAGCCATGGGCAGGTTGAAGGTTGGGTAACACTAACTGGAGGACCGAACCGACTAATGTTGAAAAATTAGCGGATGACTTGTGGCTGGGGGTGAAAGGCCAATCAAACCGGGAGATAGCTGGTTCTCCCCGAAAGCTATTTAGGTAGCGCCTCGTGAACTTATCTTCGGGGGTAGAGCACTGTTTCGGCTAGGGGGCCACCCCGGCTTACCAACCCGATGCAAACTGCGAATACCGAAGAATATTATCACGGGAGACACACGGCGGGTGCTAACGTCCGTCGTGAAGAGGGAAACAACCCAGACCGCCAGCTAAGGTCCCAAAGTCATGGTTAAGTGGGAAACGATGTGGGAAGGCATAGACAGCCAGGATGTTGGCTTAGAAGCAGCCATCATTTAAAGAAAGCGTAATAGCTCACTGGTCGAGTCGGCCTGCGCGGAAGATGTAACGGGGCTAAACCATGCACCGAAGCTGCGGCAGCGACGCTTATGCGTTGTTGGGTAGGGGAGCGTTCTGTAAGCCTGCGAAGGTGGACTGTGAGGTCTGCTGGAGGTATCAGAAGTGCGAATGCTGACATAAGTAACGATAATGCGGGTGAAAAACCCGCACGCCGGAAGACCAAGGGTTCCTGTCCAACGTTAATCGGGGCAGGGTGAGTCGACCCCTAAGGCGAGGCTGAAAAGCGTAGTCGATGGGAAACAGGTTAATATTCCTGTACTTGGTGTTACTGCGAAGGGGGGACGGAGAAGGCTAGGCTGGCCAGGCGACGGTTGTCCTGGTTTAAGCGTGTAGGTGTGTCAACCTGGTAAATCCGGTTGGCTTTAACACTGAGGCGTGATGACGAACCACTACGGTGGTGAAGTAGCTGATGCCCTGCTTCCAGGAAAAGCCTCTAAGCTCCAGGTAACACGAAATCGTACCCCAAACCGACACAGGTGGTCAGGTAGAGAATACTCAGGCGCTTGAGAGAACTCGGGTGAAGGAACTAGGCAAAATGGTGCCGTAACTTCGGGAGAAGGCACGCTGGCATGTAGGTGACGGGACTTGCTCCCTGAGCCGAAGCCAGTCGCAGATACCAGCTGGCTGCAACTGTTTAATAAAAACACAGCACTGTGCAAACACGAAAGTGGACGTATACGGTGTGACGCCTGCCCGGTGCCGGAAGGTTAATTGATGGGGTTAGCGGCAACGCGAAGCTCTTGATCGAAGCCCCGGTAAACGGCGGCCGTAACTATAACGGTCCTAAGGTAGCGAAATTCCTTGTCGGGTAAGTTCCGACCTGCACGAATGGCGTAATGATGGCCAGGCTGTCTCCACCCGAGACTCAGTGAAATTGAACTCGCTGTGAAGATGCAGTGTACCCGCGGCAAGACGGAAAGACCCCGTGAACCTTTACTATAGCTTGACACTGAACATTGAGCCTTGATGTGTAGGATAGGTGGGAGGCTTTGAAGCGTGGACGCCAGTCTGCGTGGAGCCATCCTTGAAATACCACCCTTTAATGTTTGATGTTCTAACTCGGCCCCATAATCTGGGGTGAGGACAGTGTCTGGTGGGTAGTTTGACTGGGGCGGTCTCCTCCTAAAGAGTAACGGAGGAGCACGAAGGTTAGCTAATCACGGTCGGACATCGTGAGGTTAGTGCAAAGGCATAAGCTAGCTTGACTGCGAGAGTGACGGCTCGAGCAGGTGCGAAAGCAGGTCTTAGTGATCCGGTGGTTCTGAATGGAAGGGCCATCGCTCAACGGATAAAAGGTACTCCGGGGATAACAGGCTGATACCGCCCAAGAGTTCATATCGACGGCGGTGTTTGGCACCTCGATGTCGGCTCATCACATCCTGGGGCTGAAGTAGGTCCCAAGGGTACGGCTGTTCGCCGTTTAAAGTGGTACGCGAGCTGGGTTTAGAACGTCGTGAGACAGTTCGGTCCCTATCTGCCGTGGGCGTTGGAAGATTGAGAGGGGTTGCTCCTAGTACGAGAGGACCGGAGTGAACGCACCCCTGGTGTTCGGGTTGTCATGCCAATGGCACTGCCCGGTAGCTAAGTGCGGAAAAGATAAGCGCTGAAAGCATCTAAGCGCGAAACTTGCCTCGAGATGAGTCTTCCCTGGGACCTTGAGTTCCCTGAAGGGACGTTTAAGACCAAGACGTTGATAGGCCGGATGTGTAAGTGCAGCGATGCATTGAGCTAACCGGTACTAATGACCCGTGAGGCTTAACCTTACAACACCGAAGGTGTTTTTGAGACAGAGACTCTGATTTTCAGCGATGTTCCGAGATTGGTTCTGACGGCCTTAACGGCGGTCGGAATAAACAGAATTTGCCTGGCGGCACTAGCGCGGTGGTCCCACCTGACCCCATGCCGAACTCAGAAGTGAAACGCCGTAGCGCCGATGGTAGTGTGGGGTCTCCCCATGCGAGAGTAGGGAACTGCCAGGCATCAAAT
>NZ_PJZH01000005.1 GCF_002858715.1 Chimaeribacter coloradensis | reverse complement strand
GGGGTATCGTACTCAACGTGAGAGGTGTTGATGGTGATACCACGTGCTTTTTCTTCCGGTGCGTTATCGATCTGGTCAAAAGCACGCGCCTGGCCACCGAATTTCTTAGCCAGTACGTTGGTGATTGCAGCAGTCAGGGTAGTTTTACCGTGGTCAACGTGGCCGATAGTACCAACGTTAACGTGCGGTTTTTTACGTTCAAATTTTTCTTTAGACACGGCTATATTCCTTAATCTTGTGCTCCCCCCTATTGGAGAGAGCACGGGATCATTGTGTTAAACCCGAAGACTTATTTACCACGGGCTTCGATGACGGCCTGAGCGACGTTGTTCGGTGCATCATCATACTTCAGGAATTCCATCGTGTATGATGCGCGACCTTTGGTCAGAGAACGCAGCTGGGTTGCATATCCGAACATTTCAGACAGCGGTACTTCAGCGTGGATCTTAACGCCAGTGACTTCGGATTCCTGACCGCGCAGCATACCGCGACGACGGCTCAAGTCACCAATGACGTCACCGGTGTTTTCTTCCGGCGTTTCTACCTCAACCTTCATGATTGGCTCAAGCAGAACTGGTTTAGCTTTCTTAAAGCCATCTTTAAAGGCGATAGACGCAGCCAGTTTAAACGCCAGTTCAGAGGAGTCAACGTCATGGTAAGAACCGAAGTGCAGACGGATACCCAGGTCAACAACCGGGTAGCCAGCCAGCGGACCGGCTTTCAGCTGCTCCTGGATGCCTTTATCAACGGCAGGGATGTATTCACCAGGAATCACACCACCTTTGATGTCGTTGATGAACTCGTAGCCTTTCGGGTTGGAACCCGGCTCCAGCGGGTACATGTCGATAACAACATGACCGTACTGACCGCGACCACCAGACTGCTTGGCGTGTTTACCTTCGATATCGGTAACTTTCGCGCGAATCGCTTCACGGTAAGCAACCTGAGGTTTACCCACGTTCGCTTCAACGTTGAATTCACGCTTCATGCGGTCAACGATGATGTCGAGGTGCAGCTCACCCATACCGGCGATGATGGTCTGGTTAGATTCTTCGTCAGTCCATACGCGGAAGGACGGGTCTTCTTTAGCCAGACGGCCCAGAGCCAGACCCATTTTTTCCTGGTCAGCTTTGGTTTTCGGTTCTACGGCGATGGAGATTACCGGCTCAGGGAATTCCATACGCTCCAGAATGATCGGCGACTCTGGGTCACACAGGGTGTCACCAGTAGTTACGTCTTTCAGACCGATAGCAGCGGCGATGTCGCCCGCGCGAACTTCTTTGATCTCTTCACGTTTGTTAGCGTGCATCTGAACGATACGACCGAAACGCTCACGTGCAGCTTTCACGGAGTTCAGTACGGTATCACCAGAGTTAACCACACCGGAGTACACACGGAAGAAGGTCAGGTTACCCACGAACGGGTCGGTAGCGATTTTGAACGCCAGTGCAGCAAAAGGCTCATCATCGCTGGCGTGACGCTCAGCCGGGGTATCTTTGCCGTCGTCCAGCATGCCGTTGATGGCAGGAACGTCGGTCGGTGCCGGCAGGTAGTCAACTACCGCATCCAGCATCGCCTGAACACCTTTGTTCTTGAACGCAGAACCACAGGTAACCAGGATGATTTCGTTGTTCAGCACGCGCTGACGCAGAGCAGTTTTGATCTCTTCCTCGGACAGCTCTTCGCCACCCAGGTATTTTTCCATCAGCTCTTCAGAAGCTTCAGCTGCGGATTCGATCAGGTTCTGACGCCATTCTTCAGCCAGGTCCTGCATGTCAGCCGGGATCTCTTCGTATTCGAAGGTCACGCCCTGGTCTGCATCGTTCCAGTTGATGGCTTTCATTTTCACCAGGTCAACAACACCGGTGAAGTTCTCTTCAGCGCCGATAGCCAGCTGCAGAGGAACCGGAGTCGCGCCCAGACGGGATTTGATCTGGCCTACAACTTTCAGGAAGTTGGCGCCCATACGGTCCATTTTGTTAACGAACGCGATGCGCGGAACTTTGTATTTGTTAGCCTGACGCCATACGGTTTCAGACTGCGGCTGAACACCACCAACCGCACAGTAAACCATTACTGCACCGTCGAGCACACGCATGGAGCGTTCTACTTCGATGGTGAAGTCAACGTGCCCCGGGGTGTCGATGATGTTGATACGGTGAGCATCAAACTGCTTCGCCATACCAGACCAGAAAGCGGTAGTTGCAGCAGAAGTGATGGTAATACCACGTTCCTGCTCCTGAGCCATCCAGTCCATGGTGGCGGCGCCGTCGTGAACTTCACCGATTTTGTGGTTTACACCGGTGTAGAACAGGATACGTTCGGTAGTCGTGGTTTTACCGGCGTCGATGTGCGCACTGATACCGATGTTACGATAGCGTGCAATGGGTGTTGTACGAGCCATTTGATTCCTCTATCACTAGGACGTTCAAGTTCAGTTAACCCAAGCGGGTTGGCTTCTTGAAGCGCCCGCTTGGTTAGCATAACTACAGCGTGGTGATTACCAGCGGTAGTGGGCGAACGCCTTGTTGGCTTCTGCCATACGGTGAACGTCTTCACGTTTCTTAACAGCAGTACCTTTGTTCTCTGCTGCATCAGAAAGTTCGTTCGCCAGGCGGAGAGCCATGGATTTATCACCGCGTTTACGAGCAGCTTCAACGATCCAACGCATTGCCAGGGCATTACGACGAACCGGACGGACTTCAACTGGAACCTGATAAGTAGAACCACCAACGCGGCGAGACTTAACTTCTACAGTCGGGCGCACGTTGTCCAGAGCTACTTCGAAAGCTTCCAGGTGGCCTTTACCAGAACGCTGAGCCAGGGTCTCCAGCGCGGTATAGACGATTGCTTCTGCGGTAGATTTCTTACCATCTACCATCAGGATGTTTACAAATTTAGCCAGCAGTTCAGATCCGAACTTAGGATCCGGCAGAATTTTACGCTGACCAATGACGCGACGACGTGGCATGGAATTACTCCGTTTTTAATTCAGGATTGTCCAAAACTCTACGAGTTTATTTTGACATTAAAGTGAAAATGTTTGGCCTTACTTAACGGAGAACCATTAAGACTTCGGCTTCTTAACGCCGTACTTAGAACGAGCTTGCTTACGGTCTTTAACGCCGGAGCAGTCAAGTGCGCCGCGAACGGTGTGGTAACGCACACCTGGCAGGTCTTTTACACGACCGCCACGGATCAGGATCACGGAGTGCTCCTGCAGGTTGTGACCTTCACCGCCGATGTAGGAGGTGACTTCAAAACCGTTGGTCAGACGAACACGGCATACTTTACGCAGTGCGGAGTTCGGTTTTTTCGGGGTAGTGGTATATACGCGGGTGCATACGCCACGTTTTTGCGGGCAGGCTTCCAGCGCCGGAACGTTGCTTTTCGCAGCCTTCACAGAGCGTGGTTTGCGTACCAGCTGGTTAATCGTTGCCATTAAAAAAGCTCCTGGGTTTGCTTCGTAAACACGTGATAAATCGCCTCGTATGCCAACAGGCAAAGTACGAGGACGCAGAATTTTATGGCTGACCATGAAAGGTGTCAAGAAATATACAGCACCAACTGTAATTACCCTGCGACGTGTTGTGTGTGCTTTACGGTCAGCATAACGAAAGTAGTATAACCGATCAGCGTGATTTTGTCTGAAATTTGACCAATCAACCCGCGGGCCTCGATGTCTTCTTTCAGCGCGTAAACAGAGATGGGGGCAGCCAGCAGCCAATCAAGGGCCGCGCTCTCTTTTAATCCGGCCAGCACGCCGTCCTGTATCAGCAGCAGGTCATCCCCCTGCCCCGCAAGTCGCAGCAGCGCGGGCAGATCGGTCTGAAAAGGCGAATGGGAAAGGGTCAACAGCATGGGGTATCCGTTAAAAAGTCATTATTGCGTCATAACCGGCCAGCCGCTCACGCAGCGCTTCCGGGGGCAGGATCTCCGCCTTGAGCACCCAATCCAGCTCTGCCGGTAAACCGCGCGCCTGAAGGGAAGCTTCACACAGGTAGCACTGTTCCACCTCATAAAGCGGCAGCACGCCAAAGGTCGCAATATAGTTGCGGGCCAGGATTTTCTCCGGTGCCTGATGCGGCAGAAGCTGCATCACACCATCGCCGATAAAAAACACCCCTACCTGTTCGCTGAGCGCGGAAGTCGCCAGCAGCGCATCCAGCCCCTCACGGCCGGCAGCGGTGCCGTGCGGCGCACGGGTAAATACAAAGGCCACACGTTTCATAGTGTCGTCCATCAGAATTGCACCAGCCGGTCACAGCTCAGGGACGCTTCTGCCAGCGCGCCCAAACCGCTCAGGGTAAAACCGGCCTGTAAATTAGCCGGCCCCAGTGAGAGTTGCTGCGCTTCATGCTCGTCAGTGACCCCACGGCGCAGCGCCGCAGCCACACAGACATTCAGGGCAACCTGGTGTTCCGTTGCTAACTGCTGCCAGGCACGTACCAGATCAAACTCATCATTGGCAGGCGCCGTCAGCTGGTTGGCGTTCAATACGCCTTCCCGGTAAAAGAATACGCTCTCCAGCCGGTGCCCTTCCGCCACCAGCGCCTGCGCGAACTGATACGCAGAGCTCGCCTGCTGGGTACCGTAGGCCGGGCCGGTGACCAGTAACGCATAACGCAGCATCAGCGGTCCCCGCCCAGCAGGTCACCGCTTTTGAACTGGCGGATATAGAGATAAACCGTATGCTTTGAAATATTCAGCCGGTCGGCCACCTGGTTAATGGCATCTTTAATGTCAAAAATGCCTTTCTCGTAAAGATTCAGCACCACCTGCCGGTTTTTAGCGTTGTTGGCAACATTACGGTCAGCATTGACCTCTTCAATGGTGAACTCCAGGGTTTGTGCCACCAGGTCATCCACGGACGAAGCAAAGTTGACGGACGAGCCCACCTCCTGCGCCTCCGGCGGCATGAATGTCTGCATAATCTGTGAAAACGGCACATCCAGGTTCATGTTGATGCACAACAGCCCGATGACCCGCTGCTCATGGTTACGGATGGCAATGGTCACTGACTTCATCAGCACGCCGCTTTTCGCCCGCGTAAAATAGGCATTGGAGACACTGCTGTCGGCCCCGGCCATATCATGCAGCATCCGCAGCGCCAGGTCGGTAATCGGTGACCCAATCTTCCGGCCGGTATGCTCGCCGTTGGCGATTCTTACCGCCGAGCACTTTAAGTCCTCCAGCGAATGCAGGACTATTTCACAATGCGCGCCGATCAGCATCGCCAGCCCATCCACCACGGCCTCATAAGATTTCAGAATTTCATAGTCGGTAGCGGTGAAAGGACGTTGTTCCAACAGATCGAGATCGCTGGTTTCGCCAGGTAAGAGCGAATTAGACATCGGAGATACCATCCTCTGTGTAGAGAGAGCCTGCCCGGCGCCCTGCCGTCAGGCTCATCACTCAATATCTTTAGGCCGTCAGTCTAGCAAATCTGCGGGAGTAACGACGCCGGAATTGTTAAAGACGTTATGCCTGTGGGCGTAAGGCGTCAAGTTATCCACGTCAGCGGCGCGTGATGATGTGTGAAGGCATAAAAAGGGCATAAAAAAACCGCCGCCCGGAGGCAGCGGTTTTCAGCAGGGAACCAGAGGGAATTACTGCCCTTTGGCACCGGCTTCAGCAGCGGCGTCAGCCGGCTTTTCAGCTTTGGCGTCGCCTTTAGGCGCGGCTTTCACGTCCAGCAGTTCGACGTTAAACACCAGCGTGGAGTTAGCCGGGATGCCCGGCACACCGGTTTTACCGTAAGCCAGCTCCGGCGGGATCACCAGCGTAATCTTGCCGCCTTTTTTGATGTGTTTCAGGCCTTCGGTCCAGCCCGGGATCACGCCGTCCAGGCGGAAGGAGAGCGGCTCGCCGCGGGTATAAGAGTTATCAAACTCTGTGCCGTCGGTCAGGGTGCCTTTGTAGTTCACGACAACGGTGTCGCTGTCTTTCGGCGTGTCACCGGTACCCGGCTTCTCTACCTGGTACAGCAGGCCGGATTCGGTTTTCTTCACGCCTTTTTCTTTGGCGAACTTGTCACGGTATGCCTGGCCTTTGGCAGCATTTTCCTGCGCGTCTTTTTCCATCTTCGCCTGAGCGGACGCTTTTACGCGGGCTTCAAAGGCCTGCAGGGTCTGTTCGATTTCCTGATCAGAGAGTTTGCTCTTGTCAGCGAAAGCGTCCTGCACACCGGAGATCAGCTGTTCTTTGTCCAGCTTGATACCCAGCTTCTCTTGCTCTTTCAGGGAGTTATCCATGTAACGACCCAAGGATGCACCCAGCGCATACGCGGATTGCTGGTCTTCATTTTTGAAGGCGCTGTTGACGGCCGGCGCAGCAGCCGCGGCAGCCGGTGCTTCAGCCGCAGGGGCTTTTGCCGCCTCTTCCGCCATCACCTGGGTGGCGCTCAGTGCCATGGCCATTGTGGTTGCCAACAGCGTTACTTTAAAAAGTGATTTCATCCATTTCTCCAATGGCTTAGGGGGTATAGCCCCAAGCAACGATTACATAATTTCTCTGGCTACTATAACTGCCTGCGCGGCGGCAAAACAATCTCTATACTCACCAAATGCGTTATATTCCGACCTTAATTACGTCAGGAAGTTTCCTTTCCGGCAAATTCTTCAGGCCGCCGGGCGAGACGCCAAGCAATCTGTGGGCAATGCAGGTAGAATCCCGCCCCTTACCCCATCCGCCGGACGGCGAACCACAGAGGACAGCAAGTATGGATCAGAACGCCTTCGAACAACGGTTGGAGATGCTGGAAAGCCGGCTGGCCTTTCAGGAAGTGACCATCGAGGAGCTTAACCTGATTGTGACAGAGCATCAGCTTGAGATGAGTAAACTGCAGGACCGGCTGCGCCTGCTCACGGACAAATTGCGCGCCGCGCAGCCTTCCGCCATTGCTCACCCTTCGGAAGAGACCCCGCCGCCGCACTACTGAGCCGCGACAGGCGCAGGCAATAAAAAAGGCTGCCTGAGGCAGCCTTTTTTTGATGCGTTAGCTTAGTGGCAGCCGCAACCGCCGTTGCCGCATCCGCCTTTACCATGATCGTGGTCATGATCATGATCGTGGCCGCCGCAGCAGCCGTCACCGTGGTCATGACCGTGGTGATGATCGTGCTCGCCGTGAACGTGGCCGTGGGCCAGTTCTTCTGCGGTCGCTTCACGGATTGCCACAACTTCAACGTTGAAGTTCAGGTTCTGGCCGGCCAGCATGTGGTTGCCGTCAACGGTCACGTGATCGTCTTCCACGTCCGTGATCTCAACCGGCACCTGACCCTGATCGGTATCCGCCATAAAGCGCATACCTACCTGCAGCTCGTCAACGCCCATGAAGACGTCTTTCGGTACACGCTGCACCAGGTTTTCGTCGTAGTTGCCGTAGGCTTCGTTCGCGCCGACATGCACGTCGAAACGATCGCCGACGTCATGACCTTCCAGCGCGTTTTCCAGACCTGCGATCAGGGAACCGTGACCGTGCAGATAGTCCAGCGGCGCACTCACCGGAGACTCATCAACCAACACACCGTCTTCTGTACGTACCTGGTAAGCCAGGCTGACCACCAGGTCTTTTGCTACTTTCATGATATCTCCTACCGTTGGAAAGCAAATTGGCGCAGATTGTAGCGGAAATCTGCGGCGCTGTACTCATCAGCATAAAAAAACGCGTCGCTGCCCGCTACTCGGGATGGAAAATACCGATGACCTGTTCCTGGGGGCGGACGTGCTGCTTAACCTGCTCGTCAGTCTGGCGCTGATGATGGCCACACTTCACACACTCCACCACTTCTACCTGATCCTCGCGCCATAACATCAGGCTGTCCAGCGCCTTACACTGCGGGCAAACGGCCCCGGCAATGAAACGCTTACGTGTTGCTGACATGCTGTTGACTCCAGAATAAACCGCCCTGCGCACCGTGGCATTCACCACCCGGCGCATGGCAGCCGGAAAAAGGTCTTTCCAATAAAATAAAGCGCCCGGCTCAACGCCTGACGCTTCGCACTGACTACCAGTCTAGAACGGATAGGCCCACACCTCAATCGGCACGGCTACTCATGTTCATCCCAGCCGTCGGGCCGGCGGCGCTCATTGTAGATTTCGCGCTCAAAAATCTCCTCCAGTTCACGCCGCGCCTCGCGGATGCGGGAGACCTGCGCCACGTCACCCTGGCGCTGCGGCACCAGCTCGCGCAGCATCCGCATATCCAGCCGCCGGAAGTGCTGTTGCGCCCGGTAGGCCTGATGCGGGTGCATTCCCAGGGTGGTCAGCGCCTTGCGGCCCAGCTCCAGGGCGCTCGAGAAGGTCTCCCGTGAGAAGTTTGCCACGCCGGCCTGGAGCAGCTCATGCGCCTCCACACGGCCGCGGGCGCGCGCCAGAATCTCCAGCGAAGGGAAATAGTCCTGGCACAGCCGTACGATCGTCATGGTGTCTTCCGGCTCATTACAGGTGATGACAATAGCGCGCGCTTTTTCCGCACCCGCGGCGCGCAGCAGCGCCAGCTCGGTAGCATCCCCGTAGTAGACGTGGTAGCCATAGCTGCGCATCAGGCTCACGGCGCTGATATCACGCTCCAGCACGGTAATGCGCATTTTGTTGGCGATCAGCAACCGGCCAATCACCTGACCAAAGCGCCCGAAGCCCACAATAATCACCTGCGGGTCATCATCTTCCACATGGTGCTGCTCATCCGGCTCCTCTTGCGCGTTGTAGCGCCGGGCCAGCAGCCGGTCGATGGTCTGCATCATCAGCGGCGTGGTCATCATCGACAGAGTGACCACCACCAGCAGCAGCGCCAGCTGGTCCGGGGAAATCACCCGTTGCGCAGCGGCGGCCGAAAAGAGCACAAAGGCGAATTCGCCCCCCTGGCTCAGCACCCCGGCGAATTGCAGCCGCACGGCGCGCCCTAAGCCAAACACCCGCGCCAGGCCATACAGGATGCTGCTCTTCACCAGAACCAGCACCACAACGGCGACCAGCACCTCAAGCACATGGGTGTAGAACACGCCCAGGTTGAGCGCCATGCCTACCGAGATAAAGAACAGCCCCAGCAACAACCCTTTGAAAGGCTCAATGGCACTCTCCAGCTCATGCTGGTACTCACTCTCTGCCAGCAGCACCCCGGCGATAAAGGTGCCCAGCGCCATGGAGAAACCGAGCGCGTCCATAAACAGCGCTGCCCCCAGCACCGTAAGCAGCGCTGCCGCGGTAAATACTTCGCGCACCCCGGCGGCCACAATAAACCGCAGCAAAGGCCGCAACAGGTAACGCCCGCCGATCAGCATCCCGCCAAAAGCGGCGATTTTCATGGCGATCCGATCCCAGTCGTACTCGCCCTCCCCGGCTCCGGCCAGCAGCGGGATCAGCGCCAGGGCCGGGATCACCGCGATATCCTGGAACAGCAGCACCGAGAAGCCGAGCTGGCCGCCCTCGTTGCGCTTCATGCCTTTGTCTTTCATCAGCTGCAAGGCCATCGCAGTCGAAGACATCGCCAGCCCGATGCCGCCAATCACCGCCGCCTGCCAGGCAAAGTGGGTCAGATAGAGCAGCAGCGCCAGCACCGTGGCTGTCAGCAGCACCTGCCCGGCCCCCACGCCGAAAATCGAGCGGCGCAGTTGCCAGAGTTTGGCGGGGTTCAGCTCCAGCCCGATGAGAAACATCAGGAACACCACGCCCAGCTCGGAGAAGTGCAGGATCTCCTGCACATCGCGGATCACCCCGACACCCCACGGGCCGATGGCGATCCCCGCCAGCAGGTAGCCCAGCACCGCGCCGATGCCCAGCCGCTGAGCGATCGGCACGGCCACCACCGCCGCAAACAGGAAAATCAGTGCCGCTGTCAGTAAATCCGATCCTTCCATTTAACGTCCTCCATGGGGAAGCGGGGCGCGCAGCCAGTCGGCATAGGCGCTGGCGTGGCTGGCCAGCACATCCGGCGGCTGGCGCCGTGCCCAGTAGACCACCATCGGTGAGAGCCAGTGCATCCGGCACATCGCCGCCGTGAGTTCAAACGGCCGCAGAATGTCTGACATCAGGCAGCGGTTATATCCCTGCTCCCCGTAAGCGCCCTCCGGCTCGCCGGTGGTGATCACCGTACGCCAGTATTTGCCGTTCAGCGCATTGCCGCCCGCCCCGCTGGCGAAGCCGCGGGCCAACACGCGGTCCATCCACTCTTTCAGCAGTGCCGGGCAACTGTAAGTATAAAGGGGGTGCTGGAAGACAATGACGCTGTGCTCACGCAACAGTTGCTGTTCGTGATGGATATCAATAAAGAAATCGGGATAGTGCGCGTAGAGATCGTGCACGGTGACATGCGCGAGTTGCTGGGCCGGGGCCAGCAGAATGCGGTTGGCTACCGAATCCTGGGGTTCCGGGTGGGCGTACAGCAGCAGAACCCTGGGTGGCTGCGACATCATTCCCTCCAAAGCGTCGTCAGGGTGCGGATTTTCCGTTACCATGCTCCGCAAGATTAGATCAGGACGCCTGGCGTCTGGTTACCACGCTTTGTGGTCAGCTTACCGGTCGTTAATTTAACATATTTTAAACATACGGCGCTTTATGATTGTTTTCTCCTCGCTTCAAATACGACGTGGCACCCGGGTTCTGCTCGATAACGCCACCGCGACGGTTAACCCGGGCCAGAAAGTCGGGCTGGTGGGCAAAAACGGTTGTGGTAAATCTACCCTGCTTTCGTTGCTGAAAGGTGAAATGAGCGCCGATGCCGGCAGCCTCACCTTCCCCGGCAACTGGGCGCTGGCGTGGGTCAACCAGGAGACGCCGGCGCTGGATGTGCCGGCGCTGGAGTATGTGATTGACGGCGACCGCGAGTTCCGCCAGTTAGAGGCAGAGCTGGCCCGCGCCAACGAACGCAACGACGGCAACGCGATTGCGCTGGTCCACGGCAAGCTGGACGCCATCCAGGCCTGGACGATCCAGTCCCGCGCGGCCAGCCTGCTGCACGGGCTGGGCTTCTCCCAGAGCCAGCTCCAGCAACCGGTGAAAGATTTCTCCGGCGGCTGGCGGATGCGCCTGAACCTGGCGCAGGCGCTGGTCTGCCGCTCCGATCTGCTGCTGCTGGATGAGCCGACCAACCACCTCGATCTTGATGCGGTGATCTGGCTGGAGAAGTGGCTGAAAAGCTACCCCGGCACGCTGCTGCTGATTTCGCACGACCGCGATTTCCTCGACCCGATTGTCGACAAAATCCTGCACATCGAGCAGCAGGCCCTGAACGAATACACCGGCAACTACTCCTCCTTTGAGCGCCAGCGCGTCACCAAACTGGCCCAGCAGCAGTCGCTTTACCAGAGCCAGCAGGAGAAAGTGGCCCACCTGCAAAGCTATATTGACCGTTTCCGCGCCAAAGCCACCAAGGCCAAACAGGCGCAGAGCCGCATCAAGATGCTGGAGCGCATGGAGCTTATCGCCCCGGCGCATGTAGACAACCCGTTCCACTTCAGCTTCCGCGCGCCGGAGAGCCTGCCTGACCCGTTGCTGCGCATGGAGAAAGTCAGCGCCGGGTATGGCGAGCGCACCATCCTCGACTCCATCAAACTGAACCTGGTGCCCGGCTCGCGCATTGGCCTGCTGGGCCGCAACGGGGCCGGGAAATCGACCCTGATCAAGCTGCTGGCCGGGACGCTGCAACCGCAGCAGGGGGAAATCGGGCTGGCGAAAGGGGTCAAGCTCGGCTACTTCGCCCAGCATCAGCTGGAGTTCCTGCGCGCCGATGAGTCACCGCTCCAGCACCTGAGCCGGCTGGCCCCGCGTGAGCTGGAACAGCAACTGCGGGACTACCTGGGCGGGTTTGGTTTCCAGGGCGATCAGGTCACCGACAAGACCGAGCGCTTCTCCGGCGGTGAAAAAGCGCGGCTGGTGCTGGCGCTGATCGTCTGGCAGCGCCCCAACCTGCTGCTGCTCGACGAACCCACCAACCACCTCGACCTCGATATGCGCCAGGCGCTGACCGAAGCGCTGATCGACTTCGAAGGGGCGCTGGTGGTGGTCTCGCACGATCGCCACCTGTTACGCTCCACCACGGACGACCTCTATCTGGTGCATGGCGGCAAGGTTGAGCAGTTTGACGGTGACCTGGAAGATTATCAGCAGTGGCTGGTGGATCTGCAACGCCAGGAGAGCCAGCAGGATGCGCCCGCCAAAGAGTCCGGCAGCAACAGCGCCCAGGCGCGCAAAGACCAGAAGCGGCGCGAGGCGGAGTTGCGCAGCCAGACGCAGCCGCTGCGCAAGAAATTGCTGCAACTGGAGAAGCAGATGGAAAAGCTGGGCGTTGAACTCGCGGCCGCGGAAACCCAACTGGGTGACACCAGCCTCTACGACCCAGGCCGCAAAGCGGATCTGACCGCCTGCCTGCAGAGCCAGGCGCAGGCGAAGTCGGCGCTGGAGGAGGCGGAGATGGCGTGGCTGGAGATTCAGGAGCAGCTGGAGCAGTTTGACCTGGAGTAACGCCTGTCAACCCCGTACGCAGAAGCCCGGTGATGCCGGGCTTTTTTATTCCTCCGGCCTCCAGGGCCGGAAATTCCGCGCCGGGAAGCGGGCGCGCGCCGCATTCCGGTTATAGGATATGATGAACACTATCCGGCAACTGTGTTGATCGACGCACAGGCACCGCCGCCCCTACTGATAAAGAAAAACAGTCCTCTTATGCACGACACCTTTCAGGCGATGCGCGGCGCCCGTAACCCGCACCTGCAAACGCTGCTGCCACGGCTCTACCGGCGGCAGGCGCTGCTGACCCCGCACTGGCAGCGGCTGGAGCTGCCCGACGGGGATTTCGTCGATCTCGCCTGGAGCGAACCTCCGGCACAGGCGGTGCATAAACCGCGGGTGGTGCTGTTCCACGGCCTGGAGGGGAGCTTCTACAGCCCCTATGCGCATGGGCTGCTGCACGCCTGGCAGCAGCGCGGCTGGCTCGGCGTGGTGATGCACTTCCGTGGATGCAGCGGCGAGGCCAACCGCCTGAAGCGCATCTACCACTCTGGGGAGACCGAAGATGCCCGCTTCTTCCTGCGCTGGCTGGAGGAGACGCATGGCCGCGTCCCCACGGCGGCGGTGGGCGTTTCGCTGGGCGGCAATATGCTGGCCTGCTACCTTGGGGAGGAGGCGGAATGCGCGCGCCTCAACGCGGCAGTGATCGTCTCCGCCCCGCTGCTGCTGGAGCCGTGCTCGCAAAAGCTGGAGCAAGGGTTTTCGCGCTTTTATCAGCGCTACCTGCTCGACCAGCTCAAACGCAATGCCACGCGTAAATTGCAGGCCTACCCCGACACCCTGCCGATTAACCTGCAACAGCTGAAAAGGCTGCGGCGTCTGCGCGATTTTGATGATGCCATCACCGCCCGCGCCCACGGCTTCGATGACGCCCTGGATTACTACCGCCGGTGCAGCGCCATGCCGCTGCTGCCGCGCATTACCACGCCCCTGCTGATCATCCATGCCAGGGACGACCCCTTTATGACCGACGCCGTCATCCCCGATGCCGGCCAGCTGCCTGCCAATGTCGAGTATCAGCTGACGGAGCACGGCGGCCATGTTGGTTTTGTCAGCGGCAGCTTTAAGCGCCCGCAGATGTGGCTGGAGCAGCGGATCCCCGCCTGGCTGGCCCCCTATTTACAGGAGCCTGAGAGATGATTATTCCCTGGAAAGAGCTGGACAGCGACACGCTGGACAACCTGATAGAAGCCTTTGTACTGCGTGAAGGCACCGATTATGGCGAACATGAGCGCACCCTGACGCAGAAAGTAGAGGATGTACGTCGTCAGCTGAAAAGCGGCGAGGTGGTGCTGGTCTGGTCTGAGCTGCATGAGTCAGTGAATATCATGCCGCGCGGCCAGTTCCGGGGGGACGCCCAGGAACAGGGATGAGGTCATGCGGCGGCCCGCCGCCGCTGGCTGCCTGCGCATAATTATGATAACACTGTCATTAATTATGCTGATTGCACGGTATGCAGGCATCACCCCTTAACGGAGTTCTGAACACTATGTCAGCCAAACACCCGATCATCGCCGTCACCGGTTCCAGCGGTGCCGGCACCACCACCACCAGCCTGGCGTTCCGGAAAATTTTCCAGGATCTGAACCTGCACGCTGCTGAGCTGGAGGGCGACAGCTTCCACCGTTACACCCGCCCGGAGATGGACATGGCGATCCGCAAGGCGCGCGATCTGGGGCGGCATATCAGCTATTTCGGCCCTGAGGCCAATGACTTCGGCCTGCTGGAACAATCCTTTATTCACTACGGGCAGGACGGCACCGGCCGTTCGCGTAAATACCTCCATACCTATGATGAAGCGGTGCCCTACAACCAGGTGCCGGGCACCTTTACCCCGTGGCACCCACTGCCGGAAAATACCGATGTGCTGTTCTATGAAGGGCTGCACGGCGGCGTGGTCACGGATCTGCACGACGTGGCGCAACATGTCGATCTGCTGGTCGGCGTGGTGCCGATCGTTAACCTGGAGTGGATCCAGAAATTGATCCGCGACACCAGCGAGCGCGGCCACTCACGGGAAGCGGTGATGGATTCGGTGGTGCGGTCAATGGAGGACTACATCAACTACATTACGCCGCAGTTCTCCCGCACCCACATCAACTTCCAGCGCGTGCCGACGGTCGACACCTCGAACCCGTTTGCTGCCAAGGCGATCCCGTCACTGGATGAGAGCTTTGTGGTGATCCACTTCCGCGGGCTGGATTCGATCGATTTCCCCTACCTGCTGGCGATGCTGCAAGGGTCATTTATTTCGCACATCAATACGCTGGTGGTGCCGGGCGGCAAAATGGGGCTGGCGATGGAGCTGATCATGGGGCCGCTGGTGGCACGGCTGCTGGAAGGGAAAAAGATTATCTGATACCGGGCGGCGCAGGCCGCCCGGCTGGCTTACTCAACGCTGATAATGTCGAAGCTGTGGCTGACCTCTGCGGCCTTGCCCAGCATCAGCGAAACAGAGCAGTACTTCTCGGCTGAAAGATTGACCGCGCGCTCGACCACTTTGTCCGTCAGCCCTTTGCCGGTGACCACAAAATGCAGATTGATATGCGTAAAGGTGCGCGGCGCCTCTTCACGCCGTTCTGAGGTCAGGCGCACTTCGCAGTCGCGCACGTCGTTGCGCCCTTTCTGCAGAATAGAGACCACATCAATTGCGCTGCAACCGCCGACGGACATCAGCACCATCTCCATCGGGCTCGGCGCTTTATCCCCGGCGTTGCCGTCCATCAGCACCTGATGGCCCGAGGCGGATTCGCCCATAAACGTCAGCCCTTCAACCCACTTTACCCGTGCCTGCATACGCTATTCTCCGGTTATTTTCTTAAAACAGCCTACCCTGTCACAGTAAAACAGGCAATCAGGCCGATCTTCATCATGCTGAAGCGAGACAACAGAAGACACCCGGTTCTGGCTGTGATAAAACAAACCCGAAACAAAATGTTCTGTATGGAGCAAGGTCAGGTTTTCAACGGAGCGGCGGAACTGCCCGATGCTTCTTTTTCAGCCGTTACCTTGCAGCATTATCAGACAGTTAATACTCTACAACGATACCTATTTTTATAAGAACGCCGTACAGGGAACTCTGAGCCCTGTGATTTTGGGCAGCGATTACAACAGAGGATAAAAGCAAATGGTTCTCGGCAAACCGCAAACAGACCCTACTCTCGAATGGTTCCTGTCTCATTGTCATATTCATAAATACCCGTCCAAAAGTACGCTGATTCACCAGGGTGAAAAAGCAGAAACGCTCTACTACATCGTGAAAGGCTCGGTTGCCGTGCTGATCAAAGATGAAGAGGGCAAAGAGATGATCCTCTCTTACCTCAACCAGGGAGATTTCATCGGTGAGCTTGGCCTGTTTGAAGAGGGCCAGGAGCGCAGCGCATGGGTGCGCGCCAAAACCGCCTGTGAAGTCGCGGAGATCTCTTACAAGAAATTCCGCCAGCTTATCCAGGTCAACCCGGACATTCTGATGCGCCTCTCCGCGCAGATGGCAAGCCGCCTGCAGGTGACGTCAGAGAAAGTCGGCAATTTAGCTTTCCTGGATGTAACCGGCCGCATCGCGCAGACTTTGCTGAACCTGGCAAAACAGCCCGACGCCATGACCCACCCGGATGGCATGCAGATCAAAATCACCCGTCAGGAGATCGGCCAGATTGTGGGGTGCTCCCGCGAAACGGTCGGCCGTATCCTAAAAATGCTGGAAGATCAGAACCTGATCTCCGCCCACGGTAAGACGATTGTCGTTTACGGCACCCGTTAATCCCTCGTAAAACGGCTCAGCCGCGGAACCCGCGCTGCGCCGTTGTCGTGTGACTCTTCATGTGGCGTAGGCTTATCTACCATCCTGAGGTCAATTACGCGCTCAGACAAACGCTGGTGCTTTGTCTGCCGGCGGCCATTGCCCTGCTGTTCGGCCAGCTACAGACCGGCCTGCTGTTCTCCCTGGTGCCCGCCTGCTGCAACATCGCCGGCCTCGATACCCCGCACAAACGCTATTTCAGACGCCTGGCCATCGGTGGTTCGCTGTTTGCCGTGTGCAGCCTGGTGCTGCAACTGCTGCTGCTCTACGCCCACTGGCCGTTGCCGCTGATCATGCTGGCGCTGGCGCTGCTGCTCGGCGTGACCGGCGAAATCAGCCCGCTGCATGGCCGCCTGCTGAACGGCACCCTGGTGGCAGCGATCTTTACCCTGAGCATGGCCGGCACCGCCCCCCTGTGGCAGGCACCGGGCCTGTTTGTGCTCGGCACCCTCTGGTACGGGTTGTTTACCTGGGGCTGGTTCCGCCTCTGGAAGGAGCAGCCGATGCGCGAAAGCCTCAGCCTGCTCTACCGCGAGCTGGGGGATTACCTGGAAGCGAAATACCGCCTGCTGACCCAGCACATCGACCCGGACACCGCACTGCCACCGCTGCTGAAACGCCAGCAGAAAGTGATGGAGCTGATCGTCCAGAACTACCAGCAGCTGCATATGCTTGCCAGCGAAAACAACCCGCACAATAAGCGGCTGTTCCGCACTTTTCAGGTGGCGCTGGATCTGCAGGAGCACATTACCGTCAGCCTGCACCAGCCGGAAGAGGTACAGAAGCTGGTGGCGCAGAGCCAGGCAGAGGCGATTATCCGCCGGAATGCAGAGGTGATTGCCCAGCGGCTGCGCATGATCGCCGATGACATCCTCTACCACCGCCGCCCCGGCCCCTTTGCGATGGACAAAGAGCTACAGGCGCTGGAGAAGCTCGCCAACCGCTACCACGATAACCCGGTCGGCCAGTTCTGCTACTACCACTTCAGCCGTATCGCCCGCCTGCTGCACACCCAGCGCCCGCTCTACCGCCGTGATCTGATGGCGACCCAGAACCGCCTGCCGTTCTGGCCGGCCCTGCGCCGCTACCTCTCCTGGAAGTCGATGTCCCTGCGCAACGCGGCGCGGGTCGGGGTCATGCTGGCGACCGGCAGCACCCTCGGCCTGTTCTTTGACCTGCCGAAACCTTACTGGGTCTTGCTGACGTCGCTGCTGGTGATCCAGAACGGCTATAACGCCACCCGCGTGCGCATCCAGCACCGGGCCGTCGGCACCCTGGCCGGGCTGGTGATCGCCGCGGGCGTCCTGCATCTGCAACTGCACCAGGGGATTATGCTCGGGCTGATGGTGCTGATCATGCTGCCCTCCTATCTGGTGCTGCGCAAAAACTACGGGCTGGCGATGGTCGGGCTGACGGTCACTGCCGTCTATACCCTGCAACTGGTGACGCAAAACGGCATCAATTTCCTGCTCCCACGGCTGGTGGACACCCTGCTCGGCTGCGGTCTGGCGCTCGGCAGCACCATCTGGCTCTGGCCCCAGTGGCAGAGCGGCCTGCTGCGGGAGAACGCCCATCAGGCGCTGGAAGCCGATCAGGAGGCAATCCGCCTGCTGTTGCAGGAAGACCCCGACCCGGCGAAGCTGGCCTATGCGCGTGTGATGGCCAACCAGGCGCATAACACGCTTTACACCTCCCTGAACCAGGCGATGCAGGAGCCGGGCTTTAACTCCCGCTATCTGGCGGATATGCGCCTGTGGGTGATGCACAGCCAGTCGATTGTGGAACACCTCAACGCCATGACCATTCTGGCGCGCGAACATGAGGTGATGACGCCGGTACTGGCGCAGGCCTATCTGGAGACCAGCGAGATCGCCATCCAGAGCTGCCAGCAGCGGCTGATGTATGATGGCCCCGCCGACGGCGGCCAGAGCCAGCGCCCGATGTTCCGCGCGCCGGACAGTGCGCCGGAGATCCCGCTCACGGAGATGGAGCGGCACCTGCAACGCATCATTGCCCACCTCAGCGTGATGAATACCATTTCATCCCTGGCCTGGCCGCAGCGCCCGCACCACGGCATCTGGCTCATCCGCCACCCGGCAAAGGATAAAAAAAACCGCCCGGAGGCGGTTTCGCAAGGTGAAGATCGCGTTACGCGCTGACCACTGCCGCAATCGCCTTCTCCAGCCGCGCCATGCCCTCTTTGATGTCCTCAAACTCGATCACCAGTGACGGCGCAAGGCGCATGACGTCCGGCCCGGCGTTCAGCAGCATCAGCCCCTGGGCTGCCGCGGCCATCAGGATTTCACGCGCTTTGCCGCGGTAGGGCTCGCTCAGCTCGGCCCCGATCAGCAGGCCCATGCCGCGCACCTCGTTAAACACCTGATGTTTGTGGTTAATTTCCTCTAAGGCGCTCAGGAAGTGCTGGCGGCGCTCCTCTATCCCGGCCAGTACCGCCGGGGTGTTGATGGTGTCGAGCGCGGCTTCAGCCACGGCGCAGGCCAGCGGGTTGCCGCCGTAGGTGGTGCCGTGAGTGCCGACCGTCATTGCGGAGGCGATCTCCACAGTGGTCAGCATCGCGCTGACCGGGAAGCCGCCGCCCAGCGCCTTGGCGGTGGTGAGAATATCGGGCGTGACGCCATAGTTCATGTAGCTGAACAGTTTGCCGCTGCGGCCCATGCCGCTCTGCACTTCATCAAACACCAGCAGTGCCTGGTGCTCGTCGCACAGTGCCCGCAGGCCCTGCAAAAAGGCCGGATCGGCCGGGGTCACGCCGCCCTCGCCCTGAATCGGCTCGACCACGATGGCGCAGGTGTGGTCATCTATCACCGCTTTCACCGCATCGAGATCGTTATAAGGCACGTGGACGATGTCCGCCGGTTTCGGGCCGAAGCCATCGGAATATTTCGGCTGGCCGCCGACAGAGACGGTAAACAGCGTGCGGCCGTGGAAGGCGTTATGGAATGCGATGATTTTGCTTTTATAAGGGCTGTGGCGGTGGGACGCATAATAACGCGCCAGCTTGAAGGCGGCCTCGTTAGCCTCGGCACCGGAATTCGCAAAAAAGACCCGCTCGGCAAAGGTGGCGTCGATCAGCTTTTTCGCCAGCCGCAGTGCCGGCTCATTGGTGAAGACGTTGCTGACATGCCACAGGGTTTCGCCCTGCTGATGCAGCGCCGCCACCAGCGCCGGGTGGCAATGGCCGAGCGCCGTCACGGCGATGCCGCCTGCGAAATCCACGTACTCTTTGCCCTGCTGATCCCAAACGCGGCTGCCCTTGCCCTTCACCGGGATAAACTGTGCCGGTGCATAAACAGGCAAAATTACCTGATCAAAGGTGTCACGCCCTACTGCTGCTTTCTCTGTCATACCGCTCTCCATCTGCCGTTAGATCAGCCGGCACGAGCCTCGCCCGCGTCAACATGTGAAATTATAATCACGAAATATGCATAATAAATCACACAGCAGCAACCTGAAAAGCGGTGGGGCAGAAAATAATCGCCGCTTTACTGCCGGAGGAAGTTCTCCAGCAGCTGTAACCCCTGCTCGCTCAGGATGCTCTCGGGGTGAAACTGCACCCCCTCCAGCGGCAGGCTGCGGTGGCGGATGCCCATGATCTCATCCTGTGCGCCGTCACGCTCTGTCCAGGCCGTCACGCTGAAGCAGTCCGGCAGGCTCTCCGGGTCAATCACCAGCGAGTGGTAACGCGTCACCGTCAGGGGCTGATTAAGCTGCCGGAACACGCCCCGGCCGTCATGCACAATGCGCGAAGTCTTGCCGTGCATCACCTGGCGCGCCCGCACGATGCTCGCCCCGAAACTCTGTGCCATCGCCTGATGCCCAAGGCAGACTCCGAGAATCGGCAACTTACCGGCAAAATGGCGGATGGCAGCCAGAGAGATGCCTGCCTCATCGGGCGTGCATGGCCCCGGCGAGATCACCAGCTGTTCAGGGGCCATCTGTTCAATCATCGTCAGGGTCAATTGGTCATTACGGACAACCTGTACCTCAGCGCCAAGCTGGCAGAAATATTGGTACAGGTTATAGGTGAAGGAGTCGTAGTTATCTATCAGCAACAGCATAAGTCATTCCGGCAAACTATCTCCGGGCAATTCTACGCACTTTCGCCGGGCTCACTCACGACTTTATTGAAGATGGCGGTCAATTCCGTCAGGTCACCGAACGCAGCTTTTTCGTTGGCCGTTACCCAGGCCGCATGATCGGTCTGTGACCAGTCGATCAGATACCCGGCGTGGATCACCAGTTGCTCAAAGAAAATCCGTTGCGCCCGGCCGTTGCCTTCACGGAACGGGTGCAGCACATTCAGCTCACAATAGTAGTAGGCCAGCCGCTCCACCAGCGTGTCGCGCGGCAGATCTGCCAGATAATCCTCATCTTCCAGCGCCTGCATCAGCGCATTGCCCTCTTTTTCGATATAGGCAAAGTGGCAGAAGCGGGTGTCCTGTTTGTAGATGTCCATCTCGCGCAGCTCACCGGCCCAGGCGTAGAGATCCTGGAACAGCGCCTGATGGATGGCGCACAGGTGCGGCAACCCGCACTCACGCGGGCCAAGCTCAATGGTTGCGGCGCGCAGCGGCGTCAGCACCTGCTCCGCCTCCAGCAGCGTGGCGGCCTTGCGGATGCCCAGCTTGTTTTTCAGCACCTGCGAGTTGGCATACAGATAGGGATCGGCCCCGTCACCAAACTTATCGTTCATACTCAGCCCTCACCTGCTCAATACGTGCCAACGCCTGCTCCGCAGTGAGCGTCACGGCCTCTACCTGGTAACCATCAAGCGCCATACTTGCCTGGAAATTGGCATTTTTGTGTTGCTGAAACAGCTTCTCTTTCTGTTTCTGCGTCATCTTCTTCGCCACAGCAGACCTCCTTTTGGGCGGGTGATGCCTCCGGTAATGACAGGCGATGCCTGCCGGTATGCGGCTAAGTATAGACAGTGGTACCGGGGGAAGCGGGCAGAAGCGCGGATTATCGCCAGAGGGGGAGCAGCAGGCCGGCGCGTTTGCCGGCCTGACAGCAGGTTACGGCAGGACTTTGGCAGACTGGATAATGATAGGTTTGGACGGCACATTCTGGTACGGGCCGACATTCTCACTTTTCACCTGGGAGATCTTGTCGACCACGTCCATGCCTTTCACCACTTTCCCGAACACGGCATAACCGAAGTCGCGCTGGCCGTGGTCAAGGAAGGCGTTGTCCGCCACGTTGATAAAGAACTGGCTGGTGGCGCTGTCTTTATCGGCGGTGCGGGCCATGGCGAGGGTGCCGCGCAGGTTACGCAGGCCGTTGTCCGCTTCATTCTTAATCGGCGCATTGGTGATTTTCTGCTGCATATCGGCAGTGAAGCCGCCGCCCTGCACCATAAAGCCCGGAATGACGCGATGGAAAATGGTGTTGTTATAGTAACCACTCTGGACGTAATCGATAAAATTCTTCACGGAAACCGGGGCTTTCTGACTATCCAGCTCCAGCTCAATATTTCCCGCTGACGTGGTAAGCATGACATGTGTCTCTGCCGCGGCCATCGCCGCCGGGGACAATGCGGCCAGGGAAAACAGCGTGGCGAAGGCCACTAACGTACGTTTGAACATGAACGGGTTCCTTTCTCCGGATACAAACAACACAAACGCCTTGATTCTAAAGAGGCTCCCCCACCCGCGCCAGCGCTTTACTTTTATTTACTTTAACAAAAAGTGTACGCATTCTTACGGATGTGAATCATTTGTAAAATGCCGGCCCTATCTTACCTGACCGGCCCGGCGATTTTTGCGTTGGTGCCCCGGTTCACGGTGCCTGACAGCGAAATCCGGATGTTAAATCGGTGAGACCCGACAACCTTTTCGGATTTATTGCATTCATTACACGCGAACTACGAGATACGTCACAAATTAATCCAGACCCTGTGTTACGATTCTGCGCTTCACGCCTGACCCTTCAGGCGGATTGCCAGTTCACACCCCACACTTATGTTCAACTGACAACCAGGCACGTCTATGACTAACAGCAATCGAATCAGGCTCACATGGATTAGTTTCTTCTCCTACGCACTTACCGGCGCGTTGGTGATCGTCACCGGGATGGTGATGGGAAATATCGCGCAGTACTTCAACCTGCCGATTTCCAGCATGAGTAACACCTTTACCTTTTTAAACGCCGGTATTCTGGTCTCTATTTTCCTTAACGCCTGGCTGATGGAAATTATTGCCCTGAAGCGTCAGCTGATCTTTGGCTTCTTCCTGATGCTGGTCGCCATTGTCGGCCTGATGAACAGCCATAGCCTGGCGGTGTTCTCCGGCTGTATGTTCATTCTCGGCGTGGTCAGCGGCATTACCATGTCGATCGGCACCTTCCTGATCACCCATATCTATGAAGGCCGCCAGCGCGGTTCCCGCCTGCTGTTTACCGACTCCTTCTTCAGCATGGCCGGGACGCTGTTCCCGATTATCGCCGCCGCCCTGCTGGCGCGCAGCATCGCCTGGTACTGGGTCTATGCCTGCATCGGCGTTATCTACATCGCCATCTTTATCCTGACGCTGATGTCTGACTTCCCGAAACTGGGCAACGACGCACCGAAAGCGGCGCAGTCAGTGAAAAAAGAGAAATGGGGCATCGGTGTGCTGTTCCTGTCCGTGGCGGCGCTTTGCTACATCCTCGGCCAGCTCGGCTTTATCCAGTGGGTGCCGACCTATGCGGCCAAGCAGTTCAATATGGACATCACCCAGGCGGGCAGCCTGGTGAGTAACTTCTGGACGGCCTATATGGTCGGCATGTGGGTCTTCAGCGCCGTGCTGCGCTTCTTCGACCTGCAACGTATCGTCACTATTCTGGCGGCAGCTTCCACCCTGCTGATGTACCTGTTTATCAGCACCTCAGATGCGTCGCTGCTGCACTATTACATTCTGGGTCTGGGCTTTGTCTCCAGCGCGATTTACACCACGCTGATCACCCTCGGTTCGCAACAGACCCGCGTCTCGTCGCCGAAGCTGGTGAACTTCATCCTGACCTGCGGCACCGTCGGCACCATGCTGACCTTCGTGGTGACCGGCCCGATTGTGGCGAAGAGCGGCGAACACGCAGCGCTGGCTACCGCGAACGGCCTCTATCTGGTGGTGTTCGTGATGTGCCTGCTGCTGGGCTTTGTCACTAAGCACCGGATGCACGGCCACGCCGCCGGCGCAGCCCACTGATTACCTTTCAGCCTTACTCCAGGGTGCCCGCGCGGCACCCTTTTTTTATGCCTGCCACACCCGGCTTTCAGGCATAAAAAAACCGCCCGGAGGCGGTTTTTTCACAGGGTGACGGTTACGGCTGCGCCACAAAACCCACGGCGTCATAGACTTTCTTCAGCGTCTCCTGCGCACGGGCGCGCGCCTTAGCCGCGCCATCACGCATGATCTGCTGCAACAGCGCCTCATCATTGCGGAAATGGTGGTAACGCGCCTGAAGGTCAGTCAGCATGCCGGACACCGCGTCCGCCACTGCCCCTTTCAGGTGGCCATACATCAGCCCCTCAAATTCCGGCTCCAGCTCGGCCACGGTTTTACCGGTCACGCCGGAGAGGATGTCCAGCAGGTTAGAGACGCCTGCCTTGTTGGCGACGTCGTAGCGCACCACCGGCGGCTCGTCGGAATCGGTCATGGCGCGTTTGATTTTCTTCGCCACCGCTTTCGGATCTTCCAGCAGGCCAATCACGTTGTTGCGGTTTTCATCCGACTTGGACATCTTTTTGGTCGGTTCCTGCAGCGACATCACGCGTGCGCCCGATTTCGGGATAAACGGCTCAGGCACTTTAAACACATCGCCGTACAGGGCGTTGAAACGGGCCGCGATGTCACGGCTCAGCTCAAGATGCTGTTTCTGATCTTCGCCTACCGGCACCTGGTTGGTCTGGTAGAGCAGAATGTCTGCCGCCATCAGCACCGGGTAGCTGAACAGGCCGGCGTTGATGTTTTCCGCATAACGGGACGATTTGTCCTTGAACTGCGTCATGCGGCTCAGCTCGCCGAAATAAGTGTAGCAGTTCAGCACCCAGCTCAGCTGCGTGTGCTCCGGCACGTGCGACTGAACAAAAATCGTGCTCTTTTGCGGGTCAATGCCGCAGGCGAGGTAGAGTGCCAGCGTGTCCAGTGTGGCTTTGCGCAGCTTCTCCGCATCCTGGCGTACCGTGATGGCATGAAGATCAACGATGCAGTAAATGCACTCGAACTCATCCTGCATTGTGACCCACTGACGCAGTGCACCCATGTAGTTACCAATGGTTAATTCACCGGATGGCTGTGCGCCGCTAAATACAATGGGCTTACTCATGTTTATGCTTCCTGATTCTTAAAGGATGACAGCCCAAGGGTGGGCAACAGGTCGGCAAAGCGATCTATGACGCAATCGGGCTGACTCAGCGCGATCGCCTCACCATAGTTATAACCGTAGGTCAGGGCGATTGACGGGCAACCGGCTGCCTGTGCGGCCTGAATATCGTTACGGGAATCGCCGACAAAGGCCATCTCCGTTGCCCGGACGCCCAGTTTGCCCAGCATCAGGTAGAGCGGCGCGGGGTGCGGCTTCTTCACCACCACATCATCACCGCCGATGATCAGCGAGAAATAGTCAGCGATGCCCAGCGCCGTCAGCAGCGGGGCCACAAACGGGGTCGGCTTATTGGTGACGAGGCCCATCGGCAGGCCGTGGCGGGCCAGCTGCGCCAGGGTGTCGCGCACCTCCGGGAAGAGCTGGCTGCCGTGTTCTACGGTCTGCGCATAGAAGTGGTCGAACCGGGCGCGGAACGGGGCGGTATCCGGGGTGTTTTCCGGCTGCGCCCAGGCCAGCGCGCGTTCTGCCAGGACATCAGCACCGTTGCCGATCCAGGTGCTGACACGCGCCTCACCGGCCTGCGGTAACCCCGCCTCTGCCAGCGCCAGGTCGATGGCCTGCGCCAGCCCCGGCGCACTGTGTACCAGCGTGCCGTCGAGATCAAAAGCCAGCGCGCGGATCGCGCTGAAATCAGCCACGGGAGACCTTCGCCAGCTCAGCGCGCATCTGATCGATCACCGCACGGTAGTCCGGCGCGTTGAAAATGGCCGAGCCGGCCACGAACATGTCCGCACCCGCGGCCGCGATGTCGCCGATGTTGTCGACCTTCACCCCGCCATCCACTTCCAGGCGGATGTCATAGCCGCTTTCGTCAATGCGCTGGCGTACCTGGCGTAATTTATCCAGCGTATGCGGGATAAAGGACTGCCCGCCGAAGCCGGGGTTCACCGACATCAGCAGGATCACGTCCAGCTTGTCCATGACGTAATCCAGGTAGCTCAGGGGGGTCGCCGGGTTAAATACCATACCCGCTTTGCAGCCGTGGCTTTTGATCAGTTGCAGCGTGCGGTCGATATGTTCGGAGGCTTCCGGATGGAACGAGATATAGCTGGCACCCGCTTCGGCGAAATCCGGCACCAGCCGGTCTACCGGTTTCACCATCAGGTGAACGTCAATCGGCGCGGTAATCCCGTAGTCACGCAGCGCTTTACACACTGCCGGGCCGATAGTCAGGTTCGGGACATAATGGTTGTCCATGACGTCAAAGTGCACCACGTCTGCCCCGGCCGCCAGCACGTTGGCGGTATCTTCACCCAGCCGGGCAAAATCTGCCGATAAAATAGACGGTGCAATCAAAAACTGGTTCATCCGCATCTCCAAACGGTAAGGGTTAGTCAACCTCAGGATCGCGCCCCGCTACCGGGCCGCGCCATCCTCAACGTCTATACAGTGCCAAAAGCTCGTCCACTTTACTACGCCCGAACGCATTACTGCTGATGGTGCGCCGCACCTGGACCACATGCATTTCTGCCGCCTGCTGATACCAGTCGCGCGTCAGCGCCGTGTCGTGGTTGGAGATCAGCACCGGGATCCGGCGCTCAGCCGAAAGCAGCGTCGCCAGGCGCGCCAGCTCCTGCTGATCGGCCACGCCAAAGCCATTGGTGTGGTAAGCCGTGAAATTCGAGGTGGCAGAAAGCGGGGCGTAAGGCGGATCGCAATAGACCACCGCGCCCGGGGCGGCGTTGGTCAGCGTCTGCTGATAGGTTTCGCACACGAAGGTGGCATTACGCGCTTTTTCCGCAAACCAATAGAGTTCATCGTGCGGGAAGTAGGGCCGCTTATAGCGCCCGAACGGCACATTGAATTTACCGCTCAGGTTGTAACGGCAGAGGCCGTTGTAACAGTGGCGGTTGAGATAAAGGAAAAGCTGCGCCCGCTCGTAAGGGTCCGTGCTGCTGTTGAACTGGTCACGCAACCGGTAGAAAGCCGCTTCGTTGTTATGTTCATCACTGAACAACAGGCGTGCATCGCGGACGAAGTCATCCGTGCGGGTCTTGACGATGTTGTAGAGGTTAATCAGATCACTGTTGATGTCAGCCAGGACGTAGGCGTCATACTCCGTGTTGAGAAACACAGAACCGGCACCAACAAAGGGTTCAATCAGGCAGTCACCTTCAGGCAGGTGGCGTTTAATCTCCTCAATCAGGGGATATTTGCCACCGGCCCATTTTAAAAATGCGCGGTTTTTCTTCATGCCGTCGGTTAGCTACTTATACAATTCAGAGCCGCGGAGTGTACTCTACTTTCAGACAGCACATCAGCGCACAACTAAGGTTTATTTCTTCAGGTCCTGCTGTACCTGGCGTACAGGTTTGACCCACGGTTTTTTGGCCTGCACGTCCGCCGGCAGCCGTGCAATCGCCTGCTTCGCTTCTGCTGATGACGCGTAGTTGCCGCTCACCAGCACATACCAGGGTTTCCCGTCACGGCTGGTCTGATAAACCTGATAGTTTGTCAGTTTCTGCTGGCGGGCAAACGCATTCAGTGAGTCGGCGCGGGACGCACTGCTCAGCTGCAGGGTGTAGTGGCTGGCCGGGGCGCTCTGCAATGACTGGGTGCTGCCTGCCGGGGCGGCAGCCGTACGGGCCGGTGCCGTGTGGGCCGGGGCCATTTTTGCCGGTGCCTTCTGCGGTGCGGCGGCATGGGTTTCTGTACGCGCATGGGATTCCGGGCGCGATGCCGGCGCAGCCGGCTTCACTGCCGTGCGCGGTGCCTGCGCAGCGGAGGGTGAAAGGGTCGCCGGGCCAGTCGGCAGTGTGGCAGTGCCCTCACCGCCCATCATCTCCTGGGAAGCCGTATCCACCTGGCTCTGCTGTTGCGACAGCGCATCCGTCATATTACCGGGCAGATCAACACGCTGCTGGCCGGGGGCCGGTTGCGCCGGGGCGGCCTGCGTCGGGGTATCGGAAATCGGCGGCACGCTGATGTCCTGCGGCTGACCGGCCGCCGGGGCATTGGCGGCAGCGGTTGCCGGGGCGCTCTCGTTGCCGGACAGGTTAATATCTTTCGGGGCGTTGGATTGCTGGCTGGCTTCCTGCGGGGTGGGCGCTTTTAACGCCGAACCGATGCCGAGGATAAGCAGCAGCAGCACCAGAATCCCGATGGCAATCATCATGTGCTGGCGCGAAATGGCAAATCGGGGAGCGGAGGAGCGGGAGGCGGAGCGCCGGCGTGCCGGGCGGCGGTCGCTGGTGTCCGGTTTCAGATCGTCTTCGGGTCTTAACTCATCCATCGTCATCCTCCAACTCAGAGGTAAAAGCCTGCATAAAAGGCGATGCGGGCTGATTAACCTGTGTGCGTCATTATAGGGCCGGCCACCAACACAGCGCCGGGGTGAAGGTCAGGGCTGCGCCCCGACCCGGCAATCATCAATTGAGGCCAGAACAAGCTCATGGGGTACACCGCTGCGCACTTCCGACCGGCCGATAGCCGTCGGCAGTACCAGACGCAGTTCACCGGCCAGCACTTTTTTATCGCGCATCATATGGGGCAGGTAGGCGGCAGCCGCCATCTCCTGCGGGCCATTGACCGGCAGGTTGGCACGCTGTAACAGCGCCTTGAGGCGTGCCACGTCCTGCTCACTGAACTGGCCGAGACGCCGGGCAGTGTGCGCAGCCATCATCATGCCTGCCGCCACCGCCTCACCATGCAACCAGTTGCCGTAACCCATTTCTGCTTCAATGGCATGGCCATAAGTATGGCCTAAATTCAGCAGGGCACGCTGGCCGTTTTCACGCTCGTCTGCGGCCACCACTTCCGCCTTCAGCTCACAGCAGCGGCGGATGCAGTACGCCAGCGCCGTCATATCCAGCGCCATCAGGGCGTGAATATTCTGTTCCAGCCAGACGAAGAAATCCGCATCAAGAATGACGCCATATTTAATGACTTCCGCCAGGCCCGACGACAGCTCGCGCGGCGGCAGGGTCTTGAGGCAATCAAGATCGACCACCACGGACGCAGGCTGGTAGAACGCGCCGATCATGTTTTTGCCGAGGGGATGGTTAACGGCCGTTTTGCCGCCGACGGAGGAGTCAACCTGTGCCAGCAGGGTGGTAGGAACCTGGATGAAACGGACACCGCGCTGGTAGCAGGCCGCGGCGAAACCGGTAAGGTCACCGATAACGCCGCCGCCGAGGGCGATCAGGGTCGTATCACGGCCGTGGGGTTTCTCCAGCAGGGCGGAGAAGACCTGTTCCATCACCGTGAGCGATTTGAACTGCTCACCGTCCGGCAGGATAACGTGGTCAACACGCACGCCCGCCAGTTCCAGCACTGAACGCACCTTATCCAGGTAGAGCGGGGCCAGGGTCTGGTTGGTTACCAGCATGGCCCGCTCACCGGCTTTCAGCGGGATAAAAGAAGCCGGATCGTTAAACAATCCGGCAGCAATCGTGATGGGGTAACTGCGATCCCCTAACGTTACGGTAATCTTCTCCATGTCGCGCTCAGTGACCTTTTTGACGTTTACCTGCTGTTAACCTGCCCCCTCAGAGATGACGGGAATGAATCAATTGCTTTCCAGCATGTTGATGATCTGATTAGCCACCACTTTGGCGCTTTGATCATCAGTGCGGATGGTGACATCAGCAATCTCTTCGTACAACGGATTGCGCTCTTTCGCCAGCGCTTCGAGCACTTCACGCGGCGGCGCATCAACTTGCAGCAGCGGACGTTTTTTATCGCGCTGGGTGCGGGCAAGCTGCTTTTCGATGGTGGTTTCCAGATAGACGACAACGCCGCGCGCGGACAAACGGTTACGGGTTTCACGTGATTTCACTGAACCTCCGCCTGTCGCCAGCACAATGCCCTGTTTTTCCGTTAACTCATTAATGATTTTTTCTTCGCGATCGCGGAAACCTTCTTCGCCTTCCACGTCGAATACCCAGCCCACATCAGCTCCGGTGCGTCGCTCAATTTCTTGATCGGAGTCGAAAAACTCCATATTGAGTTGCTGAGCTAACTGACGGCCAATAGTGCTTTTGCCGGCACCCATAGGCCCAACCAGAAAGATATTGCGTTTCTCTGCCATGTTTTTCGGTATTACTAAGACAATTCGTTAATGATAACCCGCCCCGCCAATCAAATCAGCGGCGGGACCTAAACTGAAACCTCATGAGCGATAGTGCGAGATCAGACGAAAAATTATCTCAGCACTTTTGGTAGTTTGGCAACCGAATAAATCGTTACTCTGCCGCAGGAGGGAAACCATACGTTTTTATCGGCATTTCTCGTGGAATAAGAATCTCGGTGCGCAATTCGGTAACCCTTGTATGCTAAATCGGTCGCAGCGTCAAACGCAGATGACTCTGCCGACACAAAAAGTTGCACAACCCTGCCCCGATTACTGCCTGAATACGCCCCGGTTTATGCCCCGGCCCCACCCGCTTTCCCTGTTGGTGCCCCGTGCGTCGCCCCTCAGGGGATGCTGACCAGCGCAGGCGTCACAAAAATAACCAGTTGGTGCTCCCGGCGCTTTTTACGGTCGTGGGTAAACAGTGCGCCGAGTAACGGAATATCGCCCAGCCCCGGCACCTTGTCCTGCGTGTTTTCATGGTGTTGCTGGAAAATGCCGCCCAGCACCACGGTTTCCCCCTCTGCGACGGTGACCTGCGTTTTAATCTCCTGCTTGTCGATCGCCAGCGCCTCCCCTTCCGCCTGCTGAATGCTGCGGCCGGGCATGTTCTGGGTAATCTGCAGGGCGAGGTTGATTCTGCCGTTGCCCAGCACCCTGGGCGTGACCTCCATTCCCAGCACCGCCTCTTTAAACTCAACAGAGGTGGCACCGCTGGCCCCGCTCGAAACCTGATAGGGGATCTCGGTGCCCTGCTTGATGCTGGCAGTCTGCTGATGGGCCGTCAGCAGGCGCGGGCTGGCGATGATCTCGACCTGGTTCTCCTGCTCCAGCGCGCTCAGCTCCAGGCTAAGTAACCGGCTGTCTATCCGCGCCAGCGTGAACCCGGCGGTAGCCGTACTGCCCGCGACCGGCAGCCCGACGGCAAAATTATTCAGCCGGAAATTGCCGGCCACGTTTTCCGCCTCCGCCAGCCCCCAGGTTACGCCCAGTTCACGCAGGCTCTCATTACTGATGGTAACGATATGGGCCGTCAGCTGAACCTGCTGTAACGGCTGATCCAGCTCCGTGACCCACTGCTCCAGTGCCGCCAGCTTCTCGTCCGTGTCATGGATCAGCAGGGTATTGGTGCGCGCGTCCGTGACGATGCTCCCTCGCGGGGAGAGCAAGGTCGCACGCTGCGCATTCAGGCTGGCAGCGACGGCCGCGGCGTCAGCATGTTCCAGCGCGAGGCTCAGGGTCGCGAGCGGGCGGTCATCGGCGAGCAGCTTTTGCTGCGCACGCTGCTGCTGTTGCTGCTCATCCTGATAAGTTTGCGGGAAAATCATCAGCACGTTCTTCTCGCGGACCTCGGCCAGCCTGCCCATTTTGAGCACCACCGCCAGCGCCTGCTGCCAGGGCACCCCCTTCAGGCGCAACGAAAGGTTGCCCTCTACGCCCGGTGCCAGCACCAGATTCAGCTGTTGATGGTCCGCTAATGCCTGTAACACCACACTCACCGGCGCATCGTGAAACTCCAGATCCAGGGAGGCGGCAGGAGGCTGCGCGCCGCCACTGACTGACCAGACCAGCAGGAATAAACAAGCCAGAACAGAGCTGCACCGGGCAAGGCGTAACAGCACAGCAGGGCATTTCACCGCCGCAGGCATCATGACCCAGGCGGCATGCCGGTTTATGTTTTTCATCAGATTTCCTTATCGTCAAGCCTGTTTTTGGCTTTTCCTAAATAGAGCTGCAGAGGGCGGGAGTCCGGGCAGACGCCCGGGTCAGCAGCCAGCGTCACACTGCCTGTTGCAATCTGTTCAACCCGCCAGCCGGTCGTACCCAGCTGTGCGCCGGGCGTCACGTTTTGCCAGCGGCCGGCGGCATCCTGCAGCCAGGCATGCGGCGTATCACCACCACGCAGAATACCGCCCAGCCGCAGGGCGGCAGCGTCAACGCAGGGAGGTTGCGGCTGAGGCGCAAACGGATCGCGCCCTGGCGCGGCATGCCCCTCCCCCAGCCCCCCGATCAGCAGGCTGCAGAGCAGCGCGCCACACCACCGGTGAGAAACGTTCATCAGTCAGCCTCCGGTGTCATCGCGAGCCACAGCGTCACTTCCAGGCCGTGCGGCCCCGGTGCGATCCCCATCTGCGCAATGGCGGGCAACGGCAGCCCGGCGATTGCCTCCAGAAACTGCTTCAGCCCGGGGTAAGAGGTGCGCACAGCCAGCCGCCAGCGCACCGCTGAGGTTGGCGGGCGATCCATGTCCGGCTCCCAGCTCAACAGTTCGCTGTTGGCGTGCCGCAGCGGGCCGGCCAGCAGAAAAGGCATCTCTGTGTCAGCGGCAGCCGGGGGTGCATGGCTCGCCTCAAGCCGGGCGATCTGCTGGTTCAGCCACTCCGCCGGGGCCTGTGCAGCCAGCTGAGCCTGTTGCTGGGTAATCGCCTGCCGGGTTACCGCCCAGGTTGCAGACATCGCCTTAACCTGCCGCCAGCTGGGCAGCAGCAGTGCCCGGCAACCGATGCCAGTGAGCAATAAAAGCAGCAGCAAGGCCACGCCTGTCTGTTGCCGGCGCGGCCGGTGCTGCCACTGCGCCACGATCTGTTGCAGATAAGAGGTCATCCTGTTCCTTTACCTTCCATGTTGCCTGTAGACCAAAGTGAAACAGCCCGTCAGGTTGCTGACGGATGTTCTCCAGCGTCACTGCCACCGCTTCCCGGCCCTGCCGCAAGGCAGCAGCGAAAGCCAGCACCCGGTCATAACGATAAGCCAGCCCCTGCCAGTGCACCGCCCCCGCCTGCTCCTGCCAGTGGGTCAGCCAGACGCCGGCGGGGATCGCGTGCTCTATCTCCTCCAGCAGCCGCAGATGGCGGCGGCGTGCCTGTTGCCGCTGCCGGGCCGCGTGCGCCTGCTGTATTAATGAAGCATGACGATCCACCAGCGCCTGCCGCTGCGCCGCCTGCTGCTGAAGGGCCTGCAACTGTGACGCCGCAACTGCCTGCCGGGCAGCCCATGCCGCTGCCCGCTGATGCAACAGCCCCCAGCCGGCAAGCATCACGACGGCCAGGAGCAGCAGCGCAGCCCCGGTAATGTGCATCAGCTGTTGCCAGCGCGCCTGACGCCGCTGTTGCCGCCACGGCAACAGGTTAACCTGCATCATTCGCGATCCTCCGGCCTGACAGCCAGCCCGGCCGCCAGCACAAAAGCGCCGGGCACAGTCTCCGCAGGCAGCGCGCCCGGTAAGCGGCTGAAGGGTGCCCAGCCCTGCATACCTTCGGGCACCGGCTCCGGCAACGCCGAGGAGAAAAAGCACGGCCGCGATTGCAGCGGTTCGGGCAGCGCAGCCTGCACCGCCGCGGCATGCTCCGCGCTGCCTGCCATGCCGTACTGGAAAGGCAACGTACGCGGGGTGACCCACAGCCACCCTTGCGGCAGGTGGTGAAGCATCAGCGCATCCGGCGGTACATTCGCCAGCGCGCCGATGTAATGCAGTGCACAAGGGGCGATGTCCACGGCATCCGGTTGCAGGCCGGTTCCCTGCAACCGGGCGAGCCAGGCGGCCAGCTCCTGCCGGTGGGCGGCGGTGACCACAACCTGCTGCGGCTGGCCGGGCGGGGTACGGTAGTCAAACACCAGCGCATCACGATCCAGCGGAAAAAGCCGGGCCGCCTGGGTCAGCAGGAACGCCTCACGGTGCGGCTCCTGTAACTGGGCCGCCGGTGCCGGCAAACTGCGTTGGAGCACCCGTGCAGCGGGCAGGGCCACCCGCAGGGAGAAGCGCCGGGGTAACAGGGCGCGCCAGCGGCGCAGGCTTTCCAACCGGCTCCCTGGCAGTACCGGCTCGCCGGAAAGCGGCTCATCAGCGGGCAGCGGCAGGTGCCAGCCGCCGCGCAGCTGATACCCTCCCCGGTGGCGCACGACCGCTATCGCGTAACAGCCATGTGGCTGAATATCCAGACCAATTTGCCATTTTCCTCCGGCCATCCTGTGCCGCCTCCCTGACGTCAGATGATAAAAGAACGTATCTATGATGTAGGGTTGCCTTTATACTACGCCGCGATTGTTTATAAACTGCCCAAACGACATTAAGTGGGAAATCTCAGGTGAAGTTCGTAAAGTATTTTTTGATTCTTGCAGTGTGTTGCATTGTGCTGGGAGCTGCCTCGATTTACGGCTTGTACAAGTACATCGAGCCGCAGCTGCCGGATGTGGCCACATTGAAAGATGTGCGCTTACAGACCCCGATGCAGGTGTACAGCGCAGAGGGCGACCTGATCGCCCAGTATGGCGAGAAGCGCCGTATCCCGTTGACGCTGAACCAGATCCCACCGGAAATGGTTCACGCCTTTATTGCCACGGAAGACAGCCGGTTCTATGAGCACCACGGCGTTGACCCGGTAGGCATTGTGCGTGCCGCCTCGGTGGCGCTGGCGTCCGGCCATGCGTCGCAGGGGGCGAGTACCATTACCCAGCAGCTGGCGCGTAACTTCTTCCTCAGCCCGGAACGCACCCTGATGCGTAAAATAAAGGAAGCGTTCCTGGCGATCCGTATTGAGCAGTTGCTGACCAAAGATGAGATCCTTGAGCTGTATCTGAACAAGATCTATCTCGGTTACCGGGCTTACGGTGTCGGTGCGGCGGCCCACGTCTATTTCGGTAAGGACGTCAGCCAGCTGACGCTGGGCGAAATGGCGGTAATCGCCGGCCTGCCAAAAGCACCGTCGACCTTCAACCCGCTCTACTCCCATACCCGTGCGCTCTCGCGCCGTAATGTGGTGCTGGCGCGGATGCTGGAGGAGAACTACATCACCCAGGCCCAGTATGACCAGGCGCGGGATGAAAACCTGGAGGCGGATTACCATGCGCCCAGCATCGTATTCTCCGCCCCTTACCTGTCAGAGATGGTGCGTCAGGAGATGGTGAAGCGTTACGGTGAAAATGCCTATAACGACGGCTACCGGGTCTACACCACCATCACCAAAAAGAACCAGCTGGCGGCGCAGGCGGCGGTGCGTAATAACGTGCTGGCCTATGATATGCGCCATGGTTACCGCGGCCCCACCAAGGTGCTGTGGCAGCGCGGTGAACCCGCCTGGGACGAGCAGCAGATCATCAAGACGCTGAAATCCCTGCCGGTATATGGCCCGCTGTTCCCCGCTGTCGTGACGCAGGCTTCGGCCGACCAGGCCACGGCGATGCTGTCGACCGGCGAGGCGGTGACGCTGCCGCTGGCGGGCGTACGCTGGGCGCGCGCATTCAAATCTGACAACCTGCAGGGGCCGACGCCGAAACGGGTTTCCGATGTGGTGCAGCCGGGCGAGCAGATCTGGGTGCGCAAGGTGGAGAATGACTGGTGGCTGGCACAGGTGCCGGACGTCAACTCCGCGCTGGTTTCGCTTAACCCAAGGGATGGCGCCGTCAAAGCGCTGGTGGGGGGCTTCGACTTCAACCTGAGCAAATTCAACCGTGCCACCCAGGCGCTGCGCCAGGTCGGCTCCAACATCAAGCCGTTCCTCTATACCGCGGCGATGGACAAAGGGCTGACGCTGGCCACCATCCTGAACGACCTGCCGATCTCCCGCTGGGATGCGGGTGCCGGTACGGACTGGCGGCCGAAGAACTCCCCGCCGGTGTATGACGGGCCGATCCGCCTGCGTCAGGGGCTGGGGCAGTCGAAAAACGTGGTCATGGTCCGCGCCATGCGCGCCATGGGCGTGGATTATGCGGCAGAGTACCTGCAACGCTTCGGCTTCCCGGCGCAGAACATCGTCCACTCGGAATCCCTGGCACTGGGCTCAGCCTCCTTTACGCCGCTGCAACTGGTGCGGGGTTATGCGGTGCTGTCTAACGGCGGGTTCCTGGTAGACCCTTACTTCATCACCAAAATTGAGGATGAGGGCGGGAACACCGTGTTCGAAACCACGCCGAAAGTGGTCTGCGATAACTGTAATCTCCCGGTGATCTACGGCGAAACCCAGCGTTCTGTGGTGCTGTCGGATGATAATGTGGAGAACGTGGCGGTATCCCGTGATCCGAACGCCAATGCCGCCGCGCCGATGCCGCAGCTGGAGCAGGTCAGCCCCGGCCAGCCTGCCCCCACCGGCCAGCAGTATGCGCCGCATGTGATCAGCACCCCGCTGGCCTTCCTGATCCACGACGCGCTGAACAGCAACATCTTCGGCGAACCGGGCTGGATGGGCACCGGCTGGCGTGCCGGGCGTGACCTGAAACGCCACGATATCGGCGGCAAAACCGGCACGACGAATAACTCGAAAGATGCCTGGTTCTCAGGCTATGGCCCGGAAACCGTGACCTCCGTCTGGATTGGTTTTGATGACCACCGCCGCGATCTGGGCCGCAGCACCGCATCTGGTGCCATTCCGGATCAGATTGCCGGGGCGGAAGGCGGGGCGAAGAGTGCCCAGCCGGCGTGGGATGAGTACATGAAAACCGCGCTGGAAGGGCTGCCGGAGCAGGCCGTGACCCCGCCGCCGGGCGTGGTGAGTGTGACCATCGACAAGCGCACCGGCAAGCTGGCGGACGGCGGTGCCGGCAGCCGCGTGGAGTACTTCATCGACGGGACACAGCCTACCGAGCACGCCGTGCATGATGTCGGCACCACGCTGATGGATAACGGCCAGACGCACGAACTGTTCTGATGCCCATCAGGCAGTAAAAAAGCCGGTCAGCATACGCTGACCGGCTTTTTTTATGCAATGAATGACCCTTACAGCGACTGCTGGAAAAATTGCTGCGCCAGGAACAGCGCGCTCACGTTACGCGCCTCGCGGAAATCGGGCTGTTGCAGCAGCTCCATCATGCGCGTGAGCGGCCAGCGTACCTGCACCAGCGGCTCCGGCTCATCCCCTTCCAGCTTTTTAGGGAAAAGATCGCGCGCAATCACAATGTTCATTTTGCTGGAGAAATAGGACGGTGCCATGGTCAGTTTGGTCAGGTAGTCAAAGCGCTGCGCGCCATAGCCAACCTCTTCCATCAGTTCACGGTTTGCGGCCTCAAGCACCCCTTCGCCCGGATCGATCAGCCCTTTCGGGAAGCCGAGCTCATAATCCTCAATCCCGACCGCATATTCACGGATCAGCAGCAGATCGTCGCCGATAACCGGCACAATCATTACCGCTTCACGCTCGGAGGGGCGCATCCGCTCATAGACGCGCTGTTCGCCATTGCTGAACGCCAGGTCAACCGACTCCACGTTGAACAGCCGCGACCGTGCCACGGTTTCAACTTTCAGGATCTTGGGTTTTTGCAGAGATTTTTCCATGTCATCCCCATAAATACGAGCCTGCGTCAGGCGTTAACCATGACGGCTGTCATGGTGCACTCCGCCCGCGCGCATTCAGGCCGGCGCACCGGGCAGCCGGGCCTGTTGACCCGGCAAAAAGGGTATTGTGCGTTACCAGATGCGGCGGCGGCAATTCCCTGCTGAGTTTTTACTTATTATTAACAGAGCCGGCCCCATTGCTACAGGCTTTTTTCTGTGCGGAATGCGCTTTTTTCCCGCGCTCTGCCGCCCTGTGCCATTTCTTTTTGCCGCTTTGCAAGATCTTTCTCTATCAATTGGTTACGCTTACACCAGTTCACGGGAAAAATAGGATTATGCCGATATTGGCAGAGCAAACCGGTTGTTATCATCCAATGAGGTCTATATTTGCCCTATCCTTTTATCACCGTTGGTTAAGCCCGGTATACCGTTCTCTCTGGTGGTGCGTTAAGCTGCTTGCATGTTACAACACATACGTAATAGTCTGTTTTTAAAAGAGTTGACAAAGGTCAGCGTTGCCCTGACGGGGAATAGATGAGCACAATAGCAGTAATATTGGCCGTACTGTTTGCCATGCTGATCATTATTGGGGGTTATTTGAGAGGTATGTTGCGTCACCGTACGCCGTTTGCTTCGTCGTTACCTTTCATGAAGCCGACTCACCGCAAACTGACACCAGAAGAACGTCAGGCCGTCGAGCGCTACCTGCGCCAAAGTGACCGGCTGAGCCTCAGCTCGCTTTCTGCCAGCAATAATATCTTCTCCCTGCGTGACAAACTGACCTTAACGCCGAAAAGCGACACCGTCTATTCACTGACCAAAGCGATCACCCGTTATGGCGTCGCCAGCGACGAGCCGAACAAATGGCGTTACTACCTGGATACGGAAGAGGTGCATCTGCCGCCGTTCTGGGAGCCTTACATCACGCAGGACAACCAGGTTGAAATCATCCGCACCCAGACCATCCCGCTGGTGATCTCCCTGAACGGCCACTCGCTGCTCAACCATGTGTATGATCGCCGCCCCGCCGCAGCGCCGGTGGTGGCTGCGCCGTCGCAGAATGCCTCTATCCGCAAGGAAGAAAGTGACCATATCGAGCTGCTGACCATCCGCCGTGAAACGCCGGAAGAGCACGCGCTTTACCAGACCAGCGGCGTACGGGAGGCCTTCGCGCTTTCCGGTGCCATGGTGCTGCTGTTTTTCAGCCTGACCAGCCCGATGGTGTTCCTGCCGTGGCTGATCCTGCTCGCGGTGATACTGAGCGCCTGGGCGGGCTGGCGGCTGCTGCGCCGTCCGCAGGAGCGCGACCTGCAGGAGATCCACTGCCTGCGCGGTGCGCCGAAACGCTGGGGGCTGTTCGGTGAGTCCAACCAGGGCAATATCAGCAACATCTCCCTCGGCATCATCGACCTGATCTACCCGGCGCACTGGCAGCCCTATGTCTCGCGCGATCTTGGCCAGGTCACGGATGTGGACATCTACCTCAACCGGCAGGTGGTGCGCCAGGGCCATTACCTCTCACTGCATGACGAGGTGAAACATTTCCCGCTGCAGCGCTGGGCAAAGAGCCTGGTGCTGATGTGCGGCTCACTGCTGGTGCTGCTGATGCTCACCAGCTACATCTCCCTGAGCCTGCCGCTGAAACTGAGCCTGGCCTGGATTCAGGGGGCAACCAGCACCCAGGTGACCAGCGTTCAGGCGCTGGAGAATACGCCGTTGCGCATCGGCGATACGTTACGGGCGCAGGGCAACGGCATGTGTTACATCCCGCCGAATTACCAGAACAACAAGCACTACGCCTTTATGCCGTTTGACTGCGCCGGCATCTACTGGAATAACGCCACGCCGCTGCCGCTGCCTGAGTCAGTCACCATTGAGAAGGCCTCGGCCCTGCTGGCGGCCGTCAATAACCAGCTGCACCCCACCGGCGGCGCGGATCAGAACATTAACCCGCAACTGGCCACCGCCATTGAGAAATCGGGCATGATCCTGCTGGATAATTTCACGGATATCGTGCTGAAAACGCAGGACTTGTGTAGCAACGATGAGGATTGTGTCCGGCTGAAGAATGCGCTGGTCAACCTGGGGAATGCCCAGAACTGGAGCGCGCTGGTGAAGCGGGCGCAGTCCGGCAGTATGCGCGGCATGAACGTGCTGCTCCGGCCGGTGAGTGCGGAATCGCTGGATAATCTGGTCAACAGCGCGACCTCGTCATTCTTCTTCCATGAGACGCACCGTGCGGCGGAAGCGCTGAACAGCCCGCCGCCGGGCGGCTTCCTGATCACCAGTGACGAGGGCAAGCAGCTGGTCAACCATGCGCCGCCTGCCCTGTCACTCTATGACTACAATGCGCAGGAGCAGTGGCACGAGCTGCAGCGCCTCTCCGCCATGCTGCTGCATACCCCTTTCCGCGCCGAGGGGATCATCACCAACATCACCATTGACGCTAACGGCACCCGGCACATCTCGCTGCACAGCGAGCCGGACATGATCACCCTGTGGCGCTATATGGGCACCAGCCTGCTGCTGCTGCTGGTCACGGTGAGCTTTATCGTCAATGCCGTGCTGCTGGTGAAGCGCCTGCGCCGCCACCAGCGCCGCATCAGTGACATCCAGCACTATTACGATCACTGCTTTAACCCGTCACTCTCCCCGATGCCGCTGCGCCCCTTCAATTAACCGCCGCACAACAGACGCCGGGCTTAACCGCCCGCGTCTGTGCTAGGCTAGAGATTTACCGGTGTGCCCTTTTCTTCCCCCGCACGCCGCGCATTCACACACAGGAACTGCTTATGCCGCCGGATTTTGACTGGAACTGCATCGATACCGTTTTGCTGGACATGGATGGCACGCTGCTCGACCTCGAGTTCGACAGCTATTTCTGGTTGCGGCATGTCCCGCAGACGCTGAGCGAGCGGCGCGGCATCTCCCTGGCGCAGGCACAGGCCTTTATTGAAGCGCAGTATCAGGCGGTGCAGCATACGCTGAACTGGTACTGTTTTGACTACTGGAGCAGCACGCTCGACCTGGACATCCGCAGCATGACGCAGGCGCTGGGCCACCGCGCCAGCGTGCGTGAAGACACCCTGCCCTTCCTGGATGCCCTGCGCGCGCTGGGAAAACGCACGATTTTGCTGACCAACGCCCACCCGCACAGCCTGGCAATAAAAATGGCGCACACCGGCCTGGATGCGCACCTTGATTTATTGCTATCCACCCATACATTTGGTTATCCCAAAGAGGATCAGCGCTTGTGGCAGGCGGTGCAGCAGCACACCGGGTTCGATCCGGCGCGCACGCTATTTGTGGATGACGGTGAACCCATTCTGGATGCGGCCAAAACATTCGGCATCCGCTACTGCCTGGGCGTTGAAAACCCGGATTCCAGCATGGCGGGCAAGACCTTTTTGCGCCATCCCTCTATGCATGACTACCGCACGTTGTTACCGGCCGCTCCCCGCCCATAACGACCCACTCAGGAGGTTGCGATGAAGGAGACCCACCAGGATGAGACTGCCGTCCGTCTGGATAAATGGCTGTGGGCCGCACGCTTCTATAAAACCCGTGCGCTGGCCCGTGAAATGATTGAAGGCGGCAAGGTCCACTATAACGGACAGCGTACCAAGCCGAGCAAGCTGGTTGAGGTGAATGCCGAGATCAAGCTCCGTCAGGGAAATGACGACCGTACCCTGATTGTGCTGGGCGTGACGGCCCAGCGGCGGGCAGCCCCTGAGGCGCAGCTGCTGTATGAGGAGACGGCGGCCAGTATTGAAAACCGGGAAAAGGTGGCGCTGGCGCGTAAAACCCAGTCGCTGACCATGCCCCACCCGGACCGGCGCCCGGACAAGAAAGAGCGCCGCAACCTGATCAAATTTAAATATGGCGAAGGCGAGTGATCCTCCGCTGCACAGAGAGACTATTATGGCTAATCAAGATTCCAACGCGACGCACGACCAGCTGCATCGTTTCCTGTTCCAGGACCAGGCCGTGCGCGGTGAACTGGTCACCCTGAGCGACACCTACCGCCAGGTGCTGGAAAACCACAACTACCCGGCACCGGTCAGCACCCTGCTGGGTGAGCTGCTGGTGGCCACCAGCCTGCTGACCGCGACCCTGAAGTTTGACGGTGACATCACCGTGCAGCTCCAGGGCGACGGCCCGCTGAAGATGGCGGTGGTCAACGGCAATAACCGCCAGGAGATGCGCGGTGTGGCCCGCGTGCAGGAAGAGGCAGCCATCGCGCCGGAGAGCACGCTGAAGCAGATGATCGGCAACGGTTACCTGGTCATTACTATCACCCCGGCGGAAGGCGAGCGCTATCAGGGTGTGGTCGGGCTGGAAGGCGACACCGTGGCCGAGTGCCTGGAGAACTACTTCCTGCAATCTGAACAGCTGCCGACCCGCCTGTTCATCCGCACCGGTGAAGCCAACGGCCAGCCTGCGGCGGGCGGGATGCTGTTACAGGTGCTGCCGGCGCAAAATGCCTCGCTGGATGATTTCGACCACCTGACCCAGCTGACCGCCACCGTGAAAGGCGAAGAGCTGTTCACCCTGCCGGCGCACGATGTGCTCTACCGCCTTTACCATCAGGAAGAGGCCACCGTGTATGAGCCGCAAGACATCTGCTTCCGCTGCAGCTGCTCGCGTGAACGTTGTGCGAATGCCCTGCGCGCCCTGCCGGATGAAGATCTGCAAAGCATCCTGGAAGAGGAAGGCCAGATCGAAATGCATTGCGACTACTGCGGCGCTGACTATGTTTTCGACAAGGTCGACGTAGGCGCACTGCGCAATGCGGGCAATGAGCAAAACCCACAAATTCATTAATTTCTCAGCGGCAGCCTGCGGGCTGCCCTTTTTTTGCCCGATTCCCCATCAATCTTGCGCACGTTTCATTTTATGACGTGTGCCATCTCCCATAATTGTTAAAAATAAGTGTTCTCTATTATTTTTTTTGACCCCCATCGCGTTTAATACAGACCGTGACCCTACACACTGTGTTAGTAACGTATAGCAACTAAGGAGTAGTGAAATGCGTGATCACGGTATAACCCCTGATACCCTGGCCGCCTACGGCATCCATAATGTCAGCGACATTGTCTATAACCCGGACTATGCACGCCTGTATCAGGAGGAGACCGCCCCGGGCCTGCAAGGTTATGAGCGCGGCATCGAGACCAGCCTGGGCGCGATTGCTGTGGATACCGGCATCTTCACCGGCCGTTCGCCGAAAGATAAATATATTGTCCGTGATGACACCACGCGGGACACCGTCTGGTGGGCAGATAAAGGGACCGGCAAGAATGATAACAAACCCTTAAGCCAGGAGACCTGGAACGCCCTGAAGTCCTGCGTGACGGAACAGCTCAGCGGCAAACGCCTGTTTGTGGTGGATGCCTTCTGCGGTGCCAACCCGGACAGCCGCCTGAAGGTACGTTTTATTACCGAAGTGGCCTGGCAGGCCCATTTCGTTAAGAACATGTTTATCCGCCCTACCGACGAGGAGCTGGCTGACTTCACGCCGGATTTCATCGTCATGAACGGCGCGAAATGCACCAACCCCAACTGGCGTGAGCAGGGGCTGAACTCCGAGAACTTCGTGGCGTTCAACCTCACGGAAAACATCCAGTTAATCGGCGGCAGCTGGTACGGCGGCGAGATGAAGAAAGGGTTGTTCTCCGTGATGAACTACCTATTGCCGCTGAACAATATCGCCTCGATGCACTGCTCGGCCAACGTGGGCGAAAAGGGCGACGTGGCGGTGTTCTTCGGCCTCTCCGGCACCGGCAAAACCACCCTCTCCACCGATCCGCAACGCCAGCTGATTGGCGATGATGAGCACGGCTGGGACGATGACGGCGTCTTCAACTTCGAAGGCGGCTGCTACGCGAAAACCATCAAGCTCTCTGAGCAGGCGGAGCCGGAGATCTACCACGCCATCCGCCGCGACGCGCTGCTGGAAAACGTGGTCGTACGCGAAGACGGCACCATCGACTTTGATGACGGCTCGAAAACGGAAAACACCCGCGTCTCCTACCCGATCTACCACATTGACAACATCGTCAAGCCGGTATCGAAAGCGGGCCACGCCACCAAGGTGATCTTCCTGACGGCTGACGCCTTTGGCGTGCTGCCGCCGGTTTCCAAGCTTACCGCCGACCAGACGCAATACCACTTCCTCTCCGGCTTTACCGCCAAACTGGCCGGTACGGAGCGCGGTGTGACAGAGCCGACCCCGACCTTCTCCGCCTGTTTCGGCGCGGCGTTCCTGAGCCTGCACCCGACGCAGTATGCAGAAGTGCTGGTGAAGCGTATGCAGGCGGCCGGCGCGCAGGCCTACCTGGTGAACACCGGCTGGAACGGCACCGGCAAGCGTATCTCGCTGAAGCATACCCGTGCCATTATCAACGCGATCCTCAGCGGTGAGCTGGATCAGCAAGAGACCTTCACGCTGCCGATCTTTAACCTGGCGGTGCCGATGGCCGTGCCGGGCGTGAATGAGCAGCTGCTCGACCCGCGCAACACCTACGGCAATGCGGTGCAGTGGCAGGAGAAAGCGGAAGATCTGGCACGCCAGTTCATCAGCAACTTCGACAAATACACCGATACCCCGGCAGGGGCAGCGCTGGTGAAAGCCGGCCCGGTGCTCTGACCCTCCCATCAGGCGCACGCCGTGCGCCTGATGTTTTCTGTTGCCGGGCACCTGGCCGGGCACACAGAGTGCCGTTCCCCTCCCCCCGCTATTGACTGATAAGTGTTCCCTATGGCTACCCTGACGATCCGTAATCTTGATGATGAAATAAAAGATCGGCTGCGCCTTGCCGCCGCCCGTAACGGCCACTCGATGGAAGAGGAAGTACGCGCCATCCTGCGGGAGGCGATGCTGGGCAGTACGCCCAATTACGGCCTGGCCGGGCGCATCCGCCAGCGCTTTGCCGCCCTGAGTGACAGCGAACTGGCGCTCCCGGCGCGGGATGACCCTACCCGGCAGGCGGAGATCGAGTGATGATTGTGCTGGATACCTGCATTATCACGGAAATTATCCGGCCCGAGCCGCACCGGCAAGTGATGCAATGGCTGGATGCGCAAGACGCCAATCAGCTCTGCCTGACGGCGATCACCGTGACGGAACTGTTTACCGCCATCCAGGCGCTGCCCGACCCACGCCGGAGCCAGCTGAACACCGCCTTGCTGGCGCTGCTGAATGAGGAGTTTGCCAACCGGCTGCTGCCGTTTGACGCCCACTGCGCACTGCGCGCCGCCGCTCTGGCTGCGGAGCTACACCGGCAGGGCATCACGCTGGCACAAGCCGATCTCTACACCGCCGCAATCTGCCTGCACCATCAGGCGCAGCTTGCCACCCGCCGCCCCCAGGATTTCCACTATTGCGGCCTGTCAGTGCTTAACCCGTGGGGCGAGCAGGGCAAACCGCGCTTCCATGAGGATGCGGCGGAGTATTTTGTGATGAGCCGGAAAGAGCGGTGAGAAGCCCAAAGCCGGGGCAAGGTGAAGAGGCTGAAGAGAAGCGGCAGGAAAAGCGGCAGAAAACAGGGAAACACAGAAGCACCGACAGGGTGAGGTGGCCCCTGCATTTCCCTACGTATTACCCCTGGGCGGAAGGCGGCTCCCGGTTTTCGGACGCGCTTTTCGGTGCCTGCCCGTTGCCGTCGCCGTTTTTGCTTTTTACCGTTGGCAGCGGCAGATAAGCCCGGATGCGCAAACCGCCGCGTTCGCTGGAGCCGATGTCCAGCGTGCCTGCGTGGGCATCAATGATACGCTGGACAATCGCCAGCCCCAGCCCGGTGCCGCTGGTGCTGCGGGCGCTGTCACCCCGCACGAACGGCTGGAACAGGTGTTTGAGCTGATCGGGGCGGATGCCCGGGCCATCATCTTCAACCTGGAACCAGGCGCGCTGCAACTCATGGCCGCTGCTGACCTTGATCCAGCCGTTGCCGTAACGGGCCGCGTTGACCACCATGTTCACCGCGGCACGTTTCACCGACAGCGGGTGCACATCCACCATCAGCTCGGTGGAGGCGAGATCGCTCTCAATTTCCCGTTCGTAGCCGCTCTCCGCCGCAATCACCTCGCCAAGGATGGTGTTGAGATCGCTGAGTTCGGTCTGCATCTCCTGGCCGGTACGCAGGTAGTCGATGAACTGCTCGATGATGGCGTTGCACTCTTCAATATCCTTATTGATCGACTCCGCCAGGTAGCCGTCCTCATCGCCCATCATCTCCGTGGCCAGCCGGATGCGCGTCAGCGGGGTGCGCAGATCGTGGCTGACGCCCGCCATCAGCAGCGTGCGGTCATCCGCCAGCTGTTTGACGCCCGCCGCCATCTGGTTGAAGGCGCGGGTCACGGAACGCACTTCCGACGCGCCATATTCCCGCAGCGGCGGCGGGATAATCCCCTTGCCGACCTGGAACGCCGCATGTTCCAGCTCCACCAGCGGCCGGTTCTGCATCCGGATGAACAGCCAGGCACCGCCAATCGCCAGCAGCATAATCGCCAGCGTATAGCGGAACAGCGGCGAGAAGTCCCCCTGGTGGATCTCAGTGAGCGGCACCCGCACCCAGATGTCCGGCGAGAGCCAGGTCTTCAGCCACACCACCGGGGTGTTTTTGTTCATCTCGACGCGCACATCCGTCGGCCCGCCCAGTTGCTGCGCCATCTGCTGGCTGAGGAACTGGTAATGCTGCGCCCAGCGCAGGCCGCTCTCTTCCGCGGCCGAGTTGGTATAAAGCGAGATGCCCAATTCACGGTAGATCTCCCGCCGGAAGGCCGGAGGCACCTCCAGCAGGGTGCCGTCCTCCAGTTGCAGGCGATCTGTCATCAGCATCCGTACCTCATACGCCAGCACCTTATTAAACTGTTGCAGGCTCGGCAGGATGGCGAAGTTCAGCACCACCAGGTAGGTCGTCACCAGGCTGACAAACAGCAGGGTGACGATCAGCAGCAGGGTTCGGGCAAACGAGCTACGCGGTGAAAAGCGCAATCGCCTCATGCTTTACTGCCGTCCGGGACGAAGACGTAGCCCAGACCCCAGACGGTCTGGATATAACGCGGGTGCGCCGGGTCCTCTTCCACCATGCGGCGCAGGCGGGAGATCTGTACGTCGATGGAGCGCTCCATCGCGCTGTATTCACGACCGCGCGCCAGGTTCATCAGCTTATCGCGCGACAGCGGCTCACGCGGGTGGCTCACCAGCGCTTTCAGCACCGCAAACTCACCGCTGGTCAGCGGCATCGGCTCATCTTCACGGAACATCTCACGGGTGCCGAGGTTCAGCTTGAACTTGCCGAAGGAGATCACCGCCTCTTCCTGGGACGGCGCGCCCGGCAGCTCATTGGCCTGGCGGCGCAGCACGGCGCGGATACGAGCCAGCAGCTCACGCGGGTTGAACGGTTTCGGGATGTAGTCATCCGCGCCGATCTCCAGGCCGACGATGCGGTCAACCTCTTCCCCTTTCGCCGTGACCATAATGATCGGCATCGGGTTGCTCTGGCTGCGCAGGCGGCGGCAGATAGAGAGGCCATCTTCGCCCGGCAGCATCAGGTCCAGCACCATCAGATGGAAAGATTCACGCGTCAGCAGGCGGTCCATCTGTTCGGCGTTTGCCACACTGCGTACCTGGAAGCCCTGCTCCGTCAGATAGCGCTCTAACAGGGCGCGTAAACGCATGTCGTCATCAACCACCAGAATCTTGTGATTCTCTTGCATCTCTTTACTCCCAAAGGCTTAAGCCTGAACCCTCGCGGGCATAATTAACCCGGACAACGTATCGCGTGGACGGCGGCTTACGGCGGCCATACTCACTTATCTTTTCACAGACGGCGAACCGTTTTCCCGGTGCGCCATGCGGCGTCATAAACAGGGGCTATTGTTAAAAAACTACGCCGCGACAGACAGCGATATATGGTATACATTCTAGACGAAATTGTTACAAAGATTATGGTTTTCCCCAATTATCAATACTTTTGCCGCTTCGCTGCTGCGCCGTGATTTTCCCTGCGTCTGCTGCCCTCTTTTCCGCACACTCCCTGCGCTCCGCTGTTTATACCCTGTAATGGCGGCAGATTTCACCGACTTTGTAACATGCCGGGCCGGCGGCAAGAAGCGGTGTTAATTCCCGCCGCCAGAGGCTATAAAGAACCGATGTGAGAGACAGCGCGAAGAGTGCCGGATGAAAAGTGATCTGATTACCCGCGAAGGGTACAACAGGCTGAAGAAAGAGCTCGATTTCCTGTGGCGCGAGCGCCGCCCGGAAATCACGGAAAAAGTGGCCTGGGCCGCCAGCCTGGGTGACCGCAGCGAAAACGCCGACTACAAATATAATAAGCAGTTACTGCGGGAAATTGACCGCCGGGTGCGCTTCCTGCGGAAACGGCTGGAGGTGGTGCGGGTCATTGACTACTCCCCGCAGCAGGACGGCAAAGTCTTTTTCGGTGCCTGGGTTGAGGTGGAAAACGAGGCGGGCGAGGTTAAACGCTTCCGCATTGTCGGCCCGGATGAGATTTACGGCCGCAAACAGTACATCTCTATCGATTCGCCGATGGCCCGCGCGCTGATCAAAAAAGAGGTGGATGATGAGGTCAACGTACCGACGCCGCTCGGCATCAAAGTCTGGAGCGTCAACCAGATTGAGTACCTGCCGGACGAGACCGACCTGCCCGTCGACCCGGACCTCTCCGGCGGTGACGAACAGGACGCCCCGGAGCCGCCGCCCGCATGACCCCAGCCGGGTAAATGTTCCGAAACCGCCCCACCCTGCCGCCAAATGCCGCCCGTGACTGGCATTTTGGCGGCGCACTCCGTATAACAGTCCCCTGATTTGATAACCCCCAAGCCAACGACAAAGACCATGATGAATGATCCCCTGAGCCGCAGTATTGCAAGTGAATTGCAGGCCAGACCGGAGCAAGTTGACTCCGCTATCCGCCTGCTGGACGAAGGAAACACCGTGCCGTTTATCGCACGTTACCGCAAGGAAGTGACCGGCGGGCTGGATGACACCCAACTGCGCCAGCTGGAGAGCCGCCTTGGCTATCTGCGCGAACTGGAAGATCGTCGCCAGAGCATTTTGAAGTCGATTGAGGAGCAGGGCAAACTCACCGACGCCCTGGCCGCCGCTATCAACGGCACCCAGAGCAAAACCGAGCTGGAAGATCTCTACCTGCCTTATAAACCCAAGCGCCGCACCCGCGGGCAGATCGCCCTGGAAGCGGGGCTGTTGCCGCTGGCAGAGAGCCTGTGGAATGACCCGCAGCAGGTGCCGGAGATCGCGGCCGCGGCCTATGTCGACGCCGATAAAGGCGTGGCGGATACCAAAGCGGCGCTGGACGGCGCGCGCTACATCCTGATGGAGCGCTTCGCGGAAGATGCGGCCCTGCTGGCCAAAGTGCGCCAGTACCTGTGGAAAAATGCCCATCTGGTCTCCCGCGTGGCGGAAGGCAAAGCGGACGAGGGCGCGAAATTCCGCGACTATTTCGATCACCACGAACCGATTGCCCAGGTGCCCTCCCACCGCGCGCTGGCGATGTTCCGCGGCCGTAATGAAGGGGTGCTGCAACTCTCCCTGAATGCCGATCCGCAATTCGATGAGCCGCCGCGCGAAAGTTATGCCGAGCAGATCATCATGGACCACGTCGGCCTGCGGCTGAACAACGCCCCGGCTGACAGCTGGCGGCGGGCGGTGATCAACTGGACATGGCGCATCAAGGTGCTGCTGCACCTCGAAACCGAGCTGATGGGCAGCGTGCGTGAACGCGCGGAAGAGGAGGCGATCAACGTCTTTGCCCGCAACCTGCATGACCTGCTGATGGCGGCCCCGGCCGGGCCGCGCGCCACCATGGGCCTCGATCCGGGCCTGCGTACCGGTGTGAAAGTGGCAGTGGTGGATGCCACCGGCAAACTGGTCGCCACCGACACCGTCTACCCGCACACCGGCCAGGCCGCCAAAGCCGCCGCTGCGGTGGCCGCGCTCTGCATTAAGCATCAGGTAGAGCTGGTGGCGATCGGCAACGGTACCGCCTCGCGTGAAACCGAGCGCTTCTTCCTGGAGCTGCAAAAACAGAACCCGGCCGTGACGGCACAGAAAGTGATCGTCAGCGAGGCCGGGGCCTCCGTTTACTCCGCCTCGGAACTGGCGGCACAGGAGTTCCCGGATCTCGACGTCTCCCTGCGTGGCGCGGTCTCCATTGCCCGCCGTTTGCAGGACCCGCTGGCGGAGCTGGTAAAAATCGACCCGAAATCGATCGGCGTCGGTCAGTACCAGCATGACGTCAGCCAGAGCCAGCTGGCGAAAAAGCTGGATGCGGTGGTTGAGGACTGTGTCAACGGCGTCGGCGTGGATCTGAACACCGCCTCGGTGGCGCTGCTGACCCGCGTGGCGGGGCTGACACGCATGATGGCGCAGAATATCGTCAGCTGGCGTGATGAGCACGGCCGCTTCAATAACCGCGCGCAACTGCTGAAAGTGAGCCGCCTCGGGCCGAAAGCCTTCGAGCAGTGCGCCGGCTTCCTGCGCATCAACCACGGCGACAACCCGCTGGATGCCTCCACGGTGCACCCGGAAACCTACCCGGTGGTGGAACGCATCCTGGCCGCCACCGAGCAGGCGTTGCAGGATCTGATGGGCAATCCTTCCGCCCTGCGTAACCTCAGGGCCACCGACTTCACCGACGACCGTTTCGGTGTGCCGACCGTGACTGACATCCTGAAAGAGCTGGAGAAACCGGGCCGTGACCCGCGCCCGGAGTTCAAAACCGCCACCTTCGCCGAAGGCGTCGAGACCATGAACGACCTGACGCCGGGCATGGTGCTGGAAGGCTCCGTGACCAACGTGACCAACTTCGGCGCGTTTGTGGATATCGGCGTCCATCAGGATGGGCTGGTGCACATCTCCTCGCTGGCGGACAAGTTCGTGGAAGATCCGCACACGGTGGTGAAAGCCGGTGACATCGTCAAAGTGAAAGTGCTGGAGGTGGATCTGCCGCGCAAACGCATCGCCCTGACCATGCGTCTGGACGAGCAGCCGGGGGAAACCGCCGCCCGCCGCAGCGGCAATGCCCCGGCCGGGAAAGCGCAGCCGCGCAGCGCAGGCCGCCCGGATACACGCGGCGGCAAACCCCGCGCCGCCCAGCCTGCCGGTAACAGCATCATGGGTGATGCCCTGGCCGCCGCGTTCGGTAAAAAACGCTGAGGCCGGTTCCGCCACCCTGCCGGGGTGGCGGAACCTTTCCTGCCTGCTTCCTGCACTGTTTACCCGCCTTCTCTTTTTACCTGCCTTTCACCTTCCCACTACGTTCCGTTAATCGGAAATTAACCTATCCCGCTGATTTTTCATGGCTCATCCGGAAAAGGGTGCCGGCCGGCACAGGTGATACACGCCGCAGACTGGCTATTTTTTGACTAAATTTGCCGGAACATTGATCTGGATTAGGTAAGGGCAAGATCGGGCCGGTCACCGGATTGAACACGATAACGATTCTCACTACTCTCACTGCGCCTCACCGCGTTGGCGATAAAAGAGGCAACCCAGCGCGCCCCTGAGATTGGCGTGCCTTATGTTTTCGGCCCCTGTCAGAGAAGGTGACCCCTATGCCCCTTCATCCTCTTCATCACTATAAAATCGCCGGGTTCGCGGCCCACATCAGCCCTGCTTACCGGCAGAAACTGCTGTCCCTTGGGATGCTGCCCGGCTCGCTGTTCCGCGTAGTGCGGGTTGCGCCGCTGGGCGACCCGATCCAGATCGAAACCCGCCGCGTCAGCCTGGTGCTGCGGCGCAAAGATCTGGCGGCGCTGGTTCTGGAAACCCGCGCCTGACCCTGACGGACGGCCCTTTTCCCCACGGCGATACGCATCATGAACACACTGACCATAGGCCTGATCGGCAACCCGAATGCCGGTAAAACCACCCTGTTCAACCAGCTGACCGGCGCGCGCCAGCGGGTCGGCAACTGGGCGGGGGTGACGGTAGAGCGCAAAGAGGGGCACTTTTCCACCCCTCACCAACAGGTGACGCTGGTTGACCTGCCGGGCACCTACTCCCTGACCACCATCTCCGCGCAGACCTCGCTGGATGAGCAGATCGCCTGCCGCTACATCCTCAGCGGCGAGGCCGATCTGCTGATCAACGTGGTGGATGCCGCCAACCTTGAACGCAACCTCTACCTGACCCTGCAACTGCTGGCGCTGGGGGTTCCCTGCATCGTCGCGCTCAATATGCTGGATATTGCTGAAAACCAGCAGATCACCATTGATGTCGCGGCGCTGGCCGCCCGGCTCGGCTGCCCGGTGGTGCCGCTGGTCTCGACCCGCGCCCAGGGCATTGACGCGCTCAAACAGCAGATTGACCGCCCGCTGCGCGCGCCGGTGCCGGTCAAGGTCGGTTACCCTGCGCCGCTGCTCGACGCGGCCGCCGCGTTGGCCGCCGTGATGCCGGAAAACCTGCCCGCCCATCAGGCGCACTGGCTGGCGCTGCATATGCTGGAAGGGGACATCTACAGCCATGCGGTGGCTCCTGATGCCGCGGCGCGGCTGCCGCAGGTGCGGGACGCGCTGCGCCGCGCCCTGCCGGATGACGCCGCCCTGCTGGTGGCCGGGGCGCGTTACCAGTGCATCATGGCGATCTGCGATGCGGTGAGTAATGCCCATCAGGCCGCGCCCGACCGGCTGACGCAGCGGCTTGACCGGCTGATCCTTAACCGGCTGCTCGGCGTGCCGGTTTTCCTGCTGGTGATGTACCTGATGTTCCTGCTGGCGATTAACCTCGGCGGCGCGCTGCAACCGATTTTTGACCTCGGCTCAGCGGCGGTTTTCATCCACGGCGTACAGTGGCTCGGTGCGGTGCTGCACTTCCCGGCCTGGCTGACGCTGTTTCTGGCGCAGGGCATCGGCGGCGGCATCAATACTGTGCTGCCGCTGGTGCCGCAGATCGGCATGATGTACCTGTTCCTCTCCTTTCTGGAGGACTCCGGCTACATGGCGCGCGCCGCGTTTGTGATGGACCGGCTGATGCAGGCGATCGGGCTGCCGGGCAAATCCTTTGTGCCGCTGATTGTCGGCTTCGGCTGCAACGTGCCGGCGATCATGGGTGCCCGTACCCTGGATGCGCCGCGTGAACGGCTGATTACCGTGATGATGGCCCCGTTTATGTCCTGCGGGGCGCGGCTGGCAATTTTCGCGGTGTTTTCCGCCACTTTCTTCACCCAGGGCGGCGCGCTGCTGGTCTTCTCCCTCTACCTGCTCGGCATTGGGGTGGCGATCCTCACCGGGTTGCTGCTCAAACACACGCTGATGCGCGGAGACGCTTCCCCCTTTGTGATGGAACTGCCGGTCTACCATGTGCCGCACCTGAAAAGCCTGCTGCTGCAAACCTGGCAACGGCTGAAAGGCTTTGTGTTACGTGCCGGGAAAGTGATTGTGCTGGTGAGCCTGTTTATCGGCGCGCTGAACAGCTTCTCCCTGAGCGGCAAACCCGCGGATAGCCTGACCGACTCCGCCCTCGCCTCAGTGAGCAAGGTGATCACGCCGCTGCTCATCCCGATTGGCGTACAGCCGGATAACTGGCAGGCCACGGTGGGGCTGGTCACCGGTGCGATGGCGAAAGAGGTGGTGGTCGGCACCCTTAACACGCTCTACACCGCCGAGGCGATTGCCGACGCTCCCTTTGACCCGGCGGCCTTCTCCCTGAACGGTGAGCTGAAACAGGCCGTCGTGGAGACCTGGCAGGGCGTGAAAGAGACTTTCAGTCTGAGCGTGCTGTTCAACCCGATTGAGGCGAGCAAAGGGGACGGCGACATGGCCTCCGGTGCCATGAGCACGATGGGCAGCAAATTCGGCAGTGTGGCCGCCGCGTATAGCTACCTGATTTTTGTGCTGCTCTACGTGCCCTGCCTCTCTGCAATGGGGGCGATTGCCCGGGAGGCGGGCCGGAACTGGATGCTCTTTTCCATTGCCTGGGGGCTGAATGTCGCTTATTCGCTGGCGACACTCTTCTACCAGACGGCCAGTTTCCGCGCGCACCCGGCGTTCAGCGGGCTGTGCATCGCCCTGGTGTTGCTGGTCAATACGGTGATTTTCATCGGCCTGCGCCGGGCCGGGGCACCCGCCGGGCAGCCGGCAGTGAAGGGGGCGGCATGAATCCGCTGCTGGAGGTCTACCAGCTTCTGGCTCAGCAGGGGCCGCTGGATGCCGGCCAGTTACAGCAGCGTTGCCGGTTATCACCGGCGATGCTGGCGGCGCTGCTGACCCAGCTGGAGAGGATGAACCGGATCGCGCCGGTGCCTGCTGACACGCCCTCTTGCGCCGCCGGGTCATGCGGCAACTGCCCGGCGCACCGCCGCTGTGCGCCGGTGCGTTACCGGGCTTGTCTTCCCTTTAATACATCATCTTAATGAATATAAATAAACGCGACTATTTAATTAAATAAAGTATTTCCCCGCTTATTCAGAAAGCCAAAGTTGACTGACCTCACAAATAGCGAAAATAACGTTCTGGAATGCTTTTCCTTATCCATGCCGCCCGGCCATGACGTTGACTTGGTTTATAGCGCGGCGTAGCCTTTTTCGTGGGAGCGCTCCCACGGACAAAGGTGAAACATGGAAACCATTAAAAAACTTCTGACTTCGATTTACGGAAATACCCTTAACCCGCAACACCAGGCTGAATTAACCGACCTTATCCTGACGGCAAAACAGGCCATAACAGGTTCACGTAAATTGCGCTGGGATGAAGAGGACGTGGTATTAATTACCTATGCCGATCAATTCAGTGAACCTGATGTTGCAACGCTGGAGACATTTACCGGCTTTTATAACCGCTGGCTGAAAAATATCTTTTCGCTGGTGCATCTGCTGCCGTTTTACCCTTATTCCTCTGATGACGGCTTTTCGGTGATTGATTACCACCAGGTGAACCCGGTGGCCGGTGACTGGCCGCAAGTGGCGGCGCTGAACCGCTCGACCCGCCTGATGTTCGATTATGTCTGCAACCATATTTCCGCCCAGAGTGCCTGGTTCCAGGGCTATCTGGCGCAGCAGCCGGAGTATGAGGGGCACTTTATTGAGATGGACCCGGACACCGACCTGCACCAGGTGACGCGCCCACGCACCTCACCGCTGCTGACGCCGTTTATGCTGGCCAACGGTGAAACGCGCTATATCTGGACGACCTTCAGCGCCGACCAGATCGACCTCAACTTTGCCAACCCGGCGGTGCTGGTACGCATGGTGGATGTGCTGCTTACCTACCTGGCACGCGGTGGCGACTACATCCGGCTGGATGCAGTGGGCTATATGTGGAAGGAGCCGGGCACTTCCTGCATCCATCTGGAGAAAACCCACCTGCTGGTCAAACTGTTCCGCGCCATCGCCGACTTTGTCGCCCCCGGCACGGTGCTGATCACCGAAACCAACGTCCCGCACCGGGACAACATCAGCTACTTCGGCCAGGGTGATGAAGCCCAGATGGTTTACCAGTTCCCGCTGCCGCCGCTGGTGCTGCATGCCATCCACCGCGGTAACGCAGATACCTTGAGCCGCTGGGCGGCCTCACTGGAGACCCCGGCTGCGGGCTGCACCTTCTTCAACTTCCTCTCCTCCCATGACGGCATCGGCCTGAACCCGCTGCGCGGCCTGCTGCCGGAAGAGGAGATCCTGGCGCTGGCGCAGGCGATGGAGAACCAGGGCGCGCGCGTCTCTTATAAAAACAACCCGGACGGCAGCGCCAGCCCGTATGAAATCAACGTCACCTACCTGGATGCGCTGAATAAACAGGATGACGATGATGCCCTGCGCGTGCGCCGCTTTATGCTGGCCCACGCTATCTTGCTGGCGTTCCCCGGCGTCCCGGCGATCTATATCCAGAGCCTGCTCGGCTCCCGGAATGATCATGAAGGCGTGGCGCGTACCGGCCATAACCGTGCCATTAACCGCCAGAAATATGCCCTGAGTGAGATTGAGCCGCAAATTTCCGGCGGTAATTCATTACGCACCGATATATTCGTTTCCCTGCGCCACCTGATTGCGCTGCGTAAAACCCTGCCGGCCTTCCACCCCGATTCCGCCATGCAGGTCATCCCGCTGGGCAGCGCCGTTCTCGCGTTCCGCCGCACCGATAAAAATAACCACGCCCTGCTCTGCCTGTTTAATGTCAGCGACCAGCCTATTACGGTCGACTTACCGGAAAATAATTACCTCGACGCCATGACCGGGCAGGAAATAACCGGAGGCCAAGCCTTTACGTTACCCCCCTACACCTATTACTGGCTTCACTCATAAATAAAACAGGAAATTATCATGAATAAGAAATATACCCTTCTTATTTCTGCCTTGCTCGGTGCGCTGGCTTTAACCGGCTGTGACGATAAAAAAGCAGAATCTGTGACGATCGAATTTATGCACTCTTCGGTCGAGCAGGAACGGCAGGCGGTAATTAACGATCTGATCAAGAAATTTGAGCAGCAAAACCCAGGGATGCACATCAAACCGGTGCCGGTAGAAGAGGATGCCTACAACACCAAAGTGATCACCCTGGCGCGCAGCGGCGCGCTGCCGGCAGTGATTGAAACCAGCCACGACTACGCCAAAGTCATGGACAAAGAACAACTGCTCGACCGCGGGGCAGTCAATGACGTCATCCAAGGCATCGGGGCGGAAAACTTCTATGACGGCGTGCTGCGCATCGTCAAAACCGAAGACGGCACCAGCGCCACCGGCGTGCCGATCAGCGGCTGGATCCAGGGCATCTGGTACCGCAAACAGGTGCTGGAGAATGCCGGTTTCAGCGAACCGCAAAACTGGCAGCAGCTGCTCACCGTAACGCGCGCCTTTACCCAGCCTGAACAGAAAAAGTACGGCATCGGCCTGCCGACCGCCGAGAGCGTGATGACGGAGCAATCCTTCTCGCAGTTTGCCCTCTCCAACGGGGCCAACGTGTTTGACGCCAACGGCGCGATCACCATCGATACCCCTGAGATGCAGCAGGCGCTCAGTTTCTATCAGCAACTGGCGAAAACCACCCTGCCCGGCTCCAACGACATCATGGAGATCAAAGACGCCTTTATGAACGGCACCGTGCCGATGGCCGTCTACTCCACCTATATCCTGCCGGCGATTTACAACGAAGGCTTTGCAGAGGACATCGGCTTTGCCGTACCGGCGGAGAAATCCCAGGCGGTCTACGGCACCATCACCTCCCTCACCATCACCGCCGGGCTGACGGACGCGCAGCGCGAGGCGGCCAAAAAATTCGTCACCTTTATGGAGCAGTCTGACAACGCCACCCGCTGGGTGCTGATGTCGCCGGGGGCTGCCCTGCCGCTCACCAAACTGGTGACCAGCAACAGCGACTGGCAGAACAACCCGGTAGTGAAAGCCTTCGGCCCGCTCTCAATGGAGCTGGTGCAGCAGTTCGCCAACGTCCAGGTGTTCGGCTCGGTAGGTGAGAAGAACTTCACCAGCATGGGCGACATCACCGGTTCCGCAGCCTTAAGCGAAATGGTGAACGCCGTGACGGTCGGCAACAAAGAGGTGTCTGCCACGCTGTCGCAAACCCAGGGCCGGGTTGCCAGCCTTGTCCAGAAACGCTGAGTGAGGATTTGATGAAGCGTGCGAGTCAACCTTCCCTGCTTCCGGCAAAACGCCTGAGCCTGGGGAAACGGTTAAAAACCGATACGGCCTTCGCCTGGTACCTGCTGGCACCGAGCATGATTTTGCTCGCGCTGCTGGTGGTCTACCCGATGATCGCCAACCTGCAACTGAGCTTCTTACAGTTGCCGCTCAACCCGCGCCTGTCCGACCGGTTTGTCGGGCTGGAAAACTACCTGAGCATCCTCAGCGACCCGGGGTTCTACCACTCCCTGTGGGTCACCTTCTGGTACACCGCGCTGGTGGTGCTCGGCAGCACCGGCGTCGGGCTGGGGGTCGCGCTGTTCTTCAACCGGGAGTTCCGCTTCCGCAAAACCGCGCGCTCGCTGGTGATCCTCTCCTACGTGACGCCCTCTATCTCGCTGGTGTTCGCCTGGAAATATATGTTCAACAGCGGCTACGGCATCGTCAACTGGGTCGGCGGCGACCTGCTGCACCTGTTCGACCGCGCGCCGCTCTGGTTTGACAACCCCGGCAGCAGCTTTGCGCTGGTGGTGCTGTTCGCCATCTGGCGCTACTTCCCCTACGCCTTCATCTCCTTCCTGGCGATTTTGCAGACCATCGACAAATCGCTGTATGAGGCGGCGGAAATGGACGGCGCCAACCTGTGGCAGAAATTCCGCATGATCACCCTGCCGGCGATCATGCCGGTGCTGGCAACGGTGATCATCCTGCGGGCGATCTGGATGTTCTACATGTTTGCCGACGTCTACCTGCTGACCAACAAGGTCAACATCCTGGGCGTCTACCTCTACAAAACCGCCTTTGCGCTCAACGACCTGGGCAAAGCGGCGGCGCTCTCCGTGGTGCTGTTCGGCATTATTTTCATTGTGATCCTCCTCGCGAGAAAACGGGTGACTCCTCATGGCAACAACTAAACGTTCCCTGCTGCGCCGGGGCGGGTTCTACCTGGCGTTGATCGCGTTTCTCGCGGTGGTGCTGTTCCCCTTCTTCATCATGCTGATGACCTCGTTCAAAAGCAGTAAAGAGGCGATCTCCCTGCACCCGACGCTGTGGCCGGAAAACTGGACGTGGCAGCACTACGCGGACATCTTCAACCCAGCGATCTTCCCGTTTATGGCCTACTTCAAAAACAGCCTGAGCGTGTCGCTGATCGCCTCCGGCATTGCGGTGCTGCTCGGCATTCTCGGGGCCTATGCCCTGTCGCGGCTGCGCTTCAAGGGAAGAATCACCATCAACACCAGTTTTTACACGGTCTATATGTTCTCCGGCATTTTGCTGGTGGTGCCGCTGTTCAAGATCATCTCGTCGCTGGGGCTGTATGACACCCTGACCGCGCTGGTGATCACCATGGTGGTGCAGACCCTGCCGACCGCCATTTTTATGCTGAAAAGCTACTTCGACACCATCCCGAAAGACATCGAGGAAGCGGCGATGATGGACGGCCTCAACCGGCTGCAAATCATCTTCTACATCACCGTGCCGCTGGCGATCTCCGGCATCATTTCCGTGTTCGTCTACTGCTTCATGGTGGCGTGGAATGACTACCTGTTCGCCTCGATTTTCCTGTCCGACGCGAAGCACTTCACCCTGCCGGTGGGCCTCAACGCCCTGTTCAGCACCCCTGACTACATCTGGGGCCGCATGATGGCCGCCTCGCTGGTCACGGCATTGCCGGTAGTGGCGATGTATGCGCTGTCGGAAAAATTCATCAAAGGCAATCTCACTGATGGCGGCGTCAAAGGCTGACGCCGCCCTTCCCCTGTTGTGAACGAGTAAGAGGAACAAGCATGAAAAAGTTAGTCGCCGTGGCACCGCGTGTGGCCGCCCTGGTGGAGTATCAGGATCGCCCGTTGCAGGCCCATGAAGTCCGCATCCGGGTGCAGTTCGGCGCACCGAAGCACGGCACCGAAGTGGTGGATTTCCGTGGCGTCAGCCCGTTTATCGATGAGGCTTTCTCCAGCGAATGGAACCTGTTTGTGCCGCGGGCGGAAGGCGAGCCGCGCGGCATTGAGTTCGGCAACTTTACCCTGGGCAACATGGTGGTCGGCACCGTCGAGGAGAAAGGCGACCAGGTGACGCAATACCAGCTGGGTGACCGCGTCTGCACCTATGGGCCGCTGCAGGAGACGGTGATCGTCAACGGCGTGGACAACTACAAACTGCGCCACATGCCGGAAGGGGCCGCCTGGCAAAACGCCGTCTGCTATGACCCGGCGCAGTTCGCCATGAGCGGCGTGCGTGACGGCAACGTGCGCGTGGGCGACGTGGTGGTGGTCATCGGCCTGGGCGCAATCGGCCAGATCGCGGTGCAGCTGGCGAAAGGGGCCGGTACGGCGCTGGTGATTGGCGTCGATCCGCTGGCCCACCGTGGCGAGATCGCCTGCAAACATGGCGCGGATGTGGCCCTCGACCCGACCACCTGCGATCTGGGTCTGGAGATCAAACGCCTCACCGACAAACGCGGCGCAGACGTGATCATCGAAACCAGCGGCAATGCCCAGGCGTTGCAAGCCTCCCTGCGCGGGCTGGCCTACGGCGGCACCATCTCCTACGTCGCCTTCGCCAAACCTTTCCCGGAAGGCTTCAACCTCGGCCGCGAGGCGCACTTCAACAATGCGCGCATCGTCTTCTCCCGCGCCTGCAGCGAACCGAACCCGGATTACCCGCGCTGGAACCGCAAACGCATCGAAGACAGCTGCTGGCAACTGCTGATGAACGGCTACCTCGACTGCCGTGACCTGATCGACCCGGTGGTGGCGTTCAGCGACAGCGCCGAAAGCTACATGCGCTTTGTCGATCAGCACCCGGAACTCAGCATCAAGATGGGCGTGACCTTCTGATTCCCTTTTGACTTAACAGGATATATGCAGATGAAAATCGGTACCCAAAATCAGGCGTTCTTCCCGGAAGGGATTCTGGAGAAGTTCCATTACATCAAAAACATGGGGTTTGATGGCTTTGAAATCGACGGCAAGCTGCTGGTGAATAACCTGGCGGCAGTCAAAGCGGCGATTGCCGAAACCGGCCTGCCGGTGGTCAGCGCCTGCGGCGGTTATGACGGCTGGATCGGGGATTTTATTGAAGAGCGCCGCCTGAACGGCCTGCAACAGATTGCTGCCATCCTGCGGGCGCTGGCCGAAGTCGGCGGGAAAGGCATCGTGGTGCCGGCCGCCTGGGGCATGTTCACCTATCGCCTGCCGCCGATGACCTCGCCGCGCAGCGTGGCCGGTGACCGGCTGGCCGTGAGCAGCTCGCTGAAATTCCTCGACAACATCGCCGCCGAAACCGGCACGACACTCTTCCTGGAGCCGCTGAACCGCTATCAGGATCACATGATCAACCTGCTGGCTGACGCGCGCGGCTATATCGAAGAGAACCAGCTCCGCCACACCCGGATCATCGCTGACTTCTACCACATGAACATTGAGGAAGATGACATCAGCGCCGCGCTGCACCAGCAGCGTGATCTGCTGGGCCATGTCCATATCGCGGATAACCACCGCTACCAGCCGGGCAGCGGCTCGCTGGACTTCGCCCGCCACTTCAACCAGCTGAAACAGGATGGTTATGACGGCTACGTGGTTTACGAATGCCGCGTGCGGGCGGCCGACCCGGCCAAAGCCTATCAGGATTCCCTCGACTCTCTGCGCGCCTTGCGCTAATCGGCAGGAAAAACATGGAGTTTACTGCTTACGCATCGCGGCCCTTGCGGGTCGCGATTATTGGTGCGGGCCAGGTGGCGGAGAAGGTGCACGCCGCTTACTACGCCACCCGCCGCGACGTCACGCTGGTGGCGGTGGTGGACAAAGAGGCCGAACGCGCTGACGCCTTCGCCGCCCGCAATAACATCGCCCGCGCCTACACCGACGCAGGCGAGATGTACCGCCTTGAACAGCCGGATCTGGTCAGCATCTGTTCGCCCAACCGTTTCCACTCGGCCCAGGTGCTTCAGGCGTTACAGCACGGCTGCCACGTGATGTGCGAAAAGCCGCCGGCGATGACCCCCAACGAAGCGCTGGCGATGGCTGAGGCCGCCGAGCGCGCCGGGAAGGTGCTGGCTTACGATTTCCACCACCGCTTCGCTGAGGATTGTCAGATTCTGCGGCGCAAAGTGGCAGCCGGTGAACTGGGCGAGGTTTACGTCACCCAGGCCCGCGCCCTGCGCCGCTGCGGCGTACCGGGCTGGGGCGTATTTATCGACAAGGCGCAGCAGGGCGGCGGGCCGCTGATCGACATCGGCATCCATATGCTGGACGCGGCGATGTATGTGCTGGGCTTCCCGGCCGTTACGCGCGTCAGCGCCCATCAGTTCTGCAAAATCGGCAACCGTAAAAGCCGCGGCCTGTTCGGTGACTGGCAGCCGGAAAAGTACACGGTGGAGGATTCGCTGTTTGCCACGCTGGAGCTGGCGGGCGGCGGCATCCTGCGGCTGGAGACCTCGTTTGCGCTTAACATCCCGGAAGAGTCGGTGATGAACGTGCAGTTCTGCGGGGCCGATGCCGGGGCGACCCTGTTCCCGGCGCACATCTACACCGATGATGGCGGCAAGCTGCTGACGCTCTACCAGCGTCAGGAGGCGGACAGCCAGCGCCACCACAACAGCATGAAAGCCTTTGTTGACCGGGTGATGGGGCTGGGCGCGGAGGTGGCCGACGGCCGTCAGGGTTACCGCATCCAGCAACTGGTGGCGGCGATCTATCAGGCCGCAGAACAGGGTGAGAGCGTGACATTATGATGACCTCCCCTTCCGCCCCGTTCTCTGTGCTGTGTGAGCCGGGCTTCAGCCCGCACCAGCTGAATAAATACGCCACGCTGATGACCTGCGGCAACGGTTATCTCGGCATCCGCGGCGGCCACGAAGAGGCCTACACCGATCAGGTGCGCGGCATGTTTGTGGCCGGGTTCTACCACCGCGCCACGCCCGACGAGGTCACCGAGCTGGTGAACCTGCCGGACATCACCGGCTGCCACATTGAGCTGGGCAACACGCCTTTTTCCCTGCTGGCAGGCAGGCTGCTCGCTTACCGGCGCGAATTTCACCCGGAACTGGGTGAGCTCTGCCGTGAGCTGATCTGGCAGTCACCAGAAGGCGGGCGCGTCAGCCTGAAAAGCGCGCGGTTTGTGGCACGTGCGCCGCGGCAACTGGTGGCCGCGACCCTGACCCTGACGGCGCTGGACCAGGAGATGCCGCTGCGCCTGACCACCGGCATCGATGCCACGCAGACCAACAGCGGCCGCCAGCACCTGACGGAGGCGAGCGTGCGCGTAATGCACGCGCACACGCTGCAAGGCTGCTACCGCACGCCGGAAAATGACATGGCGCTGATGATCACCAGCCGCTGCCGCCTCTCCGCTGAGGAGGCGCGTATCAGTTTCGCCGCGAAAAACCGCCGCCTGAACCAGCAGTTCAGTACCACCCTGCGGGTAGGCGAGCCGGTAACGCTGGAGAAAATCAGCTGGGTAGACGCCTGCCTGCCGGGTGACCCGGAGCCGGAAAACTGGGGCGAACAGTGCCTCGCGCAACTGGCCCCCCATGTTGACGCCGGTTACGCCGCGCTGCGCGCCGCCAGCCTGCAACAGTGGCAACGCACATGGCCGCAGGCGCGGGTGGAGGTAGACTCCGGCGACCCGTTCGACCAGCTGGCGCTGGACATGTCCGCCTATCATCTGGCCGCGATGACCCCGGCCCATGACGCGCGGTGCAGCGTGGCGGCCAAAGGGCTGACCGGTGAAGGCTATAAGGGCCACGTCTTCTGGGATACGGACATTTTTATCCTGCCCTACCACCTGCTGACCCGCCCGGAGACGGCGCGGTCGCTGCTGCGCTACCGCTGCCGGCGCATCCCGCAGGCAGAGCAGAAAGCGGCGCGCTGCGGCTATGAGGGGGCGCTGTTCCCGTGGGAGAGCGCCTTCACCGGTGAGGAGGAGACCCCGGCCTTCGGCCTGATCAACATCCGCACCGGGCTGCGCCAGCCGGTGGCCTCGGCGCTGGCCGAGCACCATCTGGTGGCGGACATCGCCTACGCCACCGTGGGTTACCTTCAGGCCACCGGCGACCGCGCATTTCAGGCCAATGAGGCGCAGGCGCTGCTGAAAGCGTGCGCGCTGTTCTGGCTGAGCCGCACTACTGAGGTCAACGGGCGGCTGGAGCTGCACGATGTGATCGGCCCCGACGAATACACCGAGCACGTCAACAACAACGCCTACACCAACTATCTGGCGCACTACAACGTGTCGCAGGCGCTGCACTACCTGCCTGACACGCCGGAGCATGCGGCATTCACCGCCCGCGCGCGGGATTTCCTGGCGCGCTGCGTGTTGCCGCAGCCCAATGACCAGCAGGTGATCCCGCAGGATGACAGCTTCCTCAGCAAACCCACCATTGACCTGACGCGCTATCAGGCGCAGGCCGGGACGCAGGCGATCCTGCTCGACTACTCGCGGGCGGAAGTCAACGAGATGCAGATCCTCAAGCAGGCCGACCTGATCATGCTGTTCTTCCTGCTGCCGTCACTGTTCAGCCCGGAGGTGCAGCGCGCCAACCTGGATTACTACCTGCCGCGCACCATCCACGATTCGTCGCTGAGCAAGGCGATCTACGCGATTGTCGCCTGCCGCAACGGCCTGGCGGAGCTGGCCTGGCCGCTCTACCGCGAAGCGATGGCGATCGACCTGGGGCCGGAACCGCACAGCTGTGATGACGGCATTCATGCCGCCGCCACCGGGGCAATCTGGCTTGGGGCGATCATGGGCTTTGCCGGGCTGACCTATCAGGAAGGTGAACTGGCGCTCGCGCCGCGCCTGCCGCCGCACTGGAAAACCCTGCGCTTCCCGCTCTGCTGGCGCGGTGAGCGGCTGCAGGTCACGGTCAGCCACCAGCAGGTGCAGGTTGAAAAAGCGAATGATGCCCCGCTGAGCCTGCGTGTCCACGGCACGTTGCACACATTCACCCGCCGGCTGGTGCTGGCACTTCATTAAGGACGCACGATGGCAATGAAGCCTTTACCGCAGGCGGTAGTGTTTGATCTGGATGGCGTGATCACCGACACCGCCGAATTTCACTTCCTCGCCTGGCAGCAGTTGGCGCAGAAACTCGGTATCCGCATCGATCGCGCCTTTAACGAGCAGTTAAAAGGGGTGAACCGCGCCGATTCCCTGACGTGCATTTTGCAGCATGGCAACCAGGCGGGTGCCTATTCCCCGGCACAGCGTCAGCAATTTATGGCGGAGAAAAACGATCTCTACCGGCAACTGCTGGCGAACCTCAGCCCGGCCGACATTCTGCCCGGCATTGCACCGCTGCTGGCCGCCCTGCGCGACGCCGGGTGCCGCATCGGCCTGGCGTCGGTGTCGGAGAATGCGCCGCAGGTGCTGGCGTCACTGGAATTAAGCCACTGGTTCGATTTTTGCGCCGACGCCCGCGCCTTAACCCACTCCAAGCCGCACCCGGAGATCTTCCTGACCGCCTGCCGCGGGCTGGGGGTCACGCCCGCGCAGGCGATCGGCATTGAGGACGCCCAGGCCGGGATCGCGGCGATCAACGCCAGCGGCATGTACTCGGTGGGGATTGGCGCAACGCTGACCGGGGCGCACTACCGGCTGAACCACACCGGGGAGCTGGCCTGGCCAGATCTGCTGGCCCACTGGCAGGCGGCACAAGCCTGCCCCACACCTATCACCAGGAGCTGAGCATGGCCCAGATTTCTTTACAGCACATTCAGAAGATTTACCCCAACAATGTCCACGTGGTGAAAGACTTTTGCCTGGAGATTGAAGACAAAGAGTTCATCGTGTTTGTCGGCCCCTCGGGCTGCGGGAAATCCACCACCCTGCGGATGATCGCCGGGCTGGAGGAGATCAGCGACGGCGATCTGCTGATCGACGGCCAGCGTATGAACGATGTGGCGGCCAAGAACCGCGGCATTGCGATGGTGTTCCAGAACTACGCGCTCTATCCGCATATGTCGGTGTATGACAACATGGCGTTCGCCCTGAAGCTGATGAACGTGGACAAGGCGGAGATTGAACGGCGCGTGGCCTATGCCGCACAGATCCTCGGCCTGAAAGAGCTGCTGCAACGCCGCCCGAGCGCGCTCTCCGGCGGCCAGCGCCAGCGCGTCGCGCTGGGCCGCGCCATCGTGCGGGATGCCAAAGTCTTCCTGATGGATGAGCCGCTCTCCAACCTCGACGCCAAACTGCGCGTGCAGATGCGGGCGGAGATCAGCAAGCTGCACCAGAAGCTCGACACCACCATGATCTACGTCACTCATGACCAGACCGAAGCCATGACGATGGCGACGCGGATCGTGGTGATGAAAGACGGCATTGTGCAGCAGGTCGGCAGCCCGAAAACCATCTACAACCGGCCATGCAATATGTTTGTCGCCGGGTTTATCGGCTCCCCGGCGATGAACTTCATCCGCGGGGCGCTGGATGGCGGGTACTTTGCCACCGAGAGCCTGCATATCCCGATCCCGGCGACCGCGCTGGAAAAACTCAACGCGGCGGGGTATCAGCGCCAGCCGCTGATCCTGGGCATCCGCCCTGAGTCTATCCAGCTGGCGCAGCCGGGCGAGCAGCAGATCGAGGCCAGCGTCTCAGTGGCGGAGCTGACCGGGGCGGAATTTATGCTCTATTGCCAGATTGGCGGGCATGAACTGGTGGTACGCACTGATGCGCAGTGTGACATCCGCGCCGGGGCGCATCTGGGGCTGCGGCTGGATATGGACCACGCCCACTTCTTCGACAGCGAGACGGAACAGGTGATCCCGACGCGGGCGTAAACGCCGGGCGCGTTGCACAGGGAGGGCCAGTGGCCCTCCCTTTTTTTATGGGTTGGCCGGCGGTGCCGTTGAGCGGGCGTAACGGATTTCGGTGTTGACCAGGGTGTGCATCTGGCTGGGCCCGCGCCCGGCGATGCGCGCAAACAGCAGGTCACCGCCCTGCCAGCCGAGCTGGGCGGTGGGCACGTCAATGCCGCTCAGCGGCGGCGTCAACAGCGGCGAAATACTGGTATTACTGAAGCCCATCACCGAGAGCTGTTCCGGGATGCTGCACCCGCGCTCCTGCGCCGCCCGGTAGAGGCTGAGGATTTTCAGGGCGTCGGTCGCCAGCACCGCGCCCGGCAACACGGGCAGCGCCAGCAACCGGCAGGCCGCCTGGTAGCCCTCTTCCACGCTGTTGCCGCCATCCACAATCCAGTCCGGGTCGACCGGCAACCCCGCTTCCGCCATCGCCTGCCGGTAACCGGCCAGCCGGTCAATCGAGACGTGGAAATCCAGCGAGGCGTGCAGGCAGGCGATTGCCCGGTGCCCCTGCTCAATCAGGGCGCGCGTCATGCGGTAGCTGTCATGCACGTTGTCCGTATCCACGGAGAAGATGTGCCGGTACTGCCCCTCGACCCGGCCAATCACCACCACCGGGATGGTGTAGCTGTCGAGCTGGGCGAAAAAGGCCTCATCCGCCGGGGAGCTGAGCATGATGATCCCTTTCACCATCTTCTCTTTGATTTTCACCAGACATTTCCGCAGGTCGTCGTCACTGTCGCGGGAGGTCTGCAAAATCACGTCAAACCCCTCCTCTTCCGCCCGGGAGGCGATGGCGTGGACAATCTCGGCAAAGAAGGGGTTGCCCAGGGTGCTGCGGGTCGGGCGGGTGGAGATCACCATAATGGCGTCAAAGCCGGAGGAGGTCAGCGCCCGCGCCAGCTTGCTCGGCTGGTAATTGAGGGTGTCGATCGCCTGCAACACCCGGTCGCGCGCCTCAGGGGAAATATTGGGCTGGTTGTTCAGTACACGAGACACGGTCGATTTGGAGACCCCGGCCATCCGTGCGATGTCATAAATCGTTGCTGTCACTACTGCGCATCTCCGCGTCAACGTGAGGAAAATCCGGGCGTAATTATACCGTAACAGGGGAAGATGTAATCCGGCAGAGGGCGCGGCGGCGCAAGAAGGCGGGAGGAAAAAAAGAAAAGGCGCCTGACGGCGCCCGGCGATCTTTACAGGCTGGGGTTATTTATAGACTTCCGCAATCGCGCTGACTTTGCCGTGTTCACGGCCGGCGATCACCACAAAATATTTGCCGCCTTTCTCATCCGCCAGTTTGGACAGCTCCTGTTTGGCGTCCATCGGCGAGGTGGTTTCAGCCGTGGTGCTGACGGTGCCGACTTTTTCATATTTGGTGGCTTCTTCTTTGGAGATCTCCTGCGCGGCCAGCGCGCCAAAGGAGATCACCCCGGCCAGTACCGTGGCCGTCATCACTGAAGCTTTCATCGCAGATGCAAATTTCATGACCTTACCTCTCGTAGAATGATTAGTGTTTAAGAAAGCAGTCAAGATAAGCAGGAAACGAACACGAGGGAGACAGCATCATCCTTATGCGAATGAACTCCGGCGTCGTTCCGCCCAGAAATATTCCCTTCGGGTGAGCATGGCGGCTGTTGCGCGCCCATCAGCCATGTTCACCTTACCCCGGTCAATTACCTTCCTAAGTATTAAGCAGATTGCCGATTTATCCACTGAGGTGGTCAAAAAACTTACATTCCTGCCCGTAAATAGGGTTCATAAACAGCAAATTACCCGCAGCCCACCCTGCACACCCGGTTATTTACCGGCCAGGAAATCCAGTAACGCCTGGGTAAAGGCTTCAGGGTGGGAGACGAAAAGCGCGTGGGCCGCTTTCTCCAGCACCACAGAGGTGGAGTGCGGCCACGCCTCGTCCAGTTGCGGCACGATTTTGCGCGGCACCAGCCCATCGAGGCGGCCATAAATGCGCAAAAACGGCAGCGTCAGGGCGCGCAGCGGCTCACGCAGGTCAGCCTGCCGCAGGATCTCCAGCCCGCCGTTCAGCACGTCCGCCCCCGGCATCGGCTGTTCAAGCACCACCGCCTTCAGCAGCCGGGCGTCACGCCGGGCGCTCTCGGTGCCCAGGGTTTGCAGCGCCAGGAAACGCTCTACCGTGCGCTGGAAATCCTCACTCAGCTGGTGCTGGAAGCCCTGTAACACCTCAGGGCGGATGCCCGGCCAGTCCTCCTGCGCCGCAAAGCAGGGGGAGGAGGCCACGGTAATCAGGGAGGCCACCTGCGCCGGGGCATCCAGCGCAATCTGGCTGGCGACCAGCCCGCCCAGCGACCAGCCGAGCCAGTGGGCGCGCGGCGGCGCATTTTCCCGCACCCGGTCGGCCATCTCTTTCAGCGTCATCGCGCCGAACCCCCGGCTGCGCCCGTAGCCGGGCAGGTCCACCAGATGCAGCCGGAAATGCGGCGCAAGTCGCAGCGCGGCCTGCTGCCAGACGTCGGCGTTCAACCCCCATCCGTGAAGCAGCACAAGATCGCGATCGCCTTCGCCCATTGTCTGCCAGTAAAGCTCCGTCATAGGTTATTGTCCTGTTTTTGTATCTCTGCAAGGAAGCCAAGATGAGTATGCTAACAATCGGCGGCCTGTGTTGGCTATGCCGGATGCCGCTGCACCTCAGCCGCCACGGCATCTGCTGCTACTGCCTGCGGCACCTCACGGCCGCCCCCGCCTGCCCGCGCTGCGGCCTGCCCTCCGCCTCACCCGGCCAGCCCTGCGGCCGCTGCCTGCAACAGCCGCCGCCCTGGCAGGCGCTGGTCTCCGTGACCGATTTCCGCCCGCCGCTCAGCACCCTGGTGCATCAGCTGAAGTTCAGCCATACGCCGGAGCTGGCCCCGGTGCTGGCGCGCCTGCTGCTGTTGCGCTGGCTGGAAGCCTACCGCCAGGGGCGGGTGGTACGGCCGCAGCAGCTGATCAGCGTGCCGCTGCACCGGCACCGGCAGTGGCGGCGCGGCTATAACCAGAGCGACCTGCTGGCCGCCCCGCTGGCGCGCTGGCTGGGCTGCGGCTACCGGCAGGACACGCTGCAACGCACCCGCGCCACCCCGGCACAGCGCACGCTCACGGCGGCGCGGCGGCGGCACAACCTGCACGGTGCTTTTTACTGCCGGCAGGATCTGGCCGGTTGCCATGTGGCGCTGCTGGATGATGTGGTCACCACCGGGAATACCGTGGCGGAGATTTGCGCGTTGCTCAATCGTGCGGGTGTGGCGTCGATTCAAATCTGGTGCCTGTGCCGCACCTTGTAGTGATGCCACCATTGGGCGTATTATAACCTACTAGAGAAGTCAACTATTGAGTGAATGCTATGATTCGTATTACCGATGCAGCCCAAGCGCACTTTGCCAAATTGCTGGCAAGCCAGGAAGAAGGCACTCAGATCCGCGTATTCGTGATTAACCCAGGCACGCCGACCGCCGAGTGCGGCGTCTCTTACTGCCCGCCGGATGCGGTAGAAGCCAGCGACACCGAATTGAAATTTGACCAGATCTCCGCCTACGTGGACGAGCTGAGCGCCCCCTATCTGGAAGATGCCGAAATCGACTTTGTGACGGATCAGCTCGGCTCCCAGCTGACGCTGAAAGCCCCGAACGCCAAAATGCGTAAAGTCTCGGATGACGCCCCGCTGATGGAGCGCGTGGAGTATGAGCTGCAATCCAAGATCAACCCGCAGCTGGCCGGCCACGGCGGCCGCGTGACGCTGATGGAGATCACCGATGACGGCTACGCTATCCTGCAGTTCGGCGGCGGTTGTAACGGCTGCTCGATGATTGATGTCACGCTGAAAGACGGCATCGAAAAAGAGCTGCTGGCCAACTTCCCGGAGCTGAAAGGGGTACGTGACCTCACCGAGCACCAGCGCGGCGAGCACTCCTACTACTAAGTTTTCCCTGCTGCCCGGCGCGTTCCGGTAAACAGGCGATAAAAAAGGGCACCCCGTGGGGTGCCCTTTTTGTTGCAGCCGGCAGGCGGCTTTACACCGACACCTTGCGGCGGCGCTTATCCAGATCCTTCAGAAGCCGGTTGACGTGCGGGTCCGCAAACATCGCTTCCAGCGTCACCGCCAGCTTGCGCCGCCAGTTGGGGTACTGGTCGGTGGTGCCCGGAATGTTCACCGGCATCTTCATGTTCAGCCAGTCCTCCGGCTGTAACCCCAGTAATGCGCTGGCGCTGTCAGCGATATAGCGTTGCAGGCCGCGGTTCAGCGTCGGCGTCATCGCCATCATCGAGGCGCGGTGCCCCAGCTTTTTCGGCACACAGCCATACTGGTGCAGGCTGTTCAGCAGCCCCTGGCGGGCGTCATCCCTGTCCTCCTGTAGCCCGGCAAACACCTCTTTGTCCGGGTAGAGCCCCAGCTTCTGGCCGAGCGTCAGATCGTCACTCTCCCAGAACCCGCGCAGGGTCGGCAGATCGTGAGTGGTGATGGTGGCCATCGCCTGCACCGGGTAGGACTGCGGCGCGCGGTAGATGTTGTCGCGATCGCGCTCGAAATAGAGCACTTTGTAGGAGTAGACGCCGCTGTCGCGCAGGCGGGCGACAATCTCCACCGGCACGGTGCCGAGGTCTTCGCCGATCACCATACAGCGGTAGCGCTGGCTCTCCAGCGCCAGGATCGCCAGCAGGTCATCTACCGGGTACTGAACATAGGCCCCCTGATCGGCGGTTTCGCCGTAGGGTATCCACCACAGCCGCAGCAGTGCCATCACATGGTCGATACGCAGTGCGCCGCAGTCAGTCATGTTGGCGCGCAGCAGATCGATAAACGGCTGGTAACCGCGCGTCTGCATCACGTTCGGGTCCATCGGCGGCAGGCCCCAGTTCTGGCCGAGCGGGCCGAGAATATCCGGCGGTGCGCCTACCGAGGCGCGCAAACAGTAGAGCTCGCGGTCACACCAGGTTTCCGCCCCGCCCTCTGATACGCCCACGGCCAAATCACGGTAGAGGCCGATCGGCATCCCCAGCGCCTGGCTGTGGGCATAACAGGCGGCAAACTGGCTATGGGCCAGCCACTGCAACCACTGGTAAAACTCCACGTCTTCGCGGTTAGAATGGTAAAACGCCTCTGCCGCCTCCACGCCGTCACGGTAGGCTTCCGGCCAGGCGGGCCAGCCCCAGCGGCCGCTGTCCTCTTTGATCTGCTGTTCATGCAGCGCATCAAAGGCGGCCTGCTGGCGCAGGCTGCTGCCCCGTTGCTCCACGAAGTGCAGGTAGGCGCGCTTGCGGGCGTGGGTGGCGGGCAAATCCTCAAACGCCGGGAATGCCAGCCGCAGCGCCGTGAGTTTCAGGGCGGTCACGGCGGAATAGTCCACCCACTCCGCCGCCCGCGCCTTCTCCAGCGCGGCCTGGGTCTCTGCCTGCTGCCACCAGCGCTGCGCCGCTTTGCTGTGGCGGAACTCATCCACCCCGTTCACATCGATATAGACAATATTCAGCCAGCGGCGCGAGGAAGGGCTGTAAGGGCTGGCGCTCTCCGGCATCGCCGGGTAGAGCGCATGAATCGGGTTCAGGCCGATAAAGGCCCCGCCGCGTTTTGCCGTCTCTTCCAGCATCAGTTGCAGGTCGCCGAAATCCCCGATGCCCCAGTTCTTCTCCGAGCGCAGGCTATAGAGCTGCACACAGGCACCCCAGAGTTTTTTGCCGGTCAGCAGCGCTTCCGGCTCATAACAGCGTTTTGGGGCGACGATAATGCGGCAGCCCCAGCGTTGCCCTTTCTGCTCCAGCGTAAGCTGGTGATAACCCGCGGGCAGCCGCCCCGGCAGGGTCAGCGTTTTACGCCCCCCGGCGCGCCCCTCTGAGCGGGTGCCGTTCTCCTGCTCAAGCACCCAGCTGAACTCCCCTTTGCCGCTCAGCGGCAGGGAGATGGGCCGGCCCTGGGTGAAGACTTTTACCGGCGGCAGCGGCCCGGCGGGCGGCGGCGTCTCCTGGTCGCGGCCCATCGCGGCCAGCAGTTTCACCTTGGTTTGCGGCGAAATCGCCTGTTGTTTACCGTGAGCGTTGATAAAACTGGCGGAGATCCCCGCCAGCGTCGCCGCCTGATCAATCTGTTTCTCGTCCATGCGGCCTCCTTACCGTTTTGCCTGCCAGATGCGTTGTTGATAATCCCGGATCGAGCGGTCAGAGCTGAAGGTGCCGACCCGCGCGGTGTTCAGGATGGCGCTGCGCGTCCACGCTTCCGGGTCGCGGTAGAGCGCATCCACCTTCTGTTGCGCTTCCTGGTAAGCGGCAAAATCCGCCAGCACCAGGTAGGGGTCGCCGCCGCCCAGCAGGCTGTTCAGCAACATCTCAAAGGCCTGTTTGTCCCCGTTGCTGAACTCGCCGCTCTCCAGCGCCTTCAGCACCGCATTGAGTTTCTTATCTTTCTTACGCCATTTCAGCGGGTCATAGCCGCCGGCTTTCAGCGCTTTCACCTGCTCAACAGTATTGCCGAAGATAAAGATATTGTCCTCGCCCACCTGTTCTGCAATCTCCACGTTGGCACCGTCCAGCGTGCCCACCGTCAGCGCGCCGTTCAGGGCCAGCTTCATATTGCCGGTGCCCGACGCCTCTTTCCCCGCCGTGGAGACCTGCTCGGAGACATCCGCCGCCGGGATCATCAGCTCCGCCACCGAGACTTTGTAGTCCGGGATGAAGACCACTTTCAGTTGATCCTTCACCCGCGGATCGTTGTTGATCTTCTCCGCCACCTGGTTGATCGCATAGATAATGTTTTTCGCCAGGTAGTAGCCCGGCGCGGCCTTGGCCCCGAACAGGAACACCCGCGGCACCCGGTCAGCCTCTTTTTTACTCAGGAGCTCCTGATAAAGGGCGATGATGTGCAGCAGCGTCAGGTGCTGGCGTTTGTATTCATGCAAGCGCTTGATCTGGATGTCAAAAATCGCCTCCGGGTTGATCACGATGCCGGTGACCTCTTTCACATAGGCGGCCAGCGCCTCTTTATTGCGGCGTTTAATCTGGCGGAATTTCTCGCGGAACCCTGCATCATCGGCGTAAGGCTCCAGCCCTTTCAGCGCATCCAGCTGCGTGACCCACTCCGCATCCAGCGTCTCATCGATCAGCGCCGACAGCGCCGGGTTGCACTGTTTCAGCCAGCGGCGCGGGGTGATGCCGTTGGTAACGTTATGGAATTTCTGCGGCCACAGCTGGTAGTACTCGGGGAAGAGATCTTTCACCACCAGCTCGGAGTGCAGTGCGGCCACGCCGTTCACTGCAAAGCCTGCCACCACGCAGAGGTTCGCCATGCGCACCTGCTTGTTATGCAGCACCGCCAGTTTGCCCCACAGCGCCTCGTCACCCGGCCACTGTTTATTCACGATCTTCCTGAAGTTGGCGTTGATCTGTTTGATCAACTCAAAGTGGCGCGGCAGCAGGCTGCGCACCAGTTTTTCATCCCAGCACTCCAGCGCCTCCGGCATCAGGGTATGGTTGGTGTAGGCGAAGGTACGGCTGGTGATCTGCCAGGCGGCGTCCCACTCCAGCTGGTGCTCATCCAGCAGGATGCGCAGCATCTCCGGGATGGCGATGGTCGGGTGGGTGTCGTTGAGCTGGATCACTTCGTAATCGGGCAGCTCCGCCAGCGCACGGCCCGCCAGATGGTGGCGGCGCAGGATGTCCGCCACCGCGCAGGCACACTGGAAATATTGCTGCATCAGGCGCAGGCGTTTACCGGCCTGATGGTTGTCATTCGGGTAGAGCACCTTGGTGAGTTTGGCCGCGTCGATGCCGCGCTGCTCAGCATGGAGGAAATCCCCGTCGTTGAATTTCCCGAGATCGAACGGCTCCGGGTGGGTCGCTTCCCACAGACGCAGCGGCTGGCTGACACCGTTACGGTAACCCACCACCGGCAAGTCCCAGGCTTCGCCGCGCAGGGTAAACGCCGGCCGCCACAGGGTTTTGCCGTCCACCTGCTTCTCCAGTTTGCCGCCCATGCGGACGTCCACCGCCTGCGCCGCATTATGGGTAAACCACGGGTAGTTTTCACGGTGCCAGCTATCGGGTGACTCATGCTGCTTGCCGTCAACAAAGCGCTGGCGGAACAGCCCGTACTGGTAGTTCAGCCCATAACCGGTGGCCGGCTGGCTCAACGTCGCCATAGAATCCAGGAAACAGGCGGCCAGCCGCCCCAGCCCGCCATTGCCCAGCGCCGGGTCTACCTCTTGCTCAAGGATGTCCGTCAGCGAGAGGTTAAAGCCCTTCAGGATACCGGCGATGTCGTCATACCAGCCCAGGTTAATCAGGTTGTTGCCGGTCAGGCGGCCAATCAGGAACTCCATCGAGATGTAGTTCACATGCCGCTGTGCGTGCCCGGCCGGTTCCGGCTGCGGCTGCGGCTGGGCAGGCAGTTGCTCAGCAACCGCGGCGCTGACCGCCTGCCACCACTGATGCGGCGTCATCTCTTCAGCGGTACGCAGGCCGAAATGGTGCCACTGGCGCGACAGCGCAGCTAAAAAGGCATCCTTGTTGAATGTGGGCTGTGACATAAGCAGGTCTCGTTCCTGTAGTTAAACCGGTTAGTTGAGGTAACCCGTTAAATGTTGAACACGTGAATAGGGCGGCAAAATAATTACCGCTATCCTGCCGGGCAGTCAGCAGCGCGGCATCATCCCGCCGGACGCTTAGCTGGGGAGGAGGAGCAGGGCGTAGCCGTGAAGTGTGATCCACTGCAACTTACCGTCACCTTAAACCGGGCAGTTATTGCATTAGAAAGTGGCTTAGCCGAACGTAGCGTCTAATGATTAATTACGTGCCGTAAAATAATCATGGTGTATGGATGGTTACATTTACACCACCTCCGCCGCTGTCAGAGAAGATGGAAACCTCATGCTAATCCCTTCAAAACTCAGCCGTCCGGTACGGCTGCAAAATACTGTGGTGCGCGATCGTCTGTTGACCAAACTGGCCAGTGCGGCCAATTACCGCCTGGCGCTGGTGAACTGCCCGGCGGGCTACGGTAAAACGACGCTGGTTGCCCAATGGGCAGCCGACATCGCGGAGCTGGGATGGTATTCACTGGATGAGAGTGATAACCAGCCGGAGCGCTTTGTGAACTATCTGGTTGCTGCGATCCAGCAGGCGACCGGCGGCCATTGCAGCAAAAGCGAAGCAATGAGCCAGAAACACCAGTACGCCAGCCTCCCGGCGCTGTTTTCCCAGCTGTTTATCGACCTCAGCGAGTGGCACCGGCCGCTCTACCTGGTGATTGATGACTACCACCTGATCACCAATGAACAGATCCATGAGGCGATGCGCTTTTTCCTGCGCCACCAGCCGGAGAACCTGACGCTGGTGCTGCTCTCCCGCTCGCTGCCGCCGCTCGGCATCGCTAACCTGCGGGTGCGTGACCAGTTGCTGGAGCTGGGCAGCACCCAGCTGGCCTTCACCCATCAGGAAGCGAAACAGTTCTTCGATTGCCGCCTCCACGCCCCGCTGGAGCAGAGTGACAGCAGCCGCCTGTGTGATGACGTCGAAGGCTGGGCCACTGCCCTGCAACTGATCGCCCTCTCCGCCCGCCAGTCCGGCGCGTCAGCGCAGAAGTCCGCCCAGCGGCTGGCGGGGCTGAACGCCAGCCACCTGAATGACTACCTGGTGGATGAGGTGCTCGACCGTATCGACGGTGACACCCGCCACTTCCTGCTGCGCTGTGCGGTGCTGCGCTCCATGAACGATGCGCTGATCGTGCGGCTGACCGGCGAGGACTACGGCCAGCAGCGTCTGGAGGAGCTGGAGCGCCAGGGGCTGTTTATTCACCGCATGGATGACAGCGGCGAATGGTTCTGCTTCCACCCGCTGTTTGCCGCCTTCCTGCGCCAGCGCTGCCAGTGGGAGCTGGCGCTGGAGCTGCCGGCCATCCACCGCAGCGCCGCCGAAGGCTGGCTGGCGCTGGGTTACCCGGCGGAAGCGATCCATCACGCCCTGGCCGCCGGTGACGTTGAGATGTTACGTGACATCCTGCTGCAACATGGCTGGATGCTGTTCAACCAGAGCGAACTGACCCTGCTTGAGCAGTGCCTGAATGCGCTGCCCTACCCGCGCCTGGTGCAGAACCCGAAACTGGCGCTGTTGCAGGCCTGGCTGGCGCAGAGCCAGCACCGGTATACCGAAGTCGACACCCTGCTGGACCGCGCCGCCGAGACGATGCAGGCGCAGCAGCAGGAGATCGATAAGACCCTGATTGCTGAGTTCAATGCCCTGCGGGCGCAGGTGGCCATCACCGCTGGCAAGCCGGAAGAGGCGGAACAGCTCGCCGGTGAGGCGCTGAAATACCTCCCGCTGTCGAGTTACTACAGCCGCATCGTGGCGACCTCCGTGACCGGCGAGGTGCACCACTGCAAAGGTGAGCTGGCTCGCGCCCTGCCGATGATGCAGCAGACCGAACAGATGGCACGGCGGCATGACGTCAGCCACTATGCCCTCTGGGCGCTGCTGCAACAGAGCGAAATCCTGATCGCCCAGGGCTTTTTACAGGCCGCCTTCGAAACCCAGGACAAGGCCTTTGATCTGGTGCGCGAGCAGCATCTGGAGCAGTTACCGATGCACGAATTCCTGCTGCGCCTGCGCTCGCAGCTGTTCTGGTCGTGGGCACGCCTGGACGAGGCGGAAGGTGCGGCCCGCCGCGGCCTGGAAGTGCTCAATAACTACCAGCCGCAGCACCAGTTACAGTGCCTGGCAATGCTGGCGAAATGCTCGCTGGCACGGGGCGATCTCGACAACGCAAGCCGCCATCTCCAGGCGTGTGAAACCCTGTTGCTGGGCGGGGCCTATCACCGTGACTGGCTGACCAACGCCGATAAAGCCCGGGTGATCTACTGGCAGATGACCAACGACGTCACCGCCGCGGCCAACTGGCTGCGCCATACCGAGAAGCCGGGCATGGCGGATAACCACTTTTTGCAGGGGCAGTGGCGCAACATTGCCCGCACGCAGATCCTGCTCGGCCAGTTCAGCGAAGCGGAAGTGGTGCTGGACGAGCTGAATGACAACGCCCGCCGCCTGAAGCTCTACAGCGATCTCAACCGCAACCTGTTGCTCAGCAACCGGCTCTACTGGCTCTGTGAGCGCAAAGCCGATGCCCAGAAAGCGCTGATGGAAGCGCTGACCCTCGCCAACCGCACCGGCTTTATCAGCCACTTCGTGATTGAGGGCGAACTGATGGCCCAGCAATTACGCCAGCTTATTCAGCTGAACGCCCTGGCGGAGCTGGAGCAGCACCGGGCGCAGCGTATCCTGCGTGACATTAACCAGCACCATCGCCACAAGTTCGCGCATTTTGATGAAGGCTTCGTGCTGAAATTGCTGACCCACCCCCATGTGCCTGAGCTGATCCGCACCAGCCCGTTAACCCAGCGCGAATGGCAGGTGCTGGGCCTGATCTATTCCGGCTACAGCAATGACCAGATCGCGGGTGAGCTGGATGTGGCGGCCACCACCATCAAAACCCATATCCGCAATCTGTATCAAAAACTGGGCGTGACCCACCGCCAGGAGGCGGTTGTTCAGGCACAGCGGCTGATGCAATTGATGGGCTACAGCGCCTGACGGTAAACCCAGACGCTACGCCTCGTCAGGCGTAGCGTCTGCACCGGCGGCTGCGGCCGCCCTTACTCTGCCTCCTGCCTTCTGCCCCCGCTGCCCCCGGTGACGCGCCGCCGCGCCGCAGTTCCGTTACGCCGGGCCAGCCCCCGCACCCCGCCTTATGTGCCGGGCTTTCTCTGCCCATCCGCATGTTGCCCATAATAGGCCCCGGCACCGTGTTTCCGGTTAAAGTGCTTCCTCATCAGGTACTCATTGATCGGGTGCAGATGCGGGTTAACGCTACAGGCAATCCAGGCCATTTTTGCCACTTCCTCCAGAACCACCGCATTATGCACCGCCTCACCGGGTGTCACCCCCCAACTGAACGGCCCATGCTGGCTGACAATCACACCCGGCGTATGCCGCAGATCGCGGTTCTTAAAGGTTTCTACAATGACCCGCCCGGTTTCCTGTTCATAATCCCCTTCCACCTCTTCGCGGCGCAGGGCGCGGGTACAGGGGATCTCGCCGAGGAAGTAATCCGCATGGGTGGTGCCCAGCGCAGGTACAGGCAGGCACGCCTGCGCCCAGGCGGTGGCATGGGTATGCACGATACCGCCCAGATCGGCACAGTAGTGGTAAAGCACCAGATGGGTGGCGGTGTCTGACGAGGGGCGATAGCGCCCTTCCACTACATTCCCGGCCAGGTCAACCACGACCATATCTTCCGGCCGCAGCTGGTCATAGGCTACGCCGCTGGGCTTGATCACCACCAGTTGCCGTTCGCGGTCGATGCCGCTGACGTTGCCCCAGGTAAAGGTCACCAGCTGGTGGCGCGGCAGCGCCATATTCGCCTCGAACACCTCTTGTTTCAGAGACTCCAGCATCATTGCACTCCTGTTTCCAGCGCGTGCGGTTCCTGCACGTCCAGCCCGGCCCGGCGCATTTTTTCACACACCCAGCGACGCGCCGCCGCCACCTCTGCCACCGGGTCAGGGGCATTCTCACTCCACATCTCAATCAGGTAGGGGCCGCGGTAGCCGCTGGCCTGCAAGGTAGCGAAACAGCGTTCAAAATCCACCACGCCCTCTCCGAACGGCACGTTTTTAAAGACGCCGGGCCGGGTATCTTTGACATGCACCGCGACGATGTGCCCGGCCCCGGAGGCGAGTTCCATCTGCACATCGTTGTCCCAGGCGGACAGATTGCCGATGTCCGGGTAGAGCTGGAACCACGGGTTGTTAAGGTAATGGGCGTAGCCCAACGCCTTACTGACAGAGTTCATCAGCGGGTAGTCCATGATCTCCATCGCCAGCGTTACCTGCGCCCGGCTGGCCATCTCCACAGCCTGCACCAGCCCGTCACGGAAACGCTCGCGGGTGCGGCCATTGGCCTGCTGGTAGTAGACGTCATAACCGGCCAGCTGAATCACGCGGATGCCGACATCCTGTGCCAGACGGATCGCCTGCTGCATAATCAGCAACCCCTGTTCACGTACCTCATCCTCCTCTGCACCTAAGGGGAAGCGGCGGTGCGCGCTGAGGCAAAGTGAGGGCACGCGCACGCCGGTCGCGGCCACGGCGTTGACCAGCGCCATACGCTGCTCAGCAGACCACGCCAGCCGGGCCAGCCGCGCATCTGACTCATCAACCGACATTTCGACAAAATCGAACCCCAGCGAAGCGGCCAGTTGCAGGCGGGCCAGCCACGACTCACCGCCCGGCAGCGCTTTTTCATAAATGCCGAGCGGGACGGCTTTATGTAACATGCCGGCTCCTTAGCCCCAGAGCTGCTGAATAGTGCGCCTGAACTGGCGGGCGGCGGCGACCGGGTCAGCGGCATCGCGGATGCTGCGCCCGGCAATAAATACATGCACCGGAATGCCCCGGAACAGCGGCAGATCCTCCAGTGCCAGCCCGCCGGTCACCGTGACGTTAAACCCCATCTCTGACAAGCGCTTAATCGCGGCGATATCCGTGTCACTCCACGCGACCCCGGCTGCCTGTGCGTCACGGCTGCGGTGATACACCACCTGGCCAATCCCGGCCGCCCGCCACGCCTTCGCCTGCTCCCAGGTCCAGAAGCCGGTCAGCTCAATCTGCACATCGCCGTTGAACGCTTTAGCCACATCCAGTGCCCCTTTGGCGGTGTTGATGTCCGCACAGCAGATCACGGTTACCCAGTCTGCATCGGCCTCAAAGCACATGCGGGCGAGAATGTGCCCGGCGTCGGCAATTTTGGCATCCGCCAGGACGATTTTTTCCGGGTAGAGCGCCTTAAGGTCACGCACTGCGCGCACCCCTTCGGCCATACAGAGAATGGTGCCGACCTCGATAATATCGACTTCCGCCGCGATCAGCCGGGTGGTGCGGTAGGCATCCGCCAGGGTCTGGTTATCCAGCGCGACTTGTAACATCGGTAACGCGTGAGACATCACAACACTCCTTTCAGTGGGCGGCCGCCTCTGCGGCGGCTGTGGTTTCATCAATAAGCGCCAGCACGTCCTGTTCCGTGCGGCAGGCGCGCAGCCGGTCGAAATTGGCGTCATTCTCAAACAGATTCACCACCTGCATAATGCCGACCTCCTGATGCGCCCGCGCATCCGCTGCCGCCAGCGTAATCAGGATATCGACCGGATCATTCTCTTCGTGGTTGAAGGCCAACGGCGTCTTCAGCGTTACCAGCGCAAAGCCGGTTTTGATGACGCCCTCTTCCGGGCGGCCATGCGGCATCGCCAGCCCCGGCGCAATCACAAAATAGGGGCCAAACTGCGCGACGCCGTCCAGAATCGCCTGGTAGTAACGCGGCTCCACTACCCCCGCTTCCACCAGCAGGTCAACGCCGATTTTCACCGCCTCCTGCCAGGTCGCTGCCTCCGCCTGCAAGGCGATGGCGTGGTTTTCCGCCAGGGAGTCACGCAGTTTCATATCGCCCCCTGTTGGTTGAGATCCCGGGGAAAATGGGCGGTGATCACTTCCAGCAGCTTCGGCCCGAAATCTGCCGCCGAGAGCATATTGCGCACGCCTACCACATATTTATTGCCGCTGACGGTGATCTCATCCGCCACATGGGTAGAGGCGATGATGATGTCCGCATTGCCCAGCTCTGCTTTGTACTCCCCGACCGCACAGCTGTTTACGCTGTGATCGATGCCTTGCTGTGTAAGAAACTGGCCGACTTTCATTTTCATGATCATCGAACTGCCTTGCCCACACCCGCATACCGCCAGAATGCGCACGGTCATAACCTTCACTCCTTACTGTTTAACAGATTGTTTTAACGCCATTTTCCCAGCATCTTCTTCGGCGCGCAGGGCGCGGCCGGCAAAGAACATATAGAGCCCGGCAATCGCGAGGATGACTCCCATAAACCACAGGCCGGTGGTAAAGCCCTGCATCATCGGCGGGGCCAGGATTGACCAGTCCGCCATGCCCATCCAGGCGCTCAGCCCGGTGAGCTTTACCGCCCAGACACAGCCAAAGATCTCCACCATCCCCATGACCAGGCAGATCTTCAGCGCGGCGCGCCAGCCGCCGAAGTGATTGGCAAAGACGCCGATGGTGGCATTAGAGAAAAACATCGGGATGAAGCCCGGGATGATCATGATGGAAGAGCCGATCGCCAGCAGAATGCCGACGGCAATCAGCTGGCCGATGGTGCCCCACATAAAGCCCCAGACCACGGCATTCGGCGCAAAGCTATAGATGGCGGCGCAGTCAATCGCCAGCACCGCGCCCGGAATCAGCCGCTGGGAGATGCCGTTAAAGGCTTCCGTGAGTTCAGCGACGAACATACGCACGCCCTGCACGATGATGAAGATCGCGACGGAAAACATCAGGCCGGTCTGGAGGATGTAGATCGTCCAATGCGTTTTACCGGCCATGGTTTGCAGGGTATCCAGGCCGAAAGAGCAGAGAATAATGCCGAAGAACAGCGTCATCACGATGGCCGTAGAGACGATGTTGTCATGGAAGATGTTGAGCCAGCCCGGCAGTTTGAGGTCTTCCACACTCTGCTCTTTTTTGCCGAGAAAGGGCGCGAGCTTATAGGCCAGCCAGGCGGCAAACTGCTGCTGGTGGCCGATGGAAAACCCGCAGCCGTCAGTGACTTCCTGCGTGGGTTTGTACATCATGTTGGCGGTGATGCCCCAGTAAAGCGACACCAGCACCGCGGTGCAGAGCACCGTTATCCACATCGGGTAGCCCAGGATGTAGAAGAACACCGCGATCAGCCCTGCCTGCTGAAACATGATGTGGCCGGTCAGCATGATGGTGCGGATGCCGGTCACACGGCGCAGCAGCACATACCCAATGTTCAGCGCCAGGGCCAGCAGCACGGCATAGCCTACCCAGCTGTAGGCGTCGCCCATGCGCTCGATGGTCGCCATCATCGCCGCGTAGGTGTCTGAAATCGCCCCGTTGATGCCATACACCTCTGAGAGTTTGGCCACCACCGGCTTGAAGGTACTGGTGAGGATGCCTGACCCGGCCTGCAACAGCATAAAACCGATAATGGTTTTCAGCGTGCCTTTGATGATCACCGTGGCGCTTTTGCGTAACAGCAGATAGCCCAGCAGGGTGACCAGACCCAGCAACAGCGGGGCATTGGTCATCACCTGGTTAAAAAAAACCGTAAAGAGGGTATAGAGGGTTTCCATAAAGCTCTCCATGAGAAAGCGTTCTGTGAGGCTTTCCTTGTTGGGCCGGATACCTGAACATGCGCATCCGGGTAAAGGCACAACAATCTTAAGGTCGTCGCACTCTACCGCTCACGCCCTCTCACAAAAAGATGCTTTATGATTATTTGTGATCATCTTCTCAGGATATTCTCCGAAGTACAGTAGTTTCCTTCTGCCAATGCGCCCCAGAGCGTGCCACCTCTCTTTTAGTCATAAAAATAAACCAATTACATCAAATTTTGATAACACTTCTTAGTCTGAAAATATTGGAATAGGCCTCGAAAAATTACCTGCACCACATTGTAAGCCCACAAAAAGGGTGCTAGATTCCCCTCAAAATAATCACAAGTAATCATATTTTGATTGCGGTTGATTCTGTGCTCTGTAGGCTTATCACCCACCAGATGAGGAAATGCGATGAGTAAAGTAACCACGCTTACCCGGGAATCCTGGATCCTGAACACCTTCCCGGAATGGGGCAGCTGGCTGAATGAAGAGATTGAACAGGAGGAGGTCGCCCCCGGCACATTTGCCATGTGGTGGCTGGGGTGCACCGGCATCTGGCTGAAATCAGAAGGGGGGGCCAACCTGTGCGTTGATTTCTGGTGCGGCACCGGCAAGCAGAGCCACGGTAACCCGCTGATGAAAGCCGGCCACCAGATGCAGCGTATGGCCGGGGTGAAAAAGTTACAGCCGAACCTGCGCACCACGCCCTTTGTGCTGGACCCGTTTGCCATCCGGCAGATTGATGCGGTGCTCGCCACGCACGATCACAATGACCATATTGACGTCAATGTGGCGGCGGCGGTGATACAGAACTGTGATGCATCGGTGCCGTTTATCGGGCCGCAAACCTGTGTGGATCTCTGGGTCAGCTGGGGGGTGCCTGTTGAGCGTTGCATCGTGATGACGCCGGGCAAGGTGGTCACTGTCAAAGATGTGGAAATCCGTGCGCTGGACGCTTTTGACCGCACGGCGCTGATCACGCTGCCGGCTGGGCAACAGGCCGCCGGGGTGCTGCCGGACGGCATGGACGCACGCGCCGTGAACTACCTGTTCACGACGCCGGGCGGCTCGCTTTACCACAGCGGCGACTCGCACTATTCAAACTATTACGCCAAACATGGCAATGAGTACCGCATTGATGTGGCACTGGGTTCCTACGGGGAGAACCCGCGCGGCGTGACGGACAAGATGACCAGCGCTGATATCCTGCGCATGGCTGAGGCGCTGAAAACTCAGGTGGTGATCCCCTTCCACCATGACATCTGGTCAAATTTCCAGGCGGACCCGCAGGAGATCCGCGTGCTGTGGGAGATGAAAAAAGATCGGCTGCGTTACGGCTTTAAGCCATTTATCTGGCAGGTCGGCGGCAAATTCACCTGGCCGCTGGATAAAGATCATTTTGAATATCACTACCCGCGTGGGTTTGATGACTGCTTTACCCAGGAGCCGGATCTGCCGTTTACCTCTTTCCTGTAAGGAAAACGAAGAGAAATACTAAGGTGCGCCGGGAAATGCGCATAAGCGCAAAGAAAGGCAGGTAAATGTGGCGACATGCGCCGAAGTGCCGAAATGCCCAAAAGGCCCAAAAGGCCCAAAAGGCCCGGAATATAAAGACGCGTTATAAAGCCAGGCCGGGTGCGCGGCGGCACCCGGCCCCTGCCGGCGCGCTAAATCAGTACTGAGAATACAAATGCGTATGATGCTCGCGTATAATCACCGGATAATCATTATCCACGCGGAGCAATCATGACAGAAGCACAACGACACAACGCTATCCTTGGGCTGCTTCAACGTCAGGGGCAGCTCTCTGTCGCGGAAGTCATCCGGCAGTTTGCCATTTCACCGGCAACGGCACGCCGTGACATCACCAAGCTCAATGAGCTGGGGAAATTGCGGAAAGTCCGCAACGGGGCGGAAGCCATCAGCACCCCGCGCCAGAGCTGGACGCCGCTGAACATCCACCAGACGGCACACCTCAATGAGAAGATGCGCATCGCCAAAGCGGCGGCGGCACTGTGCAGCCCGGATCAGAGCGTAGTGATTAACTGCGGCTCCACCGCCTTTCTGCTGGGGCAGGAGATCTGCGGCAAGCCGGTGCAGGTGATCACCAACTATCTGCCGCTGGCCAATTACCTGATTGAGCAGGAGCACGACAGCGTGGTGATCATGGGCGGCCAGTACAATAAAAGCCAGGCGATCACCCTTGCCCCGCAGGGCGGGGACAGCACCCTTTATGCCGGGCACTGGATGTTTACCAGCGGCATCGGCCTGACGGCCGAAGGGTTGTACAAAACCGATATGCTTACTGCCATGGCGGAGCAGAAGATGCTCAGCACCATCGGCAAACTGGCCGTACTGGTAGACAGCAGCAAACTGGGGCAGCGCGCCGGGATGCTGTTCAGCCGCACCGGGCAAATTGATGTGGTGATTACCGGCGAGGATGCAGACGCCGCGCTGGTCAGCCAGCTGCGCAGGCAGGGTGTTGAGGTGATTCTGGTGTAACCGCATTCTGCCCGGCGCGGCGGGGAGCCTCCCTGACGTGACCGGCACAGGGTGCATTTATCCGCCTTTCACAATACCCCTGCATTGCGCCGGGTCTTGTGCGGTGAAAAGTTAGGTACACTGTGGCGGTGTTTTACCCCTAATTCAGAGGCACCCCGCAGTATGGAACAGTTTGAAGCAATCAGCGTTGAGCAGGCACACGCCCGTTTAAGCCAGGGTAACGCCGTGATGGTGGATATCCGCGATCCGCAAAGTTTTGCCGCCGCCCATGCGCCGGGGGCGTTTCACCTGACCAACGGCAACCTGCCGGCGTTTATCGGGCAGACGGCGTTCGATACGCCGGTAATGGTGATGTGCTACCACGGCATCAGCAGCCGCGGCGCAGCACAATACCTTCTGACGCAAGGCTATAGCGCGGTTTACAGCATTGATGGGGGCTTTGAAGCCTGGGCGCGCAGTTTCCCTGACGCCGTGCAGGCTGACAACGCCTGATACCGGCCCCGGCCCCCTCTCCGCCACCGCCCTGCCGGTGGCTTTTTTTTGCCTATGCCCCGGCCCGGTGCCGGAAGCCGCTTTCTGGCTGTGCCGCAAAAGCGCCGTGCAAAGCGCCCATGCAGGCCACAAAGTAAGTGTGAAGCAGCGCATACCGCAGAAAGCAGAGGGTACAGGCGGTGATGCGGCAAGTATAATCAGGTTGCCGCTGCCACAAGGTGAGTGGTAAGTTGCAAAATGCTGATTAAAAATCAAACTGTTAAATCATCGCCGGTGAAGGGCTGCAAATACACTATGGTGCGAATAATTGCGTTATCTAACCCCCGGGTCGCCCTGGCCTTTGTCGATTACATGGCGACGCAGGGGATCCGGCTGGAAAGCCGCCCGCAACAGGGCCATACCGTTGAGTTATGGCTGGCGGATGAGTCCCGGCTGAGCGAAGTCGAAAGCCAGCTTGAGCTGTTCCTGCGCGATCCCGCCCATCCGCGTTACCAGGCCGCCAGCTGGCAGGCCGGTCAGACGGGCGGCTCGCTGGACTACCCGCGCTACTCTTACCTGGCGCGCATCCGCAGCCAGGCCGGGCCGCTGACGCTGGCGGTGATGGTGCTGAGCATTGTGGTTTATCTGCTGATGCCGGTATTAGGCGACGACCGCATGATGAACTGGCTCGGCTGGCCCGCCGACAGCAGCCAATACTGGCAGGTGTGGCGCTGGGTCAGCCATGCGCTGCTGCACTTCTCGCCGCTGCACATTATCTTTAACCTGCTGTGGTGGTGGTACCTGGCCGGGCCGCTGGAGAAGCGCCTCGGCACCGGCAAGCTGGTGACGATCGCGCTGGTCTCCGCTTTTTTCAGCGGCTGGGCGCAGTCCCTTTACAGCGGCATCTATTTCGGCGGCCTCTCCGGCGTGGTTTACGCGCTGATGGGCTATGTCTGGCTGACCGGCGAGCGCGCCCCGAAGGTGGGGCTTTCGCTTCCGCGCGGGCTGATGGTGTTTTCACTGGTCTGGCTGGTGGCCGGTTATTTCGATATGTTTGGCCTGGCGATTGCTAATGCCGCCCATGTCGCCGGGTTAATCCTCGGGTTACTGATGGCTTTCAAGGACACGCGCCATCTGCGCGGGCAACGCTGATTGCCGGTGCTGTCCGGTTTTTTTAGGGGTGTAATGTGAAGCAAACGCAGCGTCATGACGCGATTATTGAACTGGTGCGCCAGCAGGGCTATGTCAGCACCGAAGAGCTGGTCGAGCATTTTGCCGTCAGCCCGCAAACCATCCGCCGCGATCTGAATGACCTGGCGGATCAGAATAAAATCCAGCGCCATCACGGCGGCGCGGCCCTGCCTTCCAGCTCGGTGAATGCCGCCTACCATGACCGTAAAATCATGTGGCCGGCCGAAAAGGCGCGCATTGCCCAGCGCGTTGCCAGCCAGATCCCGGATGGGGCCACGCTGTTTATTGATATTGGCACCACGCCGGAAGCGGTGGCCCACGCCCTGCTGAACCACAAAAACCTGCGGGTGGTCACCAACAACCTGAACGTCGCCACCTTGCTGACGGCCAAAGAGGATTTCCGCCTGATTCTGGCCGGCGGCGAGGTACGCACCCGTGACGGCGGCATCATGGGGGAAGCGACGCTGGACTTCATCTCCCAGTTCCGGCTCGATTACGGCATCCTCGGCATCAGCGGCATCGATATGGATGGTTCACTGCTGGAGTTTGACTACCATGAAGTGCGCACCAAGCGGGCCATTATCGAAAACTCCCGTTGCGTGATGCTGGTGACTGACCACTCCAAATTTGGCCGCAACGCCATGGTCAACCTCGGCAACATGAACCTGATCGACTACCTGTTTACGGACAAAATGCCGCCTGCCAGCGTGATGAAGATCATTGAGCAGCATGAGGTTCAGCTGGAACTGTGCTGATTTCCCCTACGGCCTGAGGCCACTTTCCCGCCCTGCCCCTGCGGCCCCGTTTTTTTGCGGGGCCGCGTCGTTTCTGCCTTCTGCACGTTTTTGCTGAGGGTTCAATGATCTGGCTCCTTATCGGGGCCGAAAAAGTGTTAGCTGCATCACGCCTAAATGTTTTTATTTGGTTAAGTCTTGGCTTATTTGTTGGTTTTTGATTACAATCATGAGCGAAAACGAACATTAAAGAACTGTTGCGAACATCTGGAGGAAGGTGACGTGGAAACCAAAGACTTGATCGTGATCGGTGGCGGCATCAACGGGGCCGGCATCGCAGCGGATGCTGCCGGGCGCGGGCTGTCCGTACTGCTGCTGGAAGCGCAAGACTTGGCATGTGCCACCTCTTCCGCCAGCTCTAAACTGATCCACGGAGGCCTGCGCTACCTGGAACACTACGAATTCCGTCTGGTGAGCGAAGCGCTGGCCGAACGTGAGGTGCTGCTGAAACTCGCCCCGCACATCGCGTTCCCGATGCGTTTCCGCCTGCCGCACCGCCCGCACCTGCGCCCGGCGTGGATGATCCGTACCGGCCTGTTCCTGTACGATCACCTCGGCAAACGCACCAGCCTGCCGGCCAGCAAAAGCCTGCGTTTTGGCGCGGATTCGGTACTCAAGCCGGAAATCACGCGCGGTTTCGAATATTCTGACTGCTGGGTCGACGACGCGCGCCTGGTGGTGCTGAATGCGCAGGAAGTAGAGCGCCGCGGTGGTGAAGTGCGCACCCGTACCAAAGTGACCTCTGCCCGCCGTGAAAACGGCCTCTGGGTGGTGGAAGCGCAGGATGTGGTGAGCGGCAAAACCTTTACCTGCCGCGCCCGCGGCCTGGTGAATGCCACCGGCCCGTGGGTGAAAAACTTCTTCGACAACGGCCTGAAGCTGAAGTCGCCGTACGGTATCCGCCTGATCAAAGGCAGCCACATCGTGGTGCCGCGCGCGCATGACCAGAAACAGGCCTACATTCTGCAAAACGAAGATCACCGCATCGTGTTTGTGATCCCGTGGATGGAGGAGTTCTCCATCATCGGCACCACCGACGTGGAGTACAAAGGCGATCCGAAGAATGTGCAGATCGATGATCAGGAAAAAGACTACCTGCTGAAGATCTACAACAGCCACTTCAAGAAGCAGCTGGGGCGTCAGGACATCGTCTGGAGTTACTCCGGCGTGCGCCCACTGTGTGATGATGAGTCTGACTCACCGCAGGCCGTGACCCGTGACTACACGCTGGACGTGCATGACGACCAGGGCCAGGCCCCGCTGCTGTCGGTGTTTGGCGGCAAGCTGACCACTTACCGTAAGCTGGCGGAACATGCGATGGAGAAGCTGGCGAAATACTACCCGAGCGCCGGCCCGGCCTGGACCAAAAACGGCAGCCTGCCGGGGGGTGACATCGGCGGTGACCGTGACAGCTACGCCGCGCAACTGCGCCGTAAACATAGCTGGCTGCCGGAATCCCTGGCGCGCCGCCTGACCAACACCTACGGCAGCCACAGTGAGCTGATCCTGGCCGGGGCCAACAGCCTGGCGGATCTGGGTGAAGATTTCGGCCACCACTTCTATGAAGCAGAGTTGCGCTATCTGGTCGAGAAAGAGTGGGTGAAAGAGCTGGACGATGCCATCTGGCGCCGCACCAAGATCGGCATGTGGCTGGATGAGGCACAGCAGCAGCGCGTCGCCGCCTGGCTCGCGAGCCACACCACCCCGGTAACACTTACCCCGGTGAAAAAGCTGTCGCTGGCTTCCTGATCTGCCGCGTAACGCCATAAAAAAGCCCGGCCATGATGCCGGGCTTTTTGTTTTTTCGTCGCCGCTTCAGCGCCGGTCACAGCGGGGAAGCGTACAGCGTCAGAGTTTGACCGGTTTGATGTGCCAGATCTCGTCGGCGTACTCCTGGATGGTGCGGTCGGCGGAGAAGTAGCCCATGTTGGCGATGTTCAGCAGCGTGCGGCGCGTCCACTCTTCCGGTTGCTGGTAGAGCTCGTCCACTTTGTCCTGGGTGTCGACGTAGCTGCGGTAGTCCGCCAGCAGTTGGTAGTAGTCCCCGAGGTTAACCAGCGAGTCGAACAGGTTGCTGTAGCGCTTCGGTTCGCTGGGGCTGAATACCCCGGTGGCGATCTGCGTCAGCACCTGGTGCAGCTCGTGGTCCTGCTCGTAATACTGGTGCGGGTTGTAGCCGTTGCGGCGCAGTGCCTCCACCTCCTCGGTGGTGTTGCCGAAGATAAAGATATTCTCTTTACCCACATGCTCCAGCATCTCCACGTTGGCACCGTCCAGCGTGCCGATGGTCAGCGCGCCGTTCAGGGCGAATTTCATGTTACTGGTGCCCGAGGCCTCGGTGCCGGCCAGCGAGATCTGTTCAGAGAGATCCGCCGCCGGGATGATCAGCTGCGCCAGGCTCACGCTGTAGTTCGGGATGAAGACCACTTTCAGCTTGGCGTGGGCGCGCGGATCGTTGTTGATCACCTGCGCCACGTCGTTGATCAAACGGATGATCTGCTTGGCGGCGTAGTAGGCCGAGGCCGCTTTCCCGGCGAAGATCACCGTGCGCGGCACCCAGTCCCGCTCCGGCTCCGCCAGGATGCGGTTATACCGGGTGATGACGTGCAGCACGTTGAGCAACTGGCGTTTGTACTCATGGATGCGCTTGATCTGCACATCAAACATCGAGGCAGCATTCACCACGGTATTGAGCTGGCGGGCGATATAGACCGCCAGCCGCCGTTTGTTCTCCAGCTTGGCTTTTTGCAGCGCCTGCAGGAAGCTCGGGTAGTCCACGTTCTGGGTCAGCTCGCTGAGCTGGCTGAGATCGGTGCGCCAGGTCTGGCCGATGCTGTCATCCAGCACCGAAGCGAGCGGCGGGTTGGCCAGCGCCAGCCAGCGGCGCGGCGTCACGCCGTTGGTTTTGTTGCAGAAGCGGTCCGGGTAGAGGCGGGCGAAATCGGCAAACAGCGACTGCACCATCAGCTCCGAGTGCAGTTCAGAGACGCCGTTCACTTTATGGCTGGCGATCACCGCCAGCCAGGCCATACGCACCCGGCGGCCGTGGTTTTCATCGATGATCGACACACGCGCCTGAAGATCCAGGTCATCCGGCACCTTTTCCGCGACAAACTTCAGGAAGTTGTCGTTGATCTCGAAGATCAGTTGCAGGTGGCGCGGCAGGATCTTGCCGAGCATGTCCACCGGCCAGGTCTCCAGCGCCTCGGTCATCAGCGTATGGTTGGTGTAGGAGAAGACGCGGCTGGCCACGTCCCAGGCTTTCTGCCAGCTGAATTTATGGTCATCAATCAGCAGGCGCATCAGCTCCGGGATCGCCAGCACCGGGTGGGTGTCGTTCAGGTGGATGGCGATTTTGTCAGCCAGGTTTTCGAAGGTCTGGTGCATCATCCAGTGGCGGTTGAGGATGTCCTGCACGGTGGCGGAGACCAGGAAATACTCCTGCCGCAGCCGCAGCTCGCGCCCGGAGTAGGTGGAGTCGTCGGGGTAGAGCACCCGTGACACGTTCTCCGAATGGTTTTTGTCTTCGACCGCGGCGAAGTAGTCGCCCTGGTTAAATTTGCCGAGGTTGATCTCGGTGCTCGCCTGCGCGCCCCAGAGCCGCAGGGTGTTGGCGGCGTCGGTGTCAAACCCGGGGATCACCTGATCATAGGCGCAGGCCAGGATCTCTTCCGTCTCCAGCCAGCGGGTTTTCGCCCCCTCCTGCTGGATACGGCCGCCAAAACGCACTTTATAGCGGGTGTTGTGGCGCGGGAATTCCCACGGGTTGCCGTACTCCAGCCAGTTGTCCGGTGACTCTTTCTGCTCGCCGTTCACGATTTTCTGCGCGAACATGCCGTACTCATAGCGGATGCCGTAGCCGCGCCCCGGCAGGCCCAGCGTCGCCAGGGAGTCGAGGAAACAGGCCGCCAGCCGCCCCAGGCCGCCGTTGCCGAGGCCGGGGTCGTTCTCTTCTTCGATCAGTTCGTTCAGGTCCAGCCCCATTTCGTTCAGCGCCTGACGCAGATCGTCATAGATGCCCATCGAGAGCAGGGCGTTGGAGAGCGTCCGGCCGAGCAGGAACTCCATCGACAGGTAGTAGACCTGGCGCACATCCTGCGACAGCTGCGCGCGGTTGGAGCGCAGCCAGCGCTCGACCATGCGGTCACGCACCGCATACAGGGAGGCGTTAAGCCAGTCGTGCTTGTTGGCGATCGACGGGTCTTTACCCACCATAAACATCAGTTTATAAGCGATGGAGTGCTTGAGCGCCTCAACGCTGACGGTCGGTGAGGTGTAGTTAAAAGGTGAAGTCATAGCGTTTCCCATTCAGATGAATACTGCAACCGCCTGATGACATTGGCCGCACCGCCGGATCGCGCCGTGGCCTGACGAATCGTGATCGTGACAGGGGTGCCGCAGCACCCCCGGCCGGGTCTCCGGCCTTAACTTAACAGGCGCGTGTAGAGCAGCTTGTAGGCGTGAGCGGCCACCTGCCAGGTGAAGTCCAGGCTCATGGCGTGTTGCTGCACGTGCCGCCAGTGTTTCTGGCGCGTCCAGAGCACCATCGCCCGGCGTACCGCCTGGCTCAATGCCTCTGACGTGCTGTCTTCAAACACAAAGCCGCTGGCGGTGCCGTCGGCCAGGTTCTCCAGTGAGCAATCCACTACCGTGTCGGCCAGCCCGCCGGTGCGGCGCACCAACGGCAGCGTGCCGTATTTCAGGCCGTAAAGCTGCGTCAGACCGCACGGTTCAAAGCGGCTCGGCACCAGAATCACATCCGCGCCGCCGATGATGCGGTGGGAGAACGCCTCGTGGTAACCGATCTGCACCCCGACCTGGCCGGGGTAGTCCGCCGCGGCCGCCAGGAATGCCTGTTGCAGCACCGCGTCACCCGCCCCGAGGATCACCATCTGCCCGCCCTGCTCCAGGATGCTCGGCAGCGCGCCCAGCACCAGATCCAGCCCTTTCTGGCTGGTCAGGCGGCTCACCACCGAGAAGACCGGCTTGGTGTCATCGACATCCAGCCCCATCACCCGTTGCAGGTAAGCTTTGTTGATCGCTTTCGCTTTGAGGTTATCGGCACTGTAGCGCGCTGACAGCAGAATGTCGGTCTGCGGGTCCCAGATCGCCTCATCCACGCCGTTCAGGATGCCGCTGAGCCGCCCTTCACTCTCGCGCTCCTGAAGCAGCCCCTCCATGCCGTAGCCGTAGGCCGGCAGGGTAATCTCATGGGCGTAGGTCGGGCTGACGGCAGTGATGTGGTCAGCAAAGAACAGCCCGGCCTTGAGGAAGGAGATCTGCCCGTAGAACTCCAGCCCGTAGACCTGGAAGAAGGATTCCGGGATCTGCAATTCCTGCAGGTGCGCGGCGGAGAACAGCCCCTGGTAGGCGAGGTTATGCACCGTGAACACCGTTTTCACCGGGTGGCCGCGCGCGGCGATATAGGCGCACGCCATCCCGGCATGCCAGTCGTGGGCATGCACGATGTCCGGCGTCCAGAAATTATCCAGCCCCAGCGCCATCTCACTGGCGATCCAGCCCAGCAGCGCAAAGCGCCGGTGGTTATCCGGGTAGGCATAGAGTGACTGATCGTGGTACGGGCTGCCGGCGCGGTCAAACAGCGCAGGCGCATCAATCACATAGACCCCCACCCCGCGGAAGTGGCCGAAACGCACCCCGACCGGCCCGGCAAAGGTATCAATATTCCGCACCAGCTCGGTGTCCGGGATCCCCTGCATAATGTCAGGGAAACCAGGGATAAGTACGCGGACGTCGGTCCCTTCCGCGATTTGGGCGGCGGGCAGCGCACCGGTTACATCTGCCAACCCGCCGGTTTTCAGCAGGGGGAAAAGCTCAGAACACACATGTAAAACCTGCATCGTCGCTCCTGATTGTCGGCTCCGGCGCTTCTGCGGCCGGACATCAACGTAAGACATTCTGGGGGGCGAAAAAGACCCGCGGCGGTTCCTGATCCGCGGGCCTGGCTTCACCCAAGCTGTTGCGCATCCCGGCAGTGATTACTGCGCGCGTTCGCCTTCCAACCTGGCCAGCATCGCCCGGGTAACTAACACAATTCCTTCATCGGAACGGTAAAAACGGCGGCTATCTTCATCCGCGTTTTCGCCGATCACCATGCCCTCCGGAATATGGCAGGCACGATCAATAATGCAGCGCCGTAAACGGCAGGAACGGCCTATATTGACATCCGGCAGCAGCACCGATGAGTCGATGGTACAAAACGAATTCACCCGCACCCGCGGGAACAGCACGGAATGCACCACCACCGAGCCGGAGACAATACAGCCCCCCGACACCAGTGAGTTCATGGTCATGCCGTGGCTGCCGGACCGATCCTGGACAAATTTTGCCGGCGGCAACGGCTCCATGTGGGTGCGTATCGGCCAGCGGCGGTCATACATGTCCAGCTCCGGGGTTACCGAAGCGAGGTCAAGGTTGGCACGCCAGTAGGCATACAGCGTCCCGACGTCACGCCAGTAAGGTTTGGCATTGGCGCTGGAGGTCACGCAGGAGAGCGTGAACGGGTGCGCCCAGGCTTTGCCCTGCTGGGTGATTTTCGGGATCAAGTCTTTACCGAAGTCACGCTCCGATTCCGGCAGCCGGCGATCCTCCTCCAGCAGGCGGAACAGGAAATCGGCATTAAAAATGTAGATGCCCATGCTCGCCAGCGCCAGGTCAGGATTGCCCGGCATCGCAGGCGGATTGGCTGGTTTTTCAACAAAGTCGCGCACGCGCCCCTCGTCATCCACATGGATCACGCCGAAATCGCGCGCTTCTGCGATCGGCACCGGCATACAGGCGACGGTACACTCCGCGTCTTTCTGCACGTGGTCGATCAGCATCCGCGAGTAATCCATCTTGTAGATGTGGTCACCCGCCAGGATCACGATGTACTTGGCACCGTAGCGGCGGATGATGTCCAGGTTCTGGTAAACCGCATCTGCTGTGCCCTTGTACCAGTTATCCTCTTCGTTGCGCTGCTGGGCGGGCAGCAGGTCAACAAACTCGTTCATCTCCTCGTTGAGGAACGACCAGCCGCGCTGGATATGCTGCACCAGGGTATGCGACTGGTACTGGGTGATAATGCCGATGCGCCGGATGCCGGAATTCAGGCAGTTCGACAGGGCAAAATCGATAATGCGGAATTTGCCGCCAAAATGGACGGCGGGTTTTGCACGGGTAGAGGTCAGATCTTTCAGCCGCGAGCCACGGCCCCCGGCCAGAATCAGTGCCACCGAATCGGCGGGCAGCTGCCTGGCCAGCATCAAGGCATCTTCGTTATCGAACTTAACCATGGCTGACTCCTTTTCTTTTTTTATTCCCGCGCAAACACGCAGAGGCCACGCGCGGGGGCATGCCAGAGCCCATGCTCCGGCCGGTTGGTTTCCTGATTAAACGGGTCAACCGCCTCCCAGGCGCCCGGCGGTAGTGCCATATCATCGTTCTGCTCTGAGGCATTAATGACCAGCAACCACCTGCCCGACAGCAGGATCTGCAACTGCTGTTGCGGCCCCCGCTCCCAGCGTTGCACCGTCATCGGCTGCCCCTGGCCGTTAAACCACCGCACGTCCTCACCCTCCTGCCACCAGTTCCCATGTTGCAACGCGGGGATCCGGCGGCGCAGGCGCACAAGCGCGGCGGTAAACGCAGTCAGGGCGGTGTCCGCCCCGGCCCAGTCAAGCCAGGTCAGCGCGGAGTCCTGGCAGTAGGCGTTATTGTTCCCTTGCTGGCTCTGGCCCTGTTCATCCCCGGCCAGCAGCATCGGCGTGCCCTGCGCCAGGAGCAGGGTCGCCAGCAGGGCGTGCTGCGAGCGGCGGCGGCGCGCGTTGACGGCGTCATCCGCGTCCAGCCCCTCGTGGCCGTGGTTGTTGCTGTGGTTCTCGTTCGCCCCGTCGCGGTTGTGCTCACCGTTGGCCTGGTTGTGTTTATGGTTAAAACTCACGGTGTCCCGCAAGGTGAAGCCGTCGTGGGCGGTCAGCATATTGATGCCGGCAATGGGTTGCCGCCCGTCATGGCCGAAGAGATCCTGCGACCCGGCGAGGCGGGTGGCGAACTGCCCCAGCGGCAGGTGCCCCTGCAACCAGAAGCGGCGGATGTCGTCACGGAAGCGGTCATTCCACTCGGCGAACGGCGCGGGGAACTGGCCGAGCTGATAGCCGCCAAGGCCGATGTCCCAGGGTTCGGCGATCAGTTTGCACTGCGAGATCACCGGGTCAGCGAGCATCGCCCTGAACAGCGGTGCCTCGCGGGAGAACGCCGGGGTGCGCCCAAGCACCGGCGCGAGGTCAAAGCGGAAGCCGTCAACGTGGAATTCCTCCAGCCAGTAGCGCATGCAGCCGATCGCCCATGCCACCGTTTCCGGTGAGGTCAGCCGGATGGCGTTACCGCAGCCGGTCACGTTGTCGTAGTCGCCGTTGTCGTGCAGCCAGTAGTAGCTTTTGTTGTCCAGCCCGCGCAGGGAGAGCGTCGGGCCGGTGAGGTCGATCTCAGCAGTGTGGTTAAAGACGATGTCGAGGATCACCTCAATCCCGTGTTGATGCAGCGTTTTCACCGCGTCGCGGAATTCGTTGATCGCCGCCTCCGGCGCTGCCTGGCTGGCGTAGGTTGGCTCCAGCGCATAGAGCGCCAGCGGGTTGTAGCCCCAGTAGTTGCTCAGCCCCTCGCGCTGGAGGCGCGGCTCATCGGCAAAGTGCTGGATCGGCAGCAGCTCCAGCGTGGTGATGCCCAGATCGGTAAAGTGCTTGATCATCACCGGGTGCGCCAGTGCCGCGAAGGTGCCGCGGATCGGCGCCGGGATCGCCGGGTGCAGTTTGGTCAGCCCGCGCACATGGGCCTCGTAAATCACCGTCTGCCCCCACGGCGTGCGCAGCGGTGCGTCCCCTTCCCAGTCATATTCCGGCGCAACCACCACGCTTTTCGGCGCGACGGCGGCGCTGTCCTGCCCGTCCGGCTGGTCGTAGCCGCCGTGCAGGCGCGGGTCGTCCATGACTTCGCCCTCTACCGCGCGGGCGCAGGGGTCCAGCAGCAGTTTATGCGGGTTGAAGCGGTGGCCCTGGCGCGGCTCAAACGGGCCGTCAGCGCGGAAGCCGTAACGCTGGCCGGGCTGGCCGCCCGGCAGGAAGCCATGCCACCAGTTGCCGGTGCGGCCCGGCAGCGGCAGGCGCTGTTCATTGCCCTGTTCGTCAAACAAGCAGAGGTCAATGCCGGTGGCATGGGCCGAGAACACGCTGAAGTTGATGCCGTGTTCATCCGCCCGCGCGCCTGCCGGGTCAGGCCTGCCGTTTTCCAGCGCCGTCATTCCCCCTCCCGCACCAGGTAGAGCGTCGCCAGCGGCGGGATGGTCAGCACCAGCGAGTGCGGGCGGTGGTGGCTGCCGACGTCCTGGCTCTCGATCACCCCCTGATTGCCGACGTTGCTGCCGCGATAGAATTCTGAGTCGGTATTCAGGATCTCGCGGTAGGTGCCGGGGGTGTCGATGCCGATGCGGTACTCATAACGCGGCACCGGCGTGAAGTTACTCACGGCGATCAGCTCATTCCCGGCGCGGTCGCGGCGCACAAAGGCGAACACCGAGTTTTCGCTGTCGTCCACCACCAGCCAGTCAAAGCCCTGCGGCTGGTAGTCCAGCTCATAGAGCGTGGGCTGCTGCTGGTAGGTGTGGTTGAGGTCGCGCACCAGCTGCTGCACGCCGCTGTGCCAGCCGTCATAGCCCTCTTCCAGCAGGTGCCAGTCGAGGCTGCTGTCGAAGTTCCACTCGCGCCCCTGGGCGAACTCGCAGCCCATGAACAGCAGTTTTTTGCCGGGGTGCGCCCACATAAAGCCGTAGTAGGCGCGCAGGTTGGCGAACTTCTGCCAGGTGTCGCCCGGCATCCGGTCGAGCACGGAACCTTTGCCGTGTACCACCTCATCGTGAGAGATCGGCAGCACGAAGTTTTCGGTGTAGGCGTAGAGCATCCCGAAAGTGAGCTGGTTGTGGTGGTGCTTGCGGTAGACCGGGTCGAGCTTGAAGTAGTTAAGCGTGTCGTGCATCCAGCCGAGGTTCCACTTGTAGTGGAAGCCCAGGCCCCCGGCGTCCGGCGGGTTGGTTACGCCGGGGTAGTCAGTGGACTCTTCCGCCAGCGTCACCGCACCCGGCAGCGCTTTGCCCAGCGTCTGGTTGGTGTAGCGCAGGAAGGCGATCGCCTCGAGGTTTTCGCGGCCGCCGTAGTAGTTCGGCACCCACTGCCCTTCGGCGCGGCTGTAGTCGCGGTAGATCATTGAGGCCACCGCATCCACCCGCAGGGCGTCGATGCCGTAGCGCTCTACCCAGTAGAAGGCGTTGCCCGCCAGGTAGTTACGCACTTCGTGGCGGCCATAGTTGTAGATCAGGGTGTTCCAGTCCTGGTGGAAGCCTTCGCGCGGGTCGGCGTACTCATACAGCGCGGTGCCGTCAAACTGCGCCAGGCCGTGGTCATCACTCGGGAAGTGGCCCGGCACCCAGTCAAGAATTACATTGATCCCCTCCTCATGCGCTTTTTCAATAAAGGCGCGGAACTCCTCCGGCGAGCCGTAGCGCTGGGTCGGCGCATACATGCCGAGCGGCTGGTAGCCCCAGCTGCCGTCAAACGGGTGCTCGTTGATCGGCATCAGTTCGATGTGGGTGAACCCCATCTCTTTGACGTAGGGGATCAGCTGGTCCGCCAGCTCGCCGTAGCTCAGCCAGAAGTTGTTGTCCGTATGGCGGCGCCAGGAGCCGAGGTGCACTTCATAGATGGAGATCGGACGGTCGAAATCATTGGCGCGCTGGCGCTCGGCGGTGCGCGGCACCGGGGCAGGCAGCGGGCTGATCAGCGAAGCGGTTTCCGGGCGCATCTGTGCCTCAAAGGCATAGGGGTCAGCCTTCAGGCGGGTGTGGCTGCGGCAGTCGATGATCTCATATTTATAGAGTTGCCCCGCTTTCACGCCCGGCAAAAACAGCTCCCAGATGCCGTTCTCTTTGCGCTGGCGCATCGGGTGGCGGCGGCCGTCCCAGAAGTTGAACTCCCCGACCACCGACACCCGGATGGCGTTCGGCGCCCAGACGGCGAAACTCACCCCTTCTACGCCATCCAGCGTGGTGGGGTGCGCGCCCATGCGCTCATAGGGCCGCAGGTGCGTGCCTTCCGAGAGCAGCCAGATGTCGAGATCCTGCAACAGCGGGCCGAAGCGGTACGGGTCTTCCATAATGACCGTGTCGTTTTCCCACTTCACCTGGAGCTGATAATGGAAAGGATTTTTGCGGCGCGGCAGCAACCCGACAAAAAAACCACGCTCATCGCGGCAATGCAGGTTAGCCACTTTCCGGTTGCTTTGGGCGTCAATCACCCAGACTTCACGCGCGTCGGGCAGCAGTGCCCGCACCTCCAGCCCGGCAGCCACTTTGTGCATACCCAGCAGGGAGAAAGGGTCGGCATAGTGGCCGGCAATAAGTTGGTTGATCACATGTTGATCGGGAAGAACTGACATGGCATTTCATCCTGTGATTAATGGCAGCAATAAAATCAATAAATTCATTTAAGTACCAAATGATCGTCCTGACCCATCATTTATCCCTTTTATCGTTAAAAGCGTGAGCCACGGCAATCATTTACAACTTTTTTAAGATTATCCCGCAGACAAGGGGCCGTCCGGCTCATCCTGCTAAGCATAGTCAATGGCGGTAAAGAAACGTGCCAAAGTACAAGGATTTTTACTGCGTAAAGAAACGCCCTGCCTGAGGGGAAAAAAGCAAGGGGAATAAAGGGGAAAACAGGCGGAAAAAGGCAAAAAAAGAGGCACCCGCAGGTGCCTCTCAGGTTCAGGATCAGAGCAGGATGCGCAACATGCGGCGCAGCGGCTCTGCCGCGCCCCACAGCAGCTGGTCGCCGACGGTGAAGGCGGAGAGGTACTCCGGCCCCATGTTCAGCTTGCGCAGGCGGCCGACCGGGGTGTTCAGTGTGCCGGTCACTGCGGCCGGGGTCAGTTCACGCACCGTCAGGTCGCGGTCATTCGGGATCACCCGCACCCAGTCATTGTGGGAGGCCAGCAGGGTTTCGATCTCCGGGATCGAGACATCTTTCTTCATCTTGATGGTGAACGCCTGGCTGTGGCAGCGCAGCGCACCGATGCGCACGCAGAGGCCATCCACCGGGATCAGCGTCTGGGTGTTGAGGATTTTGTTGGTCTCCGCCTGCCCTTTCCACTCTTCCTTGCTCTGGCCGTTCTCAAGCGCCTTGTCGATCCACGGGATCAGGCTGCCTGCCAGCGGCGCGCCGAACTGCTCGGTCGGCAGGGTGCCGCTGCGGGTCAGCGCCGTGACGTTGCGCTCGATGTCGAGGATTGCGGAGGCCGGGTCCTGCAGCTCTTTCGCCACGTTGTTGTGCAGCATCCCCATCTGGGTCAGCAGCTCACGCATATGGCGCGCGCCGCCGCCGGAAGCGGCCTGATAGGTCGCGACCGACACCCACTCCACCAGATCCTGTGCGAACAGGCCGCCCAGGGACATCAGCATCAGGCTCACGGTGCAGTTGCCGCCCACGAAGGTTTTGATGCCGCGGTCCACGCCCTGGCGGATCACATCATGGTTGACCGGGTCGAGGATGATGATGGCGTCATCCTTCATGCGCAGCGAGGAGGCGGCATCAATCCAGTAGCCCTGCCAGCCGCTGGCGCGCAGTTTCGGATAAATTTCGTTGGTGTAGTCCCCGCCCTGGCAGGTGATGATAATGTCCAGCGCGCGCAGCGCCTCAATATCGGACGCATCCTGCAATGTGCCCTGCTGGCCGCCGAAGGCCGGAGCCGCCTGGCCGTGCTGGGAGGTGGAGAAGAAGACCGGGCGGATAGCATCAAAATCGCGCTCTTCTACCATGCGTTGCATGAGTACCGAGCCGACCATGCCGCGCCAGCCAACGAAACCTACATTTTTCATAATTACTTGCCCTGTGGTGTAAGGGGTGAAGAGAGGGGGGTGGCGCCGGGAACGCCGTGTGCCCTCCACCTTACAAAATGTATAAGAAGTCGCAAGTGAATTTATTCGATGTCATCGTGCGGGTTAGCAGAGTTGCTAATATACTCCGCGCAGGTGGCGGGGGAGTGCGCGGGCTGTGCCCGTGAAGGCAGCATGAACCATCGCTTCGCCGAAAAATAAAAGAATATTCTGCCGGTAAGGCCGGTGACTTACTCTGAGGTAATGATGACTGAAATGATCGCGGCAACGGTGTTGCTGTTTTTAATCATGGACCCGCTCGGCAACCTGCCGATTTTTATGTCGGTGCTGAAGCACCTGGAGCCGAAGCGCCGCCGGGTGATTGTGATCCGTGAAATGCTGATCGCGCTGCTGCTGATGCTGGTCTTCCTGTTTGCCGGGGAAAAAATTCTGGCCTTCCTGAACCTGCGTACCGAGACGGTTTCCATCTCCGGCGGGATTATCCTGTTTTTGATCGCGATTAAGATGATTTTCCCGTCGCACGAGTCCAACAGCACCGGGCTGTCAGCGGGCGAGGAGCCGTTCCTGGTGCCGCTGGCGATCCCGCTGGTGGCGGGGCCGTCGATTCTGGCGGCGCTGATGCTGCTCTCCCACCAGTACCCGAACCAGCTCTCGCACCTGGTGCTGGCGCTGCTGATCGCCTGGGGGATCTCGGTGGCGATCCTGATGCTCTCTGACCTCTTCCTGCGCCTGCTGGGCGACAAGGGCGTCAGCGCCCTGGAGCGGCTGATGGGGCTGATCCTGGTGATGCTCTCTACCCAAATGTTCCTCGACGGCATCCGCGCCTATCTGAAGATTTAGCCCCCTTTTACCGGAGCGGGCCGCCCGGCCCGTTCTGTTTCCCCCTACCGGTAGGTCATCTCAAACGTCGCGGTGGCATTGGCCTCACCCTGCTCTAATGCGCTGTCGAGCCGGATGTAGCGCGCCTGGAACGGCAGGGTCAGCGCCCCCGCAGGCACCGCCTGCTGCATGGTGTACTCTTTGCCGAATTGCAGCGGCGTGCTGCTGTTGGCCTGGAGAATCTGCACCCCCACCCCTTTGGCGCTGCCCGGTGCCGTGGCGTTATCAAGTTGCAGCGTGTCCGGCCGCCCGCTGACGACAGGCCCGGTATAGGTGATATTGACGTTGGTACCGGCGTCACACAGCAGGCCCACATTGAACGCCACCGGTGCCGACGTCTTCCCCGGCTGGTCAAGTTGGGCGGCGGAGGTGTCGCCCAGCGGCACCTGAATCTCCCCGGTCTGGATCTCGCAGGCGTTGGCGATCACATGGATGGTCGGGGAGGTAAATTGCAGCCGCGTTGCCAGCAGGTCGTCATACCACAGCCCGGCGGTAAATTTGCTGAGATCCAGCGTACCGTCCTCAACCGGGCCGGTTACCACCAGCTGGATGCGGTAGTTCGCCGACGGCACATAGCCGGCGATCGCGTCATTGTTGCTGCTGCCGATGTGCTTAGGTAACAGCGCACTGCGGTCGCTGATCAGGTAGCGGGAGTCATTGCCGCTCCAGCCGCGCACGCCGATGCCGGGGACATTGGTTTTATAGGCGTGGCGCACCCCCGGCACTTCGTCGGCGGCGGTGAGGATGTCATACCCCACCCAGGTGCTGAAGGTGGCCGAACAGGTGATGTTTGTGCGCCCGTTGGCGGCGTCCCAGGTGCCGAGCACGGTGCTTACCGGCGCGCCCTGCTGTACCTTGATCTCGGCAGGCAGGGTCATCATGGCGGTGGAGGTGGTGGCTCCGCCGGCGAAGTAACAGGCCCCGGCCAGGCACTCCTGGGCGGCCAGCAGGCCGGTGAGCGCCACGGCCGCCAGGCAGAGGGGTTTCAGGCGAAAAAGAGGGGTCAGCATCAGTTACGTTCTCTCAGGTTAGCGGCAGAGGGCCGTTTGCCGCACCACGGCAACCGATCCTTTGGCATTTTTAGGCGGCGTGAGGGTGGCGCGGCACTGTTCGTAGGGTTCATCGCCCCATTTCACCTCCAGCACCGTGCGGTGGTTGATGCCGCTCAGGTAGACCTCGCCCTCTTCACCGACAATGCCCGTCAGCCCGCTGTTGCCGCTGACGGCGGCGATCGCCCCGAACGGCACCGGCTTATGGCCATAACGCAGGGCCACCAGCATCCGGCTGCCGATGCGGGTCTCAAAATCGGCCAGTACCACCGCCCCTTTGCCCGGGATCACCGTCTGCACCGGTTCAGGAATATCCAGCCCCTGCTTGCCCTGGGTATTCAGGGCGATGCGGTTTTTCCGGTAGCTGGCGAGGTCCGGCACCACGGCGTAGCCGCGGCGGTCAGTATAAAGCCCCATTTTATTCTCCACGCTGACCCCGGCGGCCCCCGGCGCGCGCACCAGCGCCACGGTTTCCGGCAGGGATTGCGCCAGCGTGACGCCGTAGGGGTGCACCACCAGCCCGCCTTGCAGGCTGTAGTTAATTTGCCGGTTCTCCGGCGAGGTGTTGTACCCCAGCGTCGCCACCGCCTGCGATCCGCGATAAGTGGCCGAGGCGCTGCTGCTGGTGCTGCCCTTATCCGGGGTGAAACTCTGCTGGAGGTTGTAGCTCAGGTTATTGTCTGCCAGGGCGGTGCCGCTCATGCCCAGCTGGTGGGTGGCGCTGCCGCCCAGCGTGCGGTTCAGGTTGTAGTTGGCCCAGGCGTTGGGCAGCCATTTATCCAGCGGCACGCTGAGGGTAAACGCGATCTGCTTGTCCACCGCTTCACCGGGGGTCTGGGTCTGGGTGTAGTTCAGCGAATAGCGCACCCGCTCAACCGACGAGTTCACCCCGACGCTGAGGTTGCGCTCATGCCCGCCCATCTCCCAATAATCCTGCTGGTAGCCGGAGGCGTACAGCGCCCCCCACTTCCCCAGCGGCTGGTTAACCGTGAGCTGAAGGCGGCTGCGGCGGGTGTTGCTGTCGCGATAGGCGTAGATGCCCTCCTCCGCGTAACCGGCCCGCCGCTCAGTGGCCTCTTCAAAGGTATAAAACCCGTCGGTGGAGTAGCGGTAACTCGCCAGCGTCAGGGTGGTCTGGGTGGCGTCCAGGCTTTTGGCATATTGCGCCCGGTAGGAGGTGCCGCGGTGCGTGCCGTTGCCGTCGTCCAGATCGCTGGCGGCGGCGGTGGCATCGAATGAGAGCGACCCGAATGTGTGGAGGTCAACCCCCAGCCCCAGGGCCGCCGCCTGATAAAACGCCGCTCCCTGCCCGCCGCCGTAAAGTGTGACGCCGTGCGGCAGGCCGTAGATCAGCGTCGCCTGGGCGAAATCCGGCGCGGCGTCGTTCTCTTCACTGCGGTAGCGCCCTCCGGCCAGGCTATATTTCAGCGCGCCCTGGCGCTGCATGATCGGCACCGAGGCGCTGGCCTGGGTGAACCGGTGTTCGCTGCCGTCCGCTTCGGTGACGGTGACGTCGAGATCACTGCCCGAGGAGACCTGATTGAGGTCGTTGATTTCAAACGGCCCCGGTGCGACGTAAGTCTGATAGATCACATAGCCGTTCTGCTTCACCGTGACTTTGGCGTCGCTCTGCGCAATGCCGCGGAGGGTGGGCGCGAACCCCTGTTCGCTGAACGGCAGCATGTCAGTGTCGGTTTCCAGCCGCAGGCCGGTGAGTGACACGCTGTCGAAAATGTCCCCGGCGGTGTAGGTTTCGCCCAGCACCAGTTGGCTGCGCCAGGGTTTGATGTCACGTTGCAGGTAGGTATAGCGCGACTGCGCGCCCTCCTCGTCGCTGCTGTAGCCCGAGGCGTGGCGCAACCGCCAGGCCCCGAGGTTCAGCCCGGCGTTGAGGTTGAGGTAGTGGTTCTCGGTATTGTCGCCCTGTGCGCGGCGCTCGCGCGCACCGCTGTAGTAGTAGTCGAGCAGGAACGCGGGCAGCCCGTCATCCCACTGGGCAGGGTCGATGTAGTCCCGGGCGTGCTGGTCCAGCGCCACCTGCGGGATGCGGATGTCGAGCCGTTGGGTGTCCGGCTGAAAGTCATAGCGTGCGCCGGGCACATAACGGGCCAGGTCGCCTAACAGCTGGGTATCTGCCAGCGTTTTCAGCGCCGGGACAGCCTCGACTTTCACGCCAAACGCGTGCAGCTCGGCGCGGGTAAACTGCGGAACCAACGCCTTCTTATCCGCCGACAACAGATAGCGGACGCTGAGCTGGCCGTAATAGTCGTTATTGACGTAGACCGCCGTAAGATAATTCCCGGGCATCAGCGCATTATTATGGATAAATTGTTTCAGCGAGGCGGTATGCTCCAGCGGGGAATTAAATTCCAGCGCATTCAGGTTAAATTCTTCCCCGGCAAACAGCGCGGGCGCGGCAAATAACAGGCAAATAAACAGCGGGGCGTGCGGAAAGCGCCTGAGTAAGGTGACAGTAATCGATTTCATCATGACATCCCGCGTTAGCTATACCAGCGAAAAGTACCCGGCATGAAAATACCCGCGTGAGTTACGGTAATTCCGCGCTCAGGGGTTTGGTTTTTCCGCCGTAATCGGTGATGGCTGACCATTGCACTTTTCCCTTCGCCTTTGCCGGCAGGGAATAACGTTGTTCACGGGAAGGCGCAATCATCATCGAAACAGCCGGCAGGCTGTTTTCCGGTGACGTCACATTCATTCCGCCGACAGAGAGTTCCTGTAACGTGATATAAAAAGGGGTCGGGTTGGTGACGCGCAATGTATTTCCCTGGCGGGAAAACGTCAGCTTTTTATATGCCTCCTGGGCCGCTTTATCTGTCAGCGCGGCCGGGCGATAAAAGAGTTTGATCCGGGTTTTTGCCGCAATCTGTAATTTGCTTTTATCTTTTAAGGCGTCAGGCGTCGCGGCAATCGATTTAATATTCGCCCAGAATACCGATTCCCGATCCTGCGGCAGCCCTTTTTCCGCGCCGGAATAGATAAAATGCAGCAGCATTTCACGCTCCGCGCCCAGCTTAAACAGCGGCGGGGTGACAATAAAATCGGGTTTGCCCTGATCGTCAATATTACTGACCCAGGACTGCACCAGGTGGCTGGTGTCACGATCGTTATTTTTAACCGGCAACTGCACTTCCTGTTGGCCGGCATGATAAACAATGCGGGTAGCGCCCACGACCACACCGGCACTGGCGGTACCGGATAAGGTCAGCATCAATGGCAGTAACAGCGTCAACAGCCGGGTTTTCATCACAGGCACTCACAATAACAGCGAAATAAGGGGAGGCGTCTCCCCTTGTTTCTGACAAATAATGATTACGGGTAATACACAGTGAAATCGGCTGAGGCGGTAAAATCACCGTTGGTCATTTCACTGGTGGTTTTGGTCGAGATTAATTTCGCGGTATACGAGAAGGTAGAATCGCCGGTGGCATCCAGCGTTTTATTGTAGGTGGCGTCTACCGACGAATCGAATTTCACCTTATCAGTGCTGCCCTTGTGATATACCACAACCCCTACCCCTTGACCGGCGCTGCTTTGATCCACCGCCAGCGTGGTATTTTCGCCGTCTGTGGGGCCGCTGAAGCCGATATTCAGGCTGGTATTGGTCGGGCAATTTTTCAGGACAATATCAAAATCCCGGCTCTCACTTCCTTCAACGCCAATCTGGTCGTTAAAGGCATTGGCCCCCACGCTGCTGAATGCCGGGACATTGGTCACGCTATTTGCGGCATCAACTTCACAAGGCGGCGCAATAATCCGCCCGGAGAAATTCACTTTTCCGGTATCTGCGGCATAGCCGGATGACGCCATGCAAAGCGCAGCGAAAGCCAGGCTGGTTAACAGCGCGCCTCTCTTCATTTGGGTTTTCATGTTGGTGCTTCCCTGTGTGTATAAATTTAAAAATACATGATTAGCTTGGTAACGGAGTTAGGAATATATTTAGTCAGAAAGCGGAAAGCAAACCGGTGGGAATTCGTCACAGAGAGGGGGAATAGTCAGGAATCAATCAATTAGAAATTAATTTATTTTTGGTTAATTAAAGTTTAAGAATAATTAAATTATCATTGTTAATCATTTACAGGTTTAATGAGAAGATGCGTTATTCAGATGTAAAAAAAGCGGGCTGATGCCCGCTTTCTCCTTTACAGTTTTAACCCTTGCCTTACACCACCATCGACAGCAGCAAACAGCCCGCCAGCCCGCACAGGGAGATAATGGTTTCCAGCGCTGACCAGGATTTCATCGTCTCGACAATCGTCAGGTTGAAGTACTCCTTGAACAGCCAGAAGCCCGGGTCGTTAACGTGGGAGAAGATCACGCTGCCGGAGCCGACGGCGATCACCATCAGTTCCGGGCTGACGCCGGTGGTGGCGATCAGCGGCGCGGCGATGCCCCCGGCAGTGATGGCGGCCACGGTGGCAGAACCCAGCGCGATGCGCAGCACCGCCGCAATGGACCACGCCATCACCAGCGGCGAAACGTTGGTGCCGGTCATCATCGCGGCGATGTATTTGTCCACCCCGCTCTCGACCAGCACCTGCTTGAACGCCCCGCCGCCGCCGATGATCAGCAGCATCATGGCGATCAGTTTGATGGAGTCGGTCAGGGTCTGCATCACATCTTCCATCGGGCGGCCGCGGTTAAGGCCAAAGGTGAAGATGCCGATCAGCACGGCAATCAGCGTCGCCATCACCGGGTCACCAAAGAACTCCGCGTACGGCAGCAGCGCGTGGCCCTTCGGCAGCACCATCTCCGCCACGGCGCGCGCCGCCATCAGGATAACCGGCACCAGCGAGGTCGCGACGCTGACGCCAAAGCTCGGCATCTCCGCTTCGGTGAACTCTTTCGGGTTGTACATCCCCTGCGGCACCGGCTTGTCGATGCCTTTCAGGAAGCGGGCGTAAACCGGCCCGGCCAGGATCACCGTCGGGATGCCGAGCAGCGCGCCGTAGAGCAGCGTTTTGCCCATGTCCGCGTGGAACAGGGTGGCGATCGCCGTCGGCCCCGGGTGCGGCGGCAGGAAGCCGTGGGTCACCGAAAGCGCGGCCGCCATCGGCACGCCGACATAGAGCAGCGGGATGCGCGCCGAGGCGGCGATGGTAAACACCAGCGGCAGCAGCAGCACAAAGCCCACTTCGTAGAACAGCGCGAAACCGACGGTAAAGCCGGTAAGCACCACCGCCCACTGGATGTAGTCACGGCCAAATTTGTTGATCAGCGTGGTGGCGATGCGCTGCGCGCCGCCGCAGTCCGCCAGCAGTTTGCCGAGCATGGCCCCGAAGCCCATGATCAGCGCCAGGCTGCCGAGCGTGCCGCCGACGCCGGCTTTAATCGCGGCGATCACTTTGTCCACCGGCATCCCCTGCATGATGCCTACCGCCAGTGCGACCAGGATCAGGGAGATAAACCCGTTTAATTTCAGTTTGATCATAAGTATCAGCAACAGGACAACGCCAATCGCGACGATGACTAAGGGCATAATGTTTTCCACCTTTTTACCGCATTCTCCCCGTGGGTCGGGGCGCGTTCGTTTTCAATAAGACGTTTGCCGGCGAGGCGAACGGTGCAGGGTTCAGCACGCGGGCGACGCGTGAATAATCGGTTCTTTCTGTTATGTAAATGTGAAAAGAGGAGAGTGTTCTATCCTGTGATAGTAGTCACATCTCCCCTTGTTACCGGTATCATGATACCGGTAACATGCTAAGATACGGAACCCGAGTCACTGGCGAAATTCGCATTTTGAGATAGAGATCAAACTTATGGCAGGACACAGCATTATCTTGATGGGCGTTTCAGGCAGCGGTAAAACCACCGTCGGCGCCCGCGTCGCAGGCCTCATCAAGGCCAAATTCATCGATGGCGACGATCTGCACCCGCGCGCCAATATCGACAAAATGGGCAGCGGTACGCCGCTGAATGATGAGGACCGCGCGCCCTGGCTGGTTCGCCTGAGCGACGCCGCCTACAGCCTGGCCCATAAAAATGAGAACGGCATTATCGTCTGCTCCGCCCTGAAGCGCCGCTACCGCGATGCGCTGCGCGAAGGCAATGACAAGATGGTGTTTCTCTATCTCAAGGGCAGTTATGAGGTGATCCTGGAGCGTATGAAGGCGCGCAGCGGCCACTTTATGCCGACCGACCTGCTGAAAACGCAGTTTGCCGCCCTGGAAGAGCCGGGCGCGGATGAAAAAGATGTGCTGTTTGTGGATATCGACGGGGCGGACATCGAGGAAGTGGTGCGCCGCTGCGTGGAGGCGCTGAAAGCCTACCAGCGTTAAGCGCGCGCCGGGTGGCAGCTCAGATGCTGCCGCCCGGTGAGAGCGTAAAGCCGACGTCGATCATCCGCGGCGTGACGTTTTCGCCGCGCAGCCGCGCCAGCAGCCGCTCCGCGCCGATCTGCCCCATCTTCTCACGCGGCGTCAGCACACTGGCGAGCCGCGGCTCCATCGACTGGCCGATGTCGTGGCCGTGAAAACCCGCCACCGCCATATCCTGCGGGATGCGCAACCCCTGCCGCTGGCACTCAAACACCGCCCCCACGGCCAGATCGTCATTGGTACAGAAGATGCTGTCGATCTTCGGGTACTGCTGCTGCGCCTGGCGCAACAGTTCGCCCCCCGCCGAGTAGGAGGAGGAGCGCGTGGTCATCACGCTGGCGGGCTGCAACCCCGACTCGCGCATCGCCTGTTCGTAGCCCTGGTATTTGATCAGCGTCCTTTCGTCCTGCCGCGCGCCGAAGTAGACCACGTGGCGGTGGCCGCGGCCGATGATCTGCTGCGTCATCTGGCGCGCTGCCTCGAAGTTATTGAACCCCACCGCCAGATCCAGACAGGGTGAGACGCAGTCCATCAGCTCGACCACCGGGATCCCCGCCACTTCAATCATCTTCAGCGTGCGCAGCGTGTGCTGGCGTTCAGAGAGGATCAGCCCGTCGATGTTGTAGGAGAGCAGCGAGGTGAGCCGCTGCTCCTCGCGCTGCTGATGGTAGCCGTAGTGCGCCAGCATGGTCTGGTAGCCGTGCGCGTCGGTGACGCTCTCAATCCCGCGCAGCACTTCGGCAAACACCTGGTTGGTCAGGGAGGGGAGCAGCACGCCGATGGCGCGGCTTTTGGCATTGGAGAGAATGTCCGGTGCCCGGTTGGGGATGTAGCCCAGCTCATCCAGCGCGGCGGAGATTTTGGCCTGCAACGCCCCGGAAACCTGGTCCGGGTTACGCAGAAAACGGCTCACCGTCATTTTGGTGACGCCGACGCGGTCGGCAACATCCTGAAGCACTGGCCTTTTTTTCTTCATTATCAACGCGCTGGGTAAGGGTGGGCGGGGCGTTAGTGTAGCAAAAAAAAAGCCCCGGCGATATTGCGCACCCGGCGCTCAGGGGGTGAACAACTGCCCGCGCAACGGCGTGTTGTGGCCGCCGCCGGCTAGCCGCTCTACCACCTGCCGTGCCAGGGTATCCAGGGAATAGGCGATGGCAGGCAGTGGCGCGGCACCGGGCGGCGGCTGGGAGCCACCGAGGCTGAACACCATCACCTGCTGCGGCACCGCACGTTGCAGCGCGGCCAGTGCGGCCATCGCCTCGCGCCCCTGGTGGTCATCCGTGACCAGCACCGCATTACAGCCCGGGTCGTGCTTCAGCAGTGTGGCCAGCGCCGTTGCCACCGGCTGGCCGGCGTCCGGCAGCCGCTGGCGGTGGTAAGGGATCAGGTGGCTTTCCAGTGCCTGCCGGTAGCCCAGCAGGGTGTTTTCGGCGGCGTCCCCCGCCGGGTAGTTAAACAGGGCGATGTTGCGCCGCCCCTGCGCCACCAAGTAGCGGGTGGCGGTTTCAGCGGCGAAACGGTGATCCACGCCGATGCTGTTGGCGGCGGCCGGGGCGAGGCAGTCAAGCAGCAGCACGCTCTCCGGCAGTGGCGGCAGGGGGAAGCGTGCGCCGATCACCACCATCGCATCACACAGCCCGCGCCCCAGCTCCCGCACCGCGTGGGCCACGCCGTCCGGGTCGTTGGCGAAGCGCAACAGCAGGTGCTTGTTATGGCGGCGCAACTGCCCTTCCAATGCATAGAGGTAACCGGTGCCCTGCTGCATATGCTCGGTGGCACAGATCACCCCGACGCAGCCGGTGGACTGGCTGGTGAGTGACTGGGCAATGGCGTTCGGCTCATAGCCGAGGATCTCCACCGCCCGCAGCACCGCCTCGCGGCTCTCCTGCCGCACGCCCCGGCTGCCGCTGAGCACCCGCGACACCGTGGCTTTTGAAACCTGCGCCAGCCGTGACACATCATTGATATTGGCCATAGCCTGTTCCCCTTCTGCGGCCACCCGCACGCGGGCCGCGCCCGCGCCGGATGTCAGCGCTGATAAAGCCTGACCATCTCTTCGATCAGTTCGCGCGCCAGAATAGCATTCATCAGGTGATCCTGGGCATGCACCATAATCAGCGTCATCGGCGTTTTGCCCTCGCCCGCATCCTCCTCAATCAGCTGGGTCTGCACCCGGTGTGCGGCGTGGGCGTAGGTGTCTGCCTCTTTCAGCAGTGCCTGCGCCTGCCCGAAATTGCCCTCGCGCGCGGCGTACAGCGCCTCAAAACAGAGGCTGCGCGTCTGCCCGGCGTTGACAATAATCTCCATCACGGTCGTTTCCAGATCTCTCATCATGCTTCTCCCTTAATCCCAGTGTTGTTCGTGGTAAACCCGGTGTTGGTGGTAAACCCATTATTGGCGGCCGTCTCAGCGAACCATTCGCCGCTCTTTTTCACGGTGCGCTGCTGGCTGGCCAGGTCGAGCTGCACCAGGCCGTACCGGTTTTTGTAAGCGTTGCTCCAAGACCAGTTATCGATAAAGGTCCACATGTGGTAGCCGAGGCAGCGGCTCCCCTCCTGGATGCCGCGGTGCAGCCAGATCAGGTGCTCGCGCACGAATTCGATCCGGTAGTCGTCCTGAATCTGCCCCTGTTGCAGGAAACGCTGCTCGTTCTCCACGCCCATGCCGTTTTCCGAGATGAAACAGCGCGGGTTGCCGTAGTTTTCCCGCAGGTTGGTGAGGATGTCATAGATGCCCGGCTCGTAGATTTCCCAGCCGCGGTAGGGGTTCATCTTGCGCCCCGGCATCTCGTAGCTCTCAAAGAACCACTCCGGCATAAAGGGGCTGTCGGGGTTGACCAGGCTGTCGCGGCATTTGATGCGGCGCGGCTGGTAGTAGTTGATGCCGAGCAGATCCACCACGCCCTCCGCCAGCAGTTCGCGGTCACCGCTGCGGCATTCCGGCAGTTGCCCGTGCTCGCCCAGCAGCGCCACCAGCTCTTCCGGGTAGTGGCCGCGCAGCGCCGGGTCGAGGAAGCTGCGGTTAAACATCAGATCGGCGATATTCGCCGCCTTCACGTCCGCCGGGTTCTGCGAACGTGGGTAGGAGGGCGTCAGGTTGAGGATAATGCCGATCTGCGCCTCCGGGTGGGCCTGCGGCTGCTGCTGCCAGCGGCGGAAACGGCGCACCGCCTCCGCATGGGCCAGCATGGTGTGGTAGGCCACGGTGGCGGCGCGCCTGAAATCCACCACGTTCGGGTAGTGGAAATCGTAGAGGTAACCGCCCTCCACCGGCACCACCGGCTCATTGAAGGTAAACCAGTGCGCCACGCGGTCACCGAACAGCGTAAAACAGGTCTCAGCGTAGTCCGCGTAAGCGGCCACCACCTCGCGGCTCTCCCAGCCGCCCTCCTCCTGCAGACACATCGGCATGTCGAAGTGGAACAGGTTGATAAACGGCATGATGCCCTGCGCCAGCAGCTCGTCAATCACCTGGTTATAGAACGCCACCGCCTGCGGGTTGGGTTCGCCGCGCCCGTTTGGCAGCAGCCGCGCCCAGGAGATCGAAGTGCGGAAGCTGTTGTGGCCGGTGCGCTTTAACAGCGCGATATCCTCGCGCCAGTGCTGGTAGAAGGTCGAGGTGTGTTGCGGGCCGACCTGCTGGTGGAAGCGCCCCGGCTGCTCGCGGAACCAGCGATCCCAGATGGTTTCGCTTTTGCCGAAGTTCAGGCTTTCGCCCTCGGTCTGCGGCGCCGAACTGGCGCTGCCCCACCAAAAATTGTCCGGAAACTGATAGTGCATGTTGTCCCTCACGTTAGGTTGACGGCAAAAGCCGGGTTACTGGCTGAGCGCGACGCCGGCGCGTTCCTGTTGGGCGTTTTCCTGCTCCTGGCGCAACAGGGTACGTTCGTAGGCTTTCAGGAACGGGTAGTACATCACTGCGGAAAGCACCATACAGAACAGGCACATAATCACCGGGCTGAAGGCCCAGTTGGCCGCCCAGGAGGCCCCGATCGGTGCCGGGGTGGTCCACGGCGTCAGCGACACCACCTGCGCGACCCAGCCCAGCTTGGTGGCGATATAGGCAAAGGTGGCGTTCAGCATCGGCACCAGGATGAACGGCAGGAACAGCACCGGGTTCATGATAATCGGCGTGCCGAACAGGATCGGTTCGTTGATGTTGAAGAAGCTCGGCACCACGCCCATCTTGCCGATGGTGCGCAGGTGAATGGCCCGGCTGCGCAGCAGCAGGAACGCCAGCGGCAACGTGGAGCCGACGCCGCCGATCAGCAGGTAGTGGTCCCAGAAGCCCTGTAAATAGATGTGCGGCAGCGCGCCCCCGGCGGACAATGCGCTCTGGTTCAGCGCCAGGTTGGTCATCCAGAACGGGTTCATGATGCCGGTGACAATCAGCGCGCCGTGGATACCGGCAAACCAGAGGATCTGGCAGATCAGCACCGAAATCAGGATGGCCGGCAGGGAGTCCGACGCGGAGACCAGCGGGGCCAGCAGGTGCATAATCGCTTCCGGGATGATCATGCCGGTGGTGGATTCGATCAGCAGGTTAAGCGGGTGCAGGGTGGCGACGATGACGATCACCGGGATCAGGATCTCAAACGACCGCGCCACGCCGGTCGGCACCTCTTTCGGCAACCGGATGGTGATGTTGCGCCGCTTCAGGAAGTGGTAGACCTCGGTGCAGTAGATGCCGGTCAGGATGGCGGTAAAAATGCCCTGGCCGGAGAAGTATTGCGTGGAGATCTGGCCGTCATGGTAGGGGGCAGCCACCAGCAAAAAGCCGCTGAGCGCCAGCAGCCCGGTCATGATCGGGTCGAGCTGGTACTGTTTGCCGAGGCTCGAGCCGATACCGACGGCGATGAAGAAGGTCATCACCCCCATGCTGAGGTTGAACGGCAGCATCAGCTGTTCGCGGTAACGCAGGGAGAAGTCCAGCCAGGCGCGGGCGAAGCCGAGAGTGGTATCGGCGGCGAACGGCGGGAAGATAAACACCAGCATAAAGGAGCCGATGATCATAAACGGCAATGCCGAAGTAAAGCCGTCGCGGATGGCGATAATGTACTTTTGCTGACCCAGTGCCCCGGCCAGTGGGGTAATTTTCTGTTCAATTACCTCCACCATCGCCTGATATAAGCTGCTCATAACCCTACCCCGTTCAGTCGTTCAAAAAGAAGAATCGGGCATGTTACCGCTATGCTGCATGCCATATTCCAGCCGTGGCCTCTGGGCCGGGTTCTATTTGAAACAGACATGGAAACCGGTTTCCATTACTGCGCCCGGAATTTGGGAGCGCTTTCAAATTTCCGGCAAACACCCTGTTACCATTGTGAAGTGCTTCACGGATTGCGCTTAAATATTCATCAACCCATTCACGGCGGGCTAACGGGGGACTAACAGAAGGGAGGGGATGGAAAATCACTGCGCGCCGGTCAGCGCGCAACGGGCCCGTTACCCGGGCAGGCATCTGGCATGTCAGTATTTCATCAACACCACCAGGTAGATACCGCACACAATCACCGTGACCGCGACGGCAACAATCATTGCGATGCGGCTGTCGGAGTTTTGCTTGTTCTTCCAGTTCACAATGCAGCCGCCGGTGATCAGGCTACAGACCCAGCTCATTACGGCAAATGTCATCAACATAGTCGCTTATCTCCTTATTTTTGCTCTCGCCATCAGTAATCGTAACCCTGTCATGATGTTAGTTTAGCCTGCTCTTAGCATTCTGTGCGGCAGCATGGCGATTAAGTCACCCCGGGCGAGGCAGCCCACACCTTCTGAACACTAAAAAAGGGCGATGCCTGCGCATCGCCCTTTTCACGTCAGCTGTTGTAAGCCGCGGGTATTACACCGGCGGCAGGTCAAACAGCAGCACTTCACTCTCTTCACCGGCCTGGATCTCGAGATGGGCTTCATCCCAGATGGCGAAGGCGTCACTTTTCCCGGCGGGCTGGCCGTTGACCGTCACGGCACCGCGTACCACCTGAATCCAGATGCGGCGGCCGTTTTCAATCTCATAGCTGCCCTGCTCACCCTGTTTCAGCGCCCAGCGCGACAAGGTCATGTCCTGGAACACTTTCAGCGAACCGTCCCGTGCATCCGGTGACAGCACCAGCTGGCGGCCCTGCGGGGCATCGAACATCCGCTGCTCATAGCGCGGCGGCAGGCCCTGGGTGTCCGGGATGATCCAGATCTGGTAGAGGTGCAGCGGCGCGTCGTCGCGGCCGTTGTACTCCGAGTGTTTCACGCCGGTGCCGGCGCTCATGATCTGGAACTCACCCGCATGGATCTGCTCTTTGTTGCCCATGCTGTCCTGGTGCTCCACAGTGCCGGAGAGCACGTAGGTCAGGATTTCCATGTCTTTGTGCGGGTGGGTGCCGAACCCCTGCCCGGCATCGATCACATCTTCGTTAATCACCCGCAGCGCCGAGAAGCCCATAAAGCTCGGGTCGTAATAATTAGCGAATGAGAAGGTGTGCCAGCTGTCCAGCCAGCCGTGGTTAGCGTGGCCGCGATCTTCTGCTTTACGTAAGTAAATCATGTTCAATTCTCCTCAATGTTTTCACTTAGTCTAGCGGCGGGCCGGGAATAAGAAAGCGTAAAAACTTAACGCCTCTGGTCAAAAAAAGTGAATGAGTTCACGGCGCTTGCACAAAGAGATTGAGGGGGAAAGGGAAATGGCAGGCAAAAAAAAAGCCAGCACCCGAGCTGGCTTAAAATAATACTGGAAGCAATGTGAGCAATGTCGTGCCTTCACAGGGAAACCTCAGCATGTCAGTGCGGCTCCCCGGAACGCATGACAATAATAATCATTATCATTCGTATCTGTAAAGCCTTTTTTTAACCAATTTCTTGCTTGACCGGAAAAATAAAGCAGATAATTTAAGGGGTTATTATCCCCCCCTGCAAGGAGCCTGTTATGGAGATCACCGTCCGCCACGCCATCCTGGAAGATGCCGCTGCCCTGCACCGCCTCTACAGCGAACCGGCGCTCTACCGCGATACGTTGCAACTTCCCTATTCGCCGGTGACCCGCTGGGAAGAGCGCCTGACGAACCCGGCCCCCGACACCTGCAACCTGGTGGCCCTGCTGGACGGTGTTCTCGCCGGGCAACTGATGCTGAGCCACAACCCCACGCCGCGCCGCCGCCATGTGGCCACCTTCGGCATGGGCGTGTCGACGGAGTATCAGGGGCATGGCGTCGGCAGCAAGCTGCTGGGTGCGGCGGTGGATCTCTGTGATAACTGGCTCGGGGTGAAGCGCATGGAGCTGACGGTCTATACCGACAACCATGCCGCGCTGGCGCTTTACCGCAAGTTCGGCTTTGAGGTAGAGGGCACCAGCCCGCAATTTGCGATGCGTGACGGCGTGCTGGTGGACGCGCACCATATGGGCCGGCTGAAAGAGAGAGTGCATCAGGTTCCCTGCTGATGCCGCCCGGATAGGCGATGTTCGCGGCAGAAGGTAAAAAGCCACCCCTGAACCGGGTGGCTTTTTTGTCTTCGTTGCGGGTTTTCACGCGGCGTTTATAACCCGGCAAACTCGCGGATATAGTTGCGCGCTTTCACGGCGTATTCGAACGGGTTGGCCAGCGCCGGGTCCTGTTCCGCCTCCACCACCATCCAGCCTTTGTAGCCGCGCTGGTCCAGCAGGGCAAACACCGGGCGGAAGTCGATCACCCCGTCACCCGGCACGGTGAAGGTGCCCATGCGCACGCCGTCCAGGAAGCTGAGGCGGTTGGCGCGCACCTCTGCCACTTTTTCGTCACGCACATCTTTCAGGTGGATGTGGTTGATGCGCGGCAGGTGCTTCTCCAGCACCGCCATCATCACCTGCTGCGAGCCTTCGGAGTAGTAGAGGTGGCCGGTATCAAACAGCAGGTAGACGTCATCATTCACCAGCGCCATAAAGCGGTCAATCTCCGCCGGGGTCTGGATGGCGGTACCCATATGGTGATGCAGGCAGACCTGCATCCCCTTCTCCGCCGCGATCTTCGCCAGCTGGTTATAGCCCTCAGCCACCCGCTGCCACTCGTCGTCGGTGAAGTGCGGCTTCTCGTCAAACACGGCTTTGGTGGTGCACTGGATGCTTTTGCTCTGTTCGGAGCAGCCGATCACCTTCGCGCCCATCTCATGCAGGAAATTCATGTGGTTGACGAACTCGTCGATGGTTTTCTCTTTCTGGCCATCGGCGAAAAAGGTGCTGAACCAGGCGTTGCAGATGCGGATGCCGCGCGCGTCCAGCATCCGTTTCAGCAGCGCGGTATCACGCGGGTATTTGCCGCCGACCTCGCTGCCGGTGAACCCGGCCAGCGCCATTTCACTGACGCACTGCTGGAAAGTATTTTCACTGCCCAGATCCGGCATGTCGTCGTTGGTCCAGCCAATCGGCGCGATTGCCAGTTTGATGTTCTCTTTGTTCATGGGGGAAGCCTCGCCTGCCCGTGGGCAGGAAAACATTATTTAACCAACAGTTCCCGCTCGATGCGCTCGCGGGTCTCGACAGCCTGATACTTCATCTTTTCCGGGTAACCAAACAGCGATGCGGCAATGATCGGCTCGCCGCCCACCTTGAAGGTTTTGTTGGCGAAATCCATCTCGCGCAGGGTTTTGAACAGGGTTTCGAAGTCCACTTCCCCTTCGCCGATGCCGACGTGCTGATGCACCGCCGCATCCACGCCCGGCGGGTTGACGATGTAACGGCAATGTTTGGTATGGTTATGGGTGTCAGCGATCAGCACATGGGAGAGATCGTCCCCTGCATAACGCAGCATGTTCGCCACATCGCCGACCCCTTTGTCATAGAAGAAGGTGTGCGGCACGCTGTAGAGGTATTTCACGTTGTCGCTGCGCAGGGACTTCACCAGATCGCAGGTTTCGTTGTTCAGTTCGCAGAAGTCCCACGGGTGGGACTGGATCTCCATGCGGATGCCTTCGCGCTCGATGATCGGCAGCAGCTCCTCCATCGACCGGTACCACAGCTCCTCGCAGATCTCCGGCTCGTTCGGGTTACCGGCCAGCTCGGTGTTAATCACCTGCACGCCCATCTCGACGGCGATCTCAATCATCCGTTTCCAGTTTTTCACCGCCGCCACACGGCGATCCTCACCGGGGCCGGACCAGCGGTAGACCACGATAAACGATGAGATCTCGACGCCGGTGGCCTTCAGTGCATTGCGGTACTCCGCCATCACTTCACGGCTGGCTTTCGGGTGCTTGTAGAACGGGTTGATCTGCGGGTGCGGCGACTGCTCAATGTAGCGGTAGCCCCACTCCGCCACCTGATGCACCATCCTGGTAATGCCCATATCCTTGATGACGTCGACATCAAACGCGATTTTCATGGTCTCTTCCTAAAGTCAGTGTGAAGCCACCGGGCCGCCGGCGGCCCGGTGAAAAAAGGGGTCAGCCGGCCGTGTTGCCGTAGAAGCCCGGGCGCGCCGGCAGGGTCACCGGCACGATCTCACCGCTGAGCTGGGCGGCCACGCAGGCATCGGCGGTCACGGCGGCGGCGTAGCCATCCCAGGCGGACGGCCCGGTGAGCTGCCCGGCCAGCACGTCGTTGATAAAGCCCTGCAACTCAACGTCATAGGCGTCAATGAAGCGCTGTTTCCAGTCGGTGAGGATCTCTGTGGAGAGCTTCGCCGCGCTGCGCAGCTGCACGGATGACGGCTCCGGCAGGCGGGCGATGCCGGTTTCCCCCACCACCTCGCACTGGATGTCATAGCCATAGCGGCAGTTGACGAAGATTTCGACGTCAATGCGCGTGCCTTTCGCCGTCTCGAACAGCACGATTTGCGGATCTTTCAGGTGGCTGAGGGCGTTGGAGGTTTTGCGCGGGAAGACCACCTGCACGGAGACGTAGTCGTCATCCAGCAGCCAGCGCAGCACGTCGATCTCATGGATCAGCGTGTCGGTAATTGCCATATCAGTGGTGTAGCTGTCGCCCACTTCCGGGTTGCGGTGCGCGCAGTGCAGCATCAGCGGCTCGCCAATCTGCCCGCTGCCGATCACCGCTTTCAGCGCGCGGTAGCCGCGGTCATAGGGGCGCATAAAGCCGACCTGCACCAGCCGTTTGCCGTGGCGCGCTTCCGCCTCAACGATGCGCTTGCAGCCTTCGGCCGTCACCGCCAGCGGTTTCTCGCAGAACACCGGCTTCCCGGCCTGAATGGCGGAGAGCACAAACTCCTCGTGGCTCGGCCCCCAGGAGGTGACCAGCACCGCATCCACTTCCGGCGCGTTGATCAGGTCATGGCCGTTTTCATAGACTTTGGCATCCAGCCGCTGGTTGATCACCACGTTGGCTGCATGGTCAGCATTGATGTCGTTTACCGCGACAACGCGCGCGCCCTGAAGCACTTTGGTACAACGGCGGATATGATCCTGGCCGATTGCGCCGGTGCCGATAACGCCAATATTCAGTGACATAGTTGAAACTCCTCTGGATTCAGGTCACGGGCTGCCCGCCCGCATACGTGTTATTCATCGCATACGGCTTAATTGCGCTTAATGGTTAACGGCGTGAAGCGGTAGAACCGGGCAGCCGCGGCCGCCCGGTGAATCAGTAGTCGCGCGCTTTGCTGATGTTGTGGTTCAGCATCTCCGCCACCTGCTGGATGCGGCTGCTTTCCGAGACCTGCGCGCCGCCGACGCGCCACCAGCTGAAGTACTTGTGCACCATGGTTTTCGGCAGCACTTTGATGTCTATCAGCGTGGAGACAGTCTGTTTGCGCGCATCCTCCAGCGCCTCGCGCAATTGCGCATAGGTGGTGACGCGGTAGGTTTTGCAGCCGTAGGCCTGGGCCAGCATGGCGAAATCCACCGGCACGAAGCCGCCGGTCAGGCTGTTGGTTTCCGCGTCGCGGAAGCGGAACTCGGTGCTGAAGCTGTTCATGCCGTGTTCCATCTGCAGGTTGTTGATGCAGCCATTGGTCATGTTGTCGAGCAGCACCACGTTAATTTTGCAGCCTTCCTGAATTGAGGTGACCAGCTCGGAGTGCAGCATCATGAAGGAGCCGTCGCCCAGCAGCGTATAAACCTCACGGTCCGGCTCCGCCAGCTTGACGCCCAGCGAGGCATTCACCTCATACCCCATACACGAGTAGCCATATTCGACGTGGTAACCGTTGACGCCGGTGGTACGCCAGACGCGCTGCAAATCGCCCGGCAAACTGCCGGAAGCCGCCACGATCACCGCGTCCTGCGGCAGGCACTCATTCAGCGTGCCCAGCACTTTGCTTTGCGTCAGCACGGAGTTGGTCTGTTCAATAAATTCGGCGAACACCTTTTTCCGGTCGAGATGGTCGTCGATCTCCGGCACAAATTCTTCGCCGCTGTATTCGACCTGGTAGACCCGGTCAACCTCACGGTAGAGGCTTTCCCGCGCTGCGCGGATGGCGTCACCCCACTGGGCGCGGTAGCCGGTGTCAGCCAGCCGCGGTGCCAGGGCATCCAGCGCTTCGCGGGCGTCTGCCAGCAGCTGCACGCCGTCGAGCTTGCCGGCATCAAAGGCGCTGACGTTGAGGTTAAGGAAGGCCACCTCCGGGTTCTGGAAAATCCATTTCGAGGAGGTGGTGAAGTCGGTGTAACGGGTGCCGATGCCGATCACCAGATCGGCCTCTTTGGCCAGCGTATTGGCCGCCAGGCTGCCGGTTTCGCCGATGCCGCCGAGGTTCAGCGGGTGCTCCGAGACAATCGCGCCCTTGCCCGCCTGGGTTTCAGCAAACGGAATCGCGAACTGTTCGGCAAACTGCTGTAACGCCGCCGCCGCTGCCCCATATTTCACCCCGCCGCCGCAGACAATCAGCGGCTTGCGCTTGCCGGCCAGCAGCGCCAGCGCATCCTGCAACATGCCCTCAGTCGGCAGGCGGCGGTCCATACGGTGCACCCGTTTCTGGAAGAAGTAGTCGGGGTAGTCATAGGCTTCGCCCTGCACATCCTGCGGCAGGGAGAGCGTTACCGCGCCGGTTTCTGCCGGGTCGGTCAGTACCCGCATCGCGTTGAGGCAGGCGCTCATCAGCTGCTCCGGCCGTGAGATGCGGTCCCAATATTTGCTTACGGCGCGGAAGGCGTCGTTGGTGCTGATGCTGAGATCGTGAGACTGTTCAATCTGTTGCAGCACCGGGTCGGGCTGGCGGGTGGCGAACACATCCCCCGGCAGCAGCAGCAGCGGGATGCGGTTGGCGGTGGCGGTCGCCGCGGCGGTGACCATATTGGCCGAGCCCGGCCCCACGGAGGCGCTGCAGGCGTAGATTTCACGGCGCAGTTTCTGTTTGGCGTAGCCGATGGCGGCGTGCGCCATGCCCTGCTCATTGCGCCCCTGATGCACCACCAGCGAGCCGCAATCCTGTTCCAGCGCCTGCCCCAGCCCCAGCACGTTGCCGTGGCCGAAAATGGCAAAAATCCCTTTGACGAATTTGTGCTCAGCCCCATCCACCAGGACATATTGGTTATCCAGGAACTTAACCAGCGCCTGCGCCATCGTGAGTCTCGTCTTAGCCATTGTTGTACCCTTCCTGTTTGCGTTGTCCGGTGGCAGCGGGCCGTGGAGCGGCTACCCTTTCAGCCCGGTGGGGTGAAACGTGGAGGGATTATAAACAAATTTTTTTTCCACAAAATCCCATTCCAGAAGAAACATTTCATTTTGCGAGAGAGATCAAAAAATGAAATAAAACGTCCATTCACCTTTTTGCCACATGCCTGTTACCCCGACATGACAATTCAACGGGTTATCGGCGCTTTCATCCTCAGTGTGACCCGACGCACACCCACTTTGCGGCCTGTTCTAACCCTGATGCAGCGCGGTTTTGCCGCGATTCCGGCCAGAAAGCCACGGGTCAGAAAGGCAGCCGTTTAATCCCCCTCACAATTCTGGTTTTCTAATTTCATTCATTCTTGTATTTGAAATTTTTATTCCTCATACTGCGACAAAATGCTTCTTCACCCCCCTTTAAAGAAGGAATCTGGTATGGCGACACACCCAAAACAGCTGGATGTCATCTGTATTGGCCGCATTGCGGTTGACCTGTATGGTCAGCAGATCGGTGCCCGGCTGGAAGATATGAGCACGTTTTCCAAGTACCTCGGCGGTTCATCCGGCAATGTGGCTTACGGCACGGCCATTCAGGGGCTGAAGTCCGCCATGCTGGCGCGCGTCGGTGATGAGCATAACGGCCGCTTCCTGCGTGAAACGCTGCAACGGGCGGGCGTGGACACCCAATACCTGATCACCGACACCCAACGCCTGACCGCGCTGGTGATGCTCGGCATCAAGGATCAGGAGACCTTTCCGCTGATCTTCTACCGCGATAACTGCGCCGACATGGGGCTGGTGCCCGAGGATATCGACGAAAATTACATCGCCTCCGCGCGCGCCGTGGCGGTGACCGGCACCCACCTCTCCCACCCCGATACCCGCGCCGCGGTGCTGAAAGCGCTGGATTACGCCCGTAAACATGGCCTGCGCACCGCGCTGGACATCGACTACCGGCCGGTGCTCTGGGGGCTGACCTCACTGGGCGACGGCGAAACGCGGTTTATTGAGTCCGAACCGGTGACCCGCCAGCTCCAGCAGGTGCTGGACAAGTTTGACCTGATCGTCGGTACCGAAGAGGAGTTCCATATCGCCGGCGGCAGCACCGACACCCTGACGGCGCTGGCGAATGTGCGCCGCCACACCCAGGCTGCGCTGGTCTGCAAGCGTGGCGCACAGGGCTGCTCGGTGTTTGAGGGCGCGATCCCGGAAGGGTGGGATCAGGTCAAACTGCATTCGGGCGTGCGGGTAGATGTGTTGAATGTGCTGGGCGCGGGCGATGCCTTTATGTCCGGTTTGCTGCGCGGCTACCTCAATGACGAGGGCTGGGACCAGGCCTGCCGCTACGCCAACGCCTGCGGGGCGCTGGTGGTGTCACGCCACGGCTGCGCCCCGGCGATGCCGACCAAAGAGGAGCTGGACGACTACCTGAAGCGCGACACCGGGGTGAAACGCCCGGATCGCGACGTGCGCCTCAACCATCTGCATCGCGTCACCACCCGCACACAGGCGTGGCCGGAGCTGTGCGTTTTCGCCTTCGACCACCGTAAACAGCTTGAAGAGATGGCGGACGAAGCCGGAACGGACTACCAGAAAATCCCGGTGCTGAAACAGCTGCTGCTCCAGGCCGCCCGCGAGGCCGCCACCGAGGCGGGGCTGGCGCATAACAGCGGCATCCTGGCCGATACCACTTACGGCCAGCCGGCGCTGAACGCCATCACCGGCCAGGGCTGGTGGATCGGCCGCCCGATTGAGATGCCCGGCTCGCGCCCGCTGCGGCTGGAGCACGGCAACCTTGGCTCGCAGCTGGTGAGCTGGCCGCTGGAGCATGTGGTGAAATGCCTGGTGTTCTACCACCCGCAAGATCCGGAGGCGTTACGCCGGGAACAGGAGGCGCAGTTGCTCGACGTCTGGCGCGCCTGCTGCCAGAGCGGCCATGAACTGCTGCTGGAGGTGATTCTGCCGGAGAACAGCCCTGACAAAGATGAGCGCTTCTACGTGGAGTCCCTGGCGCGCTTCTACCAGCTCGGCATCCAGCCGGACTGGTGGAAACTGCCGCCGCTCTCCGTCAGCGGCTGGGAACAGGTCGGCAAGGTGATTGAAGCCAACGACCCGCACTGCCGGGGCGTGGTAATCCTCGGCCTGGACGCGCCGGAAGCGGAGCTGAAAGCGGGCTTTGCCGAGGCTGCCGCCGCGCCGTGGGTGAAAGGCTTCGCCGTGGGCCGCACCATCTTCGGCCAGGCGTCACGCCAGTGGCTGCAGGGTGAACTGGATGACGCCGCGCTGATCCGCCAGGTGAAACAGAACTACCTGACGCTGATCGGTTACTGGCGTGACGTGCGCCCCCTGCCGGACGCCCTGAAACAGTAACAGTCTGAAACGGCTCCTGCGGGGGCCGTTTTTTATGGCCGGTGACAGCGCCTTTTCCGCTATTTTTTAAGCGATCTGTGAGCCTTTTCAAGGTCCGATGAAATAAATCCGGGGTTCAGCCACATTAAATGAAATTTTCGATTCATCTGGTAGAATAGCCACAATGAAAACGTGTTTTGTTTTCCTGATCCCCTGTCTTCTCTGTGAGCCACTGACATGACTAACCCGACCCAACTCTCCTTGCTGCAGGATGAGATCCGCCGTCGCTACGACACGCTGAGCAAGCGCCTGAAGCAGGTGGCCCGCTATATTCTTGATAACAGTAACAGCATCGCCTTTGATACCGTGGCCTCGATTGCCGCCCAGGCCAGCGTGCCGCCCTCGACCTTGATCCGTTTCGCCAACGCTTTTGGTTTCAGCGGGTTCAATGAAATGAAACAGGTTTTCCGCCAGCACCTGATGGAAGAGACGGTGAGCTACACCGAGCGCGCGCGCCTGTTCCGCCAGACCTCGACGGAAGAGAACGCCGTGCCGGAGAAACCGGCGGAGATCCTGAATGTGTTCACGATGGTGAATGCGCAGGCGTTGCAACAGCTGGCGATGCAGATCAGCCCTGACCAGCTGGAAAAAGCGGTGGATCTGCTTAACAACGCCGACACCATCTATGTGATTGGCCTGCGCCGCTCCTTCAGCGTCGCCTCTTACCTCACCTATGCCTTGCGCCACCTGGAGCGCCGCGCCTTCCTGATCGACGGGCTGGGCGGCATGTTTACCGAGCAGCTCAGCATGGTGAAGCCGAAAGATGTGGTGATCGCCATCAGCTACTCGCCGTATGCGCAGGAAGCGGTGGATCTGGTGCAGCTCGGCGCGAAACAGGGTGCCCAGCAGATCGCGATCACTGACAGCCAGGTCAGCCCGCTGGCCGCCTTCAGCGACGTCTGTTTTGTGGTACGCGAAGCGCAGGTAGACGGCTTCCGTTCACAGGTCGCCTCGATGTGCCTCGCCCAGACCCTCGCCGTCTCCCTCGCCCTGACCAACGCCCATGACGGCACCATCAGCGCCCTCAACGCCCAGCCCAGCCGGTAACCGCGCCGGGCAACCAATAAAAAACGGCCACCCTGGGGTGGCCGTTGTTGCGACAATCTATTTTATTCTTTTCTTCAGCCACGCATTCATAACAAATAGGATGGCATAGGGTAAGAGGCTCGAAAGAGCCATTAATATGACCCTGAGCGGATTGCTTCCGAACCACAAATAAAACAGAGCGCCCATAACAGCCGCAACAATCATCACGCCCCATCGCAGAGGTGAAAATATTACTGCAAAAAATGAGGGGAGGATAAAGAACACTGAGTAGATAAAGACGAAACCAAGTCCTACCCCTCGGCTGCGTGGCGTATAATAAGTCATATAGATGTCATATCCTATATCATGAATCCATACCATCAAGAAAAAGCAAAACATGACAATAGTTATCTTAATAAAGAAAAGGTAATCCCTGTTTATTTTAATCCTCACAGCACCCCCAAACAATAATCTCTTCGGTGAATCATTGATCTTTTAATTTCCTATTAATAAAATACCCAGCAAACCCTAAAAACAAATAAGAAGAACATGAACATATCATCATCAGCATGATCCGAAGAGCATAGTCAGAGAATCCTGTTATATATAAGTAGAAAAGAACAACTCCCCCCTGCCCATGAATAATGACTTTTGATAAAAGGAAAAATAATATACACTGCATCGTATATTACAAAACGCAGAGACAACCCCCGCGTTGTAGGTGTGTAAAATTCCATATAAAAATCATGACCTATGATATGTAATGCGACATAAATCACCATAACTAGTACAGACAGCATGATATTAACCAGCAAATTAGTTAATTTACGGTTCATAACTCACCCTTCTTAAAAGACATTCTTCTCTCCAACCATCCATTCATGCAAAAAATAATGGCGTAGGGTAAGAGGCTTGACAGGAAAACCAATAGCGTCCGTAAAGGGTAATAATCGACAAACTAATACAACAAAAGAAACAGAACGCCTATCATAACCGTTATGCCCCATTTTCTTTTTAAGAACGCCACCAGGAAAAAGGATGGCAAGATAAACCAATTCATATAATAGACAACATAGCCAATACTATAACCCCGGCTATGTGTACGAAAGTACTGGGTATAGAGATAATGACCAGTATCATGAATGCACACCATCAGGAAAAAGCAGACCATGACGATTATTATTCTAATAAAAAAGAGATAATCCCTTTTTATGCTGATTTTCATATCTACCTCAGCGTGAATTTAATTATTTATTTTATAGAAAAAATAATTCAAAAATATAAGAAAAGAACATTGCACAGCCGCACATAACGCGATCAGCGGTTCACTTGAGTAACTATGATTCTGCCATTGGCTTAAACTCCCTGCTGCCATTAAAAAGATTATCATCCCTGCCATACGTATAGATATAAATACACTTATAACCGACACCGGTAGAACCATAAAGAAATAATAAGGGAAAATATCTATAAGGTGTAATTCCTGTGATCTGCGTAAAGGGAAATATTCTGCATAGGTTGCATAGCCTATGACATAGAGATAAAACCCGGCAGCGCACAATAAAATCGCCAGCGCTATTCTTATACAAACAAGCAGACTAGCGCTTTTTATTCCAAATCGCATAGTTATCAAAATCCTGTTGTGAAATGGCCTGGCCAAGCAGTGATGCATTTATCGGTTGTATATTTTCCACTACGTTAACGCTGGGGTAGTTATCACGGTGAGGTGATATCTCATAAGTGAATTTTTTCGCGGCATAAAGCGCGCCTCTTAATACAAAGAAGTTGTCATATTTATTTGAATAGTCTTTATTTTTCATGAAAGCGTCTTTAGCAATGCCTGTGCCCCAAGCTATCCCAGTATTTATAGTTTCCGGAATATTTTTATGTAATCTATAAGTATCTACTGCAAAAGGTATCTGCCCTATGGCGTCACACCAGTAAGGCATTCCTTCAATCATGGTTAAAAGGTATCCTGCTCCCCCTTCCGGATTCTTTTTCCAATCGCCAGGCATGTTTTTATGGTAACTAAGTGCAAACCTATCCACACAAGCAAACTTGTCTATATCTTCCCAGGTAAAATGCCGATAAGCCTCTTTCACGTCGTCAGACGTGTTTACATACAGGAGCTCCCGGTAGTTATCGGCCAGTGGTTCAAACCATTGATAGGCCAGTTTGTCATATAATTTTTGTGCGGTAATGACGCTGTACTCATCTTTTTCAGCGCCGCGCAAAATAAATAAGATGTCGCCATTATTCCGGGTGACGACGATAACTCTGGGAACCGTGACAACAATCACTTTATTTTCAGCAGCCGGAGCCGTGGTACCGCGGACGTATAATCCGGTTTGGTTTTCATGTGTTGCAAAGTTATAGTTCTCGCCATCAATAGTAACCGTGATTACTTTCATTATTCCGACACTCAAAAAATAATTTGATAAGCGAAAATTATAAATCCCTGCCTCTTTTATAAACAAGCCGGTTCAGTATGGTAAGCCTTCACAAAAAACGCGTTGATAAAAAAAATTCATTCAATAAATGGTAGGAATAGTAGTATTCACGATGAATTATTTATTATTCAAAAGGTTAAATGGTTTACCCAGCGAGCCTATTCTTGAAATTAATAGATTATTTTCTTGAAGGTGAAATTTTATTTCTTATTAATTAATATTTAATTTACTCTTAATTTTTCTGTGGGGCTTCAAAAGATAGAACATATTCACAGTATAAATATTTGCCTTATAAAATATAAATAACGTTTCTGCCTGCCATCAGGCAATAAAAACGGCCACCCTGGGGTGGCCGTTGTTGTCTGGTGCGCGATCACCCTTTCGGGTACTGATCGCTGTTGATCCAGGCGTGATCTTTTTCCCAGGTGAATTTCCATTTCCTGACCGGGCCGGCCATGACGTTGAGGTAGTAGCTGTCGTAACCGGCCAGGGTGGCGACCGGGTGGTAGCCGCGCGGCACTTTCACCACATCCCCGTTGTAGACGGCCATGCACTCATCCAGCGAGCGGTCATCGGTGTAGACGCGCTGCATACAGAACCCCTGCGCCGGGTCGAGCCGGTGGTAATAGGACTCTTCCAGGTAGGTCTCATCCGGCGAGTTTTTGTCATCGTGCTTGTGGCTCGGGTAGGAGCTGGTGTCCCCTTCGGCGGTGTAGACCTCTACCACCAGCAGGCTGTCGGCAGGCTCGCTGTCCGGCAGGATGTTATGCACCAGCCGTTTGTTGCGCCCCTTGCCGCGGCGCTCTACCCCGACCTCTTCCGGCGCAATCAGCCGCGCCGGCAGGGTGCCGGAGGAGGGCGAACGGCACACTGCCAGCTCCAGCGCGCTCTCCGCCAGAATGTTGACCGTCTCATGGTGCGGCACATAGACCGAATAGGGCGGCACCCGCTCAAACGGGCTCATGCGTTTGCCGATGTGCGGAAACTCCGCCTTGCTGGTCGAAACGGATGCCAGCCCGGCCACCAGTACCAGGCAAAGCTCGTTGCCGTCACTGTGCAGCGTCAGCGCCTGGCCCGCCTCCAGCTGGTAGACGTCAAACCCGACGTACTCCCAGCCGGCATTTTCCGGGGTGATGTGCTGGACGCGCCCTTGCGCGTCCGGTTTCTGGCATTTGGAAAGCAGTGAAGACATCGTTCCCTCCTGTACGTCTGTTAACTGTCGCCTGTTAACGCTTGTCCGTTAACTTAGCCCAGCGTCGGCATACTGTATTCGGAAACCGTTTGCTGGCCGGTCGGCCAGCGGGCGGTCACGGTTTTCATGCGGGTGTAGAAGCGCACGCCGTCGGTGCCGTGAACGTTCAGCGCACCGAACACCGAGCGTTTCCAGCCGCCGAAGCTGTGGAAGGCCATCGGCACCGGCACCGGCACATTCACGCCGACCATCCCCGCCTGCACACTGCTGACGAACTCACGCGCATAGCGGCCGTTGCTGGTGAAAATGGCGCTGCCGTTGCCGTATTCGTGGCCGTTCACGGTCTCAATGGCGGTCTGGTAGTCCGGCACCCGCACAATGCCCAGTACCGGCCCGAAGATCTCTTCGCGGTAGATCACCATCTCCGGCGTCACATGGTCAAACAGCGTCCCGCCGACGAAGTAGCCGTCCGGCGCGCCCGGCACTTTGTAGTTGCGGCCGTCGGCCACCAGCGTCGCGCCCTCTTCTACCCCTTTGTCGATGTAACCCACCACCTTTTTCTGGTGATCCGAGGAGACCAGCGGCCCCATCTCATTCTCTTCGCCACCCTGTTGCAGCCCCGGCCCGACCCGCAGCTGGGCAATCAGCGGTTTGAGTTTTTCCACCAGTTTGTCTGCGGTGCTGTCACCCACCACCACGGCGATCGGCAGGGCCATGCAGCGCTCGCCCGCCGAGCCGAACGCCCCGCCCATCAGCGCGTTGACGGTGGCGTCCAGGTCGGCATCCGGCATGATGATGGCGTGGTTTTTCGCCGCGCCGAATGCCTGCACACGCTTGCCGTGGGCGCTGGCGGTTTTATAGATGTACTCCGCGACGGTGGAGGAGCCGACAAAGCTCACCGCCTGCACGCGCGGGTCAGTATAGAGTTGTTCGGCGTGCTCATTGGCGCAGTGCACCACGTTGAACACGCCATCCGGCAGGCCCGCCTCTTTCAGCAGTTCCGCCATGCGCACCGAGGCAGACGGCACCAGCGCCGGGGGCTTCAGCACAAAGGTGTTACCGCAGGCCAGCGCGATCGGGAACATCCACATCGGCACCATGGCCGGGAAGTTAAAGGGCGTAATGCCCGCCACTACCCCCAGCGGCTGCTGCATGGAGAAGCTGTCCACGCCGCCGCCGACGTCCGGCGAGTATTCGCCTTTGATCAGGTGCGGGATGCCGCAGGCAAACTCCACCACTTCCATCCCACGGGTCAGCTCACCCAGCGCGTCGGAGTAGACCTTGCCGTGCTCGCTGACGATCAGTTCCGCCAGCTCATCACGGTGCTGCTCCAGCAACGCCTTGAAGTTGAACATGATGCGGGCGCGGCGCAGCGGCGTGGTGGCAGCCCAGGCCGGGAAGGCCTGGTGTGCCGTTTCAATGGCTGCCAGCACCTCTTCGCCGGTGCTCTGTGTGACGTTGCGATCGGCCTTGCCGGTGGCCGGGTTGTAGACCGGCAGCGTCTGGTTGCTGGCGCTGAGGCTGCTTTTGCCGCCAATAAAGTTACCCACGATGTTCATGTCTCACCCTCATGTTGTGATCGGTGTGGCCGGGCTGTGCCGGGCCTGCGGGGGCATAAACCGGAGCGCACTCTGCGCCGCCTGTTAAGCCGTTGTTGGCAAAAACTCTATTTCATTGAAAAAAAAGTTTCAAATATTTTGTTTTGGAATTTTTTATTTTAGCGGCACGCCTCGCAAAAATGTGAACGCTGTCATGAAAGCACCCTGCAGGGTGCGAGGCAGCTTCCAGACCACACTTCAGCATTCACAAAAAGTTAACCACACCGCGCCGCCAAGGGCAGCAGAATGCCCTTACCGTGACGGGGAATATCCTGGAAGGCAGCTCTCATGTTGTCTGGATGTTGCGTGAAACCGCAGTGAATTTTTTGAAGCGTGTCGAAAAATCAATATTTCATTATTTTAAAATAGTGGAATAAATGTTCTTTTAAGCGCAGGCGGTGTGGGTCCCCTCACGGCACGAATTACCCTGATGTTCCTCATAGCGCGCGAACCCTGGTCGTGTGCGCCAACGGAGTCTGTATGGTCATTCAACGAAAGCATAATACCGGCTATATCCTGCGCATCTGCGCCATTGCCGCTCTCGGCGGCATCCTGTTCGGCTATGACACCGCCGTGATCTCCGGCGCGATTGAATCCTTAAAGATCTACTTCCGGCTGACCCCGGCTGAAACCGGCTGGGCCGTATCAAATGTGGTGATTGGCTGCGTGGCGGGCGCGTTTTGTGCCGGTGGCGTGGCGGCACGCTGGGGGCGTAAAAAGGCGCTGATGCTGGCGGCGCTGCTGTTTACCATTTCGGCTATCGGGGCCTCGCTGGCGCACACCTTCACCTGGTTTGTGATTTTCCGCATTATCGGCGGTGTGGCGGTCGGGCTGGCGGCCACGGTGTCGCCGATGTATATGTCGGAAGTCTCGCCCAAGGATATGCGCGGGCGGGCGCTGAGTATGCAGCAGTTTGCCATCGTTTTCGGCCAGATCCTGATCTTCTATGTGAATTACAAAATTGCCGGGCTTGCCACCGAGCAGTGGCTGGTGGAGATGGGCTGGCGCTGGATGTTCGCCTCAGGCGTGCTGCCCTGCGTGCTGTTTTGTATCCTGGTACTGTTTATTCCTGAATCCCCGCGCTGGTGCGCAATGACCGGGCGTGACGAGCAGGCGCTGGCATTGCTCTCCCGGCTCTCCAACCCGGCCCATGCGGCGCACGTGCTGGCGGAGATTAAGGAATCCCTGCAAAAGGATGCCCGGCAGCACAGCGCCCGGCTGAGCCTGCGTGACAGCAAGGTGCGCTTCATTTTGTTTGTCGGCGCGATGATCGCCGTGTTGCAACAGGTCACCGGCGTGAACGTGATGATGTACTACGCGCCGGTGGTGCTGAAAGAGGTGACCGGCAACGCCGAGGCAGCGATGTTCCAGACGATCTGGATCGGCGTGGTGCAGCTGGCCGGCTCGGTGATCGGCGCGTCGCTGATGGATCGCGTGGGCCGCATCCCGCTGATGCGCGCCGGCACCGCCGGGGCGATTATCGGGCTGCTGATCACCTCGTTCGCCCTCTACAGCCAGGACAGCGGCTACCTGGCGCTGGGCGGGATGCTCTTCTTTATGACCTTCTACGCCCTCTCCTGGGGGGTCGGCACCTGGGTGCTGATCTCAGAGATCTTCCCCAACCGGATGCGCGCGCAGGGCATGAGCCTGGCGGTGGGCGCGATGTGGATCGTCAATTTTGTGGTGTCGCAATCCTTCCCGATGATTAACGACCACCCTTACCTCTTCTCCCATTTCCACGGCGCATTCCCGATGTGGGTCTTCGCGGCGCTCTGCGTATTCAGTTTCTGGTTTATCTCCCGTTATGTACCGGAAACCAAAGGTGTCTCTCTGGAAAAAATGGACGATGTGATCCTGGCGAAGCGTGACCGGCGGCCGCTGGCGGCCCCCCACGCAGCGCAGGACACCTCCAACTCAACCTCGTCATAACGCTACGGTATATGGAGTCACAACATGGCTATCGCGCAACACCGTTTTTGCATCAACCGTAAAATTGCCCCAAACCTCTCCCTGGACGCGTTTTTCCGGGTGGTCAAAAAATGCGGCCTGAATAAGGTGGAGCTACGCAACGATATGCCCAGCGGCAAGGTCACGGACGGCCTGAGCAGCCAGGAGGTCCGGGCGCTGGCGCAGCAGTATGGGATGGAAATCATCACCATCAACGCTCTGGGCCGCTTTAACCTGGGGGCGGAGCGCGACCAGGTATGGGCCAACGCGGAGGCGATGTTGCGTGAGGCGCAGGCGATCGGGAGCAAGGGGCTGATCCTCTGCCCCCATTGCAGCGCGGACGACACGCGCAGTGCAGACCAGAAACAGCAGGAGACGTTACAGGCGTTGCAGATGCTGGCCCCGCTATTCGCCCAGTATGGCGTCACCGGGCTGGTGGAGCCGCTCGGCTTCGGCATCAGTTCGCTGCGCTCCTCCCTGCTGACCCAGTCGCTGATCCGTGATTCGGCGGCCCCGTACAAACTGGTGGTGGACACCTTCCACCACCATCTGGATGAGGTGGATCAGGCGCAGTTTGACCAGCAGATGGCGATGGAGAGCATCGGGCTGGTGCACCTCTCCGGCGTGGAAGACCCGCGCGACAAATCCCTGCTCACTGACGAAGAGCGCATCATGCTGAGCCAGGGCGACCTGCTGAAAAGCAAACAGCAGGTGGATAACCTGGAACGGCTGGGGTATCAGGGGATCTATTCGTTTGAGCCGTTCTCCTCGGTACTGGAGAGCTGGCAGGAGGCGGACATTGAACGCGAGATTAAGCAGAGCATGGCACTGATTCAGGGCTGACAGCAACGCCCGAAGTTTGGCTGACGCCGCTGAGCGGCTGAGGCCCGCTGCCCGGCCGCTGCCACGGCCGGGTATTTTTTTCTTGCCTCACCCGTCAGGCGAGGTGCTGTTTCAGCGCCTGCGCCGCCTGTGACAAGGCCGCTTTCACCGCCGGCACCTGGCTGAGCGGGTTCAGCAGCCCGAAGTCATGGATCAGGCCGTTGTAGCGCACCAGCGTGGTCTCTACCCCGGCTTCATTCAGTTTGCGGCCGTAGGCTTCCCCCTCATCGCGCAGCACATCAAATTCCGCTACCTGAATCAACGCTGGCGGCAGCCCGGCAAGCTGGTCAGGCGTGGCGCGCAGCGGCGACGCGTGCAGCTCGGCACGTTTGCTCTCATCGGTGGTGTAGTTGTCCCAGAACCACTTCATCATATTACGGCTGAGGAAAAAGCCGTCGGGGTAAGCCTGGTAGGAGCCCGTTTCAAACGCCGCATCCGTGACCGGCCAGAACAAAAGCTGAAAACGCAGGCGCGGCGCGCCCTGCTCTTTGGCCATCATCGCCACCACCGCCGCCATGTTGCCGCCGACGCTGTTGCCCACCACTGCCAGCCGCCCGCCGTCGAGGTTCAGCTCTGCGGCGTGGTCAGCCACCCAGCAGGTAGCCGCATAGGCCTGGTGGATCGCCACCGGGTACTGCGCCTCCGGTGACGGGGTATAGTTGACGAACACCGCCGCTGCCCCGCTCTCCACCACCAGATCGCGCACCAGCCGCTGGTGGGTCGGGAAGTCACCCAGCACCCAGCCGCCGCCGTGGAAGAACATAAACACCGGCAGAAAACCGGCCGCGCCCTGCGGCCGCACAATGGTCAGGCTGAGATCGTGCCCGCCGCTGTTCACGGTGCGCTCAGCGATCTCCACGCCGGAGAGGTCAACCTCCACCGAGTTCTGCGCATCTGTCAGCACCTGCCGCGCCGCCTGCGGCGAGAGTTGCTCCATCGGCGGCCCTCCGGCGGCGTTAAGCTGGTTGAGAAACTGCTCGATATGGCGGTCGGTCGGGGCCTGTTCCGGGGTGATTGGGTTGGTCATGCGGTTCTCCTGGAAAAGTGAAACGGATAAACATCAGTGCATTGTGTGTAAACCCGCGGCCTGTCGGTGGCGCGCCGGTTACTGTTCGATGACGATCTTGCCCATGTGCTGACCGGAGTGTTCATAGTTGAACGCCTCTGCCAGTTCCTCGAGGGCGAAGGATTTGTCGATCAGCGGCGTGACGGCGTTGGCCTCCAACGCGCGGATCATCTCCCGCTGGTGGCGGCGGCTGCCGACGGTGATGCCGCGCAGTGCGGCCTGTTTCGCCATCAGCTGAGCGGTCGGCACCTCGCCCGCCAGCCCGGTAAAGACGCCGATCAGCGCAATATGGCCGCCGATAGCCACCGCATCAATCGAGTTGCCCAGCGTGCCCGGCCCGCCGATCTCAATCACATGGTCAACGCCGCGGCCGCCGGTGAGTTCCCAGATCTGTTTGCCCCAGTCCTGATGCTGCCGGTAATTCACCCCGGCGTGGACGCCGAGTGCCTGCAAACGTTCGAGCTTTTCATCAGAAGAGGAGGTGGCGAAGACGCGCGCGCCCATCATTTTCGCCAGTTGCAGTGCGAACAGCGACACCCCGCCGGTGCCGAGGATCAACACGTCGTCCCCGGCTTTGAGGCCGCCGTTAACCACCAGGGCGCGCCAGGCCGTCAGCCCGGCGGTGGTGAGCGTGGCAGACTGCGCATGGCTCCAGCCCTGCGGCGCGTGGGTGAAGAAACTGGCCGGGCGCACCACCCAGGGAGTGGCGTAGCCGTCGATGCCGTCACCCGGCGTGCGGGCGAAGCCGGTCACCGGGCAGGGGCCATCCTCCCAGTCGGGGAAGAAGCAGGAGACGACGTGGTCACCCGCCTTAAAGGCCGTGACGCCCGCGCCGACGCTCTCTACCACGCCTGCGCCGTCTGACAGCAACAGCCGCCCCGCCTCGGAAGGCATGAAGCCGGCGGCCACGGCATAATCATGGAAGTTAAGGGAGTTGGCATGGATGCGTACCCGCACCTCACCCGGCCCCGGTTCGCCCGGCTCCGCGACCTGCCCAATCACAATGTTTTCAATGGCGGGCGTTTGCCCGCGTGTTGCTGCTTTCATCGGATACCACGCTGATTCAAAAGGTGAATGGCGGGCATAACGCCCCTGAGACAGGGGTGCCTGTGCGGCACCGCCTGTTTCAAGGGTAGTTCAGCAGGCTTATCCGGGGGATAAAAAAGGCACCGCAGCGGGTGCCTCTCTGGGCGGGGGAAGGGTCAGACCCTGAGTTCCATGCGTTTGATCTCGCCGACCACAAACAGGTAGCAGACCATCGCCATCAGCGCGGAGCAGCCGACGAAGATCAGCGCAGCGTTGAACGAGTGCAGCTCGCTGACCAGGTAGCCAATCACCAGCGGGGTGACGATGGAGGCGACGTTGCCGAAGACGTTAAACAGGCCGCCGCACAGCCCGACAATCTCTTTCGGCGCGGTGTCCGCAATCACCGGCCAGCCCAGTGCGCCGAAGCCCTTGCCGAAGAAGGCCAGCGCCATCAGTGCCACCACCAGCGCGGTGCTGTTGGTGTAATTGCACAAGATGATGGTGGAGGCGAGCAGCATCCCCAGCACAATCGGCAGTTTCCGCGCCAGCGTCAGGGATTTGCCGCGCTTGATCAGGGCGTCTGAGAACAGGCCGCCCGCCACGCCGCCGATAAAGCCGCACAGCGCCGGGATCGAGGCGACCAGCCCCACTTTCAGGATCGACATGCCTTTGTCCTGCACCAGGTAGATCGGGAACCAGGTCAGGAAGAACCAGGTGATAGTGTTGATAAAGTACTGGCCGAAGAAGATGCCGAGCATCATCCGGTTCGCCAGCAGCTGTTTGAGGTAACCGAGTTTCGGCCCGCCGCCCGCTTTTTTCGCCTGCGGGTGATCCATGTCCACCACCGCGCCGCCCTGCGCCACATAATCCAGCTCCTGTTTGGACATTCGCGGGTGATCGGTGGGGTTATGGATATATTTCACCCAGACCGCCGTCAGCACAAAACCGATGGCCCCCATCACGGTGAACACATGCTGCCAGCCCCAGGCGTAGGTTAAATAGCCGAGCAGCGGGGAGAAGATCGCCAGGGAGAAGTATTGCGCCGAGTTAAAGATGGCCGAGGCGGTGCCGCGCTCTTTGGTCGGGAACCAGGCCGCGACGATGCGCGCATTGGCCGGGAACGAGGGCGCTTCGGAGAAGCCGAGCATAAAGCGCATGGCAAACATCGATGCCGCCGCCCACGCCAGCGGCGCGAGGTGCACAAAACCTTGCAGGAAGGTAAACAGCGACCAGAAAAAGAGGCTGTAGGTGTAGACCTTCTTGGAGCCGAAGCGGTCAAGCAGCCAGCCGCCAGGGATCTGCATCAACAAATAGGCCCAGCCGAAGGCGGAGAAGATATAGCCCATCGCCATCGGGCTGAGGTTCAGCTCTTTGCCCACCGCGCTGCCGGCAATGGAGAGGGTGGCGCGGTCGGCATAATTGACGGCGGTAACAATAAAAATAATCAGTAAGATCAGATAGCGGGTGCGGTGCCCTTTCGCTGCCGCTTCAACGGTCGTGACGCTCATCTCTTGATCCTCAGGGTGATTGATTTTCTGCTTTTTATTTCGCGCAGCAGTCGCCCGCCGCGGGAAATAATGGGGGGAATAAACATTCAGAAAAGAAATAAAATCTTAAAGGACATTCACCTGAATACCATTGTGCAGATGTACCAATTCACAGCGTGAATAAAGCCGATAAATATCAGAGTGCCTAAGACAATGCGCGGTAGATCGCACATTGTTCTTTATTTAAGGCAGCGGGCGTAAATAGGGGGGGAACGCAGGGGAAATGGGGAACGGCGTGGGCGTCAGCTCTTTTCAATCTCGCGGGCGGCGCGCTCCAGGCTGGCAATAATGGTGTGCAGCGTTTCGGGTGAAACATCCTCCCTGGCGAGCCGCCGGTTCAGCGCGACACGGAATTCATGGATCGCGCGCTCAATTTCCGGGATGGCGCGGTTGTTTGCCAGCACCGCCAGCCCGTGCAGCCGGGCATCGGCGCGCACCAGTGTCTCACGCTGTTCATGCAGAAAGCCCCTGCCCGCGTCGGCGAGCCGGTACGCTTTTTTACCGCCGCTGTTTTCCGCCGCGTCGATATAGCCCATCTCCTCCATCAGGGTAAGGTTGGGATAAATAATGCCGGGGCTGGGCGCATATTCCCCGCCGGAGCGATCTTCAATCGCCTTAATTAATTCATACCCATGCGCGGGCCGGGTTTCCAGCACCGAGAGCATCAGCAGGCGAATATCATTGGCATCGAACAGTTTCTCGCGACGCTGCTTTTTACTGACGCCCCCGCGCCCTTTTTCACCATGAGAAAAAATAAGCGGGACGTCGGCGTTATTGATTGGGGTTTTCATCGGCAGCGGCACAGGCAGGAGATCGGGGGGAAAAGCATATCGGGGCGGCCCCCGGATTACAAGGCACAGGCCGCCGGGGAAAACGGGGCGGCCAATGCCGCCCCCGGGAACTATTTCTGGTGCCAGTAGGCCACGGCGCGCAGCCGGTCGGCGTCGGCCCCTCTTTCGAGCAGCGCATCGCTGATCGTTTTTACCACGCTCCCTTCACCGGTGATCCAGATAAAGCTGTCTTCCGGCGGCAGGGGCAGCGCCGCCATCCGGGCAACGAGTTGCTCGGCATCAGCGGGCAGCCACTCACACTGCACATGACCGAGATCGGCCAGGTAGGCGCGGGTGTCCGGGCTGTGGTGGCTGACCAGCGCGGTCACGTTAAGCCCTTCATGCGGTGCCAGCGCCAGCAGGCGGCGGCGCAGCGCCGGTAAGCCGGATTCGTCACAGAGGTAGATCTGGTGCGGGTAGGTTTCCGGCACAATCAACGAGCCGCGCGGCCCGCCCATCGCCAGCGCATCCCCCGGCCCGGCGGCGACCGCCCAGTCACTGGCCAGCCCCTGGTCATGGATAAAGAAATCCACCGTCAGCTCATTGGCCGCGGCATCAAAATGCAGCGGCGTATAGTCACGCGCGGCCGGGCGCTTCTCCCCCCAGACGATGCCCTCCGGCGTCACCTGCGGCAGGTGCAGCTCACCCGTCTCCGGGTCCGGGAAAAAGAGTTTGATGTGGTCATCAAAGCCGCCGGAGGTGAACCCCCGTAGCGCGTCGCCCTGGAAAACAATGCGGCGGAAGCAGCCGGCGACGGTGTCAGCCTGTTTGACGCTGATCTGCCGGAAGACCAGTTCATTGCGGACGCGGGTGGGTAACGGGGTCAAACCTGGGGCAGTAGAGGCGTGCATCGCGGTTCCTTCTGGGTAGGTAGGGTCGCACCGGGCGGGCCGGCAGGTGGCTCAAAATATATCTTAGAACTTTTTTTTGCGCAATCAGGCGGCCGGATCTGTAAAGCCGCGCCCCTGCACTGCCGATACTCCATCATGCGACCTTTTTTAACATTTCTATCATACAGACGCGGAAAGATTATCATTCGTAACCCGCAAAGCTTGTAAATGGGCCGTCAGTAAACCCGTTTACCGAAATGTGCGGTGCGTTGTTACATTTCCCTCTGCATTTAGGAACCGGTTCCTGTTTCCTGATGTGATCAACATCACATTGATAGATAAGAAAAAGTTAAGTCAGCCCGATGTTATGGCTGACTGCTTTTTCGCCATCTTATTGAATTATATTTACATTTGCTCGCATTTTGTAATTCCATTAACATTTTCAGGGTAAGTGCGGCTATGTAAACTAACGAACTTTTAAAGATACCTATAAAAAATTAACAACCCTTTAATGTGAGATCCCTCCCGTTATGCTTCTTCAAAAAGAGACTTCCCGACGTAAGTTCCTGCTTGGGTCGCTGGCTGCATTGCCTTTAAGCGGCATGATCCTGAAAGGGCTGACTGCCGCAGAAGCCGCCGAACTGGCCGCGCCCGATCTGGCCACCTACAAGCCGATCTTCTTCAAGGCCGACGAGTGGCAATTTATCCTCGCCGCCACTGACCGCCTGATCCCGGCCGGCGGCAAAGGCAAGGCCCCAGGCGCGCTGGAAACCAACGTGCCGGTGTTTATTGACCAGCAACTGCATGGCGATTTCGGCGAAGAGATCTACATGCAGGGGCCGTTCAACACCAAAGCCCCGGCCACCATGGGTTACCAGCTGCCGTTCCGCCCGCAGCAGATCTATAAAACCGGCATCCGCCTGGTGAATGCCTGGAGCCAGAGCGTGCATCAGAAGCCGTTCCACCAGCTCTCCCAGCAAGAAAAAGATGACGCCCTGACACAAATGCAGAAAAACGGCATCGATTTCGCCGCACTGGGTGAAAACGACCTGAAGCCGTCGCACTTCTTCAACCAACTGCTGAGCGATACCAAACACGGCTACCTTTCCGACCCGATTTACGGCGGCAATAAAGGGATGAAAGCCTGGATCGCCATCGGTTTCCCGGGGGCGCGTGCCAGCTATCTGGAGTGGGTGAAGCAGCACAACATCCCTTACCCGCTGGGGCCGGTGAGCCTGCAGGGCGCGCGTGCCTGAACCGCGCGGTTGTAAGACGTTTTTAGCAATTTTGTGATTTTTACAGGGTAAATGATGGCACAGCTGAATAAAGAAGAAGTCGACGTCGTTGTGGTCGGCCTGGGCTGGGCCGGCTCGCTGATGAGTATCGAGCTGGCAATGGCAGGATTGAAAGTGCGGGCGCTGGAAAAAGGCGCAGACCGTACCTATGACGATTTCGCCTATCCGAAACCGGCAGATGAGTACGCCTACGGCGTGCGTAACAAAGTGATGACCACCCCGGCAGAGTCCGCGGTGACCGTGCGCTACAACATGCAGGAAACCGCCCTGCCAACCCGTAAATGGGGCGCGTTTGTGCCCGGCGGCGGCGTGGGCGGCTCCGGCCTGCACTGGACCGGCGTGCTGATCCGCCCGACCCCTATCGACCTGAAGCTGAAAACCTATGCGGATGAGGCCTACAAGCCCGGCATCCTTCAGGACGATATGCGCGTGATGGATTTCCCGTTCACCTGGGATGAGATCGAGCCGTACTACGACAAATTTGAGCGCATCTGCGGCCAGTCCGGTAACACCGGCAACCTGCGCGGCAAGATCCTGCCGGGCGGCGACCCGTTCGAAGGCCCGCGCTCCAACCCGATGCCGCTGCCGGCACTGGAAGACACGCTCAACAACGTGATGTTCGCTGACGTGGCGAAAAAGCTCGGCTACCACCCGTTCCCGAACCCGTCCGCCGCGGTCTCCCGCGCCTGGACCAACCCTTACGGCAACCAGATCGCGCCGTGTAACTACTGCGGCTACTGCAGTAAGTACCCGTGCCTGAACTACTCCAAAGCCTCGCCGCAGACGGCGGTGATGGACGCGCTGAAGCGCATGGACAACTTCTCCTACGAAGTGCACGCCAATGTGCTGAAAGTCGAGCTGCACGATGACAAGAAGACCGCCAAAGGCGTGACCTACATCGACGAGCACGGCAACGTCTGCTTCCAGCCGGCGAAAATCGTGGTGCTGAGCAGCTTCCAGCTCTACAACGTGCACCTGATGCTGCTTTCCGGCATCGGCAAGCCGTATAACCCGGTAACCGAAGAGGGTGTGGTCGGCCGTAACTACGCCTTCCTGAGCAACGGCGGCGCGACGCTGTTCTTCAAAGACAAAAACTTCAACCCGTTTGCCACCTCCGGCCCGACCGGGCAGATGTTCAACGACATCTCGCCGGGCAACTTCGACGGCCCGGGCCTCGGCTTTATCGGCGGCGCGAAAATCCACAGCTCCCAGGCAACCGGTACGCCGATCGGCACCGCGCTGCCCAAGGGTGTGCCGACCTGGGGCACCGGCTGGAAAGAGGGTCTGGAAGAGTGGTACGGCCATTCGATGAAGATCAGCATCACCACCACCTGTATGTCCTATCGCGATATCTACCTCGATCTCGATCCGAACTACACCAACGAACACGGCCAGCCGCTGCTGCGCATGACCTTCAACTGGAAGCAGAACGAACTGAAACTGCAGCAGTACCTGAAAGGGATTGTCGGCAACATCGCCAAAGAGCTGAACCCGGACAGCATGAGCATGAGCTTCCTGCCGATGGACGCCACCTTTGACCTGACCAAATACGTCTCGACCCACAACGTGGGCGGCGCAGTGATGGGTGACGACCCGCGCACCTCGGCGCTGAACCGCTACCTGCAGAGCTGGGACGTGCACAACGTGTTCGTGCCGGGCGGCAACGCCTTCCCGCAGAACTTCCAGGCGAACCCCACCGATACCATCGGTGCCATTACCCTGATGGCGGCGCAGGCGATCAAGGAACAGTATCTGAAAAACCCCGGTCCACTGGTGCAGGTGTAAGCGCATGAAAATGTTAACAATGAAACGCTTTTTTAAGGTAAGCGCCGTGGCGCTGGCGGCCGGTTTCGCCTGGCAGGCGCAGGCGGCGGATGAGGCAGCGCTGATCAAGCAGGGTGAGTACCTCTCCCGGCTGGGCGACTGCATGGCGTGCCACTCGCTGCCCAATAAACCGGCCTACTCCGGCGGGCTGGCGATCGACTCCGATCTCGGCACCATCTACTCCACCAACATCACGCCGGACAAAACCCACGGCATCGGTAACTACAGCGAGCAGCAGTTCTCTGACGCGGTACGTAAAGGTGTGCTGCCGGACGGCCGCCACCTCTACCCGGCGATGCCTTACCCGGACTACGCCAAGATCAGCGACGAGGACATGCACGCGCTCTACACCTACTTTATGAAAGGGGTGCAGCCGAGCGCCGAGCAGCCACCGGAAACCGACCTGAGCTTCCCGTTCAACCAGCGCTGGGGCATGCTGTTCTGGAACTGGGTCTTCACCACTGACACGCCGTTCAAGCCGATTGGCGGCGCCTCCGCGGAAGTTAACCGCGGGGCCTATATTGTGGAGAGCCTCGGCCACTGCGGCAGTTGCCACACCCCGCGCGGCCTCGGCATGAATGAGAAAGCGCTCGACAGCGGCGAGGATAATTTCCTCTCCGGCGGCAGCCTGAACCACTGGGATGTGCCGTCCCTGCGCGGTGTGCCGCGCTGGAGCGAGCAGGAGATCGTCGATTACCTCCAGACCGGGCGCAATGACAAGGCGGCCGTGGGCGGTGAGATGACCTCCGTGGTGGAGCACAGCTCCTCGCACATGACCGACGCTGACCTGAAAGCCGTGGCGGCCTACCTGAAGTTCCTGGGCGGCAACCCGGCCCTGCCGGCGCGCAATGAGCAGGCAGCGCAGGCCACCGAAGCCAAACTCACGGCAGCGAAAAACCTGAGTGAAGGCGAGCGCCTCTACATTGACAACTGCGGCGCCTGCCACTTTGTCAGCGGCAAGGGCGCACCGGGCATCTTCCCGGAGCTGGACCAGGCGACCATTGTCAACGCGGATGACCCGACCGGCCTGATCCACACCGTGCTGGCCGGCGCGCAGCAGCCTTCCACCGCGAAAGCGCCGTCGACGCTGGCGATGCCGGGCTTCGCCGCCCGCCTGAGCGATGAAGAGGTGGCCGCGCTCACTACCTTCATCCGCCAGGGCTGGAGCAACCACGCCGGTGCAGTGACCAAAGAACAGGTCGCTGAGGTGCGTAAGTCTCTGCAGCACAAAGAGTAAGGCGTTCCCCGCATGGGGAAGGCAGATAAACAAAAGGGCCTCATGATGAGGCCCTTTCTGTTTTTACCGGCAGCCGTCAGGGCTTATCGGCTATCAGCGCCTGTGCGCAGGCCCAGGCGCTGCTCCAGGCCCACTGGAAGTTGTAGCCGCCGAGCCAGCCGGTGACGTCTACCACTTCGCCGATAAAGTAGAGGCCCGGCACGCTGTTCGCCATCATGGTTTTGGAGGAGAGCGCCCGCGTGTCCACGCCGCCCAGCGTCACTTCGGCAGTACGGTAACCCTCGGTGCCGTTCGGCTGTACCCGCCACGCCTGTAAGCTCTCGATCAGCGCCGCCTGTTGCGGGGCGTTGAGCTGCTTTAAGGTTACATCCGGCAACTGCCCCAGGGTTTGCAGGCACTCCACCAGCCGTTTCGGCAACTGCTGCGCCAGCGTGTTCTTCAGACTCTGGTTCGGGTGCGCCTGGCGCTCACGTTCCAGGAACGCCGCGAGATCCAGCCCCGGCAGCAGGTTGACCGTCACAAACTCACCCGGCTGCCAGTAGCTCGAGAGCTGGAGGATCGCCGGGCCGGAGAGGCCGCGGTGGGTGAACAGGATGCTCTCTTTAAAGGTGACGCCGTTTTCCGCCGTCACCACCGACGGCACCGACACGCCGGAGAGGGTTTGCAGGTGCTCCAGCAGCGGTTTGTGCAGGGTAAAAGGCACCAGCGCCGCGCGGGTCGGCAGCACCTTCAGGCCGAACTGCTCCGCCAGCTTATAGCCGAACGGCGACGCCCCCAGCCCCGGCATCGACAGCCCGCCGGAAGCCACCACCACCGCGCGTGCGCCCACTTCCGCGCCGTTCAGCGTCAGGGTGTAGCCGTTGTCGCTCTGTGCGACCGCCAGCACTTCGCTGCGCAGGCGGAGCGTCACCTTGCCCTGGTCACACTCTTTCAGCAGCAGATCCACGATCTGTTGCGCAGAGTCATCACAAAACAGCTGGCCGAGGGTCTTCTCGTGGTAGGCGATGCCGTGGCGGTTAACCAGATCGATGAAGTCCCACTGGGTGTAGCGCGCCAGGGCCGATTTGCAGAAGTGCGGGTTTTGCGACAGGTAGGCGGCAGGTTCGGTATACATGTTAGTAAAGTTGCAACGGCCGCCGCCGGACATCAGGATCTTGCGACCGGCCTTTTTGCCGTTATCCAGCAGCAGCACGCGGCAGCCGCCCTGCCCGGCCAGCGCGGCACAAAACATCCCGGCTGCCCCTGCCCCGATAACGACCACATCAAACTGTTCCACTGCCCTACCTCTGCTAATAAAGTCACTGTATTTACGCGATATGCCTGAATTATCTGCTACATATAAAGAGACATCGGGCCTCTTGCGGCGGAGTATTCAGGCGGCAAATTGTATGTCTGCCCTGCCGGAAGTACCAGCGTAACCAAACGTTAAAAACCGTAAGGCTTATTAACAGCATGATTTCTGTTAAATTTTTTCAAAAAAACCGTGACCGTAACGATGCTTTTGTCAAAAAAAGGTCATATTTTGCTTTCCGATACCCCCCCTTCTCGCGGATAATGCGCCGCGTTCATGTCCACCAACTGGCGTAACGCTTATGCTACATCTGTTCGCTGGGCTGGATTTCCATACCGGCCTGTTGTTAGTCCTCGCGCTCCTGTTTGTCCTGTTCTATGAAGCCATTAACGGCTTCCACGACACGGCGAATGCGGTAGCCACTGTAATCTATACCCGTGCTATGCGTTCGCAAATTGCGGTCGTAATGGCGGGTTTCTTTAACTTCCTTGGCGTCATACTCGGCGGATTGAGTGTTGCTTACGCTATTGTCCATTTATTACCTACCGATCTGCTGTTGAACGTGGGGTCTGCCCACGGCTTGGCCATGGTCTTCTCCATGCTGCTGGCGGCGATTATCTGGAACCTCGGCACCTGGTACTTCGGTTTGCCGGCCTCCAGTTCCCACACCCTGATTGGTGCCATCATCGGCATCGGGCTGACCAACGCCATCGTCACGGACAGCTCCGTGGTGGATGCGCTGAACATCCCGAAAATGGTCAGCATTTTCCTGTCGCTGATCATCTCTCCGCTGGTCGGCCTGGGGCTGGCGGGCGCAGTGGTCTTCCTGCTGCGCCGCTACTGGAGCGGCACCAAGAAGCGCCGCCGCATCCATATGACCCCGGCAGAGCGTGAAAAGGTCGACGGCAAGAAAAAGCCGCCGTTCTGGACGCGTACCGCCCTGATCCTCTCTGCGATTGGCGTCAGCTTCTCGCACGGCGCGAATGACGGCCAGAAAGGCATCGGCCTGATTATGCTGGTGCTGATCGGGGTGGCCCCGGCGGGCTTCGTGGTCAATATGAATGCCACCGGGTATGACATCACCCGCACCCGTGATGCCGTGGTACACCTGCAGCAGTATTATCAGCAGCACAGTGATGCGCTGTCGCAGGTGGCAGTGCAGACCCCGCTGGTACCGACGCCGGAAGAGACCGTGCCGGATACGCCGAAAGAGTTCCACTGTGACAGCAGCCGCGCCCTGGTCGCGATTAACCACGCCCAGGCGCTGCTGACCAACCTGTCAAGCTACAGTGACCTGTCCGTGGAGCAGCGCAGCCATATGCGCCGCCTGCTGATGTGCGTGGCCGACACGGCTGAGAAAGCGGCCAAGCTGCCGGGCACCGCAGCGGAAGACAAGCGCTTCCTCAACAACCTGCGTACTGACCTGCTGGCTACGGTAGAGTATGCCCCGGTCTGGATCATCCTGGCGGTAGCGCTGGCGCTCTCCCTCGGGACCATGGTGGGCTGGCGCCGTGTGGCCACCACCATTGGTGAGAAGATCGGTAAAAAAGGCATGACCTACGCCCAGGGCGTCTCCGCGCAGATGACGGCGGCGGTGTCGATTGGCGTGGCCAGTTACACCGGTATGCCGGTCTCCACCACTCATGTGCTCTCCTCTGCGGTGGCAGGCACCATGATCGTGGATGGCGGCGGCGTGCAGAGCAAAACCGTGAAAAACATCCTGCTGGCCTGGTTCCTGACCCTGCCGATTGCGATTGTGCTTTCCGGCGTGCTCTACTGGCTGGCATTGCAGCTGATTTAACCTGCCACCCCGGCGCTGCCGGGCAGCAGGCAAAGAAAAGGCGGCCCCTGGGGGCCGCCTTTTTTTATGCCGTTTATCGCCTCAGTACCAGATCATCATCGCCACCAGGCTGATGACCACCAGGCCGCACAGGGCACTGGTCAGGATAAATTGCCCGCGGACCCGCGCACAGCGGCGGATAAACTCAGGATCATGATGATCAAGATAGCGTTGGGAATAGATATAGCGCACCAGCCTGATCTGCTTGCTGGGCTGGCCGTGTGAGGTAAAGAACCCCCCGCCGTCCACATACTGGTAGAGCAGCGGATCGCAGCCGCGCAGCACCACCAGTAAGGCCCGCAATGAAGAGAAGTAGCGCGCCATATTGATAACACACACCACACATAATGCCCAAAACAGCGCAACAGTACTGATCATGATCCCCCCTCAGGGCATGGCTCCCGCCGCCGGTCTGTGCCGGCAGGGGAACACGCCCGCCCTGCGTCTGCTTGACTCCTGACATACCGGGGCGTTTACCTGCCTGCCCCTGGATCATCTTTTTATTGAGCTGCCGCAGCCGGCACACGCCGAGCGGTCGCTCCTTATTCAGTGTAGAAAATGAAAAAGTAAAACGGCGTGCCTTAAGAACAATTTGTTCAGCGGAGTGGGTTTCTGTGCGGCGCACTGTGCTGTGCCGTGGCCGGATCACCCCCTGCTGCACAGGCCGCAGGGTGGTTTGCAACCCGGCGTGACCCCCTTCACGCCCCGGCCACCCCGCCGCCGGATCGCCTGCAAAGTAATGATAAAATCTGAACGGCCCCGGAAGCGCTATACTTAACTCATGCTGCTGATATTTCTCACACAAACGCCCAAAGGGAACAGAAAAAAGCGTACTTTTCGGGCGTTGAGGTGTAAAACGGGAACAGGCCACGGCATCCCCGGGCTGCGCCTCAGGTGAAGAGGTTACGCAACAATGGGTTAAGGCGTGGCAATTCAGGGCGAAAAGCATACTGTGCATCACGCAGCCGGGAGCGGCGCGACGAGCTAAAACAACAATGATTCAGGTGGGGCTGCCGGGGCGCGTTCCGGCACCGGATGGCCTCTCAGAAAGTGATTTTTTAACCGGCTTTATGGAAGGAGTACACTTATGGCTTACCAACATATTCTGATTGCTGTTGACCTGTCCCCGGAGAGCAAGATCCTGGTCGACAAGGCGGTTTCAATGGCAAGACCTTACAATGCCAAAGTCTCCCTGATCCACGTCGATGTTAACTATTCCGATCTCTACACCGGCCTGATTGATGTCAACCTGGGGGATATGCAGAAGCGTATCTCAGAAGAGACCCACAACGCACTGACGGAGCTTTCCACCAGTGCGGGCTACCCGATTGCCGAGACGCTGAGCGGCAGCGGTGACCTGGGGCAGGTGCTGGTGGATGCGATCAAGAAATATGATGTCGATCTGGTGGTGTGCGGCCACCATCAGGATTTCTGGAGCAAGCTGATGTCTTCCGCGCGCCAGCTGATTAACACCATCCACATCGACATGCTGATTGTGCCGTTGCAGGATGACGAAGACGAATAACCCCGCACGCAGCGAGACGCCCGCTCCCGCGGGCGTCTTCTTCAGGCCGGTAACGACACCGCATCATCCCCGGCGTCATCACGTGGAATATCACCGTCATTTTCTGCGGCCGGTACGGGCGGCGTCTCCACCGGGGCCATAAACACCGTTTTTGCCGCCGGCCCAATCAGCATCACCGCCAGCCCTTTCGCCAGCCACGCCTCAAACTGCAACTGCTGTAACAGGGTTAAGGCTTTGTCTGACCAGATAAAGAAATTCTCTACCTGATAGCGCTCCAGCTCCGGCTGCGGCAGCGGGTAAGGCAGCAGTTCGACCCTCAGCCCCTCGCTGACCAGCCGGATCGCCTCCAGCCACAGCTCCAGGCTGTCTTTGGCCTGCCAGGCCAGCAGCAGCACCGGCGCGCCCGGCCGCTTGCGGGCGGTGTGCATGGTGAAACTGGCATACTCCATGATGGCCACATCCAGCATCGCCCGCTGTTGCAGCAGCGCCGCCTGGCGGCCGGAGCCGAGGAACAGCCGCAGCGGGCGCAGAATATCATTGACCAGATTCTCAGACGGCACTTCCCGCCCGTAACGCCACAGCAGATGGCGCAGTTTGGCCGTCTCATGGTGTTCAAGGTGGTAGAGCAGCGCCTCCTGCTGCGCCTGCCAGCCCTGGGAAACCTGCTTCGCATCGCCGGAGAGAATCGCCCGGATTTGGGTCAGCGGCACCCCGCGTGACACCCAGTGCAAAATGATATGCGCCCGTGAAATGTCGCTGTCCGAATAGCTCCGTTTGCCGTCAGCGTCCCGCTGCGGTTTCAATAGTCCATGCCGTTGCCAGGAGCGCAGGGTGACCGGGTTGACACCACAGAGTTGTGCCACGACGTCGATGCTATAGAGTGCCATGCCGGTTTCCTTAAATGGGATGGGCGTTTTTTGAACCATACAGAAAATACCGCGTGGAGGGAAATCTCCCGCGGTATCAATAGAGAGAATACAGGTACAAGGTGCCGGGCCGCGTTATCCGCGCCGGCACCTTAACCCGGTACCTTATTTGCCGGTGCCGGGGTAAAGATCAAACCGGTGGGACTTGGTTTCAATGGCTGCCTGCGCGGCAATACCTGCCAGCGGCGGGGCGTAATCCGGGCGTTTTACCACTACCCGTTTGGTCGCCAGCGCCCGGGCCGGGGCCAGCAGCCCATCTGCATCGAGATCCGGCCCGACCAGGGACTGGAAGACCCGCATCTCTTTTTTCACCAGCGCACTCTTCTGCCGGTGTGGGTACATGGGATCAAGATAGACCACCTCCGGCCGCGGGGCAATGTCCGCCAGCGCCGTGAGGCTGGAGGCGTGCAGCAGCGTCAGCCGCTCACGCAGCCAGGGGCCAATCTCGGCATCCTGATAGCCGCGTTGCAGGCCGTCATCCAGCAGCGCGGCCACCACCGGGTTGCGTTCCAGCATCCGCACCCGGCAGCCCAGCGCCGCCAGCACAAAGGCATCGCGCCCCAGCCCGGCGGTGGCATCCACTACGTCCGGCAGGTAACTGCCTTTGATGCCTACGGCTTTGGCCACCGCCTCGCCGCGCCCGCCCCCGAAACGGCGGCGGTGCGCCATCGCACCGGTGACGAAATCCACATAGATGGCACCCAGTTTCGGCTCATCACGCTTGCGCAGTTCCAGGCGCTCCGGCGTCAGCACCAGCGCCATCACGGCGTCATCATCGGAGGTGAGCTGCCAGCGCGCGGCCAAAAGCGATAAGGCGCCGAGATCGGCGCCTTCTTCACAGAGTAAACAGATGCTCACCTGTCAGCCTTTAATGCCGTAGTGGCGCAGCATCGCATCGAGCTGCGGCTCACGGCCACGGAAGCGTTTGAACAGCGCCATCGGCTCCTCAGAACCGCCGCGCGTCAGGATGTTATCCAGGAACGACTGGCCGGTTTCGCGGTTAAAGATCCCTTCCTCCTCAAAGCGGGAGTAGGCATCGGCAGAGAGCACTTCGGCCCACAGGTAGCTGTAGTACCCTGCGGCGTAGCCCCCGGCGAAGATGTGGCTGAAGGCATGCGGGAAGCGGCCCCAGCTTGGGGACGGCACCACCGCCACCTGTTTTTTCACTTCGGCCAGGGTCTCCAGGATCTGCGCGCCTTTCGCCGGGTCATATTCAGCATGCATCCGGAAATCGAACAGGCCGAACTCCAGCTGACGCAGGATGAACAGCGCCGCCTGATAGTTCTTCGCCGCCAGCAGTTTGTCGAGCATCTCCTGCGGCAGCGGCTCGCCGGTCTGGTAGTGGCCGGAGATAAAGGCCAGCGCCTCCGGCTCCCAGCACCAGTTCTCCATAAACTGGCTCGGCAGCTCCACTGCATCCCACGGCACACCGCTGATCCCGGCGACACCGGCGGTGTCGATTTGGGTCAGCATGTGGTGCAGGCCGTGGCCGAACTCATGGAACAGCGTGGTCACTTCGTTATGGGTGAACAGCGCAGGTTTGTCGCCGATCGGGCGGTTAAAGTTGCAGGTCAGGTAGGCGACCGGCTTTTGCAGCTCGCCGTTGGCTTTGCGCAGGCTGCCCACGCAGTCATCCATCCAGGCGCCGCCGCGTTTGTGCTCACGGGCGTAGAGGTCAAGGTAGAAGCTGCCGCGCAGTTCGCCGTGCTCATCAAACAGGTCAAAGAAGCGTACTTCCGGGTGCCAGGTGTCTACGTCCTGGCGCTCTTTGGCGGTGATGCCGTAAATGCGTTTCACCACCTCGAACAGGCCGCCGAGCACACGCTGCTCTGGGAAGTAGGGGCGCAGCTGCTCATCACTGATGGAGAACAGGTGCTGTTTCTGCTTCTCGCCGTAGTAGGAGAGGTCCCAGGCTTCCAGCGCGTCCACGCCATAATGTTCTTTGGCAAAGGCGCGCAGCTGGGCCAGCTCCTGCTCGCCTTGCGGGCGGGCGCGTTTCGCCAGATCGTTTAAGAAATCGATGACCTGCTGCGGGCTTTCCGCCATTTTGGTCGCCAGGGATTTCTCCGCGAATGAGGCGAAGCCCAGCAACTGGGCCAGCTCATGGCGCAGCGCCAGCTCTTCCGCCATCACGGCGCTGTTGTCCCACTTCCCGGCGTTCGGCCCCTGATCGGAGGCGCGGGTGCCGTAGGCGCGGTACATCTCTTCACGCAGCGCCTGGTTGTCGCAGTAGGTCATCACCGGCAGATAGCTGGGGATGTCCAGGGTCAGCAGGTAACCCTCCTGCCCTTTGGATTCGGCCAGCGCCTGTGCGGCGGCCAGCGCGCTTTCCGGCATCCCGGCGAGGTCGTTGACGTCGGTGATCAGTTTGCTCCAGCCCATGGTCGCATCCAGCACGTTGTTGCTGTAGGTCGAGCCGAGCTCCGACAGGCGGGTAGAGATTTCCCCGTAGCGCTTCTGTTTTTCCGGCGACAGGCCGATGCCGGAGAGTTCGAAATCACGCAGCGCGTTGTCCACCGCTTTCTGTTGCGGCGCGGTGAGCCGGGCGAAGTTGTCGCCCTCTTTCAGGTCGCGGTAAGCCTGGTACAGGCCGGCATGCTGGCCGACCCAGGTGCTGTATTCGGAGAGCAGCGGCAGGCACTGTTCATAGGCGGCGCGCAGCTCCGGGCTGTTTTTCACGGAGTTCAGGTGGCTGACCGGCGAGAAAATGCGGCTCAGGCGGTCATCGGACTCGGCCAGCGGCTGGCAGAGGTTATCCCAGGTGTAGGGCCCGCCCTGCGCGACCACGCTCTCGACCGTTTTGCGGCACGCATCCAGCGCGGATTCCATCGCCGGCACAATGTGTTCAGGTTCAATTTTGGAGAACGGCGGCAGGGTAAAAGGCGTCAGCAACGGGTTTGTCATAGGGCAGTCCTGTTTGTCGTTGTGGGCCGGTCGCCTGTTTCTGCGCCCGGCTGTCAAGGCGCCTCAGCGCCCTTTTTAAAGGCCAGTCATTAACATGAGGTCAAGTGTAGTGAAAATCAATGCACCCCGTGGCCCGTCGCCTCACTCTCAGCGGGTGCGGCGCGGTTTTCTGCGGGAACGGTATAATTTTCTGCGGGTGCGGCAGCGCTGTCTGCCGGGGCCGCGGCCTGGTTGATCTGCGCCACGGCATCGCGGCTGGCGGCCAGACGCGCCTCACCGGTCAGCTCATGCAGGTGGCCGGTGCGCATCTCCAGCAGACGGTCAGCGTGTTCGAAATAGTGATCGTCGTGGCTGATGGCGACGACCGTCTTGCCCATCTTGTGCAGTTGCGGCAGCAGTTCACGGTAGAAAGTGCGGCGGAACTGCGGGTCCTGATCGGCGGCCCACTCATCCAGCAGCAGCACATCCCGCTGCTCGGCCACTGCCATCAGCAGCGCCACGCGCTTGCGCTGGCCCTGGGAGAGCTTCAGGTTAGTCACCTCGCCCTCTTTCCAGGTCAGTTTTTCCGCCATGTTCAGCCGCGTCAGCCAGCTCTGCACCAGCGCCGCATCCGGCTCGCTGCCCTGCGGCCCCATGGCGCGGCCAAACAGGTGGAAATCGGTAAAGACGGCGGAGAACAGCGCCCGGTAAGCGGGCAGCGTCTCTGCGGTGACCGGCACACCATCCACCAGCAGGGTGCCGGAGGTCGGTGTGTAAAGCCCGGTCAGCAGCATCGCCAGCGTCGATTTGCCGCTGCCGTTGCCGCCGATCAGGAACACCAGTTCGCCCCGGCGCAGCGTCAGGTTCACCGGGCCAACCTCAAACCCGGCCCCGGCGTAGCGGAAGGTGACGTCGCGCAGCTCCAGCGTCTGCCACTGTGGCGGGGCGGAGGCGGCCGGGAAGCCCGGCTGGTGCGGCACCAGCTCCAGCGCCTTGAGCTTGCGGAACGCCACCTGCGCGCTGAGCAGCACCGGCAGCGCGCCCACCGCCTGCAACAGCGGGGTGCGCAGGAACAGCAGCGTCAGGGAGTAAGTCGCGGCCACCGCGGTATTGGCCCAGCCCAGGCGGTTCGCCATAAAGAACACCGCCCCGATGGCCCCCAGCATCATAATATTTGACCAGTTCACGGCGCTGAGGTGGAAGGTATCGGCACGGATCACATGGCGGCGATAGGCCTGCGCATGCTGCTGGTACTCTTCTTCAAAGATATGGCGGGCGCGGCTGCGGTTCAGCGTCAGCTCTTTGCGGCCGTCAATCACCGTCTGGTAATCCTGATAGAGCGCATCCTCGGCCTCGCGCACGCTGCTCAGGTGGCGGTAGACGCGCGCCACCAGCAGCCAGCCACCCACGATGGTCACCACCAGCCAGAGCGCGGTGACCACCAGCATTTTCGGCGACAGCCAGCCCAGGTAGAGGGCGCAGCCCACCGTCAAAATGATCCCCTGCAACAGCTCCGGCAGGCGCACAAACGCCAGCGTGATGTTGCGGATGTCACTGCTCAGGCTCGCCTGCAACTGGGCGCTGCCGATCTGCTCAATGCGCGCCACATGGGTATCGAGAATCCGTTTGATGTATTCGCCGCGCAACTGGTAGACAAAGTGGTGCCCCAGTGTGGTCAGCGCCAGCTGTGAGCCGAGCGTGACCGCCATCAGCAGCACCAGGAAGCCCAGGAACTCCGGCAGCACCGCCAGTGAACCGCCGAAGCTGTTGATTAAGCGGGTATTGATGAAGGCGATAAGGCCGATACCCAGCGCGGCGCTGGCCAGGCTGAGCAGGATTACCATCAGAAAAGGCCAGCGGTACTGGCGGAACACAACGCGCAACAACTCCATGGGCTTTGGCTCTTCAATGAATTTCAATGCGTTGGCATTGTAATGGTGAGGGGGGTGATAGCAAGGAGAATAGCGGCCGGCGCGCGATTCCTGGAACCTGTCTCGCAGAGGGCAAAAGGCTTTTCCCTTTTTCACCGCCAGACAGTTTATACTGTGCCGCATGCCTCCCTGCCGCACCCGGCAGGGCGTTGCTTTATCGCCCCCGGCGCCCCTGAGCGCCTGCCGCCTGCCCGCCAGGCGGGTGCGGTGCGGCGATTGCCATTTTGCCTGATGTCGCAGTGCATCCTTAAAAACCGGAACCTTTACCGCCATGCTTAGTTACCGCCACAGCTTCCACGCCGGCAACCACGCCGACGTGCTGAAACACACCGTTCAGAGCCTGATCATTGAGTCGCTGAAAGAGAAAGAGAAACCTTTCCTCTATCTGGACACCCACTCCGGGGCCGGGCGCTACCAGCTCAGCGGCGAACATGCGGAACGCACCGGGGAGTACCTGGAGGGCATCGGCCGCCTCTGGCAACAGGAGAACCTGCCGGAGGAGCTGGCCCCCTATCTGGATGCGGTGCGCGCGTTTAACCGCACCGGCACGCTGCGTTACTACCCCGGCTCCCCGCTGATTGCGCGCCACCTGCTGCGTGAGCAGGACAAGCTTCACCTGACGGAGCTGCACTCCAGCGACTACCCGCTGCTGCGCAGTGAATTCCAGAAAGATGAGCGGGCCAAAGTGCTGAGAGCAGACGGCTACCAACAGCTGAAATCGCAGTTGCCGCCGCTTTCACGCCGTGGGCTGATCCTGATTGACCCGCCGTATGAGATGAAAACCGACTATCAGGATGTGGTGAAAGGGATTCAGGAAGGCTACAAACGCTTTGCCACCGGCACCTACGCCCTGTGGTACCCGGTGGTGATGCGCCAGCAGATCAAACGCCTGACGCGCGATCTCGAAGCCACCGGCATCCGCCGTATCCTGCAGATTGAGCTGGCGGTGCGCCCGGACAGCGACCAGCGCGGCATGACCGCCTCCGGCATGATTGTGATTAACCCGCCGTGGAAGCTGGAGCAGCAGATGAACAACGTACTGCCGTGGCTGCACAAGACGCTGGTGCCGACCGGCAACGGCCACACGCTGGTGAAGTGGATCGTCCCGGAGTAAGGGGAAGGGCCGCGTTATCTGCTGCGCTTCCCGCCCCTCTGCGGGCGGGTGCCGTCACACCTCAAAGACCGCGAAGTCCCGCGCCAGCTCGGTGTTGGGGAAAATCGCTCGGCACTCGGCCAGCAGTTTCTCGCACTCGGCAAAGCTGTAGCGCGAGCTGAAATGGGTGGCGATCAGCCGCTTCGCCCCGGCCAGCCGGGCCGCGGTGGCGGCCTGTACGGTGGTGGAGTGGCCGCGGCCGTTGGCCTTTTCCGCCATCGCCGCTTCCAGCGTGGTTTCATGCACCATCAAATCCACCCCGTCGGCCAGCAGGTCGGAGACCGGCGTCGGCGCAGTGTCACCGAAAATCGCCAGCGATTTCCCTTTGGTGGACGGCCCCAGATAGGCGCTGCCGTCCACCACCCGGCCGTCGGGCAGCGTCACGGTTTCGCCCCGTTTCAGCTGCTGGAACCACGGCCCGCGCGGCACGCCGTCCGCTTTCAGCCGTTCGCCATCCAGGTAGCCCGGCTTGTCGTGCGCCTGAACCCGGTAGCCGTAGCACTCCACCACATGGTTCATCGGCCAGGCGGTGACCCGGTTTTTGCCGTCATCACACACCTCACCGGCGGCGATCTCCACAATCTCCAGCGGGAAGGTCACAAACGAGCTGCTGAGGGTCAGGCTGGTTTCAATAAACGCGCGGATGCCCTTCGGCCCGTAGACCGTCAGCGGCTCGGTGATCCCGCCCATAGAACGGCTGGTGAGCAGGCCCGGCAGGCCGAAAATGTGGTCGCCGTGCAGGTGGGTAATGAAGATTTTCTCCAGCCTGCCCGGTTTGAGCGGGCTGCGCATGAACTGGTGCTGGGTGCCTTCGCCGCAGTCAAACAGCCAGGTGCCGCCGCTGCGGCTGTTGCACAGTGTCAACGCGATGGCCGTGACGTTACGCTGCAAACTCGGGGTGCCGGCACAGGTGCCGAGAAAGGTCAGGTGCATGCTATGCTTCCATCTGGTTAAACATTTGTAACTGAAGAGATCGCTATCGCCCTATCACAATCATAGGTGCAAACTTTGCGGCGATTGGCCGAGTAGCGTTAAACTCTACCTCAATTTTTCTTTTCATCTCTATGGAACACATTCGATGACCAAACATTATGACTACCTTGCAATTGGTGGCGGCAGCGGCGGCATCGCCTCAATCAACCGTGCAGCCATGTACGGCCAGAAGTGCGCGCTCATTGAAGCCAAAGCCCTGGGCGGCACCTGCGTCAACGTAGGTTGTGTACCGAAAAAAGTGATGTGGCACGCCGCGCAGATTGCGGAAGCGATCCATAACTACGGCCCGGATTACGGGTTCGACACCACCGTGAACGCGTTCGACTGGAAAAAACTGGTCGCCAACCGTACCGCCTACATCGACCGTATCCACACCTCTTACGACAACGTGCTGGGCAAAAATAACGTCGAGGTGATCCGCGGTTACGCGCGTTTCGTGGATGCGCACACCGTGGAAGTGAACGGTGAGAAGATCACGGCTGACCATATCCTGATCGCCACCGGCGGCCGTCCGAGCCACCCGGACATCCCAGGTGCGGAATATGGCATCGACTCTGACGGCTTCTTCGATCTGGACGAGATGCCGCAGCGCGTGGCCGTGGTCGGCGCGGGTTACATCGCCGTAGAGATTGCCGGGGTGATGAACGCCCTGGGCGCGCAAACCCACCTGTTCGTGCGTAAACACGCACCGCTGCGTACCTTCGATCCGCTGATCGTGGATACGCTGGTGGAAGTGATGAACACCGAAGGCCCGCTGCTGCATACCGAATCGATCCCGAAAGCGATCGTGAAGAACGACGACGGCAGCCTGACGCTGCACCTCGAAAACGGCAACGATTTCGTTGTGGATTGCCTGGTCTGGGCGATTGGCCGTGAGCCGGAAACCGACAACCTGAACCTCTCCGTCACCGGGGTGAAAACCAACGAAAAAGGTTACATTGAGGTCGATAAATACCAGAACACCAGCGTGCCGGGCATCTACGCCGTGGGTGACAACACCGGTGCCGTTGAGCTGACCCCGGTTGCCGTGGCCGCCGGCCGCCGCCTCTCTGAGCGCCTGTTCAACAACAAGCCGGACGAGCACCTGGATTACAGCAACGTCCCGACCGTGGTCTTCAGCCACCCGCCTATCGGCACCGTGGGCCTGACTGAGCCGCAGGCCGTTGAACTGTATGGCGAAGATGAAGTGAAAGTGTACAAATCCGCGTTTACCGCCATGTACACCGCCGTGACCCAGCACCGCCAGCCGTGCCGCATGAAGCTGGTCTGCGTGGGCAAAGAGGAAAAAATCGTCGGCATCCACGGCATCGGCTTCGGTATGGACGAGATCCTGCAGGGCTTCGCCGTCGCACTGAAAATGGGCGCGACCAAGAAAGACTTCGACAACACCGTCGCGATCCACCCGACCGCAGCGGAAGAGTTTGTCACCATGCGCTAAGCGCAGTGCACCCCCACAAAAAGGCCGGAATCATCCGGCCTTTTTTATTGCCTGCGGTTTGCCGTCAGCGGTAATAGATGGCGACCGGGCGGCCGCGCACCTGCTCAATACTGACCTCCGTATCAAAGATCGCCTCCAGTACCTCGGCGCACATCAGGGTCTCCGGCGTGCCGCGGCAGACCACCTGCCCCGCTTTCATCGCGATGATGTAATCGGAGTAGGCAGCGGCGAAGTTGATGTCATGGATCACCAGAATAATGGTTTTATGCAGCTCATCCGCCGCGCGCCGCAGCTGCTTCATCATCGCCACCGCGTGCTTCATGTCCAGATTGTTGAGCGGCTCATCCAGCAGCACGTAGTCGGTATCCTGGCAGAGCACCATCGCCACATAGGCCCGCTGGCGCTGGCCGCCGGAGAGCTCATCCAGATAGCGATCTTTCAGCGGCAACAGGTCAAGAAACGCCAGCGCCGTATCGATATGCCGGCGATCCTCCTCATTGAGCCGCCCCTGCGTGTAGGGGTAGCGGCCAAAGCCCACCAGATCGTACACCGTCAGACGGCTGGTGAAGTGGTTCTCCTGCCGCAGCACCGAGAGGCGGGTGGCGAGCTGCTTGCCGGGCGTGTGCGCCACGTCCAACCCGCTGACCAGCACCTGCCCGGCGTCCGGCGTGAGCAAACGGCCAATCACCGACAGCAGGGTCGATTTCCCGGCCCCGTTCGGGCCGATAATCGAGGTCACGCCACCGGCCGGGATGGTCTCTGCAATCTCATGCAGCACCCGCGTCTGCTGGTACTGTTTGCTGACACGCTTTATCTCAATCACACCGCCGCCTTTTTAACCAAAAGAATGATAAACAACGCGCCGCCGACGAACTCAATCACCACCGACAAAGTGCCCGCCATACCCAGCAGGCGCTCCAGGATCACCTGCCCGCCCACCAGCGTAACCACGCCAATCAGGAACACGCCGGGCAGCAGGTGGCGGTGGCGCGAGGAGCCGACGACCTGATACGCGAGGTTCGCCACCAGCAGGCCGAGAAACGTCAGCGGCCCCACCAGCGCGGTGGAGACCGCCACCAGCAGCGACACCAGCAGCAGGATCAGCGTGACATGCCGCTGATAGGCGAGGCCCAGATTGATCGCCGTCTCCCTGCCGAGCGCGATCACATCGAGGCTGTGGCGCATCCGCCAGATCGCCAGCGCCGCCAGCGCGCAGATCACGGCGGCCAGCGCGATGATCTCCGGCGCGGCGCGGGTGAAGGTGGCAAAAATACGCCCCTGGAGGATGGCAAAATCCCCCGGTGAGAGCAGGCGTTGCAGCAGGCCGGAGACGCTGCGGAACAGGGTGCCGCACACCAGCCCCACCAGCAGCACGCGGTGCAGGTCGAGGCCCGCACCGCCCAGCAGCCAGCGGTAAAGAAACAGCGAGAACACCAGCAACAGCAGGGCGTCACAGAGGAATTTCCCGCTGACCCCCAGGTACGCCAGGCCGTTAGCATCGATGATAAAGATCAGCAGCGTCTGGATCAGGATGAACAGCGCTTCCAGCCCCATGATGGAGGGGGTCAGGATGCGGTTGCCGGTCACGGTCTGGAACAGCAGCGTGGCGGTGCCGGAGGCAAAGGCCACCAGCAGCATGGTCGCCAGGATCAGGCCGCGGTGAACCAGGATGTAGCTGATGTTGCCGCCGAGGCCGATCGTCATAAACCCGGCGGCGGCGCATACCGCCAGTACGCCGAGCAGCAGCAGCCGCTTCGCCGGCAGGCTCAGTGGGCCGCGCCGCGCCGGGGCGTGATACTCAGTGTGAGTGGTCTCTTCAGCCTGCATGGCGGGGTTTCCTTATGATCAGGGCCAGAAAGACCGCCGCGCCGATGACGCCGAGGATCACGCTGACCGGGATCTCGAACGGTGCGATGATCAACCGGCCGACGATGTCACACAGCAGCACCAGCCCGCCCCCGGCAAAGCAGACCCACGGCAGGGTGCGGCGCAGGTTGTCGCCCATCGCCATGCTGACGATGTTGGGCACAATCAGCCCGAGGAACGGCAGCACGCCGATCACCACCACCACCACGCCGCTGATCACCGCGATGATCGCCATGCCCGCCAGCATCACCCGCTGGTAATTCAGCCCGACATTCACTGAGAACTCTCGCCCCATCCCGGCCACGGTGAAGCGGTCGGCGATCAGGCAGGCAATCAGCGTCAGCGCGCCAACCACCCACAGCAGCTCATAGCGCCCCTGCAAAACGGCGGAGAAATCCCCTGACTCCCAGCCGCCCAGCGACTGCAACAGGTCAAATTCCATCGCCAGAAAGGTGGTAACGGCGCTGAACACCGCCCCCAGCATGATGCCGGCCAGCGGCACCATCAGCGGCGATTTCATCCTCATCCGCCCCAGCAACAGAATAAACAGCAGGGTGCCGCCCAGGGCAAACAGCGTCGCGACCAGCATTTTTACGATAACCGGCGCACCGGGGTGGATCACCATCACCAGCAGCAGCCCCAGCCCGGCTGACTGCGTCGTCCCGGCGATAGAGGGTTCGACGAAGCGGTTCTGGGTCAGCATCTGCATAATCAGCCCGGCCACGCTCATGGCGCTGCCGGCCAGCAGCAGCGCCAGCGTGCGCGGCACCCGGCTGAGCAGGAAGATGTCGCGCATTGCCGGGTCAGACCAGAAGCCGGCCAGGGTCACCTGCCCGGCCCCGATAAACAGGCTACAGGCCATCAGGCCCAGCAGCGTCGCCAGGCCGGTGAGGGTAAGGAGCTTCATCGTGGGTTACTGCGCCGCCGTGCTGTCCAGCGCGGTGCTGACTTTGTCCATCAGCTGGGTATAGCTCTGGATGCCGCCGGCGATGTAGAGCGAGGCGGAATCCAGGTAGATCACCCGCTGGTTTTTCCAGGCATTGGTCTTCTCAATCAACGGGTTATCCAGCACCTGTTGGGCGGATTGCCCCTCAGCGCGGCCGATGGCGTTGTCGCGGTCCAGCACAAACAGCCAGTCCGGGTTGGCGTTGAGGATGAACTCGGACGAGACCACGTTGCCGTGCTTGCCGGTCTGCGGGAAGGTGGCTGCCGGGGTGAAGCCCAGCTGATCAAAGATAAAACCGAAGCGGGAGCCGGCGCTGTAGGCGGACATCTTTCCGCCGCTGATCATAATGATCATTGCCGATCCGGCGTGGGCCGATTTCTGCTTAATTTTTTCCGTCTGCGCGGTGAAGTTCTCCAGCAGGGTTTTCGCTTCCGTCTGCTTGCCGAAAATCTCGCCCAGCTGGTTGGTGCGCTGCGCCAGGCTCGGCATAAAGTGCTGCGGATCGATATCCAGCGCGATGGTCGGCGCGAGTTCGCTCAGCTTGTCGTAGGCGTCATGGGCGCGGCCACCGGCGATGATCAGATCCGGTTTGGCGTTGCTCAGCGCTTCGTAATCCGGCTCAAACAGCGTCCCGGCGTTCAGGTAGCTGCTGCCGCTGTATTTGGCCAGGTAGGACGGCAGATGCGTGCTGGACTGCGGCACCCCGGCCACCGGGATCTTCAGGGCGTCGACGATGTCCAGCGTAGCCGGGTTAAGCACGATCACCTTCTTCGGGTTCAGCGGCACCTGCGTGTTGCCCTGCGCATGTTCCACGCTCAGGGAGGCACCGGCCGTGGACTGCGCGGAAGAGTCATCACACCCGGTCAGGGCAAGGGAGGCCGTCACGAAGGACGCAAACAGAGCAGCACGTAAACGCATTTCATCTCCTGGAATCGCTGAGTAACCACTGATTGCAAATATTAATCATTACTATTCTTATTTGATGCCGGGATGATACCCGATCCGGGGCCACGCTGAACAGATTCCCTTTTAGCCCGCCTTTTCTCCGTTATGGCCCCCTGATTTCTTCTAAGCCCGATAAGTTTTGAATGATTTATTAATCACTTATTTACATCTCTGCCTAAAAAACCGCCTTTTTTTCACGATTGGACAAGTACTGGATGAATTGTGAGGAAATTATGAAAATTACTGTTTCGCTATTTAAATAAAAATGATTATCATTACCATACGCATTTACTTACAATTTCATATAAAAAACAGGGGCTTTTCTTAATGGACACCACAAAATCTTACCGTCTCCGGCCTTGTGCAGTGGTATTGGCGGGGCTGATGAGCGGAAGTGGTTATGCGGCAGACGCGACGCCGCCGTTATCCGGGGACGATGGCGAAGTGATGACGGTGCAGGCCACGGCGGCTGAGGAGCTGAAACAACAGCCGGGGGTGTCGATCATCACCGCAAAAGATATTGAGAAAACGCCCCCGGTTAACGACCTGTCAGACATCATCCGCAAAATGCCGGGTGTGAACCTCACCGGTAACAGCGCCACCGGCAGCCGCGGCAATAACCGGCAGATTGACATCCGCGGCATGGGGCCGGAAAACACGCTGATTCTGATTGATGGGGTGCCGGTGACCTCACGCAATTCCGTGCGTTACAGCTGGCGCGGCGAGCGTGACAGCCGCGGCGACAGCAACTGGGTGCCGCCGGAGATGGTCGAGCGCATCGAAGTGCTGCGCGGCCCGGCCGCCGCCCGCTACGGCTCCGGCGCGGCCGGCGGCGTGGTCAATATCATCACCAAACGCCCGACCAACGACTGGCACGGCTCCCTGTCGCTCTACACCAACCAGCCGGAAAACGATAAAGAGGGGGCGACGAAGCGCGCCAACTTCAGCCTGAACGGCCCGCTGGCGGGAGACGCGCTGACCATGCGGCTCTACGGCAACCTCAATAAAACCGACGCCGACGCCGCGGACATCAACACCGCGCAGAACGGCTCCTACGCTGCCGGGCGTGAAGGGGTGCGCAACAAAGACATCAACGCCCTGCTCTCCTGGAAAATCACGCCGACGCAGATTGTGGATTTCAACTACGGCTACAGCCGCCAGGGCAATATCTACGCCGGGGACACCCAATACAGCAACGGCAACCTCAGCCCGAATGGGCTGGTGTCGACCCTGTATGGCGACGAAACCAACCGGCTCTACCGCCAGACTTACGGCATCACCCATAACGGCATCTGGGACTGGGGCCAGTCCAAATTTGGCGTCTATTACGAAAAAACCAACAATACCCGCCTGCAGGAAGGCTCCACCGGCCGGGTAGAAGGGATGATCAACAGTGACGCCTATAACACCAGCCGCCTGGAGAACTACCGCACCAGCGGCGAACTGAATATCCCGCTGGATCTCTGGGCCGACCAGACGTTGACCGTCGGCGCAGAGTGGAACCGGGAACAGCTCGACGACCCGGCCTCGATGACGGCGACGAATGCCACGGGCGTCACCATCGCGGATGTGTCGGGCGACCCGGCCGGCCGCAGCAGCAAAAACAGCGCCGAGCTGAGCGCGCTCTATATCGAAGACAATATTGAGGCGATCCCCGGCACGGTGATCATCCCCGGGATACGTTTCGACTACCACAGCAAATTCGGCGGCAACTTCAGCCCGAGCCTGAACGCATCCCAGGATCTGGGGGAGTATTTCAAACTTAAAGCCGGGATCGCGCGGGTATTCAAAGCGCCGAACCTCTACCAGTCCAGCGAAGGTTACCTGCTCTCGACCCGCGGCAACGGCTGCCCGACCAACATCGCCTCCGGGAGCTGCTACCTGTTGGGCAATGACGACCTCGACCCGGAAGTCAGCATCAACAAAGAGATCGGGCTGCAATTCAGCCGCAGCGGCTATGAGGCGGGCGTCACCTATTTCCGTAACGATTACAAAAACAAAATCGTCTCGGGGACGGACATCATCGGTTACGCCTCTAACGGCTATAACATCCTGCGCTGGGAGAATGGCGGCAAAGCGCTGGTGGAAGGGCTGGAAGCGAACCTGACGGTGCCGGTTATCCGTGACAGGCTCGACTGGCGCACCAATGCCACCTACATGATCACCTCGGAAGACAAAGAGACCGGCAACCCGCTGTCGATCATCCCGAAATACACCATTAACACCATGCTGGACTGGCAGGTCACGGAGAAGCTCTCCACCAACCTCACCTGGACGATGTACGGGCGGCAGAAGCCGCGTGAATACGCCGAGATCCGCAACGAATCAGGGTCGATGTCCGATCGTGAAGTGGGTGCCTATTCGGTGGTCGGCATCGGTACCAATTATGAGCTGGTGAAAAACCTGCGCCTGAATGCCGGTATCAGCAACCTGTTCGATAAACAGATCTACCGCGAAAATGACGGCGCCTCGACCTATAACGAGCCGGGCCGCGCCTATTACGCCGGTGTGACGATGTCGTTCTGAGTATTTCTGCAGAAACCACTGCGCTATAAACACCCATTAAAAACGCCGGATACCCGGCGTTTTTTTCACGCCGCGCTGCCGGGGCCGCGCTATACCGGGGGCGGTGTACCGCTGACAGACACAAAAAAGCCCGCATCATGCGGGCTTTTTTTCGGGCTGCGCTTACAGCGCCGGTACAACCCCGGCGTCGCCGTGGGCGGGGGTGCCGGCCGGGGAGGCGGCAGGCACAGACTCCGGCAGGCTCTCCAGTTGCAGGATGCGGCTGGTCTCTTCCAGCACCTGCTGCGTCAGCGCCAGGTTACCGTTCAGCTTCTGGCCGTAAGACGGGATGATCTGTTTGAGCTTCGCCTGCCATTCCGGCGAGGCGACTTTCTCTTTGAACACCCGCTCCATCAGCTCCAGCATGATCGGCGCGGCGGTGGAGGCGCCCGGTGATGCCCCCAGCAGCGCGGCGATGCTGCCGTCACGCGAGGTCACCACTTCGGTGCCCAGGCGCAGTACGCCGCCCTTCTTCTCATCTTTCTCGATGATCTGCACACGCTGGCCGGCGACCCACAGCTTCCAGTCCTCTTTGCGCGCTTCCGGGAAGTACTCCTGCAGCGCGCGGTGGCGGTCGTCGTCGCTGAGCATCAGTTGCCCGACCAGGTATTTCACCAGGTTGAAGTTATCCATGCCCACGTGCGCCATCGGCATAATGTTGCCGGGGCGCAGGCTGCCGAACAGATCCCACAGCGAGCCGTTTTTCAGGAACTTGCTGGAGAAGGTGGCGAACGGCCCGAACAGCAGCACGCGTTTGCCGTCCAGCACGCGGGTATCGAGGTGCGGCACCGACATCGGCGGCGCACCAACGGTAGCCTTGCCGTAGACTTTCGCCATATGGCGTTTGACCACTTCCGGGTTCTCGGTAACCAGGAACTCCCCGCCCACCGGGAAGCCGCCGTAGTTGCGCGCCTCCGGGATGCCCGATTTCTGCAGCAGCGTCAGCGAAGCCCCGCCCGCCCCGATAAAGATGAAGCGGGTACGCACGCGCCGCTCACGGCCGCCGTTTTGCAGGTCGGCGATGGTCACCGTCCAGGTTTTGTCGCTGTTGCGTTTGATGTCACGCACTTCATGGCCGGTCTGGTGCACGAAGTTGCGGCTTTTACGCAGGGAGGTCACCAGCTGGCGGGTGACTTCACCGAAATTCACATCGGTGCCGATCGGGATGCGGGTCGCCGCCACTTTCTGCTGCGGGTCGCGCCCGTCCATCACCGCCGGGATCCAGTCACGGATCTGCGCCGGGTCTTCGGAGTACTCCATGCCGCGGAACAGGGTGCTCTGTTGCAGGGCCGCATGGCGTTTACGCAGGAAGTTGATGTTGTCATCGCCCCAGACAAAGCTCATGTGCGGGACGCTGTTGATAAAGGCGCGCGGGGTGTGCATCACGTTGCGCTGAACCTGGTAGGCCCAGAACTGGCGTGAAATCTGGAACGATTCGTTGATCGCCACCGCTTTGCTGATGTCGATGGAGCCGTCGGGCTTCTCCGGCGTGTAGTTCATTTCGGCCAGCGCGGCGTGGCCGGTGCCGGCATTGTTCCAGCCGTTAGAGCTTTCGTCCGCCACGGAAGAGAGACGTTCCACCATGTGGATCGTCCAGTCCGGCTCAAGCTCCTGCAGGTAGGTGCCGAGCGTCGCGCTCATGATGCCGCCGCCGATCAACACCACATCGACGACCTGTTTTTCCTCTGCTGCCGCTTGCGTAACAGACATTACCGTATTCAAGCAAAGCGCATTGGCACGTAGTTTGTTCATAACCCGTCTCTGCATCCTTGAAAAACAATAACTTCATGAAAATAAAACATGCTGAGTCGTACAACGTCAGCAATGTGTGCATCGCGGCGTTGCATCCTTTATTCCCACAACCGGTGAAGGGCTGAAGTTAACAATAACTTAACATATCTGGTCAAGAAATATGAAAAATTCAACTTTTCGTTATCAATATAACATCGTTGTTAGCCCGGCTAAAAAGGATTTTAAACTTTAAAATTTGTCAACAAACATTGTGTGGGATTATGAGGGAGGCGTTGAAGCGTTGCGCAATTTGCGTAAAAAAGCCGCAGCGCGAACGCAACGGCTTTCAGGGTTAAAGGGCAGAAAACCAGGCGGTTTATGCGCCGTTATGCGGGGTGCTGAGCCACTTCATTAATGCCTGGTGGAACGCGGCGGGGTCCTGGATCTGCGGCGAGTGGCCCAGCTCCGGGAACTCCACCAGCGTCGACTGCGGAATGGCCGCGGCGGTGCGTTTGCCCAGCTCTTCGTAGCGCCCCAGTTTCGGTTTGAGCTCTGCCGGGGCCAGCGCTTTGCCGATCGCCGTGTTGTCTTTGCCGCCAATCAGCAGCAGCGTCGGCATTTTCAGGTGCGGGAACTCGTACACCACCGGCTGGGTGAACACCATATCGGTGGTGAGTGCCTGATCCCACGCCACTTTCTGCTTGTCCGGCCCGGCATACATGCCCGCCTGCATGTTGACCCAGCGATCGTACTCCGGCTTCCAGTGGTTCGCGTAGTAGGTGCTGCGCTGGTAAGCGCGGATGGAGTCCGCATCGGTTTTCAGCTCGCCCTGATAGGCAGCGTCGATGCCCGGGTAAGGCACGCCGAGCGCTTTCCAGTCCTCCAGCCCAATCGGGTTGACCAGCACCAGCTGTTCAACCTGCTGCGGGTACATCAGGGCGTATCGGGTGGAGAGCATCCCGCCCATCGAATGGCCCATGACCGTCAGCTTCTGTACGTTAAGTTTCTCCAGCAGCGCGTGGGTATTGGCGGCGAGTTGCTGGAAGCTGAACTGGTAATGCTGCGGCTTGGACGATTTGCAGAAGCCGATCTGGTCCGGCACCACCACGCGGTAACCGGCATCGCTCAGGGTGGTGATGGTCTGCTCCCAGGTTGCCCCACAGAAGTTTTTACCGTGCATCAGCATCACGGTCTGGCCGTTTGGCTTCGCCGGTTTGACGTCCATATAGGCCATCTGCAACGGCTGACCCTGTGAAGTAAAGGTGAAATGTTCAACCGGGTGGGGGTAAGCAAAGCCGGAGAGTTCGGCGTCATAGGTGGCCGGGGCAGCCAGCGCGGCAAACGGCAGCATAGCCAGTGCCGGCACCAGGGTCGGGAGCAGTTTCATCAGCAGGTTCCTGTTGTTGACTCGTAAAATATTGATAATCAAACGGTTGGCCGGAAGAGCCCGGCCACAAAGGTCTTATGGCGTTGGATAAGCTATAACACCGTAGCACATCCTATCTGCCCGCCGCCGCCGGGGGGCAAAACTGACTATTCTTTACTCAATACGCCCGTTTTTTACCGTTTCATTACGCTATCCGGCTGACTCTTCAGGGTAAAACCAGAAAGCGCGGCGGCCTCGGCTATAATTAGCCCAAGCCCTGACGTTTTCACAAAGGACACTGTACGTAATGCCGAAAGATTCCGAATTGCATCGCGTGGCGCAGAGCAGCGACCACCCGACTATCACTGAGCACGCCATCAATAATCAGCCCAAAGAGGCCCCGCTGATTAATGTGAAAACCGGCAACGCCGATATCGACCACCAGATCAGCCGCTTCTCCCGGCTGGTGGCCCGCTTTCAGGCCTGGGCACCGGTCGCCCATGTGCTGCGGGCGGTAGAACGCTTCAATGACCGGCTGGGCAGCCAGTTCGGCGCGGCGATCACCTACTTCTCGTTCCTGTCACTGATTCCGATTCTGATGGTGTCATTTGCCGCCGTGGGGTTTGTGCTGGCCTCCCACCCCGATCTGCTTACCGAGCTGATTGGCAAAATCGTCAACAGCATCAGTGACCCGTCACTGGCCGCCACGCTGAAAAACACCGTAAACACCGCCATCCAGCAGCGCACCGCCGTGGGCCTGACCGGGTTACTGCTGGCGCTCTACTCCGGCATCAGCTGGATGGGCAACCTGCGTGAGGCGATCCTCGCCCAGTCGCGCGACGTCTGGGAGCGTAACGCGCAGGATAAAGAGAAGATCTACCTGCGTTACCTGCGCGATTTTATCTCGCTGATTGGGCTGGTGGTGGCGCTGATCCTGACGCTGTCGCTGACGTCGGTGGCCGGGTCGGCGCAGGAGGCGATTGTCGGGGCGCTGGGGCTGTCACACGTGGAATGGCTGCGCCCGGCGATGACCATCATCGCGCTGAGCATTTCGATCATCGCCAACTATCTGCTGTTCCTGTGGATTTTCTGGATGTTGCCGCGCCACAAGCCGCGCAAAAAGGCGCTGTTCCGTGGGACGCTGATTGCCGCCATCGGCTTTGAGGTGATTAAGATGATCATGACCCTGACGCTGCCGAGCCTGGCGAAATCAGCCTCCGGCGCGGCCTTTGGGTCGGTGATTGGGTTGATGGCGTTCTTCTACTATTTCGCCCGCCTGACCCTGTTCTGCGCCGCCTGGATCGCCACCGCCAAATACAAAGGCGACCAGCCGATCGGCACGCCGCCGCAGACCAAAGCGCCATAAACCTCCCTATCATGCCAGGCAGCGCCTGATGCCTGGCATGATATGCTGATGTAAGAAGCTAAAACCTCCCATTGATGCTGAAAAAAGGCAACCCCCTCAGCCGGAACCAGCATATCTCACTACCCTGAAAATTTTCTTCAGCGGTTTTCTGGTGTCTTCGGCTGTGATTTATTCATACCGCAAACTTATGAAGCGCTAAACCGGTTATCTCAGAAAGAATATTCTCTTTTGGCCGCCAGGCCGCTTTCCGGCGGTTTTTACAGCGTTGAAATGGCGCTTTGCTGTGCTTAAGATGATTTTTTACATAAATCACAAATAAGATACATTTATGCAAGCCACCATCGCACCGCCCATTGATTCTGAGCAACAGGCCACACCGACCAACTCACGCGGCAAAGTGATCGTTGCTTCCCTTATTGGTACCGCCATCGAGTTTTTTGATTTCTACATCTACGCCACGGCGGCCGTGATTGTGTTCCCGCACATCTTCTTCCCACAGGGTGACCCGACCGCGGCGACGCTGCAATCCCTGGCGACCTTCGCCATCGCCTTTGTGGCACGCCCGATTGGCTCAGCGCTGTTCGGCCACTTTGGCGACCGCGTCGGCCGCAAAGTCACGCTGGTGGCGTCGCTGCTGACGATGGGGATCTCAACCGTCCTGATCGGCCTGCTGCCAAGCTACGCCACTATCGGCGTGTTCGCCCCGCTGCTGCTGGCGCTGGCACGCTTCGGCCAGGGCCTGGGCCTCGGCGGCGAGTGGGGCGGCGCGGCGCTGCTGGCCACTGAAAATGCCCCGGCGAAAAAGCGGGCGCTCTACGGCTCCTTCCCGCAGCTCGGCGCGCCGATCGGCTTCTTCTTTGCCAACGGCACTTTCCTGCTGCTCTCCTGGCTGCTGACCGATGAGCAGTTTATGTCGTGGGGCTGGCGTGTGCCGTTTATCCTCTCCTCTGCGCTGGTGCTGATCGGCCTCTATGTGCGCGTCTCCCTGCATGAGACCCCGGTGTTTGCCAAGGTGGCGAAAGCGGGCAAACAGGTGAAGATCCCGCTCGGCACGCTGCTGAGCAAACATATGAAGGCGACCATTCTCGGCACCTTTATCATGCTGGCGACCTACACCCTGTTCTACCTGATGACGGTCTACTCCATGACCTACGGCACCACCGCGCAGCCGCTGGGGCTGGGCTACTCGCGCAACAGCTTCCTGTGGATGCTGATGGTGGCGGTGATCGGTTTCGGCGTGATGGTGCCGGTGGCCGGGCTGCTGGCGGATGCCTTCGGCCGCCGCAAAACCATGATCGCGATTACCCTGCTGATGATCGCCTTCGCCTTTGTGTTCCCAAGCCTGCTGGGCTCCGGTAACCAGGTGCTGGTGATGGGCTTCCTGCTGCTCGGCCTGAGCATCATGGGGCTGACCTTCGGCCCGATGGGCGCGCTGCTGCCGGAGCTGTTCCCGACCGAAGTGCGCTACACCGGGGCGTCGTTCTCCTATAACGTGGCGTCGATCCTCGGTGCCTCGGTGGCCCCGTACATCGCCACCTGGCTGGCGACCCACTACGGCCTCGCCTACGTCGGCTTCTACCTGGCGGCGATGGCGACCCTGACGCTGATCGCGCTGCTGCTGATGAAAGAGACCCGCCACCAGGCGCTGTAACATTTCATCCCCGTCTTCCGGCCGGTGCCCTGCACCGGCTTTTTTCTGCCCGCGCCCCGCCTTTCTTTCGTCACACGCCCGACGTATGCTCTCTTTTCAGCCCCTTACCGGAATTCTGCTTATGCCCCGACCCCATAGTTATGTTGTCTGGATTGGTGCGCTGGTTGCCTTGTGCCTGCTGGCCGCCGGGGCATATCTCTGGCTGCGCCCGGCCCACCCGGACGCCTTATGGAAGATTGTCAGCGAGCAATGCCTGCCCAACCTGCAGCGCACCGGGCAGCCCGCCCCCTGCGCGCTGGCAAACCCCGCAGCCGGGTATGTGGTGCTGAAAGACCAGAACGGCCCGCTGCAATACCTGCTGCTGCCGGGCGCAAAGATCACCGGCATCGAAAGCCCGGCGCTGCTGGAGGCGAAAACGCCCAACTTTTTTTTGCAGGCGTGGCAGGCACGCGGCGTGATGGCCCGCCGCTATGGCCACCCGATTGATGACAGCATGATTTCTTTGGCGATTAACTCAGAATGGGGACGGACGCAGAACCAGCTGCATATTCACCTCTCCTGCCTGCGGCCGGACGTGCGTCAACAGCTTCAGGCGGCCGATGGCCGCATCACGCCACGCTGGCAGCCGCTGACGCTTGACGGCCAGCCCTGGCTGGCGCGGCGCGTCACACAGGAGGAGCTGGCGCAACGCAGTGCATTCCGCCTGCTGGCGGAGGGGGTGCCGGGGGCCAAAGAGGCGATGGGGCACTACGGGCTGGCGATGGTCAGGGCGAAAAGCGGGGATTTCCTGCTGCTGGCGATTGAGCGTGATCTCCTGACGCTGAACCTTGCGTCCGCTGAAGAGATACAGGATCACCAATGCCAACTGCTGAGGAATCAGCATGCGCAAGCCAGCAGATAACAGGCACAAAAAAACCGCTTTTCAGCGGTTCTTTTGTCTGGCTACGCAGTTAGCAGGCTACGCAGACAGGGTGTATCTCACTTAAAAAAGCAGGCAGCAGCACACAAACCGATAATATCCCCCTGCTGCATTTTCGTCACGCTCTTTATAGAAAAAAATGCCGGTATTCTCGTTTTTATTTCATGTTTAATTAATTTTAAAGTAATGATTTATAATAGATTAAATATGAAAGGCTCTTTATCAGCGCGCTACCCTGTAGACTCTTGCCGGGGCCGTTCCGCCTGTTTAGCAGCGGGTCACCGGGCATTGGGTAACGGGTACTCTTCCCCCGTGAATGGCAGGCAGCAGCATACTGCCTGCCTTTCTGGAAACTTCCCGGTGGGTTTGCAGAAATAGCGGATCGCCTGTCAGGGATTCGGCAATGAGAAATACGCGTAAGCTGTTTATTACGCTGTTCGTTGCGCTGGTAATGCAGACGGCTGCAGAGGAAGGTTGGCAGATTAACATCTCCAACATTCAGCTTCAGCTGAACCTGTTCCAGCCCAGGTAACGCTAAAAACAAAAACCGCTCCTTTACGGGAGCGGTTTTTTTATCTGGCTACGCAGTTAGCAGGCTACGCAGACAGGGTGCTTAAAAACATGCACAAGCAGTATCACGCAAAACAATAATATCCCCCTGTTTCCTCTTCGTCACTCTCTTTGTCGAAAAAAGTGGCAGAATGCCCATTTTTATTTGACGGTTAATTGAGATTAAAAAATTGATTAATAATAGATTAAATACGAAAGGCTCTTTATGGACACTAAAACTTGTAGACTCTTGCCGGGGCCGTTCCGCCCGTTTAGCAGCGGGTCACCGGGCGTTGGGTAACGGGAAATTTACCCCGTGAAGTGCAAGCAGTATCACGCTGCTTGTCTTTCTGGAAATTTCCCGGTGGGTTTGCAGAAATAGCGGATCGCCTGTCAGGGATTCGGCAATGAGAAATACGCGTAAGTTGTTTATTACGCTGTTCGTTGCGCTGGTAATGCAGACGGCTGCGGAGGAAGGTTGGCAGATTAATATCTCCAACATTCAGCTTCAGCTGAATCTGTTCCAGCCCAGGTAACGCTAAAAACAAAAACCGCTCCTTTACGGGAGCGGTTTTTTTATTGCCGGTGCGGTTTACTTACTGGCTTTCATTTTCTGCAACAGCGGGCCGCACTGGTTCTCTTCCCCTTCGCTGGGGGAGATCAGCGCCAGCAGCGAGGCGGCAGGGCCGACCACCGCACCCAGCGCCACAGCGGCAGCGCCACGGGCGAGCAGCGGCCCCGCTTTTACCCCGGCGTCCGGGTTTTTGAAGGTGCCGCGCACGTAGAGCGGTGAGCGCAGGGTGATGATACGCAGCCCTTTGCTGTCCGGGTTGATGGAGAGATCCAGCCGCTCGTTGGCGAAGTTGGTGGTGCCGCTGACGTTAATGATCGCGTTCTCGGTATCGAACACGAACAGCCGCGGTGACGCCACGCCGTCGCGGACGTTAATGTCTGCAGCGGCGCAGTTGATCGCTACTTCATCGTCCCCAAACAGTTTGCCGACCACGTAGTTACCCACGTTCAGCCCGGCAATCTCCATCAGGTTGCGGCTGATCACGCCGTCGTTAATTAACAGCTGCAACTGGCCGTCACTGGTGCCGAGCAGCGCGGAGACGGAGTTACCGGTGCCGGTAAAGGAGGCATCGCCGTTCAGCTGGCCCAGGCTGCTCCGCATCGCTTCCACATTCGGGAACAGCGCTTTAAGTTGCAGGCCGCGCGCGTGCATGTCCACCCGCCCCGGCATCGGGTTTTTATTCCCCTCCAGCCGGACGGTGGAGTTCAGGTTACCGCCGGCCACGCCGAAGCGCAGCGGGTCAAGCAGCAGCACGCCGTTGGTGAGTTTCAGGTGAGTGCTCAGGTCGCTCAGCGGCAGGGATTTGCCATGCTCGATGCGTTTGGCCGCGAACTTCACGTCAGCGTCCATCACGTCCCAGCTTTTGGTATCGAATTTCTCAACCGGCAGCACCTTGTCGGATGGCTGGCGGGTGGTTTCGCCGCGTTTCGCTTTCTCTTTATTGGAGTCTGCGCCGATCAGCGGCGCGAGGTCAGCAAAGCGCAGCTGCTTCGAGACCACATCGCCGGTGAGTTTCGGCCGTGGTTCGCTGGCGTGGTAAACCAGTGAACCGTGGATGTCGCTGTCGCCAATCTCCCCGTTGAAATCCCGGTAGCGGTAGACGGCACCGCCCTTCTCTTTCAGCGTCGCAGAGAGGCGGCCATCGGTTTCATACGGCGGGGATTGCGGCAACAGCACGCCGGTGAGGCCATACAGATCGGAGAGGGTTTCCCCGGAGAGTTTCAGGCGCAGGTCCAGCGCACCGAGGTTGGTCGGGTCGGTCAGTGTCCCGGCCACCGCAACGCGCGTATTGCCGGAACGCACATCGGCCTGCACCGGGAACGGGGTACGGGTGTCCTGCAACGCCAGCAACCCGCCGATTTTCCCGCTGCCGGAGAGCGGCTGCCCGTTGTAACGGCCGGTGACTTTCCAGCCAAACATGAAGTCCGGCGGGGAGGTGTCTGCTTTCTGTTTCGCGCCCTCATCCTTTTTCTGCCCGGAGATTTCGGCATAGGGCAGCGGTTTGCCCAGCGGGTCGACCACCACGCGCACGTCCGCTTTCGCGATGGCGTCTTTGTAGTCGATCTGCCCGCGATCAAAGGCAATCTCGCCGATGTTCACCGACCAGGCGGAAGGCTGCGGGTTTGGGTCGGGGTTCTGGCTGCTGGCGAGGTTGAACGTCCAGTTATTTTTGCCGTTTGCCAGCCGTTGCAGGGCGGCGTCAGGCTTCGTCAGGCGGATGTGCGGGATGCTCACGGTTTTGCCCAGCAGCGCCAGCGGGGCGAGGGTGGCATCAGCGCGCTGCAGCGTGACCATATTATTGCCGAGGTCTTTGGTTTCCGGGATGCCGTCAGGGTTGCCGAGCACAATATCTTCGGCATGGATGTGCGGCCACGGCACCCATGAGCGCCAGCCGCGCTCCTCTTTCTGGCGTGACCAGTCCACGCCGAGGTTGCCGCGGATGGCAAACGGCCGGTTCAGCTCCGTGGAGACTTTTTCGTTAATGGTGGGTTTCAGGCGGTTCCAGTCAAAGGTCATGATGAACACCACCAGGGCGATCAGCACCACCACCAGCACTCCCACGACCCAGCTTATTATTTTTCCTGTTCGCGACATGAGCTATTCCTGACAGAGAATTAACAGTTTCGTCAGCTTAACAATAGCTTAAATTGTCTGATCCTGCCCGGGCGCACCCGGCGGAGAAAGCGGGAAACAGGCCGTTATGCCTGCAAATAACAGGGTTTACAACGGAAAGCGGGAGTGTAACCCGGTATGTCAGCCGGGGAAAAACAGCGGCAGACCGGCTTCACGGTCAAACACCTGCGGCCGGGACATGTAATACCCCTGGGCGGCATGGGCATCAGAGTCGCAGACCATCGCCCACTCTTCGGCGGTCTCCACTCCTTCGATAATCACCCCTTTGCTGTAACGCTTGAGCAGCGTCACCAGCGTAAAGAACAGCCGCGAGCCTTCATCGCTCTGGCGCAACAGGATAAACAGCTCCCGCGCTACTTTGATGTACTCATACTTCCAGGCGGTGAACGAGCAGAAATTGGCGAGACCGTTGCCGAAGTCATCCAGCCATAAACGGTCAGCCTGGGCAATCTGCCCCAGCGGCCGGGTCAGCGCCATTTCTGCCTGCTCAACCAGCTCGAAGCGTGCAAACGGCAGCGCCGCGATGCGGGCGCAAAGGGCCGGTTGCTGCTGGAGCGCCTCCAGGGATTGCCCATCCACGTTGATGGAGGCCAGCAGCCCGCGCGGTTCCAGTTCCGGACGCCACTGCTCCAGCAACTGAAGCTGCTCCTGGATAATCATCAGCCGCCGCGTCACGCTGATGGCGGCAAAATAGCGCTCCGGCGACAGGAATTTCCCGGGGTTAGAGGGGTGTGATACCGCGGTCAGCAGCTCCAGGCCCAGCATATGGCCGCTGGTCAGGTAAATAGGCTGAAATTTGTAGGTACGCTGGCATTGCCGCCAGAAACTCTGTTCCTTCGCGCGATCAATCACAGAGAATGATGGCGTGAGCAGACCAGACATCATCTTGGTTATCATCGTTGCTGTTGCCATGTTCGTGATGGTTTGGGGGAGCCGGCCTCGCGTGCCGGATGCGGCAGCGGGATGTCACCGCCTGTTGCCTGCCCTGCGTCGTGTTCTACGCCTGTTAATTATCGGCCTCATTGCTCAAAACTTTACCCCTGAAAGCCGCTTTGGCGCGGGGCCACGGGCATGGCGTGCCCGGTGCGCTAAGCTGCTGATATCGTTCGGCACAGCAAAAGCGCGATCTCTCTCAGGAATTTTAAAACGTTGTTTTATTGCTGTTGACTCGCCCCGCCCTTCGGTTAAGACTACGGGAAACCCCTATTCACCCTCTTAAGCAGGCCAGCCACCATGACAAGCCAGAAAATTGCCGTTATCGGCGAATGCATGATCGAACTGTCGCAAAAAGGCGCGGATCTCAGCCGCGGTTTCGGCGGCGACACGCTGAACACCGCGGTCTATATTGCCCGCCAGGTGCCGGAAACGGCGCTGGGTGTGCACTATGTGACCGCCCTCGGCACCGATACCTTCAGCCGGGAGATGCTGGCGGCGTGGCAGCGTGAAAAGGTCAACACCGATCTGGTGCAGCGGCTGGAGAATAAACTGCCCGGCCTCTATTTCATCGAGACCGACGCGCACGGCGAGCGCACCTTCTACTACTGGCGCAATGACGCCGCCGCCCGCTTCTGGCTCGACGGCCCGCAGGCAGACGCGCTGTGTGAACAGCTGGTGCAGTATGACTACCTCTACCTGAGCGGCATCAGCCTGGCGATCCTGACGCCGGAACGGCGCGAACGGCTGATGGCGTTGCTGCGTGACTGTCGCGCCCGCGGCGGTAAGGTGATCTTTGACAACAACTACCGCCCGCGCCTGTGGCAGCAGCGGGAAGACACGCAGCAGGCTTATCAGGCGATGCTCGCCTGCACGGACATCGCGTTCCTGACGCTGGACGATGAGGACGCACTGTGGGGGGAGCAGCCGGTTGAGGCGGTGATCGCCCGCACCCGCGCGCTGGGGGTGTCAGAGGTGGTGATTAAACGCGGGGCGGAGTCTTGCCTGGTTTCCGACCCGCAGGGGGCGCTGCATGAAGTGGCCGCGGTGACGCTGGCGAAAGAGGAGGTGGTGGACACCACCGCCGCCGGGGACTCCTTCAGTGCCGGTTACCTGGCGGTGCGGCTGACCGGCGGTGATGTGGTGGCGGCGGCTGAGCGCGGCCACCTCACCGCCAGCACGGTGATCCGCCACCGGGGCGCGATTATCCCGCTAGAGGCGATGCCGCGCTAAACCCGGCATCCCGCAGAAACAGACGTGCCGGCAGAAGCCGGCACGTTTTTTTGCAGCGTCGGAAATAGCCGCGGGTTACGGCGTGGTCGCTGCCGCCGCCTCGGCTTTGGCGTCATCCACTGAGGGCACTACGGCCGGGGCCGGCAACATCACGCTGTTGTAGGCCTCCTGCAACGTCTGCACGCTCATCTCCGCTTCCCCTTTCGGCTGCATCAGCACCAGTGCCGGGTCCACCGAGAGCTGCTGTTTCAGCTCCTGGTTCAGCAGCGGCAGGCTGAGCGATGCCAGGAATTCCTGGCGCAACTTCTGGTACAGCTCCGGCGCGATGTCCACCACCCCATTCTCCTGCGAACGCAGGCGCTGGTTGGTCAGCACATCGGTGCTGGTGCGGGCATAGGTGGCGAACAGTTGGCTGAGCTGATCGTTCTTCTGCGCCATCAGCGCATCAAACTCCTGCTGCGTCAGCCCGTTGTCGCGCACTTTCGCCAGCTCAGTGACCAGCGCGGTGAAGTCCGGCAGCAGTGCGGCGTTCGGGCTCTCCATCCGGATGGCGCACTGGCTGCGCTGGTACTGCACCTGGCAGTCAAAGCCGAGGTTCATCGCCTTGGCTTTGCCGTTCAGTTGCTGTTGCAGGTGCATAAACAGCGCCTCACGCGCCAGGTCGCTGCGCCAGTAGCGGCTGAGCGTCTGGGAGTCGCGGATCGGCTGCCACGGCGCATCCCAGATTAACGACAGGCGATCCTGCGTCAGGCCGTCGGCGATCAGCGTCACCGCCTGCGCCGGCAGCGGGGAGAGGGTCGGCATCACCGGCGGCGTCTCCCGTTTGCCTTTCAGGCTGCCAAAGGTTTTGCTGATCTGCTCGCCCATGCTGCGGCTGTCCACGTTGCCGACTACATAGAGCGTCATCGCGTCCGGCGTGTACCACTGGTGATAGAACTTGTTCAGCTCATCAATGCTGACCGGGCGGTCAGGGCGCTGGCCGGGATCGTGCGCCAGCAGCGTGGAGCCTTTCATCCGGTAGCGCCACCACGGGTCTTGCGCATCCGGCGGCAGGGTGCCGATCGGGTCCTGGAAGGCGTCCATCGCTGCCTGCACGGTGGGGGCGTCCGTCACCAGCCCGCCGCTGGTGTCCGCCAGCCAGGTCAGCGCCTCTTTCAGCAGCTCGGGGCGGTTGGTGGGCAGGCTCAGGTTATAGAGGGTGTAATCATAGGACGAAATGGCGGGCGGCAGAGGCCGGTCGCTGTCGATCGCCTGCTGCCACAGCGACTGAAGCTGGGGAGCGCTGAAGCTCTGGCTGCGGATCAGCGCCAGGTGCGGCAACAGGTGGGCAAAGCCGGTCTGTTGGGCGGTCTCGACCAGCGAGCCGGCGCGCACGATCAGGCGCAGTTGAATACGGTCGGTGGGACGCTGCGGCGTGGCCAGCAGCTGCCAGGTGAACCCATTGTCCAGTTTACCCTGCTGCCAGGCAGGATCGGGTTGTAGTGCTTCAGCCTGCACGCTGCTGCTGGCGGCAACCAGCAGTAACCCACCAACTAAAAGACGAATTTTGGTGCCCTGCATGTGAACCCCTACTTAAAATAACATTCCGATTTTTCTATTCGAATTCGTTCATTCCCTGCTCCGGGAACGCAGCCCTGCCCTGTGCGTGTCAGTGAGACGAAACGGGAGGTAACCCGTGTTTGACCGCGAACCCCTGCCGATGTCACCGCGGAAATGAGAAAAAAAGCGGCGATCTGAACATCAGCAGGCCGGGGGTGGCGGGGTATTATGAGGAAAAGCCACCACTTACATCAAGTAAAGGGTGGCTTTGGGCGGCAAACAGCCTGTAAGTGCGGCTTAATGCCGCGATCTGAGCGCGATCAGGAGGAGGAGATCGTCCCGGCGGTGGATTTTTTATCATGCAGCACGGTGTGGAGCTGCTTTTCATTCAGCTGGCCCACGCGTTTCGCCACGACGACCGTTGCCACGCCGTTGCCCACCAGGTTGGTCAGCGCGCGCGCCTCAGACATAAAGCGGTCGATGCCCAGAATCAGCGCCAGGCCGGTCACCGGCAGGTGGCCCACGGCGGAGAGTGTTGCCGCCAGCACGATAAAGCCGCTGCCGGTGACCCCGGCCGCCCCTTTGGAGGAGAGCAGCAGCACCACCAGCAGGGTGATCTGGTGCCAGATGTCCATGTGCGAGTTGGTGGCCTGTGCGATAAACACCGCCGCCATGGTCAGGTAGATTGAGGTGCCGTCGAGGTTAAACGAGTACCCGGTCGGGATCACCAGCCCCACCACCGACTTCTGGCAGCCCAGCCGTTCCATCTTGTCCAGCATCCGCGGCAGCGCGGACTCTGAGGAGGAGGTACCGAGCACGATCAGCAGCTCCTCTTTGATGTAGTTGATAAAGCGGAAGATGCTGAAGCCGGTGACGCGGGCGATCAGCCCCAGCACCACCACCACAAACAGGATACAGGTCAGGTAGAAGCAGAGGATCAGCTGGCCGAGCTGCACCAGCGAGCCGACGCCATATTTGCCGATGGTGAACGCCATGGCACCGAACGCCCCCAGCGGGGCCAGGCGCATGATCATATTGATGATGCCGAAAATGACTTTCGAGAAGCTCTCGATCATGTTGAACATCAGCTGGCCTTTATCGCCCAGGCGGTGCAGCGCAAAGCCGAACAGCACTGCAAACAGCAGCACCTGCAGGATGTTGCCGCTGGCGAACGCGCCGATCACGCTGCCGGGGATGATGTCGAGCAGGAACGGGATGATCCCCTGCTGCTGCGCCTGTTCGGCATAGACCGCCACCGCTTTGGCATCCAGCGTGGCCGGGTCGATGTTCATCCCGGCTCCCGGCTGCACCACGTTCACAATCACCAGCCCGATAATCAGCGCCAGGGTGCTGACCACTTCAAAATAGAGCAGCGCGATGGCACCGGTGCGCCCGACCGCCTTCATGCTCTCCATCCCGGCGATGCCGGTCACGACGGTACAGAAAATCACCGGCGCGATAATCATTTTAATCAATTTAACAAAGCCATCGCCCAGCGGCTTCATCTGCGCCCCCAGCTCCGGATAGAAATGCCCGAGCAGCACCCCAATGGTGATGGCGGTTAACACCTGAAAATAGAGGCTCTTAAACAACTTTTTCATGATCAACATCCTTTGCGGGAGAGAGCTGTCACCCACTGCCCACACGGGCATGACAGCAGCGGCGAAAGTAACACCAAGAAAACATGTTGGAAATAACTTATCTATGGTTGCAACAACTGTTCATAGCAAAGTATGAGCTGAATCGATTCACCGGCAGGATGTCGGAAGGGAAAGGGTGCCGCGCCGGGCGATGGCCCGGCGCGGGTAACCGGGGCGTTATTTGCCGGTTTTTTCCGGCAGCGGCGCACCCTGCCGCAACAGCTTTTCAAAGGCGTCGCGCGGCATCGGCCGGGCAAACAGGTAGCCCTGCGCCATCGGGATGTTGTGCGCCTTCAGCCACTGGTGCTGGGCGGAATTTTCCACCCCTTCGGCGATCACGCTGATGTCCATCGCATTGGCGATGGAGCTGACGATCCGCACCATCAGGTCATCTTCCGGCAGGCTGCTGATAAAGCTGCGGTCAATTTTGATGATGTTGATCGGCAGGCAGCGCAGGCGGTTGAGGTAGTGCAGGCTGGAGTACCCCATGCCGAAATCATCCAGCGCCACCGACACCCCGGAGTGGTGCAGCTCGCTGAGCAGCTTCAGCGCCCGGTCAAGATCGTCGATGCGGGCAGTTTCGGTGATCTCCAGCACCAGCATGCCGGGCTTGATCTGGTAGCGGCTCAGCAGGGTTTTCAGCTCCAGCAGGAAATTGCGGTGCTGAATCTGTACGCCGGAGAGGTTCACAGAGAGCGGAATGGTGATCCCTTCGCGCTGCCAGTCCGCCAGGATGCGGCAGCCCTGCTCCAGCACCCAGTAGCCCAGCGGTACAATCAGGCCGATCTCCTCGGCAAACGGGATGAACTCCGCGTCCAGGCTGTAGCTGCCGTCCGGCAGGCGGCGGCGCAGCAGCGCCTCCGCGCCGATGATCCGGTCGCTTTGCAGCTCAACCTGCGGCTGGAGGAACAGCGCGAACTCGTTGTGCTCCAGCGCCTGCAGAATGTCGCTCTCCTGCGTCAGCCGCTGCTGGGTTTTGCGCGTCAGCTCCGGATCAAAGAACAGGATCTCATTTTTGCCCTGGTGGTGGGCGGAGACCAGCGCCGAGCGGGCATTCAGCATCAGCGCCGCGGCTTCCGGCCTGCTGTCCCCGGCATGGTGGGCGATGCCGATGCAGGCCACCGGGCGCACCGTCAGCTCCCCTTCCGTCAGCGGCGCGTTGATCGCCGCCATGATCTCCCGCGCCAGCCGCATCGCCTGGAACGGCCGCTCCGCGCTGCGGGCCAGCACGCTGAACTCATGCGGCCCGGTCTGGCCCAGTTCATCATGCTCCGCGAGGGCGCTGCGGATGCGTGCCACCACCGCCTGCAACATGGCGTTGCGCTGCGGCTCGTTCAGCACCCCGGCCGCCTCCTGCAGCGTCTCCACGTCGATCAGCAGCAGGTTGAAACGGGACAGGTGCGGCTGGAAGCGCAGGTACTGCGCCAGCAGCTCGGTAAACAGTGACTCATTCGGCAGCGCCGTCACCGGGTGGCGCGGCCACTCGCGCAGGTTTTCCCCAAAGCGCTGCGCCAGCACTTTCTGGTTGCGGTTGTAGTGGCGCGCCAGCATCCCCAGCTCGTCATCTTTATGGATTGGCGAGACCCGGAGCTGGTGGTGCAGAATCTGCCCCTCATCCAGCGCGTCCAGCTCCCGCGCCATATGGCGCAGCGGGTGCACCATCAGCCGGTTCATGCACCAGCTCACCGCCACCGAGAGCACCAGCGCCATCAGCAAATAGGTCGCCAGCAGGGTAATAATGATGCTGCGGATCTGCTGGTAGAGGTGCCAGGAGTCCGCCTGCAACACCAGGTAGGCCAGCGGCTTGGGGTGCGCAGGCATCCGCTCCAGGGTGTAGAGCGGCACGCTGATGCGCACCGGCAGTGAGAAGAGGCTGGCCACCAGCGGCGGCACCGCCCGCTCCGGCGGGAAGTCGCCATGCAGCACCTGGATGTCGTTGGGCAGCACCACGTTGGCGCGCGTCACGATGCCGAGCGGTTTGAACGTATTCAGAAGCTGGTGCGCCTGCGGCAGGTCAACATTGAGCACCGCCTCCGCCAGCGGCTGGCGGATAGAGTGGGCCACCTGTTCCATCTGCTGGGCGTAATCCTCCCGGCGCTGCTGCGCCAGGTGAAACAGCTGGATAGTGATAAAAATGCAGAGGGTAACCAGCGTCACGCCTGATACGGCTGCCATCTGTTTAATCGTTAACGAACGTCTGACCCGCAACATACGTCTCCGTCACACACTGGGATCGGCCACCGGCGTCACGCCCGTGGCTATAAAGAGATGAACACCACGCCCGGCGCGGTGGTCTCACACGGCATCACTGCCTGTTTATGCTGTTTTGGCCGTCACATCGGAGGTCATACCCTTCCGTGCGGCACCTCATGGTAATACGTGAGCCGCATTGGTAACAAACAGTTAAATCCATGACCAAAAAGCGGGGCGGCGTGGCCGCAATCATCACGGCGAGGCAGCATGCTGCCCAGTATACGGGTTTCCCCCGCCGGCAGACGGCCTGTTCACCGCTTCCGGCAAGATAACCGCCGTTTTCATCCTTATCCTAGCGTAAAACCCGCTAACTCCCCCTTTTCAGCAGGCGGCGGCACGGCATGCCCGCGTGTTCCGGGGTGGCAGGGGCAGGAAAACCGCACTAAATGATTAAATATATTTAACATATACCCCGTGCGAATACGGGTTAAACAGAGCTTTACGCTGGCGTAATTTTAATGATTCACTTAACCGGGCATTAAAAAACGCTAATAGGATTTACCTCAGAACAAAACACCAAGGCACTATTCAGACAGGCATTTTCCCTGCCGATCGCTGCGCTATTAATCTGATTTGGAATTGATATATTAGGCGCGCTCCAGCGACGGGGCGCGGCGACGTCACCTGAACCCCCTTCCCTGGCGGGAATGCCGGCACGATTGTCTGCGTTTTTTTCACCACTTTTTCCCGGCACCCACACCCTCGTATAGGCCGCACTGATGAATACATACGACGATATTAAACGGTTCAAAGAAAAAACCCATATGGAAGGGATTGATTACAAGGAAATTTCAGACAGCGGCCAGGAGGGTGCCCAGCAGAACTGGCCGATCCTGCGCCAGCTCTCCGCGGCGGCCGACGCCCCCGGCGCGCTGGGCAGCAGCCAGCGCACCGTGCAGCCGGCTCCGGTGCCGGTCTCCGGCCGGGAATTCGCCGGCCAGGGGCTGCTCAGCAGCCTGAGTGAGCAGCTGCCCCCGAAGGCTCCTGCCCCGGCAGTGGCCGCCGCCCCTGACGCCGCCGCCACTGCCGCGGCGGACGCGGCCCGTTACACCTCGCTGTTCCGGCCGAAACCCGCCGCCCGCCCGGCCGCGGACAGCCGCCGTGACACACCGCTTCAACCCCTGTTAGAGATGATTGCCTCATGCCGTTAGTCTGTGTCTGCTCGCCCAAAGGGGGCGTCGGCAAAACCACCCTGACCGCCAATCTGGCCTATGCGCTGGCGCGCAGCGGCAGCAAAGTGCTGGTGATCGATTTTGACGTACAGAACGCCCTGCGGCTGCATTTCGGCGTGCCGGTCTCCGACGGGCGCGGCTTTGTGGCTGACGCCACCGACGCCGCCGACTGGAGCCAGTTCATCCTCAAGGCGGGGTCCAACACCTTTGTGCTGCCCTACGGCGAAGTGGACGAGGCCCAGCGCCTCGCCTTTGAGCAGCAGCTCACCAGCGACCCGCACTTCCTGATGCGCGGCCTGCACACGGTGTTGAACTACCCCGGCCTGGTGATCCTGGCGGACTTCCCGCCCGGCCCCAGCCCGGCGCTGAAAGCAATGAAAGCGCTGGCGGACCTGCACCTGGTGGTGATGCTGGCGGACACCGCCTCGCTGTCGCTGCTGCCGCAGATGGAAAACCACAAGATGATCGGCAGCGCGCTGAACGACAAACAGGGCGAGTACTACGTCATCAACCAGATCGACATGCGCCGCACCCTGAGCCGTGACGTCACCCAGTTCTTTGAGCAACGCCTGGGCGACCGCCTGCTCGGCACCGTCCACCGTGATGAGTGCGTGCCGGAGGCCAACGCCTCCCAGCGGGCAATCATCGATTTCAGCCCGGTCTCTGCCGCTGCGTTTGACATCGAACTGGTCAGCAAAAAAGTGGCGGCCATTCTCGGCATCAACGTTGGCGACGGTGAATTCCACGCGTCGATCACCCCTCCCCACACTTACTGATAGCGGCCACCCTGACGTCATGAACAAACTCCTGTTTTCCCTGCTGCTGCTTCTGCTGCTGCCGGTGGCCCTGCTGGTCATCATCACGCCGCTCGACAGCGAAAAGCAGTACACCTTCGGGCTGATCGGCATCGCGACGCTGTTCCTGCTCGGCCTGAGCAAAAGCAAAAAAGTCAGCGTGATCATGGTGGTAATGTCAGTACTGACCTCCACCCGCTACATCTACTGGCGCGCCACCGAGACGCTGCACTTTAACTCCACCATTGAGGCGGTGCTCGGCATCGGCCTGTTCGTGGCGGAGCTGTACGTCTGGGTGATCCTGCTGCTGGGCTATTTGCAAACCACCTGGCCGCTGAAGCGCACCATCGAACCGCTGCCGGATGACATGAGCCTCTGGCCGACGGTGGACATCTATGTGCCGAGCTACAACGAAAGCCTCGACGTGGTGCGTGACACGGTGCTGGCGGCGCAGTGCATCGACTACCCGAAAGAGAAGCTGAAAATTTACCTGCTGGATGACGGCAAACGCGACGAGTTCGCGGTGTTCGCCGCCGATGCGGGCGTGGGCTACATCACCCGCAACGACAACCGCCACGCCAAAGCCGGTAACCTCAACCATGCGCTGACGCTCACCAAAGGCGAGCTGATCTGCATCTTTGACTGCGACCACGTCGCCACCCGCGCCTTTTTGCAGGCCACCGTCGGCAGCTTCCTGAAAGAGGAGCGGCTGGCGCTGCTGCAGACGCCGCACTACTTCTACTCGCCCGACCCGTTCGAGCGTAACCTCTCGGCGGCGCGCCATGTGCCGAACGAGGGCGCGCTGTTCTACGGCCCGGTTCAGCAGGGCAATGACAACTGGAACGCCACCTTCTTCTGCGGCTCCTGCGCGGTGATCCGCCGCGTGGCGCTGGAGGAGATCGGCGGCTTCGCGGTGGAAACTGTCACCGAAGATGCGCATACCGCGCTGAAAATGCAGCGCCTGGGCTGGAACTCCGCGTTTCTGGCGCTGCCGTTGGCGGCCGGGCTGGCCACTGAGCGCCTCGGCCTGCATGTGATCCAGCGTACCCGCTGGGCGCGCGGCATGACGCAGATTTTCCGCGTTGATAACCCGCTGTTCGGCCGCGGCCTGAGCTGGCCGCAGCGCCTCTGTTACCTCAACGCCATGCTCCACTTCCAGTACGGCCTGCCGCGGGTGATCTTCCTCACCGCGCCGATGGCCTACCTGCTGTTTAACCAGAACATTATTGCTTCGTCGGCTTCGATGATTTTCGCCTATATGCTGCCGCACCTGCTGATGTCGGTGTACATCAACTCACGGATGAACGGCCGCTACCGCTACGCCTTCTGGGGGGAGATCTACGAGACGGTGATGGCGTTCCACCTGGTGATCCCGACGCTGCTGACGCTGATTTCGCCGAAACACGGCAAGTTCAACGTCACCGACAAGGGCGGCCTGCTCGACAACGGCTTCTTTGACTTCAACATCGTCCGGCCGCACGTCATCGTGGTGGTGATGATGCTGGCCGGGATTGTGGCCGGCATCACCCGCGCCGTGGCGCATAACTATTTCGGCGTTGACCCGAAAGTAATGGCGCTCAACATCGGCTGGGGCTGCTTCAGCGTGCTGATCCTGCTGGCGGCGATTGCCGTGGCGAAAGAGACGCGCCAGGTGCGCAAAACCATCCGCATCGACGTGGCGCTGCCGGCGATTGTGCATTACGCCAGCGGCATCTCAGTGCGCACCACCACCGTGGACATGTCGATGGGCGGGGTGAAACTGGTCACGCCCGACGATCGCTACCAGCATGACGTGATCGAAGAGGTGGAGATCCTGCTGCAATCGGGCGCGGTCTGCATCCCGGTCAGCCTGATCGACGCCACGGAGAAGGTGATTCGCCTGCAATTTGGCGAGATGCCGCTCTCCCGCCGCCGCGAGCTGGTGCGGGTGGTGCTGGCGCGCGCCGACGCCTGGATCACGCCGCCGCACCCGAAAGACCGCCCGCTGCACTCGCTGATGGGCATCGTGCGCTGTGTGTTCGAGCTGTTCTACCACACCTGGAAAGAGCGCAAGGCACGCCGCCGCAGCGCCAGGGTGAACAAGGGTGAGGCTGCCTGATGACCCCTATCCGACTCCTGGCGGCATTGCGCCGCGCCCGCCCGTGGCTCGCCACCGGCCTCGCCCTGCTGCCGCTGGCCGTGGGCCAGGCGGAACCGGCCGCGCTGGATCTCTCCACCCTGCCGCGCCCGGCTGACAGCACGCCCCTGCCGCAGGCCGCTGCGCCTGAACCGGACGCGCCGGAGATCGCCGTGCCGGACGTGCCGGTGCCGCAGATCGCCCTGGCGCAGAATGTGACCACCCGCCTGACGCTGGCAGAGATGGGCCAGCCGCACGGCCTGACCCTGAGCGGCGGCCAGTTGCGTTCCGGCATCGTCTTTACCCTGCCGGCCGACCAGGTGATGACCAACGCCCGCCTGACGCTGGTGCTCAAGGTCTCCCCTGCCCTGCTGGCGCGCGACACCAGCCTGCAACTGATGCTCAACGGCCAGCCGCTCGGCGCGCTGCCGCTGACCGGGGACGGCAGCCGCGACAATGAGTACGAGCTGGAGATCCCGGCGGCGATGGTGGTCTCGCGCAACAACCTCAGTTTCGAGGTGCAGGACAGCAACACCATGCAATGCGAGCGCGACCAGTCCGATAAATACTGGGTCACGGTGCAGCCCACCACCCGGCTACACCTGGAGGGGCAACGGCTGAACATCGGCCGCGATCTCGGCCACTTCCCGCGCCCGTTCTTCGACCCGCTCCAGATGAATGCCTCACAGGTCAGCATGGTGTTCCCGGCGGCGCTGCAACCTGCGGAGGTCAGTGCGGCGGCCACCGTCGCCTCTTACCTCGGGATGCGTTCCGACTACCGCGGCATTGATTTCCCGGTGGTGGTAGACGGCCTGCCGGAACAGAACGGCATCGTGTTCGGTAAACCGGGTGACCGCATCGGCTCGCTGACGCTGCCCGCCACCCCCGGCCCGTTGTTGCAGGTGATCGACAACCCGCTCAACCCGGTCTACAAGCTGTTGCTGGTGCTGGGCAACGATGAGCGCCAGCTCCGCCAGGCCGCCTGGCGGCTGGTCAGCGCCCCGCTGCCGGAAGGCCAGAGCGCACTGGCAGTTACCACGCAGCCGATCCCGCCGCGCCTGCCTTACGACGCGCCGCGCTGGATCAACACCCGCGAGCCGGTCAGCCTGCGCAGCCTGGTGACGAATCAGGACGCACTGACCGCCAGCGGCATCTACCATGACGCCATCCACGTGGCGTTCCGTGCCGCGCCGGATCTCTTTATGTGGGACGGCGATACCATCCCGGTGCAGCTCGGTTACCGTTTCCCCACGGAAAACTGGATCGATGAAGACAACTCGCAGCTGAATATCTCGATCAACGGCACCTTCCTGCGCAACCTCACGGTGAACAAAAACGGGCTGGTGGAGAGCGCCTGGCGTTACCTCGGCGGTGATACCCGGCAGGAGAGCACCACGCTGCACCTGGCGCCCTACCTGATCTACGGCGACAACCAGCTGACCTTCTACTACGCCATTGCACCGAAGAAGGATGCGCCCTGCAACCTGCTGACCAGCAACAATATCAAGAGCCGGATCGATGACGACTCTTACATCGACCTGACGCACACCCACCACTTCTCGCAGCTGCCGAATCTCTCTTACTACGTCGGCGCCTCGTTCCCGTTCTCACGGCTGGCGGACTTCTCGCAGACGCTGCTGCTGCTGCCCGCCAGGCCGGGCGTGGCGGAGCTGCACACCCTGCTGGGGCTGATGGGCCGCGCCGGGAACGCCACCGGCGTGCCGGTGGCGCAGGTGCGGGTGGCGTTTGGCGTCCCGGGTGATGCCGGGGATCGTGACATCCTGGCGGTGGCCTCCCTGCACGATAACGCCTTTGCTGAGGCCCTGCTGGGCGGCACGCCGTTCCAGCCGGAAAACCACAGCCTGACGGTGCGCACGCCCGGCACCCCGGCGCGCCTGAAAGCCTGGGCCACCGGTGACTGGTTCCGCACACCGGTCGAAGCGGACCGCTACCTCTCCTCTACCCAGACGTGGCGCGGCTTTGCCAGCTTCCCCTCCCCCTGGGCGAAAAACCGCGTGGTGGTGCTGGCCACCGCCACCGATGACAGCGAGCTGCTGAAGCTTAATCAGGATCTGAACACCGCCGCGATCAACGCCGGGGTACGCGGCGATCTGGCCATCATCACCGATGAGAACGGCGTGCGCAGTTTCCGCGTCGGCCCGCAGTTCCCGGTCGGCCAGCTGCCCTGGTACCTGATGATTGTCTGGTACGCCAGCCAGCACATTGTGGTGCTGTCGCTGGTGACATTGCTGTTCGCTGCGGCGATCGGTTTGAGTATTTATGTGCTGCTGGCCCGCCATGCGGCACAGCGCCTGGCCCCGCACCGCGGTTCGGCCGGCAAGGACTTCCCTGATGAAAATGAGTAACCCGGTGGCGCGCCCGCTGCCTTTTCTGACCCCGTCACGCCTGCGCCTCGCCCTGTGGGCCGCCGGGCTGGCGGTGCTGCCGGTCACGGTGCAGGCCACCGACAGCAACCCGGCGCTGAAGGCGCTGTTCGATCAGGCCGCCTACTGGCATGAGAAAGCGCACGACGAGCTGGCGAAAGACGCGCTGCAAAAGGTGCTGATGGTGGAGGCCAACAACCCGGAGGCGCTCTACCTGATGTCGCTGTATGCGATGCAGGGCGGTGACAAGGCCACCGCCGCGCAGTGGCGGCAGAAGCTCAGCGCGGCCTCGCCGGGCGACCCGCGGCTGGACGCGCTCGACAACGCCGGGGCGGTGCAGGCGATCCCGCCGGTTCAGCTGGCGACGGCGCGGCAACTGGCCGCCAACGGCGCGGTGGGCCAGGCGCTGGAAGCGTACCGTAAGTTGTTCAGCGGCAGCGAGCCGCCGGAGAGCCTGGCGAACGAATATTACCTCACCATGGCCGGTGACCAGACGCTGCTGCCGCAGGCGATCGACGGCCTGAAGGCGCGCCTCAACGCCCGGCCGGCGGATGGCGCGGCGCGGCTGGCGCTGGGCAAAGCGATGAGCTATCAGGCTGCCACGCGCCGCGACGGCATCAGCCTGCTGGCCGGCCTTGCGGGCAAAAGCAGCGAGGCGGACAGCGCCCTGCGTCAGGCGCTGTTGTGGCTCACCCCGCAGCCGGAGGATCAGCCGCTCTATCAGGCTTACCAGCAGCGGCACCCGAACGACAGCGGCGTGATGGCCTATTTCCAGAAAAACGTCGGCGGCGCGGCCAAAGGCGAAGGCTTCACCGCCCTGAACAGCGGCAATATGCAGGATGCGCAGGCGAAGTTTGACGCGGTGCTGGCCACCAGCCCCAACGACGCCGACGCGCTGGCCGGGCTGGGCTACATCGCCCAGCGCAATGGGGATTTCGCCAAAGCAGACACCTATCTGACGCGCGCCGCCCAACAGGGCGGGCCGCACAGCGACGAGTGGCACGCCCAGGCGCAGGACGCCCGCTTCTATGCGGCGCTGGCCGACGCGAAACGCGCCGCGGCGGCGGGCGACACTGACCGGGCGCTCACCCTCTCCGCCCCGCTGACCACCGAAGCGGGTGACAAAGGGCTGGCGGCGGCGCTGTTCCGCGCCGACCTGTTGCGCCGCAGCGGCGACCTGACCGGGGCCGCGCAGCTCTACCGGGCGCTGCTGACCCGTGACAGCCAGAACAATGACGCCAAAGCGGGGCTGTACTATGTGCTGCGCCAGCAGGGCGACACCGCAGAGGCCAACGCGCTGTTGCAGAGCCTGCCTGCGTTACTGCGGCCGCGGGTACAGCCCGCCGGGGTCAACGTGGAGCCGCTGCGCCGCGAGGCAGCGGAAGCGGTGCAGGCCAATAACCCGCAGCGCGCCCTGACCCTGCTGCAACAGGCGCAGGAGAAGCAGCCGGACAACATCTGGGTGACGCTCGACCGGGCGCGCATCCTCACCAGTCTCGGCGACAGCGCCCAGGCGCAGGCACTGATGGCCCCGGCGGCGGCCCCCAACGCCCCGGCCGGGGCCACTTACGCCGCCGCGCTGTTTGCGTCTGAAAACGGCAACTGGCCGCAGGCCGACGCGCTGCTGGCGCGCATCCCGCCACGCAGCCGCACCGCCGCAATGCGCGGGCTGGCCGGGCGCACCCACTTCAACCGGCAGATGGCCGCCGCCAACGCCTACCTGCAAAGCGGTAACCTCACGGCTGCCGCCAACACCCTGCACGCGCTGGCACAAACGCCGCCCGACAGCCCGGCCGACAGCGGCGCGCTGGCGAAAGGGCTGCTGGCCGCAGGTGACGCCAGCGGCGCGGTGGCGCTGGTGCACCGGAACATGCAGCAGGGCGTGAAGGGCAATGCCGGGGATTACGCCGACCAGATCGCGGTGCTGAACGCCGCCGGGCTGGGCAGCGAAGCGGACGCCTGGCTCAGCAACCCGCAGGTTCAGGCGGGCAGCAGCCCGGCGCAGCTTAGCCGTCTGCGCACCGGCTTCGTGATCAACGAGGCTGACCGGCTGCGTGAGCAGGGGCAGAATGCCGCCGCCTACGACAAGCTGATCGTCGCGCTGCAAAACGACCCGCAGAACCGCGACCTGATGCTGGCGATGGCGCGGCTCTACCAGTCCGGCAAGATGAATAAAGAGGCGGGCAAGGTCTATGACTACCTGCTGAGCCGCGATACGCCGGCGCAGGAGGCGCGTGAAGGGGCGGTGGAGGTGGCGCTGGCCGACGGCGACGTGCCGCGCGCGCGCCGGTTAATGGGCGGTTTCACCGGGCCGCGCACCCCGCAGCGGCTGTTGCAGGCGGCGCGGGTGGCGGAAGCGGAAGGCGACCACGATCAGGCGCTGGCGCTGTTGCGTTCTGCCAAGGGCAAGATGATCGGGCTTGAGGGGGCGGGCGGCAGCGGCACACCAACCATCGCCGGGCTGGCGCTGGCCGATAACCCGTTTATCAACCGCACCACCCGCAGTACCCGCTCAGGCTCCGCCTACGGCAGTGTCTTGCCGTGGCAGCAGCCGGATGAAACCCTCAACAACGGGCAGATCCCCGGCGCGCCCGCCTCCCCGCTGCTGGCGCGCCAGAACACCACGCTGAAGCAGGTCAACGCGATGCTGGATGCATTGCAGGAGAAAAACGCCACCTGGGTACAGGGCGGCCTCTCGATCCGTGGGCGCGATGGCGAAAGCGGCCTCAGCCAGCTTACCGAAGCCAAAGCGCCGATGACCTTCTCCGCCGAGCCGTTTGACAGCGCGCGCGTCAGCTTCACCGCCACGCCGGTCTCCCTCAGCAGCGGCAGCAGCAGCGACACCGGCAACCGCCGCTTCGGCCAGGGCGCGCTGGCCCAGGCGCAATCCGTGAAGGAGACCGTCAGCGCCGCCGCCAAAGCCGCCGGACTGGATGCCGACAGCTACAGCTCGCTGGCGAAGCTGCAAACCGCGGCGGCCGCAGGCTATACCGCCAACTGCGCCACCGATGCCACCAGCGCGCGCTGCGCCGCCTACAGCACCATCACCGGTGCCGACCCCACCGCCTACAGCGCGCCGGAGTCGGGCAACCAGAACGGTTCCGGCGTGGAGCTGGCGCTGGCGGTGAGCGGCGACCACTACAAAGCGGACGTCGGCTCCACCCCGCTCGGCCAGGATCTCAACTCGCTGGTGGGCGGGGTGCAGTGGTCGCCGAAGGTAGGCGACTTTACCACCCTGACAGTCACCGCGGAGCGCCGCGCCGTCACGGACAGCCTGCTCTCTTACGTCGGCACTGAAGACACCTACAGCGGCAAAAAGTGGGGCCAGGTCACCAAAAACGGCGGCAGCCTCAGCCTCTCCTATGACGACGGCGACGCCGGGTTCTACGCCGGGGCGGGTTACTACAGCTACCTCGGTAACCACGTCGCCTCAAACCACGGGATCGAGGCCAATGCCGGGCTCTATGTGCGCCCTTACCGCGAAAGTGACCGTGAGCTGAAAACCGGCGTCAACGTCGGCTATATGGATTTCTCGAAAAACCTCAGCTACTTCAGCTACGGCCAGGGCGGCTACTTCAGCCCGCAGAACTATGTCAGCGTCGCCTTCCCGGTGGAGTACACGCAGAAGATGGATGACTGGGATCTGAAGCTGAATGCCTCGGCGGGCTACCAGTCCTACTCGAAAGACAAAAGCGCCTACTACCCGGATGACCCGGCGCTCCAGTCCCAGCTTGAATCGCTGGTGGCGGCCGGTTACGGCACCGAAGCCTACTACGCCGGCAGCAGCGAGAACGGCATCGGCTGGAACCTCGGGGCAGCGGGCAACTATCACCTGAACCGCAATATGATCGTCGGCGGGAAAGTGGGTTACGACACCTTTGGTGACTACAATGAAAGCAGGGCGGAGCTCTACTTCCGCTATCTGTTGGACAGGAAATAATGTGCAATGAATAACCTGATGCAAGACGCCCATACCCAGCAGCTCGCCTACCACCAGCGCCGCCAGCACCAGCCGGGCTGGCAGGATCTGGTGCAGACGCTGTTCTCCGGCATTCTGGCGACTGCCGAAGGCGAGGACGGCCACCAGTTCCTGCGTATGATGGGCGGCGATCTGGCGCGCCGCCACCCGCTGGCCGCCTGCCACACCGTCGGCGGGCTGGAAGACAGCCTCAACCAGTTGCTGGCGACGTTTGACTGGGGCGAAGTGACGCTGACGCCGGGCGAACGCGGCCTGACGCTGACGCACATCGCCTGGCCGGTTGCCCCGCAGGCTGACGCGGCGGGCTGGCAGGCGGCGTTCGCCGCGGTGCTGGAGGGTGCCTATGCCGCCTGGCTACAGGCGCAGGGCGGCCATGATCAGGTGCCGTTACGCTGGCAGGGGCCGAACCCGCAGCAAACCTTGTTGTTCCGCTACCAGAAGGGCCTCTGAGGCCGGTTTCCGGCCGCGCCCTTCCGGTGCGGCCTCTGTTTATAGGGATACCCGTTGATGATAAGTACACTACGCCGCATGGCGCTGATTTTCGGGCTGGCGCTCAGCCTGTTCTCTTCGCTGGCCTGTGCGCAGGGGGATGGCTGGGCGCAGTATAAAACGCGTTTCCTGATGCCGGACGGCCGGATCGTGGATACCGCCAACCGCAACGTCAGCCATACCGAAGGGCAGGGTTTCAGTATGCTGCTGGCGGTATTCAATGATGACCGCCCGACGTTTGACCGGCTGTGGAAATGGGCGGACAAAACCCTCTACCGCAAAGAGGTCGGTCTGTACGCCTGGCGGTATGACCCGAACGCCAAAGAGAAAGTGGCAGACAAGAACAACGCCTCCGACGGCGACACGCTGATGGCCTGGGCGCTGCTGCTGGCCGGTGACAAATGGCACAACACCGCGTACACCCGCGCCTCTGAGAGGTTGCAGGCGGCGATTGTGAAGCACAATGTCATTGAGTTCGCCGGGCATACGGTGATGCTGCCGGGCATTTACGGCTTTAACCACACCAGCACCATCACGCTCAACCCTTCTTATTTCCTCTTCCCGGCGTGGCAGGCGTTTTACCAACACAGCCACCTGAAGGTGTGGAAATCCCTGAATGATGACGGGCTGGCGCTGTTGAAAAAGATGAATTTCGGCAAAATCGGCCTGCCGACGGACTGGGTCACGATGCAGGCGGACGGCAGCGTGGCACCGGGCAACGGCTGGCCGCCGCGTTTCAGCTATGACGCGGTGCGCATCCCGCTCTACATCAGCTGGGCGGAGCCAGACTCCCCGGCGCTGCAGCCCTTTATCCGTTACTGGCAGGGCTACCCGCGTGAAAACACCCCGGCCTATATCGACGTGCAGAGCGGCGCGAAAGCAGAATACTCGCTCTCCCCCGGGATGCTGGCGATCCGCGACGTGACGCTCGGCAACGGCTTTGACGTCACCAACACCCTGACGCCGGATGACGGCTACTACTCCTCTGCCCTCCAGCAGCTCGCCTACTGGTCGATCCAAAAATAAGCCGCTGAAACAGATTAAAAAACCGGGGAAACCCGGTTTTTTTATGCGCGCAGGGCGGCGGCAAGGCGCTCCCCGGCGGCTGTCAGCCGATAGCGCTGCTGCGGGCTGCGCGGTGAGTCGGGGTGGCTCATGGCAATCCACCCGGCCGCCAGCGCCGGTTCCAGCACATTTTTGCGGAAGGTTGGCCGGTGCCGCAGCCCGGTTAACGGCATCAGTTCCGCGCTCTTTAGCGGCGGATTACGGTAAAGCGCCGTCAACAGGGCCGCGACAGGCGGGCTGATGCCGACGTCCGGCTCCACCACGCCATGAATTTCCCGCATCGCCTCCAGCAGGGCAGCGAGCATAAACTCAACAAAAGGGGTCGATTCCGCACATCGATCGGCTTCAGACAGCGCCCGGTAATACTCTTCCTGGCGCGCTTTAATCACTGACTCAACCGGCAGGAACTCAAACATCGGCTGCCACTGGCTCAATAACCGCGACTGCCACAGCCGCCCCATGCGACCGTTGCCATCGGCAAAGGGGTGGATAAATTCAAACTCATAGTGAAAAACACAACTGATAATGATCGGATGCACCGTCGCCGTCCGGCACCATGTCAGCAGGTCACGTATTAACAACGGCACCCGGTCGGCGGGCGGCGGCATATGGATCAACCTTTTATCACGATAGATCCCAACACCGCCCTGCCGGAAATGGCCGGGGTTATCGACCAGCCCATACATCAGCATGCCATGCGCCTGAAGCAGATGCGCCACCGAGTGCGGCTGCCACTGCGCCATTCGGGCGTAGGCAGAAAACGCATTGCGCACTTCCTGAATTTCATGCGGTAACCCCAATACCCGCTTTCCTTCCAGTACTGCCGTTACCTGCTCCAGCGAGAGCGTGTTGTTTTCAATCGCCAGCGAGGCCTGAATAGTCCGGATCTGGTTACCCCGGCGAAGCTGGGGGGTAAAGATATCGTGCTGCGATATTGACCAGCGCCCCAGCAGTTCACTGATGGCCGCGACCCGGTCAAGGATATCGGCCGTCAGGGTAAAGGGGGGCGTATAGCGCGCTGTCGGGCGATCTTTCATCATGGTCAAAGAGCATAAAAGAGGGAGGCTTTTACTCTACTTGATCGGTTACTTGTACGCTACTTGATCGGTGCGGCGGGGCGGGCATAAAAAAGGGCGCGGTTGCCCGCGCCCTGATGGGGGTGAAACGCCGTCAGCCGAGGGCCGGGGCGGGCTGTTTCGCCTTTTCCTGCTCGTCCTGATCCACGGCGAAGCAGGCGACCAGCTGGTCACCGTACTGCTTCAGCTGCGGTTGCTGCTGCGGGCAGACGTGGAACGCGCGGCGGCAGCGGGCGTTGAAGGCGCAGCCCGGCGGCGGGTTGAGCGGGCTGGGGAGCTCACCGGTGAGCTTGATGCGCTCGCGGCGCTGGTCCGGGTTGAGGCGCGGTGTGGCAGAGAGCAGCGCCTGCGTATAGGGGTGGCGCGGGTTGTTGAAGATCGCCTCTTTGGTGCCCTTCTCCACACAGCGGCCGAGGTACATCACCATCACCTCATCGGCGATGTGCTCCACCACCGACAGGTCGTGCGAAATAAAGACATACGACAGCCCCAGCTCCTGTTGCAGGTCCATCATCAGGTTCAGTACCTGCGCACGCACTGACACGTCCAGCGCGGAGACCGGCTCATCGGCGATCACCACATCCGGGTTGAGCATCAGCCCGCGCGCGATGGCGATACGCTGGCGCTGGCCGCCGGAGAACATGTGCGGGTAGCGGTCGTAGTGCTCGGTTTTCAGGCCGACTTTCGCCATCATCGCCAGCGCCTTTTCCCGCCGCTCGGCACCGCTCAGCGTGGTGTTGATCAGCAATGGCTCCTCGAGGATCTGCCCCACTTTTTTGCGTGGGTTCAGCGAGCCGTAAGGGTTCTGGAAGACGATCTGAATCTTTTGGCGGCGCAGCTTTTCAGAGGTTTCGTCCGGTTTCAGCAGATCCTGCCCCTGGAAGTAAAGCTCGCCGCCGGTGGGGATTTCAATCATCGTCAGCAAACGGCCCAGGGTGGATTTGCCGCAGCCGGACTCGCCGACTACCGCCAGCGTTTTGCCGCGCTCCAGCGTGAACGAGACGCCGTCGAGCGCTTTTACCATCCGCTCCGGGGCGAACAGCCCTTTCTTCACCGGGTAGTGTTTTTTCAGGTCAATCGCCTGTAACAGCGGCGCATTAGTGGTCATAGGTCGGTCTCCCGGCATCATCAAGCGGGTAATGGCATTTGGACTGGCGGCCCGGGATCTGGCGTAACGCCGGTTCCACGGCGCGGCAGTGATCGGTGGCGTAGGGGCAGCGCGGGTTGAGCAGGCAGCCGGTCGGGCGGTCATATTTGCCCGGCACCACGCCCGGCAGCGACGCGAGACGCGCCTTGTCGGTGGAGAACTCCGGCAGCGCACGCAGCAGCGCCTGGGTGTAAGGGTGGCGCGGCGCGCGGAAGATCTCCTCAGCTTTGCCCACTTCCACCACCTGCCCGGCATACATCACGATGATCTGGTGCGCGGACTCCGCCACCAGCGCCAGGTCGTGGGTGATCAGGATCAGCGCCATGTTCTCGCGCTGTTGCAGCTCCAGCAGCAGCTCAATGATCTGCGCCTGGATGGTCACGTCGAGCGCGGTGGTCGGCTCATCGGCAATCAGCAGTTGCGGGCGGCAGGCGATCGCCATCGCGATCATCACGCGCTGGCTCATGCCGCCGGAGAGCTGGTGCGGGTAGACGTCCAGCCGCGAGGCCGGGTCAGGAATGCCCACCTGCGTCAGCAGGTCGATGGTGCGCTGGCGGCGGGTTTTCTTATTGCCGCCCTGGTGCACTTTCAGCGCTTCCATGATCTGGTAGCCCACGGTGTAGCACGGGTTAAGGCTGGTCATCGGGTCCTGGAAGATCATCGCCACGTCGGAGCCCACCAGCTGGCGGCGCTCTTTTTCGCTGATCTGTTGCAGGTCACGGCCGTTGAACTCCAGCCGTTCCGCCATCACGCGGCCGGGGAAATCAATCAGCCCCATGATCGCCAGGGAACTCACCGACTTACCGGAGCCGGACTCGCCGACAATCCCGAGCACTTCGCCCTGTTTCACCTGATAACTGATACGGTCAACGGCGCGGAACGGCGCGGTTTTCTCACCGAAATGCACCGACAGCTGATCCACGGTCAGCAGGGTTTTGTTCGCCGCAGACGTTTTACCGGACGCGGCAGGCGCTGTGCGCGCCTCAATAGGGGTTTCTGTTGCAGACATCTCGCGTCCTCTTACTGCTTGAGTTTGGGGTCGAGGGCATCACGCAGGCCATCCCCCATCAGGTTAAATGCCAGTACCGTCAGCAGGATCACCAGCCCCGGGAAGGTCACGACCCACCAGGCGCTCTGGGCAAACTGCAACACATCGGACAGCATGGTGCCCCACTCAGGCGTCGGGGGCTGTGCGCCCATGCCGAGGAAGCCGAGCGCCGCCATGTCCAGGATGGCGTTGGAGAAGCCCAGCGACGCCTGCACGATCAGCGGTGCCAGGCAGTTGGGCAGGATGTTGACGAACATCTGGCGCATCGCGCCCGCGCCCGCCACCCGCGAGGCGGTGACGTAGTCGCGGTTGACCTCCACCAGCACCGCCGCGCGCGTCAGGCGCACATAGTGCGGCAGCGCCACAAAGGTCAGCGCCAGCGAGGCGTTGACAATCGACGGGCCGAAGATCGCCACCAGCACCAGCGCCAGCAGCAGGCTCGGCAGCGCCAGCATGATGTCCACCACGCGCATGATGATGATGTCAGTCATGCCGCCGAAGTACCCGGCCAGCAGGCCGAGCACCACGCCCATCAGCAGGGAGAGCACCACCACCAGGCAGCCCACCAGCAGCGAGAGCCGTGCGCCGTACATCAGGCGCGAGAGGATGTCGCGGCCGACGTCATCGGTACCGAGCAGGAATTTCCAGCTGCCGCCCTCCTGCCAGACCGGCGGCTTCAGCAGCGCGTCACGGAACTGTTCCGCCGGGGCGTGCGGGGCGAGGAACCCGGCGCCAATCGCCAGGATCAGCATGATGATGATGTAGACCAGCCCCACCACCGCCCCTTTGTTGCGTTTAAAGTAGTGCCAGAACTCCTGCATCGGGGTCATGGGCACCGGCGCGGTGCTGCGCTGGGATTCTGTGCCGACCGGCTCACTGATTTGAGACATGTGCGCCCCCCTTATTTCTTGTGTCGGATACGGGGGTTAACCACGCCGTAGAGCAGATCTACCAGCAGGTTAACCAGAATAATCAGGGTCGCGATCAGCAGCACCCCACCCTGCACCACCGGGTAATCCCGCCGTTGCAGGGCGTCGATCAGCCAGCGGCCCAGCCCCGGCCAGGAGAAAATGGTCTCCGTCAGGATCGCACCGGCCAGCAGCGTACCGACCTGGAGGCCGATCACCGTGACCACCGGCAGCATGGCGTTGCGCAGCGCATGGACGATGATCACCCGCATCCGGCTGACGCCCTTGGCGCGCGCGGTGCGGATGTAGTCTTCGCCCAGCACCTCCAGCATCGAGGAGCGGGTCATGCGCACAATCACCGCCAGCGGAATGGTGCCGAGCACAATCGCCGGCAGGATCATGTGCATCACGGCGTCTTTGAAGTCACCCGGCTCGCCCCAGAAGAAGGTGTCGATCAGCATAAAGCCGGTGAGCGGCAGGGTGTCATCCAGGAACACGGTGTCGCTGATGCGGCCGGAGACCGGCGTCAGGTTCAGCTGCACCGAGACCAGCATCACCAGCATGATGCCCCACCAGAAGATCGGCATCGAATAGCCGGTGAGCGAGATGCCCACGGCGGTGTGGTCGAAGATAGAGCCGCGCTTCACCGCGGCCAGCACGCCGACCGGGATGCCCACCGCCACCGCAAACAGCATGGCGCAGATACCCAGCTCCAGCGTGGCGAGGAAACGCGGGATGAACTCATCCCAGACCGGGATGCGGCTTTTCAGCGAGATGCCGAGGTCGCCCTGGAGCACCCCGCCGATGTAGTGGAAGTACTGCTGGTACATGGGCTTATCCAGCCCCATCTCAGCCATCAGTTGCGCGTGGCGCTCGGCGGAGATGCCGCGCTCACCGGCCATGATGGTCACCGGGTCACCGGGGATCAGGTGGACGAACGCAAAGGTCAGCAGGGTGATACCGATAAACGTTGGGATAACCAGCCCCAAACGCCGGAGTATGAACTGAAACATAACCCGAACTCTCTGTATAAAATGCCCGGAGAACCGTAGCTCGCCGGGCTTATTTAAGGCTCACATCTGAATCGGGCGCAGCGGAAACCGCGCCCCAACAGCTCACAGTGGTAATGTATCGATCCATCGACAGGGGCCGGGCAGCGCCGGCCGGATTCCGTGACGGCACAGGCCGGGAACCTGTGCCGGATGCCGGGGCGGCATCACTCCATGGAGACGTTCTCGAAGTGGTGTTTGCCCAGCGGGTCAACGACGTAGCCTTTCACCTCTTTGCGCACCGGCTCATAGACGGTGGAGTGGGCGATGATCAGCGCCGGGGCCTGGTCATGCATCACGACCTGCGCCTGTTTGTAGTACTCGATGCGCTTGTTGTGATCCGATTCGGCGCGGGCCGGCTGGATCTGGTCTTCAAACGGCTTGTAGCACCATTTGGAGTAGTTCGAGCCTTGCTCCGCCGCGTCACAGCTGAACAGGGTGGCGAAGAAGTTGTCCGGGTCCCCGTTGTCGCCGGTCCAGCCCATCATCACCGTCTGGTGTTCGCCCGCTTTAGCGCGTTTCAGGTATTCGCCCCACTCGTAGGTCACGATGTTGGCTTTCACGCCGATTTTCGCCCAGTCAGACTGGATCAGCTCCGCCATGCGGCGGGCGTTCGGGTTATAGGGGCGCTGCACCGGCATCGCCCAGAGGTCGATGCTGAAGCCGTCCGCCATGCCCGCCTCTTTCAGCAGCGCCTTGGCCTGCTCCGGGTTGTACTCATAATCTTTGACGTCGTCGTTGTAGCTCCACATGGTCGGCGGGATCAGGTTTTTGGCGGCCTGGCCGGCACCCTGGTAAACCGCGTCGATGATCGCTTTCTTGTTCACCGCCATGCTCAGCGCCTGACGCACTTTTACATTATCCAGCGGTTTTTTCTGCACGTTGTAGGAGAGATAGCCGACGTTCAGGCCCGGTTGCTGCATCAGGTTAATGGCGCTGTCTTTCTTCATCGCCGCGATGTCAGCCGGGTTCGGGTATGGCATCACCTGGCACTCGTTTTTCTGCAGTTTCGCATAACGCACGGAGGCGTCCGGCGTGATGGAGAAGACCAGGCGGTCAATTTTCGGCTTGGTGCCCCAGAAGCCGTCAAAGGCTTTGTAGAGGATGCGCGAATCTTTCTGGTACTGGAGCAGCTGGAACGGGCCGGTGCCGACCGGGTTCAGGTCGATCTTCTCCGGTGTGCCGGCTTTCAGCATGTTGTCGGCATACTCTGCGGACATGATCGACGCGAAGTCCATCGCCATATCGGCCAGGAACGGCGACTCCGGGCGGGTCAGCACGAAGCGCACGGTGTAGTCGTCCACTTTCTCAATCTTGCTGATCAGGTCCGGCATGCCCATGCCCTGGAAGTACTCATAGCTGCCGCCGGAGACTTTGTGGTACGGGTTGGCCTCATCCTTCTGGCGGTTGAAGGAGAAGAGCACGTCGTCAGCGTTGAATTCACGCGATGGCTTGAACTCTTTGCTGCTCTGCCACTTCACACCCTTACGCAGGTGGAAGGTGTAGGTTTTGCCGTCTTCACTGATTTCCCACTTCTCGGCCAGGCCGGGCTGGATCTCGGTGGTGCCGATTTTGAACTCGACCAGCCGGTTATAGATCGGCACGGAGCTGGCGTCATAGGTGGTGCCGGAGGTGAACAGCTGTGGGTTAAAGCCTTCGGGCGATCCTTCTGAGCAATAAACCAATGTCTTGGCCTGAACACCGGCCGCGACAGACAGCGCAATCAGGCCCATGCTGAACTTCAGGATGCCTGCTTTTCCCAGGGAGATTCTCATCGCGTGACTCCATAGATTGTGATGTGGTGTTGTGTGTTATTTGTACAAGCCGGCCTGTAATGTTTTTGTCGGTGGCCGGTTGCGGCTGACGCCGGGAGGCGTCTGAAGGAATACGGTGCGGGTGCCGGTGAAAGCGTTTACCGGCGTGCCCGGGTGCGTGGAATTCACCCGAACTATCCTCTGGTCATACCCCTGAGGCTACCAATTTGGCAACTGTTTGGGGTGACGTCAATATAACCAACGGGCATTTACACAGAGTGTGAGAAACAGCAAACAAACATAAAAAAAACCATTTTCTAACATATTCAGGATTAAATAATGAACAGGGATAATTTGCAGGCGAATCATCCCGCTGTAACAGTTTGTCTTCAGATGTTTCCACCGTTAAAAAACGAAAAAACTTTCTGGCCGAATGGCGATAATCTGAGCGCTTATCGCCGTGAAGTGCAGGAAAATCAGCTTAAAATGCTGGCGTTTAACCCGAAAGGGGGAGCCTTTTTACCATAAGCTGCGCCTATGGCCGGGAGATCCGCCGCGTAACGAAAAAACGTCTCATTTCGGGTTGGTTATTTTTTACCGGACAATATGCTGGTTCCCTGCCCTGCCGTCAGGTTAAAGGCGCTGTGGTGCTTTGCCTTTTCCCACCCGCGAAACGGGCCACCACCGGGACAGCGCGCTGCATTCACATTTTTTAAAACTTTAAAGCCGCTGAAAAACAGCAGGTTATCCCGCCAACCCGCCTCCCGGCACTGAGAATTTCCTGTGATTTGCTAGGCTTAAACCACATGTAAATTGCAGGGCGACACGCCCATCACCCCAGAAAGGAGGCAACATGCAACGATTCAGCAAAAAAGTCGTGGTCATCACAGGTGCCGGTTCCGGCATTGGCGAATTCACTGCTAAACGGTTTGCCGCTGAGGGGGCATCCGTGGTGCTGGTAGGCCGCACGGAAGAGAAATTGCAGAAAACCCTGGGCGCGCTGGAAGGCGGCGACCATCTGGTGCGCCCGACGGATATGTCAAAAGCGGAGGAGGTCGAGCAGCTGGCGGCAGACGTGCTGGCGAAGTATGGCCGGGTGGATGTGGTAGTGAATGACGCCGGTGTGGCCGCACAGGGCAAAGTGCATGAAGGGGCGTATGAAGATTGGGAAAAAGCGATCAAGATCGACCTGTACGGCGTGTTCCACAGCTGCCGCTACTTTATGCCGGCGCTGATCAAAAGCCAGGGCAACATCGTGAACGTCTCTTCGGTTTCCGGCATCGGCGGCGACTGGGGCATGAGCTTCTATAATGCAGCGAAAGGCGGCGTGACCAACTTCACCCGTTCGCTGGCGATGGACCACGGGGCCGATAACGTCCGCGTTAATGCGGTCTGCCCCGGCCTCATCATCACGCCGATGGCAGAGGACATTAAAAAGAATGAGCCGCTGCTGGAGGAGTTCCGCAAACGCACCCCGCTGGGCCGCCCCGGCGAGCCGGAAGAGGTTGCAGCGGTGATCGCCTTCCTCGCCAGCGACGACGCGCGCTACATCACCGGGGTTAACCTGCCGGTCGATGGCGGCATTACCGCCTCGAATGGCCAGCCGAAACAGGCGTAAAAAAATAACAAATAACAAGGCTGCCTGCGGGCGGCCTTTTTTATTTCCTCTCCAGAGAATCATTTCTTTAAATATAATTCTTTCGCAAATTATTTTAATTAAAAGCTCTCGTGACGGGTTCGGTTACGCTTATTACCCACAAAGTAAAATTGTTTATTCGGCAACGAATTACCTTTATTAAAACGACAAAAAAATATCAATAACGAAAAGAGGCGAAAGGAAAAGAATAAGGCGTACACTGCGCGGCGGGTGCTTAAGGCTGTCTGGCTTAAGCATCGGTCAGGCAGAGAAAAGCCCCACGTGATTTTCACCAACGTGGGGCTAACACTCCACACCCGAACAATGTGGATGTTAGCCTCTTAACCGCCGTAAGGCAATGGAGGGAACTGATATGCTGCATAAATTTAATACGGGGATTTTTATGGTGTGTTTTACCATCCTGGTTTTTACCTGGCTGGTACGTGATTCACTTTGTGAATTACAAATCACTATGGGAACCACCACGCTTGCAGCGGTATTAGCCTACGAAGTTAAACGTTAAGAGCAACGGCGGGGCGGCAGAGTGCCCCGCTGATTGAGCATTGTCAGGCCGGGCCTTCAGCACCCGTTTTTATTCAGCATGCCATGACTGCGCGCACCAGGCGGAAAGCTGGATTTCAGGCAATAAAAAACCCGCTAACCAGAGGTTGCGGGTTTTTTATTTCACGGGTCGGGAACCGTGATGCAGAATTTGGTCGGTGAGAGAGGATTCGAACCTCCGACCCCTTCGTCCCGAACGAAGTGCGCTACCAGGCTGCGCCACTCACCGAGAGTGCGGGCGCATCTTACTGCCGCTGCGCCTTTACCGTCAATCCCTTTTTTCTGTCCTTTTCATCAACTGTTTATTTATTCAACAGCCCGGCAGTTACGCCTTGCCGGGCAGGTGGCACCAGTTGTTTTTCTGATTGATGCCGCCATCCGGGGAGGTAAAGCCCAGGCAGCCCAGGATCGAATCATAGAGTTCAGTATGGCGGTGGGTTTCGCCTATGCGCTGCTGCGCCTGAAGCTGTTCAAAGGCGCTGCGGTGCTCCGGCTGGGAGAGGAATTTATCCGAAGCCCAGACCATCAGCGGCACGCGGAACTGCTCCGGCGGTGCCATTTCACGCGGTGTGCCGTGGAAATGGTAGTTCTCGTCGATCGATTCCCCGTGGTCAGCGGCATAGAACACCAGCGCTTTCTTGTCACGCACCTGATCGATGACGTTATCGATAAAGCTGTCAGTGTAGAGCACGCTGTTATCGAAGGCGTTAATCAGCTGCTGCTTGCTACAGGACTGGTCCACCCCCATGCACTCCGGCGTGTAGCGCGCATACTCACGCGGGTAACGCTGGGAGTAGAGGTAGTGTGACCCTTTGGTGTGCAGCACAATCAGGTGCTTGCCGGTGGGGTAACGTTTCAGCGACTCGTGCATCTCATTCACCAGCAGCATGTCGTCCACCGGTTTACCATCGTTGCGTTTTTCAGAGGCGATAAGCTCACGGAACGAGAAGTTGTTGGGGTTGGTGTTGTTGTAGAACCAGACCTCGCTCTGCATGGCGAACAGCTCGGAGGTAAAGCCCAGTGACCGCAGCACCGCAAACACGTTCTGCTCTTTCAGGGTGCGCTGCGGGTTATCTTCCACCCCGCCCTCACGCACGAACATGCAGCGCAGTGACAGCTTGGTAGCGGTGTCGCACGAGGTGCCCTTGAATGCCACCAGGTTCTTCTCTTTCGACAGGCGCGGCGTGGTGTCGCGGTTGTAGCCGAGCATCCCCATGTGGTCCCAGCGGGTGGTTTCACCGATGATAAACACCACGTAGGTGTCATCGATACCGGCCGGCGGGATGTAGGTGAATTTTTTGGCCGGGTCAGCCAGATCTTCGGCGTCCTGGCTTTCGTCATACTGGGTGTAGGCGAACAGGCCGAGCGCCGCCAGCCAGTTGGACGGCAGATAAGAGTGCGCCACCACGCCGCCGTAGCTCGGCATGTCGATGTTGGTGACTTTCTCATTGGCGGACTGCTCCATATCCAGCAGGCGCAGCGGCAGCCAGACCAGCAGCCCGACGCCCAGCAGCACCGCCACCGGCTTAATGCGGTGCCCCGGCGTTTTGATCTGCTCAATCAGGGTAAAGCTGAGGTTATTTTTCCAGATCAGCAGCAGCGGCAGGGCGCTGACCACCGCCATCCACAGGATGAAGTGGTAACCAATCACCTCTTTCGACAGGTCCACATCGGTGGTCATCACCGAGACGATAATGCCGTACCCAATCACCACATTGAAAAAGGTCATGTAGTAGCTGGCCGCTACCGACACCAGCACCAGCAGCGACGCAATAAAACGGTAAAACAGCTTGCCGCCGAGTGACACCATGCGCATGACGAAGAAGGTAAAAAGCACAATGGCAATCACTTCCGTCACGGCGGAGATGAGTTGTAAAGTATGGATGCCCTGGGTGAAGGTATCAAAACGACGATAAAAAACGGAAAAATTCAGGAAAATGCCGATATAAATCGCTAACAAGAGAGAAAGATTTTGTTGCGATAGAGTTTTAACTCTATTCATGTACTGTCTGAACCCCGGTCCGGTAAAAGCAATCTGAAACAATCAGACATTATTGATCAAATGTGGTTCATTTAGCTGCTGAATAATTGATTAATCTTGCAACAATTCAAGAAAAGTCTGAGCGAAAAACCTCGAAAACGCCGGAAAAGGATATGAAAACAGGCGGTTGATAAAAAAAGAGGGGCAACCCCTCTTTTTTATTAACACACCTGCTATTTTGGACGGGGAATCAGGTTTATTTGATATTCAATGTCACATCAATATTGCCGCGGGTGGCGTTGGAGTACGGGCACACCACGTGCGCTTTCTTCACCAGATCTTCGGCGACGCTGCGCTCCACACCCGGCAGGCTGATGTCGAGCTGCACTTCGATCGCAAAGCCGGTCGGCACCGGGCCGATGCCCACAGTCCCTTCAATCTGCGCTTCAGCCGGGATTTTCACCTTTTCCTGCGACGCCACATACTTCAGCGCGCCCAGGAAGCAGGCAGAGTAACCGGCCGCAAACAGCTGTTCCGGGTTAGTGGCTTCACCGCCCGCGCCGCCCATCTCTTTCGGCACGCCCAGTTTCACATCCAGCACGCCATCTGATGAGGTCGCACGGCCATCACGGCCGCCGGTGGCTTTAGCATGGGCCTGGTAGACAACTTTTTCGATAGACATACACATTTCCTTCTGGAGTAGGGGAACACCGGCACAGCGCCGGGCCTGGGGTCATCGTCATTCGTATCAGATTCGCGATTTAATCGCACACAACTTAATTAGCAACAACAGATTAAGTATAGAACAGCGTGCCGTTCTGTCGCGGATTTCACCGGCGCACCGCCCTGCGGTGCGCCGTCACCTTGCCGGTCAGGCTTTTTTCAGCAGGTTGCTGCGCAACATCTCCAACTGCTGTTTGATGCCTTCGAGCTGCTCGACGCTACAGTCAGCGGCGCAGGCCACCGCTTCCGGCACCGATTGCGCCTGCATGCGCAGGTCACGCCCGGCTTCGGTCAGGGTAATCAACACCTGGCGCTCATCGGCGGCCGCGCGGCGGCGCAGCAGCAGCCCGGCACTTTCCAGCCGTTTCAGCAGCGGCGTCAGCGTGGCGGAGTCAAGAAACAGCCGCTCGCCAATCTCAGAGACCGTCACCCCATCCCGCTCCCACAGCACCAGCATCACCAGATACTGCGGGTAGGTCAGGCCAAGCTGCGCCAGCAGCGTGCGGTACACCTTATGCAACGCCAGGTTGGCGGAGTAGAGGGCAAAGCACAGCTGCTGATCGAGATGCAGCATCGGCGGGTTGGGTAACGACTCGTCTGTTTTTCTGTTCATGGTGTCAATATAGATAGTGTGCGATATAATAGCAAGCATTAGCGTAACGCAGAGGGCGCGGGCTTAAGCCTGCTCCGAAAAAGCGGGCCTCCGGCGGCATAAGCCGGTAAACCACGCTATCTTAAAAGATGTCACAAAGCGTATGAGCCGCCTTCTTCTGCAAGCATCACAGGTTGGCGTGCATGTTTCTTGCCTGCCGTGCAGGCCGCGCCACAGGGATAAAGGGAGAAATCATGACGACTTTAGTTGAACGTGCCCGCTTGTTTGCGGGCAAAGCCCACGCCGGGATCAATCAGCGCCGCAAGTATACGGACGATCCCTATATTGTGCATCCGCGCGCCGTCGCGGAGATTGTCAGCCGCGTGCCGCACAGCGAAGCGATGCTGGCCGCTGCCTGGCTGCATGACACGGTGGAAGATACGCCCACCACCCTGAAAGATATTGAACGTGAGTTCGGGCCGGAGGTGGCCACGCTGGTCGGGATGCTGACCAACGCCAGCCAGCCGGAAGACGGCGACCGCATCAGACGGAAAAATATCGACCGCCGCCACACCGCACAGGCCAGCCCGCAGGCCAAAACCATCAAACTGGCCGATCTGATCGACAACCTGCACGAAATTCTGGCGTGCGATGCAGAGTTCGCCAAAACCTACCTGATTGAAAAACGGTTACAGCTGGAGGTGCTGAAAGAGGGGAATAAAACCCTGTGGAAGCGCGCCCGGAAGATTATCGATCAGGCGCTCGACAGCCTGCACCAGCCGCCCTATAACGTCCCGGCGCAATGGTTCCGGGACACGGAACGCGCCTACCTGAACGCTGACCGCCCTCACTCCTGAGCAATGCCCTGATCAATCCGCGCCAGCAGATAGGGGTAGAACGGGTTCGACGAGATGCGCATCAGCGCATCCATACTCTCCACCAGCGCCCCGCGCTCACCGCGCGATGCCAGCGTCCCGAAGCTGATGCCGAACTGGCGCGGCGCTGCGGGCGTGCGGCCATAGAGCGAATCCTCCGGCGGGAACGGCAACGCCACATGGGAAAGCGAATAGATCTCCGGCGGGTAAGCAATACCCAGCACCTGCTGCTGCGGCACCGTCTGCCCGGCACTGAGCCTGACGGCCACGGCGGAATTCCCGGGGGTTTTTGCGCCCGGTGGGGCATTACTGATGACGGTGGTGGTGTAACGGCGCGGCGGCGCGGGCAGCAGGGTATCGATGGCGGTATCCGCATCGGGCCTGAGCAGCGGGCCGAATTCCGCCCGGCGGTTAATGTCAAACAGCACCAGTTCACTGCCGTTGGCCGGCAGCCGGTTGTAGAGCGCCTCCACCACTGCGCGGGTGCTGACGGTGGAATCCAGCACCGACTGGAACGTCAGCACCGGCGGCAGTTGCGCCAGTTGCCCGCCGCGTTGCGCCGCCGCAATCTGCTGTTGCAGCGCCTGGGTTAACTGCCAGGACTGGCGCGCCCCGTTCACCGGGAACGAATTGTATTTGAACGGGTTGAACTCCGGCAGAATGCTCAGCCAGGCGGCTTTGGCGAACGGCGGGAAGACTGCCGGCCAGCCGGCGATCCCGGCAAAGCGGGCAAAGGCCGTCACGCCAATCATCGGCGAAATCAGCACCACCCGCTGCGGCCGCGCCAGGGTCTTATCCTGAAGGCTGTCGAGCGTGTACTTCATCGCCAGCGCCCCGCCGTTGGAGAAGCCCACCAGTTGCAGCGGGGCCTCCGGCCCGGTTTTCGCCCTCGCCTCACGCACCGCCAGCCGGGTGGCGGCCAGCCAGTCCTCCCAGCTGACGCGGGTCAGCGCGCCCGGTACGGTGCCGTGCGCCGGTAAACGGATCCCGACCACCAGCCAGCCGCGTTGCCGGTAGTGTTCGGCCAGATGGCGCAGGCTGTAGGGGGAGTCGGTCAAGCCGTGCAGCATCACGACCGCGCCGCGCGGTTTGCCCGGGGGCACCAGTTCGTAAGAGCGGTTCCAGTCGTGGCGGAAGTGTTCGGGGTAGATCGGGCTGCCCTCAAAATAGCGGTTCAGCGGCAGGCGCTCACTGCTGTCGAGTTTCTGCGTTACATTGCGGTAGACGTCATCAAACGCCCGCTGTTCCGCTTTCAGGTAGCCCGCCCAGTCGGTGTGGTCCAGTGCGGCCGCCTCCAGCTCAGGCGGTGCCTCCGTGTGCCACGGCTCCAGCGCCGGGCCGCGCTGGGTGTCATACACCCGCACGGTAAACAGCGTCACTGCCGCCACCGCTGCCAGTATGGCGAGGCGTTTCATCCGTTTTCTGATCACCCGAAACCGCATACTGCTCCACGTTTGCCAAAGTATTGGTAATCCTCATCATAGCCCGCCCAACGTGAAAACGGCACCCTGCCGCTGTGCGCCATCACTGCGCAGAAAACGCTCAGCGCTGGTGCAGGCGTGTCTGCCCTCCGCATATCACTTGAATAAAACCTGTTAAGAATGAGTCAATTACATTGTGGCACGCCCTTTGCTGAGGTGAATTCAAACTTGTGTACAGGGTGGAATTCAGCAGATGCAACCGACTCTTTATAACGGCTTTACCCTTGATGAATGGCAACAGCACTACCGCGCCGCGCCGGACAGGCTCGACACCACCTTACATACGGTGCTGGCCGGGCTGAGCGAACAGGACAACGCCTGGATCTACCGCGCCACCCCGGCGCAGCTCCAGGCGCAGACCGACGCCCTGCTGCAACGGTTGCAGGCCGCAGGCGGTGACCTGGCGGCGTTCCCGCTGTTTGGCGTGCCGTTCGCGGTGAAAGACAACATCGACGTCGGCGGCTGGCCCACCAGCGCCGCCTGCCCGGCCTTTACCTATCAGGCAGAGCAGGATGCCGCCGTGGTGGCGAACCTGCGCGCGGCCGGGGCGATTGTGCTCGGCAAGACCAACCTCGACCAGTTCGCCACCGGGCTGGTCGGCACACGTTCGCCGTTCGGCGCGGTCAGCAACAGTTTCAACCCGGCCTATGTCAGCGGCGGCTCCAGCGCCGGTTCCGCCTCAGCCGTGGCGCGGGGCCTGGTGGCCTTTGCCCTCGGCACTGACACCGCCGGGTCGGGCCGCGTGCCCGCCGGGTTTAACAATATCGTCGGGCTGAAGCCTACCAAAGGCTGGCTCTCCAACCGGGGCGTGGTCCCGGCCTGCCGGTTGAACGACTGCGTCTCGGTGTTCGCCCTGACGGTGGCCGATGCGCTGGCGGTGGCAAGCGCGGCAGGCGGCTACGATGCCGCCGACGCCTATTCGCGCCGCAACCCGCATACCGCCCCGGCCTCCCTGCCTGCTGCCCCGCGCTTTGCCGTGCCGGACAGCCTGGAATTCTTCGGGGACACGCAGAACCAACAGGCGTTCGCCGCGGCGCTGGCGCAGCTCAAGGCCTGCGGCGTCACGCTGGAGCCGATAGATTTCAGCCCGTTCCGCCAGCTGGCGGAGCAGCTCTATCAGGGCCCGTGGGTGGCCGAACGCACCGTGGCCGTGGGCGCGCTGCTGGACGACCAGCCGGACGTCCTCGACCCGGTGGTGCGCGGCATTATCAGCGGCGGCAAAAATTACAGCGCCTGCGATGCCTGGCGGGCGGAGTACCTGCGGGCGGAGCTTGCCCGCCGGATCAACGACGCGCTGGCCGGGTTTGATGCGCTGGTAGTGCCGACGTCGCCGACCCTCCGCACGATTGATGAGATGGCGCAGGAGCCGGTGCGCTTTAACAGCCAGTTCGGCACCTACACCAACTTCACCAACCTGGCCGACCTCAGCGCGCTGGCCCTGCCCGCCGCCCTGCGGGAAGACGGCCTGCCCGCCGGCATCACCCTGATCGCCCCCGCCTGGCATGACGCGGCACTGGCGCACTTCGGCCAGCGCTGGCAGAGGCACCTGACCCTGCCGCTGGGCGCTACCGGCCGTGCGCTGCCGCCCGCCTATCTCACCCCACCACTGCCGCCAACCGAAGGCGTGGTGCAGGTGGCAGTGGTAGGCGCGCACCTCACCGGGATGCCGCTTAACCACCAGCTGACCACCCGCGGCGCCGTGCTGCTGGCGCAGACCACCACCACCGCCCACTACCGCCTGTTCGCCCTGCCCGGCACCCAGCCGCCCAAACCCGGCCTGGTGCGCGACACAGGCGGCCGCGCCATCACGGTCGAGCTGTGGGCGATGCCGCTGGCGCGCTTCGGCGAGTTTGTGGCGGAAATCCCCGCGCCGCTCGGCATCGGCACGCTGGAACTGGCGGACGGCCGCCGGGTGAAAGGGTTTATCTGTGAGCCTGCGGCGCTGGAAGGCGCGCAGGAGATCACCTCCTTTGGCGGCTGGCGCAACTACCTCAGCAGCCTTTCCGCTTCCACCGCTTCCTGAGGATCGCGCCATGTTCACCACTGTTTTGATCGCCAACCGCGGCGAAATCGCCTGCCGGGCCATCCGCACCCTGAAAAAGCGCGGCATCACCAGCGTGGCGGTCTATGCCGACCCGGACCGCAATGCGCCGCACGTCAGCGACGCGGAGGTCGCCATTGCGCTCGGCGGCGAGAAACCCGCCGACAGCTACCTCGACATGACTAAAATCCTGGCGGCCGCGGCCGAGAGCGGCGCACAGGCGATCTTCCCGGGCTACGGTTTTTTGTCCGAGAGCGCGGAGTTTGCGGAGGCGTGCGAGGCCGCGGGGCTGGCATTTATCGGCCCGACTGCGCAGCAGATCCGTGATTTCGGCCTGAAGCACCGGGCGCGGGAGCTGGCTGCGGCGGCAGGTGTGCCGATGACGCCCGGCACCGGGCTGCTGGCGGATCTGGATGCCGCACTGGCGGCCGCCGCGCAGATCGGCTACCCGGTGATGCTGAAAAGCACCGCGGGCGGTGGCGGCATCGGGCTGATGCGCTGTGACGACGCCGCTGCGCTGCGGGATGCCTGGGAGAGCGTGCGGCGGCTCGGCGGGCAGTTCTTCCGCGATGACGGCGTTTTCCTGGAGCGCTTTATCGACCGGGCGCGCCACATTGAGGTACAGATCTTCGGGGACGGCCAGGGCCGCGTGGTGGCGCTGGGTGAGCGCGACTGCTCGCTGCAACGCCGCAACCAGAAAGTGGTGGAGGAGACGCCCGCGCCGCACCTGCCGGAGATGACCCGCACGGCGCTGCACCGGGCGGCAGTGGCGCTGGGTGAATCCGTAAACTACCGCAGCGCCGGGACGGTGGAGTTCATCTACGACGCGGCGCAGGAGGCGTTCTACTTCCTGGAAGTGAACACCCGCTTGCAGGTAGAGCACCCGGTCACGGAGCTGGTCACCGGCCTCGACCTGATCGACTGCATGGTGCAGGTGGCCGCAGGCAGCGAGCCGGACTGGCTGCATCTGGCGCGCGCCCCGCACGGCGCGGCGATCGAGGTGCGGCTCTACGCGGAAGACCCGCTGCGCAACTTCCAGCCCAGCCCCGGCGTGCTGACGGATGTGCACTTCCCGGACGGGGTGCGCGTGGATGGCTGGGTCTCGACCGGCAGCGAGGTGTCGGCCTTCTACGACCCGATGATCGCCAAGCTGATTGTCTATGGCGAAAACCGCACGCTGGCGCTGGAAAATCTCACGGCGGCGCTCAACGCCACCCGGCTGCACGGCATCGCCACCAACCTTGACTATCTGCGCCAGATCGTCGCCACCGACGCCTTCCGCCACGGCGAGGTCTGGACGCGGATGCTCGACAGCTTCACCTACCGCCCGCAGGCGATCGAGGTGCTGCAACCCGGCACCTACAGCAGCGTGCAGGATTTCCCCGGCCGCCTGGGCTACTGGGACATCGGCGTCCCGCCCTCGGGGCCGATGGATGATTTCGCGTTCCGGCTGGCGAACCGGATCGTCGGCAACCACCCGGACGCCGCCGGGCTGGAGTTCACCCTCCAGGGGCCGACGCTGCGCTTTCATGCCGATGTGCTGATCGCCCTGACCGGGGCCGACTGCCCGGCCGACCTCGACGGCGTGCCGGTGCCCTACGCGGAGCCGGTCACGGTCAGCGCCGGGCAGACGCTGACGCTCGGCCGCGCCCGCCACGGCTGCCGTACCTATCTGGCAGTGCGCAACGGGCTGGATGTGCCGGTCTACCTCGGCAGCCGCGCCACCTTTGCGCTGGGGGAGTTTGGCGGCCACGCCGGGCGCACACTGCGGGTGGCGGACCTGCTGCCGATCTCCCAGCCGCACCTGCCCGCCTGCACCACCCCCGCGCCCACCGATGCGCCGCAGGCCGCTGACCCCGCGCTGCTGCCGCACTACGGCACGCTGTGGCACATCGGCGTGCTCTACGGGCCGCACGGCGCGCCGGACTTCTTCACTCCGGAATCGATCGCGGAATTTTTCGCGGCCGAATGGCAGGTGCATTACAACTCCAACCGGCTGGGCGTGCGCCTCACCGGGCCGAAACCGGCCTGGGCGCGGCAGGATGGCGGCGAGGCGGGGCTGCACCCCTCCAACGTGCATGACTGCGAATACGCCATCGGCGCGATCAACTTTACCGGCGACTTCCCGGTGATCCTCACCCGTGACGGGCCGAGCCTCGGCGGCTTCGTCTGCCCGGTGACTATCGCCAAAGCGGAGCTGTGGAAAGTCGGGCAGGTGAAACCGGGCGACCGCCTGCGTTTCCACCCGATCAGCATTGAGCAGGCGCTGGCGCTGGAACAGGCGCAGGCGGGCACCCTCGCCTCCCTGAGCCGCGTCGACGCGCTGGCGCTGCCGGAACCTTCCCTGCTGCCGGGTGACACGCCGTCGGCGGCGATCCTGGCCACGCTGCCCGCCACCCCAGATCGCCCGGCGGTGGTCTACCGCCAGGCGGGCGACAGCTACATCCTGCTGGAATATGGCGACAACGTGCTCGATCTGGCGCTGCGGCTGCGGCTCTACCTGCTGATGCAGGCGATCCGCGAGGCAGCGGTAGCGGGCATCGCTGAGCTGGCCCCCGGCGTGCGTTCGCTGCAAATCCGCTATGACGGCCGCCTCCTCAGCCAGCCGGCACTGCTGCAACTGCTGCTGACGCTGGAGAACCAGCTTGGCGACGTCAGCACGCTGAAAGTGCCGACGCGCATCGTCCACCTGCCGATGGCGTTCGAAGATTCCGCCACGCTGGGCGCGGTGGAACGCTACCGCGAAACGGTGCGCGACCAGGCCCCCTGGCTGCCGAACAACGTCGATTTCATCCGGCGCATCAACGGGCTGGCGAGCCGCGAGGCGGTGCGCGACATCCTGTTCAGCGCCAGCTACCTGATCCTCGGGCTGGGTGACGTCTACCTCGGCGCGCCCTGCGCGGTGCCGCTCGACCCTCGCCACCGGCTGCTCAGCTCCAAATATAACCCGGCGCGCACCTACACCGCCGAGGGCACCGTGGGCATTGGCGGTATGTATATGTGCATCTACGGCATGGATTCGCCGGGCGGCTACCAGCTGGTGGGGCGCACGCTGCCGATCTGGAACAAATTCCTCAAAAACCCGCAATTCGCCCCCGGCGAGCCGTGGCTGCTGCACTTCTTCGATCAGGTGCGCTTCTACCCGGTCAGCGAAGCGGAGCTGGACGCCTTCCGCGAGGCGTTCCGCGAAGGGCGCGCCGAGGTGAAGATTGAACCGGGCGAGTTCGATTTTGCGGAGTACACCCGCTTTTTAACGGAGAACGCCGACGATATCAGCGCGTTCCGCGCCCGCCAGCAGGCTGCGTTTACCACGGAGGTGGCGCACTGGCAGGCCGAGGAGAGCGCCGCCGTGGCGGAGGCGGCCAACCGCCCGCAGCCGCTGGAGGAGAGCGAGGGCGAAGGGCAACTGGTCAGCGCCGATCTCAACGGCAACGTCTGGAAAATCCTGGTGCAGCCGGGCGATGTGGTACGCGAAGGGCAGGCGCTGATCGTGGTCGAGGCGATGAAGATGGAGCTGTCTGTCTATGCGCCCTGCGCCGGCACGGTGACGCAGATCCGCTGCCGCCCCGGCCGCCCGGTCGGCCCCGGCGATGCGCTGCTGTGGCTCGATACGGCCGCCTCATAACGGAAACGGGCCGGGCAGACCGGCCCCTTAAGGATGCTTATGCAACTTGCGGGACATTCCAGCAAAGCCCGTCCGGAAGGGCTGGCGGAGCGCATTTACCAGCAGATGAAACAGGACATTTTTGACTTCCGCCTGCTGCCCGGCGACCGCTTCAGCGAGAGCGAAATCGCCGGGCGGATGGCGGTGAGCCGCACCCCGGTGCGCCAGGCGCTGTTCTGGCTGGAGCGTGAAGGCTACGTCGAGGTGCATTTCCGCAGCGGCTGGCAGGTGAAGCCGTTCGATTTCGCCTATTTCGAACAGCTTTATGACCTGCGGATTGTGCTGGAGCTGGAGGCGGTAAAGCGGCTCTGCGCCCGCCCCGGCCAGGCGCTGCCCGCGCTGCTGCTGCCGGTGGCGGCTTTCTGGATTGACCAGCCGCCGCTGCCCGACGGCCCGGCGGTGTCGCGCTTTGATGAGGCGTTCCATCTGGCGCTGGTGGAGGCGGTGGGTAACGGTGAAATGGCACGCATCCACCGCGATCTCACCGAGAAGATCCGCATCATCCGGCAGCTCGACTTCACTCAGGAGGAGCGCGTCAGCGCCACCTACCGGGAACATGCGGCGGTGCTGCACGCGATTATGCAGCGCCGCACCGGCGAGGCGCAGCGCCTGCTGCATGACCATATCGCCGTCAGCAAGGCGGAGGTGCGCAAAATCACGCTGCACCGGCTGCATGAGGCGCGCACCCCGCCACCGCGCGCAGAGGAGGAGCCTGGGGCGCGCCCCGCCCCGTCACCGTAACCCGCGCGGCAAGCGCGTGAAGAAACAGAAAATCGCGCCGCTGGCGCAAAAAACCGCCTGCTCCGGCAGGCAGGGCGTCGCCGGGTTTCCGCGCGCCTTAACCTCTACTTTTCATCAGGAGTGCGTTTTATGCCATCCCGCCGCTTTATCCATGCGTTCGCCCTCTCCGCCACGATGGCCGGCTTTGGCCTGGCGTTTGGTGCCCAGGCCGCCGACACCATCAAGGTCGGCATTATGCATTCCCTCTCCGGCACCATGGCGATCTCCGAAACGCCGCTGAAAGAGGTGGCGCTGATGACCATCGATGACATCAACGCCAAAGGCGGTGTGCTCGGCAAAAAGCTCGAGCCGGTGGTGGTCGACCCCGCCTCCAACTGGCCGCTGTTCGCCGAGAAGGCGCGCCAGCTGCTGACGCAGGACAAGGCGGCCGTGGTGTTCGGCTGCTGGACGTCCGTGTCACGTAAGTCGGTGCTGCCGGTGTTTGAGGAGCTGAACGGCCTGCTGTTCTACCCGGTGCAATATGAGGGCGAGGAGATGTCGCCGAACGTCTTCTACACCGGGGCCGCGCCGAACCAGCAGGCGATCCCGGCGGTGGAGTACCTGATGAGTGAAGACGGCGGCGAAGCCAAACGCTTCTTCCTGCTCGGCACCGATTACGTCTACCCGCGCACCACCAACAAAATCCTGCGGGCGTTCCTGCATGCCAAAGGGGTGCAGGACAAAGACATCGAAGAGGTCTACACGCCGTTCGGTTACAGCGACTACCAGACCATCGTCACCAACATCAAGAAGTTCGCCGCCGGCGGTAAAACGGCGGTGGTCTCCACCATCAACGGCGACTCCAACGTGCCGTTCTACAAAGAGCTGGCGAACCAGGGCGTGAAAGCCACCGATGTGCCGGTGGTGGCCTTCTCGGTGGGGGAAGAGGAGCTGCGCGGCATCGACACCAAACCGCTGGTGGGCGATCTGGCGGCCTGGAACTATTTCCAGTCCGTGGATAACCCGACCAACAAAGCCTTTGTCGCCGAATGGAAAGCCTACGCCAAAGCGCACAACCTGCCGAACGCCGCCTCCGCCGTCACCAACGACCCGATGGAAGCGACCTATGTCGGCATCCATATGTGGGCGCAGGCGGTGGAGAAAGCGGGCACCACGGACGTCAACAAAGTGCGTGACGCCATGGCCGGGCAGACCTTCGCCGCGCCGTCCGGCTTTACCCTGACCATGGACCAGACCAACCACCACCTGCACAAGCCGGTGATGATTGGCGAGATTGAGCCGGGCGGCCAGTTCAACGTGGTGTGGCAGACCGAACAGCCGATCCGCGCCCAGCCGTGGAGCCCGTACATTCCCGGCAATGACAAAAAACCGGATACGCCGGTGAAAACCAGCGGCCAGTAACCGATCGGGCCGGGTTCGCCCGGCCTGCACAGGAGATCCCCGATGCGACTCCCTTTCATTATGCGCCTGCTGATAGCAACGCTCGTCAGCCTGCCGTGGCTGGCGCAGGCCGGGCCGGCGGATGAGTTCGCCGCCGCCAGCCGCAGCCAGCAGGCCGCGCTGTTACAGGCGTGGGCCGCCGATCCGCAACCGGCGCGGCTGCCGCTGTTGCAGGCGCTGAAGCAGGAAAATGTGGTGGTTGACCAGGCAAAACACGCCTTTACCCGGCAGGGCGAAGCGTTAACGCCGCTGGAGGGCAACGCCGCGCCGGTGGGCGACACCAAAAAAGTCTGGATGAACAACCGCCTGCGGAATCTGATCGCCAATGCGCTGGCAGCGCACCGGCTGGTCAGCCCTGATGCCGCCACCCGGTTACAGGCGGCCACCGCCTTACAGCGTAAGGCGCAGCCTGACCAGTTGCCGCTGCTTACGGCGCGGCTGGCGCAGGAGAACGCGTCAGACGTCCGTGCCGCGCTGGCGCTGGCGCTCGCCAACCTGCACCTGGCTGACGCCGATCCGCAGGTACGGCTGAACGCGGTGAGACTGCTCGGCGACGCCGCCGATCCCGATACCCAGGCGCGGCTGCAACCGCTGACCGACGCCCGCACCGAACCCGATGCCGGGGTGCGCCGCGCCGCGGCGGAGAGCCTGGCGCAGATCCAGCACCGGCTGCTGATTGGTGACCTGCTCGGCCAGGCGTTTACCGGCTTGTCGCTGGGGTCGATTCTGCTGTTGGCGGCGCTGGGGCTGGCGATCACTTATGGGCTGCTGGGCGTAATCAACATGGCGCACGGCGAGATGCTGATGCTCGGCGCCTATGCCACCTGGCTGGTGCAGTCGCTGTTCCAGCACTACGCGCCCGGGTGGCTGGCGCTCTACCCGCTGGCGGCGCTGCCGGTGGCCTTCTTTATCACCGCCGGGATCGGCATGGCGCTGGAGCGCACGGTGATCCGCCACCTTTACGGCCGCCCGCTGGAGACGCTGCTGGCGACCTGGGGCATCAGCCTGATGCTGATCCAGGGGGTGCGGATGCTGTTCGGCGCGCAGAACGTTGAGGTCGCCAACCCGGCGTGGCTCTCCGGCGGCGTCCAGCTGCTGCCGAACCTGGTGCTGCCGTGGAACCGCATCGCGGTAATTGTCTTCGTGCTGCTGGTGCTGGCGCTGACCTGGCTGCTGCTGAATAAGACCCGCCTTGGGCTGAATGTGCGCGCCGTGACGCAGAACCGGGCGATGGCCGCCTGCTGCGGCGTGCCGACCGGGCGCATCGACATGCTGGCCTTCGGCCTCGGCTCCGGCATCGCCGGGCTGGGCGGCGTGGCGCTGTCGCAGCTCGGCAACGTCGGGCCGGAGCTGGGCCAAGGCTACATCATCGATTCGTTCCTGGTGGTGGTGCTGGGCGGTGTCGGCCAGCTGGCGGGCAGCGTGGTGGCGGCGTTTGGGCTGGGGATCGTCAACAAAATCCTTGAGCCGCAGATGGGCGCAGTGCTGGGCAAAATTTTGATTCTGGCGCTGATTATCCTGTTTATCCAGAAGCGTCCGCAGGGGCTGTTCGCCCTCAAGGGCCGGGTGACTGACTGATGACACAACCACTGACCTTAACCGGCGTGCAGAAAGCGCCGCGCCTGACCCTGAGCCTCGGCACCCTGGCCCTGCTGGCCCTGCTGGCGCTGCCTTTTCTGGCACTGCTGCCGGCGGCGCACCCGCTTTCGATCTCCACCTATACCCTGACGTTGATCGGCAAGATCCTCTGTTATGCGATCGTCGCGATCGCGCTGGATCTGGTCTGGGGCTATGCCGGGCTGCTGTCGCTGGGGCATGGGCTGTTTTTCGCCCTCGGCGGCTATGCGATGGGCATGTACCTGATGCGGCAGGCGGCGGGGGACGGCCTGCCGGCCTTTATGTCGTTCCTGTCGTGGACGGAGCTGCCGTGGTTCTGGGCCGGGACGCAATATTTCGCCTGGGCGCTCTGTTTGATCGTGCTGGTGCCGGGGGTACTGGCGTTTGTGTTTGGCTTCTTCGCCTTCCGCTCGAAGATCAAAGGCGTCTACTTCTCTATCATGACGCAGGCGCTGACCTACGCCGGGATGCTGCTGTTCTTCCGCAATGAGACCGGCTTCGGCGGCAATAACGGCTTTACCGGCTTTACCACCCTGCTCGGCTTCCCGATCACCGCCACGGCGACCCGCGTCGCGCTGTTTGTCGCCACCGTATTGCTGCTGGCCGCCAGCCTGGCGCTGGGCTTCGCGCTGGCGAAAAGCAAATTCGGCCGGGTGCTGACCGCGGTGCGTGACGCCGAAAACCGCCTGACCTTCTGCGGCTATGACCCGCGCGGCTTTAAGCTGTTTGTCTGGACGCTCTCCGCCGTGCTGTGCGGGCTGGCCGGGGCGCTCTATGTGCCGCAGGTCGGCATCATCAACCCGGGTGAGATGTCCCCGACCAACTCCATTGAGGCGGCGATCTGGGTGGCGCTCGGCGGGCGCGGCACGCTGGTGGGGCCGCTGCTGGGGGCCGGGATCGTCAACGGGGCCAAAAGCTGGTTCACCGTGGCGATGCCGGAATACTGGCAATTCTTCCTCGGCGGGATGTTCATCCTGGTGACGCTCTGCCTGCCGCAGGGGGTCATCGGGCTATTGCGCCGCAGAAAACAGGGGCAACGCCATGATCGCTGAACCGCTGTTCACCCAGCCGCACCCGGCGGACAAATACCGCGACCAGCGCGACCCGATTCTGTCGCTGGAGAAGATTAACGTCAGTTTTGACGGCTTCCGCGCCCTGACCGATTTGTCGCTGCAGATCGGCGTCGGGGAGCTGCGCTGCATCATCGGCCCCAACGGCGCGGGCAAAACCACGCTGATGGATGTGATCACCGGCAAGACCCGGCCGCAGAGCGGCAGCGTCACCTATGACCAGCGCACCGACCTCACCCGGCTGGAGCCGATGGCGATTGCCCAGGCGGGGATTGGCCGCAAATTCCAGAAGCCCACGGTGTTTGAGGCGCTGACGGTGTTCGAGAACCTGGAGATTGCGCAAAAAGCGGACAAATCTGTCTGGACCTCGCTGCGCGCCAGGCTGAGCGGCGAACAGCATGACCGCATCGATGAGATGCTCACCCTGTTACGGCTGGCGGCGGAACGGCACCGCCCGGCCGGGCTGCTTTCCCACGGGCAGAAGCAGTTCCTTGAAATCGGCATGTTGCTGGTGCAGGAGCCGCACCTGCTGCTGCTCGACGAACCGGCCGCCGGCATGACCGACGCGGAAACCGAATACACCGCCGAACTGTTCCGCTCATTGGCCGGGAAACATTCGCTGATGGTGGTGGAGCACGACATGGGCTTTGTGGAGACCATCGCCGACCACGTGACGGTGCTGCACCAGGGGCAGGTGCTGGCGGAAGGCTCGCTGCAACAGGTGCAGGCCAACGAGCAGGTGATTGAGGTCTATCTTGGGCGCTGAGGGGGAATGATGTTACAGGTCAATGAGTTGAACCAGTATTACGGCGGCAGCCACATTTTACGCGGCCTGGGGTTTGAGGCGCGCATCGGCGAAATCACCTGTTTGCTGGGGCGTAACGGCGTGGGTAAAACCACGCTGCTGAAGTGTCTGATGGGGCTGCTGCCGGTGAAATCAGGCACTGTGCACTGGCAGGGCAAGGCGATCACTCGCCATAAACCGCACCAGCGGGTGCAGGCGGGCATCGCCTATGTGCCGCAGGGGCGCGAGATTTTTCCCCGGCTGACGGTGGAAGAGAATTTGCTGATGGGGCTGTCGCGTTTCAGCGGTGCGCAGGCGCGGCAGGTGCCGGAGGATATTTATACCCTGTTTCCGGTGCTCAACGCGATGAAACAGCGGCGCGGCGGTGACCTCTCCGGCGGCCAGCAGCAGCAACTGGCGATTGGCCGGGCGCTGGCCTGCAAGCCGCAACTGCTGATTCTGGACGAGCCGACCGAGGGCATTCAGCCGTCGGTGATCAAGGAGATTGGGCAGGTGATCCGCACGCTGGCGGCACGCGGCGATATGGCGATTCTGCTGGTGGAGCAATTTTATGATTTCGCCGCAGAGCTGGCTGACAACTACCTGGTGATGTCCCGCGGCGCGATTATCCAGCGCGGGCGCGGCTGTGATATGGAGGCAGACGGTGTGCGGGGGCAGGTCGCCATCTGACATAAAAAAACCCCGGAGGCGGCAGCCTGCGGGGTTTTTCAGCACCTGATAGCAGGTCAGCTGCGGACTTTACGGTAAATGAACAGCACGACCAGCGCACCGATAACCGCGACAACAAAACTGCCGAAGTTGAAGCCATCCACCCGGCCAAAGCCGAAGAATGTACTGATCCAGCCACCGACCACAGCACCGATGATCCCCAGGATGATGGTAATGAAGAAGCCACCGCCATCTTTGCCCGGCATGATCCACTTAGCCAGGATACCTGCGATCAGACCAAAAATAATCCAAGATAAAATTCCCATAGACTCCTCCAACAGTGTCTTTAGCCGGGCGGTTGCGCCGGCAGGCGTTGCCCCAGCGACATGTTTACGATCCTGTACCCCCGGCCTCTCCCGCCAGGGGTGTAAACAGGGTTAAGTCTAGCAGGGGTTAAGAAAACTGCACAAAATCAGCATGTAGCCGCTTATTTCTTCGTCGCCTGCCGCTTTTTTTCGCCTTTTCACCGCGTTGCGTAAAGCACCTGCCGCCCCGTGTAACCTCACGTAAATTCTACTCCAGTTTTTTTGAACGATATCCTCAAAACATCCCGTTTTTCTTTTCGCGCCCTGCCGCTTATGCTTATCTCATCGAAAGGAAACGCCCTTTCACACACCGATAACCTTACTGATTACTGACAGGACACTGACCATGAAAAGCATCAAATATTTTGCAGTAGCTGCTACCCTTTCTCTGGCTGCCTTTGCAGGTGCTGCCGGTGCCGCCACCCTGACCCAACAGGATGCGGGTGAAAAACTGGGCATGGTGACGGCCAGCGGCGCGACCGATCTTTCCACGGTTGAAGCACAACTGGCGGCGAAAGCTCAGCAGGCTGGTGCCTCTTCCTACCGTATTATTTCCGTCAGCGGTAACAACAAGCTGCACGGCACGGCTGAACTCTATAAATAAGCCGCAGGAATAACGTACCCAGGTGATGCCGGCAGGCGCGTGCGCCATGCCGGTTCACTGACCCCCACTGCAACCCCCTCCCCGTTTTTCATCCGTTTTTTCGGCTTGCGTTCCATCATGACAACCATTCATTAACACGTGGTTGCCTCTGTTTTCTGCGGCTTATATGCTTGCCTCTTTCTGAGCCGGAGCCGTTATGACCCTTACTGAATCCCTGATCTCTTTCTCGTTTGCCGCCGGGGTATTGACCCTGACACCCGGGCTGGACACTGCCCTGATCCTGCGCACTGCCGCCACGGAAAACAGCCGCAAAGCCTTGCAGGCGGCGATGGGTATCAACGCCGGGTGCCTGGTCTGGGGCGCGTTGGTGGCACTGGGGCTGGGGGCGCTGCTGGCCGCTTCTGAACTTGCCTTTACGACCCTGAAATGGATTGGCGCGGGTTACCTCTGCTGGCTCGGCCTGAACATGATCCTGCGGCCGCGCACCTCAATGGCCCCGGAAACAGCGACGCCAGCCTCCCCCGGCAGCAACTGGTTCGTCAAAGGCCTGTTCGGCAACATCCTGAACCCGAAAATAGGCGTGTTTTATGTCTCTTTCCTGCCGCAATTTGTGCCCACCGGCTACCCGATGGCGGCTTCGGTGTTCAGCCTGGCGGTGATTCATGTGCTGATCGGCACCTTGTGGTCCTGCACACTGATTGCCGCAACCCGCCCGCTGGCACGCTGGCTGCGCCGCCCGGCGGTTGTGAAAACGCTGGATCGCCTGACCGGCTGCGTATTCCTGGTATTTGCTGCCCGGCTGGCGACCACGCGCCGGTAATCCCCTTTGCTGGCCGGCCCCCCTTTCGCCGGTCAGCAACACGCGTTCTCCGGCCGGTAACCCTGTCTTACCGGCCGGTAGCGCCCCGTCACCAGGTTGTTACACCAATTTTGCTCAATTTGTGGACGGCCGTCACATGCCCACTATCCTTTAAGGGGTAACTCCCGCTTTTTCCGGCCTGGCCGGACAAAGAAAATGCAGACCCTAAGGAGGCAGGAAGTGGAACCCACAGGCAAAAAAGGTATTTCACGGCGACAGGTGGTTGGCGGCATGTTAGGCGGTGTGGCCGCAGGTATGGCGCTGCCCGGTGTGGCGCAGGCGGCCACCGGTGACACCAGCACTGCCGGGCAGGCGGTGCCGCTGGCGGTAAAACAGAACCCGATTGATCAGTACCCGAAGCCGCCGTTTGAACGCCAGCCGCAAGACCCGCCGGGGCTGGCTAGTAAAATGCGGCCGCGCCCCGATCACGGTGAAAACAGCTACCGGGGTGCCGGTAAACTGGTGGGGCGCAAAGCGCTGATCACCGGGGGTGACTCCGGCATCGGCCGCGCTGCCGCCATCGCCTACGCCCGCGAAGGGGCGGATGTCGCGATTAACTACCTGCCGGTAGAGGAGCCGGATGCCCGTGAAGTGATCGATCTGATCCGGGCTGAAGGGCGCAACGCGGTGGCGATCCCCGGGGATCTGCGTGACGAGGCGTTCTGCAAGAAACTGATAAGTGAAGCGGTAGAGAAACTGGGCGGGCTGGATATTTTAGTCAATAACGCCGGTCACCAGCAGTCGGTGGATTCGATTCTGGATCTGACCAGCGAACAGTTTGATACCACGTTTAAAACCAACGTCTATGCGATGTTCTGGCTGAGCAAAGCGGCGATTCCGCACCTGCAACCCGGTGCGGCGATCATTAATACCGCGTCGGTGCAGGCCTTCAAGCCGGGCGAAGCACTGCTGGATTACGCCTCCACCAAGGCTGCGATTGTCGCCTTCACCAAAGCGCTGGCGAAACAGATCGCGCAGAAGGGCATCCGTGTTAATGCAGTAGCGCCCGGCCCCTACTGGACGCCGTTGCAATCCAGCGGCGGCCAGCCACAGGAAAAAGTGATGCAGTTCGGCAGTGAAGCCCCGTTTGGCCGCCCCGGCCAGCCGGTGGAGATCGCGCCGCTGTATGTGCTGCTGGCCTCGCAGGAAGCGAGCTTCACCTCCGGCCAGGTCTGGGGGTCGGACGGCGGCACCGGCACCGCCTGATCCTGCGTTTTCCGGCGCGGCCCCTGCCGCGCCGCTTGCGCTGCGGTTATGCCGGCTGCGACAAAGCCAGCCAGCGCTGTACGGAGGGGCGCTGCCACTGCGTTCCGGCGTACGCGGCCAGCCGGGCCGGTACGGCGTCCCCGTTCATCACCAGCCGGTTAAGCATCAGCGCCAGATCGGTGTCGGCGATGCTCCACCGGTCAAACAGATGTAATTGCCCTTCCGGCAACAGCGCGTCCGCCGCGGCAATCAGCTTTTCTGCCGCCTGTTGCCCCTCGCGCGTCAGTGGCTCTGCCCGCAGGCCGCCAAACACCACTTCCGTTGGCCGCTCTGCGCGGAGCGCCCCCAGATCGCTGCGTAACCACGCCTGCACCTCACGCGCCTTTGCCCGCTGCGTGCGCGACACCGGGTAGAGGGCGACATAGTCCGGTGCCGGAAAGCACTCTTCCAGATACTCATCAATCGCGGAAGACTCCGATAGCCGGAACGCCCCCTCAACCAGCGTCGGCACCCGGCGCGTCAGCGAGAGCGCGCCATAAGGCGGCTGCTGCTGCTCACCCGCACCCAGCGCCACGGTTTCCAGCCTGAAGCCGGCCCCTTTTTCTGTCAGCGCCACAAAGGCAGACATGGCATAAGGGCTGAAATAGTTATCGTCCACATACAGGGTAAACATGGGATGCTCCTTGGCGGCTGACACAGAGGGATCGGCAGGCGGGCACTGCCCTGCCATTTATTGACTAAGCTATTGTTATCTCTGTTTTGTATTCCCTGAGTCAATGTGTTTGTTTTTTCTTCACCCTGTTCTCAGGCCATAAGGACCGTTATGCCGGACATTGCACATTTTATTACTGACTATGGTTATTGGGCGCTGCTGGCCGGCTGCCTGCTGGAGGGCGAGACCATCACCCTGCTCGGCGGCATTGCTGCGCATCACGGGCTGCTGAAGTTGCCGTGGGTGCTGGCGGTGGTGGCATTTGGCGGCTGCCTGGGCGATCAGATCCTCTATTTTACCGGGCGGCGTTTTGGCCCGCGGCTGCTGGGGAAACTAAAACGCCGTCAGCCGCAAATCGAACGCGCCAGGCAGCTGATTAATCACCACCCGGCGCTGTTTGTATTAGGTGTGCGTTTTATGTATGGCTTCCGCATTATCGGGCCGGTAATCATCGGTGCCAGTAAAATGCCGGTAGCACGCTTTGTCAGCCTGAATATTCTCGGTGCCTGTATCTGGTCACTGGTATGGGTGTTGCTGGGCTATTTCTGTGGCCACTTTATTGAGAATCTGCTGGGGGCGATGGATAAAAAGGTTTCCGGTGCGCTGGTGATTATTGGGGCGGTGGCCTTTGTCTTGCTGATGAAATTCCTGCTTGGCCGGATGGATAAAAATAAGCAGGAAAGATAATCCCTATTCCCTGACGTAAGGAGAGGGTTAGCCTGCATCAGGGAAATATTTTTGCCGGAAATAGTCCCGGTATAAAATTACTATCACTATCATATTGAGTGTTATGCATATTCCTCACCCCCTCGCTGCCCCTTTCTTATTCACAATGCGAGCATAATCACAGACCCCGCCCGTTTAAAAACCTATTTTATTGGTGTCCGCGTGACCCTATATTCCTCCTCCCTGAAAGAAACCCTTAACATAGTAAGTAGGATAATTAATTACATAATCTCTTTACGTTTCTTATTGCATGAATGACAAGGAAATCACATGACAGCAAGCTGGATCATAAATGAGTATCTCGACCCCTGCACGTTGCCTGACAATCTGGCCGACGCATTTCCGCCGTTGGTAGAACCCCTGGTTGACATCGGTTATACCCCCGTCCTTTATTGCGGGCACCAGATTGTAAATGGTACCAATTATATGCTGATCTGTAAGCGGGTGATGCTCGCCCCGGTTTTTTCGACCACGCTGGTGAAATGTATTATCCACGAAACTTTGCCCGTTCAGGGCCAGCGCCATTACCATATTCTCTCTATGGAAGAGTTAATGAATATCCGTTAATCGTTTCCATTACGCAGAAAAGGGCGGGGTGATGAGAATACCCGTGCTGTTTTAGCGCTGGATGGCTGAAATAACCGGTTTCATTTAATAACCCAACGGTGCCGCGCTTTAACCTGCGGGTAACGGCTTATCAGGCATTGGCCTGCTAACCTTTTATTTTTCTTCCCTGAATCAGGCGAGCCAAATAAATGTGGATGAGATTTTGGCTCGCTGTTTTCTGAAAGGCATGGCTATCTCTCTCAGGCACGGCCACCTGCCTTCTACCCCGCACCTTCCCGTGGCCTGCCCTTTTCTGCGATCTGCCTCGTAAATTTTTAAAACAGCGTTCCAGTTATGAAAACCCCCTTTGTTATGCTGGCCCGCATGTTCTTTTATTAACCATCAGGAGTCAGGATGAGCAAGCGCGTCGCCATACTGTTGGCAGAAGGATTTGAGGAAGCGGAAGCGGTCATTGTCATGGATGTGTTGCAGCGCCTGGAGATTGAGGTCGTGACCGTGGCCTGCCAGGCCGCGCGGCAGGTGGTGAGTTACCACGGGCTGAACGTCACTGCTGACAGCCTGCTGGCAGACCTGCATGCCACCCTGTTTGATGCGGTGGTGCTGCCCGGCGGCCCGCAGGGCACGGTGAACCTGGCGGCCGACCCGCAGGTGACGGACTTTATCCGCCGTCACGATCAGGCCGGTAAATGGATCTGCCCGCTCTGTTCTGCCGCCGCGCGGGTGCTGGGCGGCAACCGGCTGCTGCAGGGGCGGCGCTACGTCTGCTCCGGGGATCTCCACCAGACCGTAGACGATGGCCGCTATGTTGATGAAAACGTCGTGGAGGACGGCAACCTGATCAGTGGCCGGGGGCTGGGCGTGGCCTTTGATTTCGCCTTTTATCTGGCCTGGCGACTGACGGGCGAAAAAGAGAAGATCAATTTCCAGGCAGAACACATCTATTACGACAGCTGGCGCGTGCCGCAATAATCTTCTGACCTATTTAAAAATGAAATAGGGTGCAATGGATATATTCATCGCGCCCTATTTCCGGCCGCCCCGTTATTCCCTTGCTCCGCCGGGCGGCCGCCGCAGAAACCGGTTACCGCGATCACATAAATAAAGAAACGTAATTTCATAAACAAATATCAGAATGGCTGCCCCCGCCCGGCTGGTTTAAAACCGTGGCTACCTTTGTTAACAGCACTCCTTATTAAGGATGGTTGAAATGAGTGAAGTTCTCTCGGTTAAAGAAAAAATCGGCTACGGTCTGGGGGATGCAGCCAGCCATATTATTTTCGATAACGTCATGCTTTACATGATGTTTTTCTACACCGATATTTTCGGCATTCCGGCCGGGTATGTCGGCACGATGTTTTTACTGGCCCGCGCGCTGGATGCCGTCTCCGACCCCTGCATGGGGCTGATCGCCGACCGTACCCGCACGCGCTTCGGCAAATTCCGCCCTTATGTCCTGTTCGGTGCCATTCCGTTCGGCATCGTCTGCGTCTTTACCTACAGCACGCCTGAACTCAGCATGACCGGCAAAATGATCTATGCCGCCATTACCTACACCCTGCTGACGCTGATGTATACGGTGGTTAACATCCCTTATTGCGCGCTGGGCGGCGTCATTACTGCTGACCCCACGCAGCGTATTTCCCTGCAATCCTACCGCTTTGTGCTGGCTACCGCGGGCGGCATGCTGAGCACGGTGCTGATGATGCCGCTGGTCACGCTGATTGGCGGCGAAAACCAGGCGCTGGGCTACCAGGGCGGGATCGCGGTGCTGGCGCTGGTCGCGGTGGTGATGCTGGCGATCTGTTTCGCTACCACCAAAGAGCGCGTCAGTGATGAGGGTGCGCTGAAAGGCACCATGCGTGAGGATTTGCGCGACATCTGGCAGAACGACCAGTGGCGCGTGGTGGGCTGGCTGACGCTGCTGAATATTCTGGCGGTCTCGGTACGCGGCGGCGCCATGATGTATTACGTCACCTATATTCTCGGCAACCCGGCGGTGTTCGCCATGTTCCTCGGCACCTACTCCGTGGGCAACCTGATCGGCAGCGCGCTGGCGAAACCCCTCACCGACTGGAAATGCAAAGTCAGCGTCTTCTGGTGGACCAACGCCGCACTGGCAGTGCTCAGTATTGCCATGTTCTGGGTGCCGGTCAGCGCCAATATCACCATGTTTATCTTCATCTTTATCATCGGTGTGCTGCACCAGCTGGTGACGCCGATCCAGTGGGTGATGATGTCCGATACCGTGGATTACGGCGAATGGCGGAACGGCAAACGCCTGACCGGCATCAGCTTTGCCGGCACCCTGTTTGTGCTGAAACTCGGGCTGGCCCTCGGCGGAGCGCTGATTGGCTGGCTGCTGGCCGGGGCGGGCTACCAGTCCGGCGCAGCGACACAAAACGCAGCGACCCTCACCAGCATTATCGCGCTGTTTACCCTGGTGCCGGGCATCTGCTACCTGTTGAGCGCCCTGATCTGCAAGCGCTTCTATACCCTGCGCACCCCGATGCTGCGGAACATCCTTGATGAGCTGGCCAACGGCGTCCGCCGCAACCAGCAGCAATTTTTGAAGTAACAGGAGACGTGAGATGAAAATCAGTGACGGTAACTGGCTGATTCAGCCGGGCCTGACGCTTATTCACCCTTTGCAGGTCTTTGAGGTGGAACACCGGGCGCAGGAGATGGTGGTCTATGCCGCCCCACGGGACGCGCGTGAACGCGCCGGGCAGGTTGACTCCCCGCTGTTTACCTTACGCTTTACCGCACCGCAACCAGGCATCATCGGGGTCCGTATCGCCCACTTTGAGGGTGCGCTGCCGCGCGGCCCACACTACCCGCTCAACAGCCTGAATGATGCGCCGGTACGCAGCGAAGAGAATGAGGAATTTGCCGCGCTGCACAGCGGCGACCTGACGGTCCGCGTGACCAAGGGCGACGCGTGGGCGCTCGACTTCTTGCGCCGGGGCGAACGCATTACCGGCAGCGCGGCGAAATCCGCAGGGTATGTGCAGGATAGCCGGAGCGGCAAAAACTATGTCTATGAGCGGCTCGACCTGGCCGTGGGTGAAACCGTCTATGGCCTGGGCGAGCGGTTTACGGCCTTCGTGAAAAACGGCCAGACCGTAGAGACCTGGAACCGCGACGGCGGCACCAGCACCGAACAGGCCTACAAAAATATTCCTTTCTACCTGACCAACAAAGGCTATGGCGTGTTGGTCAATCACCCGGAGTGCGTGTCGTTCGAGGTCGGGTCGGAGAAGGTGTCCAAAGTGCAGTTCAGCGTGGAGAGTGAGCACCTCGACTATTTTGTGATCGACGGCCCCACGCCAAAGCAGGTGCTGGACCGCTACACCCGCTTCACCGGTCGCCCGGCGCTGCCGCCCGCCTGGTCTTTCGGCCTCTGGCTGACGACGTCGTTTACCACCAATTATGATGAAGAGACCGTCAACCGCTTTATTGACGGTATGGCCGAGCGCCGGTTGCCGCTGCATGTGTTTCACTTCGATTGCTTCTGGATGAAAGCCTTCCAGTGGTGCGATTTTGAGTGGGACCCGGCCACCTTCCCCGACCCGCAAGGGATGCTGGCCCGCCTGAAAGCGCGCGGCCTGAAAATCTGCCTGTGGATTAACCCCTACATTGGGCAGAAATCCCCACTGTTCAAAGAGGGCATGGAAAAGGGCTTCCTGCTGAAGCGCCCTGACGGCGATGTCTGGCAGTGGGACAAGTGGCAGCCCGGCCAGGCCATTGTTGATTTCACCCACCCGGGGGCCTGCGAATGGTATGCCGGGCATCTTAAGCGGTTGATCGATATGGGCGTTGACTGCTTCAAAACCGATTTCGGCGAACGTATCCCTACCGACGTGGTATGGGCCAACGGGGCCTGCCCGCAAAAAATGCATAACCATTATGCGTTTATCTATAACGAGCTGGTCTATCACACCCTGCAGGAGAAACTGGGCCGCGATCAGGCGGTGCTGTTTGCCCGCTCCGCCTCTGTGGGTGCGCAGCAATTCCCGGTTCACTGGGGCGGTGACTGCTATGCCACTTATGAATCTATGGCAGAAAGCCTGCGCGGCGGGCTGTCGCTGGGCCTTTCCGGTTTTGGCTTCTGGAGCCATGACATCGGCGGCTTTGAAAATACCGCCCCGGCGCACATCTATAAACGCTGGTGTGCGTTCGGCCTGCTGTCGAGCCACAGCCGCCTGCATGGCAGTAAATCTTACCGGGTGCCGTGGGCTTATGACGATGAAGCCTGTGACGTGGTGCGCCACTTTACCGAATGGAAATGCCGGATGATGCCCTACCTCTACGCCCAGGCCGCCGAAGCGGCAGAGCACGGCACCCCCATGATGCGCGCTATGGTGCTGGAGTTCCCGGACGACCCTGGCTGTGACTACCTCGACCGGCAGTACATGCTGGGCGGCAGCCTGCTGGTCGCGCCGGTCTTCAGCGAGCAGGGCGATGTCAGCTTCTATCTGCCGGAAGGGCGCTGGACGCACCTGTTCAGCAATGCCCGCCTGGAGGGTGGCCGCTGGCATAAAGAGCAGCATGATTTTACCAGCCTGCCGCTCTACGTCCGCCCGAACACGCTGCTGGCGTTAGGCGAACAGGATCAGCGGCCCGATTACGATTACAGTGACCAGCCGTTCTTCCAGCTGTTTGAATTAGAAGAGGGGCACCGTGCTGAAAGCCAGCTGGTGAATCAGACGGGCGCCGTGGTATTTACCCTGGCGGCTGAGCGTCACGGCCAACAGATCACCCTGCGGGCAACAGGCGCTGCGCCAGGCTGGCGACTCTGCCTGCGCAATGTCATGGCAATTTCTGATGTCCGCCATGGGGCGAACCAGCAAGGCGAATGGGGCGCGGTCATCACGCCGGAAAGGGGCGCAGACAGTATTATCATCACCCTGCCCTGATCCCCGCTAAGCAGGATAAAAAAAGCCCGCCGGAGCGGGCTTTTTAACAGGGTGCATGGGCAGCGATGCGTTGCAACGGAGGGGCGGGCAGATGCCCGCCCCGGTTGCCTTACCCTCAGGATCCGCAGTCCATAATGATGGCAACGTTAATGTCGTTATTGTTGACCCGCACCTCGCAGAGCGAACTGCGCGTTATCCACATAAATATCAATAAGGTGACGCAGATAACGATCAAACAAATAACCCCACTTTTTTGCAGCATATTGGCCTCCAAATCCTTGCCTTGCGGCGGGTAAGAGGCTAACCTGATGTTGTTACGCATACAGATAGGCCTCACTTTGATTAACGTCGGGTGGGGCCTTTTCTTTGTCTGCACCAGGCGGCCCGGAACAGACATGTCCAGGCACCCGCCGGTAGCATACGCTTTTCTTTTTATTACGCAACGCTTTGATTATTTAGGATTTTATTTATATTCATAAAGCGAATGAAAGAAATAAAGAAAGGATATGCAACGAGTTGATCATGTGTGTTCCCCTGCCGGCAACGGCTTAATACACCCCCTCTCCATGACGTTCGCGATACTCTTTTGGGGTCATATCGTCATCTTTTTTAAATACGGAATAGAAGTACTGTAATGAGGGGTAGCCACACATCTGCGAGATCTCATTGATGGAAAGCGACGTCGCTTTTAACAGATTGCGTGCCCGCTCCAGTTTCTCTTCGTGAATTACCCCATGAATGGTCTGCCCGATCTCATCTTTGAAGCGCTTCTCCAGGTTGGAGCGGGAAATCCCCACGGCATCCAGCACCTGTTCAACCTTAATCCCCTTACAGGCGTGATAACGGATAAAGTGCATCGCCTGAATCACTGCCGGATCGCGCAGTGAGCGGAAATCGGTAGAGCGGCGGGCCACGACTTTTACCGGCGGCACCAGAATGCGTTGCAGCGGCAGGGTGTTATCGTTCAGGAGCTGATGGAGCAGTTTAGCGGCCCGGTACCCCATCTGGCGCGTGCCCTGCACTACGGAAGAGAGCGCCACGCGTGAGAGGTAACGGGTCAGCTCTTCATTATCAATGCCGATAACGCTGAGCTTTTCCGGCACCGGAATATCCAGATGCTCGCAAACCTGCAACAGGTGGCGCGCCCGGGCATCCGTCACGGCGATGATGCCGGTCTGCTGCGGCAACGTCTGTACCCAGTCCGCCAGGCGGTTTTGCGCGTGTTGCCAGTTTTCAGGCGCGGTCTCCATGCCCTGGTAGACCACGCCCTGATATTGTTCGGCGGCCACCTGTGCCCGGAAGGCGTGTTCCCGCTCCTGCGCCCAGCGTTTGCCGCTGGCGTGCGGCAAACCATAAAAAGCGAAACGGTTGATGCCTTTTTCCTTGAGATGCAGGAAGGCGGCTTCTACCAGCGCCTGGTTATCTGTGGCGATGTAGTGCACGGAGGGGTAATCCTCCGGCCGGTGGTATGACCCGCCTACCCCGACAATCGGAACATTCACACCTTGCAGCAGAGACTGAATACTCCGGTCGTCAAAGTCAGCGATAACCCCATCACCCAGCCAGTCCTTGATGTTGTCGATGCGGCAACGAAAATCCTCTTCGATGAAAATATCCCAGTCGCACTGTGACGCCTGTAAATACTCACCGACGCCTTCAACGACCTGCCGGTCATAAACCTTATTGGCATTAAACAACAGCGTAATCCGGTAGCGCTTTTCAAACATGGTGAGTTATCCCGTTGATTCACTGTCTTCTGGATAGCACAGCCACCTGCCCTCATGGCATAAAAGATGAACCAAGTGTGATCGTTCTCGATCTATTTTTCAGGGAATGCCGGTCTCGCCACGCCTGCTGTGGTTTTGCGCCGTCAGCGGCTCAGGCACGGCGTTTGGTTGCGGAATCCATCCAGACAGCCAGCAGCAGAATGGCCCCTTTGACGATGTACTGCCAGAAGGTCGGGACATCCAGCATACTCATGCCGTTGTCCAGCGAGGCCATAATAAAGGCACCCATCACGGCCCCGGCCACGCTGCCGACCCCGCCTGCCAGGCTGGTGCCGCCAATGACACAGGCGGCGATGGCATCCAGTTCCGCGATGTTGCCCGCAGAAGGTGACCCCGCCCCCAGCCGCGAGCTGAGAATCAGCCCGGCGATGGCGACCATCAGGCCGTTAATGGCAAACACCGCCAGCTTGGTGCGTTCCACATTCACGCCGGAGAGGCGCGCCGCATCAATGTTGCCGCCGATGGCGTAAATACGGCGGCCGAAGGCGGTGCGCGTCGCCATAAAGAGGCCTGCCAGCATCAGCGCCGCCAGCACCAGCACCGGCGTCGGCACCCCGCGGTAATCATTCAGCAAATAGATAGCCCCCAGCACAATAACGGCCGTCAGCGCCTGGCCGGATACCGCTTTCCCCGCCGCCGGCAGCGGCAGGTTCAGTGCCTGGCGCTGTTGCCGCCGCCGCCACTGCCAGCCGATAAACAGCAACAGCGTCAGCGCGCCAATGCCGAACCCCACGCCGTCCGGCAGGTAGCTCTGGCCAATCAACGACATCCCTTCGCTGGTGGGTGCCACGGTGGTGCCGTGGGTAATGCCGATCAGCACGCCGCGGAAAGCCAGCATACCTGCCAGCGTGACGATAAAAGAGGGCACCTTACGGTAGGCGACCCACCAGCCGTTCCACGCCCCCAGCAGCAGCCCCAGCGCCAGGGTCACGATCACCGTGACAGGCAGCGGCCAGCCAAGCCAGACGTCAAAAATCGCCGCTGCCCCGCCGAGCAGCCCCATCATTGACCCGACCGAGAGGTCAATTTCCGCAGAGATAATCACAAACACCATGCCCACGGCCAGAATGCCGGTGATGGCCGTCTGGCGCAGCAGGTTAGAGATGTTGCGCGGGCTGATATACGCCCCGTCTGTGGTAAAGGTGAAGAACAGGATGATGATGACAATCGCCGCCAGCATCACATACACCTGAAGGTTGATGTGCTTCAGGCGTTGCAACAGGCTGTGTGATTCTGCCGCCGCCGGCACGGCGTCAGGCTGGGTAATTTTCGACATAAGGTTCACTCCTGAGAGCCGCTTCCATCACCTGCTCTTGCGTCAGGTTCTGGTTAATAAGGGAGGCTTTGCATTTACCCAGATGCATCACCAGCACCCGGTCACTCAGGCCCAGGACTTCCGGTAATTCGGAAGAGATCACAATCACGGCGATCCCCTGCTGGGCCAGCTGGTTAATAAGCTTGTAGATTTCAGATTTCGCGCCGATGTCGATGCCCCGTGTGGGTTCATCCAGAATCAGGATGCGTGGGTTGAGCAGCAAACACTTGGCCAGAATCGCCTTCTGCTGGTTCCCACCGCTCAGGCGGCCGATGGCGAGCTCCGGCGACGAGGTTTTGACGCGCAACGAAGCGATAGAGCGCTGAATGACTGACTGCTCCTGCGCATCGTCCAATACGCTGAGCCGCCCGGTGAAACCCGACAGCGCCGCCAGCGTGATATTGGCCCCGACCCCCATCACCGGCACAATGCCGTCCCGTTTGCGATCTTCCGGCACCATCGCGATGCCGCTGCGCATCGCGTCCTGGCAGGTGCGCAGGGTGACCGGCTGCCCGTCGATGAAAATGCTGCCCTGCCAGCGCCCGGGGTAAGCGCCGAACAGGCACTGTACCGTTTCCGTGCGGCCGGAGCCGACCAGCCCGGCCACGCCCAGGATCTCCCCCCGCCGCAAACTGAAGCTGACATCATCCACCCGCTTGATAT
>NZ_PJZH01000058.1 GCF_002858715.1 Chimaeribacter coloradensis | reverse complement strand
CCCATGCGAGAGTAGGGAACTGCCAGGCATCAAATCAAGCACGAGGCCATCCGCAAGGATGGCCTTTTTGCTTTGGGGCGAATTCCACAGACAAAGCCTGGTAGTTTAAACTCCCCAAGCCCCTCATCTGGATAGCACTGCCAGCGGCAATAGAAATTAATTACCGTTTTAGCCCCCTCGTCTGATTTAGCTCTTGTGTACTCTAAACAATCGATCTACCAGCCCTTGGATCAGGTAGACTATCTCAGATCACATTGAGATGAGTTTTAAGTCATGGTTAATACCCAAGTATCGTTGAAGTCCTGTAATACATTCCATATTGATGCTAAAGCACAAAACATCGTCAATGTTACTTCTGTTGAAGAGTTGCTCTCAGTCTGGCAAACGGCGACATCGATGCAACAGGATATTTTATTGATGGGGGAGGGCAGTAATATGCTTTTCCTCGAAAATTTTAACGGCACCGTTATTCTCAATCGTATAAAAGGAATTACCCATTCCGAGACGGCCAGTCACTGGTTGCTAGAGGTAGGTGCTGGAGAAAACTGGCACGAGCTGGTCTGCTACACGCTGGAGCAGGGCATAAACGGATTAGAGAACTTAGCGCTGATACCAGGGTGTGTAGGCTCAGCACCTATCCAGAATATCGGTGCTTATGGCATCGAATTGAAGCATATATGCCATTATGTGGACGTCATTAATCTCAACACAGGAGTAATGACACGCCTTAGCCAGGCAGAGTGCCAATTTGGTTACCGTGAAAGTATATTTAAGCATGAATACCGGACAGGCTATGCCATTACTGCTGTAGGCTTTATCTTGCCGAAAGCCTGGCAGCCGACATTAAGCTATGGTGACCTGAAGAATTTAAATGCGTCTACAGTGACAGCAAAAGAAGTCTTTGACGCAGTATGTCATATGCGCCGCAGTAAATTACCTGACCCCGCTATCACCGGAAACGCCGGCAGCTTCTTCAAAAATCCAGTTGTCTCACAGGAAATAGTAGAAGCCATCCAACGGGAATTTCCCGCGGTTCCTGCGTATCCTCAGCCAAATGGAGAGACTAAGCTGGCTGCCGGTTGGCTTATTGAACAGTGTGGCCTAAAAGGCTATGTTCAGGGTGATGCAGCCGTGCATAAGCAGCAGGCATTGGTTTTGATCAATCAGGGACACGCGTCGGGAGAAGAAGTGAGAGCGTTGGCTAAATATGTCCGTGATACCGTTGCGGCACGTTTTAATATCTGGTTGGAACCTGAAGTGCGCTTTATTGCGTCGCAGGGTGAAGTCAATGCTGTCGAGGCGCTCTCATGAAAGATCTGTCAATTCCATTACAACTCATCCGTATATTGTCAGATGGCGAGTTTCACTCAGGTGAGCAGTTAGGGAGTGAGTTGGGGATGAGCCGGGCTGCTGTAAATAAGCATATTCAGACTATCCGTGAGTGGGGCCTGGATATCTATACTATTCCCGGCAAAGGTTATAGCTTGCCGGCAGCCATACAGCTTCTGGTTAAAGAGAAGATAATAGAGAGCTTGCCGGAGGGCAATATCACCGTACTTTCCGTTATTGACTCTACAAACCAATATCTCCTGGATCGCATTAGTGAGCTGACGTCCGGAGAGGCGTGTGTTGCTGAGTACCAACATGCTGGGCGTGGCCGCCGTGGGAGACAGTGGGTTTCACCTTTTGGTGCTAACCTCTACTTATCCATGTTCTGGCGGCTGGAGCAGGGGCCCGCGGCTGCCATGGGGCTTAGTCTGGTGATCGGTATTGTCATGGCTGAAGTTTTACAGCAATTAGGCGCAGCTGATGTCAGGGTTAAATGGCCTAACGATCTCTACCTGCGCGACCGTAAATTGGCAGGGATATTGGTTGAGCTGACAGGAAAAACCGGTGATGCCGCTCAGCTGGTTATTGGTGCTGGTATCAACTTAGCCATGCGTGAATCCAATAGTCAGGCAATCAATCAGGGCTGGATTAACCTACAAGAAGCCGGTGTGGTAATTGACCGTAACCAGCTAACTGCAATGTTGCTTACACACCTCAGGCAAGCATTGCGAAAATTTGAAATAGAAGGCCTTGCTCCCTTTATTTCACGCTGGAACCAATTAGATAATTTTAAAGATCGCGAAGTGAAATTACTTATTGGTGAGCAGGAAATTTATGGTATAGCGCGCGGCATCGATGCCCAGGGCGGATTGTTGCTGGAGCGCGAAGGGGTCATCTCGCCTTTTATTGGCGGAGAGATTTCTTTGCGGGGAATTTAAAGATATCAGGTCAGGGGGCGCTCCCCCTGCCATTATTTTCTTAATCGGACCGATTCTACAGCATGGTTAGCGCTTTTTGTCATGATCAGGCTGGCCCGTTCACGCGTGGGTAATATATTTTCCTGCAAATTTAACCCATTAATTTCACGCCAGAGCTGCGTGGCAATATTAATCGCCTCGGGTTCGGAAAGTTTAGCGTAATTATGGAAGTATGAATTTGGATCAGAAAATGCGCCTTGCCTGAATTTCAGGAAACGGTTGATGTACCATCCCTGTAATAGCGTTTCAGGCGCATCGACATAGATAGAAAAATCAACAAAATCAGAAACAAACACCCGATGAGGATCGTGGGGGTAGTCCATGCCGCTTTGCAGGACATTTAACCCTTCCAGAATCAAAATATCAGGCTGTTCGATCGTTTTATTCCCATCCGGAATGATGTCATAAATCAAGTGTGAGTAAACCGGCGCAGTAACCTGTTGTGCGCCAGATTTAACTTCGGAAACAAAGCGCACAAGGTTATGCATGTCATAGGATTGAGGAAAACCCTTTTTTTTCATCAACCCCCGCTCCTGTAAAACTTTATTCGGATGGAGGAAGCCGTCGGTCGTAATCAGTTCAACAGTGCGATGCTCAGGCCAACGGCTCAATAGCGCCTGCAGTAAACGGGCCGTCGTGCTTTTACCGACAGCAACACTGCCAGCAATCCCAATAACATAGGGGATCTTCTGCCCATCAGTACCCAGGAACTGCTCAAGCACCGCCTGACGACGCAAATTGGAGCTGATGTAAAAATTGAGCAGGCGCGATAAAGGCAGATAAATCTGCGCCACTTCTTCTAAAGACAAATCTTCATTAATGCCTTTTAGCTTAACGATCTCTTCTTCGGTAAGGGTAAGAGGCACGGAATCACGTAAGGCGGCCCACTGCGTCCGGTTGAACTGGAGATAGGGCGTCGCCAGGGATTGGTCTTTCTTCGTCATAAGCTGCGTCTGCCTGTTAGCGCATGCCGGGAGGGGCGCCGTACGCCTACCCAGACAGTAAACAAGCTGACTATTATAAACAGCTTACTATTTCGCGTAGACAATTTTCTTACAAAGGCATGTTTTCTTTGAGACTTAGCTTGCAACATCTGACGATACCGGCAATCCGGTGAGGTTTAGGGTTAATGAAAGAGATGATCACTGTTCACCGCTGCAAACATAGATAAAGAAAGAGCAGGACAGTAAGCTGCTAAGCCTGACGTAGTGCGCAGCTGTGTGCTGTACCTGAGCGGCAAAGGGCAATTTGTCATGTGAACATTCACGGCACCTGACTTATTTGTATAGGCTTTTCAGCGTCATCGTTGATGTTTTTTTATTCTTTTTGAACGTTAAAAGAGTGATATGAGTAAAAAGTGAGCATAAGCGCACGAAAAACGATTTTTTAGTTGCATAGGTGCGGATGTCTCCCTAGAATGCGCTGCACTTGATGCCGGCTTAGCTCAGTTGGTAGAGCAACTGACTTGTAATCAGTAGGTCGCCAGTTCGATTCCGGCAGCCGGCACCAAATCAAGTATCCAGGTGGGGTTCCCGAGCGGCCAAAGGGAGCAGACTGTAAATCTGCCGTCACAGACTTCGAAGGTTCGAATCCTTCCCCCACCACCATATTCCCCCTAGCGCATGGCGATAGGGAAGCTTGAAATAACTCAATGTGATTTCAGGCGAAGCGGGAAGAGACCGAAACATACCAATCCTCTTCTGGCTTCAACAGTCTACAGAAAAATCAGGTAGCCGAGTTCCAGGATGCGGGCATCGTATAATGGCTATTACCTCAGCCTTCCAAGCTGATGATGTGGGTTCGATTCCCACTGCCCGCTCCAAGATGTGCTGATATAGCTCAGTTGGTAGAGCGCACCCTTGGTAAGGGTGAGGTCGGCAGTTCGAATCTGCCTATCAGCACCACTTCTTTTAATCTCGCCCCTGATTCTCTTTCTGTTGTGGATTCAGCAAGCAAATGCTTGGTTGATGTGGTGAAACCACCGATTTACTCGTGTATTAGAGGGACAATCGATGTCTAAAGAAAAATTTGAACGTAAAAAACCGCACGTTAACGTCGGTACTATCGGCCACGTTGACCACGGTAAAACAACGCTGACCGCTGCAATCACCAACGTACTGGCTAAGAAATTCGGTGGCCAGGCGCGTGCTTTCGACCAGATCGATAACGCACCGGAAGAAAAAGCACGTGGTATCACCATCAACACCTCTCACGTTGAGTACGATACCCC
>NZ_PJZH01000057.1 GCF_002858715.1 Chimaeribacter coloradensis | reverse complement strand
CCTGTCCCCGCCTGTGGCGGTGATAACAAAAACTTATCCCTGCCGATCCTGAACCGGCCATCTCCTGGCCACCTTTTACTCACGGGAGCGTTATGACCAGTCACATCACAGAGAGCCACACCGGCGTTACAGAAAGCGAATTATCACAGCAGGTCCGCGCGCTGGTGCCGGCCATGACCGCCTGGCGGCGCGACCTGCACCAGTATGCTGAATCGGGCTGGGTGGAGTTCCGCACGGCCAGCAAAGTCGCGGAGGCGCTGTCACAGCTGGGTTATCAGCTGCAACTCGGCCGCGACGTGATCAAGGCCGAGGCGCGCATGGGGCTGCCGCCGGAGGCGGTGCTGCGTGAACAGGAGCAGCGCGCCCTGGAACAGGGTGCCGTGGCGCGCTGGCTGCCCGCCTTCTCCGGCGGCTTTACCGGCCTTGTCGCGACGCTTTCGACCGGCCGCCCCGGGCCGGTGATCGGTTTCCGCGTGGACATGGACGCGCTCGACCTGAACGAGCAACTGGATGAGCAGCACCGCCCGTTCCGCGACGGCTTCGCCTCCTGCAACCCCGGCATGATGCACGCCTGCGGCCACGACGGCCACACCACCATCGGCATCGCACTGGCGCAGGTGCTGATGGCGATGCGTGACCAGCTGTGCGGCACCATCAAGCTGATTTTCCAGCCCGCCGAAGAGGGCACGCGCGGCGCGAAATCGATGGCGGAAGCCGGGGTGGTGGATGATGTCGATTTCTTCACCGCCATCCACATCGGTACCGGCGTCCCGGCCGGGCAGCTGGTGTGCGGCAACGATACCTTTATGGCCACCACCAAATTTGACGTCACCTTTACCGGCGTGGCGGCCCATGCGGGCGGCAAACCCGAAGAGGGGCGCAACGCGCTGCTGGCGGCGGCGCAGGCGGCCCTGGGTTTGCACAGCCTGCCGCGCCACAGCGCCGGGGCCTCACGGGTCAACGTCGGCGTACTGCAGGCGGGCAGCGGCCGCAATGTGGTGCCTTCCCAGGCGTCGATGAAAGTCGAGACCCGCGGTGCCACCAACGAGGTGAATGAGTTCATCTTCCAGCAGGCGATGAACGTGGTGGCCGGGGCGGCGGCGATGCACGGCGTTACCCATGAAATCTCGCTGATGGGCGCAGCGCAGAGCAGCACGCCCAGCGCCGCCTGGGTGCGCTTTATCCACCAGCAGGCGGAGGCGATCCCGGAGCTGGTGAAGATTGTTGACCGGCAGGAGGCCGCCGCCGGTTCTGAGGATGCCACCTACCTGATGGAGCGCGTCAAGGCGCGCGGCGGGCTGGCCTCTTACATGGTGTTCGGCTGCGACCTCAGCGCCGGGCACCATAACGAGCGGTTTGACTTTGACGAGAGCGTAATGGCGGTGGCGGTGAAAACCCTGGCAACGCTGGCCCTGAACATCCGCGCCTTCCGGGAGGACGCATGAACCCAGAGATGATCGCCTTTGTTGGTGAGGAGGTTGAGCGGCAACAGCCGCGGCTGGCCGCGCTGAGTGACGCCATCTGGGACCAGCCGGAGACCCGTTTTCAGGAATACCGCTCCTCGGCCATGCTGGCGGACGCGCTGGCGCAGGCCGGGTTTCGCGTTGAGCGCGGCGTCGGCGGCATGGAGACCGCCTTTATCGCCGCCTTTGGCGAAGGCAAACCGGTGATCGCGCTGCTGGCGGAGTTTGACGCGCTGGCCGGCATGAGCCAGCAGGCGGGCGCTACCGCGCCGCAGCCGTTAACAGAGAACGGCAACGGCCACGGCTGCGGCCACAACCTGCTCGGCACGGCGGCGCTGGGCGGCGCGCTGGCGGTGAAGGCGTGGCTGGAGCAGCACCCGCAGGCGGGCACGGTGCGGGTCTACGGCTGCCCCGGCGAAGAGGGCGGCTCCGGCAAAACCTTTATGGCGCGTGAGGGGCTGTTTGAGGATGCCGATGCCGCGCTGACCTGGCACCCGGAGAGCTTCTGCGGCATGTTCAGCAACCCCACGCTGGCGAATATCCAGGCGTCTTTCCGCTTTAAAGGCGTGGCCGCCCACGCCGCCGCCGCGCCCCACCTCGGCCGCAGCGCGCTGGACGCCGTGACGCTGATGAACACCGGCAGCAACTTCCTGCGTGAGCACATCATCCCGGAGGCGCGGCTGCATTACGCCGTGACCCAGACCGGCGGCGTGTCGCCCAATGTGGTGCAGGCGGATGCCTCGGTACTCTATCTGGTGCGCGCGCCGCGCATCGATCAGGCGCAGGCGGTCTACCAGCGGGTGATCGACGTGGCGCGCGGCGCGGCGCTGATGACCGGCACGCAGATGACGGTGCAGGTGGAGAAAGCCTGCTCCAACTATGAGCCGAACCGCACGCTGGAGCAGGCGATGTATGGCTGTCTGCAGGCGTTCGGCGCGCCGCACTACAGCGACAGCGAGCAGCAGTTCGCCGCCGCGATCCAGGCCACGCTGAATGAGGAGGAGATCGCCAGCAACCTGCAAAGCATCGCCCGTACCGGCGGCGAGGCGGGCAGCGCCTACGCGGCAGGCCTGCGCGGCAAGGCGCTGGTGGATGACGTCGCCCCTTACCAGGCCAACGACCAGATCCTCTACGGCTCCACCGACGTCGGCGACGTGAGCTGGCTGGTGCCCACCGCCCAGTGTTTCGCCCCCTGCTTTGCGCTGGGCACGCCGCTGCACACCTGGCAGACGGTCTCCCAGGGGCGGACGTCCGTGGCGCATAAAGGCATGGGGCTGGCCGCCAAAGTGATGGCCGCCACCGCCCTGCGGCTGCTGGAAGAGCCGGCGCTGTTGGCACGCTGCCGGGAAGAGCAGCGGCAACAGCGGGAGGCGCGCCCTTACCACTGCCCGATCCCGGCCGGGGTAACCCCCTCCCCGCTGGGCACCTGAGCGGCGGGCAGGCGGCCGTTCCCCGCCTGCCCTCTGCCTTTATCACAATAACAACATCACAGACAGAGGGTTATGCATGAGTCTTGCAGCAGAAGAGAGTAAGCAGAGGCCGGGCGGCCTGCTCGGCTGGATCGAGCGCATCGGCAACACCATCCCGCACCCGTTCCTGCTGTTTATCTACCTGATTGTGGCGCTGATGATCGCCAGTGCGCTGATCTCCTGGGCGGGGCTGACGGCGATCAACCCGGCCAACGGGGAGATTATCCGGGTGAAAAACCTGCTCAGCGTCGAGGGGCTGCAATGGATGCTGCCGAATGTGATCAAGAACTTCAGCGGCTTTACCCCGCTGGGGGCGATTCTGGCGCTGGTGCTGGGTGCCGGGCTGGCGGAGCGCGTCGGGCTGTTACAGACGCTGATGTATAAGATGGCCTCGGGCGTGCAGGCGCGCTACGCCAGCTATATGGTGATTTTTATCGCCTTTTTCAGCCACATCTCCTCGGATGCGGCGCTGGTGGTGATGCCGCCGCTGGGGGCGCTGATTTTCCTGGCGGTGGGCCGCCACCCGGTGGCCGGGCTGCTGGCGGCGATTGCCGGGGTGGGCTGCGGCTTCACGGCCAACCTGCTGATTGTGACCACCGATGTGCTGCTCTCCGGCCTGAGCACGGAGGCGGCGAAGGTGATCGACCCGGCGGTGCACGTCAGCGTGATCGATAACTGGTACTTTATGGCCGCCTCGGTGCTGGTGCTGACGGTGGTCGGCGCGCTGATCACCGACAAGCTGGTGGAGCCGCGTCTGCCGCCCTACCACGGCGGGCAGGAGGCGCGGCTGACAGCGCTGACGCCGGAACAGAACCGCGGGCTGCGTGCCAGCGGCATCGCGGCGCTGCTGTTTATTGCCGTAATGGCGCTGCTGGTGGTGCCGGAGGGCGCGCCGCTGCGTAACCCGGTCAATGGCGCGATTGTGCCGTCGCCGTTTATCCAGGGGATTGTGCCGGTCATCATTCTGTTCTTTTTTGTGGTGTCGGTGCCTTACGGCATGGTTACCGGGCAGACCCGCCGCCAGGGTGACCTGCCCGCCCTGCTGGTGGACCCGATGAAGGGCATGGCCGGGTTTATTGTGATGGTGTTCCCGCTGGCGCAGTTTGTCGCGCTGTTTAACTGGAGCAACATGGGCCGGTTTATGGCGGTGGGGCTGACGGATCTGCTGCAATCTGCGGGGATGACCGGGATGCCGGCGTTTATCGGGCTGATTTTCCTCTCGGCGCTGCTCTGTATGTTTATCGCCAGCGGCTCGGCCATCTGGTCGATTCTCGCGCCGATTTTTGTGCCGATGTTTATGCTGCTGGGGTTCCACCCCGCCTTCGCGCAGGTGGTGTTCCGCATTGCGGATTCGTCAGTGATCCCGCTCGCGCCGGTCTCGCCGTTTGTGCCGCTGTTCCTGGGCTTTTTGCAGCGTTATATGAAAGGGGCGAAGCTCGGCACCTACTACGCGCTGGTACTGCCCTACCCGCTGATTTTCTTCGTCGCCTGGCTGTTGTTGCTGGTGGTGTGGTATCTGGCGGGGCTGCCGATCGGGCCGGGGGTGTATCCGCGGTTATAGGGGGTGAGGCGCGGGGGGGCACGCGCGGGGTGCCCGGTGCGCGGGATGATTTGTTTTAAATGGGTTAAGTGGCATGTTTCGGTTGCCGATGACTTTGTTTTAAATGGGTTAAGTGGCATGTTTCGG
>NZ_PJZH01000056.1 GCF_002858715.1 Chimaeribacter coloradensis | reverse complement strand
CCGGACGAAATTTTCCTGCGATTCAGACGGAGGGCAGGATTCGCAAAGGGGTAGCGGATGGCACCGTACGCTGCGATGCAGGATAGGGTAAATGCACCAAAATGACGTCATTTTGAGCATTTACCCCGAAAACAGAATGTTTTCTCCTGAGCCTGCAGCTGGCTCTCGGAACCCCTACCGCCTCGCCAGGCTCGTTGCTCAACGCCTCACGACCGCACAGTGAACTGCGCGCCCGTTCACCGTTACCGGAAATGACCGTTTCCTGCGAAAACGCGGCTTTAGTGCCAGCATCCGCCCGGAATCGCCCGCCATTCACCCGCGTGCATAGTCATGCAGACGCGCAGAAATCATCAGGGGCGTTTTTTCACGATACGGACAGGGAAAGGTGCCGGAAACGGCCCGGACGCGGCAGAAACGCGCTGAGGGCGTCTGCGAGGGTGCGCTCAAGAGATGTTATGGTAAATACGAGTGCTAGGCATGGTCAGCCTAGTTACAGACTTCAACAACCTCAAATTCTTCTGCGACAAGCTCCATGTCGTCCGAGTAAAAGCCAGCCCTAGTTATTCTTGCCGCGACAATAGGACACCGACGAGAGGTCTATGAATAAAGTCAACTATTGCATCTTTTTCATGGGGAAATGAGTTTACTGTTAATAGAGTAAACTCACGTTAATTATAATTATTTCTATAACAATATTTTTATTTCTTAAATTTGATTAATTTTTCTGCTTTAATGATTTGCATGTGCTACATTCTTCGAAACCTAATGCTATAAAAATTTCTTCTGAAAAACGTTGATCATTTATCTCATTGATCCCTGTTAACACTTTAATTATTTCACTTTTAACATCTGATTTTAATATACCCCATTCCCTAACTACTTCATAATCTTGCTCGGTTATCTTCCTGTTAGCTAAAAAATTATCTAGAAGATGTGATGCTTGGCCATATTTAATTATAGGCTTCTTGTTGTTTTGATAAAAGTCTAACGCCTTTGCTACATAAAAACTGACCTTATCTTGGTTACTGCTAGATAATAGTTCATTGGAAGATAAGAGATTTCTTTTCCCACTATTTGAATAACGAGTTTTAACAGAGCGGGTTAGTGGGATATTAAAAAAAGAGCCCGCAGAAGCATAAAATGCCGCCTCATTTTTATAAAATAACTCTTTGTTAGAAATAAAAAATCTCCTATATTCATCTATCTTGTTTTCTGGAATCTCATCAGGTATTGAGAAATTTTCATAATCAGATGATAATTTAGGGCAGTTGTCATAATGATGATAAGTCATTTTGTTTTTATAATAAATCATCCTTACTTTTTTTTGTTCTCTGTCGATTTTATTTTGGTTCTTAATTTTTATGTTATGCGGTGTTTCTGAGTTCAATATATCACTCACGACAATAATCGATGCCATTGATTGCAATTCTAGCCTTGATAAAATTTTCTCTTTTGTATGCTCTTCTATGATTTTAACTATAGCCAATTGAGCGCTGTTAGATTTTTCATAGGGAATATCTAACAGGCCGCCTATCTTAGATAAGGTTGCTTTTGTTACATATGCTGTGGTCATTTTTCTCTCCGCGTGCGGTTTTATTTATTATTTTTATCAGAAGATTTTACTACAACCCCTTGGTTTATAAGTATTTCTATGAAAGACTTTTGGTATAAATGACTGGGTATCGTGTTTAATATTTCTTCTAACATATCAATATTCTCACTTTCAGAAGATATGATTTCAGATATCATTGATGAAACATCTTTAGAAAGCATCGAGAGTTTAGGTTCAGATCCTAATTTACTTAATAAGTCAAACATCGCATAATTTTTGGATGGCATTTTTAATGAAATTTTTTCATAAAGATCAACTGAATTTTCAATTGACCGGTTTTTCATTTTCTCTATTTGATTTTTAATCATTCTCGTTTCTCAGTTTATCAAGTACTAAAGACATGCAATCATTATGTTCATCAGAGTGCTTCATTAAAATAATTTCTGACTTACTTAGCATGTCTGTTTGTTGTTCCTGTTCTGAAAGTAAGTAGTTTTCATATTTGTATATCATGTTTTCTTTAAATTCTTCTCTAGCCACTTCAAAAATCCAACTTTCTTCTAAGTCATTACATCCATCTACTATGTTTTCTGGGGATAGCTTATCTGCAATAGATGCTAGAAGAAACTGACTATCAAATTCTTCAACTTCTGACTTTAATTTTTTTATAAGAATTTTTCTTATTATCTCGTTGAGAATTAATGATCTTGACGTGTCGAGTTTTTTTGCTAACTGGTCAATAAAGCTTAAATCAGCTTTATGTATTTTTATGTTAACTTTCTGGGGCGGAACTGGTATGACAATAATGTTTTCTTTTGTGCTTCTCTTTATTTTTTCTCTGATTATTTTTAGCATGATTTTTGCCGTAATGAAAAAATGATGTTATTAGCGCGTCGTTAGCTAAAACTAATGTCCCGCCATTTTTTTCGCGAATATTGGTCAGGCGTTTTTTTAATTCATCGGTATGCTTTATAGCTATATCTATAGTGTCCTTATTAAGGATTATTCTTTCGCCATTTTTACTAAAATCTCCCAGAGACATTATTAAGTTAATTACATCATAAGATATATTTCTTTCAGACATTCTTTTATGCAAATGACATGAAATTTTCATAGAACATCTCTCATTAAGTTAACTTATCGTAGGTCTATTTTGTCATAAAATCAATAGTACAAATTGTACTATTTTTATATTTTTTTTAAGTTATTGATAAATCTCTTATTTTATTTCTGATGGTGTACGAGAAGAAGAAGCTAAAATGGACCAAAATGGATTTCCTTGAGATCCGTTCTTCGTCATCGTAATCTATAGGGAATGAAACGAAAAAACCGACTGGGGAGTCGGTTTTTTCGAGGGTTCAGCAAGTTGGGGAACTTCTGAACCGTGGTAACTGGCTTTAACGGAGCGCAGTAACCAAATTTGTCCTTTCAGTGTAGCCGTAGTTGGGCTTCCACTTCAAGAACTCCGTATTTACTACGTAAATACATTTTCGCTCCGTAAACCAGCTACCAGTGGCTACCGCCAGTGGCGATTTGTCGTGTCTTTCAGGGTTGGACTCAAGTGAACAGTTACCTGAGCAGGCGTGGTAGTCGGACTAAACGGGGAGTTCGTGCATATAGTCCAGCTTGGAGCGAACCACCTAAGCAGCACCCAGTGTCAGGCGTGGTATGAGAAAACGCGGCCATAACAGCGGAAAGACACGGGCTAAGCTGTAAGGTGGGAACAGGAGAGCGCACGAGGGAGCCACCGGATGGAAACGTCCGGTATCTTTAAGTCCTGTCGGGTTTCGCCCCTTCTGATTTGAGCACCGGGAATCGGCAGATTTCTGTGATGCTCGTCAGGAGGGCGGAGCCTATGGAAAACCGGGGTTCCGGGGACCGAGCTCGGGGGGAAAGGGGGGCGCTGTTGACGTTGAACTGGAGGGTCTATGACTGGTCGTCTGCATGTTGTATCTAAGACTGAAAAGCTGTTTCTTGATGATGCTGTCTTTGCAGCGGAACGGGCAAAAGGGAAAAAGCTGTCCGGCCCGGAAAAAAAAGAGGTGTTGCGTGTTGCCCGTGAACAGCTGCTGGGACAGCGTGAAGCGGAAGCCGCTAAACAGGCACGGGCTGAAGAACGTCAGGCTGCAGAATTTGCCTGGAGCAAGCCTAAGCCTTTTCGTCGTTAGCCGGTAATGCTCGCCGCAGCGTTCGTCTGGCGCAGCCAGGGGAACCGGGGAAGCGTCATTTCACCCGATTTCAGCATATGGCACGTACGCACCGGAGCGTCTTATGACGAAACAGCAAAAAACTGCGCTGAACATGGCAAAATTCATTCAGGAACAGAGTCTGCTCCTGCTCGAAAGGCTCAACGAGCTGGATTTTGATATTGAAGCGGATATGTGTGAAAAGCTTCATGAAGATGCTGAACGACTTCATGATGTGCTTCTGGGCAGGTTAGATCAGGAATAATGATAAACGGATGGCAAAAGTGTCGATCAGTGAGGCCGCCAGGCTTACAGGTAAGAGCAGAACAACGCTGCACAGGTTAATAAAAACAGGTGAGCTGTCCACTTGTGCAGGTGCTCGCAATTCAAAAATGCTCGATACTTCAGAGCTTATTCGTGTTTTTGGTGATATTTCCTCACCTGTGCATGAACAGCCATTTGAACAGGCTACTGAACAGCGTGTTACAGTGCCACCTGCACATAATGAACAGGTGGTTAACAGTTTAAAACAGGAAATTGAACACCTCAGAACGCTCGTTTCTGCTCAGGAATCGCATATCGACAGCCTCAAACAATCGTTGCATTTGCTTGAGCATAAAAAAGACGTGCAGCAGCCCTTACCGCCCCCGGTTAGGTGGTGGCAGTTCTGGAAATAACAGGCCGTAAAACCTGTAACCTCATTTTTATCCGGTGTTCCGGTCCCGACGACACGGTTACTTTTGCGCTTCCTGCGTCTCAGCTGGTATCTGTGCATCGGGATGACAGATTGTTGAGTTCTTGCGAGGTTTCCCCAGGTCGCTGACCTGTTCGCGGCTTACGCCGGGCTGACTTATGTCAGACTCCCTCCACACACCCGCTTCCGGGTGTCGCCATCGATACCGAGCTGATTATTTTCCTTTCTATCTGAACACGTTTGCAGTTATGCCTGCAGCGCTGGGTTAAGGCCCGTTCAGGGCGTATGAAAACACGTAATACGTGCACGTCAGATTGTGGAGATCGCCGTCAGGCGTTGTGCCGCAGGGGCTGCAGCGTGGTTTTTTCACGCGTCACTTTGTTCCCGCCTTGCGGGCATCAAAGTGACGCCGTTCAGTCCGGAGGCGCGTTTACCTCTGCAAACAGGTGCTTTCCGGAAGACGTAATGGTGCTCGCGGGATAGAACGAGTTTTTCGCGACAGACCCGCTACAGGTTTATCGGCGTTATGGTTGCCGGCTAGTAAAGGCCGACAGCGGAAGGCAGGACGGTCGGTGCCGGTCACTGCGTTGTGAAATGTACCCTCATCGTCGCGTCGTAGGTGCGCTGTTTTTGACGATATCTGCTTCCAGGGGCGGGCAGATGTACCACGCTTTGCGTTCTCCCTTTCAGGCTACAGGAGTGTTCTGTACAGCCACCCGAAGGCGATCCTCTCAGGCCGTGGGATCATTGGTGGTCGTCATGGACGACAGGACTACCCAGGCATACTATCAACGTAAATTCGTGACGGTCAACCGGAGGTCGTGATGAGCGTATCTATCAAATCGGCAAAATTTGATCCCTACAATATGTGGCTGCAGCTGAGTGACGGCCGCACCCTGGGTGTACCGCTGGCGTACTTTCCTGTTCTGGAGAATGCGAGCACGGAACAGCTGGAAAAGTTCGAGCTGAGCCCGTACGGCATTCACTGGGACGAACTGAACGAGGATTTGGGACTTGAAGGTTTTCTGAGTACGCAGAAGCTGCAGCCGGTCCGGGCGCGTTCAGTCAAAAAGGCTTAACCAGGGGACAGGATATGTTTTGTAGCACCGCCACGCTGTGCCGGCTACAAAACAGCGGGACAAGATGTGTCTCCGGAGTACCGCCGGCACGCCAGAGCTTTTCATCAGGCGCGGCCCGATACCCTGAGTTTCGTCCGGACGAAATTTTCCTGCGATTCAGACGGAGGGCAGGATTCGCAAAGGGGTAGCGGATGGCACCGTACGCTGCGAT
>NZ_PJZH01000055.1 GCF_002858715.1 Chimaeribacter coloradensis | reverse complement strand
CCCTGCGGCTCCTCCTGCTCCGGCAGCGCGCTGTCAGGGGCATCTTCGGCCCTGGCGGTGGCGGCGAGCGCCGGGTTGATAGGCCGTTTAACTTCAACGCCCATCGCCCGGAAACCTTCCACTTGTCCTATAAGGTTACCACGCCCTTGCGACAGTTTGTTCATTGCCAGCTGATAACTTGCCTGCGCCTTGTCCAGGTTCTGGCCCATCAGCGCCATGTCATCCACGAATAAGCGCAATTTGTCATACAGCCGGGCGGCGCGCTCCGCAATGCGCTGGGCATTCCGGCTCTGGTGCTCGTAGCGCCACAGGTTGGTGATGGTACGCAGGGCGACCAGCAGTGTCGTCGGGCTGACCAGCATAATATTGTGCTGCAGCGCCTCGTTGATCAGCTCCGGCTCCCGGTCAATCGCCAGCAGGAACGCCGGCTCCACCGGGATAAACATCAGCACATAATCCAGGCTGCGCAGGCCGGGCAGCTGCTGGTAATCCTTGCGGCCCAGCAGGCGGATGTGGCCGCGCAACGAGCTGAGGTGCTCGCCCAGCGCAATTTCCCGTTCGGCATCGTCGGTGCTGTTGAAGTAGCGCTCATAGGCCACCAACGACATCTTGGCGTCAATCACCACATCTTTTTCCTGCGGCAGGCGCACAATCACATCCGGCTGCATCCGGCTGCTGCTGTCCACGCGGATGCTGACCTGGGTCTCGTACTCATAGCCTTCGCGCAGCCCGGAGGCCTCCAGTACGCGGCTCAGCACCACTTCGCCCCAGTTGCCCTGGGTTTTGTTGTCCCCTTTCAGGGCTTTGGTGAGGTTAATCGCCTCCTGCGCCATCTGCGCATTCAGCTGCTGTAAATGGCGGATCTCATGGGCCAGCGTGTGGCGCTCGCGCGCCTCCTGGCCGAACCCCTCCTGCACCTGGCGGCGGAAGCCGTCCAGCTGTTCGCGCAGCGGCAGCAGCAGGCGGTCAAGGCTCTGGCGGTTCTGCTCATCCACCCGGCGGCCGTTCTGTTCAAAAATGCGGTTTGCCAGCTGCTCAAACTGCACCTGGAGACGTTGCTCACTGTTCATTAACAGCCGCTGTTTCTCTTCGGCTGCCATCCGCGTCTCTTCCAGCCGGATGGTGACCTCACGCAGCTCCGCCTCCTGCGCGCTATTATTTTCGCGCTGGGCGCGCAGCTCCTGATCAAGCTGGGCACACTCATTACGCCAGTGGGCCAGTTGCTGCAGCTTCTCCTGCCCCGCCGCCACCTGGCTGTGAAGGGTGCGCAGCTCCAGCTCATTTTCACGCAGGCGCTGCTGATGGTGCTGGTTTTGCGCCAGCAATGCCTGCTGGGCCTCCTGCGCCTGCGCCAGCGACTGCTCCAGCAAGCGCAGGGCGGTTTCGTGCCGGGCCTGCTGCTGTTGCTGCCGCACCGCGGCCAGCAGCCAGCCGCCGCCAAGCCCTGCCAGACAGGCCACCAGACTGGTGATTATGCTGATACCCATGTTCGTCCCGCTTTCACACACCGATAACCTGCCACGTTAAGGAAAGCGCTTCAGCCTGTCCAGCAAGGTTTTGCCGGGAGGAATAAAAAAGGGGCCGCCTGAGCGACCCCTGTTTCAGACTGCCGGCAACGCCGGTCAGAGCAGGCGGCGGGCCGCCTCCACCACGATTTTCACCGCGTGGCTTTCCGTCTGCTTCATGGTTTCAGCGTTCGGGATCTCCTGCTGGGTGCGGTTCACGATCACCCCGGCTACCATACCGGCGCGCAGGCCCTGGCTGGCGCACATGGTCAGCAGCGTGGCGGACTCCATCTCGTAGTTCATCACGCCCATCTCCTGCCACTCCTGCATGGACTCCTTAAAGCGGCGCACCACGCGGCCGGAGAAGGTGTCGTAACGCTCCTGGCCCGGGTAGAAGGTGTCAGAGGAGGCGGTCACGCCGATGTGGGTGGTCGCGCCCACGGCTTTCGCCGCCTCGACCAATGCCGTGGTACAGGCGAAGTCCGCCACCGCCGGGAACTCCATCGGCGCGAAGTGCAGGCTGGCACCGTCAAGGCGCACGGCCGCCGTGGTCACCAGCACATCACCCACATTAATGTGGTTCTGGATCGCCCCGGTGGTGCCGATACGCAGGAAGGTGCGCACGCCCAGCTGGGCCAGCTCTTCCACCGCGATAGAGGTAGAGGGGCCGCCGATGCCGGTGGAGCAGACCACCACAGGTTTGCCGTCCAGCTCTGCACGCCATGACGTAAATTCGCGGTGAGCGGCCAGCTTGACCGGGTTTTCCATCAGCCGGGCAATTTTTTCCACACGCTCCGGGTCACCCGGGACAATGGCCAGCGTGGCACCCTGCAGGTCAGCCTTGGTCAGGCCAAGGTGAAAAACGTCAGATTTGGACATACGGCACTCCTGTTAACGATTCATTTCCGAAAGGAAGAGAAAGGCACTTTACTGAAAACCCCGGCTCGTTTTTGTGATGAACATCACTTGAGCCAAAGAGAACATGTATCAGCGACAACATTTTTGTGATGGATTTCACAATAAAACCCCTTATTGCGCTGATTATAAGCGATTACGCCCCATCCTGTCCTGCTTTACTCCCTTCGCGCCCTGCCGCACCAGAAGCAGGCGGGCATTTACTGCCTGCCGCCGGGCGCATCTCCTGCGGAGCGCTGGCAGGCCCGGCGGCTTCACGCCATTATCGCCCTCTCCTTTTTAACATTTTCCTAAAAGCCATTTTTCAGAAAATGGTTTTCTCTTTTCTTATTTCTATCTGTTTTTTCCTTATTAATAAAGCCCTGTCACCACGCATTTAACAATTCAATTTAAATTAAATCATTTTAAAGAAAATGTTAATTCTTAAGTGTTTTGTTCATTCATAGAATTGTGAGTTTCTTCACTTTCCGTATTAATTAAAACATATAAGGACAGAGTAAATTGAAATCGTTTACGACAACACGCACACCACTATCCTCTGGCATTATTAAAGCATTCCCGATTCTTGTTGCTATTTCAGGGGGGCTGAGCATTACAGCCGCTCAGGCAACTTATATCAGTGACAACGGGCGTATCGAAAGCCCGCCTATCTTTGTTGATGGAAATAAAGATCCTGAAGGTCATGATCTCTCTGGGTACCTTGGCGGGCTGGAAATTGAGACAACGGGGCAAGGTTCGCCGGGTATTTATGCAACCAATGGCGGGAAAGTTCTCGAAACAAAAACAACGTCTTTAACAATTAATACCAGCGGCGAAAAAGCTTACGGCATTGCTTTAAAAAATGGTAGCGCAATCGATTTATTAAGCCCGTTAACCATCACCACTAAAAACAAAGATGCTTCCGCAATTTTCTTTACCGGTGACGATAATAAATTCAACACCGCTGCTGACGTTTCCCTGACCACTACAGGCGAAAACAGCGCCGGTATTATGATTAACGGTAACGGCAATACTGCGACCTTTAAAAATCTCTCGGTCGCGACAGAAGGTGAGAACAGTGCCGGCATAACCCTCACCGGCGAGAATAATAGAGTAAACACGGATCGGTTGATAACCACGACCAAAGGGGCAAACAGTCACGCGCTCTCTCTGTCTGGCACAGGCAGTATGTTAACGGCCCAGGGCGGCAGCCTGACCACCGACGGGGAAAATGCCTATGGCATCCTGACTGCAGAGAATGCCGTTGTTAACCTCACCCAGACCGATATCACCACCCGTGGCGCGAAGGCAGGCGGGGTACGGGCTACCGGCAGCAGCGTTGTCAATCTCACCGGCGATGCAGCCAGCCTTAACACCCTTAATACTACCGGCGAAGAGAGCGTGGCGCTGGCGGCCTCATCCGCTGGGAAAGCCGTCATTAAAAATATGAAAGTGGAGACTGACGGCAGCCAAAGCAAAGCCCTGGTTGTTGACACTCAAGGTGTGATTGAGGGTGAAAACCTTCAGGTTACCCACCATGCGGGCAGCGCCTCTACCCTCTACCTGCAACAAAAAGCAGGCGTTTCCGCCGATCAGCAAGGCGGCACCCTGACCCTGAAAGACTCTGTGGTCGACAGCCAACAGGCCCAGGCCGGCCTGTATGCGGACGGCGGCGACTGGGCAGCGACGCTGGACCATACCGATCTCACCGCCACGAAAGGCGCGGCAATCTACGTGGCCAATAACCTGACCACCCCTAAAGAGGCGGAATTGCAGGCGCAATCCGCCAACCTGGCCTTTACCGCGCAGAACAACAGTACGGTGACCGGCGACGTCATCGTCGAGGCGCAGGACACCCTCGCCAACCGCCTGACCATGAATCTGCTGGACTCCACCTTTAACGGTGCATCCCAGGGCAATATCGATCTGACAGCAGATAACAGCACCTGGAATATGTCCGCGTCGTCGACCGCCAATACGCTGGCGCTGAACAGCAGCCGCGTCTATTTCTCCCCAGAGGGGGATTACAAAACGCTGACTACCCAGTCGCTCTCCGGTACCGGGGATTTCTACCTCAATACCGAGCTGAATGAGGGCGGAAACAACAGCCAGACTGACAAGATCATCGCAGGCACGGCAGATCCCACAGGCAACTTTACCCTGCACATCAACGGCCGCGGCAAAGGCGCGTATACCGAAGGTAACGGCATCGAAGTGGTGCAGATTCAGGACAGCAGCCGCACCCACTTTGCCCTGGGTGAGACTGTCAGCGTCGACGCGTTTGATTACTACCTGTTTGAAGGCGGCAAAGACGGCGCAGCCGACACGGCCAATGACTGGTACCTGCGTGCCGAATTCCCGGAACCGGAGCCGACGCCTGGCGACGGAGACGATTTACCGGACCACAACGGCGGCAACGATAACGGCGATAACGGTGATAACGGCAGCGGCGACAACGGCGGCAATGGAGATAATGGCGGCAACGGCGGTAATGGGGATAACGGCGGAAATGGTGACAACGGCGGGAACGTCTCCCCGTCAGCGAAACCGTATCGCGAGGAAGTCCCCGGTTATGCCGTGGCCCCTTACCTGAACCTCTATTACGGCCTGCAAACGGTCGGCACCCTGCATGAACGTATGGGCGATGCGGAGCAGTATGCACGCAACTATAACAACCTGGCCTGGGCGCGCACCGGCGGTGATAACACCTCGTTCAATGCCGGGCGCTTCGGTTATGACACCCACGCCTGGTTTGCGCAGTTCGGGAAAGATCTCTATCAGGATGAGCTGGAAAACGGCACCCGCGTGCATGGCGGCGTGATGGTGACCCTGGGCCATCAGAGCAGCGACGCGCAGGATCAGTACCGTTCACGCGCCAATAAACAGGTCGCGACCGGTGCCATCAATACCGACGCCTACAGCCTCGGCGGTTACTATACCCGTTACGCGCAGGACGGCGGCTATCTCGACGCCGTCGGCCAGTTCACCTACTACCGCAACCAGTATGAGAGCCGTTTCGACGCCCAACAGGACAGCGTCGGCACCCTGCTCTCCCTTGAAGGCGGCAAGCCGTTTAGCGTCAGTGAAAACTGGAAAATCGAGCCGCAGGGCCAGCTGGTGTACCAATACCTGATCGGCGAAGACTTTGGCGATGCGATATCCACCGTCTCCGGGGCCAACAGCAGCGCCCTGACCGCACGGGCGGGCGTGCGCCTGTTCCGCGACCAGCAGGAAGATAAGCAATCCGAAACCATCAAGCCTTACCTGACGGCGGACATCGTGCATAACTTCACTGATGCCCCGACGGTGCGGGTCGGCAGTACTGACGTCCAGGCCGATCTGGCGACCGACTGGTGGCAAACCGGGGCGGGCGTGACAGCGAAAGTCAGCGAAAACACCTGGATCTACGCAGATGCGCAATATATGAAAGGCTTCAGCGACGAGATGGAAGGGTATGTCGCTCATATCGGTATTCAGGGGAGTTTTAAATAATCATTTCCCGGTTTTGTGACCTGTCCGCGCCTCAGGGCGCGGATTTTCTTTATGCCACAGAATGCCCTTGCCTGCCTCCGTAAGACCCTGTTTTGCACCACACCGTTACCTTTCGTATTACGCTGCGCCCGGTGCGCAGGCGTTGAAC
>NZ_PJZH01000054.1 GCF_002858715.1 Chimaeribacter coloradensis | reverse complement strand
TTGTTCTGCCAGTTGCGGCTATGGCCCAGAAGTCAGAGATGAAGATGACGCAGGACATGCATATGTCTCCAGCTTCAAAAGAATACATGGCGGGCATGCAAAATATGCACCGCGGCATGATGGATGCGATGAAGGAGCAGGATGCAGACAGGGCTTTCGCCAGAGGCATGGCAGAACACCATAAAGGCGCGATAGCCATGGCCGAAACAGAGCTGAAGTACGGAAAAGATCCTGAAATGAGGAAAATGGCTGAAGATGTCATCAAAGCACAGAAGGCTGAGATTGAACATCTGGAAAAATGGCTGAATAACTAGCTTACAGCTGACATCAGAAGACTGCGTTTCAACCGACCGACAGGGCCCCTGAGAGGGCCCTTATTTATCTTTTATAAGGCAGAAAAAAGAAATAATCCAAACCGGAATGACTGCGGCAAACAAAAAGAGGTACTGCTCAGTGAATAAACGTTGACGGCTGAATTTCTGTTACGACACAGAACTCACGCACTGTGCTGCTATTTACCTGAAATAATATGCTGTCCGGACAGGTGTTTTACCGGATGAGAACCTTACCGCTTTTTCTCAGAGCAGCCTCCAGTTTTTCCGTATCTCCCTCCACGATGGCTCTCTCGTCAACCGTCAACGGCACCTCCTCCAGATATCTTTTTACGGACGCCTTACTTTCGAGCAAAAGTCCTCTTGCACTCTGTTTTGGCAGATTAAAGTCACAACCGATGCACGCCATCCGGTGCGGGCAGTTGCTCCAGAAAGGATTCATACAGTACGAATCGCCGAGATCATAATATATTGCCGGACCGGTGAGGCTGACGGCAAGCGGATCATGGTCAATCAGCACGCTCATCATATGCGCGACCCGGTCCGCCTTCACAAAAGAGGCTGCCAGCTGTGTCGGCCGTATACGAATATAATGCATCGTAGACTGCGGCGAAGAGTGACCTGACCACTGCATCAGCTCGTATAGCGACATGCCCTGAGGAACACTGGCCAGTGCTGTCACGGCAGAAGCACGGCCGCGGTGACTTGTAATGGGACCGCGTGAATCTTCCACAGGCATACCCGCTCTGGCGCAGAGAAGCGGAATGACAGTGAGATTTATTATGTTCCTTCCCACCGGTTTGCCCCGGTACTGAAACAGGAAACGGACCTTTTCACCGGTGCGCTCATCCGTAAGTGCTGCCTGCTCCTGAGGACGCTCACTGAGCCAGATATCGACATATTTTTTCACAACAGACGAGACTGGCTTAACAAAAGCTTTAGAGGTTTTACCGGCTGGCACGCTGAGATAGCACAGAGTGCCAGCCGGGATAGCGCTGCCGTTTTCCTGCAGAATGTCATCCGCCTGTGGAGTAACGCAGTTCATTGCCAGGCGTATAAGTTCGTTCTGTCGCAGCCCGGCATGTGTCCAGATCACCGCCATAGCCTGAAGCATAGACAGGGGGTAATGAATTTCGCTCAGCAGGTCTTCCTTACGCAGATTCAGGCTTGCCCAGACCAGTTTCAGCCAGACCGGATCATCAATGACACGGGGGTTCACGCCCTGACGAAACAGCGGTGTGTCAGGCGTGGAAAGATGACGGGCCGGACTGAATTTTAATTTCCCCCATCCCCAGCTTTCATAATCAAGCATAAAACGGCGAACTGCATAAACAAACCGGCTGCGGGAATGGGGCATCAGAGGCTCTCCAGAGCGGCTTGATCGCCTGCCTCCTTTATGGGTGTCCAGTGATAGCCCATCCACTTTCAGTCTGCCAACCATTGAAATAAAGCTGGCGCAGGTTTCCATTGTCCAGTCAGACGGCTCGCATATTTCCGGCTTTTCCCGGGCAAGCCACAGGCCACAGCGGAGAATGAAACTGTACTGATTTTCCCTGGAGCGAGGGCGGAGTACCGACGTTTCCCGCCACTTCCGGCACCACCGGGCCCAGTCAGGCGCGATACCTTCTGTTGGCTTTTCATGCCATTCTTTATAATTACGCATTCTCAGGGGGCTTTTTATAATCCCCATAGCAGCAAGCGCATAGGATATTTTCCCTGTAACTCTTGCGATTCCCCGGTCGTGGCAGTTCTGCCCCCGCCACAGCAGATCTGTCGTAAAAGTTTCAAGTTGCGGATCATTGTTCATCAGCATCAGAACACCCAGCATGCCCGACAGATTGTGTTTCTGATTCTGCCCGACATATCCCAGTGAGATCAGAACGTCGTTCAGCCGGTTAAGTTCATGGCTGACAAAGCCCCGGCCATAGATGGCACTCGCATAAAGTGACGGTGCGCCATGCACTGGCAGGCTGAGCGCAGAGGGAAACGGGCCGAGATGAAAGGCAAAGGCGACCAGCAAAGGCCTGCCAGAACTGTGTTGCTGACAGAGCGTTAACCATCTTTCCTGCGTCCACAGCCAGCAGGGTTGCCCCGCCCGGTGCGTTTCTGCCAGAACGGCAAGTATGATAATTCTGACCAGTCTGGCACTGATACTGCTGCGCGAAGCAATATCCTGCAGGGGCAACAGTAAAGACGGCAGGGATTCCGGCTGGTCTAAAGCAGCTGACCGTCGATAGCCTGTACTTATTGCTTCCCTTTCCTCAGGACTTAATGCATCACTCAGCTGATAATCTGTGCGTTTAAAAGGTACATAGGTGACGCTGGCTGTCTTTTCCTTCATCAGTATGTCGCCGCCTGAAAAATAAGCCCGGCTACTTTTTTGTCGGTTTCGGCCACGGCTGCGGTTATCCGGCCAGCCAGATCGGAACCTGACAGATGGATATAAATCTGTGTAGTGCGCGGATCCCTGTGTCCGGCATAAGTCGCCAGCTCATGCAGCTTCCAGCCGGCCCGTGCCAGATGAGTCAGACGAAGATGGCGGAAGGTATGTGTTGTAATGTGTAGAAGCCCGGTATCCAGAGCCCATCTGCGTACGGTTTTACTCCAGTTCCACACAGAAAGGGGGGTGCCATAGTTACGATCAGAAAATGAACGGAACAACGCACCCTGTGTCCAGTCAGCCTGCCAGCCGTAGCTGTTGGAAATGATTTGCCAGTACCCGCGCAACGTCAGCGCTGTAGCAGACCATTCTTTCCCGTCTGTTTTTCGTCGTCTCTGCGCGGATGCGTATCAGGCGGTGAGCCAGATCAATGTCCTCAAGCCTCAGAGCCGTCACTTCCGTACGCCGGAGCGCGCCATAATACGCCAGAGCAAGCATCAGCCGGTCACGCAGGGACGCGGCAGAAACGTGTTTCAGGAACCTGAGCCACTGCCCGTCATCGGGAATAACGGGGAGGCGGGTGATACGTGGGATCAGGCCTCGCCCGGTATAAATGGCACCAGGCAAACCCGAACGGGGTAACGGGTTGAGACGGCAAATATCCTGGTAGATCAGAAAGTCATACCAGAGGCGAAGAGCTGAAATGCGCAACTGGAGTGTGGCGCTGGCAACGGGTGACGGCATATCAGGGAGCTGAGGGCGGATATATCCTGCAATGTCTTCAAAGGAAGCCCTTTCAGGAGCAATATCGTGTATTTCACAGAAGGCAAACAAATGCGTCAGGGCACTTCGATAGGCTTTAATAGTTGAGCTGGCTCTTCCTAAATTCGAAAGAATTTTAAGCCACTGCCCGGCCAGCAGCAAAGCCGAAGTGGAATGTGTTTTTGTGTTCACGGCCTTCCCCTTTCAGTTCAGGACAACTGGCTAAAGTCTATACCGCAAATGTTGCATTCCACTTAACTTACTAAAGCGCATAGTTGCTGGAGAAAATATGAACGCCTTTTTCACGGAAAAAACGCTCATTTTTGAACAACGGATTGCCCATTTTAATGCCTAAGGCCTTTGCCTCAGCGGAGCGAGCAATCACGCAGCCATCGTTGTTCGAAACCACACAAACAGGTTTTCCACGCAAATCTGTTCGAAAAGTTGTTTCACACGAGGCATAAAAATTGTTGGCATCAGCAAGCGCAAACATGATCAAACTCTATATATACTGTTTATAGATACAGTATTTATTGAGTCTGAAATCTTTGCAAGTTACTCGTTTGATAGGTCTTGAGATACAGATGTGACCTGGGAGAAGCCCTGTCCGGCTAAGTCTGTTAACACGTAAGCAATAACGCCCCAGATAGGTAATTCTGCACTTTCATTGAGTGGGATGATAGAACTTTGGTTTGAAAGCACTTGGACAGACGGGACTGGAGTAAGAAGCAACTTACAAATTACTAATTCATTATCTACATTAGCGATGACCAAATTATCATGCTTTGGCTTCAAGCTGCGATCTACAGCAAGCAAGGATCCTTTTAAGATTCCATGTTCTGGGTAATCACTCGTACATTCCCAAACGTATGTTGAGGTTGGTGAAAGCGAAACAAGATTAGTAAAATCGATACGTTTTTCAGCATAGTTTGTAGCAGGAGATTGAAATGCCATAGCCTCATCCGGTATCTATAATTTATCTTTATTTATCGGGTACTTAGATGCCAACTCTTTTACTCGTTCAGCTTCTTTCTTAGGAAGCCATAAATTAACCAGTTCTAAGTCTTCGCCATCATTAAGGGTAAACTGCTGGTATAGCTCCCAGATCCTTTTTACAGCATTCGCTACGTTTTGCTTTGTACGGTCAACACGGATAGCTACATCAGCTTGCCGCTCTCCTTTAACCAGAACTGCATAACCAATTTCAGTGGTGATATGTGCAAAAGTAGACATTATGGGTGAAAGTCGATCCCATTCCTGCTGCGTCATTTGTCTTTTCTGCGCCATAACTCACCTAAGTATCTACATATTTTGAAGGCTAAGTGTAATGCTGAATTTGGTCAACACAAGTATAAAGTAACTGTACTTGAATGTTTTCACTTGATGCCTTTAGCGAAAACCGTGAGGCAGTACAAAACTTGTTTTGTGCTGCCGAGGGGTTGACCGACAGAGCAAAGCGGCGTCGGTTTCAATGCTAATGTGACTTATCCACTTATCCACAGCGCTAAATTTTAAAGGCTTTTTAATTAGTATTTTAAGGCTTTTTAAGGCTTTTTAGGGGTGGTTAAGGCATTGTATTTAAAGGGGAAATTGTGGTTGATTCTGGGAATTGCCCCTACTTTATGTGGGAATCAGCCCTAGATCTTATGGGAAACAGCCCTAGTAGTTATGGGAATCAGCCCTACTTTTTGTGGGAATTGGCCCTAGTTCACATTGAAGTTAATAATTAGTTGACTTGTGTGTACTGGCTGGTATTGTGGGGGTCATAAATTAACCCACATAAGGCAACGGACATGGCTAATGCCCTGAAAAAAAAGATAAATGTTAAACAGTCTAACGAGCTAACCGAGGCTGCTTATCATTTATCTTTGAAAGCAAAGCGTGTTTTATGGCTCTGCCTTATGCAGACTTATTTCACAGATGAAGACGAGTCTGCTAACCCTGTTTTCACCGTTGCCGTCTCGGATTATGAAGATATTTTCAACGTAACCCGAAACCAAGCAAGCCGTGATGTTAAAGAGGGCGTGTTTGAACTGTCACGTTCTTCCATCATTTTTTACCCCAAAAGCGGTCGTCATGATGTTATCGCGCGCCCGTGGCTGACTGAAGCCGGCGGCAGATCGAGTAAAGGTTTATGGGAGATCGAGTTTAATCATAAAGTTTTGCCTTACCTGTATGTTCTTGGCAATCAATTCACAACCTATTCATTAAGAGATTGCGGAAGCCTCAAGAACCCCCGGACCGTTCGGCTTTATGAAAGCTTATGTCAGTTCAGAAGCTCTCAGATATGGGTTACTTCGCACGATTGGTTATCAGAAAGGTTCATGTTACCTGACTCTCAGAAAGCAAACCTTGCAGAGCTAAAGCGAACATTCCTTGAGCCAGCTTTAAGGCAAATAAATGATAAAACCCCTCTGAGCGTATCTTATCAAGCTGAGTCTAGCGGCAAGTTGATATTTAATATTCATCAAAAACAGTAATTTATTGTTTAATTTCAATCCTGTTGCTTCAATTTGCCCTCCTCCTGCCTAATCAAGCCCTGCTCAAAAAGTAGGGCTGTTTCCTACACCTAGCACCGGCGCGCTGGCTGCGGTGCCCGGCGGCCCGCAAAGTAGGGCTGTTTCCCACATCTGGCGCCGGCGTGCCCGCTGCAGCGCCTGGCGGCCCGCTAAGTA
>NZ_PJZH01000053.1 GCF_002858715.1 Chimaeribacter coloradensis | reverse complement strand
AGCCCGGAGGACGCTGGAGGGAACCCGCGGAGCGGGCAATAATTCTGCCGGGGCACCGAATGCGCGCGGGTGCAGGGCCGGCGCGCCGGCAGGCCCTGCTCGGTTGAGGCAATGAAAGTCAGGTAGACAACGACACATGAACAACCGAAACATACCACCCTACCCCTAATACCGGCTGCGGAATCGCAGAAAGACACCAGGCGTATGCCAACGCAACATACCTCGATCTAAATGTGCTCAGGGGCACATGTGCCCCCTCACATTCTTCCCCCCTCTATACTCATAATATCGCTGCAAAAACTCCCATCCGGCTGGATCTCAAAATACCTGGCGACGTCGGCTGACGTCCCCCTCTGTAACGCCAGAATGGCGTCCACAAAATGCGTGGGTGTCCGCATCCGGGTGATCCAGCTGCTGAACTCCAGCGACAGGCGGCCGCGGGTCACGCGCTCCGTCATCAGCCCGGCATCGCTGAACAGGCTCAGCCACTCGCCGCCCGAGTAGTTACGCACGTGGGAAGTGTCGCGCAGCATCTCGATGGTTTGCAGGTGGGTGTCCAGCAGCGGGTAGCCGGGCGACACCACGTCCATCACCATCACCTTGCCGCCCGGTTTCAGCACCCGCCGCACCTCGCGCAGCGCCTGCCCGACGTCGCGCCAGTGGTGCGCCGAATAACGGCTGATCACCCAATCAAACTCGCCGTCCGCAAACGGCAATGCCTCTGCCACCCCCTGCACGGTGCGGATATTTGCCAGCCCCCGCCCGTTGGCCGCCTGCGCCACCACCGCCAGCATCTCACCGGAGAGATCGTAGGCCGTCACCTCCGCCACCTGCGCGGCGGCGGTGAAACTGGCGTGCCCCGCCCCGCAGCCGATGTCCAGCACCTTCGCCTGCGGGCAGGCCGCCAGCCGCCGCGCCAGCCGCTGTAAATCCTCACCCTGCGCGTGTACCGCGCTGTTCAGGTACGCCCCGGCCTGTGCGCCGAACTGCCGATCCACTGCCTCTGCATGACTCCCCTGCTTTTCCATACTGCCTCCTGAATCATCGCGCCCCATTGCGCTATGGCCCTACTCTAAGCGGGTCGTCATACGGGTACAATATGAGCAGTTATACTGGTATAACAGCTACCTGCCTGAGCGATTGGATACCCCGACATGCCGCACGATGCCCTGAACGGCCCCAAAGCACTGGGGGCTTTTTTACGCGCCCACCGCGAACGCCTGACCCCGGCGCAGGCCGGGCTGCCGGGCGCCCCGCGCCGCCGCACCAGCGGGTTACGCCGTGAAGAGCTGGCGCAGCTCAGCGGCATCAGCACCACCTGGTACACCTGGATCGAACAGGGGCGCGAGGTCTCCGTCTCGCCCCTGACGCTGGCGCGGCTGGCGCGGGCGCTGCAACTCGGCACGGCAGAGCGTGACTACCTCTTCTCCCTCGCCCAGGCCAGTGACCCGGAAAGCCAGGACGCGGCAGACGCCGTCAGCCCGGCGCTGCTGGAGAGCGTGCAGCAGCTCCGCTGCCCCGGCTACCTGCTGGACAGCGTCTGGAATGTGGTCGCCTGGAATGCCCCGGCGCAGGCGCTGTTCAGCGGTTTCCTCGGCAGCGACCCGGCCCCTAACCTGCTGCGGTTCATGTTCCTGCACCCGCTGGCGCAGCACCTGGTGGCGGACTGGCCGGAGCGCGCCCGGCGCGTGGTGGCGGAGTTCCGCGCCGAGACGCGCCACTTCCCGCACTCCGCGCCGGTGCGCGAACAGGTAGAGGCGCTCTGCCGCGCCAGCCCGCAGTTTGACACCTGGTGGCACGGCCAGGCGGTGATGGCGCGCGAGGGCGGTGTGCGCCGCTTCCGCCACCCGCAGCGCGGCGAAGTGGCCTACCGCCAGCAGACTTTCTACCCGGCCGCCAGCCCGGCGCTGAAACTGGTGATGCTGCTGCCCGGGGATGACGCTGAAAACATTGACACCCAGCCGCAGAATGGGTAACGCTGAACGGCCCTGCCGATGAGGATAGTGCTATGATCCCACGCCTGATATACCGTGATACCGCCATCGAAATCCGCGCCCCGGAAGAGGCGGACGCCCCGCTGCTCTGCCGCGCCGTGCGTGACTCCCAGGCCGACATCGGCCGCTGGGAGAGCTGGTGCACCCCCGCCTATAACGTGGCCGACAGCCTGCGTTTCCTGCGGGATTCAGAGCAGAAACGTTCCCGCGGCAGTGAATACAATTTCAACCTGTTTGACCTCAACAGCGGCGGCATCATCGGTGCCATCTCCCTGAACCGCATCAGCTATGAATACCATATGGCCAACATCGGCTACTGGACCCACAGCGACCACACCGGCCGGGGGCTGGCCCCGCTGGCGGTGCGGGCAGCCAGCCAGTTCGCCTTTGAGCGGCTGGCGCTGACGCGGCTGGAGATTGTGGCGATGGAGCGCAACCACCGCAGCTGCCGGGTGGCTGAAAAAGTCGGTGCCACCGCCGAAGGGCTGCACCGCAACCGGCTCTATTTTCACGGTAAGCCCTGCCACGCCTGGGTTTACTCCCTGATCCCCGGTGACATCACCTACCCTGATGCCGCCGTGCCCCCGTTACAACAAAGGAATGCGACGTTATGACCTCTTCTTACCTCGTTACCCCGCACTGGCTGGAAAAACACCTCCAGGATGACAACCTGATCGTGCTTGACTGCCGCAAGGCCAAGCCCGGCACCACCCCGCCACGGCCGCTCGAAGAGGAGTACCGCGCGGCGCACATTCCCGGCGCGGTCTATTTCGACGTGGACAAACTCTCCGACCAGAACACGCCGCTGCCGCACATGCTGGCGGAAGATGCCTTCTTTGCCCGTGAGGCGGGTAAGCTCGGCCTGCGTAACGATCAGACCATCATCGCCTATGACGAGGGGGACTTTTTCTCCGCGCCGCGTATCTGGTGGATGCTGCGCCACTACGGCGCACAGGATGTGCGGGTGCTGGACGGCGGCATCAACGCCTGGCGCGCTGAGGATCGGCCGCTGGAACAGGGCGAGGTGAGCCGCCCGCCGCAGACTTTCCGCGCCGCCTTTGACCGCAGCCAGGTGAAATCCATTGATCAGGTCAGTGAGCTCAGCCAGAACGGCGACGCGCAGATCATCGACGCCCGCGCCGCCGGGCGCTTCCGCGGCGAGGTGCCGGAGCCGCGCCCCGGCCTGCACAGCGGCCACATCCCGAATAGCCTGAATGTGCCCTTTACGCTGCTCTCCGCCGATGGCCGTTTGAAAAAGCCGGAGGCGCTGAAGCAGACCTTTATCGATCAGGGGGTCGATCTGGAGAAACCGGTGGTGGCGAGCTGCGGTTCCGGCGTGACGGCGGCGGCGCTGGTGTTTGCCCTGGCGACGCTGGGCATCGACGCCAAGCTCTATGACGGGGCCTGGACGGAATGGGGAGATCTCAACGCACAGTGGCCGGTGGAAAAAGGGCCGGTGGAAAAAGGCTGAGCGGCGGCCAGATAAAAAGAAGCCCGCGCAAGGCGGGCGGAACAAACTGGATTATGTCAGGATTCTTATCAGGATGCTTTCAACCTGTTCAGTGTAGATCGGATTGCGGCGCATGATGTTATTAAAATGTAAACAAATGCGCCAACACCCCGAAAATGCTCAGCTATTCCCCCCCGCCCTGCCCACCTGACAGATAACGCCCCGGCTCCTGTGCGCCCGGCAGTGCCGATCCGGCCGGCAACGTGCCGAACCAGCGGTAGCGGTTTTTCGCCACGCCGTTATATACCCCATCACGCAGCCCAAGGGGGAACAGGCGCAGGATCGAAAGCATACGCCACGGCCAGCCGAGCTGCGCCAGAATGGCAAAAAACGCCTCCGACCGCACCTGCAACTGCCGGTCGTGGATCCAGGCGATGGTATTGAAATTATCCGTGGGCAGCCCGGCCCAGCGCAGCAGATCCTGCCCGGCGGGAGACTGCACCGTTGCAAGCCGCAGCACGCGCTGCCGGTCAGCGCGCAACAGAAAGCGCACCAGCCGGTGGCAGAGTGGGCACTCACCATCAAACAGCACCACCTGTTGGTCAGGCTGAAGGTGCGGCGGGCTGTCCGGCCGGGTTTGCATCATTTCCCCTTAGTTGTTTCCGGGCGCGGCTGCGCCATCGCCTGTTGGAAATCGCTGAACGGGCAGAAGCCCTGTGCATCGGCCGGGCAGCCGTTTAAACGCAGGGTGACGCGCTGTGGCGGGGTTTGCAGGGTCAGCGCGCTGTTGTTGCGGATCTGCTCCGTGGTCGGGTAGACATACTCCACTTTCAGCAGATCGCGGTTGGCGTGGCTGTCATGCCAGCGCTGGAACACCACCGCGCCGCTGATCGGCGTGCGCTCATACTGTTCCGGCAGCTGGTAATCCTGCACGTTCAGCGCCGCCAGCAGCGAGGCGATGTTGGAGTCATGCCCCACCAGCACCGCCAGTTTCGCCTGCTGCGCCGCCTGCTCATCCGGCGTTTTGCCGTGGGTGCCGTCCAGCGCCTGGCGGATAAAGCCCAGCAGCGGCGCGGCAGCGTTGGCAGCAATGGCCGGGGAGCCGAACAGCGTCTCATGGTAGAGGTTTTTGATTGCCTCTAACTGCTGCCACTGCGCCGGGGTGGAGACCTTGCCCCAGGCCACGTCGTTAAGCGGGTAGCCCTCATAATATTGCAGCATAAAGGCGTCAGCCGCGCCGGTGGCGGTGCGCAGCGGCCCGGTGATGCCCGGCTCCTTGCCCTGCGTCAGCTGCACCTGGGAGGGCTGTTCAGCCAGTGAACAGCGCTTCTCTTTTTTGCAGGTGTTGCTGTTGGGGTAATCCAGCACCTGCTCCAGGAAGGCGTAATTCGGGGCCAGCCGTCGGTTCAGGCCGTCAATGCCGCCTTCACCCGCATGGTCATTGATTGAGCGCAGCGCCTCCCGGCGGAAGGTGTCGGTAACGTCGGCGGTGATAATCGGGTTGAAGGTCGGATCCATGGTGCCGACCAGCAACTGGTGCGTGACGCGGACACCACAGCCCGGGAAAGCCCCGGCGACGAAGTGGGTGGCGGTGTCGATGGTGCGCGGCAGGCTGTTGGCGTAGGTAAACACCTGTTCCGGGGCCGGGCAGCCTTCAGCCGCCAGCAGCCCGGTGGTGCCGAGCCAGGCGCGGAAATAGGCCCCGACCTGTTCCTCCACCTGCCCGCCTTTCGGGGTCAGCAGCCCGCCGGGCGTCTTCCACACCGGCCAGGGGTGCGGCGTGGACTCCGCCAGCACATCGCCGTAGTTCACCAGCGGGGCGCGGATGCCGTGGCGGCTCATGATCACCACTTTTTCCAGCTGGTAGCCGGGGGGTGCGCCGTTGTCTGCTGCGCCTGCCGTGAGTGGTAACAGCAGCCCTGCCAGCGCTGCCGCGCCCCATCTCCAGTCCAATTTCTTCGCCATTGATCTCTCCATTGTGAAAATAGCCCGGGCGCGGGTGTTCAACCATTTGATCCTGCGCCTTTTTCCAGCATAGCGGTGTCTGGCGGAAAGGGTGAGAAGCGGCTCACATTCCCCCGGATCAGTGGCTGACCGAGTGGGAGAACAGGTTCATGATCACCACACCCGCCACAATCAGCGCCATGCCGATCAGCGCCGGGGCGTCGAGTTTCTGGCCGAACAGCAGCCAGCCCACCAGCGTGATCAGCACCACCCCCACCCCGGACCAGATGGCATAGGCGACGCCCACCGGCAGGGTGCGCAGGGTCAGCGACAGCAGGTAAAACGCGATGCCGTAGCCTGCCGCCATCAGCAGCACCGGCCCCGGCCGGGTAAAGCCGTCGCTGGCTTTCAGTGCCGAGGTGGCAATCACTTCCGCCACGATCGCCGCGAGTAAAATAGCCCACTGTGTCATTCCCTTCTCCCGTGTTGATTGCAGCCTTAAGCGTAGCCGCCGGTCAGCTTTGTGCCGTCACATAATGGGAAAAGGCAGCGGCCGGGGTCAACGCCAGGGTCTGTTTCATGTGGGCGATCTCCTCACCCGGCGGGCGGCCGAAGAAGCGTTTGAACTCGCGGCTGAACTGCGACGGGCTTTCATAGCCGACCTGAATCGCCGCCGCCGCCGCGGTGACGTCATGGCGGATCATCATCAGCCGCGCCTGGTGCAGCCGGGTCGATTTCAGATACTGGATCGGCGTGGTCTGGGTCACCGCCTTGAAGTGCGCATGGAAGGCCGGCACGCTCATGCCCGCCTCCCCGGCCAGCCGGCTGACGTCCAGCGCGGCGTCATAGTGCTGGTGGATGCGGCGCAGCGCGCGGGCGATTTTGCCGAAATTGCCCTGCTGCACCAGCGCCGCACGCATCGCGCCGCCCTGCTCGCCCATCAGCACCCGGAAGCAGATCTCCCGCACCAGCGACGGCCCGAGGATGTCCGCTTCCAGCGGCGTGCTGAGCGCCTCCAGCAGCCGCAGCAGGCTGTCGCTGAGCTTGCCGGTCAGCGGCGTGGCGACCATGCTTTTCGGCTCGGCGGCGATGCGCCCATGCCCCTCCTCAATCGCCAGCATCAGGTCGGCGGTGGTGGTGAGGTCAAGCCGCAGCGCCACGGCCAGCATCGGCTCCTCAGGGCTGGCCTCGGTTTCGGTGGCAAACGGCAGCGGCACCGACAGCACCAGATAGTGCTGCGCATCGTAGACGAACGCCTGATCGCCGAAGAAGCCGCGTTTGCGCCCCTGGCAGACGATCACGATGCTCGGCTCGTAGAGCACCGGCGTGCGCGGCAACGGCTGGTTGGCGCGCATAAAGCGCACGTTTTCCAGCGCGGACTGCGTATAGCCCTCACGCGGCGCGAGCCGCAATAACAACTCCACCATGCGCTGCCGGCGGCTCTCCTCCGCTAACAGGCTGACTGCCTCGCTCATTCTGCCCTCCTGAGATTGCTGAACCGGGTTACCACGCCCGGCTCAAGCATGGCACAGCCGGGCCACAACGCGCCAGTGGCCCTGTGGCTGAAGGCTAAAGCTGTGGCCTGCGCTGCCGATACTCAGGGATTAGATCTTTTTAACCACGGGGAAGCCAGGTGAGTAACAGCGACAAAGACCAATTTCTGAAGACCAGCCCACTCGCCATCATTGCGAGCCTGCGTGACCTCGAAACGCAGGATATCGCCGTGATGGTGAGCCATGCGCGCGGCCAGTTCGTGACCAAAGTGCTGGCGGTGCTGCCGGAGAGCCACGAATGGGTGCTCGACCTGAGCAGCGTCAGCCATGAGAACCGCATCGTGCTGGAAGCGGAGTCCCTGGGGGTGGTGGCGGAAACCGCCGCCGCGAAGATTGAATTCACCCTGAACGGCGGGCTGCGCGAGCAGACGTGGCAGGGGCTGCCGGCCTTTTATGCGCCGCTGCCCGCCTCGCTGTACGCCATCCAGCGTCGTGAGTATTTCCGCGTCAACACGCCGCTCTCCCTGGAGTTCAGCTGCCGCGGCACCCTGCCGGGCTACGGCGATTTCTGCTTCCAGGTGAAAGATATTTCACTCGGCGGCATCTGCCTCTATGCCAACAAAGCCTTTACCGGCACCTTGCAGCCGGGCACGGTGCTGCGCAATGCGGAGCTGGATCTCGGGATGTTCGGCAGCTTCACGCTGGACATCCAGTTTGTGGATGTGATGGTGAACCAGGTGCTGGACCGCAAAGGCGACACCCAGAGCCAGACCCGTTTCAGCTTCCGCTTCCCGATGCTGAGCGCGCCGCAGGAGCGCGATTTGCAGCGGGTGATTTTTGGTCTGGAGCGGTTGCAGCATGAGCGGCGGCAGCGGGTAAGGTAAGGGGGCGGGCTGGCGCGCCCGCAGGCGCTTTTTACTCTTGGTTTTGTGGAAAGGTTCCGGTTGTTTGGCAGACGAGGGTTTTTTCATTGGATCGGGGTAGGTTGCGTTGGCTCACGTTCAGCGTCTTTCTGCGGCCCCGCTGCCGCCACCGCGCAAGGGGCGCGTAGGCGCGCGCCCCTTGCATCCCCGCGCCCTG
>NZ_PJZH01000052.1 GCF_002858715.1 Chimaeribacter coloradensis | reverse complement strand
ACAGGCGGGGACAGGTCAGAGAGGAGGGCGGCGGGCGGCCTCATCTTACCGGTCTCCGGCCTGCTGGGGCAGCAAGCCCGGGGCAGCCTTGTGCCGTTCACGCACAGCGGTGCGATCGCGGAGACGGGACTGCCTTACCCGTATGAGATGTTGCCGTACAACAAAAGGCCGCTATGCAGAAGAGGGCGTGCGGCCGTCCCGGCGCGGTGGCCGGGTGCCGGGGCGTCAGTGGTGGTCTGCGCCCGCGGTCATGTGTGGTAGATCAGAATCGTGTTCAGTCTGAGATATTTTCAATGTACACAAGCTGACCGGTGCCGATAAGATGCCAAAATCTTTTTGGTGATAAACAAGGGTTATCAGCATCATGGCCTCCCCGATTAAACTGCACCAACTGCGCGCTTTTGTGGAAGTGACCCGCCAGGGCAGCATCCGCGCCGCCGCCCGTTTGCTCAGCCTCTCCCAACCGGCGCTGACCAAGGCGATCAAGGAGCTGGAGGAGGGGCTGGGCGCGCGCCTGTTCATCCGCCACCGGCAGGGCGTCCAGCTCACGGAGTGCGGCGAGGCGTTCTTCCGCCACGCCAGCCTGATCCTGGAGGAGCTGCGCGCCGCGCAGGAGGACATCCAGCAGCGGCTGGGCAACATCGGCGGCCGGGTCAGCATCGGCGTCGGGGCCAGCGTGGCGCGCACCATCATGCCGGAGGTGATCACCCGCTTTCACCGCGCCTACCCGCACGTCAAAGTGCGGGTGCTGGAGGGGCAGCTGGTGTCGATGATCCCGGAGCTGCGGCAGGGCGAGCTCGATTTCACCATCAACACCTACTACCACGCCTCGTTTGATAACGAACTGCTGTATGAAAAGCTGATGGAGAAGGAGTACCGGGTGGTGGGCCGCTGCGGCCATCCCTGCGCCGGGGCGCGGACGTTGCAGGAACTGATGCAGTGTGACTGGACGCTGCCGACGCCGCGCGGCAGCTACTACAAACAGCTGGTGGATCTGTTCGTCAGCCTCGGCGTGATGCCGACAGTCAGCGTCACCTGCGAGACGTTTATGTCCAGCACCAGCCTGCTGGCGAAGAGTGATTTTCTCAGCATCCTGCCGCGGGATGTGATTGAAGACCCGATCCTCGGCCAGCAGCTGATGGCGTTTGACCTCGACCTGCCGCTGCCGCGCGCGACCTTCTACCTGATCCAGCGCAAAGAGACAGCCTTGACGCCGATGAGCGCCCACCTTGCCAACCTGTTCCGCCAGCACTGCCGTGCCTCTGCGTGACCGGCGCATTTTTCTGGCCGTTACCGCAATTTTTGGGAGTTTTGCCCGTGCGCACGGGCGGAAAGGCGTTCTACACTTCGTTTAATGCGAGGAACATACGATTTTATTGAGGTGTCATGCGCCAGTCCGAATTGATCGCCGAAGTCAGCAACCATAAACAGACACTTATTGCCGTGGTCGAACAGGATGACCGGGTGGTCTATTTCTACCTCTATGCGCAGGGCGACATGCGCGAACGCTTCCCCGGCATCCGCGCCTGCTGGGTGCGCAACCTGCAACCGGCCCCGGTGGGGGAGGACACGACCGCCACCGAACAGGGGCTGGCCCCGATGATGCCCGCCGCCTACTGCCGCAGCCTGGACGGCGAGCCGCCGCTGCACCCGAACGGGATTCAGGTGATCTGGAACGAAAGCGATGACGGCGCGGCGCTCTGGTACCACGGCCAGCTGCTGGCGGTGGTGCCGGGCTGGAGCCTCTACATCGACCATCAGGTGAGCTACGCCGCCAGCTGCCTGAAAGAAAACGGCAGCACCTTCCCGCTCGGCTCCGCCTCCACCAACCAGCAGTACGCGCGGGCAGAGGAGACGCGCCACTTCTGGCGCACCTGGCAGCACCAGCATGAGCACCACCCGTGGCAGAAGCTTCAGCAGCAGTTCCTGGAGCGCTACGAAGCGCGTTTCGGCCCCTCGGTGAAGTATTACACCATCGACCAGGGAAGCTGGCCGCCGATGGCGATCTCGCAGCATGAGCATGACGGCGTCTATTACTTTCTGACCCTGGGCGTCAGCATCCGGCCGATGCCCTGTGTGGAGATCCTGTTCAACGACGACGCCGGCGACTACCGCCGCATGGAGATGGCGTTTGCCGTGGAGGCGCAGTACGTCACCGAGCAGAGCGCCGTGCAGATGGCGAGCGCGCTTTCCGGGTTTGCGCAGCTGCCGTGGACCACCATCAACTGGCTGGGCGAGGGGCACACCGTGGAGTCGCCGATGGCACCGCAGGGCTACGAGGGCTTTGTGCTCTCTGACGCGCTCTGCTCCCCGGCCAGCAAAGTGCCGATGCCCAAGGTCTATGGCGACAAGGTCAACCTCTACTGGGCCAGCCCGATCTTCACCCCGGAGCGCGAGTTCGCCCACAGCCAGCCGAACGGCGGCTTTGAGCTGGTGAAGAAACTGATCGAAGCGGGCGTCGGCCACGTTTTCGTGCCGCGCGGCCCGGTGCTGTAACCTGCCGGAGGGGCGCTATGCCCCTCTTTTTATGAAATTTTCATCCCTTACTCCGCTTATCATTTTCATGATTATGAAATAATTTCCGTGCGAAACAATGAGCTGTGAAATGATAGGCCGCGCCCTTCTCAAAACCGCGGCTAATATGCATTTTCAGTATTATCCGGCGCAAAGAAGCGGGTGTAGATCAGAAATGTAAATAGGGTGTTTAGACGGTCTGCTTAACAGAGCAATGCTGTTAAGCGCTTTTTCCTGCCCGCTAAAAAGGTAAATATGATGGGCTATTTTAAACAGATCGATTCCGTTATCTATCTGATCGCCTTAATAATGGCCTTTCTTTTGCCGGTAGGGTTATACCTTGGCCGCTGCAATATCCGCGCGGTACGCTCAGATTTATTAATTGAGCTGGAAAAGATGTTTAATTTACAGAAGGGGCATCCCATTCCCTCTTTTGAAGTGATGAAACACAAATACGGCAGCAGCGCGGAGGAGAACGGTAACCAATGTGATGGCTTAAAGATGTTGGTTTACTATTTCTTTCCCGTTCTGCTCTATATTTTTATTACCTTAATGGGGTTTATTCTCTCACTCGACAGCCTGAGCCATATCCACAATATGTCGTTGGATAACCTGAAAATTTACCCGGATCTTTTTCAGGTGGTATTTACGTTTACGTTTCTGGGGGCCTATTTGTGGACGCTGCAATATCTGCTGCGCCGGGTAGCGAATTTTGATCTCTCACCGCTCTCCTTTTTCCGCGCTTGTTTCCGTATTTTATTGCCCCTGGTGGTCGTAGGTGCACTCTATTACAGCGGCATTCTGAGCAGTGAGGCGGCACCGTCTTCCTCCTGCAACCAGGTATTGCCGCTCTGCGGCGCGGCAGCGGTGGCTCAAACCAGTTCAGGCGGCACCGCTTTACTTATTATTGCGCTGGCGCTGCTGGTGGGGCTTTATCCGCTGGCCTTTATTGATTTACTGATTGCACGGTTCCCCAAACTGGCCGGCCGGCGGGTTAATCAGGATGATGAAAAACTGATGAAGGAGTATCCGCTGGATATGATCATCGGTATCGATCCCTTTATGAAATTCCGGCTGGCAGAATTTGAGATTGAGGATGTGCAAAACCTCGCCACTGCCAACCCGATCCAGCTGTTTGTGGAAACGCCCTATGGATTATATGAGGTCATTGACTGGGTGGCGCAGGCCCAGTTAATCATCGCCGTCGGCTCGAAAAAAACGCTCCAGCTACGGGAGCTGAATATCCGCACTGTCTTTGATTTAGAGCGCATCGGCAAGGATCACGGCCTGCGCACCCGGCTCTACCAGATTCTGCTGGGCGACCCCGCCGTAACACTGGCCGCGCCGGAGGGCGGGGGCACTAACGACGCGCTGGACACGATGATCGACCTCATCTGTGATGACCTCTATATCGCGCGTTTACGGCAGATCTGGGAGATCATCCAGAGCACCATCAAGCGCTCATCGGAATCCGGGTCTATGAAACAAGCATCTGATTAATGCAGAAGGACGTAAACCTTCCACTTTCACTCCCGCAATGAAACTGTTGCTCTGTGGCACGGCTATATCCCGCCGGGGGCAGCGGCTATGATTAAGGCCTGAGGCGCGCTGCGGCGTGCCGCGACCCTAATCGCTAAGGAGCTGAAGATGAAAGCCATTGCTTATGAACAACCCGGCCTGCCGATCAATGACCCACGCGCGCTGTTTGATACCGACCTGCCGGTGCCGCAACCCGGCGCGCGTGACCTGCGGGTGCAGGTAAAAGCGATTGCCGTGAACCCGGTGGACACCAAAGTGCGCGCCGGCGGCGAGACCAACGGGCCGCGGGTGCTGGGCTGGGACGTCGCCGGGGTGGTCGAGTCAGTCGGGCCGGAAGTGACGCTGTTCAAACCGGGCGATGAGGTCTTCTACGCCGGGTCAATCATCCGCCCCGGCTGCTACAGCGAATTCCACCTGGTGGATGAGCGCATCGTCGGCCGCAAACCCGCTTCGCTGGGCTTTGCCGACAGCGCCGCGCTGCCGCTGACTTCCATCACTGCCTGGGAGCTGCTGTTTGATCGGCTCGGCGTCACGGAACAGGGCGGCGAAGGCGAGACGCTGCTGATTGTCGGGGCGGCGGGCGGCGTCGGCTCGATCCTGACCCAGCTGGCGCGTCAGCTCACCCGCATGACGGTGATCGGCACCGCCTCACGCGGCGAAACCCAGGCGTGGGTGACGCAGCAGGGCGCGCACCATGTGATTGACCACCATCAGCCGCTGGCCCCGCAACTCAAGGCGCTCGGCATCGATCAGGTGACGCACATCGCCAGCCTGACCCACACCGACAGCCACTACGCGCAGCTGGTGGAAGTGCTGGCCCCGCAGGGCAAACTGGGGCTGATTGATGACCCGGCCGCGCTGGACGCGATGCCGCTGAAACGCAAGGCGATCTCGCTGCACTGGGAGCTGATGTTCACCCGCTCCATGTTCGAAACGCCGGATATGATCAAACAGCATGAACTGCTGAACCGCGTGGCGGATCTGCTGGACAGCGGCGTGCTCAGCACCACCGTCGGCCAGCATTTCGGCACCATCAACGCCGAAAACCTGCGCCGCGCCCATGCGCTGCTGGAGTCCGGCAAGTCCCGCGGCAAAGCAGTGCTGGAAGGCTTCTGATCCCCGCGCAGTTCCCCGGCAGGCACCCGCCTGCCGGTTCTTCCCCCCACATTTTCCTCCCCCCGGTACTTCTCCGAAAAGCGGCGTTTTGTCGCACCGTACGCCCCTGTGACTGGTCAGCCGGAAAATCGCGGCTATCCTTTTGACAGCAGGCGTGTTTCTCCCCGAGGCACGCGATAACCCTCAGGAGGAGTTCCATGTCCCGTTCCACCCTTATCGGGCGCTGGCTGGCGGTGGCGCTGGTCGCTGTGTCCGGGTTGGCGCAGGCGGCTGACGCCGTGCGCGTCGGCTCGAAAATTGATACCGAAGGTTCGCTGCTCGGCAACCTGATCATCCAGGTGCTGGAGGCCAACGGCATCAAAACCACCAACCGCCTGCAACTCGGCAACACCAAAGTGGTGCGCGGGGCGATTGCCGCCGGTGAAATTGACCTCTACCCGGAGTACACCGGCAACGGCGCGTTCTTCTTCTCGCAGGAGAACGACCCGGCGTGGAAAGATGCGCAGGCGGGCTATGAGAAGGTGAAACAGCTCGATTACGACCAGAACAAGATCGTCTGGCTTGACCCGGCCCCGGCCAACAACACCTGGACGATTGCGGTGCGCCAGGATCTGGCGCAGCAGAACCACCTGGCGAGCCTGGACGACCTCGGCAAATACATCAGCGGCGGCGGTGCCTTTAAACTGGCGGCGTCGGCGGAGTTTATCGAGCGGCCGGACGCGCTGCCCGCTTTCCAGCAGGCGTACCACTTCACCCTGAAGCAGGATCAGCTGCTGTCGCTGGCAGGCGGTGATACCGCCGTGACCATCAAAGCCGCGGCGGAGCAGACCTCCGGCGTCAACGCTGCGATGGCCTACGGCACCGACGGCCCGGTGGCGGCGCTGGGCTTACAGACCCTGAGCGACCCGCAGGGCGTGCAGCCGATCTACGCCCCGGCACCCATCATCCGCGAAGCGGTGCTCAACCAGCATAAAAACATCCCGGCGCTGCTGAAGCCGGTGTTCGCCTCGCTGGATGGGCCGACGCTGCAAAAACTCAATGCGCAGATTGCGGTAGGCGGGCGTGACGCGAAAAAAGTGGCGCAGAAATACCTGAAAGATAAAGGCTTCGTGAAGTCCTGATGGCGGGTGCGCACCTTGAACCGCGCCGCCTGAACCCGGTGCTGCTGCTGCTCACGGCGCTGCTGGCGGCGGCGCTCGGCGGGCTGGGGTTCGTCAGCCATGCGCCGAACCGGCTGGTGTCGGGCGAGGCGATGGGGCTGCTGTCGCTGCTGCACGGCGCAGGCGCGCTGCGGTGGCTGCCGCTGGCCGGGCTGGCGGTGCTGGCTTTTCTGCCGCCCCGGCGCACCCCCTCGCTGGCGGCGCTGCTGCTGGCGGAGGCGCTGCTGTTCCTGCTGACGCAGCAGGCGGGGCTGACGGCGCAGGCGCTCTCCGGCGGCGAGGAGAGCATCGCGCGCACGTCGCTGGGCGGCGGCTACTGGGCAGGCGCGGCGCTCTGCCTGCTGATCGGCGCGGATGCGGTGACGCACCTCACCGCCCGGCGTGGCCTGCGGCTGCTGCTGGCGGCACAGATGGTGCTGCCGGTGGCCGCGCTGCTGGTCAGCGGGCGGCTGGATGCGCTGTCACTGTTGCAGGAGTACGCCAACCGCGAAGAGGTGTTCAATGATGCCCTGTGGCAGCACCTCGGCCTGCTGGGCGGCACCCTGCTGCCGTCACTGCTGATCGGGCTGCCGCTCGGCGTGCTCTGTTACCGCTCCGCCCGCTGGCGCGGGCCGCTGTTCCCGCTGCTCAACATCATCCAGACCATCCCGTCGATTGCGCTGTTCGGCCTGCTGCTCGCCCCGCTGGCCGGGCTGGCGGCCGCCTGGCCGTGGCTCGGGCGGCTTGGCATCCGCGGCATCGGCACCGCGCCTGCGATCATCGCGCTGGTGCTCTATTCGCTGCTGCCGCTGGTGCGCAGCGTGGTGGCGGGGCTGGCCTCTGTCCCGGCCAATGTGCTGGAGTCGGCGCGCGGCATGGGCATGACGCGCGGCCAGCTGTTCCGGCAGGTGCAGCTGCCGCTGGCGCTGCCGGTGATCCTCGCCGGCGTGCGGGTGGTGGCGGTGCAGACCGTGGGGCTGGCGATGGTAGCGGCGCTGATCGGCGCAGGCGGCTTCGGGGCCATTATGTTCCAGGGGCTGCTGAGCAGCGCGCTGGATCTGGTGCTGCTGGGGGTGATCCCGGTGGTGTTGATGGCGGTGGTCATCGACGGCCTGTTTACCTTTCTTGTCTCGTTATTGGAACCCTCCCGCAGATGATCCAGTTTTCGCAGGTAAGCAAATTCTACGCCGGGAAACCGGTGGTGGATGATCTGTCCCTCACCATCGCCGACGGCGAATTCACGGTGCTGATCGGCACCTCCGGCTCCGGCAAGTCCACCACGCTGAAGATGATTAACCGGCTGGTGGAGCATGACCACGGCAAAATCCTGTTCGCGGGCGAGGAGATCCACGCCTTCAAACCGCAGGATCTGCGGCGGCGCATGGGGTATGCCATTCAGTCGATTGGGCTGTTCCCGCACTGGACGGTGGAGCAGAACATCGCCACCGTGCCGCAGCTGCTGAAATGGCCGAAGGCGAAAATCCGCGACCGCGTCACCGAGCTGCTGGCGCTGCTGCACCTGGAGCCGGCGCTGTTCCGCGGCCGCTACCCGCACCAGCTCTCCGGCGGGCAGCAGCAGCGGGTCGGGGTGGCGCGGGCGCTGGCGGCTGACCCGGAAGTGCTGCTGATGGATGAGCCGTTCGGCGCGCTCGACCCGGTCACCCGCAGCGCGTTGCAGCAGGAGGTGGCGCGCATCCACCAGATCTCCGGGCGCACCGTGGTGCTGGTGACCCATGACATCGACGAGGCGCTGGCGCTGGGTGACCGCATCGTGCTGCTGGATCAGGGCAAGGTGGTGCAGCAGGGCACGCCGCGCGAGCTGTTGCAGCGGCCCGCCACCCCCTTTGTGCGCGAGTTCTTCGGCCGCAGTGACCTCGGCATCAAATTGCTGGCGCAGGCGCAGGTGGCGCAACGGGTGCGGCCGGGGCAGGCAGAGGGGGAGCCGGTGGCCGCCAGCCTGACGCTGCGGGACGCGCTGTCACTGTTTGTGGCGCGCGGCACCCGCTGTTTGCCGGTGGAGGACGAGCAGGGGCGGCCGCTGGGCGTGCTGCATCTTGACGATCTTGTGGAGGAGGGCGGCGATGGGCACTGAACGGCGCGGCTGGCGGCGGCTGCGTTCCCCGCTGCTCTGGGTGCTGCTGCTGCTGGCGGCGTTTACCTTCGGCATGGGCGGGCTGGGCGGGCTGTTCCATTGGCTGTTTCCCACGCTGCAACGGCCGCTCTATTTGCAACAGGGGTTCCCGTC
>NZ_PJZH01000051.1 GCF_002858715.1 Chimaeribacter coloradensis | reverse complement strand
GGTTTTGGGGGCCGGTGCTGCGCCCGCCGCCGGGGCCGCTGCGTTCAGCCGTAACGTCGGGATCAGCAGCCCTATGATGTAATATTATTTTTACAGTTTTCTACCCAAGAAAAGCGGAAAATTCTGCTAAAAGCAGATAAGTCAGATAGTGTTTTAATGTATTGATTTATATGGCTATATCTTTTTCATTATGTATGGGATTTCAGGGTGGGTAGGGTGTAATTAAAACAGTGTAATTTATTATTTACGAATTATGGATTGAATAATTTACATTCCGTGGTAAGGTGAGGGTATTGCAGCGGCGAGACCGGCTGCCCCCGATAACTGACAGGACCGACGTAATGCAAAAAGATGCCCTCAACAATGTACATATCAGCGCGGAAGAGGTACTGATTACTCCGGAAGAGCTGAAGAAACAGTTCCCATTAAGCACTGAAGATCAGCGCAATATTGCGCAGTCGCGTGACATCATCGCTAATATTCTTAAAGGCCACGATCACCGCCTGCTGATTGTCTGCGGCCCTTGCTCAATCCACGATCCTGAAGCGGCTTTGGAATACGCACGCCGTCTGAAAGATCTGGCTGAGGAACTCAGTGACCACCTGTACATTGTGATGCGCGTCTACTTTGAAAAGCCCCGTACCACCGTGGGCTGGAAAGGGCTGATCAACGATCCGCATATGGATGGGTCATTTGATGTGGAAGCGGGCCTGCATATTGCGCGCCGCCTGCTGCTTGAGCTGGTTGGTATGGGGTTGCCGCTGGCGACAGAAGCTCTGGATCCGAACAGCCCGCAGTACCTGGGCGATCTCTTCAGCTGGTCGGCCATCGGGGCGCGGACTACCGAGTCTCAGACCCACCGCGAGATGGCCTCCGGCCTGTCCATGCCGGTCGGGTTCAAAAACGGCACCGACGGCAGCCTGGGCACGGCGATCAATGCCATGCGCGCCGCTGCCATGCCGCACCGTTTTGTCGGCATCAACCAGGCGGGGCAGGTGTGCCTGCTGCAAACCCAGGGTAACCCGGACGGGCACGTGATTCTGCGTGGCGGGAAGACGCCGAACTACAGCGCTGAACATGTCGCGGCCTGTGAGCAGCAGATGAGCGAAGCAGGACTTCACCCTTCTCTGATGATAGATTGCAGCCACGGCAACTCAAATAAAGATTACCGCCGTCAGCCGTTGGTCGCGCAATCCGCGATTGACCAGATTAAGGCCGGCAACCGTTCTATTACCGGTCTGATGCTGGAGAGCCATCTGCATGAGGGCAATCAGTCTTCAGAGCAGCCGCGCGATCAACTGCGTTACGGCGTTTCAGTCACTGATGCGTGCATCAACTGGGAAAGCACCGAAACGCTGTTGCGTGATATGCATCAACAGCTGGGTAATGCGCTGGTCGAACGTAAAGCAGGAGAGTAAAAGGTATGGTGGCTGAGCTGACCGCGTTGCGCGATCAAATCGATGAGGTCGATAAAGCCTTGCTGGATCTGCTGGCAAAGCGTCTGAAACTGGTGGCTGAGGTTGGCGAAGTGAAAAGCCGTTATGGCTTGCCGATCTACGTCCCGGAGCGGGAAGCCTCTATGCTGGCCTCCCGCCGCCAGGAGGCGCAAGCGCTCGGTGTGCCGCCGGATCTGATTGAGGATGTGTTACGCCGGGTTATGCGGGAATCCTATTCCAGTGAGAATGACAAAGGGTTCAAAACGCTCCGCCCCGAACTGCGGCCGGTGGTCATTATCGGCGGGCAGGGCAAAATGGGGCAGCTGTTTAACCGTATGCTGACGCTCTCCGGCTATCAGGTCCGGGTGCTGGAGCAGGATGACTGGCCGCGGGCGGATGAGCTGCTGTCAGACGCCGGGATGGTGATTGTCAGTGTGCCGATCCACCTCACAGAGCAAGTGATTGCCCGCCTGCCGGCCCTGCCTGCCGACTGCATTCTGGTGGATCTTGCCTCAGTAAAGAACCGGCCGTTACAGGCGATGCTGGCAGTGCATGAAGGCCCGGTGTTAGGGCTGCATCCGATGTTCGGCCCGGACGTCGGCAGCCTGGCGAAACAGGTGGTGGTCTATTGCGACGGCCGTGAACCCGACGCCTATCAGTGGCTGCTGGAGCAGTTGCAGGTATGGGGCGCGCGTCTGCACCGCATCAGCGCGGTGGAGCACGATCAGAACATGGCCTTTATCCAGGCGCTGCGCCACTTCGCGACTTTCGCGTATGGCCTGCATCTGGCTGAGGAGAATGTGCAGCTGGAGCAGCTGCTGGCGCTGTCGTCGCCGATTTACCGGCTGGAGCTGGCAATGGTGGGGCGGCTGTTTGCACAAGACCCGCAGCTCTACGCCGACATTATTATGTCGTCAGAGAATAACCTGGCGCTGATCAAGCGTTACTACCAGCGCTTTGGTGAGGCGATTGCCCTGCTGGAGCAGGGTGATAAGCAGGCGTTTATCGACAGCTTCAAAAAAGTGGAGCATTGGTTTGGAGATTACGCCCAGCGTTTCCTGGTGGAAAGCCGTACGCTGCTGTTGCAAGCCAACGATAACCGTCAGTAACCACCTTCCAGAAAAAGATGTCAGACAAAAAGCCACGCCATGTTTCGCGTGGCTTTTTTATGGGAAGGGATCCCGCGTCAGCTTGGGTCAACCGGCACCACGTTCTCGGTCGGGTAACAGCCGAGCACTTTCAGTGACCGGGTAATCGGTGCCAATTCCCGCAGGGCTTTTTGCATACTCTCGCTGCGCAGGTTGGCCTGCACATCAATATAAAACATCTCCTCCCACGGATTGCCGTGGATCGGCCTGGACTCCAGTTTGGTCATGACGATGCCGTGCTCACGCAGTACCAGCAATGCCTCAACCAGGGCACCGGACTGCTGGCCGGTCGCCATGATCAACATAGTTTTCGCCGGCACCTGTTCAGACACGTCGATGGCTTTGCGCGCCAGTACAATAAAGCGGGTGATGTTCTGCTGCTGGTTTGCCAGCTTATGCTCCAGCACCTGAAGCTGGTACAGCGCACCGCCCGCCTCACTGCCAAGCGCTGCGACGTCCGGCGAGTTCAGCGCAGCCACTTTCTCCATGGCGGCGGCGGTGCTTTCACAATATTCAATTTTCCAGTCCGGGAAGCGGTTAAGGAACTGAGTGCACTGCTGGAAAGGTTGCGGGTGGCTGTACACCGTTTTAATCGCTGAAAGCTCAGTCGGCGTACTGACCAGGACACAGTGATCAATCGGGGTGGAAAGTTCCCCCACAATCGACAGGCTGGTGTGTTGCAGCAGATCGTAGACATCATTGATAGAGCCCGAACTGGTGTTTTCAATCGGCAGCACGGCGTAGTCCGCCTGGCCGGTTTCCACCTGTGTGAAGATGTCCTGGAATTTCAGGCAGCCGCATTCAACAAACTGTTCGAAATGGCGGGCCGCATAGTGGCGGGCAGCCAGGTGCGAGTAAGAGCCTTTGGGGCCAAGGAAAGCGATACGTGCGGAGTGAACTGTTGTCTGGTTAAGCTGCTGCTGCAGCAGAGCCTGCTGGGTCAGTACCGAATCTTCGATAATCAGCTGGAACAGCCGGGTGATATAGAAACCATCCAGATTACGTTGTTTACCGGCATCGATCAGGGCATCAAGCAGGTCCCGCTCACGTGCCTTATCACGGATAGGGCGGTGGGTATGCAGTTTGGCGCGGGCCACGTCGAGCGCCAGCCCGCGGCGTTCCGCCAGCAGATCCAGCAATTTGATGTCCAGGGCGGTGATGCGTTCACGCAATGCCAGTAAAGGGTTGTCGGTCATGATGTCTGCCTTTTGTTATCTTCTTATCAAAATCGGCCCATAAAAAAAGCCTCCGCGGGGGAGGCTTTTTCTGGTTCGTCTTCGCATTCTTTATCGTGTGACGAATCGCCTCCCAATCAGGGGAAGGTAAAAAAGAATGCGAAGAAAAACAGGTGTGGGCGCAATATAGAATTCCAAGGTTATTCACTGATCTTATATAAAGTAACCGCTGGCGTTTTTTTGTCAATAAAAAACGCGCCCGGTGGGCGCGCTCATTATGACTGGAAGGACTCAGGGCTCTTCAGGCTCCAGGTTGACCTCTTTGATGCAGGTCGCAGCCCGGCGCGCTTCATCTTTATGTTGCGCTTTGTTGAGCTGCCGCTCCAGTTTGGTAATCATCTCGTTTACTGCTGCATACATGTCGTCATGGCGGGCACTCGCCACCAGGGGGCCGCTGTTGGGGGTGCTGATGGTCGCATCAGCCTGAAAACCGTTGGGCTCTTTAGAAAGGACGACATGGGGGTTAATCAGTTGCGTTTGCCATTTATCCAGTTTGGCGAGACGGTCTTCGACATGCTGACGAATTGCATCAGTGATATCCATTTGTTTGCTGGTAATGTTGACTGTCATATAACTTACCTCTCTGTCTTTCCGTCTTGGATATCTTCAGCATAGCCTAATGACGCCCTCATTTTGTGATGAAGGTCACTTATTTTTGTCACTTTTTGTCAGCGAAGGCGATTATGTGAAGTGTGACGAAGATTAAAAAATTTGTGCTTGAGAGTTGTCGCCGGCTATCGCACTATCGTTCAGTTATATCGTCAGCCCCGTAGGCGCTGTTGTTCATTATTTGTTTGTTATTCAAACAAATGCAAAAAAAACGGCGGCCTCAGCCACCGTTCCTGTCCTGCTGCTTTACCGCATCATTACTGATTAACGGCAATGATTTTTGCGACCTTGTCAGCCTGGCCTGTGAGCTGAAGCTGCTTATAGGCATTTTCCATCAGCGGCAGGGCATCACGGGTTGCCTGCGTGTCCGGATAATTTTTCATCATCTGCTCAACACGGTTAACTACTGCAACGTATGCGCCGCGTTTCGTGTAATATTGCGCCACGGAGAGTTCATATTTCGCCAGACGATCTTTCAGGTAAACCAGACGCTTCTGCGCATCCGTGACATACTGGCTGTCAGGGTGGCTCTGAATCAGCTGGCTGAAATCGCGGAAGGCGGCACGGGCATGCTGGGGATCACGGTCAGAACGATCAACACCGAAGAAACCTTGCAGGGCACTGTCATCCAACGCCATGTCTGTCAGGCCACGCATATACATGACGTAGTCGATGCTCGGATGGGTCGGGTTCAGCCGTGCAAAACGGTCAATGGCTGCCTGCGCCATCGGCAGATCTGCAGATTTATAGTAGGCGTAGATCAGATCCAGCTGAACCTGCTGGGAGTAAGGCCCGAACGGATAGCGGTTATCTAACGCTTCCAACTGGGTGATGGCTCCTTTGAAGTCACCGTCCTGCAGTTTTTGCTGAGCGGTTGCATAGATTTCCGAAGGCGGGTTATCGGGCACCGCATCTTTCGAACTGGAGCAACCCGCCAGAACCAGGCTCAACGTGGCTGCAGCCACCAGATATTTCATACGCGTCATGACGTTTTGATTATCCTCAGGGTGTTATTCCGGGAGACTGTCCGTTAAGTTCCCGGCAAAGACCAGCTACAATAGCACATTATTTTAAACGGCATCGCCGTGAAAACCCAACGTTAACGAAGAAGCTGCATATGGCACAACAAGTACAACTCACCGCAACGGTGGCCGAATCTCAACTCGGTCAACGTTTAGATCAGGCTTTAGCGGAATTGTTCCCTGATTATTCACGATCGCGCATAAAAGAGTGGATTCTGGATGATCGTGTCCTGGTCAACGGCAAGATGGTGAACAAACCAAAAGAGAAAGTGTTGGGTGGCGAAGTCGTTGCCATTGATGCGCAAATAGAAGAAGAAGCCCGCTGGGAGGCGCAGGAGATTGCGCTGAACATCGTGTATGAAGACAGCGATATTCTGGTCATCAACAAGCCGCGTGACCTGGTGGTTCACCCGGGCGCCGGTAACCCGGACGGCACCGTGCTGAACGCCTTGCTGCACTATTACCCGGAGATTATGGATGTCCCGCGTGCGGGCATTGTCCACCGTCTGGATAAAGACACCACCGGTCTGATGGTGGTGGCGAAAACCGTCCCGGCACAAACCCGGCTGGTGGAAGCCCTTCAGCTGCGTGAAATCACCCGTGAATATGAAGCTGTCGCGATCGGCACCATGACCGCAGGCGGTACGGTGGAGCAGCCGATCGCCCGCCACTCGACCAAACGTACCCACATGGCCGTTCACCCGATGGGGAAACCTGCGGTAACGCATTACCGCATCATGGAGCATTTCCGTGCACATACGCGCCTGCGCCTGCGCCTGGAAACCGGCCGTACGCACCAGATTCGTGTTCACATGGCGCACATTAACCACCCGCTGGTGGGCGATCAGCTTTATGGCGGCCGTCCGCGCCCGCCAAAAGGCGCATCTGAGCAGTTTATTTCCACGCTGCGCGGTTTTGACCGCCAGGCGCTGCACGCCACGATGCTGCGTCTTTACCATCCGATTACCGGCATTCAGATGGAGTGGCACGCGCCGCTGCCGCAGGACATGGTCGATCTGATCGAGGCCCTGAAAGCCGATACCGAAGCCTTTAAGGATCAGCTGGACTGGCTATGAGTACGCTGATCCGCCCGCAATGGCCGGCACCTGCCACGGTCGCCGCCTGTAGCACCACGCGTCATGGCGGCGTCAGCCTGCCGCCTTATGCGTCGCTGAACCTTGGGGCGCATGTGGGTGACAACCCGGCGGCTGTGACGGAAAACCGCCGGAGCCTGGTGGCGTCGGCAGGGCTGCCCGCGATGCCTTACTGGCTCGAACAGGTACACGGCACAGACGTGTTACGGCTGGAGGGGCAGGCACCCTCTGCCGATGCCTTGCGGGCGGATGCGGTTTATACCGCCGTGCCGGGGCAGGTGTGTGCCGTGATGACGGCAGACTGCCTGCCGGTTCTGTTCGCTTCACGCCGGGGCGACGAAGTGGCGGCAGCCCATGCCGGCTGGCGTGGGTTATGCGCCGGTGTACTGGAAAATACGCTGAAGCAATTCCGTTGCCCGCCGGAGGAGCTCATCGCGTGGTTTGGCCCTGCTATCGGGCCGGATGCCTTTGAAGTCGGTGCTGAAGTGCGGGCTGCCTTTGTGGCAGAAAACCCGGCAACGGCCGCGGCTTTCCGGGCGGTGGGCAGCAAATACATGGCAGATATTTATCAGTTGGCCCGGCTCCGGCTTCAGGCCGCCGGGGTACAGGATACCTACGGTGGCGGGCGCTGCACCCTGACTGAACCGGAGAATTTCTTTTCTTTTCGCCGGGAAGGAACGACCGGGCGTCTGGCAACTTTAATCTGGCTGATATAATCTACGGCTCCGAGACGATCCGTGACGCATAAAAAAACTCCGAATATACGGTCAGGATAACCTTGAAAAGGTGAGGGTTGACCTCATTTAATCTCCAGTAGCAATTTTGACCTGTATTGGAGGAGTTATGCGTCTGGATCGTCTTACCAGCAAATTCCAGCTTGCCCTCGCTGATGCCCAGTCCCTTGCCCTTGGGCGTGATAACCAATTCATTGAACCTCTTCACCTGATGAGCGCTTTGCTCAACCAGGAAGGGGGAACCGTGCGCCCGTTACTGACATCCGCCGGGGTGGATGCCAACCGTGTACGGAGTGACATCGAGCAGGGCCTGGCCCGTTTACCGCAAGTTGAAGGCACCGGCGGGGATGTTCAGCCATCCCATGATCTGGTGCGTGTTCTGAATCTCTGTGACAAGTTGGCGCAAAAACGTGCCGACACCTTTATCTCATCCGAACTGTTTGTTCTCGCCGCCCTGCAGGATCGCGGTGCATTAACCGATCTGCTGAAAGCGGCCGGGGCGGAAGCAACCAGAATCAGTCAGGCGATTGACCAGATGCGGGGAGGAGAAAAAGTGAATGATGCAAATGCTGAAGATCAGCGCCAGGCACTGAAGAAATTTACCATTGATCTGACAGAGCGTGCCGAGCAGGGGAAACTCGACCCGGTTATCGGCCGTGACGAAGAGATCCGCCGCACTATCCAGGTATTGCAGCGCCGTACCAAAAACAACCCGGTGCTGATTGGTGAACCGGGCGTCGGGAAAACCGCCATCGTCGAAGGGCTGGCGCAACGGATTATCAATGGCGAAGTGCCGGAAGGCCTGAAGCATAAACGTGTGCTGTCGCTGGATATGGGCGCGCTGGTGGCGGGTGCCAAATACCGCGGGGAGTTCGAAGAGCGCCTGAAAAGCGTGCTTAACGATCTCTCTAAACAGGAAGGCAGCGTCATCCTGTTTATCGATGAGCTGCATACTATGGTGGGCGCAGGTAAAGCGGACGGTGCCATGGATGCCGGTAACATGCTGAAGCCCGCGCTGGCCCGCGGTGAGCTGCATTGCGTCGGGGCCACCACGCTGGACGAGTATCGCCAATATATAGAGAAGGATGCCGCGCTGGAGCGCCGCTTCCAGAAAGTCTACGTGGCTGAGCCGTCGGTAGAAGATACCATCGCGATTCTGCGTGGGCTGAAAGAGCGTTATGAGTTGCACCACCATGTGCAGATCACGGACCCGGCGATTGTCGCAGCGGCTACGCTTTCTCACCGCTACATTGCCGACCGTCAGTTGCCGGATAAAGCCATCGACCTGATCGATGAGGCAGCGTCCAGCATCCGCATGCAGATCGACTCTAAACCGGAATCCCTTGACCGGCTTGAGCGCCGTATCATCCAGCTTAAGCTCGAGCAGCAGGCCCTGAAAAAAGAGTCTGATGATGCCAGCCTGAAACGCCTTGAGATGCTGAACAGTGAACTCACGCAGAAAGAGCGTGACTATTCTGAGTTGGAAGAAGAATGGAAAGCGGAAAAAGCGGCCCTGTCCGGTACCCAGACTATCAAGGCTGAACTGGAACAGGCGAAAATCAGCCTGGAGCAGGCGCGCCGTGTGGGTGATCTCGGCCGGATGTCAGAATTGCAGTACGGGAAAATCCCTGAGCTGGAGAAACAGCTGGCGGCAGCGACACAGGCAGAAGGCAAAACCATGAAGCTGCTGCGTAACCGTGTGACAGATGCCGAAATCGCCGAGGTTCTGGCACGCTGGACCGGCATCCCGGTTTCAAGGATGCTGGAGAGCGAGCGCGAGAAGCTGCTGCGTATGGAGCAGGATCTGCATCAGCGGGTAATTGGCCAGAATGAGGCAGTCGACGCAGTGTCGAATGCTATCCGCCGCAGCCGTGCAGGCCTTGCCGATCCAAACCGGCCTATTGGTTCCTTCCTGTTCCTGGGGCCAACCGGGGTAGGGAAGACCGAGCTGTGTAAAGCGCTGGCACGTTTCCTGTTCGACAGTGACGATGCAATGGTGCGTATCGACATGTCCGAATTTATGGAAAAACATTCCGTGTCGCGGCTGGTGGGTGCGCCTCCGGGTTATGTCGGTTATGAAGAGGGGGGCTACCTGACCGAAGCGGTGCGCCGCCGTCCTTATTCCGTCATCCTGCTGGACGAAGTGGAGAAAGCGCATCCGGATGTCTTCAACATCTTATTGCAGGTGCTGGATGACGGGCGTCTGACCGATGGTCAGGGGCGTACTGTCGATTTCCGCAACACAGTCGTGATTATGACCTCTAACCTCGGTTCAGATCTGATCCAGGAGCGGTTCGGGCAGATGGATTACCCACAAATGAAAACCACGGTGATGGATGTCGTCAGCCATCACTTCCGCCCTGAGTTCATTAACCGTATTGACGAGGTAGTGGTATTCCACCCATTGGGCCGCGCGCATATCAAGTCCATTGCCGCTATCCAGTTGGAACGTCTTTACAAACGATTGGAAGAGCGGGGCTACAGCGTAACGCTGACGGACGCTGCGCTGGAGCTGTTAGGCGAAACAGGCTTTGATCCTGTCTATGGGGCCCGTCCATTGAAACGGGCTATTCAGCAGGAGATCGAGAACCCGCTGGCGCAACAGATCTTGTCAGGCAAGCTGCTGCCGGGCAGCCCTATCACCCTGGATGTTTCTGATGGCCACATCGTTGCTAAGCAATAAACAGTAAATAAGAAGAGAAAGGAGCCCGCATAGCGGGCTCCTTTTCTTTATGGGCGTTTCCCGACAGAAGCAAAGTCAAAGAAGTTATAAAGAAGTTGTTCATAAAAGCAGCGAAACAGGGCGATTTCGTACATAATAAGCTCTGTCTGTTCAAATATTCAGCGGTTGAATGTTTTTTTGAATTTAGGGGTTGCAGCCTGCGCGGAACTCCCTATAATGCGCCTCCACTGACCGGGAAC
>NZ_PJZH01000050.1 GCF_002858715.1 Chimaeribacter coloradensis | reverse complement strand
CTGGGGTTGGACTCTCCATCGAACGGCGTTCGATTAGCCGGGCGTCGCCCTCACCCGCTGTTTTCATCTCCCGCCTGATGCTGCCCCGCCGTTAATACAACCCAATGATCATAAGTATCACAAAGCTGGCGGTGGTAAAGGCCCAATGCCAGCAGATCAATGCAACGGACAGCCGTTTCTGTTAACGGTGGGTTCTGCCATGCGGCCCAGGCGCGGTCAATAAGGTTACCCGCCGGGTGTTGCAGCGTGAGCAGGGCTTCCTGCTGGGTGGTCAGCGTCTCCGGCGGCAGGGCGGCGATTTCCGCAGTCATCTCATTGAGGAAATCCTGGGTGTGGCGCAGCAGTTGTACGGCAGTCAGGTGCGGGGATTGCAGCGCAAACAGAATGCCCGGGCGGTCGGCGCTGTGGTGGAAACGGCAACTCACCACATAACCAATGTTCATCTCCACCCGCAAACGCTGGAAGAAACGCGGTTCATAGAGCATCGCCAGCAGTTGCCAGGCAGCCAGGGTGCGGGCATTGGCCTCCACCAGCGGGCAAAACAGCAGCAGGGCAGCGTCCTGACTGGTGGTGTCGGCCATGAGCGATGTCAATGATGACAACACACTCACGCCCGCAGGAGCGTTAATAATGCCCGGGAAATCCGCCAGCAGATGGGACAGCCGGTCGTGCAGTGCTTTATTGCCGCCGTACAGGCAGGCCGCCCACGGCGTTGGGAGGGCGTGGCTCTGGCCCGTGTGGCCGGTCAGTACGCGCGGCAACTGATTCAGCAACGCCCTTACCGGGATTTCCGTGCGCCACGTCTCGCGCTCCTGGCTGGCCGCCCGTTGCCCCTGAGCCACCGCATTTTCCGGCAGATTGCGCAGGGCGCACGTGAGGTGGTGTAACGCAAATGCGAGGGTAGAGTCATCACCCCGGCAGGTCAGCAGCCAGATCCCCTGATAACGGGCAAACGTCAACTCCCCGCCGCGGTGGGCAAGATCGCCCGCCAGCGCCCGCAAGGCGCATTGCACGGTATGGCCCCACGCACCGGAGAGATCGCTGCCCGCAGCCGGGCGCAGCAGCAGCACGCCCTCGCCCTTTGCCGGGCGCAGATGCGGCAGCGGCACTGCCTCTGCCGGCAACGCGGCGGGGCGTTCGTTATAAGGAACCGGATGAAAGCGCCATGTCGGCGGGTCTGTGGGCGTTGACGTCTCAGGCAAAAAGTCCCCCATTATCAGGGGGAAGCCCTGCACGCAGAGCGCCTCGCCCGTGACATCGGGCGCGGCCCAGAGGCGCGTCATCTGCTCTGGTGTCAGGGACGCAAGCAGCTGTTGCCAGCCGGTCATAAACCCGGCATCCACCTCACCCACCGGCGGGAACCCAAACGCCTGTTCACGCAGAGAATCCATCGGCGACTGCTGGCAAGCCTGGCGATCGGCCAGCCGGGCGTAATGACGCAGGTGTGAGCCGGAAAGCGACGCCAGCGCCTGCCGCCACTGATAAAACAACGCCTCTGCCTCCGCGCACCAAGGCGGCTGCATGCCGCTGCCGCTAAAGGTCAGCGAGATCACCCACGCCTGCGCGGAGCGATAGACGACCTGCACCTGCAGGCCATCACACACTCCCCGGGCGCGCAGGGTCGCCAGCAGCCCCTGATCCGCCTCATCGGTGACAAGCTGGCGTAACAGGGTCAGGGCGCGGGCCGGTATCGCCGCAGGCAGCAGAAACGCCAGTTGCAGCCGGGGCACGCCGCGCACCTTCACCGCCAGATGACGCCGGGGCGCGGGCGTTACAGGCTGGCTGACGGGGGCGCACGGAGCCGGGGCGGCGGGCAGCCGTTCACCGTAACGGCGCGCGAGCCGGGCGAGGTCATCGGGGGTAAAGGGGCCGGACAGCCACAGGGTCATGTTGGCGGCGTGGTAGAAGCGGCGATGATAATCACGCAGCGCCTGTTGCAGGGCCGCGGGATCGTCACCAAAGGCCGCCAGGCTGCCGACATGGAAACGATGCAGTGCCGCCGGGCCGGTGAAGGTCTGCATCAGGGCCGCTGCGCACAACGTCTCGGTATGAGTCTGGAGCAGGCGGTATTCGGCATCAATGATGGCGGTTTCCTGCTGCTGTGCCTCCGGCGACAACAAAGGGAAAGCCAGCATATCCACCAGCCGCGCCAGCCCCGCTTCAAACTGCTGCGCACTTGCCTCAAAGAAAAAGGCGGTGGCGGTGGCGAGCGTGGTGGCATTCACCCGCCCGCCTGCCGCCTGCACCCAGGCCATCAACCGGTCGCTGCCGTGAAAATCGCGGCTGCCGGCAAACAGCAGGTGCTCCAGCAAGTGCGCCAGCCCCGGCCACGCCTCCGGCTCATCATGGCTGCCGACGCCAGCCTGCACCAGCGCCGCGGCGCGGGTCGCGTCCGGGCGGCTGATCAGGTGAACCTTCATCCCGTTCGGCAGGCACAGCGTGCGGCGTTGCTGAGGCATCCGGAACTCAGACCTTGAAGATCAACTGGGAGTTGGCGCGGTTGCGGAAGGTCAGCTGGTCGATCTGCATCGTGGTGCAGTTGGCCTCTTCACGCGCCGCCAGGATTTTGCCGTGATGCGGTGACTTGGAGCAGACCGGGTCGGCATTGTCCGCATTGCCGGTCAGCATATAGGCCTGGCAGCGGCAGCCGCCGTAATCCTGCTCTTTCTCCGGGCAGGAGCGGCAGGGTTCCGGCATCCAGTCGTAGCCGCGGTAGCGGTTGAAACCAAAGGACTCATACCAGATGTGCTTCAGGTCATGTTCCAGCACAGACGGGAATTTCACCGGCAACTGGCGGGCGCTGTGGCACGGCAGGGCGTCGCCTTCCGGCGTTACGCTGAGGAAGATCGCGCCCCAGCCGCCCATGCAGCCTTTCGGCCGCTCTTCGTAATAGTCCGGTGTCACGAACAGCAGGTTCGCCAGATTGCCGCTGGCGGCCATACGCTCGCGGTAAACCTGCACCGTCGCCTCTGCACGCGCAATCTGTTCACGCGTCGGCAGCAACCCTTCCCGGTTCAGGTGCGCCCAGCCGTAGAATTGGCAGGTCGCCAGCTCCACATCATCTGCTTCCAGTTCGATGCACAGCTCAATGATGCGGTCGATCTGGTCGATGTTATGCCGGTGCAGCACAAAGTTGAGCACCATCGGGTAGCCCTGCGCTTTGACCGCTTTCGCCATCTCCAGCTTCTGCTGGAACGCTTTTTGCGACCCCGCCAGCGCGGAATTCAGGGTTTCATCACTGGCCTGGAAGCTGATCTGGATATGGTCCAGCCCGGCCTCACTGAATGCCGTCAGTTTTTTCTCGGTCAGGCCGATGCCCGAGGTGATGAGGTTGGTGTAGAACCCCATATCGTGCGCGGCCTTGATCAGCTCCGGCAGATCTTTACGCACCAGCGGTTCGCCGCCGGAGAAGCCGAGCTGGACGCTGCCCAGCTCGCGCGCCTGGCGGAACACCTCGATCCACTGCTCGGTGGTCAGCTCTTTTTCCTGCTTCGCGAAATCGATCGGGTTCGAGCAGTAAGGGCATTGCAGCGGGCAACGGTATGTCAGCTCCGCCAGCAGCCAGAGCGGGGGGTTGACCTGTGGTTTGGAGTCACTCACGGAACATTATCCACTTTTGTTCATAGGCGCTGATGAAGAACTCCTTCACATCTTCACCTACGCCGCCGGCATCAGGGAAACGCGCGTCCAACGCGGCAATAATTTCAGCGACGGTCTGTTTGCCGTCCACCAGCTGCAAGATGGCGGTGGCGCTCTCATTGAGCTTGGCCATGCCTTCGGGGTAGAGGATCACATGGCTATCCTGCACTTTTTCCCATTGCAGGCGGTAGCCGCGGCGAAAGGCCGGAATGCTCTGCGGGGTAATCTCAATCATACAAGCCTCTCAGTGTGCCAGACGGGTTGCTGCGTCACGGTGTGGTAAGGCGGGCGGCCGAGTGCGTAGGCCATGGTCATGGCGTCCAGCATCGTCCAGAGGATATCCAGCTTGAATTGCAGGATCTCCAGCATACGTTGCTGCTTCTCCACGGTATCGCAATACTCCAGCGCCAGCGCCAGCCCATGCTCCACATCGCGGTTAGCCTGGCTCAGGCGGCCGCGGAAGTAGCCGTACCCTTCCGCTTCAATCCATTTGTAGTGCTGCGGCCAGCTGTCGAGGCGCGACTGGTGGATCTGCGGCGCGAACAACTCAGTCAGCGAGCTGCAGGCTGCTTCCTGCCAGTTGGCGCGGCGCGCGAAGTTAACGTAGGCATCCACGGCAAAACGCACGCCGGGCAGCACCATCTTTTCAGATAACAGCACCTCACGATCCAGCCCCACGGCCTCGCCGAGACGCAGCCAGGCTTCAATGCCCCCTTCCTGCCCCTGACTGCCGTCGTGGTCAAGAATGCGCTGTACCCACTTGCGGCGGGTCTGCGGGTGCGGGCAGTTCGCCATGATGGCGGCATCTTTCAGCGGGATGCTGGTCTGGTAGTAGAAGCGGTTGGCGACCCAGCCCTGGATCTGCTCCACCGTCGCCTCACCGTTGTGCATCGCGATATGGTAAGGGTGATGGATATGGTAATACGCGCCCCGGGCGCGCAGCGCCTGCTCAAACTCTTGCGGCGTCATCAGCTGCGCCGGTGTCTGTTGTGGATTCATGGTCATCGCCTAAAGATCAATCGTCATACCGTCCCAGCTGACCTCGATGCCCTGCTGCGTCAGGCTCTGGCGTTCAGCGGAATCTTCATCAAGGATCGGGTTGGTATTGTTGATATGGATAAGGATTTTGCGTTTGGCCGGCAGGGTCCGCAGCAAGGCGGCCAGCCCCGTCTCTTCCGACAGGGCCAGGTGGCCCATATCTTTGCCGGTGTTGCGGCCGACGCCGGCATCCGCCAGCTCGTTGTCACGCCACAGGGTGCCGTCAATCAGCAGGCAGTCCGCCTTTTTCATCCAGCCCAGGAGCGCCTCATCCGGCTCGCCGAGACCCGGGGCGTAGAGCAGTGTGCTGCCGCTGGCCGTGTCTTCGATAAACAGGGCAACATTGTGGCCGGGCAGCGGTTTACCGCGGTATTGCGAATAGGGCGGCGCGTTGCTCAGCAGCGGGATAGCGGTAAAACGGATCGCCGGGCAGGCAGAGGTGGTGAAGGCGTCATGCGGCGTGATGCCGTGGTGAATCAGGCCGCCGTTCCAGTGGGAGAGCATGGTAAACACCGGGAAACCGGTGGTGAGGTCGTCATGCACTTCCGGCGTACACCAGACATGGTGCGGGCAGCCTTCACGCAGGTTGAGCAGGCCGGCGCAGTGGTCGATCTGGCTGTCAGTCAGGATGATCGCGCCGATGCCGGTGCCGCGCAGGACATCGTTTTTATTGAGTTCGGGCGTGGCGGCGATCTGGTGACAGATATCAGGGGACACGTTGCACAGGACCCACTCTTTACCGTTGTCACTCACGGCGATAGAGGATTGCGTGCGGCGTGAGGCGTTGAGCGTACCGTCGCGTACGCCCCGGCAATTTGGGCAATTACAGTTCCATTGGGGAAAGCCGCCGCCTGCCGCAGAACCGAGAACTTTAATCTGCATGTGTAAACCGAGAAGGGAAAGAAAGAAGATGCCCACAGCCAGGCCGTGGGCATAAGGATTAACGGTTGGAGATGTACAGAGTCACTTCCAGGCCGAGACGCAGGTCAACAAATTTAGGTTTAGTCCACATGGGGTTATCCTCTGGATGTTAAAAAAGCATTCAATCAATGCTGATGTAATTGCGGCAAACAATACGCGGATTGTCAAATTCAGCAGGAACAAACCTGTTGGAAGGGTCAACCCGGCGTGTTGCCGGGCCGCAACGATTTAGCGGCGCTGATGTTGCTCCAATGTAAATGGTTTATCAACCCTTAATACGCCGTGGCTATCATGGGCAACACCCGTGCAGCCTGTGTGTGGGTTACTCGCCCCAGGTACGTTTGAGCACCCGCAACCAGTTACGCCAGCTCAGTTTCTCAATCAGCCCGGGGCTATAGCCTGCCTGCGCCAGCGCGTGCAGCAGCCGCGGCAGCCCGGCCACGTCACCGAGTTCATCCGGGACGTTGATACCGTCAAAATCTGAACCAAATGCTACTCGATCGTCGCCCAGTGTAGCGATCAGGTAATCCAGATGTTTGACGATTTCTGTTATCGGGGTGTTTCCATCCCGTTTCCCATCTTCGCGCAAAAAGGCAGTGCCGAAGTTCACCCCGACCAGGCCGTCGCTGTCACGGATCGCGGCGAGCTGCCTGTCCGTGAGGTTCCGCGGCTGGGCGCACAGTGCGTGGGCGTTGGAGTGAGTGGCCACCAGTGGCGCATCGCTGATCTCCGCCGTCTGCCAGAACGCTTTCTCATTCATATGTGACAGGTCGATCATCACCCGTTTGCGGTTACAGGCCCGTAACAACGCTTTCCCGGCCGCCGTCAACCCATCACCGCTGTCGGGGGAACCCGGAAAGCCCCCGCTGATGCCGACGCCAAACTGGTTCGGCAAATTCCAGAACGGCCCGATGCTGCGTACCCCGGCGTCGTAAAACTCATCCAGCAGGGCGAGTTCGTCATCCAGGGCTTCCGCACCTTCAATATGCAGCACCATCGCCAGCACGCCCTGCTGCATACACTGCTCAATCTCCCGTGCTGAGCGGCATACCCTCGCCTGCCCGGCTGACGACGCCTCAATCTGATGCAGGATCGCGATCTGCCGGCGGGTAATGCCGAGCGGGTCGTGAGGGGCGGCGGCGGGTTTCATCTGCGCGGCGTAGTCGGCGGGCGGTACAAAAACGGCAAACAGACCACCCGCAAACCCACCCAGACGCGCGCGCGGCAGATCCAGATGCCCTTTCAGCGGCCCCTGCAGAAAGACGTCGGCGGGGTGTTCGTCATGATGCAGCCAGAGATTGAGCAAAAGATCGTTGTGCCCGTCAAACACCGGCGGGTTGTGCAGGTTATTCATAGGGGATTCAGCGTGTAAAAGGGGGATCTGCCTCGTTATACGGAAAGGCCGGAAAGCGCGCAAGTAAGAAAGTCTTTAGTTATGCAACAAAACCCGCTGGCTGCGCCCAATAAAAAAGGGAACTGCACCGGCAGTTCCCTCTCTTTCATACGCGCTGAATCAGGATTGTTTCAGCTCACGCGCTTTTTGCACCAGCATCCGCTTTTCATAGCGGGCCGCTTTTTTCTCGTCGAACTGGTTTTCCCATTTCGCAATCACCAGCACCGCCAGGGCATTCCCCACGACGTTCAGTGCGGTACGCGCCATATCCAGCAGGCGGTCTACCCCGGCAATAAAGGCCAGCCCCTCGAGCGGAATACCGGCGCTGCCGAGCGTCGCCAGCAATACCACAAAGGAGACGCCCGGCACGCCCGCGATCCCTTTTGACGTCACCATCAGCGTCAGCACCAGAATGATTTCCTGGCTGAGCGAGAGATCAATGCCGTACAGCTGCGCAATAAAGATCGCGGCAATACTTTGATAGAGCGTCGAGCCATCCAGGTTAAAGGAATAACCGGTCGGCACCACAAAGCTGGTAATCGCTTTTGGCGCGCCGTAGGCTTCCATTTTCTCAATAATACGCGGCAGAACGGTTTCCGAACTGGAGGTAGAATAGGAGAGGATCAGCTCATCTTTCAAAATACGGATTAAGGTCATAATGCGCAGTTTGCACAGACGCGCAATACCGCCCAGAATCACCAGCGCAAAGAACACAATCGCGAAGTAAACCAGCAGCATCAGTTTGGCGAGCGGCAATAATGACGCAAAACCAAAGTTCGCCACCGTCACCGCAATCAGGCCAAATACGCCAATCGGCGCATAACGCATAATCATGTTGGTGACTTTAAACATGCTTTCTGAAATGGCTTTAAATACTTTTAGCAGCGGTTCTTTGGTCTCTGCCGGCAGAGAAGAGAGGCCCAGGCCAAACAGCACCGAGAAGAAGATGATCGGCAACATGTCGCCTTTTACCATCGACGCGAAGATGTTCGACGGAATTAGCGACAGGATGGTGTTCACCAGGCTGTGCCCGCCGGTTTGCACCGTCTCCGTGGTTTTCTCATATTGTGAAATATCGACCACTGCCAGCGTCGACATATCGATACCGTGACCGGGTTGAAAAACATTAGCCAGTGTAATTCCCACCACAATTGCAACCGTGGTGACCACTTCAAAATATATAATGGTTTTCAATCCGATGCGGCCCAGCTTTTTGGCATCCCCAACCCCGGCGATACCCACCACCAGTGTTGCGATGACAATAGGCACGACAATCATTTTAATCAGGCGGATAAAGATATTTCCGGCCGGATTAAGAAAATTGTCAATTAACCACTCTTTTGATTCTGTCTGGTTATGTAATACAGCACCAACGATAATACCTAATACTAATGCGATCAGGATTTGCCAGGCGAGGCTGATTTTAACACTTCTCATACCGAAAAAGTCCTCAAAGCCTCCTTTCTCCTTTTAATAAGGGGAAAAGAGTACTTAATCATTGCATACGGGCTATAGTTAATGAGATGAGCATTGCAGCTTCCCGTCAGATGCAAGCCGGGTAAATCAGTATCATTTTGCACCGCCTGACTGCAAGCGCTGATTTTGGCTGCAATTTGTACAGAATAACCATACATAAAACCTATGTATCTCCAGCGTTAATATAAGATTTTGTTATTTCTTGTTTTAATTTTGCTGAAAATCCTCTTTCTATAGGATGAACTCTTAAAATTGACATGGAAAAAAGTTGGCGTGTTGCTCAATAATTATTCAGTTCAGGCGGGTTTCATGTTTGTAGGATGTTAATAAGTTGCTAGATATATAACCCACCTTTTTAACAGGGGAATAAGGCGTTACCGTTTCTGCCTGTGTCTTACCCTGCCCTTTTCTGGCCTTAAATAAAGAATGAGGTTTTTTCGCTGCTTTTTAACGTAATAATGCGGTGCTTTGTTGATGAAGTTTATGCTATTTCCCTGTTAATCAAGCATTCGCGTTAAAACAGTGATGCTGTTTTCCCCTACGTCCGGCGATATAAGTCCCAGGCCGCATGGTGAATAAAAAGCAGCTTTCGGCTTTCTCTGTGAATTATCGCCTTTTAGGCAGCGTTTCTCTTCTTTTTGCGCCCTATACCCCCCTTTTTACTGACCCGTTACCCTGAAAATAACGGCGTTTTTTTCGACAGAAGTGGCTAATTTCTCAGTATTTTCACCAAAAGTTACGTGTTGCGTGATCTGTCGCCCAAAAAGCGAACAAAGAACCAAGGCAAACTACAATTAACTTATGGTTGACATACTATTAACAACTTCAAGGAGAAATGACGATGAGCCAGATTCACAAGCACCCGATTCCTGCCGCCATTGCAGAACATACCCTGATTAATCCAGAGCAGTATCAACAGTATTATCAGCAGTCTGTTGACGATCCTGACGCCTTCTGGGCTGAACACGGCAAGATTGTCGAGTGGATGACGCCTTACACGAAAGTTAAAAATACCTCTTTTGCCCCGGGGAATATTGATATCCGCTGGTTTGAGGACGGCACCCTGAACCTTGCGGCTAACTGCCTGGACCGGCACCTGAGTGAACGGGGTGACCAGACGGCCATTATCTGGGAAGCCGATGACCCGCAAGAGGCCGGCAAGACCCTGACTTATCGTGAGCTGCATCAGGAGGTGTGCCGTTTCGCCAATGCGTTGAAGAAATTAGGCATCCAAAAAGGGGATGTGGTCGCCATCTATATGCCGATGGTACCGGAAGCCGCAGTGGCCATGTTGGCGTGCGCCCGCATTGGTGCCGTGCACTCCGTGATCTTCGGTGGCTTCTCACCTGATGCGGTTGCCGGACGTATTATTGACTCCAATGCCAAATTGGTAATCACCGCGGATGAAGGGCTGCGCGCCGGGCGCACGATTCCTTTAAAGAAAAATGTGGATGATGCCCTGAAGAACCCAGGCGTAACCTCCATTACGCACAGCATTGTGCTGCGCCGCACCGGCAAGCAGGGAGAGTGGCAGGAGGGGCGCGATCTCTGGTGGCATGAAGTGATCAAAGACCTGCCGGATACCTGCCCTGCAGAGGAGATGCGCGCTGAGGATCCGCTGTTTATCCTCTACACCTCCGGGTCTACCGGCAAACCGAAAGGGGTGCTGCATACCACCGGCGGGTATCTGGTTTACGCCGCCATGACGTTCAAATATGTCTTTGATTACCATCCGGGTGAGGTGTATTGGTGTACGGCGGACGTCGGCTGGGTCACCGGTCACAGCTACCTGCTGTATGGGCCGCTGGCCTGCGGTGCCATTACATTGATGTTTGAAGGCGTGCCTAACTCCCCGACAGTCAACCGCATGGCGCAGGTGATCGACAAACATCAGGTCAATATTCTCTATACCGCGCCTACCGCTATCCGGGCTTTAATGGCCGAGGGTGATAAGGCGATTGAGGGCACTTCCCGTTCGTCACTGCGCATCATGGGGTCAGTCGGCGAACCGATCAACCCGGAAGCCTGGGAGTGGTATTACCATAAAATTGGTAACGGTAACTGCCCTATCGTGGATACCTGGTGGCAGACTGAAACCGGCGGCTTCATGATCACCCCGCTGCCGGGGGCGACAGAATTGAAAGCCGGCTCAGCGACCCGCCCTTTCTTCGGCGTACAGCCTGCGTTAGTCGATAACGACGGGAATCCGCAAACCGGGGCCTGCGAAGGAAACCTGGTGATCACGGACTCGTGGCCTGGGCAGGCCCGGACGCTGTACGGGGACCATGAACGCTTCGAACAGACCTACTTCTCCACCTTCAAAAATATGTACTTCAGCGGCGACGGCGCGCGCCGGGATGAGGACGGTTACTACTGGATTACCGGCCGCGTCGACGATGTGTTGAATATCTCCGGGCACCGCCTGGGGACTGCTGAAATTGAATCCGCACTGGTTGCGCATCCGAAGATTGCGGAAGCTGCCGTGGTGGGTATTCCTCATAACATCAAAGGACAGGCGATCTACGCCTATGTCACCCTGAATCACGGCGAAGAACCGACGCCCGAACTCTATACCGAAGTACGTAACTGGGTGCGTAAAGAGATCGGTTCTATTGCGACACCTGATGTCCTGCACTGGACTGATTCATTACCGAAAACCCGATCCGGAAAAATCATGCGGCGCATCCTGCGCAAAATTGCCGCAGGTGATACTGCCAACCTGGGCGATACCTCGACGCTGGCCGATCCGGGTGTTGTTGAGAAGTTGCTGGAAGAAAAACAATCAATGAACGTCACACCGTAATTTGCACCGCCTGAGCGCGGTGTTCTCACTCAATGCCTCACAGGAGATTGCGATGAATGATGCTACTTATCAAGGGATTGAACAGAACCCGCGCTTCAGGGAACTCGTGCAAAAACGCGGCCGCTTTGCCTGGCTGCTTTCACTTATTACGTTGGCGCTGTATGTCTGCTTTATTCTGCTGATTGCCTTCTACCCTCAGTGGCTGGGCACCCCGCTTTCTGCGGATACCGTTATTACCCGCGGTATCCCGGTCGGTATCGGGCTGATCGTTATCTCTTTCATTCTTACCGGCATCTACGTTTACCGTGCCAACGGTGAATTTGACCGCCTGACCCATGAAATTGTGCGCGAGGTGAAGCCATGAACATCCGGCTGCTTACCCTGCTGACCTCCCTGATGCTGCCTTCGCTTGCCTCCGCGCGCATAGCAGGTGAAGTTCAGCGGCAACCTATGAACATCCAGGCGATTGTGATGTTTGTGCTGTTTGTTGGGGCGACGCTCTATATTACTTACTGGGCATCTAAACGTACCCGTTCACGCCAGGATTACTATACCGCCGGTGGACGAATTACCGGGTTCCAGAACGGGCTGGCGATCGCCGGCGATTTTATGTCAGCCGCTTCCTTCCTGGGCATTTCAGCCCTGGTCTATACCTCCGGCTATGATGGGCTGATTTACTCCATAGGCTTCCTGATTGGCTGGCCCATTATTCTGTTCCTTATTGCCGAGCGCCTGCGCAACCTGGGGCGTTATACCTTTGCTGATGTGGCCTCTTACCGCCTACAGCAGAAGCCTATCCGTACCCTTTCCGCCTGCGGCTCACTGGTCGTGGTGGCGCTCTACCTGATTGCACAGATGGTGGGTGCCGGGAAGCTGATTCAGCTGCTGTTTGGTCTGAATTACCATGTGGCAGTGATCTTGGTCGGCATCCTGATGGTGATGTATGTGCTGTTTGGCGGCATGTTAGCGACCACCTGGGTGCAGATTATTAAAGCCGTGCTGTTATTGGCAGGCGCCAGCTTTATGGCGCTGATGGTGATGAATTCGGTAGGGTTTAACTTTAATACGCTCTTTACTGAAGCGATTAACGTTCACCCGAAAGGGATTGCCATCATGAGCCCAGGCGGCCTGGTTTCCGACCCGATCTCCGCCTTGTCACTGGGGCTGGCGTTGATGTTCGGTACTGCCGGTTTGCCGCACATTCTGATGCGTTTCTTCACCGTGCAGGATGCGAAAGAAGCGCGTAAGAGCGTTTTCTACGCCACCGGGTTTATTGGCTACTTCTATATCCTGACCTTTATCATCGGCTTCGGGGCTATTTTCCTGGTCGGCAGTAACCCTGCCTTTAAAGATGCCTCCGGGGCGCTGCTTGGCGGCACCAACATGGCAGCCGTTCACCTGGCGAATGCGGTAGGCGGCAACTTCTTCCTTGGCTTTATCTCAGCGGTTGCGTTTGCCACTATTCTGGCCGTTGTGGCAGGGCTGACGCTGGCGGGTGCTTCTGCTGTGTCACACGATCTCTATGCCAGTGTGATTAAGGCGGGTAAAGCCACAGAGCAAGATGAATTACGCGTCTCAAAAATCACCGTGGTGATTCTGGGCATTGTGGCCATAGGGCTCGGTATTCTGTTTGAAAAACAGAATATTGCTTTCATGGTGGGGTTAGCCTTTTCGATTGCAGCGAGCTGTAATTTCCCAATCATTATACTTTCTATGTACTGGGCTAAGTTAACCACCCGGGGCGCAATGGTGGGCGGCTGGCTGGGATTACTGACGGCGGTTATTCTGATGATCCTGGGGCCAACGATTTGGGTACAAATTTTAGGCCATGCTGCGCCAATCTACCCTTATGAGTATCCCGCCCTCTTCTCTATGATTGTTGCTTTTGTGGGCACCTGGCTGTTTTCTATTACCGATCACTCAGCACAAGGCGAGCAGGAACGGACGAGATTCTTCTCACAATTCGTTCGGTCTCAGACGGGTGTAGGGATTTCTCAGGGCGTTCAGCACTAAAAAAGGGCCATACTGTTTAAATTTCAGCCTCAAAAGCCACCTGAACAGGTGGCTTTTTTGCTTTTCTGGTCAAATTCGCTCCAAAGCAAAAAGGCCATCCTTGCGGATGGCCTCGTGCTTAATTTGATGCCTGGCAGTTCCCTACTCTCGCATGGGGAGACCCCACACTACCATCGGCGCTACGGCGTTTC
>NZ_PJZH01000004.1 GCF_002858715.1 Chimaeribacter coloradensis | reverse complement strand
ATAACGGCGATACCCTGCGCAGAGGCCTACGGCTTTCGTCCCCCGCTCATTCCGAAACCCAAAATGGCCGGCACCCTGCCGGCGCGGGTCACCAGCACCCAAGCCAACGACCTCTATGGCCATATCGACAAACACGGGCGCTACCGGGTCAACCTGCTGTTTGACCGGGCAAGCTGGCCCGCCGGTGAAGAGAGCCTGTGGGTGCGCCAGTCCCGTGCCTATGCGGGCGACACCTACGGCCTGCACCTGCCGCTGCTGGCGGGTACCGAGGTGGCGATAGGCTTTGAGGACGGCAACCCTGACCGGCCCTTTATTGCCGGGGTGCTGCATGACTCGTCACACCCCGACCACGTCACTATCCGCAACTACAGGCGCAACGTCCTGAGAACGCCCGCCAACAATAAACTGCGCCTCGACGACACCCGCGGGCAGGAGCATATCAAGCTCGCCACCGAGTACGGCGGCAAAAGCCAGCTCAACCTCGGGCACTTGGTGGACCGCGAGCGTCAGCCGCGCGGCGAGGGCTTTGAGCTGCGCACCGACAGTTACGGCACCCTACGCGCCGGGCGGGGGCTGTTTATCAGTGCCGATGCGCAGCCCATGGCACAGGGCAAGGTGCTGGAGATGGACGCGGTTATCAGTGAGATGAGCGGGCTGCAGGAGATAGCGCAAAAGCTCTCGGACGATGCCCAGACCGCCAAAGCTGCCCCCGCGGATATGGCAGCACAGCTTGTCCTGCTTAACCAGCGGGTGAAAGACCTGACCGCGTCCGTGCTGCTGATGCACGCCCCGCAGGGCGTGGCCCTGGCCAGCGGGGAGCACCTGCAACTTACTGCCCGCCAGAACCTTATCGCCACCGCCGGGAATAATGCGGATATCAGCGTGGCGAAAAAGCTCTTTATCGGCGTGGGTCAGGCGCTGAGCGTGTTTGTGCGCAAACTGGGTATCCGGCTTATCGCCAACCAGGGGCCGGTGGAGCTGCAGGCCCAGAACGATGAGATGGCACTGCTGGCGAAAAAAGGCCTGACGATTACCAGCACCGAGGATGAAATAAAAATCACGGCGAAAAAGCGGATAACGATTAACGGCGGGGGCAGTTATATCACCCTGGACGAAAACAGCATTGAGTCGGCCACCGCCGGGGACTATGTCATCAAAGCCGGGTATTACGGCAGGAAGGAAAAAGCATCACTAAAGCCTGAAATGCTAAGCTTCCCAGTAATTAAAGAAAAGGGTTATAATTTGAGATTTTTATTTACAGATGATGACGGTGTGCCTTACATCCATACCAGGTACATTGCGTATTTTTCAAATGAAGATAAGAAGGAGGGGTATACCGACGAAGAAGGTTATACAGAAACATTCTTTTCTGAAAAAGAAGAAGTTATAAACATTCATCTTGTTATAGATTGAAGTTAAGGGAATGCAATGGGAAAGGAAGAGCATCAAAATCAACTATCAACCGGACAAACATCTCCTGCTTCTAATGGAGGTGAAATCAATACGCAGAAAGTGGCTATAACAAAAAACAAATATATCTTAAGCGTAGGATTTGAAGTTAACCGCCCAAAGGCTTTTATAAATGACACGCAGGATCTTTCTGTAGACTATGGGCATGCATTTTTTTACACAACAGAAAACCACAAAACACGTACTTTTTTCAGTTTCGGCCCAAATTCCTTGGGGGAACCTGGTAAAATAACAAACGAGTATAATGGCAAAAGAAAAGCAACAACTAATTACCCAATCACAGAAATAGCGCAGATCTTTAGATTTAAAATTACAAAAAGTCAGCTTGAAAAAATAGAAGAGGTTTCAAAAAAATTCACTTTAAAAGTAAAAGAAGAAAAAGAGTTTTATAATGCGAGCCAAAACGATACATGTGCAGAAACTGCAAGGGACATTCTTACTGAAGCCGGCATACAAACGCCTGACGGAAGCGGCCATGTCATAGGAACCGGTTCAAAAATAGCAGATGTAATAGCTTTTGCAGAAATCGTTAATCCTTACATGTGGCATAAGGGATTTAATGAAAAGTATGCTTACCCTGTTCTTTATTATGGCCCTGGAGGCAAGGAAAACTTAAATTCATCAAAAGACAATCTCCTTATAGAAGTACAGCCTGAGTGGTATTTGAATTATGGAGATGATGATCCTTTAATGTTGACAAGTGCCCATAAAATCATTCACTCAGATTATAGAAATGAGAAAAATTAACGTATCGAAAATATTTTTTATTACAGCTTTTATTTTTTCTGCACCTATTGTAGGTTGTGAAAAAAAATTAAAAAATGATAAAGAAAAGGAGATAATCATGGATAATAGTTACCTTGCAAAGCAAAATATTCTTATCGACTCCATCCGTATAGCTATGGAGTTGGTTTCAGGAGAGAGCTCACTTGAAAAAGCACAGAATAGTGGCTTGTTTGAAAGAATTGATAGAGTAAGTCCTAAACAAAAAGGCAGACCGGAGATTATTTTGCTGAGAAATAAAAATATATTAACGATCTCTATGGATAGGGATATAGAGAAGAATGAATTATATGCTGCTAATGTTATATTAAACAAAACCGCAATCCATTCCATAATATTTAACGAATGCAATATTTTATCCTCATTAGATCTACACTACCGGGGCGTAAAAAAAAATAAGCAAAAAATACGGGGGAGACACAGAGGATGAAATCAAATATTACGCATATCACTATTCCTGGAGGAAGGATTTGAATATAGATGTAGTATTTAAGAGTGAGGTTGATTTTTTTGAAGAAGGGAACAGCTTTCCGAAGGAATTTTATTCCGTAGCTATTTCTAAGTTGGAATGGAACGACAGAGATAAAATATAGCCTTTACCATCTATTTGAAATGAATTTATTAAGCGAAAAATAAAAGAATTATCAAAAACCAGAGGATATATGCACATCAAAGAGTAGCAAAATTGGAAGAGAAATAACTGGTATATGCCAAATAAACCCAAGGAGATGGTATGGCCGTATTACACCCCCTGGAGTGCTACCTGCTGGAGCACTACTCCTCGCCTGACTATTATGCTGCCACGCGGGATGCGATTATTGCGTTTGTTGATGCCCATGAAGCGGCCTTTGCGCGCTACCAGCGGGAGCTGCCGGTACGCAGCCGCAAAGAGCCGCTGTGGAAACAGGGCGATGTGGTCTGGGGCACCCGCGTACTGCCCAATATCCGGCCCGATCGTGAGCGCTATATCAACGCCTATATTCTGCGCACCCATAATGACCCGGCAGCCTTCAATATTGGTCATACAATGAAAGAAAACTCTCGAGGGATTAGTGAATTCTGGAATGGCTGGATGACCGACGAAGAAAGGCAGTGTATTGACCAGGCTGAACGGCGGGCCGGCTATCTGGATCAGCGGTTGACATTAACGGTAAATGGAGACTGGCGAGAAGGGAATTTAACCTATCTTCAGAACCGTTTATATAAATTGGCGGATTTACCTAAACGTATTCCACGTTATGAGTTGGATCATAGTGTACGGCTGACCAAAAATGATCTGCCGCAACAGACTGGTATTTATCTGCCGGATGTGGAGGCGGCACCGGCACGGGTTTTATATGCCGGGGCAGACTTCAGCAAACCCCCGAAAGCGATGCAGGGTGTAAAGCGATATAATGAGGAGCCGGGTGAAACGGGCTGGGCATGGCGGGAAACAAGATATGCTGAAACCGGCTGGACATTAATCCGCCGCGTTGAGGGGGAATATCTTGATGTGCCGCCGGAAGGCTTTTTCCCCCAAGGCACGCCGGATGAGCTCTATAACTGGCCGACGCGGGAGAAGGCGTATATCAGCCATGAAAAAACGTATATCACCGCCTGGTCCGGCGAGCCTGCGCCCCATGCCGGGGACTGGTCCGTGTTTACCCGCCAGGGCATGCAGAATGCTGTTCTCCGTCAGGGCCAGCCGCTGCCCTATCTGACCACCTCCCCTTATCCCGAGCGGGCGCAGTGGACATTAATAAAGCGGGAGGACGGCGGCTCAGTCTTTATCAGCAACACATCGGAATAACAGAAAGCGGCCGGGCTAATGTCTGTCGGACACGTTATTCAAGGTGCTCAATCACAGTACCAAATCGACATTATAAAAAGGCATACCTCCCGGTATGCCTTTTTTGGTTTACCCCCGCCCCCTATTTCCTCAACGTGTGGATCACGTGCAGCACCTTGCCGAAGATCTCCAGTTGGTTGGGGGCCGGGTAGAGCGGCGCGTAGGCCGGGTTCATCGGCTCCAGGCAGAGGCGCGGGGTCAGGCAGAGGCGTTTAACCGTGAACTCCCCTTCAACGGCCGCGATCACGATGTCCCCGTGCGCCGGGGTTTCCGCGCGGTCGACCACCAGCAAATCGCCGCTGCTGATGCCGGCCAGCAGCATCGAATCCCCCTCGGCGCGCACAAAATAGGTGGCGCTGGGGTGGCGGATGCAGTACTCGTTCAGATCAAGTGAACGCTCAATGTAGTCCGCCGCCGGGGAGGGCACGCCCGCGCGGCAGTAGTCAGCAAACAGCGGCAACGCCAGTACCGGCAATCCCTCGTCCGGGCAGGTGAACAGTTCGGTCACAATCACATCACTTCCCTCAATGATACTGTATGTATACCCAGTATAAGATAATTTATCTTCTTGAGAAGCGATATTGATCCTTTTCTTCAACGATTTATCAGCAGGTACGCAACATTTAATCCCGGTGCAGAGTGTTCAGGGCCGTCAGCACAGCGGCGCGGCAGGCGGCGTCATCGCCCTGGCTTTGCGCTTTTTGCGCTGCGTCCAGCGACAGGTAAGCAGCAATCACCCGCTTCGCCTCATCCTGATCCAGCGTTTTACGGTCAAGGGCGTAGGAGGCATTACCGTCCTCAATCACTTTATTGAAATAGGGCAGATAATATCCGGCCGGGTGATCGCTGCCTTGCCGTTGGGCAATCACGCACATTACCGAGGAATAATAGGCGTCATTTTCTTTATGGGTTTTATCCCGGTGGGATTTGATCGCACTGCCGCCCACGGCCAATATCAGCCCGACAGTCAGAATCGCGGTTACGCTTTTTTTCATTTCAGGTTTTTCATCAGAATAAAGCGTTATGGTAAAGCGGGAACGGCGAAATCACAAAGAGAATAACCCACTGGGAGAGGGAAGGTTTAATTAGGGGCCACGGCGGGGAAATTGAACGGGCGCCGCAGCGCCCGGGGTGGTCAGAGGGCGAAATCGTCCAGTGACTTGCCGGCATCCAGCGCCAGCTTGATCGGTTTTGGGGTACGGCCCTGGCCCGTCCAGGTTTTGGTTTCGCCGTTTTCATCCACAAACTGATATTTGGCCGGGCGCGGGGTGCGCTGCTTGCGGCCCGGTTTGTTCTCTGTCAGCACCAGCAGTTCCGCCGGGTCGATGCCGTCTTCCTGCATCAGCGACAGGTACTCTTTCAGTTTGGTGGCGTGCTCTTCTTGCTGCTGTTTCTGTGAAGCCTCTTCTGCGCGACGCTCCTCAACCAGGGTCGTCAGCTTTTGCAGGATTTCCTCTAAGGTTGACAGATTAACCTCCCGCGCCTGGGTACGCAGGGTGCGGATATTGTTCAACGTCTTCAGAAAACCATTCATAATAAATCCTTCCACATTATTGCTTTATATTTATTGGTGCCGTAAAAAACCGGGATAGTATAATATCTTCCCGCAGAATAATACCCGCGCACCCAAAATCGGCGACAACAGCCGATTTATTACCCGATTCCAGCCAAATATCGGCCGCGCAGGCCAGCAGCCTTATTCCCGCATGCGCCCCTATTCACGGGGGAAATAACCCGCCACACGCCCGGCCCGTTACGGGAAATATCCGCAGGCGCGTGGCGGGTATATCCGGCAGGTCACAGCAGCAGCGCCAGCTCCATGGCCGTGCGCTGTAACAGCGGCAGCACCTTTTCCCGCAGCATCTGGGCGGAAACCTGTGACGCATTCACCCCGACGTTCATCGCCGCCACCACGCCCCCTTTGCGCGAATGCATCGGCACCGCAATCGAGCGCAGCCCAATCTCCAGTTGCTGGTCGTTAATCGCGTACCCCTGCCGCCGCACCCGCGCCAGCTGTTCACGCAGTTGCTCTGCGTTGCGCACCGTGTGCGGCGTCAGCGGTTCGAAGGTCACGCGGGAGAGGTAGGCCGCCAGCTCCGCCTCATCCAGCGCGCTCAGCAGCACCAGCCCCATCGAGGTGGCGTAGGCGGGTAACCGGCTGCCGCGCCCCAGGTCGATGGTCATGATGCGTTTTACCGTGGCGCGGGCGATGTAGAGGATGTTGTCCCCGTCGAGGGTGGCGACAGAGCAGGACTCATTAAGCTGTTTACTGAGGAACTCCAGCGAGTTCTGCGCCGCTTTCGCCAGCTCAGAACTGGAGAGGTAGGCGTGGCCGATGGTCAGTACCCGGGGCAGCAGCACATAGTGCCGCCCGTCCGGGCAGTGGACAAAGCCCAGTGCGCGCAGCGTGTAGAGGCAGCGCCGCACCGCCGCGCGCGGGATGCCGGTGCTCTGGCTTATCTGCGACACCGACAGCCGGTGGTGCAGCGGGGTGAATGCCTGCAACACCTCCAGCCCGCGCGCCAGCGAGGCCATAAAGTTCGGGTCACCTTTGTAGGTGGCGTCAGTCAGCGCGCCAATCTCCTCCAGCCGCTGCAATTCGCTGTTGCTGTCCATAAGGCTCCTTGTGGTTGTGGCCCCTGATACCCCACCCCGCCCTGTTACGGCAAGCCCAACCTGTGGGTTTTCTCTGGGCAGATCACAGTTTTAACACTCCGATAACAAACTGTCCGATAATCGCACACTGTTTTGATATTCGGTCTTGCGGCACCTGTTGGGCAGGCATAGGGTGAAAAACAGGCAGCCATTGACCAGGCAAGGAGAAGCGATGATTGATAAAAGCGTCCCTACCCCCGATGAGGCGGTAGCGGACATCCCCGACGGGGCCACCATTATGGTCGGCGGGTTCGGCCAGGCCGGGCAGCCGTTCGCGCTGCTGGAGGCGCTGACCCGCCACCGCCCGCGCGACCTGACGCTGATCAGCAACAACGCCGGTAACGGCGACCACGGGCTGGCGGCGCTGCTGAAAGCGGGCTGCGTAAGCAAGGTGATCTGCTCCTTCCCGCGCCAGTCCGACTCCTGGGTATTTGATGAGCTCTACCGCCGCGGCGAGCTGGCGCTGGAGCTGGTGCCGCAGGGGAACCTGGCGGCGCGCATCCAGGCAGGCGGCAGCGGGCTGGGCGGCATTTTCACTCCCACCGGCTACGGCACGGCCCTGGCAGAGGGAAAAGAGACACGGGAAATTGACGGCCGCCACTATGTGTTTGAGCGGCCGCTGAAAGCCGATTACGCGCTGATCCGCGCCCACCACGGCGACCGCTGGGGCAACCTGGTGTATGACAAAACCGGCCGCAACTTCGGGCCGATCATGGCGATGGCCGCCACCTGCACCCTGGCCGAAGTCACCCGGCTGGTGCCGCTGGGCGGGCTTGACCCGGAACAGGTCATTACCCCCGGCATTTTTGTGCAGCGCGTGGTGGCCACCGCCCCGGCTGAACGCCTTTCCGCCTGAGGAGCCGTCATGGACACCCTGACCCACGAACAAAAACTGACCCACGAACAGCTGGCGCGGCGCATCGCCCGGGACATCCCCGAAGGGGCTTATGTCAACCTCGGCATCGGGATGCCGACGCAGATCGCCAACTATCTGCCGCATGACAAAGAGATCTTCCTGCAAAGCGAGAACGGCATCCTCGGCATGGGGCCGGCCCCGGCAGAGGGCGAAGAGGACCCGGCGCTGATCAACGCCGGGAAACAGTATGTCACGCTGCTCACCGGCGGCTGCTATTTCCACCACGGCGACTCCTTCGCCATGATGCGCGGCGGCCACCTCGACATCTGTGTGCTGGGGGTGTACCAGGTCTCAGAACGCGGCGACCTGGCCAACTGGAGCACCGGCAAACCCGGTGCCATCCCGGCGGTGGGCGGCGCGATGGATCTGGCAATCGGCGCGCGGCAGGTGTTCGCCATGACCGAGCACCTGACCCGCCACGGCGAATGCAAAATTGTGGAACAGTGCAGCTACCCGCTGACCGGCATCGGCTGCGTCAGCCGTATTTACAGCGATCTGGCGGTGATGGATGTCACGCCGCAGGGGCTGGTGGTCACGGAGATTTTCGGCGGCCTGACGCCGGAGCAGTTACAGGAGGTGACGCCGGTTCGCCTCACCTTCAACCTGACGCAAAACGGGGCCCATGATGAACGCCGCTTATCTGTGTGACGGGGTACGCACCCCTTTTGGCCGCCTGAATGGCGGGCTGGCCGCCGTGCGCGCCGACGATCTGGCCGCGCTGCCGATTCAGGCGCTGATGCAGCGTAACCCGCAGGTGGACTGGGGCCAGCTTGAGGACGTGCTGCTGGGCTGCGCCAACCAGGCGGGGGAGGATAACCGCAACGTGGCACGGATGGCGCTGCTGCTGGCCGGGCTGCCTGTGTCGGTGCCGGGCAGCACCATTAACCGGCTGTGCGGCTCCAGCCTCGACGCCGTGGCGATGGCGGCACGCGCCATCAAAACCGGCGAGGGCAATCTGCTGCTGGCCGGGGGCGTGGAGAGCATGTCCCGTGCGCCCTTTGTGATGGGCAAGGCGGAGAGCGCCTTCAGCCGCGCCATGCGGCTGGAGGACACCACTATGGGCTGGCGCTTCATCAACCCGAAAATGGAAGCGCTGTACGGCGTGGCGTCGATGCCGCACACCGCGGAGAACGTCGCGGCGCGGTTCGGCATCAGCCGCGAGGATCAGGATGCCTTCGCGTTGCGCAGCCAGCAGCGTGCGGCAGCGGCGCAGGAGAGCGGCGTGTTTGCCCGTGAGCTGATGCCGGTGACCCTTCCGCAAAAACGCGGCGACCCGCTGCGGGTTGAGCAGGATGAGCACCCGCGTGCCACCTCGCGCGAGGCACTGGCGAAACTGAAACCGGTGGTGAATGCCCAGGGCACTGTCACCGCCGGCAACGCCTCCGGTTTGAATGACGGTGCCTGCGCCCTGCTGCTGGCCAGCGAACAGGGCGCACAGCGCAACGGCCTGACGCCGCTGGCGCGGGTTGTCGCCAGCGCCGTTACCGGGCTGGAGCCGGACATCATGGGCGTCGGCCCGATTTCAGCGGTGCGTAAAGTGTTGCGCATCGCTGGGCTGACCCTGGATCAGATGGACGTGATCGAGCTGAATGAGGCGTTTGCCGCGCAGGCGCTGGCGGTGACCCGCGAACTGGGGCTGCCGGATGACGCCCCGCACGTTAACCCGCACGGCGGGGCGATTGCGCTCGGCCACCCGCTCGGCGCTTCCGGCGCGCGGCTGGTGATGACCGCCGCCTATGAACTGCAACGCACCCGCGGCCGCTATGCCCTGTGCACCATGTGCATCGGCGTGGGCCAGGGCATCGCGCTGATCCTTGAACGGGTCTGAGGAGAAGAGATGGAGATCGATTACCGCCTCGACGGGCCGGAACAGGCCCCGCTGCTGGTGCTGTCCAATTCGCTCGGCACCACCTACAGCCTGTGGCAGCCGCAGATGGCGGCGCTGACCGCCCATTTCCGCGTGTTGCGCTATAACCAGCGCGGCCACGGCGCAACGCCGCTGCCCGCAGAGCCGCTGACGCTGGCGCAACTGGGCGACGATGTGATCGCCCTGCTGAATCACGTGGGCGTGGAGCGGGCTTACTTCTGCGGCATCTCAATGGGCGGGCTGACCGGGATGTGGCTGAACCGCTATGCGCCGTCGCGCTTCCACGCCTTTGCCGTCGCCAATACGGCGGCGCGCATCGGCAGCCGTGAGGGGTGGCAGGCCAGGGCTGAGACCGTGCGCACGCAGGGGCTGAAGCCGGTGGCCGAAGCCTCGCCCGCCCGCTGGTTCAGCGCGGCCTTTATCCAGCGCCACCCGGATCAGGTCAACGCGCTGGCGTCCGCCCTGGCCGCGGCAGACGCGGAAGGCTACGCCGCCTGCTGCGGGGCGCTGGCCGCGGCTGACCTGCGCAGTGCACTGCCCGCGATGGTGCGCCCGATGCTGGTACTGGCCGGGCAGGATGACCCGGTCACCACCGTGCAGGACGCCACAGAGATCGTGCGCCACGCGCCGGACGCGGAACTGCACATTCTGCCCGCCTCACACCTCAGCAACATTGCCGTGCCGGAGGCGTTTACCGCCCGCCTGCTGCACTTTTTACAGCGACAAGGAGCCGCCGATGAGTATTCAAATCGCACGTATTGAGAGCTGGCTGGTGGATATCCCCACCATCCGCCCGCACAAACTGTCGATGGCAACGATGGGCTGCCAGACCCTGACCATCGTGAAAATGACCGACAGCGACGGTGCCGTCGGCTGGGGCGAAGCCACCACCATCGGCGGCCTGAGTTACGGCCCGGAAAGCCCGGAGGGCATCAAATCCGCCATTGATACCTACCTCGCCCCGGCGCTGTGCGGCAAACGCTTTGATGGCCCCGCCTCACTGGCGGCGGCGATGAACCTGCCGGTCAAGGGCAACAGCTTTGCCAAATCTGCGCTGGAGACCGCCCTGCTCGATCTCCAGGGCAAGCGCCTCGGCGTGCCGGTCAGCACCCTGCTCGGCGGGGCGCTCGCCCCGTCGCTGCCGGTACTCTGGACGCTCGCCAGCGGCGACACGGCGCGCGATATCGACGAGGGCAAACGGCTGCTGGCTGAGGGCCGCCATCAGGCGTTTAAGCTGAAGATCGGGGCGAAAAGCCTGGCTGAGGATCTGCGCCACACCCAGGCAATCAAAGAGGGGCTGGGTGAGGGCGTCAGCATCCGGGTGGACGTCAATCAGGCGTGGGATGCGGTGACAGCGGTGCGCGGCATGGCCGCCTTGCAGGCGATCGGCATCGACCTGGTGGAGCAGCCGGTGGCGCTGTGGGACCGCGCGGCGCTGGTCAGCCTCAGCCAACGCTTTGTGTTGCCGGTGCTGGCGGATGAGGCGGTGGCGGACGCCCACGACGGCTACGCGCTGGCGGCCGCCGGGTTTACCGGGGCCTATGCGCTGAAGATCGCCAAAGCGGGCGGCCCGGCGCAGGCGCTGAAGCTGGCCCATGTGGCGCAGGCGGCGGGCATCGCGCTCTACGGCGGCACCATGCTGGAAGGCACGCTCGGCACCGTCGCCTCGCTGCACGCCTGGTCTACCCTGCCGCTCGGCTGGGGCACCGAGATGTTCGGCCCGCTGTTACTCAAAGATGACATTATCGCCGACCCGCCGCGATTCCAGGGCGGCCAGGTCACCCTGCCGCAAGGCCCGGGATTAGGCATTACGCTGGACGACGATAAATTCCGTTTCTACCAGCGCAAATAGATCTTACACAGGAGTCACCGCATGTTATTTAAAGTTGAGATGACCGTGAATATCCCGCTGGATATGCCGAAAGACGTGGCAGATAAAATAAAAGCGGACGAGAAAGCCTATTCCCAGAAATTACAGGCGCAGGGGAAATGGCGGCATATCTGGCGCGTGGCGGGCAGTTACGCCAATGTCAGTATTTTCGATGTGGAGAGTAACGAAGAGCTGCATAACCTGTTGAATGGGCTGCCGCTTTACCCGTACATGACCATCAGTGTGGCACCGCTGTGCCGCCACCCTTCCAGTATTCATAACGACGACCGTTAATAAAAAAAACAGGCTATACCGGGCGGTGTTTTTACACCGCCCTGCCGCTGTCTACCCTGACCACCCCCTACACTGCAATGAGGGCGATAACATGACAACACCATTCAGCCAACGTGAAGACGTAAAAAAATTACTTGAGATCAGCAGCGGGCTTCATAGCGAAGGCGGGGATGTCCGCTTTAAAAAAATAATGCACCGGCTGGTCAGTGATATTTGTCACCTGATTGATGAGTTTGATATTACGCCGGAGGAGTTCTGGCAGGCCGCCAACTACCTGCACACCCTGGGCGGGCGTCAGGAGGCCGCCTTGCTGGCGGCGGGCCTCGGGCTGGAGCACTACCTCGACCTGCGGGAAGATGCGCGCGAGGCGGAGGCGGGCTTCGGCGGCGGCACCCCGCGCACCATTGAGGGGCCGCTGTATGTGGCAAATGCACCGCTGAGTGACGGCTACGCCCGCATGGATGACGGCCGGGATCAGGGGCGGGTGATGTGGCTGCACGGCCAGGTGAAAGACACGGGCGGCACACCGCTGGCGGGGGCGGTTGTCGACATCTGGCACGCCAACACGCTCGGCAACTACTCATTCTTTGACCAATCCCAGAGCGAGTACAACCTGCGCCGCCGGGTGAAAACCGACGCTGAAGGCCGTTACGCCGTGCGCAGTATTGTGCCCTCCGGCTACGGCTGCCCGCCGGACGGCCCGACCCAGGCGCTGCTCGACCGCCTCGGCCGCCACGGCAACCGCCCGGCACACATCCATTTCTTTATCTCCGCGCCCGGCCACAAACACCTCACCACCCAGATCAACCTCAACGGCGACCAGTACTTGTGGGACGATTTCGCCTTCGCCACGCGCGATGAGCTGATCGCTGACCCGGTCGAGGTGACGGACCCGCAGATCAGCGCCCGGCGCGACCTGCCCCATCCGCATACCGAGATTGCCTTTGATTTCGTGCTGGCCCCGGCGGCCCAGCCGCAGGAGGAGCAGCGCATCCACCGCCTGCGGGCGCTGCAGGCGTAACCCGTGGCGGGTGAAGTATTGGACATGTTATGAACACGGGCAGTGCGCCTGCCCGTGGAAAGCCGGTGGTAACGCGGGGGATCAGTGGGTCAGCAGCGGGGTGCCGTTGGGGTTTTCCAGCTTCACGGACAGGGTGCGCCCGTCAGACAGCGCCAGGCTGACGGCGTTGGCCCGGCTGGCGGCCAGCAGGTTAAAGGCCAGCAGCATCACCACGGCGACCTGCTCTTCCGTGCCCAGCCGGCTGTTGATCAGCACCTGCTCCAGGCGGTCTAAAATATTATCTCTCTCTTCATTGTTCACAATCAGTTACTCCAGAAACACGACCATGTGCATCAGAAAGGCGGACATGCGCGCAACGCCTCTGCCGCCTGCGGCTCTCGCCCGGTCAGCCGGGCGCAAAGAGTATACCGGCGTAGACACACAAACAAAAAGGGTATTCACCGGGGCGGCAGGCCCGCCCGGCCGATCCCGGCAGCAGGAATCACGGCAATAACAGGCGCATGGGGAATCATCAACTATCCTTATCAGTGGTGGCACCTCCCGCGCACAGGCGCAGGGTGGGTGCTGACGCTGCGCTATGTGGGCCGGAGATTGCCCCTGACCGGCGCGTGATGACAGGAAATGACTCATGACCATTTATGTATGTTCGACGTGCGGCACCGCTTACCCGCCGGTCGCCGCCGCCCCCGCGCACTGCCCGATTTGTGATGATGAACGCCAGTGGGTACCGTTTGAGGGGCAAAAATGGACGACCGCAGAGCAGATTGACCGCCACTACAGCCACGCCTGGCAGCTCCATGAGCCGGGGCTGTTCAGCCTGCACCCGACGCCGGAACTGGGCATCGGCCAGCGCGCCTTTTTGCTGCAAACCCCGCACGGCAACATCCTCTGGGACTGCACCGCCCTGCTCGACGACGCCACCAAAGCGCTGGTGCAGAGCCTCGGCGGGCTGGCGCACATCGCCGTCTCCCACCCCCACTACTACACGCGGATGCAGGACTGGAGCGCGGCGTTCGGCAATGTGCCGATCCACCTGCACGCGGCCGATCGTTCGTGGGTGGTGCGCCCCTCCCCGGCCATCCATTTCTGGAAAGGGGAGTCGCTGGATCTGGTGCCCGGCGTCCAGCTCGCCTGCCTGGGCGGCCACTTCCCCGGCGCCACGGTGTTGCACTGGAACGGCACGCACGACCGCACCGGTGTGGTGCTGGTCGGGGACACCCTGCAGATTACCCCGGACAGCACGCACCTCTCCTTTATGTGGAGTTACCCCAACCTGCTGCCGCTGGGCGCAAGTGATGTGCGCCATATCGGCGTACGGCTGGATACGCTCGCCTTCGACCGGATGTACGGTGCCTTCCCCGGCCAGCAGATCCGGCAGGGCGGCAAGCGCGTGGTCGCGCAGGCGGTGAAACGTTATCTTGAACGGCTGAGTTAACGGGGGGAACGGGCCGGACAGGCGTGTCCGGCCGGAAGGTCAGTGTGCCGGGGTGACAGCCTGCGGGCTGAAGGCCGGGGACTGCTGGTGCAGGAACCGGGCGCGCCAGGGCTTCAGCACCCAGAGCGCCAGCGCCGCGGTGAGCAGATCCAGGGTAATCGCACTGCCGAACACAATTCCCCAGCCGCCGCTGTGCTGGTAAAGCATCGCCGCCAGCGGCCCGCCGAAGATCGACCCCACCCCCTGCGAAATATAGAGCCAGCCGTAGTTGCTGGTGGCATGCCGGGTGCCGAAGGTGTCCGTCAGGGTTGAGGGGAACAGCGAGAAGATCTCGCCCCAGCCGAAGAACACCAGCCCCGACAGCAGCACAAACAGCACCGGGTCATGGCGGCACATCAGCCAGAGCGCCATCGCCACCCCTTCCAGCGCAAACGCCCAGAACATCATATTCTCACGCCCGATGCGGTCAGAGATGTAGCCGCACAGCGGGCGGGTCAGCCCATTGGTGAAGCGGTCGATGGTCATCGCCAGCGGCAGCGCCGCCAGGCCAAACACCGTCACGCCGGTCATGCCGAAGTCCTGCGCAAAAATCGCCATCTGCGAGGTCACCATCAGCCCGGAGGTGGACATCATGGTCATCATGAGAAACATCAACCAGAACAGCGGCTGGCGCAGCATCTCGCCGGGCCGGAACTGGCGCTGCAAAGGCGCGCCCGTAAGTGTGCCGTCGCTTTCTGTCCCCTCTGCCGGCGGCACCCGCAGCCCCTGGCTGGCAACAAAGCCGATGGCGGCAAAGATCAGCCCGAACAGCCACAGGGTGTGGCTCAGCCCGTAGGCGGCCAGCGAGGCGGAGATAGGGAAGGTCGTCACGATGGCGCCCATGCCGTACCCGGCCGCCACCATCCCGGCGGCAAAGCCGCGCTGTTTCGGGAACCAGCGCACCATCAGCCCCACCACGCCCACATAAACAATGCCGGTGCCGAGGCCGCCCATGCCGCCATAGACCAGGTAGAGCATCGGCAGACTGGCGACCTGGGAGGTCAGCACCCAGCTGAACCCCGCCAGCAGCGTGCCGAGGGAGATCAGCAGCCGCGGGCCGAAGCGGTCGATCAGTTTCCCCTGGAACGGCGAGAAGAAGGTCTGGAGGATAATCAGCAGCGAGAAGGTCACCTGAAGTTCCGCCAGCGGCACATGCAGGGAGGCGGCCAGCGGCTTGGTGAGTAACGTCCAGACATATTGCGGGCTGGAAATCGCCGCCATACAGATCAGGCCGAGTGCCATTTGCAGCCATTTGGTATGTGCCGGGGCACGGACAGGGAGAGTGTGTGCAGTCATGCTCAGGTTCCTTTCATACAGCCGCCGGGCACAAAACCGGCCCCGGCAGCAAACAGAGTTAAGCAAGCTATGCAGAATGTGTGCCAGGCAGGCGGCCCGGTTTTTGGGCGGCTCCCCCCGGAGACGCCGCCACGGGCAACGCGCCACCGCAGGCCCCGGCGGCACCCCGGCCCTGACCTTCCCAGGTTCCCGGCCCCCGCCCCCTTTTTCCCGCCAACTGCTTATTTTTGGGCTTCTTTTCGGCTAACTCCCTCCGCCTGCTACACTTTTAGACGCACAGGAGAGAAAAATCCGGGCGACAAACCCGGCCCGGGCTGATTAAAAAGAGGAAACGCGGTATGGATTTTTTAGGCTGGACAGCCGCAACCGGTGGGTTGTTGCTGATTATGTCGCTGGCATCGGGGTGGATTAGCCGCAGCCCGGTCAGCACGTTCGGGCTTTATCTGGCGGCCGGGATACTTTGCGGCCCGTGGGCGCTGGATCTCCTGCGGATTGATGTCGTCGACCACTCCGAACTGGTGGGCCGGGTCACAGAGATCGCGATGGCGGCCTCACTGTTTATCACCGGCCTGAAACTGCGCCTGCCGTTCAAAACCCGCAGCTGGCGGATGGGCGCCCGGCTGGCGTTCCCGGCGATGCTGCTCACGGTCGGCGGCGTGACGGCCGCGGCGCACTATATGCTGGGCTTTGACTGGCCGCTGGCGCTGGCCTTCGGGGCGATCGTCGCACCGACCGACCCGGTGCTGGCGAGCCTGATCTCCGTCAACGACGCCAGCGACAACGACGACCTGCGGGTCGCGCTCTCCAGCGAGGCGGGGATGAACGACGGCTCGGCGCTGCCGATCCTGATTCTGGCGATGATGCTGCTCACCTCCGGCGGCGCGCTGACCGGTACGGAGTGGCGGCACTGGGCGCTGGTCGATGTGCTCTGGGCGGTGCTGGGCGGGCTGGGCATCGGGTTTGTGATGGGGCGGCTGGTGGGGCTGCTGGCAACGCTGCTGCGCAGCAAACAGCATGACGTCGCCCCCAATGATTTTCTGGCGCTTGCGCTGATCGCCCTGAGCTATGCCGCCGCCCAGAGCCTCGAGGCCTCCGGCTTCCTGGCCGCGTTTGCCGCGGGCGTCGGGTTGCGCCGCGCCGAGATCAAGGTGATCAGCCGCCACCCGCCGGAGGAGATCAGCGACAACGACACCTACCCGCCTGCCGAAGAGCTGGTGAACCCCAACCAGCGCCATATGATTAATGATAGCGGCCCGGCCCATTCGGTCGGGCTGGTGGTGGGGGATGCGCTGGCCTTCGGTGACATCATGGAACGGATCTTCGCCGCCGCCATCGTGATTGTGCTGGGGATTACGCTGGCGCAACACTGGGATTACCAGGGACTGCTGATGGCGGCGATGCTGTTTATCGTCATCCGCCCGTTGTCGGTGTGGATTGTGAGCATGGGCACCGGCACGCCTGCCCTGCGCCGCTGGCTGCTGGGCTGGCTGGGCATCCGCGGCATCGGCAGTATTAACTACATCGCCTACGCCTATACACATGGGCTGGGCAACGGGCCGGACGCCACCCGCATGGTGGACATCGCCTTTACGGTGATTGCTGCCAGCGTGATTGTCCACGGCATCACGGTGACGCCGCTGCTGAACCTGCGCCAGGCGCGCAAGGCGGCGAAAGAGGAGCATCAGCGCCAGAGGCAGGAGCAGCGTGAAGACGGCGAAGAGGACAAGCAGGAAGCGCAACAGAAAGAGTGTGAAAAGGCTGAAAAATCAGACGATTAATCTTTATACAATACGCGCGCTTTTGCGGGGTTTCAGGTAAGTTAGCTATAGTTATTTTTTAACCACTCGTCTGAGGATGTGAGTGAATGGAAACCATGAACGTAGCACGTATTGCGGCTTTTTCTGACAGATGGCAGGGCGGTAACCCGGCCGGGGTGATGATCGCCGAGGTATTGCCGGAAGAGGCCGACATGCAGCGGATTGCCGCCGCCGTCGGCTACTCTGAGACGGCGTTCCTCGCCCCGCAGGGTGAGGGCTGGCGCATCCGCTATTTCGCCCCGGAGATTGAAGTGCCGTTCTGTGGCCATGCCACCATTGCCGCAGGGGCGGTGCTGGCCACCCGGTTTGGCGCAGGCACCTACCGGCTGTTTCTGAACACCGGTGAAATCAGCGTGGAAGGCAACAGCGCCTCGGGGCTTTCCACGGCGGCGCTCACCTCCCCGCCAACCCGCAGCGAACCGGCCCCGGCGGCGCTGGTGGCAGAAGCGCTGGCCCTGTTCGGCTGGCAAGAGAGCGATCTGGACGCACGCCTGCCGCCCGCCTGGGCCGAGGGCGGCGCGCGCCATCTGGTGCTGGCGCTGCACGACCGCAACACCCTGCGGGCGATGCAGTACGATCAGGCGCAGGGCAAAGCGATGATGGCGGCACACGGCATCACTACCTTCTGCCTGGTGCATGCGGAAAGCCCCACCCGCTTCCATGCCCGTAACCCGTTTGCCATCGGCGGCGTGTATGAAGACCCGGCCACCGGCGCGGCCGCGGCGGCGCTGGGCGGTTACCTGCGTGATATCGGCTGGCCGCACGGCGGCGAGGTGGAGATTATCCAGGGCGAAGATATGGGGGTGCGCTCGTTGCTCAACATCCGCATCAGTGATGAGCCGGGCGGCAGCATCCGCGTCGCCGGTATGGCCCGGCCGATGGATTTCACCGGCATTAACGTGGCGTAACGGCACCCTGGTTTTAACGATCTACGTCGCAGTCCCTCTTCAGCCCCTGCGCCGTCCACCGGCGCAGGGGTTCTCTTCCTCCGTCAATGCGCATCGCTGAACACCTCCCGCAGATAGGCACTGAACGCCGTTACCGCGCGCGGCACCTGCGCACTCCACGGCCGCAGGATATAGAGGTTCTCCGCAAATACCCCGACCGGCTGCCAGGCAGCCAGCAGCGGCACCAGCGTGCCCGCCTCCAGCGCGGCGCGGGCGCTGAAGTCCGGCAGCAGGGCGATGCCCATCCCGGCGACGGCGGCATCCCGGATCGACTCGCTGTTATTGGTGGCAAAGGTGCCGCTGACCGGCACCGTGACCGGGGCGCTGCCCGGCGCGCCCTCAGGCCGGAAGGCCCAGCCCGGCTGCTCGGCGCCGCGCGGGTAGTAGAGGCATTGATGCTCCGCCAGTTGCGGGGGCGCGTCCGGCGTGCCGTGATGGCGGAGATAATCCGGGGAGGCCACCACCAGCGTGCGCGTGGCGCAGAGCCGCTGCGCGACATGGGTATCGGGCAACGCATCGCTGTGACGGATCGCCAGATCAAACCCCTCTGCCGCCAGCGACACCAGCCGGTCGCTGACTTCGAGCTGCACCCGCACCTGCGGGTAACGGCGCATAAAGCCGATGATGTGCGGCACCAGTTGCTGGCGGGCAAAGGCCACCGGGGCGGTCACGCGCACCCGCCCGCGCAGCGGCCCCTGGGCGTCCCGGATGTTGATAAAGCTGCGCATAATCTCCGAGAACGGCGCTTTCAGCTCCTCCACCAGCTTCTGCCCGGCGTCGGTCAGTTGCATGGTGCGGGTGGTGCGGCGCACCAGCGGCACTCCCGCCAGTTGCTCCAGCTCTTTGATTTTCTGGCTGACGGCGGCTTTGCTCACCGCCAGCCGTTCGGCCGTGCGGGTAAAACTGCCCTGCTCCGCCAGTACGGAGAGCCAGTGCAGGTGCGTCCAGAGGGCGTCCGGTTTCAGGTCTTTCATCGGCATTGTTCAATAGAGTGAATAATCAGTTCAAGGATAGCGCTTTTTCCCGCTGCATTCTTGCTTTAGTCTGAGAATCAGTGAAGGGCAGCTATCCCTTTGAACCTGAATGCACAATGTGAGGTGAGCCATGCCGTTATTGATGTTTGACGTCCTTGAAGGGCGCAGTGAAGCTGAGACCAAAACCATGCTGGACGCCGCCCACCGTGCCGTGTTGACCGCCTTTAAGGTACCGGAGCGTGACCGCTACCAGATTGTTCATGAAAACAAGCCTTACCAGATGGTGATCCAGGATACCGGGCTGGGCATTGAGCGCACAGAGAAGATCGTGGTGCTGCGGGTCTTTACCAGCCCGCGCAGCGCAGAACAAAAAGCGCTGTTCCTGACGGAACTCTGCCGCGAACTGCACGACGCCTGCGACATCGCCCCCAGCGATGTGATGGTCTCCTTCATCAATAACGACCGTTCCGACTGGAGTTTCGGCAACGGCGTCGCGCAATACCTGACGGGCGAGCTTTGACTGATGCCCCCCGCCCTGATGGGCGGGGGGCAATGACATCTCCTCTCTGACCTGAAGTCCTTCGTTTTAAAGCCAAAGCGCGCCAGCCTACCCACAGCCGTTGAAAAACCCCGTACTGGGTACTATAATTTTGAGGTTCAAACGGAAGTACAATGCCGGAAATTGGCACACTGTTAATGTGGAATTCAGGATGAATATTTACACAACTTCTTTGTTTGATAAGAGCCTTAAAAAACAACAAATTAGTGATAAAACCCTGTGCGAAGCTGCGATCGAAATTAAAGCCGGGCTGGTCGATGCCAGGTTAGGAGGGGACGTTTATAAAAAGCGTATTCCACTTGCCGGCGGAGGGAAGCGGGGCGGTGCCCGTACCGTTATTGCTTTTCACTATGATCGCCACCTGTTTTTTATGGACGGCTGGATAAAGACCGATGTGCCGAAAGATGGGACAAAAGAGATCCCGGATGATGATTTAGAGGCGTATCGTCGCATCGCAAAAGATTTGTTGACCTTGTCTGATGAAATGATTACGACGCAGGTTTTGAACGGTAATCTGAGGGAGGTTAACTGCCATGAGCAGACTGAAAGAATTGCATGAAATGGCGAAAGCTTTTAACGAGTCAGGCGCGGTCTCTGATGAAACCGTTGAATTTATCAGCTCTCGTTTAAAAGCCCGGCAATTACGTGAAAAAATGCCTAAACCCGCAGAAATGGATGGCACGGCCATCCGTGCTTTACGTGATCGCCTGCAGATCAGCCAGTCTATGCTGGCACATACATTGAATATGTCTGTTGAAAGCATTTCAAAATGGGAACGTGGCGAGAAGAAGCCGAATGGCGCTGCCCTGCGGATGTTGGACATTCTTCAACGCAAAGGCCTGGAGGTTTTTGCGCAGTAGCTGAATTAAAAAAGGGACGGCCCGCCGTCCCTTTTTCTTTTCACAGAGGTTCTTATCTTGCGCCGACGAAGCCGCCGGTCTGGTGACGCCACAGGCGGGAGTAGAGGCCCTGTTCGGTTTGCAGCTCTTCGTGGTTGCCCAGCTCGACAATCTGCCCCTCTTTCATCACCACCAGCTGATCCATCTTGACGATGGTTGAGAGCCGGTGGGCGATGGCGATCACCGTTTTGCCTTTCATCAGGGCGTTCAGGTTCTCCTGAATCGCCGCTTCGACTTCAGAATCCAGCGCGGAGGTCGCTTCGTCCATGATCAGGATCGGCGCGTCTTTCAGCAGCACGCGGGCGATGGCGATACGCTGGCGTTGGCCGCCGGAGAGTTTCACGCCGCGCTCGCCGACGTGCGCGTCCAGCCCGGTGCGGCCCTGGTCGTCTGTCAGGTGCGGGATGAACTGGTCAGCGTGCGCCCGTTTGATGGCGCGCTCCAGCTCCTCTTCGGTGGCGTCCGGTTTGCCGTAGAGCAGGTTGTCGCGGATGGAGCGGTGCAGCAGCGCCGTGTCCTGGGTGATCATGCCGATCTGGGCGCGCAGGCTCTGCTGGCTCACTTTGGAGATGTCCTGCCCGTCGATCAGGATGCGGCCGCCGTCGAGGTTATAGAGGCGCAGCAGCAGGTTCACCAGGGTGGATTTGCCGGAGCCGGACGGGCCGACCAGCCCGATCTTCTCGCCCGGCTTAATCACCAGGTTGAAGTCCGGGATCAGCGGCGTGCCTTCGCGGATGTAGTTGAATTTCGCATGTTCGAAGCGGATTTCCCCCTCGGTCACCACCAGCTCCGGCGCGCCCGGTTCGTCGGTGACGCTGACCGGCTGGGTCAGGGTTTCGAGGCCGTCCTGCACCATGCCGATGTTGCTGAAAATGCCGTTCACCACCCACATAATCCAGCCGGACATGTTGACCAGCCGCAGCATCAAACCGGTGGCCAGGGCAATCGCCCCGACGGTGATGATGTTCTCTGTCCAGAGCCACAGCGCCAGCGCGGTGGTCGCCACAATCAGCAGGCCGTTCAGGGTGCTGATCACCACATCCATGCTGGTCACCAGCCGGCTGGTGAGCTGGGCTTTGTAGGTCTGCTCCTGAAGGGCGGCGCGGGCGTAATCCTGCTCCAGGTTTTTATGGGCAAACAGCTTCAGGGTCAGGATATTGGTGTAGCCGTCTACAATGCAGCCCATCAGGCGTGAGTTGGCGTTGGAGGCCTCCACGGAGCGGTTTTTAATCCGCGGCACAAAGTAGGCGAGGCTGATGGCGTAAGCGGCGATCCACACCAGCAGCGGGATCATCAGCCGCCAGTCCGCCTGGGCAAACAGCACCATCGAGCCGATGGCGTAAATCAGCACATGCCAGATGGCGTCCACCGCCTGGACGGCGGAATCGCGCAACGCATTGCCGGTCTGCGTAATGCGCTGGGCGATGCGGCCGGAGAAGTCATTCTGGAAGAAGCGCAGGCTTTGCCGCAGGATATGGTTATGGTTCTGCCACAGGATCATGCTGGACATGCCGGGGTTGATGTTCTGGTGGATCAGCAGATCGTGCAGGGCAATAAACAGCGGCCGCAGGATCATCGCCACCACCAGCATCCAGATCAGCTCCCCGCTGTGCTCGCTGAAGAAGCGCTCCGGCGTGGTGTCGCGCGTCAGGTCAATAATGCGGCTGAGGAAGTCAAACAGCACCACTTCCAGCAAGGCGCTGATCAACCCGACAAACATCAGGCCGAGGAAACTGGGCCAGGCCTGGCGCAGGAAATAGAAGTAGAACGCCCAGACCCGGTTCGGCGGCGTCTCCTGCGGGGCGGGCTTGAAGATATCAATCATCCTTTCGAAGCTGCGGTACAACATATTACGCCTCTCATATCATGTTCAGAGTTCAGCGAACTGCCAGGGGTCAGATGTGACGTTGTCACAGCTTATAAAGTGTAGCCATATTTATCATTTATGGGAGATGCGATGCCGGACGCAGGGGGTAAGATGCCCGGCGAGCACCCGGGCAGAACAAGCGGCGCCCCGGCTGGCGGGGCGCGCGGAGGTTAACTGCCGGTGCCGTCTTTGCGTTGCAGCGCCTTAACCTTTTGTGCCGCATTTTTACCGGCAACAAAGGCGTGATCTGAATTGTAGTACTCCCACTCGCTATAGCGACCCGCCAGCACAATGTCATGCTTCGCCAGCCAGGTGCGCACCGTGGAGACATGCTGCGCGCGGGTGTGGTCGTAGATCACATAGGCGTAAGGCATGTCGACGATGTTGGCCGCCAGTACCTTGTCCTCTTTGGTAAACATCCCGACCTGGATGCACTCCTCGATGCAGCGGTCGATCAGCGCCTGGCCGTCCACCGGCAGCGGTTTGTGCGGTGAGTAGGTGATTTCACAGGTGATGCCGAAACCGCCCGGTGCATTGCAGTGCGGGCTGGCGTTCCCCTGCACGAAGATGCGGTGGAAAATCGTCTCGCCCGGGTAGTAGATCCAGTGCTTGTCGGTGAGGTTTTCCCGGTTAATGCCGAGGTTTACACATTTCACCGAGATGTGCTGCAATCCGGCGGCTGCTTCCTGCACCGCGGCCGGGGCGGCATCCCCCATCATTTTGATCAGCTCCGGCAGCGGCAGGGTGCTGACCAGGTGGTCATAGCGGTAGCGGCGGCCATCGGCCAGCGTCAGCAGATGCTCACGCGGCTGCACCTGGACGATTTTCGCGCCGGTCTCCAGCTGGCCTTCAATATGCGGCAGGAACCCTTCCATCAGCGCCTGGAAGCCCCCTTTCAGCGGGTAACCGAAACGGGCGTTCGGCCCCATCGGCGGCGGTGACGGCTCCAGCGCGCCCTGGATAATCTGCTCCAGATCCGGCAACGGCACGCGGCCGCCCAGCCAGGAGGTTTCCATCTCGGAAAGCGGCACCGTCCAGAGTTTTTTGTTGTACGGCACCGCGAAGTGTTTGGCGATCCCTTTGCCCCAGACCTGATGGATAAACTGCTCGAAGTTCTGCGTTTTTTTCGCACAGCCCTCACGCACCGGGGTGTTTTCATCCGGCGCGCTGCCGTCGGCGCAGCAGTCATCCAGCGGCTTGACCACGGCACCGGTGGCCGGCTCGGCCGCTTCGCCGTAGCGCGCCTCGATCGCCCCGACGATACACTCTTTGATCACGTCCGGCGGCAGGCCATACAGCGCACCCTGGAACGGGTAACGGGTGAACACGTCATTGCTGTAGACCCAGGCCTCACGGTTCTGCCAGTGCAGGTTGTCCCCCAGCAGCATCTCATAGAGTTGCAGCACGTACGGGTCATTGGAGAACATGATGTGCCCGGCGTAGTCGAAGGTGAAACCGTTGTCTTCTACCGAGCGGCACCAGCCGCCGACGCTCTCGTGGCGCTCCAGCAGCAGCGCGCCGGGGCCGTAATGGTAAGCGGCGCTCAGGCCGGTCGGCCCCGCCCCGGCGATCAAGCAGGGGATGCGCAGCGCCTCGCTCTGGACATTGCCGGTGCTGAGCACCGCCACGTTGGAGCCGGAAAGCTCGGCGCGGGTCGGCATTTCCGTTTCCAGCACCGGGTGGCGGTTATGCAGCAGCGCCTCATCCATCAGTGTCGCCATCTGCTCGGCGGTGGCATCCCAGGAGGTGGTGGCGATGCGTTTGCGCATCTGGGCGGCACTCTCTGTGCGTTGCGCGTCGCTCAGCGCCAGCGCCTGCTCACAGGCGGCGATGAACTCTTCCGGCGTGTTGCCGATTGCCACCACATCGCTGTAGGGGTCGACCACGTCTTTGATCGCGGTGCTCACAATCGGCAGTTCGGCTGCCATGTACTCCAGCACCTTGGTCGGGCTGATAAAACGAGTGGATTCATTCAGGGCGAACGGCAGCAGGCAGACGTCCCAGCCCGCGAGGAAGTGCGGCAGCGCCTGATAGGTGTGCTGGCCGTAGTAGTGGATGTTGGGCCGCTGCGGCAGCGTCGCCGGGTCGATTTTCACCACCGGCCCGACCATGATCAGCTGCCACTCCGGGTGGCTGTCCGCCAGGGCGGCGATCAGGCCGAGGTCCAGCCGTTCATCCAGCACGCCGTAGAAACCGAGGCGCGGGTGCGGCAGCTCATCCTGCAACGGGTGGCCGTTATTGCGGTCACGCGCCTGTTCAAAGTGCACGGCATCCACGCTGCTCGGGAAGCAGTAGCTGTTGTCATGGCGGCCCTGTTTGGCGGCGTGCAGGCTCGGTCCGCCGGTGAACAGCAGATCGGCACGCGCCAGCAGGGCGGATTCACGTTGCAGCAGCTGTTTCGGGGCGTTTTTGAACGCGGCCAGCTCATCCATGCAGTCATACACCACCAGGCTGGCGTGCAGCGGGGCCAGCAGCGGCAGTGCCATCGGCGTATAGAACCAGACGATCGGGTCGTTGCCCTCTTCCACCAGGTTCTCCAGCAGCGGTTGCAGTACCGCTATCTGGTCATCGTGGAAGCCGGGTGCCTGCACCGGGGTATGAGGGCGGTAAACGGTAATGTTGGCTGCCGGGTTACTGGTTTCCAGATAGGGTTTACCTTCGTCATACACCGGTTCCTCAATAAACAGGATCTTGTGGAACTGCGCCAGCCGGCTAAGCAACTGTTGCGGTCGTTGATAGACGAAATCCCAGCGCAAATGGCAAAACACAACAATTGTCGACATAGAGTTTTCCTGGCCCAGTGGGCTGTTAATGAAACACAATTTCGAGTGGAGCCGATGTAACATGCCCTGGGCACGGCGCAGGGCAGCGGCATAGTGAGGCACCAGCACCCGGGCGTAAGGGTCGGGGCCGAGATAGTCCACATCCCATAAGCCGCTGCGGTGCCAGTGTGTGGCATTGTCCCAGTCGGGACGGTCGATAATCGGGTAGAGACACACACCCCGGACATCTACCCCCGCCAGCAGCGCCTGCGCCACTTCGTTGGTAATGTCATTGACCCAGGTACCGCGGCCGCTGCCGACATGGCTGGTTTCCGCCAGCAGGATCGGGCGGCCGTAGCGCTGGTAAAGCTCTTTGAGCATCAGGTGCAGCGGCTTGCGCCGCGGGTCGCCCAGATGCCACCACAGGCGGGCTTCGGTGCCGCCCTCCCACTGGTTGCTGTGGTAATAATTCGCGCCGATCAGGTCGAGATAGCGCGGCGATCCGCCCAGCTCCGGGGCCAGGCGGCCGCACAGCATGTCCCAGCCGGCAAACTGCGCCTGACGCCACCCCTCGACCGAGCCGTCAAAGCCCTCGATCTCAATCTCAGGCGGCACCAGGTGGATAATCGGGTCGCATTGCAGGATGCGCGCGCGCGGGTCGGCCGCCCAGATGGCATCACACCCGGCAATGGTGGCGCGCACGAACTGGCGTTTGGCTTCGTCCGCCAGGTTGCCGGGGCTGTCCGGCGGCACCGGGAAGATGCCGTGCTCCATGCCCCAGCTGGTAAAGGAGATCTCATTGATCGGCGAATAGATGGGCGTGTCGGTATAGGGGGCGAGGTAACGCGTCAGGGCGTCACACAGACGCGCAAAACGGGTGACGAACTCTTCAGAGAAGAACTCGACATCGTCCGGGTAGCCGTAGTGGCAGAAGGTCCAGCAGATTTGGATGCCCAGCTCCCGGGCGATGCGGGCGCGCTCCTCCAGCGAGCTGAAATCAAACTGGCCATCTTTTTCCACCAGCCGCCAGCCGACGCTTTCGCGGACGGTGCGCATATTGAAACCCAGCAGCGCGGTGTAATCCTCACGCACTTTGGCGAAGTGGCCGGTTGCCTCATTCAGCGACAGCGGTTCACCTAATGGGTTGATATGATCCGCACCTTCATATCCGGCTTGCCAGAAACTGGAAAATGGGGTCATGACCGTTCCTTTTGCAGAGATGATCCAGTGGTGCCACCCGCCTGCCCATCGCCCGGAAAACGGGGCGGTCAGGGCAGACCCGGACAGTCACTGGGGGAACCGCTTCCACGCAATAGGGAAACGGCCGCGTTGCAAAACGTGTGCTGCGTCAATCATGGCTGTGTGGGGCGGCGTACCGGTGACCGGCTACGCGCGAAAAAGAAAGGCCGCAGACCTGCGCCGCGCTGATGTATGACGCGGTGCGATCACAGGGTCTTGGGGCAAATACATCTCATTATTTTGAGTATGGCGGGGGGCAAGGCTCACCTCTCCCACCTGTCAGTCAGGATAGTTGAAGTATTACGCACACAGTGGTTTATGCACGCGATACAAAACTTTAAGCTGGGATAATCCAAATAAACGTTTTTTTACAAAGTAAACAGGGCATTGTCAGCACGTTTTGCTAAACCCCTGGGGATTATCGTGCTAAATAGGCCGGCGGTGCGGCCCGGGAAGGCGTGTTACAGCGGCATTAATACATAACCCTCTTCTTCCAGTGATGTCACTGTAGTCAGACTGGAAAGGGCGAGCGTGACATGGGGGTCAATCCATTCATAGGCGTAATGGTGCCCGGCCACGGCCTGGCTGCACACCGCCAAATCGACACCGGCACGCGTCAGCTGCTCAATCAGCGAACTATTAGGGTTATTGATGCCGAACAGTTCATGATAGCGCTCATTACTTAAGATTGCGTCAGTCGCGGAACCCGAAATCGCCCCGACGAACCTGAGCCGGTTCAGCGGTACCCCGGCCGCCACGTAGAGGTTAACCGTGCGCGCCAGGTGGTCCAGCTCGCTGTTGACCTGATCGGGCGCGCCGCTGTGTTGGGTGATCTGGAACACGATTTTGTGCTCTTTATCGGTGCGCGGCAGGTAGGCGGAATCCTGCAAGTAGTGGATTTTGCCGTAACCCTGGATGGCCGGGGTCTGCCAGAATCCGGCCGGGGCGGCCTTGGCCTGCGGGGTACCGGAAAAGTGCGTAATCAAGGTAGGCAACTGCGTGGCCGCCGCCCCCACCGTCCCGCCCAGCACGGCGACGATGGCCAAGGATGTCAGATGGCGCATGGTGTTCTCCCTGAACAGGCCGGAGACGGCCCTGTCAGCTATAAGGTGTATCAGAGTATGTCAGCGCCAATTTACCATGCGCGCTACGCAACCGGGTACCGGCCGCCGGGCTGAGGGGGCGTTTTAAGAGGAGTCCCATGTGGGCGGCTTGCCGGGTTGCCGATGCAGCGCGCGCCTGTTGCGGCCGGGCATTTCCGCGCTGCCTGCCATCATCAGCGTAAGCTATCACAGCGATTCTTCATGAAGACGGGAATTCTGCCGATAACAGGGGGAGTCAACCCCTAACCTGGTCTCTTTGATGCGCCTGAATTTCCTGAAAAATGTTCCTTTTCTGAGCACCCTGCGTGCCGCGGCTTCGTTCAATGCGCTCGGGCAGACCATGCCCGTTATAGAGTTCACACCTGCCGGGATCATCCAGAGGGCCAGCCCTTTATTCCTGGCCACGATGGGATACCGCGCGGATGAGATCACCGGCCGGCACCATAGTATGTTCTGCCCACCGTCCCTGGTGAACTCACCGGAGTACCGCCGCTTCTGGCAGCGCCTGGCGGCCGGGGAGACGTTTAGTGATAAATATCTGCGGCTGGCCCGCGGCAACCGCCCCGTATGGCTTGAGGCGAGTTACATTCCGGTCACTGACTGGCGCGGCAGAGTCTGCAAAATCATTAAAATCGCCGCCGACATCTCTGAGCGCATGCAGTCTGCGCTGGAGCAGGAGTCCGTTATCACGGCGATCAACCGCTCGATGGCCGTCATCTCTTTCGACCCCACCGGTGTGGTGCTTGATGTGAACGAGAACTTCCTGAAAACCACCGGCTACACGCGCGGCGAGGTGCTGGGGCAGCACCACCGCATGTTCTGCTGCGCCACCTTCCGCAAAAGCGACGAATACCGGCAGTTCTGGGAGAGGCTGAACCAGGGCGAATTTTTCTCCGGGCAGTTTCCGCGCCTGAACAGCCGGGGTGAACCGCTCTGGCTGCGGGCCACCTACAACCCGGTTTTCGACAGTGACGGCCGGCTGTACAAAATTGTGAAATTCGCCTCAGACGTCACGGAGCAGGTTCTGCGTAACCAGCAGGAGCAGGAGGCGGCGGTGCATGCCTGGGATATGGCGGTGCAGACCCGCGGAAGTGCGCAGGCCGGGGCGGTGGTGATTGAAAACAGCATACGGATGATCGACCGCATCACGCAGGGGATGAACGTCGTCTCTGCGGATATTTCGCGCCTTAACAGCCAGTCTGACAGCATTGACGGCATGGTTGAAACGATCCGGAACTTTGCCATGCAGACCCGGCTTATTGCCCTGAATGCTGCCATTGAGGCGGCACGGGCGGGCACCTCCGGGAGAAGTTTTGCGGTGGTCGCCGGTGAAGTGCGTAACCTGGCGGCGAGTGTCAGCGAGGCGACCGAAAACATTGAACGGGTGGTGGCCGGCAACAATCAGCTGGCGAAAGAGGTGCTCAGGGGCATTGAAAGCAGCCTGAAGCATACCTGTGAAGGGGGCATACTGATGCGCGAAGCGGGCGACGTGATCGCCAGCATCCAGAAGAATTCAGAAGGTGTCGAGAATGCCGTTAAGGATGTGGCCCGCGCGGTGAAAGCGGAGTAGTTATCGCCGTCAACGCTGTTCTGGCGACGCCTGCGCCGCCCCCTCCGGCCTGAAAAAACCGCTAAGGCCCCCTGCGCTTAGCGGCCATTTTTTACTTCAGTTTAAAACCGCGCTGCTGCACCGTCTCACGCAGATGTTCTCTGCCGCCCATGTAATCCATGCTGGTAGCCGATTCGCAGACAGCCTCCTGCCAGGTCCTGGGCTTCATGTTCTGTGTTGTCCGGAAATCGAGGAAGGCTTCTTCAAACCCATCGAGATAGTCACGGTAACGCCCGCGGTCATACTGGTTGTAATGCAGAACCACTGGCTGCGCCGGGCGCGGCCGGATGCTGCTGGCCCGGGTGCTGTCAGGTTTGCCGACCACCATGCCAAAGACAGCAAAGCTGTGGGGCGGAAGATTAATAAGCTCAGCAACTTCCCGGGCCGCGTTACGCATCAGCCCCATGTAGACAATGCCCAGCCCCATCGACTCTGCGGCTATCGCGGCATTCTGGGCAGCAAGGGACGCATCGACTGACGCCATTAAAAAGGAGTCCAGGTAGTCGAAGACCACAGGCTCCGCGCCTTTCTCTCTTGTAATTTCCGCGCCGCGGGAGAGATCGGCCACCCAGAGCAGCAGCACCGGGGCCTCCTCGAGGTAGGGAATACGGTCTGTCGGCACGGTGCGGGCAACGGTATCAGCCAGTGTCTGTTTCAGCGCCTTATCCGTTACCGCGACGACGCTCCACTGGTGAAGCCCGGACGAGTTGGAGGCCGACTGGGCGGCGGCGACCATGGTTTCGAGTGCGCCTTCCGGGAGGGCATCCGGCAGAAAAGTACGGACAGATTTATGGCTCAGCATCGCGTCAACCTGGGGCGTCCAGATAATGTTTTCAGGTTTTGGCTGGGCTGCGCCGTAGCGCTGTTCAAGCAGCGCGGCCAGCCGCTCTTTTGTTGAGGACATGGATTTACTCTCCTGGGTTATGGCTTAATAACGGCAGGATACCGGGATAATGGCGGCAGATAATCCCTGAATTTGTGCCTTCTGTTTCCACAGGTATGCACAATAACCGGGTAAGGGGTAAGATTGGGGCATGGATCATCTCATCGCTATACGCACATTCCAGCGCATCGTGGAAACGCGCTCGTTCACCCGGGCAGCGGCCCATCTCGGTATGCCCCGCTCAACCGCGAGCAAGGCGTTACGGGATCTTGAATCTCATCTGGGCGTCAAACTTATTCAGCGGACAACCCGCTCCGTCATCCTGACCACGGAAGGCGCAGAGTATTACCGCCGGATAAGCAGGCTCGTCACGAAAATTGATGAAACTGAGGCGGCCATGCGCGACATGGGCGCAGCCGCAAGGGGGCGGCTGCGCATCGACCTGCACTCATCACTGGCGGGCTTTGTGCTTATCCCCCTGCTGAGCGAGTTCCGGGAACGCTACCCCGACATTCAACTGGCGTTTGGCGTCGGTGACCGGCCGGTCAATCTCATTGAAGAGGGGGTGGACTGCGTGATACGTGCCGGGGAGCTTGCGGACTCCTCCCTGAAAGCCAAAACGCTCTACAAAGACCAGCTAATCACCTGTGCAAGCCCTGATTACCTCAAACGTTATGGCGTGCCTGAAAGCCCCGAAGACCTGGAAGCCAACCATAAAATTGTGGGCTATTTCAGTGCGGCGACGGGCGAAGCCTGGCCGCTGCGGTTCCGCAGCCGCGGCCGGGAAAAACAGATAGTCCGCTTCGATATCGCGGCGAACGACAGTGCGTCGCAGATCACTATGCTGGTGAACGGCCTGGGCGTCGGCCAGACGCACGCGTCTGTGGTGGCCCGGTTCCTCCGCTCCGGCGAGTTGGTGACCGTAATGGATGAGATGACGTCCATGCGCATCCCCATTTCCGTTATTTATCCCCCGACCAAGCAGCTAAATGCCCGGCTCCGGCTGTTTATCGATTGGCTCAGTGAGCGTTTTGCTGACTATCCCTAATGCACCACGGGGGATAGCGTGAATATTTCCGTATGGGGTACGACGGCGAAAAGCGGCGCATACAGCCGAAAACAGAGGATGCGCGATGTTACGGCCGCTGCCGGTGCCCGGTAAGGTTTCATATTGGCTTCCGTCATGTCCTGCCCTCCTCTGTTAAGGCCATAACTTAAACAGCTGACTCACATCGTTCATCTATACTGATGATTGCAGTTGTCATTTACGCAGGAGGCTGCGCGCAGTTAATGACCTGACCTCAACCTTACCGATGACCATCTGGAGAACACAATGCAAAAGAGCAAAACCGTGAAAGGGCTGCTGGCCGTATCGGCAGTGGTCGCAATGTTCAGCACGGCCGGCGTGCAGGCGCAGGCACCGTCGGGCGCCGCACAGACTGATGCCGCCAGCCAGAGCGCCTCAGGCGCCGGGCTGAGCGCCGGTGACGAAAAAGCGTTGAAGGACATGGCACAGGCCAATATCAATGAGATCGCCGCCGCCAAGATCGCGCTGAGCAAGGCCCAAAGCAGCGAAGTGAAAGCATTTGCTCAGCAGATGGTCGAAGACCACGGCAGTGCCCTGACCAAAGTACAGACGGTCGCCCAGCAAAAGAGCGTGACACTGCCGACTGAGCCGGACGCCGCGCACAAGGCCATGGCAGCCCAGCTGGAAAAGCAGAGCGGCGACGCATTTGACAAGCTGTATATGGAAAACGCCGGCACCAAGGATCACCAGATGGTGCTGTCGAAACTGCAGAGTGACGCCAAAATGATCAAAGATCCGGATGTGAAGGCCCTGGCCGACGCACACACGCCGGTTGTTGAGCAGCACCTGAAATCCGCCCAACAGGTCATTAAATAGGTCATTCAGCGGGCACAGGCTGCGGCCTGCATTACCCTTTGTTCAACCTGTTGATGTCCACGCCCGGCACAGAGCGGGCGTCTTGCCCGGTGGTGCTCCACCCCCTGGATTGCATCAGGCAGGCGCACAGCCTGCCCCCTGCTGCCGGGCCAGCGGCGTGGAAACTTATAAACTGAACATGCTCTCAATCTCCAGCCAATTATTTACCCGGCGAAACCCCCTGACCTGTTTATTATGAGGCGCGGAAAACAGGATCCCCTCCCCGCTGAAATGCTCAAAATGACGGGCATTATCATCAATGAGATAATCTGCATTCAGAATGCTTTTATTACCGCAGAAAACGATATTCATCGGGCTGATGAAGGGGAAATGTTCGGCCAGCCAGCGGAACTTGGCATCAAACGACAGCGGGAATTCCATCGCCGCTGTGGTAATAAACACCTCGTACGTTTCAGTCAGTTTTTTGATCACCCGCTGGCTGTGCGGTATGACAGCCAGATCAGCAAAAAAGCCGGCTTCGCCGATCATGGCTTCAACCTGTTCTTTGATATCGGGGCGCAGTTGCTGGATGGTGACCCCTTCCAGATCGGCCAGGCTGATTTGCGTATTAAACCGGGTATTAAAAATGGGGATCATCTTGCTGTTAAAGTCAGCAATCACCTCATCCATATCGATCGCAATTCTCTTCATTGGCGTCCTTCTCTCTTCAGACCCGCATTGTGGCTGACCAGCATGCCATCTTCAGTGGCGTCTTTCCGTTGCCGGATCAGCAGTTTCCACCGATGCCTTTAACAGGCCGTTGCCTTCGCCACATCACGCGGGATCAACCGGACATGAAATAAAAGGTCAATGACGCCCGGGAAGCGGCTGCCTTGAAAAAGTAAAACGATCGGTTTACTTTTAAAGTATGAACAAAAAACGCGATATCATCCAGGCCGCTGAACGGCTGTTCTACCTTAACGGCTTTCATGCAACGAGTACCGATAACATCTGCCGGGAAGCGGGTGTCTCGACCCGGACCCTGTACCGTTACTTTCCCTCACGTGAAGCGCTGACCGCGGCCATCATGAATGACCGCCGTGAACGTTTCTTCTCTGCACTCTGCCCTGCAGAAGACCCGGCGTCGATAAGCCATCTGTTTGATGTGATGGGAGACTGGATGAGTGACTACGGCATCAAAGGCTGCTTTTTTCTTAAGGTCTGGGGGGAATACGCGGAAAAAGAGCCGGTACTGGCGGAACAGGCGATGGCCTACCGCCATGAAATGCGCGCCTACATTGCAACATGCATCCGCCATCTCTGTGGCAAGGAGAACCCCCCGCTGGCCGACGCCGTGTGGACGCTGTTTGAAGGCACGCTGACCACTGCCCTTGTCATGGGCGCGCCCGCCGCCTGCGAGGCAGGGAAGAGAGCCTCACTTCACCTCATCCACAGTCTGGGCGGCCACCCATGAGAAACAGGTGGCTGGTGCTGACCGGATTTGCGCTTATCGCCGTCTCTTATGGCCTGGCGCGCTTTGCATGGGGCGTGATGCTGCCTGATGTCATGCGTGATATCCCCTTCACCCCGCAACAGGCGGGCATTCTCTCGGCGTGCAGTTTTATCGCTTATTGCCTGGCCATTCTCGCGGCACCGTCACTCTCGGCCAGGGCGGGGCCAAGGTTGCCCGCGTTTATATCATCGGTCAGTGCCGCCTCTGGTTTGCTGCTGATGGCGGTTGCGCAGTCACCCTGGCTGCTGGGCCTGGGGCTTTTTATCGCCGGGCTGAGCGCCGGGCTTGCCTCACCGGCCATTGCGGCAGCGGTCAGCCAGAGGGTTGCAGACACCCAGCAGCCAAAAATGAACATGATAATCAACGCCGGGACGAGTGCCGGCATCATCGTCTCTGTGCCGGTTTTATTCTGGCTTCCAGGGGGCTGGAGGATGGCCTGTACGCTGTTCGCCTTTCTGGCGCTGCTGTGCACCCTGCCGGTGTGGCGTATTCTGCCGGACGAAAAACCCCTGACCCGGCCCGCCTCATTGCGGGGCTTTTTGCGTCGCCCGGCCCTTCAACGCTTAATGGTGATTGCGTTTTTTAGCGGCATTGCCAGTGCCGCGTGGTGGAGTTTCGGCCCTGAGCTGCTGCACCGGCTTGGCATTGAGCAAGGCACCCTCAGCCTGTTATGGATGATCGCGGGCGCTGCCGGGATTGCAGGCGCTGCCACCGGCCCGCTGACAAAGGTGATGACCATGAAACAGATCTACCGGCTTTCACAATGCTGCCTGGCACTTCCGCTGTTGCTGATCGCGTTCAGCCAGCACTTTTCCTGGTGGCTTGTTCCCGGTGTGGCGCTGGGCGGCGCAGGCTACGTGACGCTCTCCGGCGCGCTGCTGGTGTGGGGGGCCGAAGCGACGGAAAGCGCACCGGCCACCGGCGTCAGTATGCTGTTTTTCATGCTGGCTGCAGGCCAGGTCGTGGGATCCATGCTTTTTGGTCAACTCTATGCGCTGACGGGCAGCAGAACAGCCCTGCTCATTTTTGCCGCGCTGCCGCTGTTATTCGTGTTTGCGGTTCGAAAACAACACTGATGCCTGTAATGGTCAGGCTGTACTAATACGTACTCTTGATGCCTAAGACCAGTGCGAAATGATGACAAAGAAGCGCACGTCACCTGCTTATGCGATCATTAAGCCGCATCAGCACTCACTGTATTACCCTGTATCTGAAAAAAATTTAGTTAAAAAATACGCAGGAGAATCCGCCGGGAGTCTGTATTGCCCATCTTCTGGCTTTGATGGACGTCGGAACAATCGGTCTCAAAAGCTAAGCGACAGCTAAAATGGCGCAGAGATTCCGTAAACCGGTGGGAATCCCGCCTTTTTCCTGTCGCAAGAAGTTTAAGAGTAAACCGGCAGGCGCAGGGCCAGCCTGCCGGTTTCCGATCTGCCTGTAACCTTTATGAGCATGAGAGCTCCAGCAGTTCGCCGCCCTCCTCTGCCAGACGTGCCAGGTAGTGTGACGCATCCAGAATCTGGTAGGGGAAGTACAGGCCGGGCGCGACCGGCGGCTTTCCATCCAGCCCAATCAGGCGTTCAAGCAGCAGAGCAATCCCCATCCCTGTCAGGGGGGCCGCGCCTCCGGGATGCACAACCGCATGGCGGGTACGGTGCAGCGCGCCCGCAACGTCCAGACCCGACATATCCAGGATAATTTCGGTCGAGAACGATCCGCCTTTGCGTCGGCTGGAACTCATGCCCATGCCCAAATCGAACCGGCTGCTGCGCGCGCCGGTTGCCGCTGCCAGCCCGGCCACATCAATCGACGAAAAGCCCGTGGCGTCAATGCCGGTGCCATCCAGCGCTGAAAACACGGATTTTGCTTCATCGCCCTCGCGCCATAGGTAGACGCCATCCCGACGCGTGAGCGCCGCAGGCAACAGATGATTCAGGTGTTCAAAATCCGCCGCAACAGCCGGGCCGCCGACATCCTCTTCATCGACCAGCGCACCTATCCGGATTTCATGCACCTGGCTGAATGAGCGGGCCAGATGGAGGGCAGGCACCGTCGTGGCCCCGACCAGCCACTCGTAGCCGAGGACAATCGCTGACGCACCCGGCGCCTGCATGAAGTGGGCGATTTCCGGGGCGATTTCGAACACACCTGAGGAGATGCTCAGGTGCGGCACGCGGCGCGATTGCGCGAAGCGGAGTGCGGCAAGCGAGTGATCTTTATAGAGCACCACCACTGCACTGATTTTCCGCTCGCCGAGGCCCAGATCAGCAGAGGTGGGGTCGATCTGAACACCCTCCGCGCCCCCGATGTCAGCCGCCGCACGCTGTGCTTTGGTCAGGTCACGGCCGCCTATCAGCAGCGGGAGATCAGGGTAAGTGGCATGAAGCGCACGGGCTGCCTGGTGGCCAATCGCACCGGAGCCGCCCAGTAGAAGTATTGGATCAAAGGACATAGTGGGGTTCCTCAATGACGTGATAAGCTACTATTAGTAGGAAAGGTAGCACCGGCGACAACAGAAAGCTACTTTTAGTAGGTTAATTTGAGGAAGAGATGGAAAAAGAGCACACCCTGGAATCTGGCCCTGTCACGCGCAGGTTAAGCAAAGCGGAGCGGCGCAAGCAGCTTCTCAACACGGCACTGTTGATAGTGCGGGAGGAAAACGCCGACCGGCTCACGCTGGGGCACCTCGCTGTGCGCGCAGGTGTTTCAAAACCTGTGGTCTATGACCATTTCCCCACCCGTTCGGCGCTGCTGATCGCCCTTTACCGATGGATTGATACGGAGCGCGTCAGAGTGTTCACCGAGGCGATGGCCGCGACCCGCAGAGATACGCAAGAGACGATCCAGATGCTGGCGAGCGCCTATATCCACTGCGCCGCCGATAAAACAGACGCGTTTCACGCCGTCGGGGCGGCTTTGGCAGGCAGTGAAGAGAAGTCAGCGGTGTTTCAGGCGCTTCTGGACAACTGTGTCGGGATGTTCGTCTCCGTCCTGACGCCTCATGTCACTATGCCGCCCCGGGCACTGCTGCAATGCTGCATCGGGCTGGTGGGTGCAGGCGAAGCGCTTTCCGCTGCGCTCGCCCGTGGGCAACTGAATGAGCATGACGCCGTCGCCTCTTTCGCTTTGATGATCAAAGGGGTAGTACAGGTGAGCGACAGCTGAGAGGCTGAGGGTCATCAGGCACTAAGCGTTAAAGATGAAAGGTGACACTTTCTTCAAGCGGCGCTTTATTGATTCTGTACTGGTTTGCAGGGTGATCCCGATCAGGATATCCCAGTGATATACCAAACAGTAATTTCAATGACGGATCAATGCCCAACGCCTCGCGAATGGTGCCGGCATAAAATCCAAGCATGGTTTGAGGAATTCCACCTAACCCATGGGCCGTAAGGGATAACAAGAGCGTTTGTGCATACATCCCGATGTCGCCGGCAACCCGTACCGCACTACATCCCGGAATAGCATTAATTCAGACATCGTGTGCCTCTCTTTTACATAGTGTTCTCGTAACGCTGCGCGTCAGCCAGCGCCGGGCATGATCATTTACTGACCCTGACTTACTTAAAACGTATTATTTATGATGGCCTTGGTACGCAGAGCCCGAAAAGTCCTGCATGAGATCGGAAACGATTTCTGCCGCCGGACGCACTGATTTGATGACGGAAATACCCGTACCGGTAGACACAACACCTTGATCAAAATTGCCGAGCCTCATGGCCTGCCATAAAGAGTGATATCCGTTCATTACCTTAAACATGGTTTCACGATCGGTGCCCTGCGCCTCGAGTTCTGCCAGTTTCGAGCTCAGATCGGTGGGCAAGGTGCGGTAATACGCCGGGAGTGTGCGGAAGAGCAATAGATCTTCCGCTGTGGAGTTAATAATCAAACGCTTCACTTTTTCGTCCGCAGGGTTTTCACGTGCCGTTAAAAAGAGGCTGCCGGCAAATACGCCTTCCGCACCCAGCGCCATTGCGGCACGTACACCCCTTACGTCACCTATTCCGCCAGCAGCGATGACCGGAATTTTTACGCTATCAACAATCATCGGCACGATACTGAACGTACCAATCACGCGGGATGGCACGGTTCCCCCTTCGTCAAATCCCGTTGCGATAATGATGTCGGCCCCCAATTTCTCTGCTTCTTTCGAATTGGCTATCGTGGGAGTCAGGGCGCGGTAGAGAATTTTTATGCGGTTGCTTTTAAAAAAATCATATATTTCAGCGTTGAGCACCTCATTGATAAGGACGATTTCCACGCCTTCTTCAACAAGCATTTCCGCCGTTGGTCGCCAGAAGCTCATATCAGGCCCGTTAATCAACGTCGCGGCAAACGGGTTATCCGTCAGTTTTTTTATTTTTCTGATCTCTTCCCGCATGCGATCCAGAGCGATATAACGCGAGCCGGGCAGGCTGTCTTGCCCGCCGTGCGGCCCCAATGTGCCCAAACCGCCTGCATTTGAAACGGCAGCGACGAGTTCAGCATTAGTCAAGAAATACAGGGGTGCCTGTATGAGCGGGTAGCGGGTATGCAAGATTTCAGTAACACGGTTATTCATTTTTCAATCCGGGAGAAAATAAGCCTGGTAGAATTTTAACCTTTGAAAAATGGAATGGAATGACCAAAAATAGCTACCTGTTAACCAAATATGGAAAGCACTGTGGATTTCAACGCAACGAAATTATTTATTTCGGTGGTTCAGGCAGGCAGTTTTTCAGCTGCCAGTGAAAGAACAGGTGTGCCGATCTCAACCCTGAGCCGAAAGATCAATGATCTTGAGCAAGCGCTGCAGGTGCAACTGCTGGAGCGCTCCAGACAAGGGGTGAAACCTACCTATAAAGGGCAACAGTTCTTTGAGCAGTCACGTCAGGGTTTGGAATTACTGGAAGAGGCGCAAAAAAATGTGCAGTCAGCGCATAACCTCCAGGGCAAACTGCGGATTTCTGTTCCGCCTGATTTCTCTTTGTGGTGGGATCTGCTTACTGCGTTTCAGCAACGCTATCCTGATATAAAAATTTTTTGCCACTCAAGTGAAAGAGTCATCGATTTATTTGAAGATGGCATTGATGTTGCGCTGCGAATGGGCGATTTACATACTGAGGATGTGATTGCCAAACCGGTTATGACAGTAAAAGCGTTGTTTGTCGCGAGTCCTGAACTGTTAGCAAACCGGGGTACACCTCAGACACTGGCTGAGCTGGCACGTTTTCCTGTTACCGGCTGGGAAAGCCTGAACTACGGTTTTTTTGAGTGGGGCACCGGCCCGGAAAAGGTTAAATATGAACCGTTCTTTTCCTCTAACAATGTCCAGGGATTATGCCACTATGCCGTAAGCGGCATGGGGGTGTCACAGCTCCTGGATTTTTTAGCAAAACCCTACCTGGAAAGCGGGCTGTTGGTAGAGCTTTTACCCGATCTGCCTAAACAAACCCTGCCATTGCACCTGGTCTATGCCCGCCATAAACACCCGTCTGCTATTGTAATGGCTTATCTGGATTTTTGTTCTGAGTGGGTAGCCAGGTATACATCCTGACTGGCGGATTCAAAGCACTTTCGTCAGGTAGTAACGCTCATGGTGGCGGGGGTAGGCGTCCAGGGTCATGCGGCATGCGTACCCCAGCTTTTCGTAGAACGGGCGCGCCTGGAAACTCAGGGTGTCGACCTGGGCGAAACGGCAACCGCGGCGGCGGGCTTCCTCTTCGGCGGCCAGCATCAGCCGCCGCCCTTCGCCCCGGCCGCGCAGGGCTTCGCTGACCCACAGCATATCTATCCGCAGCCAGTTGCCGGCTGTCGAGCCGGACAGCCCGGCCAGTTTCTGGTCATCTTCATCAAGAATAAACAACGCCAGCGCCTCAAGCTCGGAGGTGTCCACATGCTGCGCGGAGTAGCGTCAAATCCCCCGTTTCAGCTCGTCGAGGTCGGCATAGCTGGGCTGGCTGGTCAGGTGCAGTTTCATTGAGACTCCGTGGGAGACTGGGCAGGTTACGTATTCTGACTCTACCTCAATCTGCCCATCATGTGCTGAAAAAGTAGCCGGCACGGTTAACTGCCGGGCGTCTACCCGACAATCCCAGAATCCTGTAATCCTGTAATCCTGTAATCCTGTAATCCTGTAATCCTGGGATTATCCGCCGGCCTTCTCGTCAGGTTCCTCCCCCGGGTGCAGGAATTTGACCAGCGTCAGGGTGTTCTGCCCATCCTGGCTGTGGTAGCGCATCTCGTCCACGCTGGCGCGGATAAACATCAGCCCCATGCCGTTCTCCGGCCAGCTCTCCATATCATCCGGGTTAATGTTCAGGCACTTATCCTCCTGCAACAGCGCTTCCGGGATCGGGCTGCCGCTGTCGGTTAACAGCACCTCAAGCCGCTGCTGATCGGGCTGGTAGCGGAGCTGCAACTGCACCTGTTGCGACGCGTCATAACCGTAACCGTGTTTGATGACGTTGGTGAAGGCCTCACTGAGCGCCAGATCCAACGGGAACAGCCCCTCCTCGCCCAGCGGCAGCGGCTGGGCGAACATCTCCAGCGCGCGGCTGGCGGTGGCCAGGCTGTCCGGCACTGCCGGCAGCGTGAGGTCAACATTCTCGGGAACCCAGTCATGCATGGCGGCTTACCTATCGGTTGTGCAGCTTGGTCAGCGCCTCATCCTGAGTCGGGAACGTCATGAAGATCCGGTCCATGCGCGTCAGTTTAAACAGGTTCTGCAAGTTGGCGTTCATGCCGCTCAGCGCCAGGGTGCCTTTGCCGTTGAGCATTTTCAGCAGGGAGACCAGCGCCCCCAGGCTGCTGCTGTCGATGAAGTCGACCCGGCTGAAGTCGATCAGCAGGTCTGTTTCACCGCCGCGGATAATCTCCTGCACACTCTCTTTGAATTTCTGCGACACCGACGCATCCAGCCGCCGCACCACCGGGGTGACGATGGTGATGTTGTCGCTTTTCGTGGTCTCAACATTCATGGTTGTTCCTCTTGATGCGTAGAAGGGGATGTCCGCTCAATCACCAGCAGCGAAACATCATCATGCAGGTTGCTGTTGCCGTATTTGACGCCGTTTTGCGGGTCAACCACCTCCAGCTGGACGTTGCGCCACGCCAGCAGGGAAAGCTCAACCTGCAGGAAACGTTCGGCAGGCGGTAACATGCGGTGCCCGGCCAGCACATTTTTCAGCCGCGCCTCGCCATACTGCTCGCTCTCCTGGTTTTCACATTCGCTGATGCCGTCGCTGTAAAGATAGAGGCATTCGCCCTCCTCCAGCGTAAAACTGTTCTCCTCCCAGCTCAGCATCTCAAACAGGCCGACCGGCCCGCCGCCCTCGCCCACCGAGGTGGTGGTACCGTCCGCGTGGACGATAAACGGCGTCGGGTGGCCTGCCTGGCAGAGGCTGCCCTGCCCGGTCTGGGTGTTGATCACGCCGTAGATCATGGTGAAGTAGCTCTGCACATCGTCATTCTCATAACAGAAGCGCTGGTTCAGCAGGCTCACCACCTGATGCGGCGGGGTGATGATCACCTCGCCCTCCGGGCCGGTGCGGGCGAGGAAGTTCTCCACGGTGCGGCCATGCAAAAACTGGCGCGCCACCGCCAGCGAATGCATCGCCGCCGTGACCCCATGCCCGGCCACGTCGATGCAGTAGAAGCCGATATGGTGGTCCGACAGGGCAAAGAAGTTAAACATGTCACCCGAAACATAGGCAGACGGCACAAACAGCCAGTCGATGCTGAAGCCTTGCAGCGCGAAGTTGCGCGCCGGCAGCAGCGAATGCTGGAGCCGCGCCGCCGCCTGCAGATCGGCCTCCATCTGCTGCCAGGCCTGCGCCAGCCGGGCATTGCGCAGCGCCAGGTTGGCTTCCAGGTCGAGGATGCGCCGCCCGGCGTAGAGCCGCGCCTGGAGTTCAGCCGCATTCACCGGCTTGCTGAGGAAATCATCCGCCCCCGCCTCAATGCCGGTGGTGAGGTCTTCCACGGAGTGGCGCGCCGTCACCAGAATCAGATAGATGTAGCGGGTGCTGGTGTTGCTGCGGATTGTCCGGCAGAGCGTCGGCCCATCCATCACCGGCATCTCCCAGTCGCTGATCACCATATCGATCGGCTGTTGCGCCATCAGCGCCAGCGCCGCTTCCCCCTGGTCTGCCTCGAATACCCGGTAGCCCCACTTTTTCAGCAGGCCGGCGAGCAGCAGCCGGTAACTGGGGGAGTCATCTACCACCAGGATGGTGGCCGGCCCGCGCTCCACGCTCAATGATTGCATAGCACGCTCCTCAACATGGTCAGTGCTTAAAACGGGATGTAATAGATCAGGCTGACGGTGCCTTCCCGGAAGTTGGCATTCGAGTCTTTATGCCAGGGGTAACGGGTGCCGCTGTAGTTGTTGTACTGAATCGAAAATGTGCCGGGTTTGTAGGCGGAATAGCCGAAACTGTAGGTGTAGTCGGCGTCCCACGGCTGCTGCTGGCTGCTGTCAGGATAGTAGAAGGCGGTAAAGCGGATGAAGTAGTGCTGCACAAAACTGTAACCGCAGCCGCCCAGCAGGACATGTTTATTCCGCAGGCGATCGTTGTCTTGCAGCGAGTAGAAGCGCGGCACCCAGGTGGTGCCGACCTGGCAGGTCATCGCATCCCCTTTCTGGATCAGCAGGTGTTTCTCCACCGCCTTCGGCAAACTGAATTTATAGGCAAACGTCCAGGAGCCTTGCTCCGGGTAAGTGCGCCGGTTATTGGAGGTCGGGAAGAAGCGGTTATCCCCGTAGTTGCCGTACACCAGGCTGAAGGTGTTGGGGTGCCAGTCGTCATACCCGAAGCTGTAGCGGAAATCGGGGCTGTATTTGTTGACCTCCCGCACCGGCATGCGGAAGGTCACGTTGGCGAACCAGTAACTGAACGGCGAATATTGCAGGCTGAGCAGCATCATCTGGTTTACGCGGTTCGACTGGTCAACGGAGTCCTGCCCGGTGGGGATGCTGACCCGCTGATCCTTCAGCCCGCTGTTAAAGGTCAGCGCGCCGGAGAATTTGGCCCCATCCCCGTAAAATAACCGCCCCCAGAGGCCGGTGGAGACCCGCGCCGGGGTGGCTGTCTGTACCTCGGCGGGTTTCGGCGCAACGCCGGTATTTTTCGGCGCTGTGGCGGGCTTTGCGGTTGTTTTCGCGGCGGCCGCGGCCGCCTTTTCCCGGCCCTGGCTGAACGGGTTTTTGCCCGGCGCGGCGGCGGCCGTGGCGGCCAGACAGCAGCCAAGCGCCAGCACGCAGCCGAGGCCGCCTGCCCGGCACCACCGCCTGCCCCAGCCCTGCCTGGTTAACCGTGAACGGATAATCATCCCCATGTTGTGCCTCTTCCCCTGTGCCTGCCCGGCTAATTTGGAATGAATTTCCCGCCCACCTCATATTTCGCCATCAGCCATAACGCCATCAATATCCCGGCGTGCACCACCGTATTGGTGACCCACGCCTGGTGCCACAGGTCAAAATGGACAATCTGGCTGACGATCAGCACAAAATAGACGTGAATAATGAAGGTATAGAGCGAGTGCTGGCCCAGGGGGATCAGGAACCAGCCCACCAGCCGGTTAATCGGCGTCCAGAACCGGGTCAGCACCAGGTAAACCGTGATGATCAGGCAGAAGTCGTCCAGTACCCGCATCGGGCCGAGGGCGTTTTTGGCAGCAAAATTGCGGTAGAACCAGTTGAAATCCTCAGGCGAGATCACGTGCATCATCAGCGCGCGCGGCATAAAGGGGTTGGTGTGGTTCTGGGCGATAAACATCATCACCAGCGCAAACAGCACCATCACGCCGATCACCACATGGCCGAGCGGCAGACGCGCCAGCGAGGCGAGCTCATCTTTGTACCAGCCGCAGCTCATCCCGAGCACATAAATAAATTGCCAGGCCAGCAACGGGAAGGCGAATTCAAATTGCGCGACCGTCAGCCGGATATGGGTAAACTGGTAAAGCAGATAAAGCCCGAGCGAGATAAGCAGCAGCCAAATAACCCAGCCGCGCGCCAGCATCCATAACATCAGAGGGCTGGCCAGCAGCAGAAATACATATAAGCCGAGGATCTGGGTCTGGTGCGGCCCTATTTGCAGGTAAAGAATAATATTAAACCAGGTCTCGCGGATCTGCTCCGTTACCGGCAGCAGGGAATAGGAGATGCCCGCATAACGGTCGGTGAAATGGGTTACCTCAAAAGTATTAATAAAGGGGATATGGGAGAGCAACAGCATCGACAGAATAATAACCAGGTTCACCTGGTATATTTTCCAGGAGCGCCGCACCAGCGTATAGGAGACCGTCAGCAAATACTCTTTTTGCAGGCGGGTACGGTTAAGCATCCCGAGCATAAAGCCGGCCATAATAACAAACCCTTCGGCACCGGTTGTTAACCCCAGCCGCTCCCAGGTAAAGATATTAAATACCGACATCACCTCCGTATGGGCCACCACCATCATCACCAGCGCAATGCCGCGCAACATATCCACGCGCAGGTCGCGGCGGCCAGGCACCGCATAGCGCCAGGACACCGCGGCAGGGGTTTCTGTTAATACCGTATCCTGTGCCGCCATAGCTTCTCCGGGTAAAGCCACTGTTTTTCCGGGCGGGTTTCTCCGCGCGCCCGGGTTGCTCACGTAAGGGGAGTTACTGTTTCAATGAGTGTAGACGACTTCATCCCTTCACTGTCCGGGAAACCGATTAACGGCCGGTAACGTGCGTCGTCTCACAAAATAATAGGTGATAAATCCGCTATGTCGCGGTAGTTCCAATAAAAAATGGCCTTGAAACCTTTTTTGGCTGCACTAGACTCAAATGACATTACGCGGTGACCCAATAGCGGCGCTGAACGTAAACCCAATAAATAAGTATTTATAATTCAGCAGCATTTCTGTTTTTTACACCGGGAAACGTGGCGCTAACGCGCATTTGTTCTTGTGAACTGATGAACAGGAATGCTCATGGCTTTCTATTTTTCCCATTTTGAACACCGGAAACCGCCCGAACCGTTAAATACGCCCTGGTTTATTCAGGTGCTGTGGCAATGTCTGGCGGTCGCCGCCCTGATCCTCGGCGGGAATTATATCCGCTGGCGCTGGATGTCCTCGCTCAATTATGACGCCCTCTGGTACGCGGTGCCGCTGGTGGTGGCCGAGACGCTGGCCTATATCGGCACGGTTTTTTTCACCATCAACCTGTGGAAAGAGTGGGATATTCCCCAGCGCCCCGCGCCGGTGGACGTTAACGAATGCCTGGGGCCGGAGGAGCAGAATGAGTCGCGGCCGCTGCGCGTCGATCTCTTTATCGCCACCTATTCGGAAGATGTGGAGCTGGTGCGCATCTCCATCAAAGACGCGCTGAAAGTCACCTACCCGGCCCCCATTGATTACAAAATTCATGTGCTGGACGACGGCCGCCGGCCGGAGATGCGGGCGGTTTGCGAAGAGGAGGGGGTGAACTACATCACCCGCGACACCAATATCGGCTACAAGGCCGGTAACCTGCGCAACGGCATGGAGCAGACCGACGGCGATTTCCTGGTGATCTGCGATGCGGATACGCGGGTCTTCCCCACCCTGCTGACCCACACCATGGGCTATTTCCGCGACCCGGACGTCGCCTGGGTACAGACCCCGCAATGGTTCTACGACCTGCCTGAGGGCAACCGGCTGCCCGACCTGCTGCGCCGCAAGCTCGGGCGCGTCGGGTATGGCCTCGGCAAGGCCACGGAGGCGCTGGTCGGCCCCATCGTGCTGGGGCGTGACCCGTTCTTCAACGATGCCCGCATGTTCTATGAAGTGATCCTGCGCCGCCGTAACTGGGCGAATGCCTCATTCTGCTGCGGGGCGGCCTCAATCCACCGGCGCGAGGCGGTGATGCAGGCGGCACTGCGCAGCTATGTCTGGGCGGTGGATGAAGAAGTCGCGCGTTTTACCAAAGACATCCCGGACAGCGACACCCGCGAGGCGCTGGAGCAGGCGATGCGCCCGCAGGTGATCATGGACACCGAGCTGACCCCCTATAAATTCCACGTCTCCGAGGACATCTACACCTCTATCGTGCTGCATGGCGACACCGAGCGGCGCTGGAAATCGGTGATGCACCCGCGCATCGAATCGAAAATGCTCTCCCCGCAGGATTTGCTGACCTGGATGATCCAGCGTTTCAAATATGCCGCCGGGTCGATGGACATCCTGCTGCATGACCCGATCTTCAGCCGCAAGCGCTTCCGCCTCAGCCTGCCGCAGACGCTGATGTACGGCACCACCTTCTGGTCTTACCTCGCCTGTTTGTGGAACACGGTGTTTCTGATCTCACCGCTGATCTACCTGTTTACCAATATCCCGCCGGTGTCGGCCTATTCGCAGCCGTTCTACCTGCATTTCCTGCCGTTCTTTATCGTCTCCGAGCTGGCGTTTATGTTCGGCACCTGGGGGCTGTCCGCCTGGGATGGGCGCTCCTCCTACCTGTCGCTCTATTCGATGAACCTGCGCGCGCTGGACACGGTGCTGCGCGGCGAGAAGATTAAATTCCACGTCACGCCGAAAGAGCGCCAACAGGGGCGGTTCCTCTACCTGGTCAAACCGCAGATCGCCATTGTGGTGCTGACGCTGCTGGGGCTGATATGGGGCGGCATTAAGGTGGCGAACGGCGACATCGAAGACCCGTCCGGCTACATCATCAACATCTTCTGGGGCGGGGTGAACATTGCCGCAATGATGCCGATGATTCTGGCGGCGATGTGGAAGCCCGACCCTGCCTTGTCTGATGAAGAAGAGGTGGCCTGACATGTCCTGGAAAGCGAGCCTGTTACCCACCCGCAGTTACCTCACCATCCTGATCGGTTTTTTGATCGGCTTCGGCATCGTGCTGTATGTGGAAAAACATATGCCGCCGGTCGTGGAGGAGAAAGCCGGCTACACCCTGAGCAAAGATTTCCCGCCGCTGCCGCAGCGGCGCGACCTGACCTTCGATGAGGCCGTCTGGGCGCGCGTCGCCTGGCAATACTTCGTCAACAATACCCAGCTGACCGGCCTGGCAAACGCCCAGGATCAGCGCCCCTACACCTCCCTGTGGGACACGGGCAGCTACCTGATGGCGCTGATCGCCGCCCGCCAGCTCGACATCGTGCCGGAAGATGAGTTTGACCAGCGTATTTCCAAAACCCTCACCGCCCTGAGCCTGCTGCCGCTGCTGCCCACCGGCGTGCCGGGAAGCTGGTACCACACCCAGACGCTGGCGATGATCGTCGACCCGGAACAACAAGAGGCCACCACCGGCTCGGCAGTGGACATGGGCCGCCTGCTGGTGCCGCTGACCCTGCTGGTGTGGCGCTACCCGGAGCACGCCGCCCAGGTGCAGGAGGTGCTGTCACAGTGGAACCTCAGCGCGCTGTTTGAGAGCAGCACCCCCTCCACCGCCAGCAGCATCCAGGTGTCACACTGGGATCTCACCACCAGCCAGAACCGCAGCGGTTACGGCTTCCGGCTCTATACCGCCGGGATGCTGCGCATGGTCAGCCCGTCGGCCGGTATTGCCGTCTCCCAGCCGCCGGAAGGGATCAAACTGGTGCAGATTGACGGTTACGCCATCCCCAGCGACGGCTTCCGCAAAGGGGTCAATCAGGACGCCCCGACCATCATCACCCTGCCCTATGTGCTGACCGGGCTGGAGCTGGGCTTTGACAGCCGCAGCGCCGAGTTCGCCTGGCGCATTGTGCGCATCCAGCAGAGCCTGCACAAAGCCACCGGCAACTACACCTCCGTCAATACCGATTATGCCGAACAGGCACCGGACTTTATCGCCGCCCTGCCGGGCCAGCAGCCGGTGCAGGATGCCACCGTCTCGCGCAGCGATCAGGAGCCGGTGCGCCTGCTCTCCACCCGCTCCGCCTTCGGCTGGTATGCGCTGTTCCGCAACGCCTGGAGCGAAAGCCTGCGGGCGCAGGCGGGGCCGCTGCTGGAGCCGGGCAAGGGCTGGTATGAGGGCTACAGCGGCAACCAGAACGTTAACCAGACCCTCAGCGCTGACACCAATGCGGTGGTGCTGGAAAGCTTAAGTTATATCGCGCATGGGCAGATGTTGTGTCTTGCCTGCGTCTCCCCTTCACCCATGCCGATGACCGATCGGAATAAAGGAGTGCTCCCATGAGACCGTCATCCGTTAACGTCTCTTTTTCTGCCCGGCGCTGGCTGGCCTGCCTGCCGTTACTGCTGGGGCTGTGGCTGGTCGCGGGCGCGGCACAGGCGGCGGTTGAGCTGCCGTCCCAGCACTATCCGGTGCGCCACGGCGACCTCACGCCGCGCGAGCAGGCGATCGCCGTCAACGCCTGGCAATATTTCGTCGCCAACTACCAGCCCACCACCGGGCTGGTGAACGCGGTAAACAAATACCCCTCCACCACCATGTGGGACACCGGCTCCTATATCGCCGCGATGGTGGCGGCGCGTGAGCTGGGCATCATCGACAAGGCGGAGTTTGACCGGCGGATGCTCAAGCTCCTCAAAACCCTGAATACCCTGGTACTGTTCCAGAATGAGATGCCCAACAAGGTGTACAACACCATCACCGCGCAAAAGGTGAACTACCTGAACAAACCGGGTGAGATTGGCTTCTCCGCCATCGACATCGGCCGGATGCTGCTGTGGCTGAAGATCGTCAAAGAGCGCTACCCGGAGTACGGCAACAGCGTCGACAACATTGTGCTCGGCTGGGATTTCACCCACACGGTGGATGACTGCGGCACGCTGTACGGTGCCTACCTCGACGCCAATAAAAAGGCCGTTTACGCGCAGGAGGGGCGGCTGGGGTATGAGGAGTACGCCTCCGCCGGTTTCCAGCTCTGGGGCTTTTCCACCTGCCAGGCGGCCCGGCCGGAGCCTTACGCCCTCGCCAATATCTACTGCGTGCTGGTGCCTTACGACACCCGCGACCCGCGCCTGACCAACCAGCATAACTATGTGGTCACCGAGTCTTACCTGCTGCACGGGCTGGAGATGGGCTGGGATAAGTCCGACGACCGCGAGGATGACCTCAATAACTACTCCCACCCGTGGATGAAAAACTTCGCTGACCGGGTCTACCAGGCGCAGGAAAACCGCTACATGATCACCGGCACCCTGACCGCGCGCTCGGAGCACCAGCTCGATAAATCGCCCTACTTTGTGTATGACACGGTCTTCGCCGATGGCTTTAACTGGAACACCATCACCGACAAAGGCAAATATGTGCCGGAAACCGCCGCCATCTCGCTGAAAGCGGCGCTGGGGATGTGGGTGCTGTGGGATTCGCCCTACACCGACCGCCTGCTCGACACCATCGAAAACGCCAATGAGAAAGCCAGCGGCTACTACGAGGGGATCTACGAAAACGGCGACGGCCCGATCAAAGAGTTCACCGGCAACAACAACGGCATCATGCTGGAAGCGCTGCTCTACAAAAAACAGGGCCGCCTGCTGAAATACAACACCGACAAACCGAAATCCCGCGATTTCGCGCCGTCGCTGTGGGAAAAACGGCTGGTGGACGCCTTCGAGGACAACAACACCAAACGCAACCGCCCGTTTATGAGCCCAACGCCGGGCATCAAAAACTGGTGTGAACAGACCGGCGTGGCAATGCGCACTGCACCGGCCTGTAAAGCCTGTAAATGTGCCGCATGTGAAAACGAAGATGCGCCGATCAAACTGCCTCCGGTGGCGATGTCATGCTTAAAACCGTAAGAGTATTCAGGCTGGGCCTGTTGCTGCTGATTGCGGTGGCGCTGGCGCTCGGGTTCTCCTGGCTGAACCGGACCGCGGGTATGCGCTACGTCAACAGCGGGGCCTGGCACTATCCGGGACGGATGGGTGAGCTGACGGACGAAGAGCGCCAGTGGGCGGAGGTGGCGTGGCGTTACTTCAAAAACAACACCCAGGCCGGCACCGGGCTGATCAACGCCAGCGATAACCGGCCGGTCACCAGCCTGTGGCAGATCGGCGACTCATTGATCGCCCTGACGGCGGCGCGCCAGCTCGGGCTGGTGGATGAAGTGGAGTTTGATGACCGGCTGACGCGGATGCTCGCTACCCTGAACCAGCTCCCGCTCACCGGCCTGAAAACCCCCAACCTGCTCTACAACACCGCCACCGCCGCCATGGTGGACTACAGCAACAAACCGGCCACCCTGGGCTGGTCGGCACAGGACATCGCCCGGCTGATGACCGGCCTGCGGATTGTGGCGCTCTGGCACCCCACCTACAGCGAATACCTGGACCGCATCATCCTGCGCTGGAACTTCTGTAACGTGGTGGACAACAACGGCCAGTTGCTGCGCGGCGGCATGCGTGACGGCAAGCTGACGCCGCAGCCGGAGGGGCGGCTCGGGTACAGCGAATATGGCGCGGCGGCCCTGGCGCTGTGGGGGTTTCCCTCTGAGAAATCGGTAACGCCGCCCTACCAGTCGGTGATTGTGGACGGCATCGCCATTGATGTGGACGCACGCGACCCGCGCACCACTTACACCCCCTCGGTGGTGACCAACACGCCCTATGTGCTGGGCGGGCTGGAGTACGGCTGGGAGACGCCGGGCAATGACACTACCCTGCTCACCGCCCAGCGCCAGCGGGCGCAGAACATCTACCGCGTGCAGGAGCAGCGCTGGCAGAAGCTGAAGATCCTCACTGCCCGCGATGAGTACAACCTCAACGCCGCGCCGTGGCACGTCTACGACACCATTTTCGGCAACGGCTATGCGTGGAACACGCTGGGGGATGACAGCAACTTCTACCCGACGCGGGCGCTGGTCTCTACGCGGGCGGTGTTCGGCCTCTGGACGCTCTGGGATACCGACTTCACCGATGCGCTGATGGCGATGACCCGCCTGACACGCGACAACCAGCGCGGCTGGTTTGAGGGGCGGTTCGAGGCCACCGGCGGCTATAACCGCATGATTACCCTCACCACCAATGCGATGGTGCTGGAAGCCCTGATGTACAAAAGTAACTACGGCCCGCTGATCCGGTCACTCCCGCAGGAGAGTTACTTCACCACCCGCCTGAGCGACGTCTTTAACCCGCCCCGCTTGTGTATGCCACAGGAGCGCAAACCCGGAGGTCCCAAGCCATGACATTCTCCTATGACACGGTGTTTAACGACAGCTATGCCCGCATCACGGACAAAGATGGCAGTGACCGCTTCTTTAACCATTTTTATCAGCTGTTTATCCACAGCACGTCGGAGATTGAGGCCGCGTTCCTTGACCATGAAGAGGCGCAGATCCGCAAAATCGTCTACAAGACCTTCTTCTTTATGCTGTCGGTCTCCAGCACCCACAGCGTCTCCAACTACCTGATGACCATCTCCCGCACCCACGATGCGGAAGGGATCAAGCTGCCGCCCGCGTTCTATGCCCACTGGCGGCGGGCGGTGCTGCAAACCGTGCGGCAGCTCGATCCGCAGTGTGATGAGGACACCATCACCGCCTGGGCGATGGTGATCGCCCCCGGCCTGGAGTATATGCGCCGTCAGGCAGAGCTTTACCACTCCACCCCGCCGACAGGGGTTTCACCATGAAAAATGCGATCTTCGCGGCGCTGGACCATATCAGCGCCGCCCTGATGATCTACGACGCCGATGAAAAACTGGTGGCGTTCAACAATCAGGCGTTCGACTACTACCCGGCGGTGCGCGACTCTCTGGTGCGCGGCACGCCGCTGGAGGCGCTGATTGAGGCCTTTATCAACTCCGGCTATATCTCGGAAAGCACCGACCGCCGCGCGCTGATCTCTGCCCTGGTGGAGCGCTGCCGGGTCGATAACCACTACGAAATCCGCAAGTTGCCGGGGCGCACGGTGTTTGTGCAGCATAACCGCACGCCGGAGGGCGGCATCGTCAGCCTGCATACAGATGTCACCCACTTTGCCGACATCCTCGCTTCGCGGCGGCAACTGCATGATGACTTTATCCTCGCCGCCGAGGCGACCCACATCGGCATCTGGGACTGGGACTACCTCAACGATCTGGTGCAGGTCAACGATGCGCTGCTGACGCTGCTCGGCTACCCGCGCCGCAGCTGGAAATACACCTCTGAGATGTGGCGGCAGCTGATCCACCCGGATGACCTGCCGACCGCGGCCCGGCTGCTGCAGGAGGCGGGCAATGACCGGCTGGCGGTCTTTGAGTGCGAGCTGCGCATCCTGCACCAGGATCAGGCGTACCGCTGGTTCCTGCTGCTCGGGCAGGTGATCAGCCTGACCACCGAGGGCGGCATCGCGCGGGTGATCGGCACCATGCAGGACATCACCCAGCGCAAAAAATCGGAAGAGGCGTCCCGGCAGGCGGTGGAGATGGCGAAAGCGGCCAGCCAGGCCAAAAGCGCCTTTCTCGCCAACATGAGCCATGAGATCCGCACGCCAATGAACGGCATCCTCGGCATGACGCAGCTCTGCCTTGATACCGACCTCACCCCGGAGCAGCGCGACTACATCACCATGGCGCACAGCTCCGCCCATGTGCTGCTGAAAGTGATCGATGACATCCTCGACTTCTCCAAAATTGAGGCGGGGAAAATCACCCTCGACATGGAAGAGTTCGCCCTGCGCCCCTTCCTGCAGGGGATCATGCGCCCGCTGATGCCCAAGGCCACGGAGAAAGGGATCGAGCTGCTGGTGGACGTCGCCCCTGATGTGCCGGAATACATCCATTGCGATTCGGTGCGGCTGCGGCAGGTGCTGACCAACCTGGTGAGCAACGCGCTGAAATTCACCCATCAGGGCGAAGTGGTGATGAGCATCACCCACGGCATTGCGGCCCAGCACCTGGCGTTTGAGGTGAAAGATACCGGCATCGGCATCCCTGAAGACAAGCAGCGGGTGATTTTTGAATCCTTCAGCCAGGCGGACACCTCCACCACCCGCAAATATGGCGGCACCGGCCTTGGGCTGACCATCTCCGCCCGGCTGGTGGAGATGCTCGGCGGCGAACTGCGGGTCGCCAGCACCCCCGGCAGCGGCAGCACCTTCTTCTTCTCCCTGCCGGTACTGAAAAAAGTGCCGGCCATCAGCGGGCCGGTGCATGTGCCTGCCAGCCTCCAGGGCGTGCGCGTCGCGGTGGTGGATGACAACCAGACCAACCTGCGGCTGATGCAGGAGATGCTGCGCCATATGGGGCTGCAGGCGGTGACCTTCAGCAGCGGCCAGGCGGCGCTGGACGCGCTGGACGCCTCGCCCGGTTTCCCGCTGATCCTGCTCGATGCCCAGATGCCGGACATGGACGGCATGACGCTGGCGCTGGAGATCACCTCCAACCCGGCGCTGCGCAACAGCAAACTGATCATGCTCAGCTCGATGGGGCGCTATATGGATACGGCGATCCTGAAAAAGATCGGCATCCTGCACTTCCTTAACAAACCGGTGGACCAGAATGAGCTGTTCAGCGTCATTGTGCAGACCCTGGCCCCCGGCGCGCAGCCCCCGGCCCCCGCGCCTGCCGCCCCGCTGGTCACGCCCGATATGGAGGGCGCGCATTACCGCATCCTGCTCGCCGAGGACAACATGGTGAACCAGAAACTGGCGATCCATTTCCTGACCAAGCTGGGCCACCAGGCTGACATTGCCAACAACGGGCTGGAGGCGCTGGATAAGATTGCGCAACACGATTACGACCTGATCCTGATGGATTTGCAGATGCCGGAAATGGATGGCCAGAAAGCCACCCAGATCCTGCGCGAACAGGAGGCGCTTGTCACCCCGCCGCACCACCAGCCGATTATTGCCATGACCGCCCATGCGATGCAGGGCGACCGCGAATACTGCCTGGAGCATGGGTTTGATGGCTACATCGCCAAACCGGTGATGATTGACGCCCTCGCCACAGAGATCGCCCGGGTGATGGCCATCGTGCCGCCGCCCGGGGATGACGCCGCCGCCCAGCCCGAGAGCGCGGCGGAAGAGGCGGTGAATTACCCGCTGATGATGGAGCGCGTCGGCCACGATCAGGAGCTGCTGACCATCGTCATCGGCATGTTCCTTGAGGAGCTGCCGGGCCTGCTCGCCAGCCTGCACAATGCGGTGGCCCAGCAGGACATCAAAGGCGTGAAACGAGACGCCCACAAAATGAAGGGCGAGGCTGCCACCTTTGCCTGTGAGACGCTGGTGCAGGCCCTGAGCCAACTGGAAGAGGCGGCTGAACAGAATAACGTGGCGGCAATGCACGCCCTGGACAGCCGGCTTGATGAGATGTGCCAACGCGTCACGGTTGCCCTGACGCAGATCAAGGAGAAACAATGAACAATGCTCTGGCCGCGCTGGCCGCTGCCCTGTTGCTGAGCGGCTGCGCTGCCGGCACCCACTCCACCGGCGAGCCGGTGACCCATTCACTCGCCGGGAAATGGCGCGTCCATGATGCCAACACGCCGGAGCCGGAAGGCTGGCGCGCCGATGACAGCCAGTGGCAGACGCTGCGGGTGCCCGCCAACTGGTACGCCGCCGGGCTGGACCACCAGGGCGCGCTCTGGTATCGCACCCAGTTCACCCTGCCTGAGTTGCGGCCGGACAACATGGCGACACTGGTGTTTGACGGCGTGGACTACCAGGCCGACGCCTGGCTGAACCAGCAGCGCATCGGCAGCCATACCGGTTATTTCCAGCGCTTCTCCCTCGACATCAGCCAGAACGCCCAACGCACCAACCAGCTGGCCGTCAGGGTCGACAGCCCGTTCGAGTCGCCGGACAGCACCTGGCCGCTGCATAAGAATGTGATCAAAGGGGTCTTCTCCCAGCATGACGCCCGCCCCGGTGGCGCATGGACCAAACAGGGGCAGGACGCCAACACCGGCGGCATCTGGGCACCGGTGAAGGTGCACATCAGCCGCGGCGCGGTGATCGACAATGTGCTCACCACGCCGGAGTGGCGCAACGGGCTGGCGCACCCGGCCCTGAACCTCGCCGTGGACTACCGCGCCAACCGCAGCCGCCAGGCGACGCTGCATATCCGCGTCAAACCGGATAACTTCTGGGGCAAAAGCTATGAGATTGAGCAGCCGGTGACGCTGGCCTATACCGGCCACACGGCACAGACGCTGAAGGTGACGGTGCCGATGGAGGCCGCCCGCCTCTGGTGGCCGAAAGGCTACGGCGACCCGAACCTCTATAACGTCGAGGTCACACTGCGCGACAGCCTCGGCACCCTGGATCGCACCACCACCCGCACCGGTTTGCGGCAGATCGTCAAACCCGATCAGGGCGGCTGGGAGATCAACGGCAAACGCATCTTCCTGCGCGGCACCAACTACATCGGCACCTCCTGGCTGAGCACCATGACACCTGCCGACTGGGAAAAAGACCTGGTGCTGCTGGAAGAGATGAATGCCAACACTATCCGTGTACACGGCCACCTGGCCAGCCACCCGCTTTATGAACTGGCAGACGCCCGCGGCATGCTGATCTGGCAGGATATGCCGCTGCAATGGGGCTATAACGACAGCCCGGAATTCGCCCGTGAAGCGGCGCGGCAGGCTACCGACGCCATCCGGCAGTACGGTAACTACCCGTCGATCATTGTCTGGGGCGGGCAGAATGAGCCGCCGTTTGACTCACTCTGGATGCAGAAACGCTTCCCGGACTGGTACCCGGAGATGAACAAACACCTCGCGCAAACCGTGGCGGACGCGCTGGCCGCCGACCGCACGCGCATCATGCACCCGTGGTCTTCGGTGACTGAGCATTTCTGGCAGGGCTGGTATTTCGGCACCCTGAATGACTTCCTGCAGCCGTCGAAGAGCGCCATCATCACCGAATTCGGTGCCGAGGCGCTGCCCAACCTGGCGACGCTGAAAACCATCATTCCGGAGAAAGATCTCTGGCCGGCCACCACCCAGCCGGGCGACCCGGGCTGGACGGTGTGGAAATACCATAACTTCCAGCCGATCCAGACCTTCCAGTTCGCCAAAATTGAGCGCGGGCCGACTCTGGAGACCTTTATCGCCAATACCCAGCGCTATCAGGCGGACTCGGTGAGCCTGGCGGCGGAGAGTTACCGGCGTCAGCGTTACCAGCCGGTCACGGTGCTGCTCCAGTTTATGTTTGTGGAGACCTGGCCGTCGATTAACTGGGGCGTGATGGATTACCGCCGCCAGCCGAAACTGGGCTACTACGCGCTGAAAAAAGCCTACCAGCCGGTACTGCCGTCGATTGAGCCGGTGACGCTGAACTGGAAAACCGGCGCGCCCGGCCGGGTGAACCTCTGGGCGGTCAACGATACCCTGAAGGCGTACCCCGGTGCGCGGCTGGTGTGGCGCATCACGCAGGATAACAAGACGCTGGCCGCCGGTGAAAAAACGTTCGACATGGGCGCAGACAGCGGCGCAAAACTCACGGAGGCAAGCGCGATCCCGACCGGCAGCAGCCCGGTGACCGTGACCAGCGTGCTCTATGACCGGAACGGTGCCCAGCTTGGTGCCAATGACCATGAATTTACCCTGAACGCCCCGGAGGCCAAATGATGAGTGCGTCCCGCTTGCCGCGCGGCCTCTGGCTGGCGGCCGGGCTGTGGCTGCTGCCCTTGGCCGGTTCCGCCGCGCCGCTGACCCACCCCACCGATTTCGATGAAAACCTGCCGCTCAACCAGGCGGTAACGCAGGTGAACCCTGACCGCAGCATCACCTTCCGCCTGATTGCGCCCCATGCGCGCCAGGTGGCGGTGGTGGTGGGCGCGCTGCCGCGCACGCGCATCGCCTACCCGATGGAGAAAGATACGCAGGGGGTCTGGCACTACCGGCTGGCCCCGCAACCGCCGAACCTTTACGAATATTTCTTTAATGTCGATGGCTTCCGCAGCATCGACACCGGCAGCGCGATGCCGAAGCCACAGCGGCAGGTCAACACCAGCCTGGTGCTGGTGCCCGGCAGCCTGCTGGATGACCGCAAAGTGCCGCACGGCGAGGTACACGGCCTGACCTATTCCTCGGCAGCATTGAACAAAGAGCGGCACCTCTACGTGTGGCTGCCGCCGGGCTATGAAAGCAGCACCACGCCGCTGCCGGTACTTTATGTCTACCACGGCTTCGGTGACACCGAGAGTTCGTCGATTGTGCAGGGGCGCTTCCCGCAGATCATGGATAACCTGCTGGCGGAGAAGAAAATGCAGCCGATGGTGGTGGTGTTCCCGGACACTGAAACCGACAGCACCGGCGCGATCCCGGAGAATTTCCCGCGCCAGGAGCGGCGTAAGACGTTTTACCCACTGAACGCCGCAGCCGCCGACCAGGAGCTGATGCAGGATATTATTCCGCTGATCGAGCATCGTTACCGGGTGCGCACCGATGCTGAAGGGCGCGGCATCGCCGGGATTTCACAGGGCGGCTATCAGGCGCTGGTCTCCGGCCTGAACCACCTCGACCGCTTCCGCTGGCTGGCCAGTTTCAGCGGCGTTACCACCGTCACCGTACCCAACAGCGGTGTGGCGCAGGCGCTGGAGAATCCGGAGATGATTAACCAGCAGCTGAAAAACTTCACGCTGGTGGTGGGCAGTGAGGATGACGTCACCGGCAAAGACATCAACGGCCTGAAACAGCAGCTTGATGAGAAACAGATCCGCGTCACTTTCCACAACTACCCGAAACTCGGCCATGAAATGGACGTCTGGCGGCCGGCCTACACTGAGTTTGTGCAGCAGGTGTTTAAGTAGCGCGGCGATCCGCAGGCATAAAAAAACCCGGCATGGCCGGGTTTTTTATTGCTGCTTTCTGGCTTAGATATTAACGCCGAAGCCTTTTGCCAGCGCCGGCAGGCCGCCTTCGTAGCCCTGGCCGACCGCTTTGAATTTCCACTCGCCGTTGTGGCGGTAGAGTTCACCGAAGATCATCGCAGTTTCGGTTGCGGCATCTTCAGAGAGGTCATAACGCGCCAGCTCGGTCTGGTCATCGTTATTGACTGCGCGGATGAAGGCGTTGGTCACCATGCCGAAGTTCTGCTTGCGCTCTTCTGCTTCATAGATCGTCACCGCGAACACCACTTTCTTGGCGTTAGCGTCAACTTTATCCAGGTGGATCAGCAGCTGCTCATCGTCGCCCGCGCCTTCGCCGGTGCGGTTGTCGCCCTGGTGCACCACGCCGCCGCAGGCGCTGGTTTTGTTGTTGAAGAAGATGAAGCTCGCGTCGGAGAGCACTTTTTCATCTTCGCCGACGATGAACGCGGAGGCGTCCAGGTCGAAGGCGCTGCCGTCGGTTTTACGGGAATCCCAGCCCAGACCGAACAGCACGGTTTTCATCGAGGGGGCTTCTTTGGTTAAGGAGACGTTGCCGCCTTTCTTCAGTGAAACTGCCATAATCTCTTCCTTATCATGAAGTTGAATACATGCCGCCCCAGCGGCGGCATGGAGAAGTTGTGAACTGCGCCTTATGCGGCGTTGATGCCGAAGTTGCCGCACAGGGCAGAGAGGCCGCCTGCGAAGCCCTGACCAACGGCGCGGAATTTCCAGTCGCCGTTGTGGCGGTAAAGCTCGCCGAAGATCATCGCAATTTCGGTTGAGCTGTCTTCCTGCAGGTCATAACGCGTGACTTCGTTTTTGCTCTCCGCATTGACCAGGCGGATAAAGGCATTGCTGACCTGGCCGAAGTTCTGGCGGCGGGTGTTGGCGTCATGGATGGTGACGGTAAACACGATCTTATCCACGGTGGCCGGCACCAGGCTGAGATCCACAATCAGCGTCTCGTCGTCGCCGTCGCCTGCACCGGTACGGTTATCGCCCTGGTGCACCACCGAGCCGCAACTGGAGCGCAGGTTGTTGTAGAAAATAAAGTCGTTGTCCTGAGCTACTTTACCGTTGGCCTGCAGCAGGAATGCTGAGGCATCCAGGTCAAAATCCTGGCCGTCCGTTGACCGGGCATCCCAACCCAACCCCACCTGGACTTTTTTCAGGCTCGGGTCAGTTTTGCTTAAAGAAACGTTACCGCCTTTGGAAAGTGATACACCCATGTGGTTCTCCTGTCGTGAATAGGATGGGGGGCGTTCCCCCCATCTGAGAGTGAATTAACCCGCCCGATCAGCCCCGGCTATCGTCTGCCGGTGCCTCTTTGCCCGGGAACAGCACGCTGGCCAGAATGCCCAGCGCCAGTACCCCCAGCACCACATACAGGCTGGTGGTGGCACTGATGCCGTAACCGTGGTGCCAGAGGTGATCTGTGGCATTCAGGCCGAGTTTGAAGGCGATGAAGAACAGCAGCACAATGACCGCTTTCTCCAGATGCACCAGATATTTACGCAGCGCTTCCAGTACGAAGTAGAGGGTACGCAGGCCGAGGATAGCAAACATCATCGCCGAATAAACAATTAACGGCTCGCGGCTCACGGCGATCACTGCCGGGACGCTGTCGAACGCGAACATCACGTCGGACAGCTCCACCACCGCCACACAGAGCAGCAGCGGCGTGGCGTAGCGGGCGCCCTTTTTCACCGTGAAAGCAAAGCCTTTGTTTTCCGGTTTTTCCAGCTCCGCGCTGACTTCCTGCGAGCTCAGCAGGAAGCGGTTACCGGCCAGCTTCGGCCAGACCGGGAAGAAACGGCGCACCAGCCGGTTGGCCAGGTGATCGGAGTAGTCTTCGATCTCGTCGTCGTCGTCACCGGCGCGCAGCATCATCACTGCCGTCCAGGCGACAATCACCGCAAACAGCATCTCGACCCACGGGCCGAGCATCAGCAGGCCGGCCCCGATCGCCACAAAAATTGCCCGGAAAACGATGGCCCCGATGATGCCCCAATACAGTACGCGGTGGCGGTAGCCGTCCGGCACTTTGAACCAGGCAAAGATCGCCATCATCACGAACAGGTTATCGACGGAGAGCACTTTCTCCAGCGCATACCCGGTGACGAACAGACTGGCCACTTCCTTACCGTGGTGAACATACAGGAAAGCGGCGAAGCCCAGTGCTGTCGCCACCCAGAACAACGACCAGAGCGCCGCGCTCTTCAGGCTGATGGCCTTGTCGCCGCGGTGGGCGAGCAGGTCAATCAGCAGTGCGGCAACCGCCAGCACCACAAAGACGATCACCGTCTCAATGGGGAAACCAATCAGGGTAGATTCCATCATTTACTCTCTGTTAAAAGAATTCGTCAGGCTTCAGGCCCAACTCATTGCAGATTTCAACCAGCGCCTGCTTTTCGGCCTCGTCGAAATTGGCATCACTTTTGGCGATCATCACCCCGAGGCGCACGGCCGCGCGCGCTTCGTCCGGCTTGTTGCGCAGTTTGCCGATGATTTTCAGGCACTCAGAGCGGCCGATGTCCAGATCGAAGTCAAATTTCTCCGACAGCTTCTGGAACTCGCGGATCACCTCTTCGGTGCTGAAGACTTTCAGCGCGTCGCTGATTTCGAAATACTTGATCAGCTTCTGCTTCTCCTGCGGCGTGACCACGCCGTCAGCGAAGGCCATGTACGTCCCGGCCGCCACGCAGCCCTGCATGAAATCTTTGCCTTTATAACGGCTGACTTCAGTCAGGAAGGTGTCACGGCCCTGGTTGAATTTATTCTTTGCCCAATCAAACATTTTTTTGTCCTCTTTGTTGTTATGCGCCGCGTGGTTATGCGCGGCGTATTCTCAGGTACCGCAAAGTGATACAGGTTATTTGCTGCCGGCCCGCCAGTTGAATCCCCACCCGTAGGCTTTGTCCATCGGCTCATGGCCGGCAAAATACTCGTTCAGTCTTTCGACCTTCAGGGTGCCGTTCTGGTTCTCCAGGCGGGCAATGGCACACATAGTGTGGCGGGTGCCGCCCTCGGTGAGGCGGGTTTCCACCGGCGGCTGCTCCGGCAGTTGCAGGGTGACCACGCCGTCGGTTTTCGCCCAGTTCGGCGCGCCTTTGTAGATAAAGGCAAACACCACCACTTCCGCGATCTCATCCCACTGCGCGCCGTTGATGTTCAGCCACTCGCCCTCTGTGCGGGAGCCGGTGCGGTCATCCGCTTCCAGGTGCACATAGGGGAACTGGTCATAACGGCCAAAGCGGTTGCCGAGCGCCTGGATCAGATCTTTCTCGCCATTTTTAAAGCGCACATAGGCCCCGAGATCGAGGTCAATGGCGCTCAGCTTATTAAAGAAGCCGCCGCCGCTGCCGCGGTTCCAGTTCAGGTTCACGCGGATGCGGCCAAAGCCCTGGCTTTTGCTCAGGTTGACCGGCTTGGTGAGGTTGATGGTCGGCTGCTCTTTGGTCAGCGTCACTTTGCTGAGGTTGATGGGCTGCGGTTTGGCGGCCGGTGCCGGGGCGGGCGCAGGCGCAGGCGCGGCCTCTTCCGGCGAGTCATCGATGGTCACGCCATAGTGCTCGGCCAGCGGTTGCAGCCCGCCGTTAAACCCCTGGGCGACAAAGCGGAATTTCCACTCGCCGTTGCGGCGGTAAAGCTCGCCGAGGATCAGAGCCGCCTCAGTGCGCCCGGCCAGGTCAACGTCGCCGTTAAGCTGCGGCTGGCCGTTGTACTCCACGCCTACCGCCAGGGTGCGCAGCGCCTGCACCGACTGGCTGCCCTCCGGCGTAATGGTAAAGGCGACTTTCTGCACATCGGCCGGCAGTGCTGACAGGTTCACGGAGAAGGCGCTGACCGCCCCCTCCGTCAGCAGGATCAGGGAGCGGTCGCTGCTCTGCTTCTGGCCGTAAAACACGAAATCATCATCAACGCGGGTTTTGCCCTGATCGTTCAGGCGAAAGGCGGAGACATCCGCCGCCACACCGCTCTTGATGCGCACAATCACCGTGGTTTCCGGCAGGGCGGCATTGCCGCCGGCGATAAGTTGCGTTGTCATGATCAGCCCACCACTTCACGCACGATCATCGGGATCATGCTCTCAACCGTGCGGCCATTGGCCGGGGTGCCGTGCGCTTTAAACTGCCAGTCATCGCCCCGGCGGGAGAGCGAGGCGATGAACAGCGCCGTGTGTTCGCCTTTTTGCGCGAGGTTATAGTTCGCCAGCTCTTTCTTCGACTGGTCGAGGATACGCACACCGGCATTTTCAACTTTCGTGAAGTTCTGGCCGGTAAAGCTGTTAACGGTGAACGCCAGGTGATGCACCTCGGCCGGTACGCGCCGCAGGTTAATGGTGATCACTTCATCGTCGCCGTCACCGGCACCGGTGCGGTTATCACCGCTGTGGATCACCGAGCCGCAACTCGATTCCAGTTTGCGGAACCAGACGGTGTCCACTTCGCGGCCTGCGCTGTCGAGCATCAGGCAGGAGGCGTCGAGGTCAATATCCCCGCCGCCGCCGCCAAACATGCCGAAAATGCCTTTGCTTTTTACCGCATCCCAGCCCAGCCCGACATGAACGGCGGTCACCGCCGCCCCGGATTCCTTGGTCAATGAGACGGATTGGTTTTTACTCAGCGAAATAGCCATAGCGAAACTCCTTGCTGTAGAGGTAAGCGGTTAAATAAGCCGCTGACATGGCCACTTTGTGAATTTTTTATTTCATACAACGTCACCGCAGAGATGAACAAAAATCCGACAATGGCCAGGTAAGTAACATGATGCTGGCGACAGTATTACAAGATTTAGGTGATGTTGTTTAGGCATGGTTTATTGATTTACATATTAAATGATTAACCAAGAAAAACTGACCACAAATGAAATAATGAGTGGAGAAACAGTCACGCGCGTGACAAATAAACATAAAAATCTGTGATGCGATTGTAAAGCTATGTAATCCAATCAGTTAATCTTAAAAAAATAAGACGAAAACCTTGTAGATCATCTAATTAATTAGTAACTCATTCATCGGAAATATGAATTAAGTCACCTTTCCTTATGGGATTTACGCCTAAAAATGGAATTTATATTCCAGAAAACAGAATTAAATATACATTTCTTGACATAATTTGAAAAGAAAAGTAAATAGCGTTGCGCCCGCTGCTAACTATCCCGCCAACTATAAAGATGGACACCACTTCTTAGCGCATTTTCAGCGGAAAGAGATCATCGTTACAGCTGAGTATAATCCCCCGGCAAATTGCCCGGAGAATTTATTTGGTTGGCAGATTATTTTCCTGTGATTGCAGGCAGGGACAACAATGCCAAAAGCCAATAGATACAATATCTTTGATATTAAGATGCTGCTCACTTTTGCCTTCGATGCACCCGATAGTGTGCAGCAGGATGAGCGGCAGCTTTTGCAAGACATCCTCCCCCATTGTGCCCGCAATTTATCCTTTACCGTGGAACAGGTCGGCCTGTTCGAAGCGGGGGTAACTTTGTTGATCACTATGGTGCCGGGCACGGAAATTTCCATGCTGGTAAATGTGCTGAAAACTCACAGTGCCAAACAACTGGGCGAGCTGACCGGCCGCCGAAAAGCGGGCTTATGGTTGCGGGGTTACGGCGTGCATTCGCTGGGTGACATACCGGACGCCCCCGCCACCCTGACTGCGTTAATTGCCAAAAACCGGCGGGAGAAATAACACCATGATATGGCTGATGGAAGGCTTTTCATCACAACGTACGATTGCAGACGGGCTGCGGCGTGCCATCCGGGAGAATGCGTGGCGCGGCGCGCAGGGCCAGGCGTTACAGGTGCTGGTTTCCCACCGCCAGTACCGGCCGGAGATCGACGCCGCGGCAGACGTCGCCCTGCGTGAACCCACAGAGACAGCGCAAAAACTCGACTTTGTGCTGACGACGGCCGAACGGTACGGCGTCCGGGTGATTCACACCGGCAAACCCTCTGCCTGGTTTGAACAGCAGCGCCAGGCGATCGAGGCAGCCGGGGTGACCCTGATCACCGGCGTGCGCGATGCCCGTTTTCTGACGCTGGCCGAGGACAAGGCAGCCTTTACGGCAATGCTGGCGTCGCATGAGATCCCCCACACCCCGGCGGTGCGGGTCGACACCCTTGACGCGCTGCGCCACGCCCTGCAAACCCTGAAAGCGGACTGGCCGCGCCTCTGCATTAAACCCAACACCGGCATCTATGGCCTGGGCTACTGGCGGCTGGATGATGATGCCCCGGCCAGCCTGATGCTGAGCGACCCTGACCAGCGCCGCATCCGCACCTCGACTTACCTCTCCGCCCTGGAAGAGAGCGGCGGGCTGAAAGCGCCGATGATCGTGATGCCCTACCTGCCGGGGCCGGAGAGCAGCATTGATCTGGTCGCGGTGCGCGGCCGGGTAATTGCGGCGCTCGGGCGGCGCAAAAACGGCCCGGTGCAGACGCTGTTTGACCACGGCGAGGAGATTGAACTGGCCTGCCGCGTGGCGGAGCAACTTGAGGCGGACGGCCTGATCAATGTGCAGACCCGTGCCGACGACCAGGGCTGCCCGCGGGTGCTGGAGTGTAATTTGCGCCCGAGCGGCGGGGTGGGCTACGGCCTGCACAGCGGCATCAACCTGCCGGCGATCATGATGGCCGGCCGGCTGGGGCTGCCGCTGATGCCGCAGTCGCTGCGCCGCACCACCGTGCGTATTGTTGATGAAGCCATCCCGGTTCCTGCCAGTGAGTCACCCCATGCATAATCCCAACGGCCATGAAGAGCATTTTCAGGCGCAACTGCCCGCCGGCACCATGTCACTCGACCTGTTCTGCCGCCCCGGCTGGAGCGCCGATACGCTGTTTTCCATGGCGCAGCGGCGTAACCCACGCCGCGCGTTCCTGTTCGTCAGTAAAGTGCTGGGGCGGCATATCCCCTGTGCGCCCAGCCTGATGCGCAAAGCGTTCAGCGACCTGGCAGACCGCATCCCCGCCGGGCTGCCCGGCCCGATCCTGGTGACCGGCATGGCGGAAACCGCCGTGGGCCTGGCAGCCGGGGTGCATGCCGTGCTGCGCGCCCGCGGTGAGGAAGCGGTTCTGCTCACCACCACGCGCCACCCGCTGGGCGGTGAGCTGCTCTGCCGCTTTGAAGAGGAGCACAGCCACGCCACCGCTCATCTGGTGCATCAGCCCACTGACCCGCAGCTGCGGGAGAATGTGCGCCGCGCCCGCACCCTGGTGATGGTGGATGATGAAGCCACCACCGGCAAAACCTTCCTGAACCTTTATCAGGCGCTGCGCGGTGCCGGGCTGGATCAGCTTGAACAGATCGTCACGGCGACGCTGACCGACTGGTCTGCCGGGGCGCTGGACGGCAAATTTACGCCGCCGGTCACCGCCGTCTCGTTGGCCACCGGCCGCTGGCACTGGGCGGCAACGGAACAGCCGCCCGCGCTGGATATGCCGCAGGTCAATATCACCGCGCGCGGCAGCGAGCCGCTGAACAGCCTGGCCGCCTGCTGGGGGCGCACCGGGGTGCGGGACGCCACGCGCCTGCTGCACACCCCGGCCCCCCGCCCCGGCGAGCGCATTCTGGTGCTCGGCTCCGGGGAGTATGTCTGGCAGCCGTTTATGCTGGCGGAGTGGCTGGAGAACCAGGGCGCGCATGTGCGGTTTGGTTCCACCACCCGTTCGCCGGTGGCGCTGGGGCTGGCAATGCGCAGCGCCTTCAGCTTCCAGGACAACTACGGGCTGGGGGTGCCGATGTACCTCTACAATGTGAACCCTGCCGACTACGACCGGGTGATCCTCTGTTCAGAAACCCCGGCCGCCGCCTGGGACGCCGCGTTTCTGGCGCACTTCCCGCAACTTGAATTCCATGAGGGCTGACATGCCGCACGATCACCCGATGCGCCCCATCCTCTTTACCGATCTGGATGACACCCTGTTCCAGACGATGCGCAAAATCCCTGACCCGGCTGAACAGGCGAAAGCCCAGCCCGGTGCGCTTGACCGCGAACTGGCCCCGCGCAGTTTTATGATGGCGCGGCAGGCGAACCTGGTGCAGTGGATGCTGGCGCAGGCTGAAACCATTCCGGTGACCGCGCGCGGCACGGAGGAGCTGGCACGGGTCTGCATCCCGTTTGACTCTTACGCCGTCACCACCCATGGCGCGGTGATTTTAACGCCGCAAGGCGTGGCGGATGCCGAATGGCAGCGCCATATCACCACCGCACTACTGCCTTACCAGCCGCGCCTGGCCGCGCTGGCGCAGCACCTCAACACCATGCTGGCCGACCCGCAGGCGTGTGACGCCGCCCTGCCGGTGGAGCCGGGCTGGTGCCGGATGAATGAAGAGTACGGCATTCCGATCTATCTGGTAATGAAGGTCAGAAACAGTGAGCACCTGGAGGCGCTGAACCGCTATGCCGACTGGGTGGAAAGCACCTTTGACCTGTCGGGGTTTTATGTCCACCGGAACGGCAACAATGTGGCCTGGCTGCCCGATTGCATCGACAAGGGCCACGCCGTGCGCTTTTTGCTGGCGCGCCTGCGCGCCGCCGCGCCGGATCGCCCGGTTCTGGGGTTCGGCGACAGCCTGACCGATTTCAGCTTTATGCAGCAGTGTGATTTTCTGGCGCTGCCGCAACGCAGCCAGTTGCTGGCCGCCCTGCAGGCTGTGTTACCGGGCGCGTCAGCGTAAGGAGAGAGTATGCACACAACCCTTCCCCCGTTTTCCGGGGCCTATGCGCCGGACGATGTGCAGTTTTTACTGTCGCCCGTGGCGGTGGACTATACGCCGGTGGCGGAAAAAGAGCGCCTGATCCAGCGCGGCGAGAAACACTATTCCGAGATGCTCTCTGAGGAGCCGTCCCCGTCAGCGGCACATCAGGCGATCTACCGGCAGGCGATGGCGCAGTTCGGCCCGCGGCTGGCCGGTGAGGTGGCGTCGCTGGCGCTGGGGCTGGCGACCCAGATCAGCGCCCGGCCGCTGGTGCTGGTGTCGCTGGTGCGGGCCGGGGTGCCGCTGGGCGTCTGCCTGCTTCACGCCCTGCGCGATCTGGGGGTGGAGGCGGTGCATTACGGCGTCAGCATTATCCGCGATCGCGGCATCGACCACGCGGCGCTGGATTACATCACCACCCGCCACGGCAGCGACGGCGTAGTGTTTGTGGATGGCTGGACCGGCAAAGGGGCGATTTCACGCGAGCTGACCCGCTCCCTGGCGGTTTACCCGGCGTTCCGGCACGCGCCGCGGCTGGCGGTGCTGGCTGACCCCGGCGGCTGTGCCTGGCTCTCCGCCTCCGGCGAGGACTGGCTGATGCCGTTCGGCATTCTGGGTGCGCCGGTCTCCGGCCTGATGAGCCGCTCACTCTGGCGCGACAGCGGTTTCCACGGGTCGATGTATTGCGGGCATCTTCAGGCGCACGACATCAGCCGGGCCTTTGTGGCAGAGGTTGACGCCTTGCGCGCCGCGCTGCCTGAGCCGGCTGTCGCGGCGCGGCCCGACGCAGAGCGGCGCACCATGTTGCGCCACCTCAGCCAGCGCGTCATCACCATGCTGGCCGAGTCCTACCAGGTGGACTCCCTGAACCGCATCAAGCCGGGCATCGCGGAGGCGACCCGCGCCGTGATGCGCCGGGTACCGGAACATGTGCTGGTGAGCCACCGGGACGATGCGGATGTGGCGCTGCTGGTGCATCTGGCCGAAAGCGCGGGCATCCGGGTGGAAGAGGCAGGGGAAGCGCTGGGCGTCTACCGCGCGGTGACCATTATCAGGAAAGTGGCCTGACAGGAGATGAACATGAAACTGATTACGCCAAACGATCTGGGTGCCACCATGTATGTGCCCGCCACCCACCCGGAGCTGACCGCCATCGCGCGCGGCAGCAAATACCCGGAGCTGCTGTCGATGGTGATCTGCCTCGAGGACGCAGTGCTGGATCGCGATATTCCGCAGGCCTTGGCCAACCTGCGCCGCACGCTGAGCGCGCTGGCCGCCACCGGCGCGCGCGGTGATGGGCCGCTGCTGTTCATCCGCCCGCGCCACGCCGGCATGGCGGCCACCCTGATCCAGGATGACACCCTGAATCTGGCGGCCATTGATGGGCTGGTGTTGCCGAAATTTAACCTGGACTCCCTGGACACCTGGCTGGCGCTGACGGCCAACACTCACCTGCGCTGGATGCCGACGCTGGAGGATGCCCAGGTCTATGACGTCAGCCGGATGCAGGCGCTGGCCGATGCCTTGCAGGCGCGTGCGGCGGACCGGGTGCTGGCCCTGCGCATCGGCGGTAACGACCTGATGAGCGTGCTGGGGCTGCGCCGCAGCCGGGAGCATACGCTGTATGAGGGGCCGCTCGGTTACGTGATTAAAATGCTGGTCAGCGTGTTCGGATCACGCGGTTTCGCCCTCACCTCGCCGGTGTGTGAACTCATCGACTCGCCGGAGATGCTGCGCCGTGAGCTGAAACAGGACATGCTGCACGGCATGGTCGGGAAAACCGCCATCCACCCCAGCCAGATCGCCATTATCCACGGTGCCTTAAAGGTAGCCCCGCGCGACTATCAGGAGGCCTTGCGTATCCTGAACGCCGACAGCGCGGTGTTTAAATCGGACGGGGCGATGTGTGAGCCGGCCACCCACCTTAACTGGGCGCATCGCATCATCCAGCTCGGCCAGAAATATGGCTATGCCGACCCCACCCCGCCCGACGCGGAGCGCATTAACCACGCCGGGTAATGCACTGCCTCAGCGGCCGAAGTGGTCGAGCAGCGCATCCTGCAACGCCGGGGGCATGACCGTCTGATGGGACTGGCCGGGGTAGAGCATAAAGCTCACATGCGCGTTGCCGCCGGGGGCGCGTTGTAACGTCCAGCTCAGTTGACGTACGCCGTCCACCATCGCCCGTTGCGCGCGGTGCTTCGCCAGCTGTGCACGCTGTTTCTCCGGCAGGGCCATTTCACTCTGCTGAAGCGACTGCTCAAATTCCCCGACCGTCAGCCGTACCTTCTCCGGCCAGACGGGTGCGGGCTGCGTCAGGGTCTGGGCGGCCAGCGTCTCCAGATAGCGGTTATTCCACCATACCGAGGGGCTGGCAGCATAAATGTGCTGGAACGCCTGCGGATGCGTCAGGGCGGCATAGACCGCAAACAGCCCGCCGTAAGAGTGGCCGAACAGCGCCTGCTGGTGCGGGTTGATCGGCCATTGCGCGGCAATGTGCGGTTTCAGCCTGGTTTCAAGAAAGTGATAGAACGCCTGGGCATTGCCCGGCGCGCCCGGCGGGTAGGTGCCGCCTGCCGGGTTGCTCTCCAGGGCGACCTGCGCTGTCGCCGGGCGGTAGTCCACGTCCCTTCGCGATGCACCCGGATACCCTACCGCCACAATCACCCCCGGCTGCATCACGCAGCGCGCGCAACTGTCGGCAGACATCATGCCCGCCGCCAGGGGAAAGGCCGCGTTGCCGTCGAGCAGGTAGATCACCGGCCAGCCCTCCGCCGGGGGTTTCCCCGGCGGCACATAGGTCATGATCTGGTAGTCACCTGCGCCGGAGGCCAGGGTTTCAACCTGCGAATCCGGTAAGGTATAGGCCTCGCCGGCCAGTGCGGAGGTGCTCAGGCAAAGCCCGAGCAGAAGAAAAAGTGCGCGCATGATGTTGCTCCCTGTGGGTGGCGGCTGCGTCCGCAGCCAACGCTCGGCCACGTTTTTACGCCAATAGGTAAAACCGGTTTTCAGGCGGCGAAAACAGTAGCACAGGGCACAATCAGAGTGCTAATAATTCTCATTTAGATTGAGAGAGAAAGGTGGCGGGCGAAGAATCCCAGCATCCCAGAATCCCAGAATCCCAGAATCCCAGAATGATAAAATCATACTGTCACAGAATCCTGCAATCCTATAATTACAGGATTACAGGATTACAGGATTACAGGATTACAGGATTATCCGGCGTCCGGATATTGCCGGTCAAGCAGCCCGATCAGCGCATCAAGATTGGTATTGCGGGTACCTTTACGCCAGATCAGCCAGATATCAGCCACGGTATTATCCCCGGTCAGGGCATGGGCCGTGACCCGCGCCGCGCCCGGGAGCGTCTGCAATACAGACTCCTGGATCAGCGCAATCCCGGCACCGGTACTGACACAGGCCAACATGCTGTGGTAGGACTCAATCTCCACAATCCGCTTCGGCTGCACCTTACCCTCATCGAACCATTTCCCCAGCCGACGCCGGTAAGAGCAGGTGTTGCGGAATGCAAACACCGCATCCTCCGTGACATCCTGCGGGCCGTGAATAGGCGCATGGTCGTGGGCGGAGATCAGCACCATCTTCTCTTTATAGAGCGGAATACCCTCCAGCTCCGGCGGCAGGTGCATCACATCCGTAAAGGCGGCGGCGTAACGCCAGTTGATCACGCTTTCAGTGACCTCATCTGACAGGCCGGTGAACAGCTCCAGCGTCACGTTCGGGTAGCGGTTGTGATAGGCCGCCATGACGTCCGGCAGGCGGATGGCCGCGGTGCTCTCCACTGCCCCCAGGGTAAACAGCCCGCCCGGCTCCTGGCGCTGGATTGAACGCCTGCCCTCCTCCGCCAGCTCCAGCAGCCGGGTGGCATAGCCGAGGAAATTTTTGCCCTCGGCAGAGAGGTGGATCCGCTGCTTCTCGCGGATGAAGAGCTGGCAGCCCAGCTCCTCTTCCAGCTGCCGGATGCGGGTGGTGATATTGGAAGGCACCTTGTGTAACTGGCGGGCGGCACCGGTGATCGACCCCAGCATCGCCGCGGCCCGGAAATACTCCAGTTGCGTGAAATCCATATTCTTCTCCAGAGAACAACTTTTTAATTATTATTCATTATACAAGAATTACTCCAACAGATAGGCTGCCGCAGTCATCTTTTTTGGAGAAGCGTTGTGTCACCTATCCGTGTTGCCCTGACCGGGTTTTTCACTCTTATCGCTGTTATGGGCATGGGGCGTTTTTCCCTGACGCCCCAGCTGCCGCTGATGCTGCAAGAGCATGGCGTATCCCTTTCCTCAGCGGGGCTGCTGGCCTCGATGAACTATATCGGCTACCTGGTAGGGGCCGTGTACGCCATGCGGCTGCGCAAACAGTATGCGCGGCATTTGCGCATCGGGTTATGGGCCACTATCGCGGCGACGCTGATTTCCGCGTTCACCCATGACTTTTTATGCCAGGCGATCCTGCGGTTTATCGCCGGGCTGGGCGGGGCCTGGGCGCTGATCCTGATCACCGCCTGGACGCAAGACCGGCTGGCGGCGGCGCAGGCACCCCGCCTGTCCGCCGCGGTATTCAGCGGCCCGGGCGCAGGCATTATGCTGACCGGGATCCTGGCCTTTGTCCTGGCCCATTACCACGCCTCCTCCGCCCAGGGCTGGCTGATTTACGGCGGCGTCGCGCTGCTGATTGGCCTCTGCCTGCGCGGCGAATTACCGCAGGAGATCCACCGGGCGCAGGCGGCCAACGACGCGCCGTTCCGCTGGTCCCCCGCGCTGAAGAAGCTGCTGGTGACCTATACGCTGGCCGGTTTCGGCTACATTTTGCCCGCGACCTTTCTCTCACAGCTGGCGAATGTGATGTTCCCCCACAGCACGCTGGCGGCGCTGTTCTGGCCGCTGTTTGGTCTGGCGGCCATCGCAGGGGTGATGGCGGTGATCTTCCTCGGCACCGGGCTGCCGACGCGGATTCGCCTGACGCTGACGCTGGTATTGCAGGCGCTGGGCGTGGCGTCGGTCGTCGCCCTGCCCGGCACCGGCGGGCTGGTGATGGGGACGCTGCTGACCGGCGGGGGCTTCCTCGCCATTATGCAGCTCGCCATGCGGATGGGCCGTGAAATCGCCCCCAGCCAGACGGCGCAGGTGGTGGGCATCCTCACGACCGGCTACGCCACCGGGCAACTGGTCGGCCCGCTGGTCTCTTCCGCCAGCGTTCACCTGTTCGGTTCCCTGTCACCTGCGCTGGGGGTGGCCGCCGCGGGCCTGTTACTCGCGGCCGGGGTGACGGCGTGGAACCGCCCTGCGGCCACGGCGGCAGCGGACGCCCGCTGTGAACAGCCCGGCAATTAACCTTAAATCCTCTCAGGCCGCCTTCGCGGCCTTTTTTATGCTGTATTTTCACCGCCTTCCTGAAAGCGGTTGCGCGCCGGGCTCAGAATCTCTTTATATAGTGCTTTCACACAGGAGAGAGTGCAGATGATTGAGATGACACAACTTTTGCCGTTTGCGGCGATTGCGCTGGGCCTGGTGCTCACCCCCGGCCCCAATATGATTTACCTGATTTCACGCTCGATCTGCCAGGGGCGAAAAGCGGGGTTGATCTCCCTGGCCGGGGTCGCGCTGGGTTTTGTGTTCTATATGCTGTGCGCAGCGCTGGGCATTACCGCACTGTTGATGGCGGTGCCCTTTGCGTATGACGCCCTGCGCATCGGTGGGGCGATCTATCTGCTCTATCTCGCCTGGCAGGCGGTGAAACCGGGCGGGCGCTCCCCATTCCAGCTCCGGGCGCTGACACCGGACAGCCCCCGCCGCCTGTTTCTAATGGGGCTGGTGACCAACCTGCTGAACCCGAAAGCCGCGGTGCTCTATCTCTCGTTGTTGCCGCAGTTTATTGTGCCGGCTCACGGCCATGTGCTGGCGCAATCCGTGACGCTGGGGGTGACCCAGATTGCCATCAGCATGACGGTGAATGCGGCGATCGCCCTCTGCGCCGGTACGCTGGCAACGTTCCTGGCCGGGCGGCCGTTATGGCTGCGCGTGCAGCGCTGGCTGATGGGCACGGTACTGGCCGCGCTGGCATTACGGATGGCCGCTGATAACCGCAGTTAATGGTGTGGAAAAGCGTGCGGAAAGCGGGTGCCAGCACAAGGTGCTGATCTGCCCGCTTTGGGATATTTCACTTGAATTTTCTGAGATTCTGCGGTTTGGCTAAAGTTATTCACAGAAACGGGGGATAACTCTGTGCGTTACTTGGGTGAGACCTTGCATGGTTTTTATCGGGCCGCTCGCCCGGCCCCGCTCAGCCCTTGGCGGGCGCGCGTTTGCAGCGGGCGTTCACTTCCGCCATCACCGCTTTCTGGCTGACTTTGTCACCAATGGTTTTGTACCAGCCCGCCAGCTTGCGCAGATCCGGCAGGGCCACCTTTTCCGCCTTGTCATAGGCGAGCAGCTTCTCACGGTACTCTTCAAAGATTTCAATACAGTTGCGCGCCCACTCGCCTTCCATATCAGACCCGACCGTCGCCCGCGGGCGGCGCGGCAGACGGGGGCGCAGCGGTTTGGTGGCTTCCGGGCAGGACTCATCCATATAGGCAAATTTCACGGCAATCACCGTGCGGCCGCTTTTAATCGGTTCCCAGACCACGGAGATATCGGTATTGGCGTTAATGCGGTTGATGGTCGGCTCCAGCAGCTTCTGGCGGAAGTCGCGGTAGTCCTCATATTTTCCTGCCAGCCCGGCCTTTTCACGCATCCAGGCGAGATCCAGCGTCACCTCAATGGCTTTGGTGCTGCGGCGGCCATAGAGGTTCTTCGCCTTGATCAGCCAGCCATAAAGCCTGACGGAAAAAGGGGTGTCGAGCTTGGCAATGTTGGTGAAGTTGAGCTTGGTGAAGGACTCTTTCAGCTCATAAAGATAAGGGGCAACGTCCTGGCCGAACCGCAGCACCACGGCGCTGTGGTCATCGCTGCTGACATACTCCAGGCGTGAAAACCAGGAGAGCTGCACCGTGCGGATTTTGCCGGTTTTGCCATCGGGCTTATAGATGGTGACCGGCTTTTTCATCAGGCTTTCCGCCGCTTCGCGCAACTGCCGGTGGCTGCTTGAAGGGTTGACCCCATAGATGCGCTGATAATCCTGCGGAAAAAGACGGTAGAGGGTATCCGGTTGAGGTTTCCTGCTGTCAATTTGCGCCAGCGCCAGGTTGAGTAACCGCATCTCATCCAGCGTGACGCTGTACGCGCCCTCCAGGAGATCGTTACCCTGAACCACAGTCAGTTTGTTGAGTTCCATGAAGCAGGATCCTAAGTGGAATGTCTTTAAATTATTCCACATAAAAAATAGTGGCGTAAAGAAAAAACAGCCCGTGTAACTGATTGAATTACAATTAATTTTAGCGAGGATCGTTTTTCAGGGACAGGAAATTCCTCCACATAAGGTTTTTGGGATGTTCAGGGAATGTTACCCGGCTGTGCTTTTTTCCTCCCCAAAACAACAGGAAATTTCTCCACCTTTGGCCCTGGTACCCGGTCGGCACAATCATGGCCCGCGGCTTAGCCGGTTAAGCCCCCCTGCCCCGCGCACATGAAATCCCTCCACATATCGTTCAGGCCGGCGTGCAACCCGCAGAAAGCGGCACCGCTAACAGGAAATCTCTCCACATAACCGGCGGCCTTGCTCTAAGCAGTGGGTTCAGGCAAGCGGTGATCGGAAGCGCCGATAGGCGAACCGCACAACATGAAATTCCTCCACCTATGGAATCCAGCTCTCATCCCTGTGCTTCGCCGCCTTTCCCGCCCTGCCAGGGGCATGAAATCTCTCCACGTACGATCAGGTTACGGGTTCACGTAAAACCGGGTGCTCACTAACAGGAAATCACTCCACGTATCGCGGTAACAACATCGCGTTGCAGGGAGAGAAAAGCCATCCACAGGCAACATGAAATCTCTCCACCTATGAGGCGAAGAAATTAGACAGGAAATTATTCCACATGATGGTTTCTGTCAGGCTGAGGGGGTGCGGGCTTAGTGTACATCTGAAGAGGCGCTTTTCACTTTCCCGGTAAGTGCCAAAAAACGCAGCAGGAAATCTCTCCACATAAGAACTGTCTGAGAGCAGGCTGGATAATGTTCCCTTCCCCGATCAAGAAAACGGGTTAATTTTTAACCGGTTATTAAGAGAATATGTAAAACGATCCGGTAACAGCACTGTTCTGAAAAAAGGGGCTCAGGCGGGCGCGGAAGCATGAAATCTCTCCACCCTGGAGGATCCGGCTAAAAAACAAAACTGCAACAAATAGCTAAAAAAGAGGCAAAATGATCCGGATTTGGCAAAAGTTATCAACAGGAAAAAACTCCACATATAAAAACTTAGCAAGATCATCAAGTTATCCACAGGAAATCTTTCCACATTAAGCATGAAATCCCTCCACATATAACATGAAATCTCTCCACGTGTGGCATGAAATCTCTCCACATATCGCGTTATAATCCTTTGATCTTAAATGCGAAAAAGGGGCCTTAAAGAGAAAGATCTAAACTAAAAAAGAAACAAACCATTATGATGATCCTGGATCAAACAGCGATCGTTTAAGGCAGGATCTCAGTTCTGAAGGGGGGATCGGGCGTTTCAGAACATCAGGGCCAGAGCGGCCCTGGGAGAGAATTACTGCTCGTTATGGGCCAGCCAGCCCTGGATCAACTCGGTCAGGACGTCACGCATTTCACGATCCTTCATGAAGCAGGTCGTCTTGAAACGGCGGTGAAGATCCTCGTCAATGTTGGTCTGAAGTTTCTTCTGCGCGGCAGAAGGCTTTGCCACGGCATCCAGGGCCGTAGACAGCTGTTTGTGTTGACCCAGTTTCATTTTCAATTGAGCAGCTCCAGAATCTCTTTGGTCATGATTTCAATTTCACCCTTGGCATTGCCGTCAGTGGTATCAAAAACCGTGCCACCGTCCAGCATGGTGCGGATATAGACCTGTCGTTGGGTCGTGCCGGTCTTCAGCGCCGGAACGCCGGTATCCGCAATCGACTCTTTCAGCACGTCAAGCATCTTGGCTGACGCCACTTTTTTGGTGATCAGGAAGCGGGCGATGATAGGTTGCAGGTTTTCACGCGCCTCAACCACCGCCAGAATCGCACCACAGGCCGCAAAATCCAACGGTGAGGGGGTAACAGGGATCAGCACCAGATCGCTCACCATGACCGCGGCAGAAGAGATTGCTGAGATCGCCGCTGCCCCGTCGATGACCACATAGTCATACTCTTTGAGCTGCTTACGAACGGTATAGACCTCTTTCTCAGACGCCGCCTCCGCCAGATCAAACAGGCATTTCTCCTCTTCGTACCAGTTGCTGATACTGCCCTGAGGGTCGGTATCCACCATCACCACCTTGTGGCCCTGCCGCGCCAGACAGGTGGCGATGTTGATGGACGTGGTGGTTTTCCCTACCCCACCCTTTCCGTTGAGGAAAGAGATGATTTTTGCTGCCATGAGCTCACCTTAATAATCTCAGGATTCCAGGATTCTAGGATTCCGTAATCCCAGGATTCCAGGATGGCGGATCAGGCCATCACTATAATAAAAGTTAACACGCTGTTCAATCATATGATTCTGGAATCCTATAATCCTGGGATTCCAGAATCCTGGGGCAAATGCCCGTATAGCCTGCATTTGTAGCATAAAATAGCCCGCGATAATCCTGGGATTCCAGAATCCTGGAATCCTGAGAGGCCCGGATCAGGCCGTGATAACCAGGCATTTGTAACAAACCGCCCAAGAGGCTGTTGACAGGAAAATGTTGCCTGGAAAAGCCCGTCGCGCTCCTTTCCCTGCCACTTTCACCGGCACCGGTTCCCCCGATGATGGGCCTGCCGGGGCGAATAAATTTGCTGCCCGCCAGGCCTGTTTAGTGAACAGAGTGAAGAAAAGATGTAATCAAATTGCACATGGCGCATTTTTCAACGTACTGCTTACCCCCCTCAAAATCACATTTTTTTAACCATGATTTTGCTCCACGTTGGCAGAGAAAACCGGGGCAATTTCAGTGATAAATCGCTTTTCTCATCATTCTTATTTTTTCAGCATCCTTGGCTAAGGGCACGGCACCCTGCACACCTAAACGATGGCTTAGCAGGAAAATCATTAACAGGATGATCTTCGAGGCACCCGGGCTTAGTGTACAGCGCGGCTGAGACGGTGTTTCAGGAAAGCAGCGCCAGGAAGGGGGGCAAATCCCCAGGGCAAAATGGCTCAGAAAAAAATAAAAAAAGCGAGGAAAATCTGTAGAAATAACCGCCTAAAGGCCCGCGCCTGTCCGGGGCTGAGGTGATCACCAAGACTTTCGTTTACCGTAAAGCGGGAGAAAAGAGCGGGCGGTTCCTTCACCTGATGGCTGCCGGCACGGCGATATGTGGAGGAATTTCCTGTAGGGGCAGGGAAGGTGTCGGCGGAAAGGGGAACATGATAGTTGCTATCAGCATCCTATAATCCTGGCATCCCAGGATTATAGGATGCTGGGATGCCAGGATACTCAGCACGCTGCGTTAAAAACAGGTTGCTTCTGCGATCGCCTGACACCATGCTGGTCAGCATCTCAGCATCTCAGCATCTCAGCATCTCAGCATCTCAGCATCTCAGCATCTCAGCATCTCAGCATCTCAGCATCCCAGCATCCCAGCATCCCAGTATCTTGGTATCCCAGTATCCTGGGATGCCGGAACGGTATAACAGGAAATCTTTCCACCTATCTTTCTCAATGCGTCAGCCCCGTAAAAGACGTGCACCTGAGAAGGTGCATTTTCTGGAGTGACACTATTCAGGCAGTTATCGCGCTCTTTATCTTCATGTGGAAAGATTTCATGGGATGAAGGTAATGCTGGCAAGATAAGGCTGGACATGCCCATAAAACCCGCCATCCTGGGATTACAGGATTACAGGATTACAGGATTACAGGATTACAGGATTACAGGATTACAGGATTACAGGATTACAGGATTATCTTAGCGCGGCGTGTCCTGCTTTTTAACCGGCATCAGCTGCTCGGCCAGGGTTGTCCACAGGGTAATACCGGTCTCCATCAGATTGTCATTAAAGTCATAGTGGGCACTGTGCAGGGAAGGGGAGGGGCAGGCACCGTCAGCGCCCAGCCAGAAATAGGCACCGGGGCAGGCTTGCAGCATAAAAGCGAAATCTTCAGACGCCATCGACGGATTAATACCAAAGGTCACGTTGGACTCCCCGACCGCCTGTTGCGCGGCCCGGGATACCTGTTCCGCCCAGTGGGCATGGTTCATGGTCACCGGGTAACCACGCTGATAGTCCATGCTGCCGCGCACCCCGAAAGATTGGGGCAGGTAGGTGACGAACTCCCCAATCAGCTTTTCAACCCGATCGCGCACCGGGGACTGCAAACAGCGCACCGTGCCCTTGAGCACGGCCTGCTCCGGGATGACATTGATCGCTTCCCCTGCGCTCAGCTGCGTCACGCTGATGACGGCAGAATCAAGCGGGGAGAGCCGCCGTGCAGGAATGGTTTGCAGCGCCAGAATCAGCTCTGCGGCCGCGACCAGCGGGTCCGCGCCCTCATCCGGCATCGCGGCATGGCAGCCCTTGCCGGTCAGGGTGACTTCAAAGGTATCCAAGGAGGCCATCATCGCGCTGCTGTTTAACGCGACATGCCCCAGGGGCAATCCCGGCCAGTTATGCAAACCAAAAATGGCCTCCATCGGGAACAGGCGGAATAAGCCCTCTTCAATCATTCTGCGCGCCCCTGCCAGGTTCTCTTCCGCCGGCTGGAACACCAGGTGCAGCGTGCCGCTGAAGCGGCGTGTCTGGCTGAGATATTTCGCCGCCGCCAGTAACATCGCCGTATGGCCGTCATGGCCGCAGGCGTGCATCTGGCCGGGGATTTGTGACGCATAGGGCAGGTCTGCGTTCTCGGCAATCGGCAGGGCATCCATATCGGCCCGGAAGCCGATAACCGGGCCGGGGCCATTACGTAACGTTCCCACTACGCCGGTACCGCCCAGGCCGCTGTAAACCTCACACCCAAAGGTTTTCAGCAAAGCAGCAATCTGCCGGGCGGTTTTATGCTCCTGAAAACCAAGCTCAGGCCAAGCATGAAACTGGTGGCGCCAGGCAATGGCTTCATCGATCAGCGCGCGTGAGAGTGTCATGGCAAGGCTCCTGTCTGCTTATTATCAGGCCCGGATAAGGGCAGGTATCAATGGCGTCAACACGGTGAGGGCGGCCATAAACTCACGTTAACGCAATGTATCAAGCATAGAGTACGGGAAAAGGGCTGGGAAACGAATTTATCTCTTCCCGCTGCCTGGCGTTTTTTCAGCCAGCCAGGGGGTAAAAATGCCTGGGCTTTTCTTTGCTTATATCACCTGGCGCTGTCAGCATTTTTCCGGCACAGGTTTTAAGGTGAAAAGAGATAATGCCGCGCCCGGCGGGATCGGGCCGATATTGTAAAAATGCGTCAGCCAATCCTTCCCGCCGGGTACCCTATTGCTGCCGGTGCATTAACAGATTTAGCAAGATGATTTTCAGGAAAAATGTATAAAGTGTGACGGCTCTGCTAATGGCGGTGCCGTTCAGGCAGCATGTTGATATAGCCCGACGGTGGCCGCCAATAATTATTGTACCGGTGCAGGGTTGCACCTTCTCAGTGGGCTGTTGCATCCCCTTTATGGATTATCCCGGCGGCCGGTGAAGCGCGGCGTGCTCTTTTATGCCGGAAGTAAGGGATCATGTTACACAGGGAAAATTAAGATTAACCCTAAAATGTTCAGGGAAGTGTGCTATGGCGTCGATAATTCTGCGCGGCAGCACCGTGGCGGATGTTGTGTTATCAATGGGAAAAATAGCGGTTTTTTAATGGCATTGCGTCAGGCTGCGCCATTATACGGCCGGCGAGTAATCACCGGGGCCTCTGCGGTTTTTCAGCCTATTTCCCGGATAATTTGGGTTATTGCGCAGAGATAAAAAAAACGGCCTGATCGTCTCAGGCCGTTTAATGTGTTCAGGACAACAGAAAAATGCTGTCGCCTGAACAAAGATATGAGGAGCGCACGCGAAGGAGCGACCTGATAATTCAAAAATTACTGTTGAATCAGGAAGCTTTCTAAGGTTTTGCCTGCGTCCAGCGCTTCTTTAATCGCAGCCGGGGTGCGGCCCTGGCCGGTCCAGGTTTTCAGCTCGCCTTTTTCATCTTTGTATTCATATTTAGCCGGGCGCGGCGCGCGCTTGGCTTTGCCGGTTTTGCTTTTGTTGGCTTCTGCGGCCATCAGGTCGCTTGGATCAATACCATCAGCCAGCAGCATTTCACGGTATTTTGCTAATTTGTCTTCGCGCTCTTTTTGTTCTGCGATCATGGATTGTTCTTCATCACGACGCTCAGAGACCACGGACTCCAATTTGGAGAGCATCTCTTCCAGGTCTTGCAAAGAAACTTCGCGGGCTTGCGCACGCAGAGTACGAATGTTGTTCAGAACCTTCAAAGTATCGCTCATATCATATCCATTAGTTTAGTTAAACCAGCTATAACGCGCATACTATTGAGTGACCGATGTCGCGTTGTTTCTTTGATATAATTGTAAACATAACTCTGCCTATTAGGCAAAGGATGATTGTAAAAAAAAGCGTAAAAAATTCTATTTCTTTTTGCCGGATTATATAGCGCCGGTAATGCCGCTTAAATCCGGGAATTTATAGAAACGGCGCAGCCATTACCCCAAACAGGTATATTGCCCCGGCAGGGCCTTTTGCCAATGCAGAAAGGCAATGTTATGCCGTCACCGGTTTTAGCAAACTGTGCGTATTAGTGCAGTTAACCGGATAAATGACCCCGGTTGTTGAGGATGCATTGAGTGGATTTACTTATTGGTGCCGCTTTCTTAACGCAATTCGGGGAGAGCCGCCTTTCTGTTTTACCGGCACCCTTTCCCCTTTTATCGCGTTAACGGGAATAGAAACCCACAGGCCGCCGCCGGCGGAATGGCTATTTCAGCCGGGGTATTGCCCGGCACGGGCAGATTAATCTCAGGCAGCAATTCTGTTTTAACACAAATTACCGGGCGGCCGACGGCCTATTTCAGGGGCATTAGCAGAGGGGTCCCGCCCGGCATGGAAAAGCGGGGCGGGGCAGGTAACCGGCTCATCATGAAGGCATTGCCGGGCAAGGGCGCGCCCCGGCAGCGGGTTAACCGTAATGCTGCTGGTGGGCTTTTTTGCGGCGCTGGTAATCCTCATCTTCCCGCAGGCGATCCCAATAGGCTTTAAATACCGCCGCAGCGGCAGCTTTCTCCTCATTCACGGTATAAGGCAGGACGTTACGCGCCTCATCATATTTGCGGCCGCCTTTGTGGTTGGCGTAGCGCCGTGCGCGTGTATACCCCATCTGGATGAACTTACGCGCCATATCCATACCGACAAAGTCATCCTGCTGCCGGTACTGCTCAAACAGCTGGTAAATCGCCTCGGCGGACTCTTTGGCGATGGCGACCGTGCGGAAGCGCCAGTAAGGCAGGATTTCACTTTTATAAGGCTCCACCAGCAACACGCCCTGTTCGCCGCGCCCCACCTGGTAACACTCGGGGTGAAGGCGGAAATCGAGGGTGGTGAAGTCCTGTTCATAGTTGAAGGGCGGCATAGGCATAGGAAATAAACGGCTCCTGAAGGGGTGAGGTTTACTTTAAGCGTAGCAAATGGCGGCAGGGGCAAAAAAAACGGGAGCCAGAAAGGCTCCCGTAGAGGATGTGATGGGCGGGCTGTCAGCCGGCGCTGGGTTCGGTAGCAGCCGGTGCACTTTCAGCAGGGGCAGGGGTTTCACCGTTGACCGGCTGGATCACCGGCGGCTGCGGCACGCCCTGCTGCTGAGGTTCTGCCTGCGGCTGCGGCTCAGCCTGAGGCTGTTCAGCGTCACCCGGCTGCACCTGAGGCTGCGCTTCCTGCAGGCCGTTCACTTTCACCGGCATCCCGGAGCGGGTCTGGATCGCCTGATCCACATCCGTGGTGTTGACGCTGGCGTCGCTTAGCACGTTGCTGACTACCGGGGTCAGGGTAATCGGCACCGGCTGGGTTGATTTCCACTGCTCTTCATTCTGGGAGAGCGGGTTGTGTACTTCAACGTAGCGGGAACCGTCAGGCTCCACGGTGGCTTTTACCGGCTCATCGATAAACTGCACGCGGGTGCCGACCGGCACATTCTCGAACAGCCATTTGATGTCATCCGCACGCAGGCGCACGCAACCGTGGCTGACGCGCAGACCGATGCCGAAGTTGGCGTTGGTGCCGTGGATGGCATACAGGCGGCCCACATAAAGCGCGTAGAGGCCCATCGGGTTATCCGGGCCGGCCGGGAAGACGTCCGGCAGGGTTTCACCGCGCGCTTCATATTCGGCGTGCATCGCTTTGGTCGGCGTCCAGGTCGGGCCATCTTTTTTGCGCTGAACAGAGGTCACCCAGTTCACCGGCGTGTCTTTGCCCAGCTCACCGATGCCGATAGGCAGCACCACCACGGTGTTGGTGCCTTTCGGGTAGTAGTAGAGGCGCATTTCGGCGCTGTTGATCACGATGCCTTCGCGCGGGGCGTCCGGCAGGATCAGCTGGTGAGGAATAACCAGCTTGCCGGGCTGCGGCAGCAGCGGATCGACGCCGGGGTTGGCTTCCATCATGTTGCTCAGGCCCATCTGGAACTGGGCAGCGAAGTGCTCCAGCGGATCGGTGCTGCCTTTCGGCACATCAATGACAATGTTCTCACCCACCAGGCGGCTGTTTTTAGCCGGCAGCGGATACACGACCGCAAAGGCCGCCTGACTGTAGGCGGCCACTGCGAAAATCACGGTGAATAATGCGCGTATGCTCATAGTGTCGTTTCGTTGATTGTTATGCCAAATGGCAGAGGGTTGAAGTCATGGCCGGGCGCCAGGCGCCAGCTGCTCGTGTAGTTTTACCAAGTCATGCTAAAAAGAAAGATGTGTAACCAATCACATTTTTGGGCTGTGATTATAGAGATTTATTGCCTTACCGCCACTGTTTGTTAAACAAACAGATTAACTCATCTTATATCAGATTTTTTAACAGCCGCAATTTGCCTGAATTCCCCCCACTGCCCTGTAAATAGCCCGCCCACCGGCATAAAACGCGTGAAATCTGCTTCCGGTCACAAACTCCGGACAAAGTAAGATTTCGTAAATCAACGGTTAATTTTCTCAATTTCGCCTTTCACGGCACGCCACCATACTCATTCCGGCAACGTCACTGTAACACCCTGCGTTTTGCAGGCGTGCTGCACGCAGTGGCGATCAGCCAACAACACGCCGCCCTGCCGGGCAGGCGGAATACCGTCAAAAAATAACGCGGTGGCCGGGTGGCCGTTATCTTTTTGACCTCAATTGAGAAGATAACCATGACCCGTTTCCCTGCTCTCTCTGTGACTGACAAAATAGGCTATGGCCTGGGCGATATGGCCAGCGCGCTGGTGTGGCAAACCGCCACGCTGTTTCTGGCCTACTTCTATACCGATGTCTTTGGGCTGCCGGCGGCCATTATGGGCACCATGTTCCTGGTGGTGCGCGCGGTCGATGCGCTGATCGACCCCTGCATCGGCACGCTGGTGGACAGGACGCAGACCCGCCACGGCAAATTCCGCCCCTGGCTGCTCTGGATGGCGATCCCGTTCGGCGTCTGCTGCCTGATCACCTTCTACGTGCCGCCGGTCTCCGCCACGCTGAAAATTGTCTACGCCTGCCTGACCTACAGCCTGCTGAGCCTGGTCTACTCCGCCATCAATGTGCCCTATTGCGCGATGCCCGGCTCCCTGACGCTCGACCCGCGCGAACGGCACTCGCTGCAATCCTGGCGGTTTGCGCTCTCCTTTATCGGCGGGCTGGTGGTGACGGTGGTCGCCCTGCCGCTGGTGGACTGGCTGGGTGAGGGCAACCCGCAGCGCGGCTACTTCTATGCGATGGGGTTGATGGGGCTGCTCGGCATCGGGCTGTTTTTCGCCTGCTTCCTGATGACCAAAGAGCGCTACCCCGCGCCGCCGGGGGCGCACAGCCTGCTGGGTGACCTGAAGGTGCTGGCGCAGAACCGCCAGTGGCGGCTGGTGTTCGTGTTCAACATCCTGCTGCTGGTGGCGGTGGTGACGCGCGGCTCGGCCACCATCTACTACGTGAAATATGTGATGCTGCGGCCTGAGCTGATTTTCGCCTTTATCGTCTCCGGGATGCTGGCGGCGCTGTTCGGCGCGCTGCTGTCAGAGCGGCTGCTCGGCAAATTTGACCGGGTGCGCGCCTATCAGTGGACGATCGCCGCGTATGTCCTGATCGGCGGGCTGATCTTTTTTATCCCGCCCTCTGCCGTCTGGCTGATTTTCACCATCAATATTGTGTTCAGCTTTGTGCAGAACCTCTCCACCCCGTTGCAGTGGGCAATGTTCTCTGACGTCGTCGACTATGAAGAGCACCGCAGCGGCCGCCGGCTCGACGGCCTGGTCTTCTCTACCGCGCTGTTTGCCATCAAGTTCGGCCTGGCGCTGGGCGGCGCGCTGGTGGGCTGGGTGCTCGGCATGGTGGATTACCTGCCCAACACCGCCCAGCAGCCTGCCGGGGTGATACTGACGATCAATGCGCTGTTTACCCTGGTGCCCTCGGTGCTGTTTATCGCGATGGCGCTGCTGCTGTTCGCCTACAAACTCAATAGCCGCTATGTGCGGGAGATCGCCGCCACACTGGCGAAAAAACGCGGCCATACCGAACCGGACACCGTGCCGGCACCCGGTTCCGTCCATGCTTAATAAGGAGAGTAATGATGCCCTGTCTCTATAAGGATGCCGCGCAGCCGATTGCGGCGCGCGTGCAGGATCTGTTGTCCCGTATGACAGAGGAAGAGAAATATGCCCAGATGCACGCCTTCTGGCTGATCCTGTCGCCCGACGGCCGGCACCGCAGCCGCCGCGACCTGAGTGATGATTTCGCCGGGTCCGCCGACGCTGATGATCTCGCGGCGCGCCTGGCGCTCGGCATCGGCCAGATCACCCGCCCGCTGGGGACGCACATCGTGGAGGCGAAAGAGGGGGTACGGGCGCTGAACCGGCTGCAAAAGACGCTGGTGGAAGAGACGCGCCTCGGCATCCCAGCGATGTTCCACGAGGAGTGCCTGGTCGGGCTGCTGTGCAAAGACGCGACACTGTTCCCCTCTTCGCTGAGTTACGGCGCAACCTGGGACCCGGAACTGGTGGAGCAGGTGGCGGCCGCCATCCGCGCCGAGGCGCAGAGCATCGGCTGCCATCAGGGGCTGGCCCCGGTGCTGGACGTCTCGCGCGACGTGCGCTGGGGGCGCACCGAGGAGACCTTCGGCGAAGACCCCTATCTGGTGGGCAAAATGGCGACCGCCTATGTGCGCGGGTTACAGGGGCCAAAACGCGATTTGCTGGCGACGCTGAAACACTATGTCGGCCACTCCTTCAGCGAAGGCGCGCGCAACCATGCGCCGGTGCATCTGGGGTTCCGCGAACTGAATGACACCTTCCTGCTGCCGTTTGAGATGGCGGTCAAACTCGCCAACGCCGGGTCGGTGATGCCCGCGTACCATGACATCGACAACCAGCCGTGCCACAGCGACGCCTTCCTGCTGACGGAGGTGCTGCGCAACCGCTGGGGCTTTGACGGCCTGATCGTGGCGGACTACGGCGGCGTCAGCCTGCTGCACCAGCATCACGGCGTCAGCGCGGATGCGGCGGAGTCCGCCGCGCTGGCCTTTAATGCCGGGCTGGATATTGAGCTGCCGAAGGATGACTGCGCCCGCCATCTGGCAGAGGCGCGGCAGCGCGGGCTGATTTCCGCAGAAAAGATTGATGAAATCGTGGCGCGCATTCTGCACGAGAAGTTCCGGCTCGGGCTGTTTGAGCACCCCTATGCCGACGAGAACGACGTCTCGCTGCAACGCGGGACAACGCGGCAACTGGCCTGGCAGGCGGCGGTGCGTGCCGTGACGATGCTGGAAAATAACGGCATCTTGCCGCTGAGGCCGCAGGCGGGGCAGAAGATCGCGGTGATCGGCCCGACAGCGGACGATCCGCTGGCGCTGCTCAGCGGTTACAGCTTCCCGGTGCATTTGATCATCAGTGACATGGCGGCGCAGGCTGACGTCACCACGCCGTTGCAGGCGCTGCGTGATTGCTACGGCGAGGCAGCGATCCACTACGCCAAAGGGTGCCATATCCTTGAGCAGCGCACGGCGGGCGCGCCGGTCTTCCCGGGGGACAGCGGCACCCCGCTGCAACACTCGCCGGTGTCGCAGGATACCCGTCTTATCGCTGATGCGGTGGCACAGGCGCAGGCGTGCGAGGTGGCGCTGGTGTTTGTCGGCGATCTGGCCGGGCTGTTCCAGAGCGGCACGGTGGGCGAAGGGTCAGACACTGACAGCCTGCAACTGCCGGGCGTACAGCAGCAGCTGCTGGAAGCGGTGGTTGCCACCGGCACGCCGACCATCGCCATCCTGACCGGCGGCCGCCCCTATTTCCTGAACGGGGTGGAAGAGAAGCTGGCGGGCTACCTGGCGGCGTTCGCGCCGGGGCAGGAGGGCGGCCGCGCCATCGCCGATGTGCTCAGCGGGCGCGAGCTGCCGTCAGGGCGGCTGGTGCTTTCGGTGCCGAAAAGCGCCGGGGCGATGCCCTACTACTACAACCATAAGCTGAAAAGCGGCGGCACCCCCATCGCTTTCAGCTTCGGCGCGCGCTACCCCTTTGGCTACGGCCTGAGCGGCACCACCTTCCACTACGGGGATCTGCAACTGGCGGAAGCGTCCGTCCCCAGCCGGGACGGCACGGTCACGGCGCAGCTGCGCATCACCAACAGCGGCGACCGGCCGGGCAGCGAGGTGGTGCAGCTCTATGTCAAAGACCGGCTCGCCTCGCTGGTGCGGCCGGTGCATGAGCTGAAAGCGTTCCAGCGTGTGGAATTGCAACCGGGGGAGAGCGCCCAGCTCACCTTCTTCCTGCCGACGGACATGCTCAACTTCACCGATGCGCAGGGCGACCGGGTGGTGGAGCCGGGCGAGTTTGAGCTTCAGGCAGGCGCGTCCAGCGCGGACATCCGCGCCCGCGCCGTGGTCACGGTCACGGGCAGCCTGTACAAACTGCCGACACAGTGGCGCATGGAGAGCCACTGTGAGGTGGCGTTCCCGCGCTGAGGAACGGCGCGCATAAAAAAAGCCCGGCATCTGCCGGGCTTGTTGTTTGGGGAGTGTTGCTGAAATCAGAAATCGTAGCCGACGGTGGCGACCACGGTGCGCTCCTGGCCCCAGTAGCAGTAGCCGGTGCCGTAGCAGGCGGCGACGTACTTCTTGTCGGTCAGGTTGTTGACGTTAAGCTGAACGAACGCGCCTTTCAGATCCGGGCTGAACTGCGACAGGTTCATGCGCACAGAGGCGTCAAACAGCGTGGCGGACGGCATATGCTGGGTGTTTTCGTTGTCTGCCCATTGGGTGCCGATGTAACGCATGCCCGCGCCCAGATCCAGCCCGATGACGGAGTTGTACTGGCCCCACAGGGTCGCCATCTGCTTCGGCGTCACGTAAGGGGTGTTGCCGTCATTGCCGTCAACCGCGTCTTTGAAGCGCACCTTGTTATAGGTATACCCGGCGATCACGTTGAAACGGTCGGTGATCGGCGCGCGCGCTTCCAGCTCCAGCCCCTGGGAGTGCACTTTCCCTGCCGGGACGTAGTAGCTGCCCTGCACGATGCGGTTTGCCACATCTTTTTGCGTCAGGTCATACAACGCGGCGGAGTAGAGGGCCGAGCTGCCAACCGGCTGGTACTTCACGCCCACTTCATACTGTTCACTGGTGGTCGGTTTCAACAGGTTGCCGTTGATATCACTCAGCGTCGCCGGGGTGACGGCGGTGCTGTAGCTCATGTACGGCGAAATACCGTTATCAAAGGCGTAGAGCAGGGAGGCGCGGCCGGTGACATGATCATCGCTGCGCTCATCGGTCACGTCGGTCTCATAGGTGGTGGCCTTGGACTTCAGGTTGTCGTAGCGGCCGGAGAGCGCCAGATGCCACTTGTCGAGCTTCATGTCATCCTGCAGATAGACGCCGGTCTGGCTGTATTTACGTTTGACGTGGGAGCCATACACGCCCGGCGTGGCGAATGCGCTGTCGAGGTAAAGGGTGTCGCCGCCGGTCGCGCCGGTGTACGGGTTGAGGTTGGTGGCGTACCCGCTCTCAGACGAGGTGTCATTGGTGAAGTGCTGGAAGTCAAAGCCCAGGATCACCTGATGCTCCAGCATCCCGGTGGCGAAATCAGCCTCGAGCTGGTTATCGATCGCGAAGGCGTCCAGTGAGGAGTCTTCACCGGAGTAGTAGCGGCTCATCTGGGTGCGGTCACCGTTCCAGCCAAGGCCATACACCTGCTCCAGCTTGGTGTTGGAGTGGGTGTAGCTGGCGTTCTGGCGGAATGACCAGGTCTCGTTAAAGGCGTGCTGGAATTCGTAGCTGTAGATCTGCTCCCAGCGCTTGAAGACGTTGTGGCTGCTTTCACCGTCGAAGAAGCCGCGGCTCAGGCGGTCGCCATACAGGCTGCCGTCTGCCGGTACTGCGGAGTGGTAGCCGCCGGACGGATCTTTTTGCAGGTAGGCGCGCAGCAGCAGCGAGGTGTTCTCATCCGGCTGCCACAGCAGTTGCGGGGAGATGGCGTAACGCTCTTCACGCTGGTGATCGTACTGGGTGTCGCTGGTGCGGGTCATGCCGGTGATGCGGTAAGCCCACTGGTCATTGATGGCGTCGGTGTAGTCAAACGCGCCGCCTTTGGTGTTGAAGTTGCCGCCGGAGAGGCGCACATGGCCTTCAGGCGCGAACTGCGGGCGTTTGGTAGTCTCGATCACCACGCCGCCGGGGATGCCCTGGCCATACAGCGCGGAGGAGGGGCCTTTCAGCACATCAATGCGCTCCAGGAACCACGGGTCAATTTGCAGGGCGTTATAGCTGCTGCCGTCGCTCAACAGGCGCAGGCCGTCGAGGAAGGTGTTATTCACGTCGCCGCCGTGGAAGCCGCGCAGGGAGATGGTGTCATAACGGGTGGCGCCACCGGCGAAGTTGGTGAACACGCCCGGCGTGTAGTTCAGGGCGGCGTTAACGGTGGTGGCGTTCTGGTCATCCATCTGCTGGCGGGTGATCACAGACACGGCCTGGCCGGTGGTGATCAGGGGCTGGTCGGTTTTGGTGGCGCTGCGGCTGGTTTTGGCGCTGTAGCCCTGGGTAGGCGCATCGGCGGATTCAGCCGGCTGGGCCGTGACCACCACGGTATCGTCCGCCAGGGAGGCGAAAGGAACAAACAGCGCAAGGGAACACAGCAGGCTGGAGCGCTTCAGGTTAAAAGCCGACAACATATTCATCATCCCTATAAAAATCTTGGTGTTAAGAAAAGAGCAACGCGTGTGAGTCATACAAAAATCTCACCTGCCGGCGTGATGCGCCTGCGAGATGAGATAAAGTCACGTAGTGTAAATCTAATGATAATTATTATCATTATTGTTAGTTCGGTTCAAGAGGATGTGTCAGAATATTGCTAAGGAACAGCGCTGTTATCCGCATGATGACAAAGGGATAATTTTTGATTGTTAAGCAGGCGTTAACGAATAATCGGCCCGTTTCAGCGGAAAAACAGGCGTGTGCCCCGGAACAGGGCGGGAAACGCACGTTAAAAAGACCTGCCTTTAATAACGTGCCTTAAACACTTTTCCTGAAGCCGGAAAGGTAAAAAATGTGCGTCACCTGCCGGTCTGTTTTCCTGACCGGGAACAACTGCCTGCGTCTTATCCGGGCAGAAAAGGTTACATGCTTGATAATCGTTTGCGGCAAAAAGGTATCTTTCCTCACCGGTAACGCGCACACTACCCCTGTATTATCCAAAATTAGCAGGATGATATTCTCTGAAGGAAAGAATGATGACGCTTTATATAACCGACTCCCTCTGTGCCATGACCGGCGTCCTGCCTGTCACCCTGCGGAGCTGGCGGCGGGCGGGGCTGGTGCCTCATGCCCGCAACAGCAAAGGCTTCTACAGCCCCAACGACTATGCCCGCGTGCTCCGGGTACTGGACCTCACCAACACCGGGGACACCCTGCCCGAAATCCACCAGTTGTTGAATGATCCCTATCACTACCGGCGCAGTGGCTGGCAGTGCCGCACGGAAGAGGTGCTCACGCAGCTTAACCAGGCGTCGGCAGAGTCGCTGAACCGCCTGATCCAGGCACTGGGGACGAACTACGGCGGCGAGGCGTTTATCAACTCCCTGCTGCGGCCGCTGAACCTCTGGTTAAGAAGTGACATCAGCCGCGGCGCTTCGCTCCGGCTGGCCCGTTTTCATACGGCGGTGTTGCGCCATGCCGACCGCATGATGGCATTGTCAGAAAAACAGAAGTGTGTGCCGGTGTTCCTTGAGGCCGCCAGCACCACGGACGACACCGAAATCTGGCTGGAAACCATCCGCCTGATTGGGCAGGGCTGCCGGGTTGAGGTCTCAGCCGAGGTCACCGATATCCCGGCGAAGCCGACGCGCCACTATGAGCACCACCTGATCTGGTGCGGCGCGGGCCTGAGTGCCGGGATGAAAAAGCACTATACCCGCAAGCTGGCGCAGGATTACCCGGTAATGCTGTGCGGCACCAATACGCAGGCGTGCCTGACGCCTGCCTGATTTCCCCCGCCGCTGGCCTTTCCCCTGCGCCCGGTTTTCTCTTCCCGTGCTCTTTCCCCTACACTGCGGTAATAACCCACGCAGGGCGGGAGCACCTCTGTTGAACGCAGGCATTTTATTGATGGCGGCCGGGCTGAGCCGCCGCTACCGCGCCGCCTCGGGCGGGCAGCACAAACTTTTCGGCCGGTTACCCAGCGGCGATACGGTATTTGAACAGAGCCTGCGCCATGCGCAGCAGAGCGGGCTTTCGGTCAGGGTGATCCTGCGCCCGGAAGATACCGGGCTACAGGCGCTGGCCGCACAGGCCGGGGCCGCGTTTCACTGTGTGGCAAGCGGGGGGCTGGGGGAGTCGATTGCGGCGGGGGTGGCCGCCACCGCAGGCTGGCCGGGCTGGCTGGTGGCGCTGGCGGATATGCCGCAGCTGACACCGGAAACCTATCTTCAGGTCAACGCCGCGCTGGCACACGCCCGCTGCGCGCGGGCGGTCTACGGTGAACAGGCCGGGCACCCGGTGGGGTTCCGGGCGGAGATGCTAAGTGCGCTCTGCGCACTGACCGGGGATGAGGGTGCGCGCGCCCTGCTGAACAGTTCCCCGTCCGCGCGGGTAGTGGTGGACGACCCCGGCTGCGTATGGGACATCGACCTGCCGTCCCAGTTGCCGCGCCCGGCTCAGTAGTAGGTGGTCTGGTAAGTCTGGGTGTAATTCAGGGTGGCGCTGCCGTACTCCCCCTCGGCGACCACGGCGGCAGCGCACTGCACCGGGTTGAAATGGGCGTCATAGTGGCAGCGGATTTTGGTCACCCCGGCCAGTTTGCCGTCTACGCGGGCTTCAAGGGTGGCGTCCATCCGGCGGGTGTCGGGCGCATCCTCTTTGACGTCAATCTCGGTTTTGCCCTGGGCATTCTGGAACAGGGTGTGGCGCGGGAAGCCGAGCGCATCGTAACGGTAACCGGCAAAGGCGTCGTCGTTCTCGGTCTTCACCACCTCGGTAATAAAGCCTTTGGCATCTTTTTTATACTCCAGGCTGCCGTCCACGGTGCGCGCCAGGCGGCACTGCGCATCCAGCTGGTACATTTTTTTGCGGCTGGTGCGATCGACAAAATAGTCCCCCTCTTTCACCATATCGACATCCACTTTCATCGCCGGCTGGAAGGAGCGAAGCCGCTGCACGCAGCCCTGTTTATCGAGGGTGGCACTGACGCGCGCGGAGATTTTGCCGTCCTCGCCCCGCTGGATCTGGGTGAACTGTTTGACCTTGCCGCGCAGCGCATCAAAACCAAAAATGTTGGCCAGGCTGGCCAGCGAAGGGTTGACCGGCTCCGGCCCACGGGCATCGCAGGCCGCCAGCGCACCCGCGGCAACGATCAGACATAGGGCCTTTTTCACGTTCCTGTCCTTATTCAAAAGAGAGCCGCGCGCATCATAACATGCGGAATTTCAGCCACGTAGCGTATCTTTTGAACAGGTTTCTCATTTTCAACCAGAAAAAATCATCACGTAAAAATTGCTGTTAAGGCCCCGGTTTATCCGCTGTTAACGGAAATTTTTAACCTGCTTTGTCCGGCAGTTCATCCGCCGGGCCGTCGCCCATGCCGGGCGGGTTTACCTGCGAGCGGGCGATGCGTTCATCGCTCTCGCCCCAGCGGGCGAGCACCCGGTCATACTCCCCGCTGCGCAGGGTGCCGTTGATCGCCTCACTCAGCGCGGCAGCCAGCCCGTTGCCTTTGCGGGTGGTGGCCGCCACCCAGGCGCTGCGCGGCCCGTTGCCCACCACGCGCGTTGTGCCGGTCAGCGCTGCTTTATAGACGGCGGTGGAGTGGGGGCCGAAAAAGGCGTCCACCCGGCCCGATTGCAGCGCCAGGCTGGCGGCCGCGTCATCGGTGACGTAGACCGGCTGCGCCGCCTTCAGCCCTTGCGCCCGGTTCTGTTTGTCCCAGGTCAGCAGGATGTTTTCCTGATTGGTGCCGGAGCCGACAATCACCTTCAGCCCGGCGACGTCCGCAGGTTTGTTGATCGTTTGGATCGGGCTGTGGGTACGCACCGAGAAGCTCAGCGTGTCGGTGCGGTAGGTGGCGAAATCAAACCGGGTTTTGCGCTCCCGCGTCACGGCGATATTGAACAGCGCCACATCATATTTCCCGCTGGCGATGCCGAGCGGCCACTGCTCCCAGGAGGCGGGTACCAGGTTCAGCTCCAGCCCGAGGCTCTCTGCCAGCAGGCGCGCCATATCAATATCACTGCCGATGCGGGTGCGGTTATCCTCCGCCAGCACCGACAGCGGCGGTGAATTCAGCGCACTGACCACCACCGTCAGCTTGCCCGGCACGGCAAATGTAAACCCGGGCGGCAGCAGCGCCACCGCCGCGCTGTTTTTGGCGGTATGGATCGCCTGCTGGTTGGCGGTGAGGTTAATGCGCGCGGGTTCCGCCTGCGCAGCGCCAACGGCGAGCGCCAGCAGCAGGGCGCTAAGGGCAACGGTTTTCACGGTCAGTCTCCTTGTCAGGTGGGGCGGCCTCACAGCACATTGGCGAGGAAACGGCGGGTGCGTGGGTGCTGCGGGGCGCTGATTACCTGCCGGGCGTTGCCCTGTTCCACAATTTTGCCGTCCACCATAAACACGATCTGATCCGCCACTTCGCGGGCGAAGCCGATCTCATGCGTCACCACCACCAGCGTCACGCCCGACTGCGCCAGCGAGCGGATCACGTCCAGCACTTCGCCCACCAGCTCCGGGTCGAGGGCAGAGGTCGGTTCATCAAACAGGATCACCCGCGGGTTCAGCGCCAGCGCGCGGGCAATGGCCACGCGCTGCTGCTGCCCGCCGGAGAGCTGGCGCGGCCAGGCATCCGCTTTGTGGCGCAGCCCGACGGTGTCCAGCAGTTCCAGCGCCCGCTCAATCGCCTGCGGCCGGGTCAGCTTTTTATGCACAATCGGCGCTTCAATGATGTTCTCCAGCACCGTGAGGTGCGGAAACAGGTTGAAGTTCTGGAACACGTAGCCCACTTCCGTGCGCTGGCGCAGGATCGCCTTCTCCTTCAGCTCATAGAGCCGGTCGCCGCGCCGCTGGTAGCCGATGTAATCGCCGTCGATCTGGATAAAGCCCTCATCCACCCGCTCGAGGTGATTGATGGCGCGCAACAGTGTGGACTTGCCGGAGCCGGACGGCCCGAGGATCACCGTGACCGAGCCGGGCTCCAGCTCCAGCGACACCTCATCCAGCGCCTTGTGCCTGCCGAAATACTTGGTGACGCCGGTGATGCTGATGTGGCCGCGGGCATTGGCCGCGCGCTGGTAATCGATTGCTTCTGACATGGTTAGCTCCTTACCGGGCCGAGCGGGGCGCGGCCGGTTTTTGGGCGGAAGAGTTGCCACAGGGCGGGGCGCGGTTCACGGCGGGCGCTGCGCGCCAGCCAGCGTTCAACGTAGTGCTGCACCACGGAAAGCAGGGTGGTGATCACCAGATACCAGACCGCGCCCACCATCAGCAGCGGGATCACCTGCTGGGTGCGGTTGTAGATCATCTGGATGGTGTAAAACAGCTCCGGCATCGCCAGCACGTAAACAATCGAGGTGCCTTTCGCCAGGCTGATGATCTCGTTGAAGGCGGTCGGGATAATCGCCCGCAACGCCTGCGGCAGGATGATGCGGAAGGTGCGGCGGCGGCCCGGCAGCCCCAGCGCGGCCGCGGCCTCAAACTGGCCGTGGTCCACCCCGAGGATGCCGCCGCGGATAATCTCCGCCGTATAGGCGGATTGCACCAGCGTCAGGCCGATCACCGCGGTCGGGAACTGGCCGAGCACATCGATAGTCGCGTAGTGCCCCCAGGCGAGGCCGGTAAAGGGGATGCCGAGCGACAGGGTGTCGTAAAGGTAGGAGAAGTTGTAAAGGATGATCAGCACCACCACCAGCGGCAGCGAGCGGAACAGCCAGATGTAACTGAACGCCAGCCCCGAGAGCAGCCAGGAGGGCGACAGCCGCGCCAGCGCCAGCGCGGTGCCGAGCACAATGCTGAACAGCGAGCCGAGCAGCGTCAGCAGCAGGGTCTGTTGCAGCCCCTCGAGGATCACCGGGTCGAAGAACCAGCGGGCAAAAACAGCCCACTCCCAGCGCGGGTTAAAGGCGATGGACTGCACCACCGCCGCCAGGATAAACAGGGTAAAGAGGGCGCCGATCAGGCGCAGCGGGTAGCGCGCCGGCACGACACGCAGGGTGGACGTGTGTTTCATCTCTCTCTCCTTAACCGGCACGGGCATCGGCGGCGAGCGCGGTGACAGGCGCGTCCGCCCCCAGCCGCTTGATAAAGCGCAACCGGCCGTCATAGGGCGGGCGGCTGTACTCTTCCGGGTCGCGGTGGATGTCAAACTGCGGCTGATACCCCTGCGCCAGGTAGAGGCGCACCGCCTCCGGCTGGCGGAACCCGGTGGTGAGGTAGACCCGGCGGTAACCGGCAAGCGCCGCGCGGCGTTCCAGCTCCGCCACCACCAGCAACCCCAGCCCTTTGCGCCGCTGGTCGCGGCGCGTCCAGATGCGCTTCAGCTCGGCGGTTTCGTCATCGAAGGGCTTATAGGCCCCCATCGCCAGGGTTTCGCCGTCGCGCTCCATCACAATAAACAGCCCCTGCGGCGGCAGATACCACTCGGTCAGCTCCTCTTCCGCAGTGCGGGAGAAGTAGTCGCCGTAGCGCGCCTCATATTCGCCGAACAGCCCGGTAATGATCGGTTGCAGGTCGGCGTCCTCCGGGGAGACGTCACGAAAAGTAAAGTGGCTCATGGTGCTCTCCTTTAGTCGCCCAGGCCCGGCGGGTTGATCTCAGAGCGGTCAAGCCGCTCGACGCCTTCCCCCCAGCGGTTCAGGACCTGGTCATAGGCCCCGCCCTGGATCACGCCGTTCAGCGCCGTGTTCACCGGCTGCACCAGCCCGCTGCCTTTTTTCAGGGTCACGGCGATGTGCGCCGCTTTCGGCCAGCCGCCGTCCACCGAGCCGACCAGTTTGGTTTTGCCGTTCAGCGCCGCTTTCCAGGCCCCGATCACGTTCGGGCCGAAATAGGCGTCTGCGCGGCCCGACTGCAACGCCAGCGTCTGCGCCGCGTCATCGGTGCTGTAGACCGGGGTAAACGGCTTCAGCCCTTTTTTGCGGTTCTCCTGATCCCAGCCAAGCAGGATCGACTCCTGGTTGGTGCCCGCGCCGACGATGATCCGCAGCCCGGCGATCTCTTCTGCTTTCTCAATCCGGCTGAGCGACGAGGTGGATTTCACATAAAAGCCCAGCGAATCCTTGCGGTAGGTGGCGAAATCAAATTTCGCTTTGCGGTCTTTGGTGACCGTGATGTTGCTGATGGCGGCATCATATTTGCCGGAGGCCACGCCCAGCGGCCAGTCCTCCCAGGAGGTGCGCACAATATTGAGCTGCAACCCCAGGCTGTCGGCCACCAGCCGGGCGATGTCCGCCTCGCTGCCCAGCATGGTTTTGTTATCATCAGCCAGCAGCGTCAGCGGCGGGGAGTTCAGCCCGGCGATCGCCACGGTGAATTTCCCCGGCACCGCAAAGCGGTAGCCGGCCGGGATCTGCGCCACTGCCGCCGGGTTGGCGGCCACGTTGATCGGGGTCTCATTGGCTTTCAGGTCAATCCCATGGCCTGCGGCCTGTGCCAGGCCGGAGAACAGCAGGGCGAGGGTGAGTAAGGCGGGTTTCTGCATAGCGCGGCTCTCTTATTATTGTCAGGAACGATAAAAATCAGGCGGTAAACTGGTTGGCCGGTTGCGCCAGCCCAAAGCTGTCACGCAGCGTTTTCCCAGGGTATTCCGTGCGGAAAAGCCCGCGTGCCTGCAACAGCGGCACCACCTGGTCAACGAAATGCGGGAAGGTCACCGGCGTGCCGCCATTGATGATGAAGCCGTCAGCGGCACCCTGTTCAAACCAGTGCTGGAGGCCGTCCGCCACCTGCTCCGGCGTGCCGTGGAACAGCGGACGCGGGGTGGCCGCTTCCAGTGCCACCTGGCGCAGCGTCAGTGCTTTTTCACGCGCGTTGCGTTTGATCTCATCCGTGGTGCTGCGGAAGCTGTTCTGGCCGATGTCGCCCAGTGCCGGGAAGGGGCCATCCAGCGGGTACTGGCTGAAGTCGTGGTGGTCGAAGTAGCGACCGAGGTAGTTCAGCGCATCTTCCACGGACACCAGCGCCGCCGTCTGCTGGTATTGCCGCTCCACATCGTCGGCGCTGCTGCCGACGATCACGCTGACCCCCTGGAAGATGTGCAGGTCGCCGGGCTGGCGGCCGTTCTCCACCAGCTGGCGTTTCACATCCTGATAGAACGCCTGCGCCTCCTCCACCGTCGGGTGGTGGGTAAAGATCGCGTCGGCATGGCGCGCCGCCAGCTTTTTGCCGTCTTCAGACGCCCCGGCCTGGAACAGCACCGGGCGGCCCTGCGGCGTGCGGCCGATGTTCAGCGGCCCCTGCACCTGGAAGAAGTCGCCGTGGTGGTCCGGCGTGTGAAGTTTGCTGGGGTCGAAGAACTGCCCGGACGCTTTGTCGCGCACAAAGGCGTCCTCCTCCCAGGAGTCCCACAACCCTTTGGCGACGGTCAGGTACTCGTCGGCAATGCGGTAGCGCAGGGCGTGGTCAGGGTGCTGTTGGCGGGAGAAGTTTTTCGCGGAACCTTCCAGCGGTGAGGTCACCACGTTCCAGCCCGCGCGCCCGCCGCTGAGGTGGTCGAGGCTGGCAAACTGGCGCGCCACAGTAAACGGCTCGCTGTAGGAGGTGGAGAGCGTGCCGACCAGCCCGAGGTGCTCTGTGACCGTCGCCAGCGCTGACAGCAGGGTAATCGGCTCAAAGCGGTTCAGGAAATGCGGGATCGACTTTTCATTAATAAACAGCCCGTCCGCAACAAAAATAAAGTCGAGCTTTCCCTGTTCGGCTTTTTTCGCCACGCTTTTGGCAAACTCAAAATTAATACTGGCATCGGCCTGTGCATCCGGGTGACGCCAGGCGGACATATTTCCTGAGGCACCGTGTAATATCGTGCCGAGACGTAATTGGCGGCGGGTAGACATTATTTCACCTGCATTATCAGAGTGGGGTTGAATTGACTATTCCCGAGCGGGGCAGGGAAGTAAAATAACAATCCCTGCAATCCAAAGATAAAATTGGTCATAACGTGGCATTAGTGCGCCAGATCGGTTAACGCCTCTTCGGCCAGCCGGGCGAAATAGCAGGCGGCCGGGTAGATCAGCCGTTCGTCCGGGTTAAAACCGGGGTGGTGCAGCCCCTCGTCACTGCCGCTGCCGATGCTGACAAAGGTGCCGGGCACCTTTTGCAGGTAGAGCGCAAAATCCTCGCCGCCCATCTGCGGCTCAGAGATCTGCACCCGGTAGCCGTTATCCGCCGCCACCCGGGAGGCGAACTCCGCCCAGCGCGGCGTGTTCACCAGCGCGGGCGGGCCGGGCTGCCACACCAGCTCCGCCGTGGCCCCGGAGGCGGCCGCAATGCCGTGGATAATCTGGCGCATCGCTTCCGGCAGCGTCGCGCGGATGGCGTTGTCATGGGTGCGCACCGTGCCCTCCAGCTCCACCTGCTGCGGCAGCACATTCCAGGTATTGCCCCCGGCGATGCGCGTCACGCTCACCACCACCGAGGCCAGCGGGCTGTAGCGGCGGCTGGCAAGGGTTTGCAGCGCGCCGATGGTCTGCCCGGCCACCACAATGGTGTCGATCCCCTCCTGCGGCCGGGCGGCGTGCGCCCCTTTGCCGGTCAGGCGGATCACGAAACGGTCCACGTTGGCGTAGAAGGCCCCGCCGCGGGTGGCAAAGGTGCCGACCGGCAGTTCCGGCGCGTTATGCATGCCGAAAATCGCCTGCACCCCCTCCAGCACCCCGGCATCGATCAGCGCTTTCGCGCCGACAAAGGTCTCCTCCGCGGGCTGGAACAGAATGCGCACCCGGCCGGGCAGATCCGCTTCCCGCGCCTTGAGCAGGCGCGCCGCCCCCAGCATCACGCTGGTATGGATGTCATGGCCGCAGGCGTGCATCACGCCGGGCTGCCGGGAGGCAAACGGCAGCGCGGTGGTTTCCTCAATCGGCAGGGCGTCAATATCCGCCCGCAGGGCAATTAACGGGCCGCGATGGCCTATTTCCACCACCAGCCCGGTGTTTAAAGAATAAGGCAGCGGCGTCAGGCCGATATTATTAAGCCAGCCGAGCAGCCGCCCGGTTGTTGCTGTTTCTTTGCCGGAAAGTTCCGGGTGTTGATGTAATTCACGCCGCCATAAAATAAGCTGCTCTTCTAAAGGGAGTGTCATGATGAACCTTATTAATATCGCAGGAAAGACGGGGGGAATTAATTCAGGCTGTCACCTGTTGATGGGCCGCCAGTAATTCCAGCGAGGTGAACCGGGTATCGCCGTCACTGAGGGGCGTATCGATAATAAATTCTTCAATGCCGTAGCGCTGGTGGAGGTGGTCAAGCTGGGCGTGGACGTCGGCGGCGGTGCCTTTCAGCGTGGCGCTCTGGCGCGGTTCGATCTGGTAGTCGGTGATGCCTGCCTGACGCACATAGGCTTCGGCCTGTTCAACACTCGCCACGGTGACGCTCTGCCCCTGCGGGCTGCTGACGCGGTAATGTTGCAGATCGGCGGCCAATTGGGCGGCCTCTGCGGCGGTGGCTGCGGCGATCGCCTGCACCGCTACCAGCGCCCGGCGGCCGTTGCTGTGGGTGTGGTACGCCGCCAGCGCCGCGGCCAGATCGGTTTCGCTGCCGTTCAGATGGGCGGCAAACACAAACTGCCAGCCGAGGCGGGCAGCCAGTTGCGCGCTGCCTTCACTGGCCCCAAGCAGGAAACGCTGCGCCGGGGCAGGGGGCAGCGGCGTGGCCAGCAGTTCGTCGCGGCCATCCCCGGCGGGAGTGGCGTCCAGCCACTGGGTTAATTGCCCGAGCTGGTGGGCAAAATCGCCTTTTTCGGCAGCGTTGACCCCTTGTTGCAGCGCACGCGTGGAGAGCGGCAGCCCGCCCGGCGCTTTGCCGACGCCCAGATCAACCCGGCCGGGGGCCAGCGAGGCCAGCAGGTTAAAGTTCTCCGCCACTTTGTACGGGCTGTAGTGTTGCAGCATTACGCCGCCTGCCCCGACGCGCAGCGTGCGCGTCTGCGCCAGAATCCAGGCGATCAGCAGCTCCGGTGAGGGGCCGGCCAGCGCCGCGCTGTTGTGGTGCTCCGCCACCCAGAAGCGGTGGAACCCCCACGCTTCGGCCTGTTTCGCCAGCGCCACGGTGCGCGCCAGCGCCTGCGCGGCGCTTTCGCCGTCGGCTATCGGGCTTTTGTCCAGCAAACTGAGTCGGTATGCCATGTTGTGTCTTCCTTTTCGCTCGGTCGTGGCGGCAATTATTGGAAGGCGGCACCACCGATGTAAAAGAAGAAATATCGCTTAAGGAAGACGTGAAGTGGGATTGCCGCACCGCCCGCTCGCATTGCGCGGCAATCGGCGCTATTCGTTAAGCAAGCAGATAAGGTATGCTCCCCCTTTCCGTGACAGCGTCACGTTACGTACAGGCAGACGATAATGACCTCAAGAACATGTAAACAGCAGCACCCGGCCATTCGCGATGACATCGGCGATCTGGTGACCCGGCGGCCATTGCCCGGCGCGGCTCTGCCGCAGCTCGACCCGTTCCTCTTCCTCAATCACCACGGGCCGCAGGCCTACCCGGCCAATAACCACGGTCTGCCGTTCGGCCCGCACCCGCACCGCGGTTTTGAGACCGTGACCTTTATTCTGGAGGGGGAGCTGGCGCACCTCGACAGCGGCGGCCACGAGAGCGTGATTACCCAGGGCGGCATCCAGTGGATGACGGCCGGGTCAGGGCTGGTGCATGCGGAAATCTCACCCGCTGCGTTTAAACGCAGCGGCGGCCCGCTGGAGATCCTGCAACTCTGGGTCAACCTGCCGTCACACCTGAAGATGAGCAGCCCGGCTTACACCGGCTTGCAGCAGGATCAGATCCCGGCGATTGAGGCCGCAGGCGGCAAAGCCACTGTCAACCTGATCTCCGGCGCGTTCGGCGACCAGCATGGGCCGTTTATCTCCCTGACCGGCGTGACGCTGATGACCGTACAGTGCCGCGCCGGGGCAGCGATCACCCTCCCGGCCCCGGCCGGGCGCACGGTGTTCTGCTACGTGGTCAACGGCGCGCTGACACTGGGCGGCGAAGCGCTGAAGGCGCACCACCTGATTGAGATGAATGACGATGGCGAGTGCGTGGCGCTCACCGCGGAGAGTGAGGCGGTGATCCTCTACGGCCATGCCGACCCGATTGGCGAACCGGTGGTCTCCTACGGCCCCTTTGTGATGAACAGCCGCGATGAGATCAACCAGGCGATTGCGGATTACCAGGCCGGGAAATTCGGCAACGTGGAGTTGGGCAGCCACCGCTAGGCGGCTGACTGCCCACTGCGCCATCACCCGGCGGAAGGCCGGCACCGTCGGGTTGGCCGGGTGATGAGGGAGATGCCGATCACCAGCGCCACGCCTTTCAGCGGCCGGTGGCAGATGGGCAGTGCCAGACTCAAAAGCCCGGCAGCGCTTCTGGTTATGCAGCAGGGCGCTCATTCCATGCGTCATGCGCTGACAGATTGCCGTCTTTGTACAGGTGGGTGATCTTCTCGTAATTCAGGGCGACCTCTTCCATGTGGCCTGTGCCCGGGCAGCCCCGCGTATCATACATCACCGGACTGACCAGAATGACTTTTACGTTTTCCAGGGTGATCCGGTAATACTCCACTTCCTGCCCGGCATCATTGATGTGGTAGAACCTGAACTCCGCAGATTTCAGCGTCTGCCCTGTTGCCGCGGCTTTAAAGAGATAGGGCGATGCGCTATCAAGCGCCTTGGTAAAGTGGAACGGTGAGTGCTGACGGGTGCCGGTCACCTTTCCTGTCATGGGATCGGTAGGGAGGGTTAAACTGTGTTGCAATGCCCGAATTTCCATACTTCCTTCCCGGCCTTGCACATCGGAAGAACCCCGGATCACTGCGCCGCCATCGTCAGTCAAAAATAAGTGAACAGGTATCGCCATGTAAACGCTCCTTGCGTGTGTTTAGTCATATAACCAACGCCCCGCTTTTGCTGATTCAATCAACATACCGATAGTGAAATCAGGTACATCTATTATTTGTTTCTTAAATGGATTCCATGAAAGCGGCACATCTGGGTAGTAATTTTCAAGTTTGAAATTTCCTCGCTCCGTGTTGAATGCTGTAAAGAACTCATTCATCAGCGCTTCGGCGTCGTCAACATCAAGCTGTACATCAAAGTGAATATTGGATTCGGTTGTATAGGTGTCGTATTTCTTTTTCCTGAACATGTATACGCCGCTGTAACGGGTGACTAACGCAATCACTTGCTGCTCGATGTCACCAACATCGCTCTCTACCATAACTTATCCTTATCACGGGCTATGGCGTTGTAATCATGTATAGAGCAGTAGGTGATCTGCGATACATCAGCAACAAGAATAACTTGGCCGATCAAAGGTATTGAGCGGCCAACAAATGGCGCAATGAGGTATAGCCATGTGAAAGCCCCTTGCGTGTGTTTAGTCATATAACCAGCGCCCGGCTTTTGCTGATTCAATCAACATACCGATAGTGAAATCAGGTACGGGTATGGGGGGGAATTTTTTGAAGGGATTCCATGAGAAAGGTTCGTCAGGATAGTAGGTTTCAATTTTGAAGTTTTCCTTATCAACCTGGAAAGTTGTAAAAAACTCTTCCATAAGTTCTTCTGCTTCACCTACATCTAACTGCATATCTGTATCCAGATCGGTATCAGGATTTAACTGCCTTTGCTTTTTCTCATTTTGGAACAGATAAACGCCATTGTAGCGTCTGACCAGTGCGTAAATACGGTGGTCAATATTGTCTACCATAATTTATCACCATCCCTTGCTATACGGTTGTAATCACGTACAGAGCAGTAGGTGATCTGTGATACATCAGCAAGTAAAATCACTTCACCTACAAGAGGGAACGTTCGCCCGACAAAAGTACTTATTTTGGCAACCATTCTGCGTTCTGCTGTCCATGGGGTGTAACCTCCAACCCATGTTGGTAGCTTTATTCCTAGCGGGAATTTTGCAGTTTTAAAAAGTCTCCTCATGGATTTAGATACACGTGAAGTCCCCTCTTTGGCTCCTTTAGGTTTTGTCCTTGTTTTTTGATTGTTAACGCCACTATAGAGAGCGACGACTGCCGCAATGTCTTTTATCCCAAAATGATCCGCTGTATTCATCACAAACACCATAAAGAATAATTCACTGGCGGTAAGATTTGCTTTACCCGCATAGAAGTATGTCCCGTTAAGTTCTTCTACCGTATCCATCGGTTAACTGACTCGTTATGAGCATGAAATAGCCATACACTAACTAAGTGTATTGAATTTGGTCAATAAAAACAGTCTGTGCATAATGGGACAAAGCCAGCGTCAGGGGGCGGGAAAATGGCTTAGCATGCCTTTTCGTTTCATTGAGCGTCAGGCCCTTTGTCTACCGCGCTGGTGTGCAGCGGCAACCACGCCCAACCCGCTCGCTGGTGGGAGAGTTCTTCAGGCAAACGCTGTGAAACCGTTGCTTATGAGCGAACAGGAACGATGTGATAGGCAGGATAGATAGAAAAACGGCTCCCTCAGGGAGCCGTTTTTATTATCAGTACAGAAGGTTACGCGTCGTGCTTATTTGTCCAGCGCGTAGGCGATCACATAGTCACCGCGGTCCGGGGACTGGCGTGCGCCGCCGGCGGAGATCAGGATGTACTGCTTGCCGGTGGTCGGGGAGACGTAGCTCATCGGGCCGCCCTGGCTGCCGACCGGCAGGCGCGCTTTCCACACCTCTTTACCGGTGGAGGAGTCAAACGCGCGCAGGTAGTAGTCCTGCGTACCGGCGATGAACACCAGGCCGCCCTGGGTCGCCAGCGTGCCGCCCAGCGTCGGCATCCCGACCGGCATCTGCACACGCATTTTCACACCGAACGGGCCGGTGTCCTGCACGGTGCCGACCGGCACCTGCCAGACGATTTTCTGGGTTTTCAGGTCAATCGCCGACAGGGTACCAAACGGCGGTTTCTGGCACGGAATACCCAGCGGGGACATAAAGCGGTTTTTGTTAACCGCATACGGCGTGCCTTTCAGCGGTACCGCGCCCATCCCGGTGTTGATCGCCTCGCCGCCGTTGCTGCCGCGGGCGATCTTGCTGGTGTCGGCCGGAATCATCTGCACCCACAGGCCAAGACGCATGTCGTTGACGAAGATGTAGTGATTGTTCGGGTCAGTCGAGAGGCTGCCCCAGTTCATGCCGCCCAGGGAGCCTGGGAAACTCAGCGCCTTGTCGGTGCCCGGCACGGTGAACAGGCCGTCATAACGCATCGATTTGAAGCCGATGCGGCAGGCGAGCTGGTCAAACGGCGTCGCGCCCCACATGTCGGACTCTTTCAGGGTTTCCGCGCCAATCTGCGGCATCCCGGTGGAGAACGGCTGGGTATCGGAGTACTGCTCGTCTTTGATGTCGCTTTTCTTAACCGGCTTCTCTTCCACTTTGGTCAGCGGCTGGCCGGTCATGCGGTCCAGCACAAAGATCTGGCCCGCCTTGGTGCCGAACACCACGGCCGGTTTGCTACTGCCGTCTTTCTCTGGGAAGTCGATCAGGCTCGGCTGCATCGGGACGTCGAAGTCCCACAGATCGTTATGCACGGTCTGGTAGACCCACTTCTCTTTCCCGGTGGTGGCATCCAGCGCCAGGATGGAAGTGGCGTACTTGTGGTCCAGCGGGGTGCGGTTGCCGCCCCACAGGTCCACCGAGGAGCTGCCCATCGGCATGAACACGGTGTTCATCGCCGGATCGTAGGACATCGGCGCCCAGGAGTTCGGGGTGCTGCGGGCGTAGGTCTGGCCCGGTTGCAGCGCCATGTTCGGGTCTTTGTTGCCCGGGTCGAACGCCCAGCGCATCTCGCCGGTGATCACGTCGAAGCCGCGCAGCACGCCGCCCGGCATGTCAGTCTGCACGTTATCCGCGATACGGCCGCCGACCACCACCGTCGTCCCGGCCAGGGTCGGGGCAGAGGTGAGCTGGTATTTCGGGTCCTGTGCTTCGCCGAGGCCTGCTTTCAGATCCACCACGCCGTTGTTGCCGAAGTTCTGGCAGAGCTGGCCGTTGTCGGCGTTGACCGCGATCAGGCGTGCGTCGATGGTGTTCATAATCAGGCGACGCTGGCAGGTATCACCCGCAGCCAGTGCCGGGGCCGGGACCGGGGTTGAGCCGGGCACGGTCGGCTGGGTCAGCGGTTTGGTGGCGTCGAAGTAAGCCAGGCCGCGGCAGCGGTTCCAGACTTCCGCCTGCGCGTTCACCTCATGACGCCAGATCTCTTTGCCGTTGTCGGCATTCACGGCGATCACGTTGTTGTGCGGCGTACAGAGGAAGATGCGGTCACCTACCTGTAATGGGGTCTGCTGGTCTTCCGCGCCGTTGCCGGTCGGGCTGTCCGGGATGTCGCCGGTGTGGAACGTCCAGGCGACTTTCAGATCTTTCACGTTGTCGCGGGTGATCTGGTCCAGCGCCACAAAGCGGCTGCCTTCCGGCGTGTTGCCGTAGTTATCCCAGTCTTTTTGCGCTTTCGCTTTATCGACCGGCACCAGGGGAAGCGGTTTACCGTCAAACGCAACGGTCGGGTGCGGCTGGAACATCTGCACCAGCGTCGCCACCATCCCCACGGCCACCACCACCGCCAGGCCATAGGAGACCCCGGCCAGCGGCGCTTTGCCTTCGCGCTTGCGCAGGGCAGGCCAGGTGGCGAAAGCCACCAGCATCACCCCGGCAGGCACCATCAGGCGGGAGACCAGCGGCCAGAAGTCGAACCCTACTTCAGCCACCGCCCAGATAACGGTGCCGATGAAGAACAGCAGCACCAGCGCCACCGCCGAGGACTTACGGCGGAAGAACTGAATTGCTGACAGAAGAACCACAATACCCGCGATCAGGAAGTACCAGCTCCCGCCCAGCGAGACCAGCTGGCCCCCGCCGATGGCGAAGAACAGGCCGATGGCGAGCAGCACCAGCCCAAAAAGTACAGACCATATGCCCAGCGCGCGTGAGGCGCGGGCCTTTGTTTCAGCCATAACACAAACTCCTGGAGAAATAGCCGCCGGTGAAAAGAGGGGCGCCCAGATTGACCCGCGACGCAGACGGCGGGCCGGGCAGAAACACGCTTTATCACCGGGCTATTTCTGGATAGTTAAATACGGAACCTGTCCGTGATGTACCCATTACAGCCCGCCCCTGGAAGGAAACGTGTCAGCGGACCATAAATCGCGCGCAGTGTACCATCTGGTACATGTGTTAGTGAATAACCCATAACAATGAGACTACTAGCTAATAGCATTTTTGCTACAAAAACGGGGCGGCAGACGCCTCCGCGCACGGCTTATCAGGCAGCATAAACGGTGCCCATCATTGGCGGAAATAGCGTAAAACCCTTGCCTGGCGTGGGGGTGGCAAATAATGAAAGGCTGTGGTGATCAGAAAATCAAGGCCTTACAGCCCCATTTTCCTCAATGAGGATTTTTATCAGTGTTAACAATTGATTAATAAGTGGGGTGAATAAAATTCAGACAAAACAAAACGATAATGTTCCGGATGATTCACAATCCGGCAAATCATGCCTTTTTACCGGGGATTTTTAGTTGTCGTGGAAAGTGTGATGAACATTTAATTTCTATCTGTAACTATTGTCATGTAATTGATAATAGTGTGAGCAAAACATCTTCAAAACGTAACAAAAATTAAACATATCCTGACTATATTGGCTGCTTTCTTAATGAGGGAGCGCTAATGCGTAACTGGAACGAACCGAAAAAGAATAAGGCGCACATCGAACTGATCCCGATGATCGACGTCATGATGTTTCTGCTGGTGTTCTTTGTGCTGATCAGCCTGAACGTGATCCCCTCCCAGGGGCTGAAAACCCAGTTGCCGGGCGCGGCCACCGCGCAACAGCTCAAACCGCAGAAACGTGCCATCGTCACGCTCGGCAATAACGACCAGCTTCAGCTCGACGGCCGCCCGGTTGCGCTGGACGCGCTGGTCACCACGCTGAAACAGCAGCAGCCCGCCGGCCAGACCACCACCATCATCCTGAACAGTGACAAAGGCGTGGCGGTGGAGCGGCTGGTGGCGGTGATGGACAGCCTGCGCCAGGGTGGGTTTACCGCCGTCTCCCTCGCGACGCGGAAGCTGTGACATGTATCTCCTCTACCGTTCCCGACACCTTATCAGCTGGCTGCCGGTCGTGGCGGTGGCGGGCTGGGCGCTGATGCTCAGCCAGCAGCCGCCGTTGAACATCCAGCCCCGTTACGATGAATCTACGATGGAGCTGGCGTTGGCGGAGCCGCCCGCGCCGGAACCTGAACCCCAGCCGGAACCCGAACCGCAGCCCGAGCCGCTGCCGGAACCTGAACCGCTGCCGGAGCCTGAACCGCCGCCGGTGCCGCTGATTGAGACACCCGCCCCGGTCGTGGTGCCGCCACCGCCTAAACCCAGGCCGGTGCCGAAGGCGAAAGAAAAGCGCCCGGCGCCGAAGCCGGTAAACACCAGACCGGCAGAGAAACCGCGTGCCGTTGCGGCACCAAAAGCCGTCGCCGCGCCCGCCGCCCCGGCAAAACCCGCTGCCCCGGCGGCAGCAACGCCTGCCAACAACGCCCCGGCGCTGGAAGGCGCCTGGCAGCAGGCGCTGCGCCGCGATCTGGATTCGCGCAAGCGCTACCCGACCGGGCGGCAGGCGTCGCTGGAGCGGCCGGAAGGCAACGTGGAAGTCTGGCTGGAGGTCGATCGCAGCGGCCGCGTGCTGGCCTCAGGCATCAGCACCAAAGCCCGCAGCATGTTGCTGAACCGCGCCGCACTGAGCAGCCTGCAAGGGATAAGCCAGGTGAAGCCGTTCCCGCCCGAGGCGTTCACCGGGCAGAGCAGCCGCCGCTTTACCGCCACCTTTACTTACCGGGCGCCGTAAGCCCGGACACCATAACAATGCACAGGACACGCTATGAAAACCTTTAAACACTCTGGGATCGGTCTGGCCGTGATTTCTGCGCTGTTGCCTTACGCGGCACAGGCGGCAGAGAGCACCGATGTGGGGAATATCACCGTCGAGGGCCAGTCACTGGGCGGCGGCATGATGGTGCAGGAGGAGACGCCCAAGGCGCGCTCTACCCTTACCAAAGAGGCGATGGACAAACAGCCCAGCGCGGGTAACGCCATCGACAAACTGCAATTTACCCCCGGGCTGAACGTCAACAGCACCGACTCCAGCGGGCTGAGCGGCTTTGATTACACCATGCGCGGGCTGAAGTCCGATCAGATCGGTATGTCTATCGACGGCATCCCGATGAATGACTCCGGCAACTATGAGGTCTACGCCAACCAGGTCGGCGACGAGGAGAACATTGAGCAGATCTTCGTTACCCAGGGCTCGTCAGAAGCGGATGGCCCGCACATCGGCTCCAGCGGCGGCAACATCGGCCTGGTGACGCGCCGCCCGGCCAAGGATTTCGGCGGCTTCGTCAAACAGATCCTCGGCAGCAACAACCTCAGCAAAACCTTTGCGCGGCTGGAGACCGGCGAGGTCAATGGCTTCAGCAACTGGATCTCCTACTCCCATACCGAAGCGAAAAAGTGGCGCGGCGAGGGGCGGCTCTACTCCAACAAATTCGAGATGAACTCGCTGTTCGAGGCGGAGAACGGCAACAGCAGCAACCTGATCGTGAAATATAACCGGCAGGAAAATAACAACTACAACACCCTGAGCAAGGCGCAGTTTGACCAGGGCGGGCGCGACCAGGACTACCCGACCACGCCGCAGTACAACAGCCGCGGCCAGCTCACCAGCTACTACAAACTCAACCGCAACCCGTTTGAGACGCTGAACCTGAGCTTCACCCAGAATCTGCAACTGCGTGACGACCTGACGCTCACCGTGCAGCCCTATTATTACTGGGGCAACGGCGGCAGCTTCACCGGGCAGTCGGCCAGCACCCTCTCGTCAACTTCAGACCGCGCCGGGCAGTATGATCTCAGCAACCTGAGCAGCGACACCTACTACCGCCCGTCGTGGACGGAGACCTGGCGGCCGGGCGTGACCACCAAACTGAAGTGGGACATCAACGAGCAGCACAGCATGGACGTTGGCTACTGGTATGAGCGCACGCGCCAGTCGCAGACCCAGCCGTTTATCGCCATCAAAGGCGACGGCAACCCGGCGGACGTCTGGGGCGGGTCCGGCGGCGGCGGGCAGGTCAGGGATGCCAACGGCAAAATCGTGCAGGGGCGTGACCAGTACACCGTGACCCCGGCGCAGAAAGTCTGGGTGCAGGACACCTGGTACGTGACGCCGGACTGGACGCTGATCGGCGGGCTGGCGTACCAGCACGTCGAGCGCCAGGGCAAAAACCGCGGCAGCCTGAGCAGCGCGCCGGAGAACCGCAGCACCCGCTACCACGAGTTCCTGCCAAATTTCAGCGCCAGCTACCGCATCAACCCGGAAAACCAGGTGTTCTATAACCTGTCGCGCAACATGCGCACGCCGCCGAACTATGTGTTGTATAACGTCGGCGACTCGGTGAACACCAAGCCGGAGCTGAGCTGGAACCACGAGCTGGGCTGGCGTTTCCAGCGGGAAGATATGCTGCTGAGCGCCACGCTGTTCTACCTGCGCTACACCGACCGCCAGGTCTCTACCACCAACCCGGACGGCGACTATGAGTTCCTGAACGTCGGCAAAGTGGAGAACACCGGCCTGGAGCTGGAGTGGAGCGGCCAGCTTCCGCACCACTTCAACTACTACACCTCCTATACCTACACCGATTCCGAGCAGCAGGATGACGTAACCAACCGCGGCGGCCTGCTGCAGACCCGCGGCAAGCAGATCCCGAACGCGCCGAAAAACCTGTTCAACATGACGCTGGGCTATGACGACGGGCGCTACTACAGCAGCGTCAGCGGGAAGTATGTCGGGTCCTTCTACGGCGACATGACCAATGATGAGGAGATCGGCGGCCGCACGGTGTTTGACCTGGCAGCGGGCGTCTACCTGCCGGTGGATAAGGTGATGGTGAAAAGCGCCGTGTTGCGTTTCGGCATCAACAACCTGTTCGACAAAGAGTACCTGACCTCGGCGCGCACCACGGTGTTTAACGCCGCGGCCTATAATGGTGTGGATGCCGCCACCCCGTATTACAACGTTGGCGAGGAGCGCACTTTCAGCGTCTCGCTGGAAGCCACCTTCTGATAAAGAGCCAAACGATGAACGCTACCCTGTTACACGACCTGATTTTCTACGTAATGTATGCCGCGCTGGCGGTGTCGCTGGTGATTATTATTGAACGCGCGATCTGCTTCGCCTGGACGCAGAAACAGGCAGCGCAGCTGGCGCAGAGCCTGACGCCGGACGTCCGCAGCGCGGCGGGCCTGCCGGAAGCGCTGACCCGCCGCAACAGCCTGCCGCTGCGGGTGATTGAGCCGGTGCTGGCGCAGAAAAACCGCGCCACCCCGGAGGCGATAGGGGATGTGATCGACGCCCAATACCTGTTGAGCAAACCCTGCCTGACACGCGGCATCTGGCTGCTGGAGACAGTGGTCACCGCCGCGCCGCTGCTGGGGCTGCTCGGCACGGTAATGGGAATCATCGATACCTTTAAAGCACTCTCCGCCTCCGGCATCTCCGATGCCAGCCAGGTTTCCGCCGGGATGGGCACCGCGCTTTACGCCACCGGCCTCGGCATCGCCATCGCGCTGATCTGTCTGGTAGGGAACAACTATTTGCAAAGCCGCATGGAGCGCATCAGTGAACTGCTGAAAGTGCTGCTGATCCGCGCCGGCAGTCAGGCGGCGGCACCGCAGCAGGACGCACCCTGGGCGGAGAGCGGGGCAAAACGCTATGCCTGACGGCCGTCTCCTCAGGTGGCTGAAACGCCACCTGCACCGCCTGATCTGCGGCAGTTGCCTGCTGACGCTGGCGCACCCGGCCGCCGCCCGTTTTGAGATCCCCGGTTTTGAACTGGTGTATAACGCCCCGGCCGGGACGCCGCTCCAGGCGGATGACCTGCGCAGCGCGCAGGCGGTATGGCGGGAGATGTTCGCCGGGGCGCGGCAGCGCATCGACATCGCCCAGTTTTATGTGGCGGGGCAGCCCGGCTCGGAGCTGGAAACGGTGCTGGCGGCGCTGCGCGAGGCGGCCGGGCGCGGGGTAAAAATCCGCCTCCTGCTGGAAGAGAAAGGGGTGCGCCTCAGCACGCCGGAGACACTGGCGCAGCTTCAGGCGATCCCCGGCCTTGAGCTGCGCATAATACCGTTCGGCAAGCTGGCGGGCGGCATTATCCACGCCAAATACCTGGTGGTGGATGGGCGCGAGGCGTTTGTCGGCAGCCAGAATTTTGACTGGCGCGCGCTGGAGCACATTCAGGAGACCGGCGTGCGCATCAGTGATGCGCCGGTGGTGGCGCAGATCGCGGCGGTGTTTGAGCAGGACTGGCAGGCGCAGCCCCGGCTGGTGACCGGCCGGCCGGTGCCGGGGGTGCCGCAGCAGGCACCGGCGGGGGATCTGCTCCACGGTAACTACCTGATCGCCAGCCCGCGTGACTGGAACCCGCCGGGCGTGCGCGACTCACAGGCAGTGCTGCCGCGCCTGCTGGATGCCGCCACGCAGCGCATCCGCGTGCAGGTGATGGAGTATGCGCCGCTCTCCTATGGGCCGAAGCCCAGCCGCCCCTTCTACCCGCTGATCGACAACGCCCTGCGCCGCGCCGCCGCGCGCGGCGTAAAGGTCGAGCTGATGGTGGCGGACTGGAACACCGGCAAACCGGCGGTTGACTGGCTGAAAAGCCTGGCGCTGGTGCCGAACGTGCAGGTCAGAATCGCCACCATCCCCCCGGCACCGGGCGGCTTCATCCCCTATGCGCGGGTGGTACACAGCAAGATCATGACCATCGACGGCCGGCTCGCCTGGGTCGGCACCAGCAACTGGAGCGGCGGCTATTTCGACAACTCCCGCAACCTTGAGCTGGTGATGAACAGCGGCGCGATGGCCGCCCGGCTCGACCGGCTTTATCAGCAGCTCTGGGACAGCCCCCTCGCCGCGCCGCTGCGCATTGAGTATGACTACCCCACGCCGAAACCGGGCGGAGAGACGGGGAAGTGATGGCCCGGAGGCATTTATCCGCGTAAAGGCACACCGGATCGGCAGGCAGCCGCTCCGGTGATGTCAGAAATCAGGGGGGAGCTATCAATAAAGTAATTATATGGAAATAATTATGTCATAAGAGAAATGTATAAAAATAGGGATAAATAGCCGCGGGCCTGGGCAGGTTATTCTTATTGCGAAAAGGTGATAATGTTTTCTGATGTAGCGGCAACTCTTTATGCTTTCCTTCTCTTTGTTTAATTTAACTCTCTGATTATTATTGATTTTAGAGTATGATATTTTTATGGAACAGGATGAATAAGCCACCCTTTCTGCATTGCGTGCATTAAGTCGTTGACAAACGCTGCAACGGATTTTAGCTTTTACAGGTATTTTCAAATGAGTTTCACCTTCAATTACCGTTATTCTTAATACCCTTATTCCCGGCTGCGGTTATCAACGGAATGTTATTAGCCTGAGTATTTACGCATATTTATCGGCATGACGCCGGTTTTCTATAAATGCGTTATTCATGATTTCAGGAGAGATAATGCAAAAAGAGCTTGCCCGCCGCGCTGAGCGCAGTGTGATGGATATTCATGACACTATTCAGCAGATATACACCCTGCCTATTGATGATGCCCAAAACAGGGTCGCGGAGTTAATGTCCCAGTTCCGGCCCGATTTCAGGATGCTGACGTCCCAGGGCTCCTGGCTAAGTTATGGTCAGGTTAAGCGTTTTTTCAAAAACAGCGCGGGCGTACAACCGGGGTTGCGTATTGAGATCAGCCAGTGCGAAACCCTGGCGATTGAAGGATCGCTGGTGGCCATTCGTTACCGGGAAACTCACCATGCAAAAGGGGCGGCCACACAGCGCGTATCAGTGGCGATGATTGATGTGTCTACCCAACCGGCCCGCTGGCGTTATCTGCAAGAGCGCACGTTCAACACCTGACACCCCTTTCAGCCCGGCCGGTCTGCCGGGCTGAACATAGCTCTTTCCTCTCTCCCATTCATCCCTATACCCACCTTTACTTGACCACTCCATCATACGCGCATACACTCATGGTCAAGTATCAGGAGGTTTTATGAGCACTCTCGCCGGGTCACGTCAGTTAACAGAATTGCAGGTCTTGCTGCAAAAACGCTTCGACACCATGCTCAGCGCGTTGATGCCTGAGTTCGCGGAGAAAGCGAAAGCCAGTGATGCGCTGGTGCTGCCGGACAGCGACCTGTTTCAGCTGCTCTACTCCACGGTGCTGGAACAGAGCGCCCGCACGCCCGAGCGCGAGCTGCATAAATTAAAACGCCGCGCTGAGAACCTGTCCGCGTTTTATAAACAGATTGAGCAGCTGGGCGGCGTGATTAAAGCGGTGGACGTGGCAGAGATTTTAGGCATTTCCCGCCAGGCGGTGAATCTGCGGGTAAAAGGCAATAAGCTGATCGCCTTCAAGAAAAACAGCGACCACGTTTTCCCGCTGTTCCAGTTTAAAGAAGGGGGGCTGTTACCCCACTTTGAAACGGTGATGAAAGCGTTGCACAGCGGCATCGGGCCGGTGGCGCGCATCTCTTTCTTAACCACCCCGCTGCACGGCAAGGGGAAAACCCCGCTCGATATTATGCGCGAAGACACAAGCAGTGAGGATATTGCCCTCATGCTGCGCGCCGCGAAACAGATGGGCGAGCAGATCGCCGATTAACGCGTCCCTTTTTTACAAAGAGACGCGGCTACAGCGGCACAATCCGGAATCGCAGTACCTCTTCGAGCAGCTCCTCCGCCGTGATGTCATCATAAGGCCAGTGGGCGGGCAGGGCGTCGCTGTCCCGGTACTCCGCGAGGTTCATCATCCCTGCATCATCGAACCGCACTTCGTCCGTTTCCCACACGGCATAACAGAAATCCGCGCTGGGGAAGTGCCGTGAGACATAACAGACACCGTCATACTTGTCTCCGGCGAGCGCGTAGAGGCAGGCCATCACCCGCTGGGTAAGGGTGTAATCATCGCCCACCGAGGCATCCAGCGTGATGTGCAGCATCCCGAGCAGCTTTCCCACATCCACAAACCGCAACGGGCGGCGCGGGCGGATCAGGCAGAGGCGTGAGTTTTCAACATCGGACTCATCGATAAATTTCAGCGCGTTTTTATGCATCAGCCTGCCGTAGCTTTCGGCCAGCGCTGACACCGCTTTCTCCGCCATGTAGCAGACGCCGAACGCGCCGTCCGGCGCACTGTACCGGCCCTCACCCCGGCCAAAATAGAGCGCAGACGGCCACGCCTGGGCCTGCCAGCGCTTCAGCGTACCGGTGCCGGTCAGATGCGTGGGCAACCGTTGCGCCTCAAAAAGGGCGGTGATCGCCTGTTCTAATTGCGGATAATCGAATGCCGGAGGGGTGGGCATGAAAGGCTCCCGTCACCAGGTGTCGTGCTGAAGCGGGGCGTCAGGCCGCTATCCCGTTAATATCCCAGTTATTATATGCTATCCGGCAGCGCCCATAAAAAAGCCCCTCCTCAGGAGGGGCTTTTTCTGAGCCGTGTGCCGGTTACGCTGCCGGGGTTTGGGAAGCGGGCGGGGTGTCGTCAGAGAAGTGCTTTTTAAAGTGTTTCTCAAGCTGCTCCAGTGACTTGCCCTGGGTCTCCGGGGCGAACAGCACCACGAAGATACCGCCGGCGATGCCGACTGCGGCAAACACGAAGAAGCTCATCGACAACCCAATTGCCTGCAACAGCATCGGGAACGACAGGGTAATGGTGAAGTTGGTCATCTGCATCGCAAACACTGAGATACCGTTGGCGCGGCCGCGGATGCGCTGCGGGAACATCTCCGACAGCAGCAGCCAGGTCACCGGCGACAGGGCAGCCTGCTGGAAGCAGAGGAACAGCAGCATCCCGCCGAGGATCATGTAACTGCGCAGCATGTTCGGCTCACCGTTCACCGTCTCCGGCATAAAGTAGCTCAGCGCACCGATAATCAGCAGCATGGAGGTACACCCCATCTGGCCAATCATCAGCAGCGGGCGGCGGCCGATTTTGCTCAGCAGCATGATGCCGACAAAGGTCATGATGACCGAAATTGCCCCGTTACCGATGGTCGCAAACAGCGCGGCGTTGGTGCCCATGCCGGTGGACTGCAACATGGTCGGCGCATAGAACATGATGGTGTTGACGCCGGAAAGCTGTTGCAGCATCGCCACACCGATCCCCAGCAACACCAGCCGTTTCATCCAGGTGGAGATGGTCTTTTTACGGCGGGAGTGGCGCTCACCTTTCTGGGCAGCCGCTTTGCGGATCTCCGCCATTTCGCGCTCCACAAAGCGGGAGTGGCGGGTGCGCTCCAGCACATCACGCGCTTCACTGAAGCGGCCGTGCATCGCATACCAGCGCGGCGTATCGGGCAGGAACAGCATCCCGACCCACATCACCACCGCCGGCACACAGGCAATACCCAGCATCCAGCGCCAGGTCGCCTCACCGCCCCAGACTTCGTTGATCGCGGCGTTACTGGTGTAGGCCAGCAACTGACCGGAGACCAGCATCAGCTCCTGAAGCGTCACAAACTGCCAGCGGCGGTTTGCCGGAACAATCTCCGCGATATAGACCGGCACAATCGCCGCCGCCGCGCCCACGGCCAGGCCGAGGATAAAGCGGCACAGGATCATGATGTGCGCATTCGGCGCGGTGGCGCAGCCGAGGGAACCTGCCATAAAGATCACGGCCATGATCAGGATCACTTTTTTACGGCCGAAGCGGTCGGCGATACGGCCGGCGACAATCGCCCCGAACGCGGACCCCAGGATCAGGGAACTGGTCACCAGGCCGGTGGTCAGCGGGGTCAGGTGCAGGTCATGCTTCATAAACAACAGCGCGCCGGCGATCACCCCGGTGTCATAACCAAACAGCAGGCCGCCCAGCGTGGCGATAACGGCGATGACTTTTACCAGGGGTTCTACCGGCGTTTTGGCGGTCATCTTCGCGCCTGCCTGCTCATTCATTGTGCTATTCGTCACACACTCTCTCCCTATAATTATTCTCTTTTTGCCATCAGGTGACGTTAACGCGTCACTCTTAAACGGGTGCAACAAAAAATAAGGTTAGGTGCAGATGTGATGCAGCGCTAATTTTTACAATTCAATCGCTATAAAAAGCAGCAGCCGTCACAATGTGGGCAGAAATAGTCACGGTATGGAACGAATTTTTCCGGCGGGGCAGACAGGCAGTTTTAACGAGGGTTAAAAATCAGGTAAACCAATCTTAAACAAAAATTTTTGCTTGCGTATGGGGAAAAATGCCGGAGTCATCTATAGTAATGAGCACCCCCGTCAATGAGGGATTGTCTGAAAGTCAGGCAAGAACAACAGCGTTTGCAAGGATACACGGAATGTTTTACCGGATTGTCACCATTATGATTGCTTGCTCCTTCTCCTTGTGGATTCTTTTCGTTTCCCACCCTTCCCAGTTGGGCACCCTGTCCCAGCTCGGCATCCGGTTGATCAGCAAGTAGCGCCCGGCCGCGGCCCGGCGGCCGGAGAGGCTCAGCGTTTCAGCCAGCCTGCCAGTGCGCGCGTCAGCCACGGCATCCAGAAAAATACCACCAGCGCCACCACGGTGGCGTCATTCAGCAGGTGGCCGGCCAGGGTGCCGGAGAGGGAAGGGACGATCAGGTTCCAGAAGCGCGGCACCAGCTCCGCTGACGGGAAGATCACCGCCAGCGTCAGCACGTACTGTTTCCAGCGCGCCGGGCGGCGGACGCCCTGTTGCGGCGGGGTGAACCAGAACTGGCTCCCGGCCTGCACTTCAATGCGGTCACCGCCGTCCAGCAGGGGCTCAGCATCCGCCAGCAACGATTTGCGCTCGGCGGAGGCCGTCCAGCGCGTGAGATTTTCCAGCGTATCGAAGCGGATCAGAATCGTATAGATGTGGCCCTCGCCGCTGGGCCGGATAACGTTAACACCACGATGCCCCTCAAACTGCTCTGCCACCGGCATAATGCGCCGCAGCCAGCGTTCATACGCCTCCTGCTGCTGGGGCTGGAGCGTGTGGGTAATCACCAGCGTAACCGGTTCTGAGGTTGTCATAGTTGATGTCCCTGAGTCGTGATGAGAGAGCGGAAAACCTGCCCGGCAGGCCACTGCTTATTATTCTACTCAGGACGGGTTAAAAAATATAATCAGTATTGTTAACGATGTAATTCAATAAACAGGGGAGCAGCGGGGAAACAGGGAACAGGGGGTAAAACAAAACCGCAATGCCGGGGAAGGGCATTGCGGTGAATGGCCGGTTATGGCATCGGCATCGGCCAGTTTTCCGGGGTGTGGCTCATGATCTCCACAAACAGGTCTTTGGCGTGCTGGCCGTAGAGCGCCATATCCGCGCTGGTGATCCCCAGCAACCCCATTACAAACCAGCAGGACATAGTAATACCGATGCCGCTGGTCAGTATCGCCAGGCCGTGGCGGCTGGCTTTACGCAGGTTAACATTGAGGGTACTGGCAAAAAACATAACAACGGCGCTGAGAATTTCCCAACGCGCCAACACGACGCTGGTGGCAATGGCACTCATGATGATGATCCTTAATAACTCGATGCTTACCGCGGGCCGGCGTTATTGGGGTCGCGCGTTGGCGGTGTAAAGCACGTCAGACGAATTGCACTAAAGTGTGATAGTGCTCACATTATATACGTGTTTTTTTCAGCGATCAAAATTTAAACGCGACAAAAACTGACCTTCGGCCGATCCGGCCAGGCTGCCCCGCGTCTCCCGTGGGCAGCGGCTTCCCACACGGCAGCCTTACGGCGGATCTGCCGTAAGCAGCATAAAATATCGCCGCAGCCGTGCTCACGGTTATCAGTGGCGGGGGCGGGGTGTCTCATTGCACGCAGGATGCGGGCGCAGGGGAATTCCGGGTGAGGGATCAGGGAAATAGCGCGGATAAATGATAACGGTGCGGGTATCGTTGAGCGTTCTTTGAAATTAACCGCCTGTTTATTTCCGCTCAATGACGCTCATGTTATTTCACTTCTTTTAATGGCTTTTTTTATCTCCATATAATAGCCAATTTGATGTCTGTTCTTAAGGCGAAATAGCCCAACTTGCCTGATTATATCAGTATGGCTAATGGTTGCCGGCGATTGCCGTCATTGCCTTATTTACGCTGTTCCATGCACAGAGGCCATATATCAGGTTTCGGGAGAGCCGGGAGGAAGGGGAATTACATTAACACGTCATCTGAAGGGAGTAACAGGCCTATGAAATTCAGCAGTAAGCATGTCTATTTTGAGTACATCGATTTTTTAATGCGGGTTGGCTATATCAATGAGGAGGTTGTACTGGAATTACTGCCGTTGCTCGGCAGTGACAAAATGGAGGAAGTGGATCATTTACTGGATGACCTGGAGCAGAGTTTCCATAGCCGGCAAAAAGATTACCTGAACAATACCTTTTATAAAGATCTGGAAGCGGGGGAAGTTGACGGCGCAGCGATGGAGGGCGGGCACGCTTACCTCTATGAATTGCTGGTACGCCAGCATAAACAGGAAATGACGGCACTGCACCAGACGATTGAAGAACAGAACGTTCGCCTTGCCAAAAAAAGACAGGATATCCAGCAGCTTACTGACCGTGCGCAACTGCTGGAAAAGGCGGCCCTGCGTTATAAAACCTTGCAGGAGTCGTCAGAAACGCTGGGGATTGAGAATGAAGAGCTGCGCAAAGAGAATAAGGAGCTGAAGGAGTTATCCCAGCAAAAACGGATCGACGGGAAAATTCCCGGCTATGTGAAAGAGGTCAGCGCCAAATTAGACCTTGATGATAAGTCATTTGCCAAGCTGGCAAATAAATGGTCAATCGCCGGGTTTACGGCCGCCTCTGCTGCCGTGTTTGCCGCCTTTTTTACCTTTGCAGAAGGGTCGGTCTTATTGGCGAATGCCAAAGTCTATGATGAGATCGCGCTGTTATATGTCTTCTTCCGCGGGGTATTAGGGGTCGGGCTGTTGTCCTGGCTGGCGAATGTCTGTTTCAGCACCTCACGTAATTACACCCATGAATCGATCCGGCGTAAAGATCGCCAGCATGCGCTGAACTTCGGCCGCCTCTATTTGCAGATTTATGGGGCCAGCGCCCAGAAAGAGGAGATGCTGAATGTGTTCAAAGACTGGAATATGGCCGGTGATTCCTCCTTCTCCAAAGAGGGAGCGGCACCACCGAGCATGATGGAAATGATCGACGGCCTGAGCAAAATGAAAGCCGGGTTAATCAGCAAAGCCAGAGGAAACGGCGGCGGTGGCGGCAGCAGCAGTGGCGGCACCCCGCCGCCTACGGTGCCCCCGGTGCCGTAATGCACCCTGCGTAACATCGCCTGCCGGGAGGGCGGCGCCCGGCTGAGGGGCACACTTCTGATTGTCATCCGGGCGGATTTTCCTTTACGCTGCTCCACTTATAATAAAAATCCGATAACCCAGGGAGAGCGCCATGACCGTCCGACTGTACCTGAACAGTGATGAATTAACCGTGCAGACTGAAGTGCTGCGCTGCGACGCCACCGAAGGGGGCTTCCTGGCCGAGCTGGCCGCCACGCCGTTCCACCCGCAGGGCGGCGGCCAACCGGCCGACAGCGGCATGATAGGCAGCGCGCAGGTGTTGAATGTCAGCAGTGACGGGGAGCGGGTGCTGCATCTGCTCAGTGAGCCGGTGCCGCTGGGGCCGGTGACGGCCCGGGTTGACGCGGCGTCGCGCGCGCTGCACAGCGGCCTGCACTCGGCCGGGCATGTGCTGGGCTATTTAGGCGAGCAGTTCGGCTGGCAGCCGGTGAAGGCCAACCACCGGCCGGGTGAGGCGAAAGTGACGTTCAATGCCGGGCCGGAGAGCCGCCTGCCGGAGACGGAAGCGCTGCAACAGGGCTACGCGCAGCTGGTGGCCGAGCAACTCCCGCGGCGGATTGTGCTGCGGGAGGATGGCCTGCGTGAAGTGAGCTTCGGTGGCAAAGTGACCTACGCCTGCGGCGGCACCCATGTCGCCAACACCGCAGCGCTCCCCGCCCTGGGCGCGCTACAGGTGAAAGTCAAAAAAGGCCAGCTGCAGATCGGCTACGCGCCGGCCCCTTAACGTTCCGGCACGTCCCGCCGGTTATTGGCCGGCGGGCGTGGCCGCGTTAGCAGGTTTTTCGCCTTCCACGGGTTTAGTGCCTTGCGCCTCTTTGCGCACCACCTGTTCGGCGTGGCCGGTAAAGCCGGTGTCGCCGTGCTGGTGCTCGCCGCCGCCCTCGACCCGCTGGAGCTGGATCACTTTCCCTTTCTCCCAGGCGTTGGACAGGGGATCGGGCGCATGGGCAGGCAGGTCGGCGCGATCTTTCTGCCGCTCTTTGGAATCAATGCCGATGCGTGTGTCGCGGTCTTTCAGCAGCTTCTGGTCAAGCTGGCCATCGGCGGTGAAGCCCATCATCAACGCCGGGATGCCGTAAGGCAGGTCGTGATCCCGGTCGGTATGCCAGGTGTGCCAGGTTTTGCCGTAGGTATTCACAATTTTGCCCATCAGCGCTTTTTCCGCCACTTCCGGCAGGCCGGGGGCCAGCAGGCTGCCCGATTTCACCTCGTACTGGTGGCTGTGCCACAGCACCTTTTCCTCCGGCGGCAGGGTTTTATAGAGCCGCTCGCTGATGATGTACTCCACGCCCATCAGCTTGGCATCTTTGCCGTTGCCGTCGTAGATCACCGCCTGCATCACATCATCATTCAGGATGGTGACGTAGTGGTGCGCCTCCATCTGGCCGTTTTTGTCGCCGCTGTAGAAGTGGAAGCCGTCCAGATAGGCGCTGATGGCGTCAATCGGTGCCCGGTCTTGCAGGGCAGAAGCACCGGTTTCCAGCAACGCATCTTTGGTGGTCTTCTCTTCGCCCGGTGCCTTGACGTTACTCGGCGCGGCAGAATGCGCCAGGGGCGAGGCCAGCAACAGCGCGCAGAGCGCCGCACCGAGCAGAGATCGCCGCGGTGCCGGTAAGGGGGAGGGGGTTTCCAGAGGAGTTGACAGGGGAGAATTGTGCATAAATAACGCCTTCCTTCGCATTACATCATGGCGCGGCATGGCCGCAGCCTAATAAAAAGCTGACTGGGGTCAAACAACCCCAGTCAGCTTGCCAGTGAGGTGACACTGTCGCCAGCAATCATACGCGTCAGTCAGCCTGATTACGGTGCAGGCCACCTTTTCGTCCAGCTTCGGACGCGCGGGCCGGGTCATGCTTAAAGTTCCCGCCGCTGCGCTGTCCACCCTTTTTACCTGCTTCAGATGCCTTTTCTCTGTTTTCCGCAAAGTTTCCCGAACCTCCACGATGCTCGGCCATGACACCTCCTATCAGTGAGTGAGAATAAGGGCTGTGAGCGTCCGGCAGGATGTGACGGTGCCAGACTCATTACACCGGATATTGCCCACACTTTGAGCTTAGCCAATCACTTAATATTGACAAGCGAAGCGGCATTAAAAAAAGCGGACAGTTAAACACCCGTGAAAATAAACCTGAGTGCTTTACCCGGAATAAAGAAGGAATAAAGTGGGGTCAATATCTTAGCGGCGGGAAAGTTGTACGAAGAATTTATCCTGTACAGTTGGGTGATTAATAAGTGAGCAAAAATTGCGCTTAAGAATCCTCCTAATTGCTATTTCCGTGCCGGTGATACCGGGCGCAGCAAATCACCCGCAGGTTGCGCCACCGGCGTTTTGCGCTATAAATAGAGGACTTACGCTGAGCGCAACTCACAGGAGCAGGCATGCTAAGAAAACTCATCGATATATTTTCCAGCCCCGATAAATTCCTGAATTTGATTTCAGCCCGTAATCTTGAAGAAGATTTGGATGATAAAGAGCGTATTTTTATCGACGAAGATGGAACAGCGTTTGTTAATCCGCACAGTGACGAAGTAAAAAAAGATTTTGCGCGCCACGTGGAGGTGATGCGCAATATCTGATGGGCGGTATGTCCCACCCGGTAATCATTAAGGTTAAAACGCGCCCGGTTTAAAATGCGGCGCGGCCGTCAATCACCGTATGGCAAAGGCCGCCGATCCACGGCTCACCGTCGGTAAAATTCACCTCTACCCGGCCGTTACGTTGCAGGCAGGTGCCCTGGCGCACCTGATAGCCGTGCCGCAACGCCTCCAGCCCGGCAAAATCCTGCTGCCGTAACAGCTGCGCCAGGCAGGCATTGGCGCTGCCGGTGACCGGGTCTTCCACCAGCGCCCCCTGCTTCACCAATAATGCGCGGACTTCCAGATGCGCCGGGCCGCCCGCCGGGTGCGTGCCGTACAGCGTCACGCCGTTGCAGCCGCTCGCGGTAATCAGCGCGTCCAGCGCCGCGGCATCGGCGTTTACCGCCAGCACATCTTCCGCACTCTCCATCTTTACCACCAGCCAGCGGATGCCCATCGCCACCGCCTGCGGCACGGCGCGACAGGAGACAGCGCCGCCCGTCAGCGCCGGGGTCACCTGCGCCCGCAGCGGTGCCGGCAGCGGGGCGATCTCAGCGGCCGGGGATTTGAATGCCAGCGTCTGCGGGCCGTGAACGGCGATCTCCACCTGACCGACGCCGCACTGCTGGATGAGTTTGCCGTTTTTGGGCGTGATAATCCCCGCCTCCAGCAGCGCGTAAGCGGTGCCGAGCGTCGGGTGGCCGGCAAACGGCAGTTCGTAATAGGGAGTAAAAATCCGCACCTGATAATCGGCCGCCGCATCCGTGGGCGGCAGCACAAAGGTGGTTTCAGAAAGGTTGGTCCAGCGCGCCATGGACTGCATATCCGCCGTGCTGAGGCCGTCCCCCTCCATGATCACGGCCAGCGGGTTGCCCCGCAGTGGCGTGGAACCAAATACATCGATCTGTTTAAAACGGCGCTGGCGGGTCATGGCATTTCCTTGGCATCTGTTGAGGGATCAACAGCCTAGCCGATTTGCCCCACGGCAGCCAGCGCCGCCTTTTTGCTAAATTAACCGATCAGCAGATGACCCGGTCAACGGGCGACCGCCTGCCATTTCCAGTTCTGCACATCCGGCAGATCCTCGCCGTGCTCGCGCACATAGTGGTAATGGGCGTCGAGCTTGTCGCGGAACAGTTGCAACGCCTCCCCGGCACGGTCAGCCAGCCCCGGCACCTGCTCAATGGCGGCGATCGCCAGGTGGTAGCGGTCCATCTCGTTGAGCACCGTCATATCGAACGGCGTGGTGGTGGTGCCTTCCTCCATAAAGCCGTGGACGTGGAACTGGCTGTGATTGGTGCGTTTGTAGATCAGCCGGTGGATCAGGTGCGGGTAGCCGTGATAGGCGAAAATCACCGGCTTGTCGCGGGTGAATAACCGGTCGAATTCGGCATCACTGCGGCCGTGTGGGTGCTGATCCGGCGATTGCAGCGCCATCAGGTCTACCACGTTCACCACCCGGACGCGCAGGTCAGGCAGGGATTGCCGCAACAGCTCCACCGCGGCCAGCGTCTCCATGGTCGGCACATCCCCGGCGCAGGCCATCACGATGTCCGGCTCGCCGCTTTCCCCTTCGTTGCCTGCCCAGGGCCAGATGCTCATCCCCGCCTCACAGTGGGCGATCGCCTCTTCCATGCTCAGCCACTGCGGCTCCGGCTGCTTACCGGCGACGATCACGTTGATGCGGTCATAGGTTTTCAGACAGTGGTCGCCGACCCACAGCAGGGTGTTGGCATCCGGCGGCAGGTAAACGCGCACCACATCCGCTTTCTTGTTGACTACCACATCCACAAAGCCGGGGTCCTGGTGGCTATAGCCGTTGTGGTCCTGCCGCCAGACGTGGGACGACAGCAGGTAGTTCAGGGAGGAGACCGGCTTGCGCCACGGCAGGGTGCGGGTGACCTTCAGCCATTTCGCGTGCTGGTTGAACATCGAGTCCACGATATGGATAAACGCCTCATAGCAGGAGAAGAGGCCGTGGCGGCCGGTGAGCAGGTAGCCCTCCAGCCAGCCCTGGCAGAGGTGCTCGCTCAGCACTTCCATCACCCGGCCATCTTTTGCCAGCTGCTCGTCATAGGATTTGATCTCCTCCATCCAGACGCGGTCGGTGGCTTCAAACACGCTGCTCAGCCGGTTGGAGGCGGTTTCATCCGGGCCGAAGACGCGGAAATTTTTCTCCTCTTCATTCAGGCGGAAGATGTCACGCAGGTACTCGCCAAAAATGGCGGTGGATTGCGCCGCCCGGCTGCCGCGCTCGCCGATGTCAACCGCGTAGTCCTGAATCGCCGGGGTCTTGAGCTGCTGGCGCAGCAAGCCGCCATTGGCGAACGGCGTCGCGCCCATGCGTTTTTCGCCCTGGGGGGCGAGCTGCCGCAGTTCGTCTTTCAGCCGCCCCTGCTCGTCGAACAGGTCATCCGGCTGGTAACTGCGCATCCACTGCTCCAGCAACCGGCGATGATCCTCATTGTCGCGGCAATTGGCCACCGGCACCTGGTGGGCGCGCCAGAACCCTTCGGTTTTTTTGCCGTCCACCTCTTTCGGGCCGGTCCAGCCTTTCGGGCTGCGAAAAATAATCAGCGGCCAGTGCGGCACCTTCTGCTCCGGCGAGCCGTGGCGCGCCTCATGCTGGATGTGGCGGATCTGCGCCATCGCCTCATCCAGCGCGGCGGCGGTCTGCTGGTGCATATCCCGCGGCTCATGCCCCTCTACAAAGATCGGCGCATAGCCATAGCCTTTAAACAGCTGAGCCAGATCCTCATCGCTGCAACGCGCCAGCAGCGTCGGGTTGGCAATTTTGTAGCCGTTGAGGTGCAGAATCGGCAGCACGGCACCGTCCCGCGCCGGGTTGATAAATTTATTGGAGTGCCAGCTCGCCGCCAGCGGGCCGGTTTCCGCTTCGCCGTCGCCAATCACACAGGCGGCGATCAGGTCGGGGTTATCGAATACCGCCCCGTAAGCGTGTACCAGCGAGTAGCCCAGCTCGCCCCCTTCATGGATCGACCCGGGCGTTTCCGGGGCGGCGTGGCTGGGAATGCCGCCGGGAAACGAAAACTGCCGGAACAATTTGCGTATCCCGTCTGCATCCTCGCCGATCTCCGGGTAGATTTCGCTGTAGGTGCCCTCCAGGTAGGTGTTCGCCACCATGCCCGGCCCGCCGTGGCCCGGCCCGCAGATGTAAATCATGTTCACATCCTGCTGTTTGATGATGCGGTTCAGGTGGGCATACAGGAAGTTGAGGCCGGGGGTCGTGCCCCAGTGGCCGAGCAGCCGCGGCTTGATGTGTTCCGGTGCCAGCGGCTGGCGCAGCAGCGGGTTTTCCAGCAGGTAGATCTGCCCCACAGAGAGATAGTTGGCGGCGCGCCAGTAGCGATCGATTAAGGATAAGGTCTGGTCGTCCAGGGCGGGCGAGGTCGTTCCCATAGCAAAGTTCCTCCGGTTCAGGCGTGACAGGTAAACCCTAAGTCTAGTGAACACACGGGGATTTGCCTGCCGCCCCCGCACCGGGAGGCGGTACCGGCCGGAACAGGTAAGCTATGCTTAACGCTGGACTATTTTACGGAGCGCAACCCTGCCCATGACACGCACCTCTGACACTTCCCCCTCGATTCTCCGCTCCTCATTGGGGCGCTCGATGGTGATCTTCCTGATCATCATGAGCGTGGCGGTGGTGGGGATTAACGGCTGGACGTTGTGGGACTCCTACGACCGCACCCTTCGCGCCACCCACGATCAGGCGCAGAACCTGTCGATCTCCCTGGCGCGGCAGGCGGAGGACACCTTCCTTCAGGTGGAGATTACCCTCACTGACATCGCGCGTGAACTGAACGGGAAAAGCCCGGCCAATGTGCCGGTGGAGGCGCTCAGCAGCGTCTTGCGCGGGCGGCAGGCCGTGTTGCCGCAGCTGCGCGGGCTGTTTATTTATGACACGGAAGGGAACTGGGTGGCGACCTCCGGCACCTATATCCCGGCCAGAGCCAATAACGCTGACCGGGAATACTTCATCTGGCACCGCACCCACGCGACCCAGGAGATCCACATCGGCCGGGTGATCCGCAGCCGCTCCACCGGTGACCTGGTGATTCCGGTGTCGATGCGGCTCATCAACACCGAAGGGCGCTTCAGCGGGGTGGTGCTCGCCACAGTGAGCATCGACTATTTCCGCCAGCACTACAGCTACTACGTGCTCAGCGAACGCAGCCTGCTGGGGCTGTTTATGGCAGACAGCACCGTGATGTATGTGCGCCCGTTCCCGGATTCGGTGATCAACACCAGCCTTTCCACCAGCCCGCTGTTTACCCATGCCCTGAAATCCTCGGCCAGCGGCAGCGATACCTGGCGTTCGGCGATGGATAACCAGGTCCGCATTTTTGGTTATGCGCGCCTGAACCGCTACCCGCTGATTGTGGCGGCCGGGTATGACAAACAGGACATCCAGGCACAATGGCGGGCCGATAACCTGCTGAACGTGATCCTCAGCATGGCGATGCTGGCGGCGCTGTTCCTGCTCGGCTTCTTTGTGCTGCGGCAGGTGCGCGTCAGCATGAAGAACCACCTGGAGATGACGCAACTGCGGGACGACCTGACCACCATCAACCATACCCTGCAGGCGCTGGCGCTGGTGGACGGTCTGACCGGGCTGGCGAACCGGCGGCAGTTTGACATTTTCCTGGAGCAGAGCCTCCAGCGCTCCGCCCGCAACCAGGAGCCGGTGTCGCTGATCATGATGGATATCGATTTCTTCAAACGCTACAACGACGCCTACGGCCACGTCGCCGGGGATGAATGCCTGAAAAAAGTAGGGGAGGCGCTGCTCCACCTGCCGCACCGGCAATCTGATCTGATCGCCCGCTACGGCGGCGAGGAGTTCGCGATTGTGCTGCCCTATACCGGCATCAAAGACGCCGCGAAATTTGCCCAGCGGGCGGTCGAGGCCGTCCGGGCGATCGGCCTGCGCCACGGCGAAACCGAGATTGCGGAGAAGATCGTCACCATCAGCGCCGGCAGTTACAGCTGCGTCGTCAAAGGCAATGCCCCGGACGCCAGAACCTTCAAAGAGCAGGCCGACCAGGCGCTCTACCAGGCCAAACACACCGGGCGCAACCGGGCGATCAGTTCGGAGGGGTGAGCCTGCCCCCTGGTAAGAACTTTGTGCTTTTTCCCTTCGCCGGGGTGGCGCTTGTACTGATAAACCGTCACTATGGATGGTTAAGAAATTCGTTGTTCCGTCAATGACGGAGAAGATGACCCTGCTGAGGAGGCCTTATGGCAATTGAATATGCAACGCTGGCTGGTGGCTGCTTCTGGTGTACGGAAGCGGTCTTTAATGATGTGGTCGGGGTGGTCTCGGTAGAGAGCGGCTACACCGGCGGCCATACGGAGAACCCGACTTACCGCCAGGTGTGTGCAGGGGATACCGGCCATGCGGAAGCGATCCGCGTCGGTTTCGACCCGGACAAGATCAGTTATGGCGACATTCTGGACATCAGCTTCGCCACCCATGATCCTACCCAGCTGAACCGCCAGGGGAATGACATCGGCACCCAGTACCGTTCCGCCATCTTCCCGGCCACGCCGGAGCAGGAGCAGGAAGCGAAAGCCGCTATCCAGCGCGCGCAGGCAGACAACAGCCAGCCGGTGGTCACCACCATTGAGCCGCTGAGCACCTGGTACCCGGCAGAGGATTACCACCAGAACTACTGGGACGGCGAAGGCCAGGAGAACCGCTACTGCATGGCCGTGATCCCGCCGAAGCTGCAAAAACTGCGCAAAAGCTTTGCCAACCGCACCAAATCCGCGAACAGCTGAATGGCGCGCAATGAAAAAGCCGGCTGAGAGCCGGCTTTTTTATGCCTTCAAACCTTCTGTAATCAGAAGTGGGTATTCAGGCTCATGTAGTAGGTGCGGCCCGATTCGTTGTAGGTGTTGGCCCCGGCCCCATACAGGTAGGAGTTGGTGGTGGCGTTGCCGGTGGTTTGGGCGTTGCCCTGGCGGAAGTGGCGTTTGTCGAACAGGTTGTCGATGCCCAGCGTGACGCTGACATATTTCGTCACGTCGTAGGTGCCGCTCGCCCCCAGCAGGGAGTAAGGGCTGACTTTCCACGTTTCACTGCCGGTCACCGCCTCACCCTTGTAGTTGTACTTCTTCGGCGTCTGGGTGCCGTACCAGGTCAGGGTGGTCTGCAGCGAGAGCTGCGGGGTCGCCTGCCAGCTCAACGTGGAGTTGAGCGTGTACTCCGGGATAATCGACAGCCGGTCGCCGGTGGTTTTGTTCTTGCTCTGCAGCATGTAGGTCAGGTTGTTATTCCACTGCACCGCGTCACCGAACGGGATGTTGACCGTGCCTTCCAGCCCTTCCACCACCGCTTTCGGGATGTTCTCCCACTTATAAACATCGGTCGCGCCGTTGGCAGAGGTGCTGACCGGCAGGTAGCCCGCCTCAATCTTGTTGCGGTAATCATTGCGGAACCAGGTGATGCCCGCCTGATACCCCTCATGTTTCCACTCCAGCCCCACCTCTTTGTTGATGCTGGTTTCCGGGCTGAGGTCGCTGTTGCCGACCAGGTAGCACCCGGCGGTGCTGGCCGGGCAGCCCTGGCCCCGGCTGTAGAGCAGGTAGTTGGGGTTGGTCTGGTAGAGGCTCGGCGCTTTATAGGCGCGGGCGATGCCGAGTTTCAGCGTGACGTCGTCACTCAGCCCCTGTGACAGGTTCAGGGAAGGGCTCCAGTTGTCGCCGACGATGCTGTGGTGGTCAAAACGCAGCGCCGGGGTCAGCATGGTGGTGTCGGTCAGCTCGATGTTGTCTTCGGCAAACAGCGAGAAGATCTCCGCCGAGGAGTAGGGGCTGCGGCCGCTGCCGGCGATGCCGTCCACCGCGCCGCCGGAGAGCGCCTGGGTGTTGGAGATGTTGTCTTTCATCCGCTGCTGGTTCCACTCCGCGCCGACGGTCGCCGTCTGGTTGACCCAAAGCTCAAACGGGATGCTGACCTCACTGTGCAGCAGCACATCATCGAGCTGGATCGAGGAGAAGCCGTCATCGGAGAAGATGCCCTCGGTGCCGCCCGCCAGCCCCTCATTCATGCGGGAGTTGCGGGTGTTCTCATACTGGGCGTAGTTCTTGGTACTGATGCCGTTGTCCCAGGCACCGTTCCATTTCACGGCGAAGTTCTGGCGATAGAGCCGGTTGGTCTCTTTGCCGTAGTTCTCCTCCACCAGCGCATTGGTATTGGTGTTCTGCGTGTCCCCGGCATAGAGGTTGCCCTGGCGGCTGTAGCCGGCTTCAAACTCCAGCGACTGCATCGGCGCAAAGGCCCAGTGGACCATCGCGTTGATGTCTTTGTTCACTGACCCTTCCCGCCCGGCCGGGATGGAGCTGGCATAGCTGCCGGTGCGATCGGCCTCATGCCCCTGGTTAATGTAGAGCGCGTCCGCCTGGGTTTTCGCCAGCCCGCCGTACAGGCGGAAGGTGACGTTATCCCCCAGCGGGCCGGAGAGGCTGAAGTTGGTGCGTTTGGTGGAACCCTCTTCATCATGCTGCGGCACGTTGAAGTAAGTGTTCCAGCTGCCGTGCCATTCCGGCGTGTCTTTTTTGGTGATGATGTTCACCACGCCGCCTGCCGCGCCGTTGCCGTACCGGGCAGCGGCCGGGCCGCGGATCACCTCGATGTGGTCGATCATCTCCGGCGGCACCCAGTTGCTGTCGCCGCGGGTGTCCCGCTCGCCGCGCCAGCCCAGGCGCACTGAGTTGCGGCTGGTGACCGGCACATCATCAATCAGGATCAGGGTGTTTTCCGGCCCCATACCACGGATGTCGATCTGGCGGTTATTGCCGCGCTGGCCGCTGGTGGAGTTGCCGGTCAGGTTGACGCCCGGCATGGTGCGGATGATCTCAGAGACATCACGCGCCGGGGGCCGCTTTTTGATCTCATCAGCGGTAATGGTGGAAACCCCCGGTGCCTGCAACGTCTGTTCGGCGGCGGTCACCAGCATGGTGTCACCGCTGTCACCGGCGGCGGTATCAGCCGCCGCGGCCTCTGCGGCAGCGGCCTGGGCGGTGATATTGCTTTGGTCTGCGGCGGTGCTGTTCTCTGCTGCCTGGGCATGCCCTGCCAAAAGGAGAGTACCGATACCGGCTTTAATCAGCATCGCTAATGGGTAACGCGTCGTTGTGTTCATTTTTGCTTTCCCGGCTGAACCTGTTTCTCCGGCCATCAGCCGGGACGGTTCTGAGCGCAATCAATATTTAACCAATTTGTTATTTTCCCTTTCCCCTGGGAACAGGTAACCTCTTGAAAACGCGCTGGCCCTTTTACATTGAGTTACAGGTTTCAACAGGCCGCACCACCCTATTTCAAATGAAAATAATTATCAATAACATTGTTAATTGAGAACCATTCATATTTTTAATATCGCAGGAAGAGGAACCGTACGCATGAACGATGAACACTACGCCCAGGCCGTCCATTTCAGCTTCGGGGATTCGCCGGAGATGGCAAACGCCCTGCTGGCGCTGGTATTGTCAGGCCAGAAGCGCGCGACCTGTGGCGCATTACAGTCTTACTACGATGACAACGACCCGCTGCCGCAGGCGGGGGAAATCAACGTGATTGAGGATGGTCACGGCCGCGCGGCCTGCGCGATTGAGGTGAAAGAGGTTTCGATCCTGCGCTACTGCGATGTGCCGGAGGAATTTGCCCTGGCCGAAGGGGAAGGCACCTTTGAGGAGTGGAAAGCGGAGCACCGTCGCTTTTTCAGCCGTAACGGGGCGTTCAGCGAAGAGATGAAACTGGTCTGTATGCGGTTCGAGGTGATTGAAGTTTTTGAGGCACCCGCCGCCTGAGTTGTTACTGAGTAAGGAGTCACTATCATGGAAGCATTGGTTCCGGTTATCACCACCGATCGGCTGGTGTTGCGCGGCCACACGCTGGCGGATGCCGCCGAGCAGGCACAATTATGGGGCGATGAGGAGGTCACGCGCTTTATCGGCGGCGACCCTTCCAGCCCTGAAGAGAGCTGGAGCCGCCTGCTGCGTTACGCCGGGCACTGGCACATGCTGGGGTTCGGCTACTGGGCGGTGGAGGAGCGGGCCAGCGGGCGCTACATCGGCTGCGCGGGCTTTGCCGATTACCAGCGCGCGCTGACCAAAGATGTCACCGGCATGGCGGAGATGGGCTGGACCTTTATGCCCGCGTTCCACGGCAAAGGCTATGCGCTGGAAGCGGTGCAGGCGGCGCAGGCGTGGGCGGCGGAGCACCTGAAAAGGCCGGTTTTCTGCATGATTAACCCGGAGAATCAGCCGTCGATCCGGCTGGCGCTCCGGGCCGGGTTCACCGCAGACGGGGAAGACCAGTACCACGGCCGCCCGGTCAACCTCTACTGCTACCAGGCGGCATAACGCCGCAGCGCTTACCCGCCGCCGAGGTAGGCCTTGCGCACCTCCTGGTTCTGGAGCAGATCGCGGCCGCTGCCGGTGAGGCGGATCTGGCCGGTGGCCATCACGTAGCCCCGGTCGGAGAGCTTCAGCGCGTGGTTGGCGTTCTGCTCCACCAGAAACAGCGTCATGCCGCTTTGGGTCAGCTCCCGCAGGATGGTGAAAATCTGCTTCACCACCATTGGCGCCAGCCCCAGGCTCGGCTCATCCAGCAGCAGGAGTTTCGGGCGGCTCATCAGGGCGCGGGCGATCGCCAGCATCTGCTGCTCGCCGCCGGAGAGCGTCATCGCCCGCTGGGTGCGCCGCTCCTCCAGCCGCGGGAACAGCGAGAACATCCGCGCCAGATCCTCTTTCACATAGCGGTCACCAATGGGCAACGTACCCATCAGCATATTCTCCTCCACGCTCATATCCGGGAAAATGCGCCGCCCCTCCGGTGCCTGGGCGATGCCGCTGCCGGCGATAAAGTGCGTCGAACGGCGGCTGATCGGCTCGCCACGATAGAAGATCTCGCCCGCGGCGATGCGCGGCTGGCCGAAAATCGACATCAGCAGCGTGGACTTGCCCGCGCCGTTCGCGCCAATCAGTGACACGGTTTCGCCCTCATGCACCGTCAGCGAGACATCCTTCAGCGCCTGCACCGGCCCGTAAAACACATCCACATTGCGGAACTCCAGCATCACATCCTTCACGCCGCTTCCTCCTCGTCGGTGCCCAGATAAGCGGCAATCACCCGGTCATCATGCTGGATCTGCTGCGGCGTGCCGCGCGCGATCACATCCCCGTGGTCGAGCACAATCACATGGTCAGAGATCTCCATCACCATGCCCATATCATGCTCGATCAGCAAAATGGTGATGCCGTGCTGCTGGCGCAGAAAACGGATGATGCGGCTCAGCGCCACGGTTTCCACCGGGTTCAGCCCGGCGGCGGGTTCATCCAGGCAGAGCATCTCCGGCAGGGTGCACATGGCGCGGGCAATCTCCAGCCGCCGCTGCTGGCCATAAGAGAGCGTCCCGGCCAGCCGGTTGGCGCATTCCACCAGATCCACCACCTCCAGCCAGTAAAAGGCCTGATCCAGCGCCCGGCTCTCTGCGCGGCGGTAGCCCGGCGTGTTAAAGATGCCCGCCAGCAGGTTGCGGTTGGCGCGCATATGCTGCGCCACCAGCAGGTTCTCCACCACCGACAGCTCGCGGAACAGCCGGATGTTCTGGAACGTCCGCGCCAGCCCGGCGCGGTTCACCAGGTGGGTGCCGCCGAACATCTTGTACCAGAGGCGGCGGCCCAGCCGGGCGGGGTGGATGAGATCGCTTGCGTGCAGCTTCTCGCCGAGGATGGCGATCACATCGGTGGGGCGCGCCTGGGTATGCAGCCGGATGTGGCCGCCGCTGGCGCGGTAAAAGCCGGTCAGGCAGTTGAACACCGTGGTTTTGCCTGCGCCGTTGGGGCCAATCAGCGCGGTGATGGAGCCGCGATCCACATCCAGGCTGACGTCATTCAGCGCCCGGATACCGCCGAAGTGCATCATTAACCGTTCGACCTGCAAAATCTTATCACTCACGGGGCGACTCCTTTGCGAAGGGCAAAACCGCTGCGGCTGGTGCGCACCAGACCGCGCGGCCGCCAGATCATCATCAGCACCATCAGCACGCCGAACAGCAGCACCCGGTACTCGGCAAAACTGCGCAGCAGCTCGGGGGCGACCGTCAGCACAAAGGCCGCCAGCACCACGCCGAGGGTGGACCCCATGCCGCCCAGCACCACAATCGCCAGGATCAGCGCCGACTCGAAAAAGGTGAACGAGGTGGGGTTGACGAAGCCCTGGTAGCTGGCGAAAAAGACCCCGGCCAGCCCGGCGGTGGAGGCACCCAGCATAAAGGCGGAGAGCTTCACCAGCACATGGTTCAGCCCCAGCGAACGGCAGGCGATCTCATCCTCGCGCAGCGCTTCCCAGGCGCGGCCGATCGGCATCCGCGTCAGGCGGTGTTTGATGTAGAGCACCAGCAGCACCACCAGGCAGAGCACCGTATAGATAAAGATGAACTTGAGGTTGGGGTTATAGGTGATGCCGAGGAACTCGTGGATCGGCGTGCCGCCCTCGCGGGCGCGGCGGCCGAATTCCAGGCCGAAAAAGGTCGGGGCAGGCACGGAGATGCCGTTCGGCCCGCCGGTCACGGTCAGCCAGTTATTCAGCACCAGCCGGATAATCTCGCCAAAGCCGAGGGTGACAATCGCCAGGTAGTCGCCATGCATCCGCAACACCGGGAAGCCGAGCAGCGCCCCGGCCGCGGCGGCCAGCAGCGCCGCCAGCGGCAGCATCGACCAGAACCCCAGCCCCAGATGCTGGTAACCCAGCGCCAGCCCGTACGCGCCAATCGCATAAAAAGCGACGTAGCCGAGGTCAAGCAGCCCGGCCAGCCCGACCACAATGTTCAGCCCCAGCCCCAGCAGCACGTAAATCAGGCCGAGGATCGCCACCGTCAGCAGGTATTTGGTGGCGACAAACGGGAACAGCGCCGCCAGCAGCACCAGCAGCGGGATGATCCAGCGCAGCCGCGAGCGGTAACCCGCCTCCTGCACATAGACGCCCTGATCCGCTGCCTCAAATTTCGCCGCTATCCGCCGACCGGCCGCGCTTTGCCACAGCAGGCCCAGCAGCAGGCGGCCGGCGAACACCACGCCGACGATCACCGCCACCCGCAGCGGCTCGGTGTGGTACTGGTAGCCGTCCAGCACCACGCCCACCACCGGGCCGAACACCACCAGCGCAATCAGCCCGGCGACCAGCGCATCCATCAGGATCTGTGTCAGGGTCACGCCTGCGGCGTGTTGTTTCTGCGTCATAACCGCTCCTCAGACCTTGGCGACCAGCGGCCGCCCCAGCAACCCCTGCGGCCGGAAGATCAGGATCACCACCAGCAGCGCGAAGGAGAAGACATCCTTGTAGTCGGAGTTCACCAGCCCGGCGAACTGCGCCTCCGAGACCCCCAGCAGCAGCCCGCCGAGCATTGCCCCCGGCAGCGAACCGATGCCGCCCAGCACCGCGGCGGTAAAGGCCTTGATACCGATGATAAAGCCCGCGTAGAAATCGAACGTGCCGTAGTTCAGTGTGATCAGCACCCCCGCCAGCCCGGCCATCGCCGCGCCGATCACAAACACCAGCGAGATGACGCGGTCGGTGTTGATGCCGAGAATCGACGCCATTTTGCGGTCCTGCTGGGTGGCGCGGCAGATACGCCCCAGCCGCGTACACTGGATCACCCAGGTGAGGATCGCCATCCCGGCCAGCGAGGCGACCAGGATAAAGACTTTGGTATAGGTCAACTGCACGATGCCCTCACCGATATGCAGGCGGATCGCCCCGCTCAGCAGGGTCGGGATGCCCTGCTGGTTCGGCCCCTGGCTGAGCTGGGCGTAGTTTTGCAGGATCAGCGAGATACCGATGGCGGAAATCAGCGGCGCGAGTCGGGTGGAGTTGCGCAGCGGCCGGTAGGCGATGCGCTCAATCACCCAGCCGTAGACGCCGGTCACCACCAGCGTAAACACCAGCGTGCCGAGCATCAGCAACGGGAAAGAGTGCAACCCGAACGAGGAGAGCAGCGCCAGCGCAATGGCGCAGAGGTAGGCGGAGATCATATAGACCTCGCCGTGGGCGAAATTGATCATGCCGATAATGCCGTACACCATGGTGTAGCCGATGGCGATCAGGCCATACACCGCGCCCAGCGTCAGGCCGTTCAAAAGCTGTTGTACAAAGAAAGCGTCACTCATCGCAGGACTCCTGGAGGCATGCCCGGCCAGGCGGCAAGGCGGGGGCAGGCACGGCCCGTGACGTCCACGGGCCGTGCCTGCTGCTCAGCAACTCAGCCGTTCAGAGCGGGTGGTAGTGGCCTTTGTCATCCCACTGGTAGACCACGTAGTCCGAGACTTTCAGGTCGCCTTTGCTGTCCCAGGCTTTTTTGCCCATCACCGTATCGACGCTGTGTGATTTCAGCCATTCACTGGCTTTGGCGCTGTCAGGGCCGCCCACGGCGTTGAACGCGGCAGCGATGGCCTGCACGGAGGCGTAGGCGTAAAGGGTGTAGCCTTCCGGCTCGAAGCCGCCGGCACGGAATTTATCAATCACTGCTTTGCCTTCCGGGATCGTGCGCGGGTCGTTGCCGAAGGTCATCAGCACGCCTTTGGTGTATTGCGGGCCACCGGCGGCCGTGACCATCTCTTCCGTGACCACGCAATCCCCGGAGAAGAACTTCGCCTCCACGCCCTGTTCACGCATCTGGCGCACCAGCGGCCCCGCTTCCGGGTGGCAGCCGCCGAAGTAAACCACATCGGGTTTCAGGGCGCCGATCTTGGTCACCAGCGCGTTGAAATCTTTCTCACCACGCGACAGCCCCTCATACAGGATGGCGTTAGTGCCGTGTGTTTTCAGCGCCGCGCGGGTGGCGTCCGCCAGCCCCTGGCCGTAGGTGTCTTTGTCATGGATGACGACGACCTTGCTCGCTTTCAGTTTGTCGAACATATAGTTGGCGGCCACCGCCCCCTGCTGGTCGTCGCGGCCGCACATGCGGAACACGCCGGTCATGCGGCGTTCGGTGATCTGCGGGTTGGTTGAGCCGGGGGTGATGCTGATGATCCCGGCCTCTTCATAGACTTCGGAGGCGGGCATGGTGGAGGAGGAGCAGAAGTGGCCGATCACCGCCGCCACGTGGGACTGGTCTACCAGCCGGTTCGCCACCGCCACCGCCTGTTTTGGTTCGCAGGCGTCATCGCCCTGCACCAGCGTAATTTTCTCGCCGTTGATGCCCCCGGCGGCGTTGATGTCCTCAGCGGCCTGGGACGCGCCTTTCCAGTATTGCGCCCCGTAGGTGGCATTCGGCCCGGAGAACGGCCCGGCTACGCCAATCACAATATCCGCCTGGGCGGAGAAAGCGGCGATACAACAACCCGACAGTGCAGCCAGCAGAGGAAGCTTAATCAGTGTTCTGGACATGGTTGAATTCCTTGGCACGAAAAAGTGAAACGCCGGACTGCGGCGCGGAAGCATTCAATTGTCAGTTACCACAGCATGACCGCGCGATTCGTGGTGAAAGCGCAACGGTGAATAAGCAAGAACCCCGCCACCTCGCCGCACGGCCTGAAAACAGGCCCGCGGGCGCGGCGTGGCGGGCAGGGACGATCGTCCTGGGGGCAGTAGGGGAAGCCTGATCGCATCCATCGCGATCCTGCCTGGGTGCAGCGCTTTCACAGCCTAGCCGAGCGTTCAGAAATTGTGCATATCAAAAAAACAAAAGCTTGAAGCCGGTAAACAAATCGCCTTGTTTTGGTGCGTTTTTGCACAGTCGCGCACTCTTTTCCCTCATTGCTCCCGGGGAGACCACCCGGGCCATGCTGCAAAATGAAAAAGCAGGGGTAATCTTCACCGGTTAATGGACAGCGGAATGTAAATAAATTTTTCAGTGACTCAGCGCGCTATTCCGGGAAAAAAGGCGGGGGGCGTTTACAGCTTTTTAATTTAAAAGCGTTTTTTCTTAACTGAAAAAGAAACGGTATGATTTTTCCTCACTAGGATTAACCTTAAAACCGGGTAAAAAAACGTTTTACGCCTGCCGGGATGACCATCCTGTACTACAGTTAATTCCTGTGTAGGCAAGATATTTATCTGGTTTTATCAGATAGGCAAAATTTAAATGCTTATTAAAAAGATATGTAAAGCTGAATCTATTATATATCCCCGGTGCATTCCGGGAAATAAAACCAGGCAATATGGCCAGTAGCAAAAGAAAGGGAGTTGATGATGACCAGGAAAACAACCCATGCGAAAGAGGGCGCTTCAACAGAGAGCCGTGAGGTTCAGGAAGCCTTGATTCCCCTCGCACAAGAGCAGGTGGATGTCTCCAAGGAGAAGGTCGTCAAAGGCCGTGTTACCGTGACGCGCAAAACCGTGGTTCATCAGCAACCGATTGATGAGTTGCTGCATAAAGAACAGGTTGAGGTGAAGCGTATTCCCAAAGGAGAGAGGGTAGACGTTATTCCCGCCATCCGTGAGGAGAATGGCGTCACGATTATTCCGGTCGTCGAAGAGGAGATTGAGGTCATACGTCGCCTGGTGCTCAAGGAGGAGTTACATATTAAGAAGGTCACTACACAACAGCCGTTCCAGGATATTGTCACACTTCGCAGTCAGGAAGTGTCTATCGATCGGCAGGAAGAGGAAGGGAAATAAAACCCTTTTCCGACTCATAAATCACCGCTAAAGCAAAAGAGGAAAATATCATGGCACACGAAAAAATCGTTACCTTATTTGATACGACTCAACAGGCCGAAGCAGCGCGTAAAAATCTTATTAAAGCCGGGTTTGCCGATCACGAGATCAGTCTGATTACCGGTGAGAACCTGAAACATGAAGGCAAGGCGATCCGCCACCCGAGCATCTGGCAGCGCCTGTTTGGTGAAACCGTTGAGGATGATTACGCAGAAGTGTATACCCGTGCGATGGATACAGGCGGCGTAATCCTGACCTTACGTGCAGACGAAGATGACACTGCCCGCGCTATGGCTATCCTTGACCGCCACCAGGCGGTGGACGTGCCGTCCCGCCGTAATGGGGTTGAAACCCCGGCCCTGGGTGCCACTGAGAACCATGATGCCATCCACACCTCCCTGACCGGTGATGAAACCGAAGAAGAGATCCTGCGCCTGGCCGAAGAGAACCTGGAAGTCGGTAAGCGCCTGGTGAAAGAGGGGTCGACCCGCGTCCGCCGTTATGTGACGACCGAAGACGTGACAGCCGAAGTGGCGCTGCACGAACAACATGCTGACATCTTCCGCCGCGCGGTGGATGAACCGGCCTACCTGAATGATATCGACTGGTCTGAAAAAGTCGTCGAGGTAACAGAAACCCATGAGCAACCGGTTATCAATAAAACGGCCAAAATCGTTGAGGAAGTGGTGGTTCGCAAAGACGAAAGCAGCCGGGTCGAAACCATCAACGACACCGTCCGCCGCCAGAACGTAGAAGTTGAGCACGTGGACGCTGACCGCGACCTGGCCGCAGGCGGCGTGACCGGTACCAGCACCACTGGTGTAACCGGTACTGGCACCACTGACGTAACCGGCACCGGTACCACTGGTGTGACAGGGGCCGGCACCACCGGCGCAGCCAAACCTACCGGCACCACCAGCCCGCTGGGCAGCACTGATCCGCTGCTGAATAAAGACCCGCTGGGCAGCAAAAAGCCGCTGGAAAATAACGACCCGCTGGCCAGCCGTGACCCGGTCAGCGACATTACCAAAAATGCCACCTCCGGCAGCACCACGCCGAATGGCGTCATCAATAACCCGAAAAAATAAGGGCATTGATAACCGCTATTAAGCCTTTCTGTGTCTGAAGAACGCGCTTGATCAGAAAGCCACCCGCAAGGGTGGCTTTTTTGTTGCTGCAATTCCCTTTATTTCCCCTGGCCTTTATCCGAAAAACCCTCAGGTATGCCGGTTTATCAGTGGGGGAAAGTCACCGATCTTTCAGTCTCATTGATTATTAGCGCCACACTATCGCGGCGCGCTTTTCTGCCGTGGCTTATACATCGGGTAATAAATTAGCCGGAAAAGTTTTATTTCATTGCCGGTTATGCTCAGGCCTGCACTATTTCATTTGCATCAGGCAGCAAACGCCGGTGCACCGCGCTATACCGGGGGCGGGCGTATGAAACAGGTGTTATCAGCTTGTGTGATTTGTAAGCGAAAAGCACGTGGTGCAGGTGAAATGCATGCGCGATATAACAATTTTGCCTGTTTAATGCACAGCAGCAATGAAATTTCACTTCGTAACCGGTTAAATCAGCTGATGGGTTTTGGCGCTGTGTGACCGCCGGGGCCGCCATGTTTTATTAGAACTGTGAAAGTAAATTCCGGCAGAGTTGAATAATAAAAAGGTAAAATAGGAGTGTTCTTGTAGACAAATTACTTGCCAGTTTAAGTTTAATTTCGTTAATTTACTCCCGTCATCGACGGCCCTTCTCTTCATTTCCTGCGTGTAGAAAAGAATATACGCCCAATCAGCGCGTTATTTTTTGATGCCTGGGAAATAAAGCAGCAACGCCGTTCAGGTTAACAGCGTCTTATATATCAGGCCTGTCCCGATGCCCGCCACACATGGCCGGTATGATTTCAAGCGGCATCAGACGTACCGGCATGTTTGCCAGAGAGGCGTTATGCCAGTGATTACTTTTTATTTGATTACCCATTAAAACAGTGTGAATTAAACATCTCTTTCTTGGCGAGGAATTTTTATGAATCTGCACACAGCTGCGTCAGCCGATATGTCTGTTTCCGACACGTTCCAGATCGACGGTAATAGCATGGTCTCTTCACAAGCCGTCACGCCGGTGTTTATCGGGTGCTTTGCCCACCATGACGCCCGCACCGGTATGAGCCTGACCCGCGTGACAGACCTGCAGGATTTCTCCCGGCACTTCCTGGGCGCAGAGAGCCGCGACCTGCTGCAGGCGGACATCCGTGACCTGCCGGTGATGGTCTCGGTGACAGGCTATGAGCAGAGCATTAACTTCGTCCTGAACCCTTACACCCTGTTTGTCCAGCAGGCGATCATGAACTGGCAGGACAGCAGCCTGAGCCTGAACTACAGCGAAGATGAGCTGCTGGGCATGGCCGCCGAGGCCGATGCCGCGATGCCGGCCAACGCAGGCTTTATGGCAGAGATGCTGGAGCAGGTGAGCAACCACTACCTGACCAGCTACTACGCGGTGCGCCACTACTTTGAAAACGGCGGCACCGCCTGTTACCTGCTCTCTGTGGGCAACCCGGAGCAGGTGGACATCCACGCCGTGGCTGAGATGATCGCCTACCAGCCGGAAATCGACCTGACCTGCTCACTGCTCGACGCGGCCTGCCTGCCGGCGTTGCAGGCGGCCCTGCCGGTGCAGGCCCCGCTGTTTGAGGTGAACCAGACCCAGCACGGCCTGGCGACCCACGCACAGGGTAAAGATGAGATCTGTTTGTTTGACCCGCGTGATGAACGCCGGGTGGCGCTGTTTATGCTCACCGACGGTGAAAATGACCCGGTGCCGCTGACCCTGGCTGAGCTGCGCGCCCAGCAGCCTGCGCTGGCCGAACAGGTGCGCAACCGCCTGAGCGCGGTCTCCCTGCCGGTACTGCTGCCGCTGGCGGCGGCGCAACTCGGCAGCTACTGCCAACTGGCCAACGCCCAGGGCAGCCGCACCGGGCTTGTGATCAAAGAGATGCCGCTGTCAGGCATCCGTGCGCTGTTTGACCAGCACGGCCTGCCGCTGACTATCACTCCCCCAGCGGACGACCTGGCGCTGTTGATGGCCGCCGTCCAGCCGCAGGTCACCCTCAGCCCATGCGCGGCCTGAGCATAAACAGCGCCCGCCAATAGCCGCAACGTCTCTGTTGGTATCTGCCCGCCGCCGGGCTTTCTCCTGGCGGCGGGCTTTTTATTTTCAACTATCTGACTATTAGGTAACCAACTCGTAACAAAAAACTTGAGAACTTAAAACAGAGAGCAGAGAATACGCGCGCCGCCCTGTTCTGTGGAGGAGTTCCCCAGAACAGGGCGGTGGATCAGGCCGGATAGCCACCTATTTTTCCGGCAACCAGAATAATCTCTCGTTATCCCGCCGTCAGGGCCGGATAAACGACGGTGCGGCCTGCGCGTTACGTTACCGGCACCGTGTGTAGCCAGCCCCGGACGGGCGGCGCGGGAGGCTGGAATGCAGGCGCGTTTCCCCGATAGTTGACGAGTATCGTCGTGACGTCCCCTTTCTTTTTCTGGTTGCCGCCCGGCGACAGCAGCAAAAAACCGTGGAAATGCTGCACAGAGACCCACTTAAGCCGCCATTTTGCTGAATACCGGCTAATGTTTTAAGCAGGGCTGCTGAATGCCGGCATCGTTTCGCCGTCATCTGCGCCTGCTACCGGCAGGCCTCAGGTCAACCGGTTCAGGGGGGTCTGTTGCGGTTCCGGGTTGACGGCCGTTGTCGCCGGTAATGGACCGGGTGCCTGCCTTCTCTTTTCCCTGGGAGAGATAAGGACAGGTGCGGGGAGGAACGGCCAGAAGGTTTTGGCCGTTTGCAAGAGTTACTTTTAAGGTAACTCGCTGATACAAAGACACTTTTAAGGTTAATATTATGCAAAGTAAAGCTTCGCTATCACGTACCCTCGTGATACTTACGGCTTTGTTCGCCGCATTGAGCGGATTGTACTTTTTGATAGGTGGGATATGGCTGGCCACGATTGGTGGCTCCCTTTATTACATTATTGCCGGTGTTGTCATGCTGGCAATGGCCTGGCTGCTCTACCGCCGCAAGGCATCGGCGCTGATGCTGTATGCCGTGTTCCTGCTCGGTACGCTGATCTGGTCGCTCTGGGAGGTCGGTACTGACTTCTGGGCCCTGACCCCGCGTCTGGATGTGGTGTTCTTCTTCGGCCTGTGGCTGGTGCTGCCGTTCATCTACCGTTACCTGACCGCCAAAAACGGCACCGCGCGCAACGCCCTGAGCGGCGTGCTGGTGATTACCGTGCTGGCGCTGGCCTGGGCAGTCTTCAATGACCCGCAGGAGATCAACGGTACGCTGGACACCGCCAACCAACCAGCCCCGGCTGCTGAGCAGAACAGCTCCGGCATCCCGGCGGGTGACTGGCCGGCCTATGGCCGTACCCAGGGCGGTACCCGTTACTCCCCGCTGACCCAGATCAACGACAAAAACGTCGGTGACCTGAAAGAAGCCTGGACGTTCCGTACCGGTGACCTGAAAACCGCCAATGACCCGGGCGAGATCACTGACGAAGTCACCCCGATCAAAATCCGTGACATGCTCTACCTCTGCACCCCGCACCAGAAGCTGATTGCCCTGGATGCGGCGTCCGGTAAGCTGAAATGGCAGTTTGATCCTCAGCTGAAAACCAACCCGACCTTCCAGCATGTGACCTGCCGCGGTGTGTCTTACCACGAAACACCGGCTGCCGCCCAGACGGCTGCCGCAGGCGCTGCACCGGCCATCTGTGCCCGCCGCGTCCTGCTGCCGGTGAACGACGGCCGCCTGTTCGCGCTGGATGCTGAGACCGGTGAGCGTTGCCCGGAATTCGGCAACAACGGTGAAGTAAACCTGCAGGCCAACATGCCGTACGCCACCCCGGGTGCGTATGAGCCGACCTCCCCGCCGGTCGTGACCGATCGTGTGATCGTGATCGCCGGGGCAGTGACCGATAACTTCTCCACCAAAGAGCCGTCCGGTGTGATCCGTGGCTTTGACGTGAACAGCGGTAAACTGCTGTGGGCGTTCGATACCGGCGCGGCCGATCCGAATGTCATTCCGGAAGGTGAGCAACACTACACGCCGAACTCCCCGAACTCCTGGGCGCCGGCTGCGTACGACGACAAACTGGACCTGGTCTACCTGCCGATCGGTGTGGCGACCCCGGACATCTGGGGCGGCAACCGCACCCCGGAGATGGAGCGTTTCGCAAGCGGTATGCTGGCGCTGAATGCCTCCACCGGTAAGCTGGCCTGGTTCTACCAGACTGTACACCATGACCTGTGGGACATGGACGTACCGGCCCAGCCGACCCTGGCTGACATCACCAAAGATGGCCAGACCGTGCCGGTTATCTACGTGCCGACCAAAACCGGTAACATCTTTGTGCTGGACCGCCGTAACGGCAAGCCGGTTGTCCCGGCTCCGGAAAAACCGGTTCCGCAGGGTGCTGCAACCGGTGACCACACCTCGCCGACCCAGCCGTTCTCTGACCTGACGTTCCGTCCGTCTGAGAACATGAGCGGCAAAGACATGTGGGGCGCCACGATGTATGACCAGCTGGTCTGCCGTGTGATCTTCCACCGTCTGCGTTATGAAGGCATCTTCACCCCGCCGTCTGAGCAGGGCACCCTGGTCTTCCCGGGTAACCTGGGGATGTTCGAGTGGGGCGGTATCTCCGTGGATACTGACCGTCAGGTGGCGATTGCCAACCCGATGGCGCTGCCGTTCGTGTCCAAACTGATTCCGCGCGGCCCGAACAACCCGGCTGAGCCGGAAGAGGGCAACGGCGGCACCGGTTCTGAGCTGGGCGTTCAGCCGCAGTACGGCGTGCCGTTCGGCGTGACCCTGAACCCGTTCCTTTCTCCGTTTGGCCTGCCGTGCAAACAACCGGCCTGGGGTTACATCTCCGCGGTGGATCTGAAAACCCATCAGATCGTCTGGAAGAAACGTGTGGGTACCGTCTACGACAGCACCCCGCTGCCGCTGCCGTTCAAAATGGGTATGCCGATGCTGGGCGGCCCGGTCTCCACGGCCGGTAACGTCTTCTTCATGGCAGCCACGGCGGACAACTACCTGCGTGCGTTCAACATGAGCACCGGTGAGAAACTGTGGCAGGCCCGTCTGCCGGCCGGTGGCCAGGCCACCCCGATGACGTATGAAGTCAACGGCAAGCAATACGTAGTGATTGCGGCGGGTGGCCACGGTTCGTTCGGCACCAAGCTGGGCGACTACGTGGTGGCTTACGCCCTGCCTGACAACAAATAACCGATCGTCTGTATCGGCAAAAAGCCCCGCATTGCGGGGCTTTTTTTATGCCTGAAGCGTTTGCATTAACACCACAAAGCGGGGAGTAAACGCGATAAGGAAACGGTATAGGGGGTGGTAAAGTGGGGAACCACGTAACCGGAGAATCTCTATGCAGCAGCGTCCCGCATTTATACGGCACTGGCAGGAACTGGAAGGGCAAGATAACGAGCACTATCCCGGCAGTGAAGAGCGGCTCGGGATTGGCGCACCGTTAGGACGGGCGCTGGGGTTAACGCGGCTGGGCATCCACCATGAGCGGCTATTGCCGGGGCGGCGTACCTCTTACCCCCATGCGGAGCGGCATGAAGAGGAGTTTGCGTATGTGCTGGAGGGGGAACCGGAGGTCTGGATCAATGGGGCGCTTTATCCGTTGAAACCGGGTGATGCGGTGGCTTTTCCTGCCGGTACCGGCATCTGTCATACCTTTATCAACAACAGCGATCGTGAGGTACGCCTGATGATTGTGGGCGAGGCGAACAAAGCGGAGAACGAAATCTACTATCCGCTGCACCCGGACTACGCCGCCACGCGCACCGACCGCTGGGAATCTCCCCCGCCGCAGGATTTCGGCCCGCACCCGGGGAAACCCGATAAGCGCTGACCTGAAACGCCGGACAGAAAAAAGCCGCGTAACGCGGCTTTTTTCTTTGGCAGAAGAACAGTTAGCAGGCTGGTGTTCTGCCGCAGAGGAGAGCGATTCCGCCCTGACTCTGCCAACGTTCTGAAAAAGCGAACGCAGGTTGCAAGTCCCGTGGGAATTTTACAAAAGAATTGTGCTGAAGTCATGCTAAAAATGGCTTTCTTCTTCAACGAAATAGAGAATTTTTTTCAGAAAAAATAACGGAAATCAAAGACTCTGCTGATTTCGTAAACGCGGCCTAAAAAAGCGTTCTCAGTTGTAGCACGTCATTGCTATCTTCTTGCCCGGGCCTGCTCCACCGGTTTAGCAGCCGGGCACCGTGCTCTGGGAGCAGTGTTGTCCACCTCCGCGACGCAGGCTGCAAGTCCTGCTTGTTTCGGCATTGGTTTCACGGTGGGTCAATGGCGACGCGCGGTCTTTGCGGAGATCGCAGCATGAAAAAGTGCATTATCACCTGGATAATGCTTTTTCTTGCCCTGGTGACGCAATATCCAGAGGGTGAGGGATGGAAAATTTACACCTCTGTCACCCCTCAGGTTGTTGTTAACCAGAACAAGTAAAGCTTAAGAAACCGCCGCCTGTATAGGGCGGTCTCTTTGCGCAATGACACTTATACCGCTTTCGGGACGAGCCCTGTCACCGGGTACCGGCAGCCAGTATGCCGTGGACGGCGGGCTGGTGCGTCATTAAGAGGTTTGGATAGGTAGCATTAAACGCCGGCGGCTGGCCGGGAGCAGGGCAGGGAGGCGGGTAAGGCGTCGGGAGAGGGCGTCAGTACAGGTTTACCCCGCTCAATAGTGGGCCGCTCCCTGCTCTACAGAGAGAAGAGCAGTCATTGCTCAAAAAGCCCCAGGCCTTTACGGCGGATAATTGCCAGCATCCGCAGCGCGGCACCGTCAGGCTTTTGGCTGTCATGATGCCAATGTGCCGTGCTTTCGGATCGTGAAGGGGGGATGAAAACCGGGTCACGGTGGCCGCCCGTTGTTTTGCCGCTTAACCCTGTGGTTTCCAGCCTGCCTGATGTTGCGGCTTCAGGCACGGTGACGGGTTCGTGGCCTGCCTGCGCCCGTTTATCGCGTCTTTTCCATCTGTTCATCATGCTGACTCCGTTATCTGTTCTTCCGCTCTCTTTAAATAGTTCCACCTAAGGTAATTTTCAATCGTTTCTGTTTTTTGACAGCCGTGGTGTTTTATCCCCTGCCTCACTATAGCTGAAGGCAGGGGCGACATCAGGACGTCATTAACGGCCGGACGGGCGGCCATCACTCTCCATCAGCAGGCAGGAAAGGCTCGCCCAGCGTCAGCATCAGCCGGTTGGCCCAGGCGAAGAAGGCGGTGGCCTGCACCAGATCGAGCAGTTCCAGCGTATCCAGCCCCTGATCGCGCAACGCCTGAACCTGTTGTTGGCCCGCCACCGGCGGCGTGGCGGAAAGTGCCGCTGCGAAGGCAATGATTGCCTGCCAGCGCGGCGACTGACCAGACGTCAGGCTCTGGCCGGGGGGCACCGCCAGCAGATGCTGAACCGCCTCCGGCTGTTTTGACAGTTGCCCGGCCTTGCGCGCATGCACTGAGGCGCAATAGATGCAGCCGTTGACCTTGCTGGCGACGGTGGCGGCCAGCTCCCTTTCTGCGCGCGGCAGCCCGCCGGCGGTATAGAAAATCCCTTTATCAGTCAGTGTCCGCTGTTCCAGCACCGGCAAATTGCGGGCGAGCAGGCGGAAATAGTCAGAGTCCGTGTGGCCAAAACGCGCCAGCGTCGCCTGTTCGTCCGCATTGAACTGCGCCAGCGGTTTGGCGGCGATCCAGGGCGTCCAGCCCAGTGACTGTTGGGTGAACGCGACCGGGGCCGCGCGGCCGTCGTGGGTCAGCGGCTGGGTATGCCACTGCCCGGCCGGTACACTTTCTCCCTGCGGCACGCCCCGGCCGTTCAGTAACTGTAACCCCTGCAATAAACGGCTCTGAAAACTGACAAAGGCCACCAGTTGTGACAACGTCACTATCCCGCTCAGGGTCCAGCCTGCCTGTTGCAGGGCGTCCAGATCAGCGGGTGCCGCCGTAACCGGTTGGAAGGTGAGGCGTTCCGCCTGTTCCAGCGCCGCGCTGAGGCGTTCGCCGGACGAAAAACGGCTGCCCTGCTGCGCATAATGGTCAGCCAGGGCCGGGGTCTGGTGCCAGGCAGCCACCTGGGCGGCCACCGCATGGCGTTCATTCAGCGGGAAATCAGCGGAGCCTTCGCCGAACAGCGCCCGGTAACTGCCCTGGGTGGCGTGGGTGGCCGCCTCACGCTCAAGGCGGGCCGCCGCAAGGGGTGAGTCAGGAGCAATACCGGCCAGGTGGTTCAGTAAGTCAACAGGTTGTGTCATGCGGTTATCTCTTTGGCAGAGGTCAGGGGAGCGGGCGACCAGCCGAGGGCCGGGCCAACATCAGCAGCAAGTAAATCGATTGAACGCAGGATCTCCGCATGAGGCGGGTCAATGGAGTGCACCTGGAAGGAGATGTCCGTGACCCGCGGCAGGCAGCTGTCCTGCAGCAGCGAGGCGCGCACCTCCTCTGGTGTGCCGAGGTGCACATCAAAGGCGGCGATATACGCATCCAGCGTATCACCGGGGATCTCATGGCCCAGCGCGCGGTGGTGGGCGGCCTGCGCCTGTAGCCCCGGCAGCGCCAGTGCGCGGGCATGGCGGCGGCTGTCCGTCACAAACGCGGTACGGGAGGCCAAAATGCGCGGTGCCGTGCCGGGGGGCAACGCCGCCAGATAGGCATCGATAATCGGATTCTGGATCGCATCCAGCGGCAGGTGCGGCTGCCCGGCCGGGCGGGGCTGCGTGCGGGAGAGCATCAGGCCATGCCCGTCACGCCCCGCCTGCGCTGCGCCTTCTGGAGAGAAGGTCGCGATCCAGACGCGTGACGCCAATTGCGGGGCAGGCGGGTAGAGCCGGTTGTCCGGGTGGCCGAGCGTCTCGCCGCGCCAGGCACCCAGAAGCGTGTTCAGGTGCCGGGTAAACACCTCCCGCCGCTGCGCGCTGGTCAGGCCGAACGGCAGGAATGACGCCGGAGTGCCGCCGGAACCCAGGCCGATCTCCAGCCGCGCTGCGGCCAGCAGATCGAGCACGGCAGCATCCTCTGCCACCCGCAGCGGGTTCTCCATCGGCAAGGTGATGATGGCGGTGCCAAGCCGGATGCGGCTTGTCTGCGCCGCCACCGAGGCGAGGAACACCAGCGGGGCAGGCAGGCCGCCCTCATGTTCATGAAAGTGGTGCTGGGCAATCCAGGCAGTATCAAACCCTGCCCGTTCCGCCCGCCGGATCTGCTCTGTGGCTAACCGGTAGCGTGCCTGCGGCGGGGCGTTATCCAGCAGGCGCGTAAAGAAGCCTAACCGTTTTTGGCTCATACATACTCCTTAGGGGGAAGGCCCAGCGGGGGGATGGCAGCGATCAGTTCCCGGGTATAGTCGCTGGTGGGGTGGGCGAACAGCGCAGCCACCGGCCCCTGATCCACCACCTCCCCGGCACGCAACACCGTCACGGAATGGGCGATGCGCCGCACGGTGGCGAGATCGTGCGAAATAAACAGATACGTCAGCCCCAGCTGTTGCTGGAGCTGCTGAAGCAGCGCGAGGATCTGCGCCTGTACGGTGACATCCAGCGCTGAGGTGGCCTCATCCAGCACCAGAATGCCGGGTTGCAGCACCAGGGCACGCGCAATCGCCACCCGCTGTCGCTGGCCGCCGGACAATGCCCGCGGTTTACGGGCCAGCAGCTCAAGCGGCAGCGCCACGCGCGTGGTCACCGCTTCCACCCGCGCCCGGCGTTCACTTTTGCTCAGCGGCGCAAAGTTCAGTAACGGCTCCTCGATAATCTGGTACAGGCTCTGGGAGGGATCGAGGGACGCAAAGGGGTTCTGGTAAACCAGCTGAATTTTCTGCCGCATCTGCCGCTGCGCCTCGCCGGAGAGGCCGGTGGTGTCGATGCCGTCCAGCACAATGCGCCCGCTGTCAGCCGTCTGGAAACCCAGCAGGATGCGCGCCAGCGTACTTTTTCCGGAGCCGGACTCCCCCACCAGGGCGTGGGTGGTGCCGCGCGGCACGCTGAAGGAGACATCCCGCAACGCCTGTAAAGGCTGCGACCCGCGCGGACCGAGCGGGAATGCTTTGCTGACCCCTTCGGCCACCAGCGCCGGGCAGGCCAGGGCGGCGGGGCCGGGCAGCGCGGGCGGGGCGAGGGCGGCGAGATCCGCAAACAGCCGGCGGGTATAAGGGCTGCCGGGAGAGGCGATCACGCGGGCGGTGGGCCCCTGCTCCTGGACTTCACCGTGGCGGAACACCAGCAAACGGTCGGCGCGCTGCGCCGCCAGCGCCAGATCGTGCGTCACAAACAGCACCGCCGTGCCGGACTCGCGGCGCAGCTCATCAATCAGGTCGAGAATGCGTTTTTGTACCGTGACATCCAGCGCGCTGGTCGGCTCATCGGCGATGATCAGCGCCGGTTGCAGGGCAATCGCTATGGCGATGAGCACCCGCTGTTTCATGCCGCCGGATAACTGGTGCGGGTACTGCTGCGCGCGCTGCTCAGGGTGACTTAGCCCAACACGGGCCAGCAGGGCGATCACCCGTTCATCCCGCGCTTTTCTGCTTAACCGCTGGTGCAGCGCCAGCACTTCGGCCACCTGGCTGCCGATGGTTTTAATCGGGTTAAGCGAGCTGCCGGGGTCCTGGGGGATCAGGCTGATGCGGGCGCCGCGCAGGCTGTCGAGCCGCCGTTGTGACCAGCGGCTGATCTCCACGCCATTAAACAGGATGCGCCCGGCGTCACGTTCGCCGTTTTCCGCCAGCAAACCGATGATCGCCTGCGCCGTTGTGGTTTTACCGGAACCGGACTCGCCCACCAGCGCGACCATTTCACCGGCCTCCAGCGTAAAGGAGACATTATTCACCACCCGCTGGCGCTGGTGGCCGTTGCGGTAGCTCAGCGTCAGGTTCTCTAACGCCAGTAAAGGAACAGGGTGAGCGCTCATCGGCGGCCTCCGGATAATTGGCGGCTGATGCGGTTGGCCGCCAGCACCACGGCCACCACCATCAGCCCGGGAAAGGTCGTCAGCCACCAGGCGGTTGAGATGTAGTTACGCCCTTCGGCAATCAGCAGGCCCCACTCCGGGGTGGGCGGTGGGGTGCCGTAGCCCAGAAAACTCAGGGTGGAGAGTGCCAGGATGGCGTTGCCGAACTGCAACGCCGAGAAGGCGATCACCGACGTCAGCGAATTGGGGAGAATATGCCGCCACAGCACGCGCCAGGCGGTGCCGCCGCTGCCGTAAGCGGCTTCCACATAGTCGTTGTGGCGTACACGCACCACTTCTGCCCGGGCCAGCCGGGCAAAGTTGGCAATGGAGGTGACGCCCACCGCCATCGCCGCATTCACCGTGCCGAAGCCCAGCAAAATAATCACGCTCAGCGAGAGCAGCAAACCGGGGATCGACAGCAGGACATCGATCATCCGCATCACGACGCTCTCTGTTTTCCCGCCTGCTGCACCGGCCAGCACCCCCACGGCGGTGCCGGCCACCAGCCCGAGCGCGACTGCCGCCAGCGCGCCGCTGAGCGAGTGCGCGGCACCATAAACAATGCGGGCATAGAGGTCGCGCCCCAGTGGGTCGGTACCGAGCCAGTGCCCGGCCTGCGGGGCGAGACGCTGCGCGCCCGCCAGCCCCTCAGTACCGCTGTAAGCGGTAAACAGCCCCGGCGCGAGGGCGGCGAGCATCACGGTTAGCATCACCAGCCAGGCGGCCAGCGCGCCGGGTTGCAGCCTGCGGTAAAGGCGGCGCGGGGCAGGAAGCGCCGCCGCGGGCGCGTCCGGACGGGAGGTGGAAGCGGGACGGGAGGCGGAGTAATCCACGAGGCTCATGAGGCAGCTCCTGTGTAAAGGTGCAGACGCGGGTCAATCAGCGGGGTAAGCAGATCAACAATCAGGTTAATGCCGACAAAGCCCACGGCTGAGATCATCACTATCGCCTGCAAGACGGCGACATCCTGATTATTCACGGCCTGCTGGGTTAACTGGCCGAGGCCGTTCAGGCCAAACACCGTCTCGGTGATCAACGCCCCGGCAATCAATTCGCCCAGCAGCAGCCCGGCCACCGTCAATGCGGGGAGCAGCGCATTCAGCGCCACATGCCGCCAGAGCACACCGCTGCAGGAGGCCCCTTTGGCCCGGGCAACGGCCACAAACGGCTGGGTCTGTATCTCATCAATCGACCGGATAAGGATTTGCGCCAGCGGCGCGGAGATCGGCACCGCCAGCGTGATGATGGGCAGGATCAGCCCTTCCCATTGGCCGGGGTTAATGACCGGGATCCAGCGCAGCTGGAAGGAGAATATCTGAATCAGCACGATGCCGAGCCAGAAGGCCGGCACCGAGATAAACAGCGACGGCAGCGCCTGTAATGCATTTTTCAGCCAGCGCCATCCCGCCAGCGTCGAGACAAACGCCAGTGACGCCGCCAGCAGCACCGCCAGCGTAAAGCCGGGCAGGGCCAGGCGCAGGGTATCGGGGACGTTATCCGCGATCAGCTCACGCACCGGTACGCCCGCCTGCACCGAATAGCCCAGATCCCCCTGCAACATGCCCCACAGCGTATGCAGGTATTGCTGCCAGAGCGGGCTTTCTGCGCCGTAGGCCCGCCGCATCTCGGCAATCTGCGCCGGGCTGAGGCCAAGGTCGGGGTTCTGGAATTTAATCAGGATGGCGTCGCCCGGCAGCACCTGCAACAGCACGAAAGCGACGGTAAACGCCGCCCACAGTACCAGCAAGGCCTGCCCGAATCGTAATGCCAGATAGCGGTTCATCGCCTTACCTCGCGCATCAGTGTTTTTCGAGCCAGGCACCGTAGAAACTCGGTCGCCCGACTGCCTCAAACGCCAGCCCTTTCAGCCACGGCGCGCCGGCAAACACCTGCGGCTCCTCAAAGATTGGGATCACATAGGCGTTATCCAGCAGGTAGCGCTGTGCGTCCCCCGCCAGCTGCAGCCGTTTCTGCGGATCCACTTCGGCTGAAATGCTTTCCAGCAGGGCGTTAAGCTTGTCGTCACGGAAGCTTTTCACCTTGTCGCTGGAGCCGCCTTTCTGTAACAGGGCGTCACGGTTGGCCGGGTAGAACATGCTTTTAATGACATCCGGATCGGCGCGGCCTACTTCCGACACGGTCAGCGGCGTTTTCGCCGGGTCAAGGCTGTCGAGGGTTTTGCTGCCGGCATCACCGGCACGCACGGTCAGGCTGACACCGATCTGCTTCCACTGCTGGGCCACCAGTTGCAGCACCTCTTTGTTCTGGGGCTGCGGCAGGGATTCATACACCGTCAGCGCCAGCTTCCGGCCCGCTTTCTGGCGGATGCCGTCGCTGCCCGGCACCCAGCCCGCCTCATCCAGCAACCGTTTCGACAGTGCCGGGTCATAGGTGAGTTTGTCCGCGAGGTTAACGTAACCGGCGGCGGATCGGGCCACCACGGAGGTGGCCTGTGGGTAGTTGGCAGAGAAGAGGGTGTTGACCACCTGTTTAGCATCGGTGGCGTGCAGCAACGCCTGCCGGACGTTCAGGTCAGCCACGCGGGGGTCGTCCGGGCGCAGGCTGATGCTGTCATTCACGCCCCGGGTCGGGGCGGCGTAGAGTGGGAAGTGCTGTTCGGTGGCCTGTTTCTCGTCATACGCCTGAACCTGGCGGATGACGTCCGCCTGCCCGGCCAGCAGCGCACCGATACGCACGCTGTCTTCGGGGGTCACAAGGATCTGGATGCCGTCCAGGTTGGCCGGCCCCTGTTGCGGCGAATTTTTCGGCCCCCACTGGTAATCCTTCCGGGCCACCAGACTGACCTCCCGCCCCAGTTTTTCATCACTGACCATAAACGGCCCGGAGCCGATGATATGGCGCGCATTGCCCAGCGCATCAAAGCTGCGCGCCAGCGTGCTCAGTGACACCAGCCCGGAGCCGATGGTGGCAGTACCCTGTAAAAAGCCGGGTGAGGGTTTTTTGAAGAAGAATTTCACAGTCAGCGGGTCGATCACTTCGCTGTGATCGTAGTTATTGATCACCTCTGACACCGGCAGGCGGTTCTGTTTGTTGCCCAGTCCGTAGGTATCAAAATTTTTGGCCACGGCGTTGGCATCCAGCGGCGTGCCGTCTGAGAAGGTCACACCGGGGCGCAGCGTAAAGGTGTATTCGGTTTTATCGGCGTTGGTCGTCCAGCTTTCGGCAATCCACGGCTCAACTGCCAGGGTTTCCGGGTTCTGCCAGGTCAGCTTGTCGGTGATCTGGTTAAGAATACCGCCGTTGGGGTAAAACCCCCCGGCGGGTGGGTAGAGGTTGGTGTGCGCCTGCTGTTCAAGGTAGATCAGCGTGCCGCCTTTAACCGGCGTCTCCGCGGCATAGCTGCTGCCCATGCCGGATAAGAGGGCAAATGCGCTGCTTAATGCCAGCGTGCGCTGAACAGCATTAAGCCGGAATGATGTAAGCATGGTGAATTCCTTTTTTATTATTAACCCCGATCGGCGGTTTTATCATCCCGCCTGATGCCGGGCAGGGTGAACCAAGGAATTCAGCTAAGTAATGCTGGAAATGGTATTTAACAGGGCAGGGGCGGAGGGGAGGGCCGATCAGCGGCCCGCGCTGCGGTTTTCCCAACACCCGGGCAGGCGGGATCAGCCATAAAAAAGAGGGATGAAGGCAATAAAAAAGCCGCATATACGCCGTGCGTGGTGAACCGCCGGACGGCGATTTTTAGTTACAGCATACAGTTTCTTTTAAATCTGGTGCCTGTGGCTGACCCCTGCGGTGCGTTAAAGGCAGGGCAGAAAACAAAAGGCAGATGCCCCTGCCGGGCGATAGGGCGTTTTTGCCGGGCAGGGTATAAGGCGATCAACGCTGCGGGTGGCCTGCCCAGACAGCGGGACGGCGGGTGTGCCACGGGAATGCGCGTTCCAGCTGGCCGGCCAGCCTGAGCAGCGCAGGCTCGGCGTTAAACCCGGCAAAAAACTGCATCCCGATGGACAGGTGGTGGGCCGGGTCAAACCCCATCGGGACGGACATGGCCGGGGTGCCGCATATGTTCGCCAACGCGGTAAAAGGCGACTGGGTAAACACGTGATGCATCCAGCCGCGGCCGTCCATTTTCTCCTGCTCCCGGTTATAGTGCCCTGATACCGTGGGAAGCGCAGGTAAGGTCGGGGTCAGCAGCATGTCATATTGCTGGAAAAAGCGGCCCATCTTCTGCGTGACGGTGTTACGCATATGCATTGCTCCGAGGAGGTCGGCGGCAGTGAGCTGGTGGCCGAGTTTCCAGAGCGCCAAATTAGACGGTTCCAGCGTCTCTGCGTTCACCGGCCGTTGCATCACTGACGCCAGCACATCGATCCAGGTGGCGGTATTCGCGGCCCAGAAGCGGGTATTCATCTCGACGAAGGCGTCCCAGCTTATGCCGATATCAAGGGTGATCTCCTCAACCCGGTGACCCAGCCCGATAAGCCGCTCAACGGTGTCCCTTAACACCTGTGTGACTGCAGGCGAACTCTGCCGTTGATTCAGAGGATGCGCCATGACGGCGATGTTAAGCGGCGCGGGGTCTTCAGCAACGCAGGCGCTCAGGCGTTGGGGCAGGGGGGCGATGGTGAAGGGATCGCCCGCCACATTACCCTGTACGGCATCCAGCAGCGCAGCGCTGTCCCGTACGGTGCGGCTCACAAAGCCGTGTACCGCCAGACCAGACCAGACCTCATCCACGTCCGGCCCCATGCTGATACGCCCGCGGCTCGGTTTCAGCCCAAAAAGGCCGTTGGCTGAGGCAGGCACACGGATCGAACCGCCACCGTCAGTGGCATGGGCAGCCGGTACCATACCTGATGCCACGGCCGCCGCCGAGCCGCCGCTTGAGCCTCCGGCGCTGAACTCCCTGTTCCACGGGTTACGTGTCCCGCCATTAAAACGCGGTTCCGTGGTGGTGCTCGCCGCCAGCTCAGGTGTCGTGGTCCGCCCGAGCAACACCATGCCCGCAGCCCGCATTTTTGCCGTGAGATGGCTATCGTGCGGCGACACATAACCCGCCGCCAGCCGGCTGCCCAGCTCGTTCCGGCGGCCCTTGACGGCGATGCCCAAATCCTTCACCAGCATCGGGATGCCCGCCAGATCGCCCCCGGCGTGGTGCTGTTCATCGTCCCAGCTTTCAATGACCGCGTTGATCTTGCCGTTAACGGCATCAATCGCCGCCAATGCCGCCTGCTTTACTTCACCGGCGTTGACCTCTCCCCTGGCAATAAGCCCGGCCAGGCCAACCGCATCGTACGACGTGTATTCTGAAAGCTTCATGATGATCCAGATAATAAAAGAGAAACAATGACACCCCATCAGAGTGTATACTGGTTGGTATCATGCGATACCGATTAGTATCGTATGATACTATCCAGTATCATTGCAATGAGGAAAATCATGACCAGAAGCAGCCAGCCACGTTTACCCCCCCGGGATCGCCTGCTGGAGGCGGCGGAAGCGCTGTTTTATCAGGAGGGAATTTTGCGCGTCACGGTGGATGCCATCGCTGAAAAAGCGGAATCGACCAAAATGACGCTCTACCGGCACTTTGCGTCGAAAGAGGCGCTGGTACTGGCCTGGATAGAGTTACTGATTGAGGATTACAGCCAGATCTGGGCGCGTCTGGCGGAGACATACCCGGATAATCCGGCGGCGCAAATCACCGGCTTCGCGCAGTTCATTACCGATAATTTGCACGAGACATTACATCGCGGTTGCCCGTTCACCAATACCCTGGCGGAGGCGGGCGGGCATTTCCCTGAGGTCAGGGCGCTGATCGTGGCGCACAAGCAGAGGCAATATCAGCGGCTGGCCACGCTGTGTACCCAGGCAGGGGCCGCCGAACCGGAAGCACTGGCGAAAGAGATCACCCTTATTCTGGAGGGCGTTCAGGTGGTGGCGCAGAATGCCGGGTTTGACGGGGCAGGAGAGGCGGCACTGGCCTCGATTGAGGCAAAACTGCCCGCTACGGCGTAGCGTCTAAGGTACATGTTTCGACCAGGCTGCATCGGCGGCCCTAAAACCGGATGCCACAATCAACACGTCGATGCGGCATCCAGGAACCTTATTGCGCCAGCGTCTCTTTCATCAACCCTGTCAGTTGCTTCAGCGTTTGTGACGCATTTTTGACGCCCTTAGCCTCCTGTGCTTTTACCCAGTCCGCCTGTACCTGCTGATACTGCGAAATCGTTTTCCAGTTTTCCGCTTCTTGTGGGGTGAGTGTGCGGATATTTACCCCTTCGCTTTCCATTTTAGCCATCATTGCTGTGAAACGGCTGTCCATAAGGGGGCCAAGTGACTGATAAGAGGAGGCCGCCGCCCGCTGGATAGCCTGTTGATCGTCCTTCGCCAGCCCGTCCCAGACTGTTTTATTCATCACAAGAAGATAAACATGGCCTAGCCATAAATCCTTCGATGCCAGGACATAGGGGGCGGCCTCCTGCGCATTAATTTCTATTCCGCTGTCGCTGTTGACCATTAACCCGTCAAGCGTCCGGTTTTTTAGCGCATCGGAGACTTTTGGCCCCCACGGAAGCGTCACAGGGGCCGCCCCTGCATTACGTAAAAAGTCCTGGTGCCAGAAACTGGCGGTCCGCCATTTTTTTCCTTTTACATCAAGAATGTTTTGAATCGGCGTGGTGCTGAAAAAGGCCACGGGAAAACCTGTTGTCAGCATGACATCCACCACATTTTGTTTCTGCAGTTCAGCAGGAAATGCAGGAACCTGCGCATAAACCTGACGGAAAAAGGCGACCTGTTTTGCCCCTGACGGGCCGATTGGGAAACTCTTAAAAAGCTGATGGAGAGGCAGGGCCTCTGCACTATATTCAGGCACAACCGTTGCCATATCCACACCGCCGGTTTTGCCCACCTTCCGCAATACATCCTGTCCGGTGGCCAACTCGCTTCCCCAGTGGGCATCAATTTTCAAACGCCCGGCCGATTCTTTCTCAATAGCCGGAAAAAAAACGTCATGAATAAACTGGGTGCGCATTCCACCAAGCGGTTCATGATCTGAATAGGTTAATGTCGTTGTTGCTGATGCAGTCGCCGGAAAAATCATGCCGGCAAAAATCATTGTCAAAGCCGTCCTGCTGATATGCTTAACTCGCATAGTATCTCCTTGTTTTTGTTTTGGAATAATTAACTCAGAGGTGAAGGCGTGCTCAGATTCCATTACGCGGCCCGGCAACAGGCGACGGGCCACGCGATGAACAAGTACATTCCGCACCTCTGTCAGGCATTTTATCGTGGCGGTAAGCGGAAGTTACAGCGCTGCCTCTGGAATTTAAGTGCGTTTAATGCACCTTATGTTAAATAAGACGGTTTATTATGTCCCCGCCTGTTTGTAAATGTGTCGAATGTTAACAGCCGGTGTTTTACGCCCCGATTGCCCGTGAGTTAGCTATCCTGAACAGAGGTTTTTGCTGGAAAAGCGTGCCCGGCAAATGGGATATAAAGGGATAAGGAGATGATGTCAGGTGAAGAACCTTTCTCCGGGGCTAAAACACGATATTCATTTGGGGCTGTGTTGCCTGCCGGCAATCGTGCTGATTTTCGCCGTGGGTTATGGCTTCGATCAGATGCAGGCGGCCAGCATTATGGCGAGCGGCGCCGTGACGCTGGCGTTCGGGGCAAATAAAACCTGGGAAGGTTCCTCGTTGCTGTTGTTGCTGCTGACAGCGGCCGGGGTGAGCCTCTCGTCATTTCTGGGCTGCCTGGCGGGTGATGTGCCGCTGCTCTATGTCGCGGGCGCGATGGTGTTCGCCGGCGGCTACGGGATGCTGGCAGGCATCGGCGGCGGGCTGTGGTGGTCGCTGCTGCAATGGGCGATCGCGTTCCTGATCTCCGGCTATTTTTCCGGGTCGGTGGGCCATGCGGCGCTGCGGGCGGCGCTGGTCGGCGCGGGCGCGCTGTTGCAGATCCTCTGTATTACCCTGCTGTTCAGCCAGCTGCGCTTTCAGTTGCAGGACTTCACCCGCCTGGCCGGATGGGCCTTTTACCGGCAGGCGATGCGCAAATACCGGCAGAAAATCCATCTGCAAAGTTCGGTATTTTTCGCCATGCTGACCATGTGCCTGGCGCTGCTGCTGGTAGAGGTGTATCAGGTTAAAAACGGCTACTGGGCAGGCATGACGCTGCTGCTCTGCCTGCGCAGCCATTTCCGCGAGTCGCTGTTGCGGGTGCCGGCGCGGATTGCCGGTACCCTCTCCGGCAGTGTGCTGGCACCGTTTCTGCTGGCACACCTCGACACCCCCCGCCTGCTGGCGCTGGGGTTTATCGTCTCAGGCTATCTCGCGTTCACCTATTCCTACACCCTGATCACCAAATCCTATTTTGTGTTTACCTTCTTCGTCACGGTGATGGTGATTTTCATGCTGTCGCTGTTCGGCGTGCCGCAGGAGAACGTGGCTGCCGAGCGGCTTTACGCGACGGTGATCGGTGCCGGTTTCGCACTGGTGGCGATCCTGCTGACGCGGCTGTTCACGGACGTCCAGGTGATGAAAAAGCTGCGCAGCCACGTGCCGCGCTTTGCCCGCCCCGCCCCGAAAAAAGGTGCTGCGCCGGAATAAGGCGCGGCACCTTCCCCTTTTCTCTCTTTTCACGCTTCCTTTTCACCCGGCAAACAAACTAAACGCCGATCCTTACCGGTGTAATATTCATTTACACCTCAAAGACCAATGCGTATTATTCGCATTCGCTTTATCGCGCACGTGGCGGAGGAGAGGCCATGCTTGCGCGAAGCGTTACAGGGAATCACTCCAGCAGCGTGAATAAAACAATAATTTATTGAGGAATAAGAAGAATGGTGGCAAATCCAGCGGTAATGCGCCCAGGTAATCCGGTTAACGCCAGGCGGGCCAGGAAGTATTTCCCGCTTTCCATGATGTCATTGCTGATTTCCGCGTCCTTTACCTTTGCGCACGCAGCGGATGACACGCTGGTGGTCACGGCGCAGGAAGAGAGCGCCACCGGCAGCAGCCAGCAGGATTACAGCGTCCCTATCACCACTGCCGGGACGAAGATGTCCATGGTGCCGCGCGATATTCCTCAATCAGTCAGTATCATCAGCCAGCAGCGTATGCAGGATCAGGACTTGCAAACCCTCGGTGAGGTGATGACCAACACCACCGGCATCACCGCCAGCAACATCGACTCCGACCGCTCTGACTACTACGCCCGCGGTTTCCTGATCAACAACTACCTGTATGATGACATCCCCACCAGCATCAGCAACCTGTGGAACTTCGGCGATGCCGGTTCCGACACCGCCATTTATCAGCGCATCGAAGTGGTCCGCGGCGCGACCGGCCTGATGACCGGCACCGGCAACCCGTCTGCCGCCATCAATATGGTGCGCAAGCATGCCGACAGCCGTGAGTTCCAGGGCTCGGTCTCCGGCAGCTACGGCAGCTGGGACAAACAGCGCCTGGTGACGGATCTTTCCGCGCCGCTGACGGCGTCCGGCAATGTGCGCGGGCGTGTCATCGCCGGTTACCAGGACAACGACACCTGGCTCGACCGCTACCACACCCGCAAAAAGTTCCTGTACGGCACCGTGGATGCGGATCTCACTGACAACACCACCCTGTCGCTGGGCTATGACTATCAGGAAAGCGACACCGACGACCCGACCTGGGGCGGCCTGCCGACCTGGTACAGCGACGGCAGCCGCACCCATTATGACCGCGAGACCAACCCGGCCCCGGACTGGAGCTACTCCAACCACGAGTCGAAAAAGGTTTACGCTGACCTGACCCACCGTTTCAGCAACGGCTGGCAGGCGCGCCTGAACGGCACCCATGCGGAGAGTGATTTCGACTCCAAACTGATGTACGCCTCCGGCTTCCCGGACAAAACCACCGGCAGCGGTGTGAACGCCTACGGCGGCTGGAACAAGGGCAAACGCAAGCTGGACTCGGTTGACACCTACGCCACCGGGCCGTTTGAGCTGTTCAGCCGCAGCCATGAGCTGATGGTCGGCGCGAGCTACAGCCGCCAGAACAACCACTACTACAACTCGCAGTCGATGCTCAGCGAAGCGGATATCGGCAACTATAACCAGTGGAACGGTTCGGTGGCTGACCCGGTCTGGAGCGACTGGGTTGACTACTCCAACGACACCATCCGCCAGAAGTCGGTCTATGCTGCGACCCGCCTGTCGCTGACCGATCCGCTGTCGCTGATTGTCGGCGCGCGTTACACCAACTGGCGTGCAGAAGGCTCAACCGCCACCAGCGACAAGAGCGACGTGACGCCGTATGCCGGGCTGGTGTATGACATCAACGACACCTGGTCGGCCTATGCCAGCTACACCTCGATCTTCCAGCCGCAGACCGTGCGTGACAGCAACGGGACTTACCTGGATCCGGTGACCGGCAAAAACTACGAAGCGGGGCTGAAAGCGGACTGGTATAACGGCCGCCTGACTGCCTCGTTCGCCGTGTTCCGCATCGAGCAGGACAACGTGGCCCAGAGCGAAAACACCTACATCCCCGGCACCACCGAAACCGCCTACCGCGCGGCAGACGGCACCGTCAGCAAGGGCGTAGAGTTTGAAGTGAACGGCGCGCTGACCGACCGCTGGCAGATGACCTTCGGCGGCACCCGTTATGTCGCCAAAGACAGCGACAACACCGCCATCAACCCGTTCCTGCCGCGCACGTCGCTGAAGCTGTTTACCCGTTACCAGCTGCCGATGCTGGCCGATCTGACCGTGGGCGGCGGCGTCAACTGGCAAAACCACACCTGGGAAGAGGCGGACGGCCCGCTCGGCTCCCAGCGTGCGGAACAGGGCAGCTATGCGCTGGTCAGCCTGTTTGGCCGTTACCAGGTCACGCGCCAGTTCTCGGTGCAGGCCAACGTAAACAACCTGTTTGATAAGACCTACTACGACTACCTCGCCCCGTACGCCGTGTATGGCGCACCGCGCAGCGTCTCCGTCACCGCGAACTATACGTTCTGAGTGCGCTGACATTGTGCTGACCCCATAAAAAACGCCCTCATGCGAGGGCGTTTTGTTTTTTATGCTGTCCGGTCAGTGCTGGGTTTTGAACACGGCCACCGTCTGGCGCAACAGATCAGACTGCTCCTCCAGGGAACCGGCCGCTGCGGCGACCTGCTCCACCAGCGCGGCGTTCTGCTGCGACACCTCATCCATCTGCGTGACCGCGATATTCACCTGATTGATGCCGTGGCTCTGCTCCTGGGTGGAGACCGCGATCTCACTCATGATCTGAGTCACGTTCTGGATGGCGGTGCCGATGCGCTGCATACTTTCGCCCGCTTTCGCCACCAGCTTGCTGCCGGCGTGTACCCGCTCGTCCGAGACTTCAATCAAAGCGCGGATATCTTTGGACGCAGAGGCCGAACGTTGTGCCAGGTTGCGCACCTCGGCGGCCACCACGGCAAAGCCGCGCCCCTCTTCCCCGGCACGTGCTGCTTCTACCGCCGCGTTCAGCGCCAGGATGTTGGTCTGGAAGGCGATGCTTTCAATAATGCTGATGATGCTGGCGATACGCTCCGACCCTTCCTCAATCCCGGCCATGGTGTCGATCACTTCGGTCACGATCCCGTTGCCTTCGGAGACGATGCTGCGCGCCTCTTTCGCCAAACCGTTCACCTGCTCGGCGTGATCGGAAGTCTGTTTCACCGTGATGGTGAGCTGCTCCATGCTGGCGGCCGTCTCCCCCAGCGAGGAGGCCTGCTCCTCGGTGCGGGCGGAAAGGTCCATATTGCCGGAGGCGATCTCTTTGGCGGCGTGCGCCACTGCGTCACTGGAATCCCGCACCCGCCCGATGGTTTCAGAAAGCGAGCGGCGCATGGTCTCCAGCGCGCCCATCATCTCGCCAATCTCATCGCGGTGCGCGGAATGGATCGGCGTCTGCAACTGACCCTGGGCGATCTCTTCACAGTGGGCGCGCGCCTCTTCAATCGCGTTCAGCAGGCGTTTTTTCAGCAGCACCACAATCGCGCCCATGGTGAGCAGGAACAGCGCGGTGAAGATGATCAGCAGCGTCAGGCTGAGGCGGAAGTTGGACTGCGCCGTCTCATTCAGTGAACGGGCATAGCTTTCGCGGTAGGAGAGCAGCTCATCAAGTGAGATCTCAAACTGGCGGTCCAGTTGCGGTACACGTGAGGTGATCAGCTGCTCAAACTGGGCGCGATCGCCCTGCTGGGCCACCGACATCAACGGCGCGAGCGCGTTGTCGTGGTAATCCTTCCAGCGCTGGTCAAAGTTGTCGGCCAGCGGGGCTTCTTTGTCGAGCTTCGGCCAGGCCTGGTAGGCACTGAACGATTTCTCCGCCAGCCCCAACACCCGCTGTGCGTTCTTCATCGATTCTGCGGCGGCGTCAGTGTTGTTCTGCTCACGGTACGCCATGTACTGGGAGAGATGCACCCGCAGGGTACGGCTGTGGTTGATGGTATCCACGATAGAGAGCACAACGCGGATTTCACGGTTGACGTCATTCAGAGACGCATTGCTGCGCTGCAGGTAATAGCTGCTGAGCGCAATACTGGTAACAAAGAGCAACGACAGAAAAGCCAGGACAAGCAAAGTAAAACGGCGAATGGTCATGGTGCTAACCTAAGTGAGTCGCTGAGGGGAGTGTTAAAAAGTGAATGTCGGATGACACGCCTTTATTAACGGCAGCGGCAGAAAAAACCTGAGGAAAATGATCAAAAAGGCAGCGGAAGGGAAAGTTTACGCCCCTGGGAAGTACCTCTCTGCCCGGGGATCCGGCCATTTACAAAGCCTGATAACGGGTCTTCTGCTCTTTTTTTGAACAGCCCGGCTTAAGGGTCAGTCTGTGCAGGCGCGCGGCATTGGTCAGATTTTCTGTATCACTGTTGCCCCGGCTGGAACCGGGTGAGAAACAGCGGTGCCGCAGGTTCTGCGCCTGTGTAAAGTTTTGTCAGGGCAATCAGGCAGTTGTCGGGGGATAGCGTAATAAAAGTAACCGGTATTTATTACGTCAGAAAAATAACCTTTTTTCACATCATAGGAATTATTTATATTAACTTTTCAGGGAAATGAAAATAATGATAATTACATAAATTCCTAATTTCCGGTGCACCCGGCTTTTTCATTGATCGTGATAAACGCCGACGTTACACTGAAAAAAATCCCGCATTAAGGCATCGCTATGCTGAAAAGATTCAAACGCTATCTCACTGTCGGGGTGGTGAATACATTAATTCACTGGGCGGTTTTTTTGATGTTGGTCTACAGTATGGGGTCTAACCAGACATTCTCTAATCTGATGGCCTTTTGCGTAGCCACCACCTTTGGCTTTTTTGCCAACGCAAAATGGACATTCAACCAGGCCCACTCTCTTTATCGTTATTTTATCTACGTCACCTTCCTGGGGCTGATGGCGGTGCTGTTTGGCCGCGCGGCAGATGTGCTCTCGATGCCACCGCTGATCACCACCCTCACATTTTCCCTGTTCAGCCTGGTGATTGGTTTTCTTTATTCTAACTTCATTGTTTTCAAGGAGAATAAAAGATGAAAATCTCCCTGGTGGTGCCGGTTTATAATGAGGAAGAGGCGATCCCCTTTTTTTATCACACCGTACGGAATTACCCTGAATTAGCCGCCTGGGACATTGAAATTATCTTTATTAATGACGGCAGCCGTGACAGCACCGCTGACATTATCCAGGCGCTGGCAGCGCGGGACCCATTGGTGCAGGTGGTCAATTTCTCCCGGAATTTCGGCAAAGAGCCGGCGCTGTTTGCCGGGCTGGAATATGCCACCGGGGATGCCGTAATCCCGATCGATGTTGACCTGCAAGACCCGATCGACGTGGTGCCGCAACTGATTGATAAATGGCAACAGGGCGCGGACATCGTGCTGGCCAAGCGCCGTGACCGCTCCTCCGACAGCCGCCTGAAACGCCGCTCCGCCAGCGGCTTTTACCGGCTGCACAATATGATCAGCCGCCCGAAAATCGAGGAGAATGTGGGCGATTTCCGGCTGATCTCGCGCGAGTTTGTCGAGAAAATCATCGCGCTGCCGGAACGGAACCTTTTTATGAAGGGCATCCTGAGCTGGGTGGGCGGCAACATCGCCATTGTGGAGTACACGCGTGAAAAACGGGTGGCAGGCAACAGCAAATTCAATGGCTGGAAGCTCTGGAACCTGGCGCTGGAGGGCTTTACCTCCTTTTCCACCGTGCCGCTGCGCGTCTGGACTTACCTCGGCTTTACCATCTCCCTGCTCGCCTTTGCCTACGGCGCGTACATGATCATCGACAAGCTCGTCTGGGGAAATGCGGTGAAAGGCTACCCCTCGCTGCTGGCGTCGGTGCTGTTCCTCGGCGGTGTGCAGCTGATCGGCATCGGGGTGCTGGGGGAGTATATCGGCCGGATCTATATCGAATCCAAGGGGCGGCCGCGCTACATCGTGAAAAATGCCCCGCAGGAAGACAACGTCATCCGCAGCCATTTCACCCGGCACACGCCGGTTAACCCCGGCAGCGCCGTCGCCGGAAACAGGAGGGAGCCGTGAAAAAGTCTGTGATTTATCTGCCGCTGATGGCGTTGGGTGTCTTTATGGCGCTGGCCGGCATGGGGGCCAACTCGTTCTGGGTGGATGAGATTTTTACCATGGAGTCGGTGACCAGCGGTTTGCGTAACCTTTACGTCACCTACCTGTTTAATGATGTCCACCCGTTCCTCTACAACACGCTGCTGTTTTTCTGGGTGAAAGCCTTCGGCATCAGTGAAACCGCCGCCCGCTCCCTGAGCTTTGTCTTTTCGGCCGGCACCGCGCTCTACGTTTACTGGCGCGGGCGGCAGCTCTTCAGCACCGGCGTGGTCACCCTCTACCTGCTGCTGTTCCTGACCAGCTTCGGCTTTATCCATTTCGCCCAGGAGGCGCGCTCCTATTCGCTGCTGGTGCTGCTCTCCACCATCCAGACGTTCGAATTTATCGCCTTTTTGCGCGGCAACCAGAACAAGGCGGCGTTCTACCTGGCGTCGGTGCTGGTCTCCTGGACGCACATCATCGGGCTGTTCCTCACCGCTGCCTTCCTGCTGACGCTGTTTATCTCGCGCCCGAAGCGGCTGCGGATGTTCATCGAATTTACGTTGCTGATGCTGGTGTGCGTCTCGCACTTTATCGTGATCTTTATGGTCTCGGGGTTCGGCGGCAAAAACTCCTGGGTGCAGGCGGTCAGCCCGGTACACCAGATCTATAACGCCATCCATATCGCCTTCCCGGTGGCGAACCTGCCGAAAATGGTGGTGGGCGGCGGCGTCGGCAGCCTGCTGGTGGCGCTGGTGTTTGTGCTGGTGTGTGCCTGGCCGTTTATCCGCCGCCCCCGCCAGCCGGAATTCGCCACGCCGGGCGCTTACCTGCTGGCACTGATTGTGCCGCTGGTGGCCTTTATTGCGCTGTCGTGGCTGATTTCCCTCTACAAGCCGATCCAGCTCGACCGCACCATGTATGTGTGTGCACCGCTGGTGATCCTGATTGTGGCGCTGTTCCTGCAGGAGATGAAAACTGCCGGGGCGGTCATGGCGGTGCTGGTGGCGGGGGTTTCCCTGGCCGCCTCCTATAAAGATGCCTACTCCGATAACCTGAATTATCTCAGCGGCAAAGAGAGTTATGATGAATCCACGCTCTATATGGTGGCAGCCTGCAATGCCGGGTATTCCGTCGGGTATCTCTCTATTGAATACCCGCACTGGAAATATAACGATTTTTACCGGCAGAAATATGCGCCCTATATGATGAATGCGCGCTGCAAAGGGTTATCCACGCTGCTTAACCCGGAAAAAGAGCAGCCCGATCTGGTGCAGTTTAATCACCCCTCCCGGGTGGCGGTGGATATGGCGAAGCCGCTGCTGGCCGCCGGGTATAAATTTATCGACCTGCCGGACAATGAACGGAAATATAACCTGAATATTCTGGTCTCCCCGCGCTATGTCCGGGAAACCGGCGTCAAAACCCGCGACGTGCGTTTTAAATCCTGACCCCTGCTTCCCCGGCGGATAACCGCCGGGGCGCACGGCCTTAAATAGCCTTTATTTATTCTTTTTCCGTAAAGCCATTTATCTGCTAAGCATTGCGCTAATTACACTAAGCGCGCGCTTTACACCCCGCTCCCCGCCTAATTACACTCGCGAGAATAGAATAACGATCCTTTTCCCGCAGCCAGACGGTAATGCCGGTTCCGCATTGCCCCTGTTTTCTGCGCCCTGATTTTTACCTTTAATTTATCCCGGGAGAATAATCATGGTTGATGCCGTTTCACCTGCGCCGACACACCGGCCGGGCACCCCGTCGGCGGCGCGTATCCATACTGCGCAACAGGCGCTGGAGGCGGCGCAGGCCGTCGCCGCGCTGGCCGCGCCCGGTGCCGTGGCCCGGGACCGTGACCGCATTTATCCGCATGAGGCGCTGGCGCTGTTCAGCCAGCGCGGGCTGGGGAGCATCACCATTGCCGCAGAATATGGCGGTGCCGGGCTGCCCTTTACCGTGCTGGCTGAGGTGTTCCGCGTGATCTCCGCCGTTGACCCGGCGCTGGGGCAGATCCCGCAGAACCATTTCGGCCTGATCCGGCTGATTGATGAACTGGCCCCGGCGGCGCTCAAGCAGAAAATATTCGGCGCGGTGGTGGGCGGGCAGCGCATCGGCAACGGCGGCCCGGAGAAGCACACCCGCCATACGCTGGATATGCAGGCACGCCTGCACCACACCGGTCACGGGCTGCGCCTGACGGGGGACAAGTTCTACTCTACCGGCGCACTGTTCGCCCAGATTATCGCGGTCAAAGCGCTGGACGACGCCGGGCAGCCGGTGCTGGCGCTGATCCCCCAACCGGCTGCGGGGCTGGAGATTATTGATGACTGGTCAGGCATGGGGCAGCGCACCACAGCCAGCGGCAGTATGCGGCTGCGCGACGTGGCGGTCGCTGCCGACCATGTGCTGCCGCTCTCCCTGCTGGCGCAGCGCCCCAACATCCAGGGCGCGATTTCCCAGCTGATCCAGGCGGCGATCGACGCCGGGATCGCCCAGGGAGCGCTGGATGAGGCGCACGCCTTTATCCGCGAGCGTTCGCGCCCGTGGGTGGATGCGCAGACCGCCCGCAATGCGGACGACCCCTACATTCTGGCCGACGTCGGGCGGCTTGATACCGAGCTGGCGGCAGCCAACGCCCTGCTGCAGCGGGCGGCGCGCATTCTGGATGAGACAGACGCCCGGCCGGTGACGGCGGAAAGCGCGGCGTACGCCTCTATCGCGGTGGCGCAGGCCAAGGTGCTGACCACCGAGGTGGCGCTGCGGGCCAGCGAGAAGTTGCTGGAATGGGGCGGCAGCCGCGCCACGCTGGCGGAATTCGGGCTGGACCGCCACTGGCGCAACGCCCGTACCCACACCCTGCACGATCCGGTGCGCTGGAAATACCACGCCATCGGTGCCTATACGCTGAACGGCCAGTTGCCGGCCCGCCACTCCTGGATCTGAACAAGGACATCGCTATGACCACCCATGTTACACCGTCACGCCCGGCGGCGCGGATCACCTCTGCCGGGCAGGCACTGGAAACCGCCGCCGCACTGGCCGGTCGCTTCGCCGCCGGTGCGGCCCGGCGAGACCGCGAGCGCCTGTTGCCGCGTGAAGAGCTGGCGGAGCTGTTCGCCTCCGGGCTGGGCGGCATCACGGTGCCGGAAGCCTTTGGCGGCCCGGCGCTGCCGAACGCCGTGCTGGCGCAGGTGATCGCCCTGCTGAGCGAGGCGGACGGGGCCATCGGCCAGGTGCCGCAAAACCACTTTTATGCGCTGGAGGTGCTGCGGGTGAACGGTTCCCCGCAGCAGCAGGCGCGGCTGTACGGTGAAGTGCTGGCGGGCGTGCATTTCGGCAATGCGCTGGCGGAGTTCAGCTCGGCGGCGGCGCACCAGCGCCATACCCGGCTGGAACGCCACGGCGGGCAGTGGCAGGTCACCGGGCAGAAATTCTATGCCACCGGCGCACTGTTTGCCGGGCGGGTGCCCACTGCCGCGCTGGGTGAGGACGGCAAAGAGCGGCTGGTGTTCCTGCCCGCTGACGCCCCGGGGTTAACCATCGTGGATGACTGGTCAGGCTTTGGCCAGCGCACCACCGGCAGCGGCACCGTGACCTTTGACGCCACCCCGGCCGACGACCAGGACATCGTGCCGTTCCAGACCGCTTTCGAACGCCCGACGCCGGTCGGCCCGCTGGCGCAACTGCTGCACGCCGCCATCGATCAGGGCATCGGCCGCGCCGCCTGGCGGGATATGCTCAGCTTTGTGCGCAGCCAGTCGCGGCCGTGGATCGATTCCGGCGTGGAGAAAGCGAGTGATGACCCGCTGACGCTGGACCGCATCGGGCGGCTGACGGCGCGGCTTGAGGCGGGTGACGCGCTGCTGGAACTGGCCGGGGAAGCGGTGGACGCCGCCCAGCGCCATACCTGCGCGGAGACGGTGGCAGAGGCCTCTGTCGCCGTGGCCCGGGCGCGCGCCTGGACCACGGAAACCTCCCTGGAGGCCGGGAACCTGCTGTTTGAGCTGGCGGGCAGCCGCGCCACCCTGGCGGAGTTTAATTTCGACCGCCACTGGCGCAACGCCCGCACCCATACCCTGCACGACCCGGTGCGCTGGAAATACCCGGCCATCGGCAACTATGTACTGAATGGCGTGCTGCCGCCGCGCCGGGGGACGATCTGATGGCTGGAAAAGAGGTGCTGCTCAACGCCTTTACCATGAACTGCGTCGGCCATATCCACCACGGGCTCTGGACGCACCCGCACGACCGCTCAACCGAGTTCAACCGGCTCAGCTACTGGACAGAGCTGGCCGCGCTGCTGGAAAAAGGGCTGTTTGACGGCCTGTTTATCGCTGACATCCTCGGCGTGTATGACGTCTACCAGAACGGCATCGGCCTCACGGCGCAGGAGGCGATCCAGTTGCCGGTCAATGACCCGCTGATGCTGGTCTCGGCGATGGCGGCGGTCACAACGCACCTCGGCTTCGGCCTGACCGCCAACCTCAGCTACGAAGCGCCCTACCCGTTTGCCCGCCGGATGTCGACGCTCGACCACCTCACCAACGGCCGCATCGGCTGGAATATTGTCACCGGCTACCTCGACAGCGCCGCCCGGGCAATGGGCAGGCCGACCCAGGTGGCGCACGACCGCCGCTACGACCAGGCCGATGAATTCCTGGAGGTGAGTTACAAACTCTGGGAAGGGAGCTGGGAAGAGGACGCCGTGGTGGCGGATAAGGCGCGGCGGCGCTATGCCGATGCGGCCAAAATCCACAGCATCCGCCATCAGGGCGAGTTCTACCGCATGGAGGGTTACCACCTCAGTTCGCCGTCCCCCCAGCGCACGCCGCTGCTGTTCCAGGCGGGCAGCTCGGCGCGCGGGCTGGCGTTTGCAGGCCGCCATGCGGAGTGCACCTTCGTCACCGGCAGTACGCCGGAGGCGATGCGCCATCAGGTGCACGCCCTGCGGCAGGCAGCAGTGGACGCCGGCCGCCCGGCCGATGCGCTGAAAGTCTTTATGGGCGTCGGGGTGATTGTCGCGCCGACCGCCGCCGAAGCGCAGGAGAAGTACCGCGACTACCTGCGTTACGCCAGCCCGGAGGCGGGCATCGCCCACTTCTCCAGCTCCACCGGCATCGATCTGGCGCGTTACGGGCTGGATGAGCCGATTCAGGCCGGGCCGACGCAGGCGATTGAGTCCGTCACCAACACCTACAGCGGCTGGACACGCCGCCGCCTGCTGGAACAGCACGCGATGGGCAGCCGTTACCCGCTGCTGGTGGGTGACCCGTCGCAGGTCACCGATCAGCTGCTGCGCTGGATCGATGAGGGCGACGTGGACGGCTTCAACCTCTCGCGCATCCTCAACCCCGGCAGCTATGAGGATGTGATCCGCTGGGTGATCCCGGAGCTGCAATCCCGCGGGCGCTACAAAACCGCCTACCGGCCGGGCACGCTGCGGCAAAAGCTGTTCCGCCAGGGCGACCGCCTGCCCGCCAGCCACCCGGCAGCGGCATGGCGCGCCCTGACCCAGAACAACATCAGGTAGCAGACCTTTTTACTTTTACTTTTTTCATAGGGAAACGACATGACCACACCACTCTGGGAACACGCCCGCCTGGGCAAAAGTTTGTTACTGGCGGCCTGCATGGCGCTTTCCGGCGCGGCCGCCGCGGCAGAGGGCGGCCCGCTGAAGGTCGGCACCACCGCAGCCTTTTCACCGCCGCTGGAAGCCGCCGCCGCCGAGGCGGGCAAACAGGGGCTGAAGGTTGAGATTATCGAGTTCAGCGACTGGATCGCCCCGAACGTCAGCCTGGAGAACGGCGACATTGACGTTAACCTGTTCCAGCATCGCCCGTTCCTGGCGAATGCCAACCAGGAGGGCGGCTTCCACCTGGTGGCCTACGCCCCGGCGATCATCAACCAGGTCGGGTTGTATTCGAAAAAACATGCCTCCATCGCGGAATTGCCGGACGGCGCCAAAGTGGCGATCCCCAACGACCCGATCAACGGCGGGCGCGGTTTGCTGCTGTTGCAGAAAGCGGGGCTGATTACCCTGACGCCGGGCGTCGGCATCAAGGCCACCACGGCGGACATCGTTACCAACCCGAAGCATATCGACATTATCGAAGTGGAGGCAGTGCAGCTGGCGCGCACGCTGGATGAGGTCGACCTGGCGGTGGGCTACCCGCACTACCTGCGGCTCTCCGGCGTGATCGACCCCAATAACGCGCTGCTGTTTGATGGGCTGGAACACCCCGAGTATGTGATTCAGTTTGTGGTGCGTGACGGCCACCAGAACGACCCGCGCCTGAAGCAGTTTGTCTCTATCTACCAGCATTCGCCGGTGGTACGCGCCAAACTCGACAGCTTCTACGGCAAACTCTACCAACCCGGCTGGAGCCAGTAAGCGATGACGGTGATTGAGCTTCCCCACCCCGGCCGCACCGAGGCGGCGGCGATCCCCTGGCATACCGGCGATGAGACGCACCTGCACCTCGCCGGGGTCAGCAAAGTCTACCCCGGCCAGCAGGTGGCGGCGTTGCAGGACATTGACCTGACCATCCGCCGCGGGGAGATTTTCGGCATCATCGGCCGCAGCGGGGCGGGCAAATCCACGCTGATCCGCACCCTGAACCGGCTCGAGCGCCCCACCGGCGGCCGCGTGGTGGTGGACGGCACCGACATCGGCACGCTGGATGAGGATCAGCTGGTGGCGTACCGCCGCCGCACCGGCATGATTTTCCAGCATTTCAACCTGCTCTCCGCCAAAACAGTGCGGCAGAACATCGAACTGCCGCTGCGCGTGGCCGGGGTGGAAGCCGGGGAGCGCAATCAACGGGTAGACCGCCTGCTGGCGCTGGTGGGGCTGGAAGCGCGGCAGGACGCCTACCCGGCGCAGCTCTCCGGCGGCCAGAAACAGCGCGTCGGCATCGCCCGCGCGCTGGTGCATGACCCGGCGCTGCTGCTGTGTGATGAGGCGACCTCGGCGCTCGACCCGGAAACTACCCGCGCCATCCTTGATTTGCTGCGGCAGATTAACCGCGAGATGGGCATCACCATTGTGCTGATCACCCATGAGATGGAGGTGATCCACGACCTCTGCCACCGTGTCGCGGTGATTGAACGCGGGCAGATTATCGAACAGGGGCCGGTGTGGGCGGTGTACGGCAACCCGCAGCAACCCACCACCCGCAGCCTGCTGACGCCGGGGCATGACCGGCTGCCCGCCCGTTTCAGTGACCAGCTGACCGCTACGCCGGGAACGCCGCACGCCCCGCTGCTGGTGCGGCTGCGCTACCACGGTGACGGCGTCACGCCCGATCTCAACCGGGTGCTGGCGGCGTTTAACGGTACGGTCACGCTGGTCGAGAGCGCCCTGGAGCCGATTCAGGGGCGCGCGGTCGGCCACCTGCTGCTGGCCGTGACCCCTGCCGGCGGCGCACCGCTGCCGAATTCTGATGATATTGCTGACCGTGTGGAGGTACTGGGTTATGTCACTGCTGCTTGACCGCCTGTGGGGCGGGTTCCTCGACACGCTGCTGATGGTGGGCATCTCCTCGCTGCTGGCACTGCTGCTCGGCCTGCCGCTGGCGGTGGTGCTGGTGGTAAGCGACCGCAACGGCCTGTATGAGAATGTGTCGCTGAACCGGGTGCTGGGCGGGCTGGTCAACCTGTTCCGCTCAATACCTTTCCTGATCCTGATGGTGGCGCTGATCCCGTTCACGCGGATGCTGGTCGGCACTTCGTATGGCGTCTGGGCGGCGGTGGTGCCGCTGACGGTGGCGGCGATGCCGTTTTTCGCACGGATTGCGGAAGTCAGTTTACGCGAAGTCGATCACGGCCTGACGGAAGCCGCGCAGGCGATGGGCTGCAAGCGCGGGCATATCATCCGCCATGTGCTGCTGCCTGAAGCGCTGCCGGGGATTGTCAGTGGGTTTACCATCACACTGGTGACGATGATCAACGCCTCCGCGATGGCGGGGGCGATTGGCGCGGGCGGGTTGGGCGACCTCGCCTACCGTTACGGCTACCAGCGTTTCGACACGCAGGTAATGCTGACGGTGATTGTGGCGCTGGTGGCACTGGTCACGCTGCTGCAACTGGCCGGTGACCGGCTGGCGCGCCGCCTTAACCACCGCGCCTGAGGGTCGGTCAGGGGATTCTTCTGCATTTTTCAGCTTCCGTTTGCCGGATTTGTTGTTTTACTTCCGGCCTGCGGTCAGGAATAGTGCCTGAACGGCATTATGCATTCCCATTATCCTGATGCTGTACAGAGAATGAGGAGAGTCCATGGATCAGATCTGTTTTGTTGAAACCACCCCTGATGATGCCTGTATTGTGCCCCTGATCGCGGCGCTGGCCGGCGAGTGCCGCCAGCGTTACGGCGTGAATTCCGGCGATCGCGGCGACGGCCCGGCCTCCTTGTACTCTGCGCCGCAAGGCGCGTTCCTGGCGCTGAAGCACGGCGACGAGGCGATCGGCATCGGGGCCTACGCCCCTTATGATCATGACACCGCGGCGCTGTCGCACATCTGGACGCGGCCTGACCACCGCCGCCAGGGCGTCGCGCTCTATATGGTGCAGGAGCTGGAGCGCCGCGCCCGGCTGGCGGGGTATAAGCAGGCGTTTCTTACCACCGGTTTCCGCCAGCCGGAAGCGGTCAGCCTCTGTTTGTCCCTCGGCTACACCCCGCTGTTTGACATCAACGCCGATCCGGCCCGCTACAGCGAACCGCCCTACGACGGCCACCTCTCTTTCATCAAATGGCTGGTGCCGCTCACCGCCGTCAAACCCGGGCGGCCGGATACGAACAGGGTGCCGTTGCCTTAAGCAGATAATCGCCCATAAAAAAACCCGGAAACGAGTTCCGGGTTGTGACGTTCAGGCGCAGCAGAAATGTTACTTCCGGAACTGCTCAATCAGCCGGGCGGCGGTGGCGGCAGAGGAGGTCGGGTTCTGCCCGGTGATCAGCAGGCCATCGGTTACCACGTAGGAACCCCAGTCTTCCCCTTTGGAGTAGATCCCGCCTTTCGCAATCAGCTCATCCTCCACCAGGAACGGCACGACCTTCGTCAGCCCGACCGCCTCTTCCTCGGTATTGGTAAAGCCGGTGACTTTTTTGCCTTCCACCAGCGGGCGGCCAGCCGGGGTTTTTACGTGACGCAGCACGCCCGGCGCATGGCAGACAAAAGCGACCGGTTTGTTGGCTGCGACAAAGGCTTCAATCAGCGCAATGGAGTGGCGGTCTTCTGCCAGATCCCACAGCGGGCCGTGGCCGCCCGGATAGAACACGGTGTCGAAACCGGCCTGGGAAACGCTGTCGAGACGCACGGTGGCGGCGAGCTGCGCCGTGGCCTCGGCATCCGCTTCAAAGCGGCGGGTCAGATCCGTCTGGAACATCGGCTCATTGCTTTTTGGGTCCAGCGGCGGCTGGCCACCGGCCGGGGACGCCAGCGTGATGGTCGCGCCCGCTTCTTTGAAGGCGTAGTAAGGGGCCGCCAGCTCTTCCAGCCAGAAGCCGGTTTTACGGCCGGTATCGCCAAGCTGGTCATGGGAAGTCAGTACGATTAATACGTTCATGGTGTCTCTCCGAATATCAGAATGTAAGGGTTGTCTAAAATAGACCGGTCGTCTTAAACTCGCCGCTAAAAAAACGCCGGTAAGGCGTTTTCAAAGAAAGCGGGTACTGCGGTTACTGTGCCGGCAGGTTAAGCCACTGCCGGGTCGCTGCCATCGCGGCGTCAAATGGCTGCGTGGTACGGGTAATCTTCACCATCACGCTGGCCCCGAGCCAAAGCTGGTAAAGGCTCTGGGCTGTCTCATCGGCGTTTACGTCCACCTGAAGCGACCCGTCGTGAAGGCCCTGGTTGATCACCCCGGCGATATGCCGGGTAATGGCCCCGGTGCCGCGCCTGAGCGAGGTACGCATCGCTTCTGATAAATCAGCCACTTCTGCCCCGAGTTTCACCGCCAGGCATTTCCCCTGGCAATCCTCAAAGGACTGGTTATCCCGCCACTGCTCAAAGTAGGCCATCAGCCGCTGGGCGGCAGTGAGATCCTGCCGGGCAAACAGCGCGCCCATCTCTGTGAGATAGTCATCAAAGTAGTAATTCAGCAGCGCTTCGCCAAACGCCTCTTTGGAGCTGAAATAGTTGTAAAACGACCCTTTCGGCACCGAGGCCGCGGTCAGGATTTCGTTCAGCCCGACGGCGGAGAACCCTTTGGCCGCCATAATGCGGTACCCGGTATCCAGGATGCGCTGTTGCGTGCCGGCCGTTTTCTGTGCTGTTGTTTTGTTCATGAAGTAACCTTAGACTTAATTAGACCAGTCGTCTACAAAAATCTCTGTTTATTTTATTTTGCCCATAAAAAAACCCGGAAGCCAGTTCCGGGTTGTGGACGAATCAGAGCGGTAATCAGTTACTAACCGGGATCACTGCGCCTTTGTATTTGGTGCGGATCCAGTCCTGAATCTGCTTGGAGTGCAGCACGGTCACCAGCGCTTTGATGTCCGGTTTGTTCTCGTCACCGTGGTGTACGGTGATGATGTTGGCATACGGGTTGTTCTCACCGCTCTCAACCGCGATCGGGTCTTTTACCGGGTCGAGGCCCGCGTCAATCGCGTAGTTGGCGTTGATGACAACCGCGTCACCTTCGTCATTGTTATACATCTGCGGCAGCAGCGAGCCTTCGACGTTCGGCAGGAATTGCAGGTTTTTCGGGTTTTCCACGATGTCGCTGATGCGCGCGTCAGTCTTGCTCACGCCCGGTTTCAGCTTAATCACGCCTTCACGCTCGAAAATAGAGAGGATACGCCCCTCTTCCGCCACGGCGTCACGCATGATGACTTTGCCTTTGTTCGGCAGGTCTTTCAGGCTTTTGTACTTTTTGGAGTAGATGCCGATAGGCTCAATGTGGATCGCGCCTGCGCTGACGAAGTCATAGTCTTTGTCGCCTTCGTGGTCTTTCAGCACGCTGTTCAGGTAAGGCACATGCTGGAAATAGTTGGCGTCGATGTCACGGCTGGCCAGCGCGGTGTTCGGCAGGATGTAGTCCTGGAACGGTTTGATCTCCAGATCGATGCCCTGTTTCGCCAGAATCGGCTTGGCCTGCTCCAGGATTTCAGCGTGCGGCACGTTGGACGCGCCCACGGTCAGGGTGTCTGCCCAGGCGGAGAGGCTCAGGGCGGAGAGCGTGGCCGCAGCCAACAGTGTCAGTGCTTTTTTCATCTTATTTTTCCGTCTGTTAACGTTTATCGAGCAGGGAGGTGATCACATCGCCCACCAGTTGGATGATGAACACGATGATCAGGATCATCACGGTCGCCACCAGGGTGACGTCGTTATGGTTACGCTGGAATCCTTCCAGATACGCGAGGTTGCCGAGGCCGCCTGCGCCGATGACCCCGGCCATCGCGCTGTAGCTGACCAGCGCGATCAGCGTCACGGTGATGCCGGAGACCAGCGCCGGGGAGGACTCCGGCAGCAGCACGCGGAAGATCAGGGTGCTGACGCGCGCGCCCATCGAGCGCGACGCCTCAATGACGCCTTTGTCCACTTCACGCAGGCCGATCTCCACCAGCCGGGCGTAAAACGGTGCCGCGCCGACAATCAGCGCCGGCAGGGCGGCGTTGGCGCCCAGGATGGTGCCGATCAGTGTTTTGGTGAACGGGATCAGCAGCACAATCAGGATGATGAACGGGATAGAGCGGAACACGTTCACGATGACGGAAATCACCGTGTAGAGCGGCTTATTCTGGAACAGGCCGCCGCGCGCCGTCAGAAACAGCGCCAGGCCCAATGCAATGCCCAGCAAAAAGGTGGCGATGCCGGAGAGCGACGTCATATAGAGCGTTTCAAGCGTGGCCGCCCAGAGCTGATCCAGTTTCAGGTGCGGGAAAAGGGATGCGATCATTGGACTACCTCGGTATTGATGTCATGGTGTTGCAGGTCGTGCAAAATTTTCTCCAGCAGGTCCGGCGTGGTGTTGACGTGCAGCCACAGTTCGCCGAACGCGCCGTTGGCGGTCTGGGTCATCTTGCCGTGCAGGATGTTAAACGGCAGCTGGTAGCGCAGCGCCAGTTCTGACACCACCGGCTGGTGGGCGTTGGTGCCGGTGAAGGTCAGCTTCAGCACGTTGCCGCCCAGGGATTTCACCAGCTGCGGGTTAAACGCCTCTTCCGTCTGCTGGTATTGGTTTACCTGGTTGACGAACTGGCGGGTAATCGGCTGTTGTGGGTGGGTAAACACCTGGATCACTTCACCCTCTTCCACCACCCGGCCACTCTCCATCACCGCCACCCGGTGGCAGATTTTGCGCACTACATGCATTTCGTGGGTGATCAGCACGATGGTCAGGTTAAGCTTGCGGTTGATGTCCAGCAGCAGCTCAAGGATGGCGTCGGTGGTTTGCGGGTCCAGGGCGGAGGTGGCTTCGTCACACAGCAGCACTTCGGGATTGTTGGCGAGCGCGCGGGCGATGCCGACGCGCTGTTTCTGGCCGCCGGAGAGCTGGGAGGGGTAGGCATCCTCACGCCCCTGCAGCCCGACCAGCGCCACCAGCTCCTGCACCCGCTGGCGGATCGCCGTTTTCGGTGTGCCGGCAATCTGCATCGAGAACGCGATGTTCTCGCTGACGGTGCGCGACCAGAGCAGGTTAAAGTGCTGGAACACCATGCTGATTTTCAGACGGGCGCGGCGTAACTGCTCACCGCTGGCCTGGGCGATGTCCTGCCCCGCGACGTTCACCACGCCGGAGGTCGGTTTTTCCAGCCCGTTCAGCAACCGGATCAGGGTGCTTTTCCCCGCCCCGCTGTAGCCGATGATGCCGTAAATCTGCCCGCGTTCAACGCTCAGGCTGACGTTATCGACCGCCACAATCGGCTGTTTATCGCCGTTAAATTGTTTGGTCACGTTCGAAAGAACGATCATATCCCCTGTTCCTTATCAATTGCCGCTATTTTCAGCAAGATGCTGAATAAATAATCTGCTGCGTTGAGCTTTTATTTATAGATGAATAACTGGCATTCATGACATAAAAAGTGTGTTTGCCTGCCCATGCTAAAGAATGCGCTACCTAAGCGAAAGGATTAAAACAGGTTTGCTTATGGCTTTTTTTTCTAACCTTATAGTTGCTTGTGGTTTTCACAGGAAAAGCCCCGGTAACCTTTCCGGTTATTATCAGAACGGCAATAAAAAACAGGTAAAAAAAGGGCCACTCAGCGGAATGGCCATAATAACGGGAGTAACGGTTTGCAGAAATGCCCGGCCAGTCAGGCAGCCGGTAAAGGTGACCTGTTACGGGACAGCCACCACGTTACCGAAAACAGGCGACGGAGCAAAATACGTTATTTGGCTTTGTTAACGTGGAATTTAGTTAACGCGGGTTCAGGCTTATTGCCGCCACAGGCAATAAGCCGGAAACAGGGTTATGCCGGGTTGCGGCCCTGCTCCGTGAAACGGCGGAAGATCTCCAGCGTCTCATCACTGACATGGTGTTCGATGCCTTCTGCATCGCGGCGGGCGGTTTCCGGGCTGATGCCCAGCGCCAGCAGGAAAGACTCCACAATCTGGTGGCGGATGCGGCTCTCCACCGCCAGTTTTTCCCCTTCCGGCGTTAAAAACACGCCGCGGTAGGGCATCTGTACCACCAGGCCGGCGGCAGCCAGCCGTTTCAGCATCTTGGCCACCGTCGGCTGCGACACGCCAAGCCGGGCGGCGAGATCCACCTGCCGCGCTTCGCCGAATTCGCCAATCAGATCGGAAATCAGCTCGACGTAGTCGTCGATCAGTTCCCGGCGGTGGGCTTCGCGTACCTGTAAGAATCCCTGCACATGTTCTTCGACACCCAATAGTGGGTTACTGCCGGTCGGGTTGGTTTTGTCGTTCTGGGTCATTCACGTTCCTCATTTTTACTGACCAATCCCCGGCACTCCTCTCCGGTATTAGCATCTTGACCGCGCTCATTGTAAACCATGCGCGCCTCATAACAAATTTCGCTGTCTTTTGCTTTTGCTATAAAATATAGCCTGTGCTATACCTGTTTATTAATCGATCTGATGCGGCGGGCCGCGGGATCGACCCGATGACGTGATAAGGGGGCAACAATGGCACGATTCAGGCAACTGCTGGGGTTATATGGCCGCTCACCGTTTACGCTGCGGCTGATGCTGGTAAGCATGCTGGTGGCGTTGTTTACCGGCAGCGCGCAGGCTGAGGGGGCGCCCGAAAAAAAGTTCCGGGTCCTGACCACCTTTACCGTGATTCAGGACATGGCGCAAAACGTGGCCGGCGACGCCGCCGTGGTGGAGTCGATCACCCGTCCCGGCGCGGAAATCCATGACTACCAGCCCACGCCGCGTGACATCGTCAAAACCCAGTCTGCGGATCTGGTGTTGTGGAACGGGCTGAACCTGGAGCGCTGGTTCAGCCGCTTCTTTGAGAATGTGCGCGACGTGCCGTCGGTGGTGATCACCCAGGGCATCACGCCGGTGCCGATCCGTGACGGCCCCTACCGCAACAACCCCAACCCCCACGCCTGGATGTCCCCGCAGAATGCGCTGATCTATATCGACAACATCCGCGCGGCGCTGGTGAAGTATGACCCCGCCAACCGTGACACCTATAACCGCAACGCCCGCGCCTACGCCGATAAAATCCGCGCCCTGGATGCGCCGCTGCGCGCCCGCCTCAATAACATCCCACCTGCACAGCGCTGGCTGGTCACCAGCGAGGGGGCGTTCAGCTACCTGGCGCGTGACTACGGGCTGAAAGAGCTCTATCTCTGGCCGATCAATGCCGACCAGCAAGGCACCCCGCAACAGGTGCGGCAGGTGATCGACCAGGTGCGCGAACACCAGGTGCCGGTGGTGTTCAGCGAAAGCACCATCTCCGACAAACCGGCGCGTCAGGTCAGCAAGGAGACCGGCGCACGCTACGGCGGCGTGCTGTATGTTGACTCCCTCTCCGCGGCCGGCGGCCCGGTGCCGGCCTACCTCGATCTGCTCACTGTCACGGTTGACACCATCGCGAAGGGGTTTAACCAATGAACGCATCCGCAGCGCTGCCGCACCTGGCGGTGGAAGGCATGAGCGTCACCTACCGTAACGGCCACACCGCGCTGGAGGGGGCCAGTTTCCGGTTGCAGGGCGGAATGCTCTGCGCGCTGATTGGCGTCAACGGCAGCGGCAAGTCCACGCTGTTCAAAAGCATCATGGGGATGGTGCGCCCCTCTGCCGGGCGCGTGACGCTGGATGGCCGGCCCATCCGCCTTGCGCTGAAGCAGAACCGCATCGCCTATGTGCCGCAGGCCGAGGAGGTGGACTGGCACTTCCCGGTGCTGGTGCGGGATGTGGTGATGATGGGGCGCTACGGCCGGATGAATTTCCTGCGCATCGCTTCAAAAGAGGATCACCAGCAGGTGGACGAGGCGCTGGCGCGCGTCGGGCTGACGGCGTTGCAGCACCGGCAGATTGGTGAGCTTTCCGGCGGCCAGAAAAAGCGGGTGTTTCTGGCGCGGGCGCTGGCACAACAGGGGCGGGTGCTGCTGCTGGATGAGCCGTTCACCGGCGTGGATGTGCAGACGGAGAACGCGATTGTTGACCTGCTGAAGGCGCTGCGCGCCGAGGGGCACCTGATTCTGGTGTCAACCCACAACCTCAGCAGTGTGCCCGCCTTCTGCGACAGCGCGGTGCTGATTAACCGCACGGTGCTGGCCGCCGGGCCGCTGGCGGAGACCTTCACCCGCGCCAACCTGGAGCGCGCGTTCGGCGGTGTGCTCTCTTCACTGAACCTGCCGGACGCGGTGGCCGGGGGCACGGTATGATCGATCTGCTGCTGTTGCCGCTGCGGTATGACTACATGCTCAAGGCGATCTGGGTCAGCGGGCTGGTGGGCGCGGCCTGCGCCTTTCTCTCCGCCTACCTGATGCTGAAGGGCTGGTCACTGATGGGGGATGCGCTCTCCCACTCGGTGGTGCCGGGCGTTGCCGGGGCCTATGCGCTCGGCCTGCCCTACGCGGCAGGCGCGTTCCTGACCGGGATGCTGGCTGCCGTGGCGATGGCCTTGATCCGCCACCTGACCCGGCTGCGTGAGGACGCGATCATCGGCTTTGTGTTCTCGACCTTTTTTGCCGCCGGGCTGCTGATTATCTCCCTTAACCCCACGTCGGTGAACATCCAGTCGATTGTGTTCGGCAATATCCTCGGCATTGCCGATGAGGATGTGATGCAGGTGCAGATCATCATCGGCGTAACGCTGTTGGTGCTGCTCTGCCTGTGGAAAGATCTGCTGGTGGTCTTTTTTGACGAAGGCCACGCGCGCACCGTGGGGCTGTTACCACTGCGGCTGAAGCTCATTTTTTTCACGCTGTTCAGCGCCTGCACGGTGGCGGCGCTGCAAACCGTGGGGGCGATTCTGGTGATCGCGATGGTGATTACGCCGGGCGCGACGGCCTACCTGCTCACTGACCGCTTCCCGCGCCTGCTGCTGCTGGCGGTGCTGATCGGCGCGTTCACCAGCGCGATGGGCGCGTGGCTCAGTTTCTATCTCGACGGCGCGACCGGTGGGGTGATTGTGACGCTGCAAACCCTGCTGTTCCTGCTGGCGTTCCTGTTCGCCCCCAAACATGGGCTGCTGGGGGCGTGGCGCGCCCGCCGCCACGCCCGGGAGGAAAGCGGATGGAATGGCTGACGGAACCGCTGTCGTTTGCCTTTATGCAGCGCGCCCTGCTCGCCTCGGTGGCGGTCGGCATCGTCTGCGCCCTGCTCTCCTGCTTTCTGGTGCTGAAAGGCTGGTCTCTGATGGGCGATGCGATAGCCCATGCGGTGCTGCCGGGCGTGGTGCTGGCCTGGCTGGCCGGGTTGCCGCTGGTGATCGGCGCATTTGGCTCCGGCATGGTGTGCGCGCTGGCGACCGGCTTTATCCGCGACCACTGCCGGGTGAAGGAGGATGCGGTGATGGGCATCGTCTTCTCCGGGATGTTCGCCATCGGGCTGGTGATGTTCTCCCGCCTCGACACCGACCAGCACCTGACGCACCTGCTGTTCGGCAATGTGCTGGGTATCAGCCACGCGGAGCTGGTGCAGACGCTGGCGATCGCTCTGATAGTCACGGCGATAGTGCTGCTGAAACAGCGCGATCTGGTGCTGTTCTGCTTTGACCCGGCACAGGCGCGCATCAGCGGCCTGCCGGTCACGCTGCTGCATTACGGCCTGCTGGCCCTGCTGGCGCTGACCATCGTCGCCGCGCTCCAGGCGGTAGGGGTGATTCTGGTGATCGCGATGCTGATCACCCCCGGCATCACCGCCTTCCAGCTCTGCCGCCGCTTCCCGGCGATGCTCACCGTCGCCGTGCTGGTCTCGGTGTGCTCGTGTATCAGCGGCACCTACCTCAGCTTCTACCTCGACGCCGCCACCGGCCCGGTGATCGTCCTGATCCAGGCGGCGGTATTTGTGCTGGCGCATGCGGGCGGCAGGCTTTTTCGGCATAAAGCAGGCTGATTCTTCATATTTACTGTGTTTATCGGGCTGATAAGCACCCGACGTTTATCGCATTATCATCCCTATTCCCCTCCTCCCCACCCATTCCCTGCAAATTCGCCTCATTTTCCGGTGAATTGTCTGAAGTTTGCTTAACTGTATAGGAGTGATGCTGGGCGGGGTGTTGTGCCGCCTTTTGTGCAAGCAACCAGGAGGGGACGATTTTGCAAGACTCTTATCTTGATGCCACCGGGGTGAAAGGCAGTGATGAGCCGGTGATCCGCCGCTGGATTACCATTGGCCGCCCGGCGGCAGAGCTGCACCGGCTCTGGCGGCAGCCTGACACCCTGCCTCTGGTGATGGGCCACTTTGCCGATATTGAGGTGCTGAGTGACACCGAATCCCGCTGGCGGGTCGAGGGGCCGCTGGGCAAGAAATTTGACTGGCAGGTGCGCATTGTGGATGAGGCCGAGGGGCAGTTCATCCTCTGGCGATCGCTGAAAGGCGCAGATATGCCGAATGAGGGCCGCCTCAGCTTCGCCCCGGCACCGGGCAATAAAGGCACGGAGCTGACGCTGGAGGTGCGGTTTGACCCACCGGGCGGCGCGCTGGGTGAGAAGCTCACCTCCATGTTTGACCTGGTGCCCAAAGAGACCCTGGGCAAAGCCCTGCGCCGGTTTAAAAGCCTGGCCGAAACCGGTGAAATCCCGCAGCTGGCCCCGTTGCCGGCCGCCGGCGACCGCAAAGAGAAGGAGGCGTAATGCGAGCACTCTGTTGGAATGGCGTCAATGACCTGCGGGTCGAAACCGTAAACGACCCGACCCTCATCAACCCGAAAGATGCGATTGTCCGCGTCGGGCTGACCACCACCTGCGGCTCCGATCTGCACATCATCGACGGCCTGATCCCGAGCATGAAAGAGGGGGATGTGCTGGGCCATGAGTTTATGGGGGAGATTGTCGAGGTTGGCCGCGAGGTGAAAAAGGTCAAACCCGGTGACCGCGTGGTGGTGCCGTCGTTTATCGTCTGCGGCTCCTGCTGGTTCTGTCAGCAGCAACTCTACTCCTGCTGTGACAACACCCACCCGCACCCGGAGCTGGCAGAGCCGATCCTCGGTTACCCCACCGCCGGGATCTACGCCTACAGCCACGCATTCGGCGGTTATGCCGGTTCCCACGCGCAATATGTGCGGGTGCCGTTCGCTGACAACGACTGTTTTGTCGTGCCGGAAAACGTCACCGATGAGCAGGCGTTGTTCCTCTCCGACGCCGCCCCCACCGGCTACATGGGGGCGGATTTCTGCAACATTCACCCCGGCGATATTGTCGCGGTGTGGGGCTGCGGCGGCGTCGGGCTGATGGCGCAACAGAGCGCCTACCTGATGGGGGCGGAGAAGGTAATCGCCATCGACCGCTTCCCGGAACGGCTGGCAATGGCGCGTGACAAGATTGGGGCGATTCCGCTGGACTACACCAAAGTGGATATTCAGGAAGCGCTGCTGGAACTGACCGGCGGCCGCGGCCCGGACAGCTGCATCGACGCCGTGGGGATGGAAGCCAAAGGCGAAGGGCTGACGCAGGTGTATGACCGCACCAAGCAGCTGCTGCACCTGGAAACCGATGTCGGCGCGGCGCTGCGCCAGGCGATGATGGCCTGCCGCAAAGGCGGTACCCTCTCGATCCTGGGGGTGTATGGGGTGATGGATAAATTCCCGCTTGGCCTGATGATGAACAAAGGGCTGACAGTGCGCACTGCCCAGCAGCATGGGCAGCGCTATATGCACCGGCTGCTGGACCACGTCTCCAAAGGGGAGCTGGACCCGGCATTTATGGTGACGCACCGCTTCTCACTGGAAGATGCGCCGCTCGGCTATGACATGTTCAAACATAAAACTGACGGCTGCCTGCGTGCGGTATTTAAACCCTGACTGCCGCGCCCCCGCTATACCGCGGGGGCGTACCCGCAGGCCGGTAAATAATGGCCTGTCACCCCATGAAAGCCGGGAAATCCCCCGCCTAAGCCGCGGAAATAAAAAACACAGGTCACGCACCCGGCTGAAAAGGAATATCCGGACTTCTCTCAGGCGCTTTACTGGAAATTCCGTCACTTTCAGCTATTACTTAATAGTGAAGGATAAAAATTGCAGCAACAGGTTATGCAATTTTAATGACATTCCCTACTAATGCAGCACAACAGAGGATAACCAGATGGCTATTAAGACCCTGAAGGATCTTTTCATTCATGATTTGTCTGACGTTTACAGCGCCGAGAAACAAATAACTAAGGCTCTTCCAAAAATGGCCCGTGCGGCTGAGGACCCTAAGTTAGTTGATGCTTTCCATACTCACCTGGAAGAGACCCAGGGGCAGATTGAACGTCTGGACCAGCTGGTTGAAGCAACGCCGGAACTGCGTATCAAACGTATGAAGTGCCACGCGCTGGAAGGGCTGGTAGAGGAAGCGCAGGAGATCATTGACGGCGTTGAGAAAGGCCCGGTACGTGATGCAGGCCTGATCGGTGCCGCCCAGAAAGTAGAGCATTATGAGATCGCGACGTACGGCACCCTGCACGCGATGGCGCTGAAACTGGGCTTTACCGAAGCGGCTTCCCTGCTGGAAGAGACGCTGAAAGAAGAGAAAGCCACCGATGAGAAGCTGACTATTATTGCCGAAGGCCAGACTGCCCCGGCGAAATAATCTCCCGATTCGTGACAGCGAATATCCCCGCCCCGGCTGATGCCGGGGTTTTTTATTGTCGCTTGCTTTGGCCGCGGCAAAAAAAAGCCCGCAAGACGCGGGCAAAAAAGTGTCAAGGTGATCTTCGTTACAGTGAAAATCATTACCCTGCTACTATAACGTCCCGTTTATTAAGGTAAATGCCTGAGCGGTTGGCCGCTTATTTATTAAGACTATTCCTATGCTGGTAGCACGATATTTAGCCTGGGGTGTTAAAGTGGCTTATAGTTATTAACGGCTTGTTAACAATAGGCGGGCACAATAAAAAAGCCGCCCGGTGATGTGGGCGGCGGTTATTACCTTGCGTCAGGGACAGCAGGCGTGGGTTATTTTTTACCCGTAGCGCGATCTTTATCAATCGGGTTGGCAGCACCCAAATCGGCACCGGTCACCGGGTTGATGTCCGGGCTGGACTGGGTACGCATCATCATCGCTTCCAGGTCAGATTTCTGCTCACCGCCCAGTGCTACAGATGCGCCGCCATCGCCGCCGTCAACAGCCGGTTGCGGGTTGCTGACGTAGTTGAAGTTCTCATCGGCGTTCCAGCTGCCGCGCACTTCCCCTTCACCCGACATATTGAAGTAGGTATTGGCATATTCCGGCACCGGCGGCAGTTTGCCCGGCGGGAAGTTGTTGCGGATGGAGTAGAGCGCTTTTTCAAAGGATTTCTGGTGCGCGACTTCACGCGTCATCAGGAAGCCCAGCGCATCTTTGATGCCCGGGTCATCAGTAACATTGATCAGGCGCTCATACACCAGTTTTGCACGCGCTTCGGCAGCGATGTTAGAGCGCAGGTCAGCGGTCGGTTCACCGATGGTGTCGACGTAAGCAGCCGTCCACGGTACGCCTGCTGAGTTGATCAGGCTCGGGCCGCCGCCGTACAGCAGCGAGGTGATGTGGCTGTCATTGCCGTTGCCGGTCAGGGAGCGGTAAAGCTCGGCTTCTTTTTGCGTGCCTTCTGCCAGGTCGCCTTTGGCGCCTTTGTTCAGCATCGCAATAATGGTACCGATGATCTCCAGGTGGCTCAGCTCTTCGGTCGCGATGTCCAGCAGCAGGTCTTTACGCCCTGCATCATCTTCTGCCAGACCCTGGGTGAAGTAGCGCATTGCCGCGGCCAGCTCGCCTTGCGCGCCGCCGAACTGCTCCAGCATTAAATTCGCCAGGCCTGGGTTAGGGCCGGCAACACGAACGGTATATTGGAGTCCTTTAACATGCTTAAACATTATATGCTTCCTCTTGTTTTGGACATACTCACCCGATTCCGCAAATTTAAGGGTAAACGCGGCCCTGCCTTATTCAGGCATGGAATCGGAAATGGGGGGCACTGCAATTATTGTTATCCCGGTACATCTGTACCGGGACAGAGAAGAAAAACTATTTTTTGGCTTCGGTATTCGGTGCTTCAGAGCGGGCAAGGAATTTCTGGGTAACATCCGGCAGATGATCCAGGCACCATTTCGCCATGGCCACTTCCTGTTCCAGGATCTGGCTGAAAATACGCTCCCCTTCCTGGTCACCCACCACTTTAGCGGCAGCGATCAATGAGGTATAAGAGGCAATTTCCAGATTTTCAAACACGTAACCGCTGATTGCACCTTTTACAACTTCATCGCTGGCAAACATACCGCCCATTGCCTGGCCCATTGCGGTGGCTTTACCGGCAATATCTTTAAAGGTGGAATTAGAGGTGTCATAACGATCAATGACGCTTTTAACTAAACGCTGTTGGTCTTTGGTTTCGCTAATATGCTGCTCGATACGCATTTTCAGGTCAGGATAATGCTCAAGGCGACCGGCCATACCTTTCAGCATGGTTTCGGCTTGTTCTTCCATCGCGTGAGCGTCTCGCAGCCAATCAAGATAATTTTCTAGCGTTGTCATACGTTATCTCCCAGTTATTCACCGTAGAACATCAATTTCCGTTACATGATTAAGCTTAGCCGCAAATGACCATTTATCCAGTCAGCGCAGAGAGATTGTGTCTGATAAACGGCAATTTACCGATATTAACTCTATGAAAATAATAAATTTGGCATTTACCTGCGGGGCAGCAGGCCAGAGGGCCGGCGGGCATCAGCCCGCGCGGTACGCGGCCCGGCGCGGTTTCACGGTTTACATTGCCGCAGGCGGGAGAGGCAATATTCAGTAAGCCGCATCACAGGGTAAACAGGCCAAGATTAAGAGGATTCCGAAGAGCAAAAAGCAGAAGAAACAAGAGGGGAAAACGCAATGAAATATAAACAGCAGAGATAAAAAAACCGCCTGTCTCATCAGGATAACAGGCGGCTTATCTTTTTTCCGGAAGCGCGGCTGTCAGCGCCAGAACACCGTAACATAAGTGCCGATGACCACCACAAATATCGCCCACGCGGTGTAAGCGATGACCAGATTCGTTTTGCCATCGGGTTGGCCCTCATGGGGATCATCCTGGATTTTGTCCGGTAATTCGCTGTCTTTCATAGAACCGTCCTTTTATCAGTGCATTTACATCATGCTCAGGAAAAAAAGCATGAGCCAAAAAAAGGTCTGTTTTAGAGGTATAGATCAGCATGGCCCCAATATCAATTTTTCACCCGTAAGGCTGCCGGCGAATTTTGCCCCGGAATACCGAAAAGACATAGGTGTTATAAAACAAGGTAAAAGGGATCACTAAGCCATACCCCACCAGCACAAATCCTTGTGTGGCCGGTGGCGCGGCGCTGTTAAACAGGGTGAAACGCGGCGGCAGCAGTTGCGGAAATAAGGTCAGCGCAAGCGCCAGAAAAACCAGCGTGGTCGCCAGCAGAATGGTCATCAACGGTAACATTGTCAGGCGATGGTGTAATACCTGGTAAAAGATCAACGCCATAACCAATAGCAGCGCCGCAAACGTGAGCCAGACCGGCATATCCTGCCAGCGGGCGGCATACTGGGGATTCAGGTGGCGCAGCCACAGCAGAAACGCAGTGCACAGCAGCAGCGTGAGAACCCCGAGCCAGGCCGCCCGCCGCCGGAATACCCGGCTCAGCTCCCCAGCCAGCCGCCAGATCAGCCACCCGGCCCCCATCAGCAGGTAGAGCGCCACCAGCACCCCGCCGCTGAACAGGGTGAACGGGGTACACCAGACCCCGCTTTCCGGCGCTGCCGCGCTGCCGGGGATGCCCTGAATCACCGTGCCGAACAGGATGCCCTGAAACAGCGCGGCGATAAGCGAACCGGCAAAAATCGCGGCGTCACACAGCCAGGGGCGCTTCGCCACCTGACGAAATTCCACGGCCGCCCCGCGCATCACCAGCGCCATGACCATAATGATGGCGGGCACCAGCGCCGCCGTTAAAAATGCACTGTAGGCAGCCGGGAACAGCGCCAGCATGCCGCCCAGCAGCAGCACCAGCCAGGTTTCGTTGGCGTCCCAAATCGGCAGAATGGAGAGCGTCAGCCGGTGGCGGTCGGCCGGATCTGAGGTCATGCCGAGCCAGATGCCGACGCCCAGGTCGGTGCCGTCCAGCAGGATATAGGTCAGCAGTGAAAAGGCCAGGGTAGCGGCCGAGACCATCGCCAGCGCATCCGGGGTGAACACCATCACGGCTCCTCCTTGTGCGTCAGCATCTGCCACATCTCCGGTGCGGCGCCCTGCTCCCCCGCCTGCGGGCGCTGGTTAAGCAGCCGCAACAGCAGTTTGAGACCGATGCCGAATGTCAGCAGGTATACCGCGACGATAAGCGCAATGACCGCCAGTGACAGCGGCAGGCTCAGCACACTGTGGCTCTCGCTGGTGCGCATCAGTCCATAGACGGTAAACGGCTGCCGCCCTGATTCTGTCACCACCCAGCCGGCCAGCATCGCGGCAAACCCGGCCGGGCCGAGGGCCACCATCATCCGGGCGAGCGTGCGGCTCTCAAATAAGCGGCCGCGCAACCAGAGCACCAGTGCGGCAACCGCGGCGGCGGCCATCAACAGCCCCAGCCCCACCATCAGCCGGAAGGCGAAAAATACCAGCGGCACATTGGGTAAGTCGGCAGGCGGAAACGCGGAGAGCGGCGTGATGGTGCCGGTCAAATTGTGGTGTAGATAGAGCGAGCCGACATGCGGGATCGCCAGCTCCGCCCGGTTACGTTGCTGCGCCTGATCCGGCAGGGCGAACAGCCGCAGCGGCTCCCCGTCTCCCGGCGCGGGGCGCTGCCAGCTCCCCTCTATCGCCGCCACTTTTTGCGGCTGGTGCACCAGGCTGTTTTTCCCGTGCAGGTCACCCACCAGAATTTGCAGCGGGATAAAAAGAATCAGCCCGGCGAGGCTGACGGCGTACATGACGCGCGCCTGCGGGTTGTGCCGGTCCCGCAGCAGGTGCCGGGCTGCGCAGGCGGCAATCAGCAAGGCGGTACCCAATACCGAGGCCAGCAGCATATGCAGGAAGCGGTAAGGGAACGAAGGGGTAAAGATCACCGCCCACCAGTCGTCCGGCACAAAGCGGCCCCCGGCCATCACCGAAAACCCGGCCGGGGTCTGCATCCAGGAGTTGGCAGCCACGATCCAGAACGCGCTGACGATCGCCCCGACGGTCACCATCAGCGTGGCGCACAGGTGCAGGCGTGGGCCAATCTTTTTCAGGCCAAACAGCATCAGCCCTACAAACCCCGCCTCGATAAAGAAGGCGACCAGCACCTCATAAAACATCAGCGGGCCGATCACTGCCCCGGTACGCGCGGTAAACGGCCCCCAGTGCGTGCCGAACTGGAACTCCATCACCACGCCGGTCACCACCCCGACGCCCATGTTCAGGGCAAAAATTTTCTGCCAGAAGTGCATGATGTCCAGGTAGACCTGGCGGCGGGTGCAGACCCAGAAGAGGTCAATAATGCTGAGGAACAGGGATAAGCCAATCGCCAACGCGGCCAGCACGATATGAACGCCGATGGTAAACGCAAATTGCCCGCGGCTGACGAGCAACACAAGATCGTGAGTATGCATGGTGCCTCCTCCCCAAAGTCTATGCGGGGCCGGGGGCTTTGCAAGGCTGAAACCGCGGGATGTGATTGATGTAAAGGAAAAAGCGCCCGCGCCTCACCGTGGCTCATTGAGGAAAATGAGGCGGTGCCAGCGGGAATATAGGCTGTAAATGATATTAAGTGATTTGTGTGAACACACTCTCAACTTACACATTGGCCGATCAGGCGGGCGTAATCCGGCCTATAGTTATAGACGCGACAGACTCATGCAGATTTATCTTCCCATTATTCATCATATTCTTAACAACGCCTTTCATAGAGAAATGACGGCCGATGCTGCGTACTGACAAGCCAAGTAAGGGTTAACGATGAAAAGAAAGATCCCCATTCTCAAAAATACCTATGAACAGATTTATCACGATGCGGGGCCGCACCATGCGATCCCATTATTAATTATGTCCAGTGAAGCCGGAACGGAAGTCTTCTTTTCACCCAAGCTCAATCAGTTGCAACTGCTGGCAGCGCTTGATATTGCGATAATCAATATGACGGCATACCGTGAGCGGGTGGGCCACCAGGATATCACCACCGGGGTGCTGGATGCGGCAAATAATGAGCGGGCCGGGTGAATACCGCCCGGGCGGTGCGGGAAAAAGGTAACACGATGGCGAGACATCAATGCTGATTGCGCCGTCCTGGGGCAATCAGCATCTTAAAATAAGCGTTTATTTATTAAGTTATTATAACGGTATGATTGGCCGGCATATCGCAGGCGCGCGCCCGGAAACACAGCCGGCAACACGATAATCAGGCCGGGAGGTATTACAGATTCCCATCACTATTGAGGAAATCGTCATTATTACGTGCCGGCAGACTGCCCATAATTCCCGCCCAGTGTTCAACCTGCTCTTTACTGATATATTTAACTTCCGCTGTGCCGGGATGGCTTTCTGACGGTGTGACGTACGCAATGCATGGAAAGAACCGGGGCCTGTTTTGAAAAAGTAACTCCTCCACCTCTTCATTATTCATCAGAGGGTTTATTCCCGAACCCGGAAACAACAGGTACTCATCAAACAGCCACGTTCTATATTCCACTATATCGGTTAATAGCTTCATAGCGGTTCCCTTATTCACGTGCTATAGAGGGGGCATCACCTAATGAGTATGGTGCATATGGAATTTTTTGGTAGCCAATACCCAATATGATTTACATTAAAAAAACAGAATAACTATAGCGGATGCAGCAGTACCCACTACTTCAACCACTTAGTTTTGCAGCTTTATTTTAAATTCACTGATAAAACCGATTTACTGCACAACTTAACACAAATATCTTAGCGGTTATTTCTGCGTTTGTGACGGCGTCACTTCTCCATATAGAGCATTGCCTGTGTGGGCAGGGCAAGCTGCACCCCATATTTATGCGGCAGCGTCAGGTAACTTTCAGCAGAGAGGATATCGGCAACATCCGCGGAGAATTTGTCCAGGGCGGTTTTCATCTGCGCCAGATAATCATGGGTATCATAAACTTTATCAATACCCTCAAGGGCGTGGTTCATGATCTTACGCGCCACATCATTCGGCACACCCAGTGCTGACAATTTGGAACGTGCAGTACGGCGCAGGTCACGGGTGGTGAATGCCTCCAGCCCCAGCCCGCGCTCCGCCCGCACCAGCCGCCGCAAAGATTGTGTGATCGCCCCTTTGGAGAGGGGTTGTGCCGCATTCAGCGGTGACGGCACCAGCCAGGGGCTGTCTGGGGTGTTGGCCCGCTCCAGCGCCTCGATGCATTCACGCATCAGCGGGCTGATGGGCAGCGTATGGTCGCGCTGTGATTTGTTGCGCCGCCCCTGCCGCCAGATGCCCGCGTTAAGGTCAAACTCCTCCCGCCGCGCGCGGATCACTTCATCCGGGCGGCGCGCCGAGAGCAGGCAGAGCCGCAGCGCCCAGCGGCACTGTTCGGAGAGATCCCACATATCCAGCCCATGCCAGAAGACCCAGATTTCCGCATCCGTTAATGTGCGTTCACGCGGCGGCGCATTACGCCCGCCGACGTCGCGGCGTTTCATCGACCCCAGCGGCGAGTGGTCAAGGTAGCCCTGGGTCTCCGCCCAGCCGAGGAACTGTTTGCAGAGCGCGAACACCCGTTTCGCCTCAGAGATTTTTCCTTCGGCCAGTAACAGGTTGAACAGGCGGTTCAGCCGCAGGCGCGTCACCTTTTTCAGCGGCAATGTGCCGATGCCCGGCAAAACATGGTTCAGCAGAGAGGAAATGGCGATCTCCGGCCGCCGCCGGGTGATCATCAGAGAGAGCCGGATCCAGACACGCATGATCTCCTCAACGGTGCCCTCTTCATCCACGTTATCCAGCACGGCCAGCGGCACCGCCCGGATTTCGTCCATATAGGCCACCACATGCTGCCCGACATGCTCGCTGGTAAAATCGATCTCTGGGGTCTTTATCATGTTCAATTTGCTGACTTTGAGTGAGGTGCGCAGTTATATCAGGTTGCCCGCCGGCGCACAAAAGGTTTGTGACTCCATACCTAATAAGTCTGGCGTCACAGACGTGCGTTTTGGTGAAAAATAGCAGACCCGCGCGGGGCGAATTATATGGAGCAATTTTTACTTGTCAGCCCGCATTCTTGAGCACGATCATCTTCTGCAGCCGATTGCGGTTAGACGTTTATGCAGGGCGACAGTATGCTGTTAACCGGGACTTTTTCTTGAGGAGCGTGACGATGGCGGTAACCAGGAAACAGAACGTCGAACACTTTATGCCTTATGTGGAAAAGATGCTGGCGGGGCACACGCTGCAACCTGACGAGCATCACGATCGCCAGGCGCTGGCGCGGATTGCGGACGGTTGCCGCTCAGTGGTGTTTGTGCCGGTTGAGACGTTGCGCCTGGCAAATAACGTGGTGGGTTACCGGATGACCGAGGCCGACCGGCGTGACTACTATGAACGGCGTGAGCAGCAGCTGGCCCGGCAGCAGCGGGTGATTGAGCATGCACAGAACCAGCGGGATGCGCGCCGCGCCAAGAAACTCTTTGCCCGGCTCGGCCTGCCCCTGCCGCCGGAAGTCGAGGCCCTGGCCACCGCCGCCCTGCCGGACGCGGACAACGTACCCGGGGAGTAAAGCAGGAGAGTCGCCCCCGGATGGGGGCAATGTGGCTCAGGCGGCAAGAATATGTTGGATACCCAGAAACATAGGGACGGCACCAAACGCATTCGGTGCTTCATCTAACGTGACGAAGCCGAGACGGGCATAAAAATTTAGGGCAGCTGGGTCAGCGTCCAGATACACCCCTTTTATAGGCAGCGCATTATGGATAATCTTGACGTGCTCGAAAAACTCGCAAAGTAAGTCACTGCCATAGCCCTGGTTTTTATAGGGAACGGCGATCCCCAGCATGATTAAGCGCACGACTCCCACCTCATTCGGCAGAGAGCCAGTCAGTGCACTGCTGATGCGCTCCCTGGTAAGCGAGTAAGCTGAGAAGCTGCATACGCCTATGAGTTCACCTGTTTCCTGATTAATCAGCACTTTGGCCGCACAGTTATTGTCACGGACACTTTTCTTTAATGATCCGCGTACAAAACTATTAATGATGGCATTACCACAATCGAATTGCTTTTGCCCTGGATAAGTCAGGTCTGCCTGATAGGTGCAAACCATAACGTTATGGCTTTCACTTTTCGTCTTTCCCATCTTTCTTTCTCCTCATTAACGCCTGTAAAGCAAGGGTTGGAGCAGCAGGCTCTGACAACAGTTGATTCACTTGTTGCCAGGAGGCATCAGAAATCTGGCGACGTCGCTGATTATCCAGCACATGTTCAGCACGTTCTACCGCTGCATTCAGGATAAAAGCGCTAAGGTCTAATCCGGCGGCGGCGGCGGCCTCCCGAAGCATTTCTTTAAGATCGGTACTGGTTTTTAATTCGACCCGCGCGTTTTTTAATGCGCGGGCATCATTGGGAAATGTCGCTACTTTACCCATGGTTACCTCGCTGAGCTTTTTTCACCGTTTATACGGCTGTCAGCCGTATAAAGAGAGTACGCTTCCCCGCTTTTTTAGTCAATGTGTACGGCTATCAGCCGTATCATCGAAATATTTCTTACTCCGGCCCCAGCCCCTTGAGGATCCGGGCGGCCTCGGTGTTGCTCAGCGGGTAATCAAAGAAGCGCTGGTAGAAATCCTGCGTCATTCCCGGCATATCGATGTTGGGGAACAGATCCGGGTGCAGCAGCTTCGCCGCCCAGGGGATCTGGAGGGCGGCTTCGGTGCCGTAGCGGTCCCACGGGAAGACCCCGGCCGGGTTGCGGTAGACCCGGTTTTTCTGCACTGCTTTCAGCGCGTTAAAGATCGGCGCATCATCAGACGCCGCCAGTGACCCGGCATCCGCGCCCAGGATAATGATGTCCGGTTGCCAGGCGAGGATCATCTCCGGCGAAATCTCATGCAGGTTACCCTTAATCGACGCGGCAGCATTGCGCCCGCCCGCCGCCTGAATCCACTGGTCGATCAAGGTGCCGCTGCCGTCCACTTTCAAGGGGTGCAACGAGGCGATATGCAGCACCCTCGGCCGTTGTGCCGCAGGGAGCGAGGCGGTGCGCCGGGTGGTTTGCGCCAGTTGTTCATCCAGATAGGCGTTATACGCCTGCGCCCGTGCGGCGGCTTCCGGGGTACCCAACACCGCGGCGGTGGTCAGCATCGATTTTTTCAGCGAGGGATAATCGGTAAAACGCATCTCCAGGGTCGGGATATGCGCCTGCCGGTAGGCCGCGGCATCGGCGTTACCCGCCGGGACAAAAACCACATCCGTTTTCCGCGCCAGCAGCGTTTCACTGTTAAAGGTGATGCCGTGTACGCTCAGCGCGTTCCTCAATGAGGGCTGTAAACGGAACATCCACGGGCGGCTTTCCGGGTGGTTGACCGTCGCCACAATATTCCCGCCTGCCCCCAGCGTCATCAGCAGGGAGTGGTGGGCGTACCAGGCATCGGCAATGTGCCTGACCTGCCCCGGCACCGTGACGGTTTTACCGGTGTCATCGTGAACCTGTCTGGGGGTATCAGCGGCAAATGCGGGGGAAACGGCAGCGATAAGCAGGGAACAGGCGGTAAGCAGCCCGGCGCAACGGATCATGGTAGCCTTCAGCGTAAAAGGGGGAAACGTCATAACCTAGCACATCGTTATATAGTTTTATATATATCGTATCGATTGATAGTATTAATTGATCGTTATATACAACAATACATATCGATGTGATACCCTTCGCGCCCTTGATTCCTGACTCCGGCCTGTTGCCCGCCTTTAATGATGCTGATTTCTACCCCCCGATTCCTCGCCCGCAGTGCGCTGGCGTTAGCCGTTGCTACCGCCCTGCCGGCGTATTCCGCAGCCGACGATACCCTGACTGTGACCGCCGCCGCCCCCAGTGCAGACACCCCGGCCGCTGACCAGCAGGCCTCCCTGGGAAACCTGGGAAAACGCGAGATCCGCAATACCCCTTATGCGATCCAGACCGTGTCGCCGCGCATTATGCAGTTGCAACAGGTTAAAGAGATTAAACAGATCTACCGTTACCTCCCCTCCGTGCAGGGGGACGGTGCCCGCCCGCAAAGCCGCGGAATGCAGGGCAGCGTAGTGCAGAACAGCCTGATTGACGGGCTGAATGTGGTCTCGACCACGCCCTACCCGGTAGAGCAGTTTGACCATATCGAGGTGCTGAACGGCCTGGGCGGCGCGCTCTATGGCCCGGCGAACCCGGCGGGGATGTTTAACCTGGTGTCGAAACGCCCTTCCGATCTGCCGCAGCACACCCTGACGCTGGGTGGCGGTACCGACGGCAGCCGCAAAATTGCTGCCGATCTCAGCGGCCCGCTCGACAGCAATGATCGCGTGCGTTACCGCCTGAACCTGCTGGATGATGAGGGGCACAGCTACGCGGCCAACAGCCGGAAACGCCGCCAGTTGGTGGATCTGGCGGTTGACGCCAATCTCACCGACCAGACGGTGCTGGAAACCACCTTCAGCTATTACCACTATTATGAAAAAGGCTTACCGGCCAGTTATGCGCTGGCCAGCGGTGTGGCGTTCCCGTCGGCATCCCGCATCGATAAAGACCGTTCCGGCCAGTATTATGCAGGAAATGATGACAACACCCTGACCGCCGCCCTCCACCTCAAGCACGACTTTGACGGCAACTGGCTGGGTGAAGTGGCGGTGCTGCGCCAGATTGCCGATCGCGAATCCACGGCGGTCACCAATACCTTCCTGAACGGGAGCGGCGACTATAAAACCACTACTTCCAGCGCGACCGCCAGCCGTTTCACGATTAACAGCTATTACGCCAACCTCACCGGGGAAGCGGAGACCGGCTGGCTGAAACATGACATCGCGGCCGGCATGCGCGGCTTTGTCTGGAAAAATGATAATCCGCGCAACGGCGGCACCACGACGCTGGGCCAGGCGAGCCTGGCAGACCCGCAGGCCTTTGCCGGGCCGGACTACCCGGACTTTACCGACCGTTACCACTCCGCCACCACCACCCAGCAGTCGTTCCTGCTCAGCGACACCCTGACCTTCTCGCCGCAGTGGAGCCTGCTGCTCTCCGGCAGCCAGAATTTCCTGACCTCGGCCAACTACGCGAAAAGCGGCCGCCGCAGCAGCGCCTCCAATGACAGCGGCTTCAGCGGCTCCGGCAGCGTGATGTACAAACCGGCAGAGCCGCTGACGCTCTACGTCACCTATGCCGACAGCCTGCAACAAGGGGACGTTGCGCCCAGCGGGGCCAATAATGCCGGGTCAGTGCTGTCGCCCTACCGCAGCAAACAGGTTGAGGCGGGCAGCAAACTGGCGGTCGGCAACACGCTGCTGACGGCGGCGCTGTTCCAGATCGACCGCCCCTACGCCTACACCAACAGCGCGGGCGACTACGCCGTAGACGGCGCGCAACGTAACCGGGGGCTGGAGCTGATGGCAGACGGCGACGTCATGCCTGACCTGCATCTGTTCGGCGGCGTGACCTGGCTTGATCCGCGCCTGCGTGACACCGCCAGCGCCGACACAGAAAACCGGCAGATTGTCGGTCTGCCGCGCGTCACGGCCAGTATGCTGGCGATCTACACCCTGCCGATGCTGCGCGGCACGGAAGTTCACGCCGGGGCGCACTATGTCGGCCGCCGCCCTACCGACAACGCCAACGATAACTGGGTCGGCAGCTACGCCACGTTCGATCTCGGCAGCAGTTACCAGACCACCCTGTTTAACACCGCGACCACTTTCCGGCTGGAGATCACCAACCTGACCAACCGCCACTACTGGACCAATATTGTGCCGGGCGGGTTGAATGGTTACAGCGGCGCGGGGTACGCCTCCGCCCAATTGGGCGAGCCGCGGATGGCAGAGTTGTCGATGCAGGTGGCGTTCTGAAGGGCGTAAAAGTTGGGAGAGGCAAAAATACCCCCACCGCATGGCGGTGGGGGTGGCAGTGTCAGCCGACATACACGGCTATTATGCGGCAGTCACCACCGGCTGCGTAAGAAAGCCGCTCGCCAGCCAGTAACGGATGTAGATCCTGAGCAGTGCCTGAACATCAATGCTGCCTGCCGCCAGGCTGTGTTCCACCTCTTCGCAGGCGGGCGCTTGCGGCGTCAGGTAGAACGACTTGAAGGGGTATAACGCATTGTCACTGCTGACCAGCGGCACCCACTCCGTTGCCCACGCCTCGCCGGAGACAAAGCGCAGCGGGTAACCCGCCCCCGCAACCTCCGTCAGCAGGTCGCGCCACGGCACGGCACTCAGGTAACCCAGGTTAAACACGCGGTTCAGGGCAGTGCGCTCAATGCTGCTGCCGACCAGCAACCCGGCAAGTATGTCCACCGGGCTGATGTCCAGCTGGTAGCCGGGCCACGCCGGTGCTACCCCCTGTTGCAGGCAGCCTTTGATCAGGTTAAGGGTATGGTTGCTCTCAACGTTCGAGATACCGTTTTGGGTAGAGCCGGTGATATTCCCCATCCGGTAAACGGCTCCATGCAGCCCGTTGGCAAACGCCTGTGTCAGCAGTTGCTCGCAGACCCATTTGCTTTGCACATAGCCGTTTTTCATCGGCGGCGCGTCTGCCAGGGTCTGCTCCAGGTAGCGATCGCCCTGCCGTGCGGCGGCTGAAAGCGTCGACACATAGAAGAACTGTTTAGGCGTACCCTGCGTACAGAGCGCCAGCAGATCCAGCGTGCTCACCACGTTGGCTGCCCGCAGTGTGCTGTAGCGGTGGAGATGGTTCACCCAGGCACCGCAGTGGTAAACCGCGTCAATCCTGTCAGCCAGCCTCTGCCACGCCTGGGCGTCAAGGCCGAGCCGCGGCTGGCCAAGATCGCCATATACCCAGCTTACCCTCTGCTCGTCGAGCGTGATCTGGTAGCGTACTGCAGTCTGGCGCAGGCGTGCCGGGCCATCTTCCCCGCGCACCAGGCAATGCACGGTGGTGCCGGGAAGCCGCTGCTGGAGGGTCGCCAGCAGGTGAATCCCCAGAAAACCGGTCGCGCCGGTGAGCAGCACCTCCTTCAGGGCGACATCAGGCGCAGAAACAAAGCCCGTCAGCGTGAGGCGGCTGTCCTGCGCAATCTGCCGGGTTTCCTCCTCATCATGGTAGACCTGACCGCCCTCAAGGCAGGCCGCCAGTTCAGCCAGGCTTTCACTGCTGAATACCTCCGCAACGGAGAGCGTTTTCCCCATCTGGCGGCTGATCAGATCGGTCATCTTAATTACCAGCAGGGAGTGGCCGCCGATCATAAAGAAGTTGTCCTCACGGCAGCAGGGCCGGTCAGTCTGTAACAGCTGTTGCCAGATCTCAGCAATCTGCCGCTCTGTCTCACCCTGCGGCGGGGTTTTATCGCTGTCCGCGGCGCTGAAATCGGGGGCCGGGAGCCGTTTTTTATCCACTTTGCCGTTCGGCGTGAGCGGCATGGCCTCAATCACCTGCACACACGCCGGCACCATATAGGCGGGCACGCACTGGCGGAAGGCCCGCAGGATCTCATCAGCCGGGGCATCACTCACGCACCAGGCCACCAGCTGCTTCTGGTCATTCACGGTCTGGACACCCACCACCGCCTGCGACACGCCCTCCAGCGCGCACAGCCGGTGCTCCACTTCGCCCGGCTCCAGGCGATAGCCGCGGATTTTCACCTGGTTATCCACCCGGCCCAGGAAATCGAGCGTGCCGTGCTCTGTCCAGCGTACCCGGTCACCGGTTTTATACATCCGCGCTGTCGCTGCGGTATGCCCTGCGCCTTCATGCCGGAAGGGGTTCGGGATAAAGGTCTCCGCCGTGGTCTCAGGTTTATTCAGGTAGCCTTTCGCCAGCCCCAGCCCGGAGGTGTACAGCTCCCCCGGCACGCCCGGTGGCAGCAGGCGGCGCTGCTCATCCAGCACGTAGCAGGTCGTCCCGGCGATCGGGCGGCCAATCGGGATCGCCTCTTTCCGGCAATCCTCCAGGGTGATCCGGTGGAGGGTGGTGAAGGTGGTGTTCTCGGTGGGGCCGTACCCGTTCCAGATCTGCGCCGGTGGGGTTGCAGAGGCCATCACCGCCCCCACTAGCGTTGGGTTCAGCGCATCACCGCCGATCAGCAGATTCTTCAGCCCGCCAAACACGGCGGGGTCTTCACCGGCGAGCTGGTTAAACAGCGCGACGGTAAACCAGGCATCGGTGACGCGGTGTTTCTTCAGGGCGGCAGGCAACGCCTCACGGTCAATCACTGTGTGATAAGGGATCACCGCCAGTTGCGCGCCATTGAGCAGTGCCCCCCAGATCTCAAGCGTGGAGGCATCAAACGCGATGTTCCCCGCCTGTGCCATCACCGCATCCGGGACAACCTGATAGGGGTCGGCATCGATCACCAGACGGACAATCCCCTGGTGCAGCACCTCAACCCCTTTGGGCGCGCCGGTTGAGCCGGAGGTGTACATGATGTAGGCCACCTCCTCCGGGTGGTGGGCGGGTTTGAACGCAGGCATTACCGCCGGCGCAGGTGCAGCCAGCAGGTCGGCAAGGTCATATTCCGGGCAGAGTGACTGGCGGTGCCGGTGCGCAGCCTCGGTGACCAGACAGGCTGCCGCGCAATCTTCCAGAATATAGTGCAGCCGTTCATCAGGGTGCGCCGGGTCGAACGGCACATAGACCGCGCCCAGTTTCAGGATGGCGAGGATAAGCGTGATGGTGTCAGCCGTGCGCTCAAGGGCGAACGCGACGCGCTTACCGTGCAGCTCCCCTGCCCGCTGCTGTAACTGCGCGGCCAGATGATCCGCCCGGGCGTTCAGCGCGCGGTAGCTGAAGGCGTGATGATCGTCCGTGACGGCGGGCGCATCGGGCCGGGTCTCAACCTGATGGTCAAACCAGGAGAGCACGGTGCCCGCCTGCGGTGCGCGCACCGGCGGGTTCCAGCCGATCAGTTGCTGGCGGCGCATCGCTGCGTCCACTGTCATCGTCGCGGCCACTGTCTGGTGCAGATTTTCCGTCATCGCCGTCAGGATCTGCTGGTAAGCGGCCAGCAGGCTGTTCATCAACGCCTCAGGCCAGACCCCGTCACGGAAGGTGGCATCGACGCGCAGCCCGCCGTCCGGCTCCGGCACAATCATCATCAGCAGGTCGCTTTTCGCCTGCTCATCCGGCAGCGGGCAAGGTGTGACGTCACACCCCGCCAACGCCAGCCCGGTGCCGTCGCCGCCGTCGGTGTTCTGCAACACCAGCAGCACTGAGCAGAGCGGATGCTGGTTCCCGGCAGGCGAGACGCCGCACTGCGCCAGCACCTCACCCAGCGGCGCAGCGCCGTGCTGGAACCCTTCCGTCACCCGCGTGTGGTTTTCCTTCAGCCAGTCAAGCAACGGGCGTTCAGGATCAACCTGCATCCGCAGGATCAGAGTATTGGCAAAGAAGCCAATCTGATCGGCCAGTGCCTGATGCCGCCGGTTGGCCCAGATGCTGGAGATCTGCACATCCTGCTGGTGGCAGAGCCGGGAGAGCAGGATCGCCAGCGCCGAGCTGGTCAGGGTAAAGAGGCCGGTGCGGCACTGCACCGCCATCTCTTTCAGCTGGGTGTGCAGGGCCGGTGAAAGCGTCTGGCTGCGGGTCACGGTGCGGCCGGTACTCTTGCCGCTGATGGGCAGCTGCTGCGGGGTGACCTCTTTCAGCTGCTGCTGCCAGTAAGCGAGATCGGCGCTGTGGTCCTGGGTTTGCTGCCAGGCGCAATAATCGGTGAACTGGCATTCCAGCGGCGCGAGGCTCTTATCCCCGGCATAAAGCGCGGAAAGCTCCCGGAAGAAGACGCCCATTGACCAGCCGTCAGTGATGACATGATGAATGTTGATCAGCAGCAGCCAGGGCTGGCCGGGGACGCGGTAGAGCCGCATGCGCAACAGCGGGTCATCGCCGAACAGGAACGGGCGCTGAACCTCCTGACGCACTTTTTCCTGCAAGGCGTGCTCATCCTGCACCTCTTCCATGACCAGCGCCGGGGAACTGTCAGCGGCCTGCTGCCAGGGCACGCCGTCCGTGGAATAAATCCGCAGCCGCAGGCTCTCGTGGCGTTGGCAAAGCGTGTCCAGCGCCTGCGCCAGGCGTTCCGGGTCCAGCTCACCGGACAGGCGGAACGTCAGGGGAATGCTGTAATGCGGCAGGTGCGGCTCGCGGCGGCAGATCAGCCACAGCCGTTTTTGCTCATCAGAGAGCGGCACCTTTTCTCCCGGTGTGACGCGGGCGATCGCCGTTTCCGCGCCCTCCACCGGCTGCGCATCAATGCACGCGGCCATATCTGCCAGCAGCGGGCAGCGGAACAGTTCGGTTAATGAGACGACCTTGCCCGATGCCGCCTGGATGCGTTGTTTAAGTTTCACCACCAGTAAAGAGTGGCCACCCAGCGAGAAGAAGTGATCCTCACGCCCGGCGGGGTGCGGCAGTGCCAGCAGTTGCTGCCAGATGTCACTCAGCCAGCGTTCCGTGGCGGTTTCCGCTGGGGTGGAGAGCTCACTGATGAACTGCGGCACCGGCAGGCTGCGTTTGTCCACCTTACCGTTGGGGGTCAGCGGCAGCTGTTCCAGCACCTGAAGCGAGGACGGCACCATATAGGCGGGGGCCTGCTGCTGCATTTTCAGCAGGATGGCATTCGCCTCAAGGTTGCTTTTGCACCAGGCGGCCAGTTTTTTCTGCCCCTGATGTTCCACCACGGTCACGATGGCCAGCTCAACGCCGTCGATCAGGCAGAGCTGGTGCTCCACTTCGCCCGGCTCCAGGCGGAAACCGCGGATTTTTACCTGGTTATCTACCCGGCCGACAAAATCGAGGCTGCCGTCAGCCAGCATCCGGACGCGGTCGCCAGTTTTATACATGATCGCGCTCGCGGAGTGCGGCGTCTGCACCCGCTCCTGCGGGTAGAACGGGTTCGGCAAAAAGGCCTCGGCGGTTTTGTCCGGCTTATTCAGGTAACCGGCCGCCAGCCCGACGCCGCTGGTATAAAGCTCGCCCTCTTCCCCCTGTGCTACCGGCCGGCGGTTTTCGTCGAGCACGTAACACTGGCTGCCTGCAATGGCCCGGCCGATGGGAATGCTGCTGCGCAGGCTCTCTTCGCGGCTAACCCGGTGGAATGTCGTTACCACAGTGTTTTCAGTGGGGCCGTAGCAGTTCCAGACTGCCCCCGGCGGCGTCGCTGAGCAGAGCGCCGCGTGAACGGCTTTCGGGCTGAGCGCATCGCCGCCGGTCAGCACGTTGTTCAGCGTGCCGAACACCCCTGGGTTTTCCGTCACCAACTGGTTAAACAGCGCCACGGTGAAAAACGCATCGGTGACCTTTTCACTACGCAGCAGCGCGGCCAGCGCCTCGCTGTCGATCACCGTGTCATAGGGCACCACCACCAGCGTGGCACCGTTCAGCAACGCCCCCCAAATCTCCAGGGTCGAGGCATCAAAGGCGATATTACCGCACTGCGCCACCACGGCCTGCGCCGGGAACTGGAAAGGTTCGCCGTTAAGGGCGAGGCGGAGAATACCCTGTTGCGGAACAATCACCCCCTTCGGCTCCCCGGTTGACCCTGAGGTATACATAATATAGGCGGGTTCCTGCCCGGTGGTTTCCGGTAATAGCGGTAATGTTTCCCCGGTGTAATCCGGAATATCTTCCAGATATATTTCAGGGCACAGGCTCTGCCGCTTCGCCTCTTTTTTATTGGTTATCATTAATAAAGGCGAACAATCCTTCAGCATATAATGCAGGCGCTCATCCGGGTTGCGCGGGTTAAAAGGAATGTAGGTAATCCCCATTTTCACACAGGCCAGGATCGCGGCAATGGCAAGCTCATCCCTTTCAAGGCAGAGAAGAATTGACGGATTTTTCTTCCCAAGAGGAATATACCGGGAAATAACGTGCGCAATATACGTAGAAATTTCATCAAGCAACTGATAGGAAAGGCTTTTATTTTTATGCCTCACCGCTGTTTTTTCAGGTGTTTTTTTTACGCGTGAGATAAAAGCGGAGGTAAGGGAATTGAAAGCTATCCCTTTTTCTGGTGCGGAATGCATAAGTCATTTCCTGTAAATGTCAAGACAGGGTTAATTACAATAGAATGAAAATGAGAATACCGTTTTGGGGTAGCGGTACGCAGTGTGGGGCGGGATAATACACCTCAGGCGGGGAGGTTAAAGCGGAAGCGCAGGGGAAAGTGTAACACTTTCTACTAAGTAGATCTTATAATCTGATATTTTAACTTCATAAAAACAACAGCATAAAACAGGAAACAATAATACTAACGCCTATTACAGGGATCTATAGACTCGTATAAAAATGCGTTAATTTGTTCATGAAATTTACAGCGTAAAATTTATCATTATAAAAACAAGAATAATAACGGCGCAGGATTAATGGAAACAGGGGTATTTAAGCAGAAAATAACGGCGGGGGCGGTGCGGTAACCCGGCGCACCGCGCCGGGCTGACAATGACTATTCCGGTTTATCTTTCGCCGGTTCTTTATCACCGGACTCCGGTGCACTATGCGGATCGTCTTTGTCCTGAGCGTGGGAAGGTGACGGGGTTTTGTTCTTATCGTCCTGTGGCTGGCTCATAACGTGCTCCTCATGGTTAACGTTGCTATCCAGGTTTCGTCAAAAAACGAAAGTGAATTAACAGTATAGACGATCGGCCACAGATTGCCGGTTTCCCGGCTGCTGTCATACCGGTTGAAGCTGGTTGCCGGAAATCTGGTTGATCAGCACCTCGCTTAACGGCCACTCGCCATAACCGGCGGCGCTGTGCAGGTGCCCGCCGCCGCGGATGATCCGCAGCTCACTGCCCCAGGCGGCCGCGAGCTGGTTGGCGCGCGTCAGGCTCAGGTGTTCGTCGTTGTCACTGGCGACCAGCACCGAAGGGAACGGCAGGGCCTCGAGGCTCAATGGCCGCTGCACGCGGATCGCCTCCAGCGCGTCCGGCGCATCCACATCGGCCGGGGCAACCAGCAGCGCCCCCTTGATGTTCAAAGTGGGCATGTCCCGCATGCGGCATTGCGCTGCCCACTGGGTAATCGCCACCGCGCCGCAGCTATGGCCAATCAGCACCACCTCGCCGCGCAGCGGTGCCAGCGTGGCGGTAATGCCGTCAATCCACGCCTGCCGCGCCGGGCACGCCCAATCCTGCTGCTGCACACGGATAATCTGCGGGTACTTCTGTTCCAGCCGGGTTTGCCAATGCTCCGGCCCGGAGTTGGTATACCCGGGCACCGTAATAAAATGCATGATCCTGTCCTTTTGAAAGGCAAAAAAGTCCTGATGGTATCAGAGAGGTGACAACGTCACGTTTTGTGTGGCCTAAGCCGCGCGTCAGCATAATGGAAACGGCAACTATTTGTTGCCTTCCGATTTCGCCAGCAGCGCAGGCAGCTGATCCTGCGGGATCGCCCGGGAGAAGAGGTAGCCCTGCATCTCGTCGCAGCCCGCTTCTGTCAGGGCGGCCATCTGCCCTTCGGTTTCCACCCCTTCGGCGGTGACCGTCAGCCCCATTGCCCGGCCGAGGCGCACCACGGACTCCACAATCGCGCCGGAGTTCTCACCCTCGCCCAGGTTGCGGATAAACGAACGGTCGATTTTGATCTTGTCCACCGGGAAACGGCTCAGGTAGCTGAGGCTGGAGTAGCCGGTGCCGAAATCATCCAACGCGATTTTAAACCCGGCGTCGCGCAGCGCCATCAGGGTATGGCGGGATTCGTCATCATCGTTCAGCAGCACACTTTCGGTGATCTCCAGTTCAATGTGGGTCGGGTCTGCCTGCTCTTCCGCGACGATGGTTTTAATCCGGTTGGCAAAATCGCTGGAGCGGAACTGCACCGGCGACACATTAACGGCAATAAACAGTGCCGGCCAGGTGTGGGAGGCGCGGCACGCCTGGCGCAGCACCCACTCGCCCAGCGGAATAATCACGCCGTTTTCCTCCGCCACCGGAATAAACTCATCCGGTGAGATGGTGCCGCGCGTCGGGTGCTGCCAGCGCAACAGCGCCTCCAGCCCGATGACGTGCTGGCCGGACATGTCCACCTGCGGCTGGAAATGCACCTCCAGCCCGACATTGTTCAGCAGCGCGTTACGCAGGTCAGTGGCGATCTCCTGCCGGGTCTGCACCGAGTCATCCATCGACTGCTCGAAGTAGCGGAAGTGGCCGCGCCCCTCATATTTCGCTACATAAAGCGCAATATCCGCTTTGCGCATCAGTTCGCTGCGCTCCATCGCATCGGCCGGGGCCAGCGCCACCCCGATACTGACGCCGATAAAGGTGTCGTTGCCTGCCAGCACAAACGGCCGCTCAATCGCCGCATGGATGCGCTGGCAGAGCGCCTGCACATCGCTCAGGTCGTGGACGTCCGTCTGCACCACCACAAACTCATCGCCGCCGATGCGCGCCACCGTGTCCGTTTTGCGCACCAGCGCGGAGAGGCGCGAGGCGACCTCTTTAATCAGCCCATCCCCGGCGCTGTGGCCCAGGGTGTCATTGACGTTTTTGAAGCGGTCGAGATCCAGCACCAGCAGAGCAGTAAAGCCGCCGTTACGCGCCGTCAGCGCCAGCGAATGGGAGAGCCGGTCGTCCAGCAGCGCGCGGTTCGGCAGGCCGGTCAGAACATCATGGAATGCCAGATGCTGCGCCTGCGCCTCGCTGGCGCGCAGCTCAATCATCGATTTGTTCAGGTTCAGCGCCGAGTGCCAGAGCGTGCGCACCATCACCACCATCACCGCGATGATCAGCACCCCGAACAGGGCGGCGGCCGGGCCGATATAATGCAGCATCTCACTGCCCGGCCGCTCCGGCTGCCAGGTCATATACCCGATCTGGTCAGTATGTTTGGCATAGAGCGGGATGCTGTGCTCATGCGCATTGGTGGTGGGCCGGGCGGTATAGTGCAGGCCGTGGATCAGGCTGCGCTGCGAAAGGCTCGCGACAAAGCCGTCATTCAGCAGCCGGAGGCTGACCAGCGTAAAGGGCGCTTCCCGTGACCACCGCGGCCCCTGGATCGGGGTGGCGGCAAACACCACCGGGTTGCCCTCCACAATCGCCACATCTGTCAGGCTGGCGGCGCGGCTGGGCCGGTGGAGCCTCTGCCCCGGCCCGCCGTTCAGCGTCGCCTGCACGGCATGGGCGCGCAGGGCTTCCAGCAGCGGCACCACCTCACGCGGCATCAGCCGTGGGTCATCGCCGGCCATGCCGTTGATAGAGGAGAACACCATCCGGTTATCCGGCGAGAGGATAAACACCTGCTGGTGTTTGAACATGTTATAGAGCCAGGCACCGACATTCTCGTTAAGCCAGGTGACATCCAGCGGCTGCTCGCGCAGCTTTTGCGCCACCGGCTCCCAGCCGGCGACACTGCGCTGCTGCGAGGCCAGCTCCGTCAGGCCGTAGGCCAGTGAGGAGGAGATGATCGCCGCTTCCTGCTGCTGTTGCGTCCGGTCGTTATGGTGGCTTAACCAGACCAGGAACAGACCGATGGCCAGAAACATGATCAGCAATACCGCGCTCAGGGGGTAGAGCATCTGCCGGTTAAAACGTTGGCGGAAACCTTCGGGAAGTTGCAGATCACTGAGCATTGCGGTATCCGGGCAAATGGGGTGGCGGAGATCGTTAAGATTAGTACAAAAATCAATCTTGCTAATCAATTGCAGCCGATTACGTTACAAACCGGGGCGTGCACAGAGGAACAGGTTTTCTGCGGGGTCATCTAAAAACAGAAACGCCGGTGACATTCACTGAACGTTATAAAACAGGCGCTTGTAGAATCAGGTGGTTACGTTATATTCATAACAGATATATTTATAACGATAAGGCATAAGCATAGCCAATATTGTTCTGGTTGCCCTACCCTAAGTTAACCTACACTCGCGAAAAAAGTCTCAGCAAGGAAACCCCATGAAATATAACGTTCCCTCTATGATTGCGCTGGCCCTGGCGACCTCTTTTTCAGCCTATGCCGCCACGCCGCCCGACACCCTGGTGATCGCCCAGTCCATCGATGACGCCAGCAGCCTCGACCCGGCGCAGGGCTTTGAACTGACCTCGGTGCAGGCGTTCACCAACCTTTACCAGCGCCTGGTGCAGTCTGACCCGAAAAACCCGACCGACATCCAGCCGACGCTGGCCAGCAGCTGGCAGCCGGGTGCGGACAACCGCAGCATGACCTTTACCCTGCGTGAAGGCGCAAAATTCGCCAGCGGTAACCCGGTTCGCCCGGAAGATGTGATCTTCTCCCTCTCCCGCGTGGTGAAGCTCAACCTGGAGCCTTCCTTTATCCTGACCCAGCTGGGCTGGACGCCGGAAAACGTTGACGCGAGCCTGAAGAAAACCGGCCCGAACCAGGTGCAGGTAAGCTGGAGCGCCAACGTCAGCCCGACCTACGTGCTGAGCCTGCTCTCCGCGCCGGTGGCCTCCATCGTGGACGAAAAAACCGCGATGGCGAACCAGAAGAAAAATGACTACGGCAACCAGTGGCTGATTACCCACTCTGCCGGCAGCGGCCCCTACCAGATCCGCCGCTTCATCCCGCATGAAGTGCTGCTGATGTCCGCGAACCCGACCTCACCGGGCGGCGCGCCGAAGCTGAAAAACGTGCTGATCAAAAACGTGCCGGAACCGGCCGCCCGCCGCCTGCTGCTGGAGCAGGGCGACGCGGACATCGCGCGTAACCTCGGGGCTGACCAAATGGCCGCGCTGAAGGGCAAAGCGGGCGTGAAGCCGCTGGCTATCCCGATGGCGTCGCTCTACTACATGCAGTTCAACACCGAGGCCTCCCCGGCGCTGAAAAACCCGGCCTTCTGGGAAGCGTCTCGCTACCTGTTTGACTACCACGGCATCGCCGATGACCTGCTGAAAGGCCAGTTCCAGGTGCATCAGTCCTTCCTGCCGGAAGGTTTCCTGGGCGCGCTGAACGATAACCCGTTCACCTACGATCCGGCGAAAGCCAAAGAGATCCTGCAAAAAGCGGGGCTGACCAACGTCAGCTTTAAGCTGTCGGTGAGCAACCAGCCGCCGTACCTGGACATCGCGCAGGCGTTGCAGGCGAGCTTCGCCAAAGGCGGCGTGAAAGTGGAACTGATCCCGGGCATCAGCACCGAAGTCGCCACCAACGTCAAAGCCCATAAATATGAGGCGACCCTTAACGCCTGGGGTGCGGACTACTTTGACCCGAACACCAACGCCGCGGCCTTTGCCTACAACCCGGAAGACGGCAGCACCACGCTGGCGATGCGCTCTAACTGGCACATCCCGGAGCTGACCAAGAAAGTCGTGGCCGCCACGGCTGAAAGCGACAAGAACAAACGCATTGAGATGTACCAGGCGATGCAGCGCGAAGTGCAGAAAAGCTCGCCCTACGTGATCGGTTTGCAGGCGCGCAACCTGGTGGCGGTGCGTGACAACCTGCAAGGCTATGTGCAGGGCATCAACCCGGACATGGTCTACTACTCCCAGGTCACCAAGTAATGGCCGTTACGTCTGCTGAAGCCGGGTCCGCCCGGCTGTTCTGGCGCCGCGCCTCGCGGGTCGCGACCGGTGTGCTGTCGGTGGTGGTGACCCTGCTCGGCCTGCTGGCCTTCACCTTCGCGCTCTCCCGCCTCTCGCCGGTTGACCCGGTGCTGCAAATCGTCGGCGATCACGCCAGCACCTCCACCTATGAGCAGGCGCGCCGTGATCTGGGGCTGGATCAGCCGGTGCTGATGCAGTTCTGGCACTACCTCGAACACCTGGCGCACGGTGATATGGGCATCTCCCGCATTACCAACCAGCCGGTGATGAGCGACCTGCTGCGCACCTTCCCGGCCACCGTGGAGCTGGCGACCTGCGCGATTATCTTCGGTGCGGTGTTCGGCATCACGCTGGCGCTGCTGGCGGCCTGGAAGCCGGGCAGCGTGCTCGACAACCTGGCGCGGCTTATCTCGCTGCTGGGCTACTCGGTGCCGATCTTCTGGCTCGGCCTGCTGGGGCTGCTGCTGTTCTATGCGGTGCTGCACTGGTCTGCCGGGCCGGGGCGGCTCGACGATCTCTACGTCTATACGCTGGAGCCGAAAACCGGCTTTGTGTTGATCGACAGCTGGCTCTCCGGTGACCCGGAGATGTTCCGCAACGCCCTCGCCCACCTCTGGCTGCCGGTGGTGGTGCTGGGGCTGCTGGCGATGGCCGGCATTACCCGCCTGCTGCGCGCCGCGCTGCTGGAAGAGAGCAACAAAGAGTATGTGACGCTGGCGCGCGCCAAAGGGGCAAGCCGCGGCCGCATCCTGCTGCGCCATATCTTCCCGAATGTGCTGGGCACGCTGATCACCGTGCTGGCGCTCTCCTACGCCAGCCTGCTGGAGGGCGCGGTGCTCACCGAGACCGTCTTCTCCTGGCCGGGCGTCGGGCGCTACCTCACCACCGCGCTGTTCGCCTCGGATACCCCGGCGATCCTGGGCGGCACGCTGCTGATCGGTACCTGCTTCATCATCCTGAATGCGCTGGCCGATGCCCTGACCTACCTGACCGACCCGAGGACACGCTGATGACGCAACACCTCTCTGATGCGGAACCGATCACGCCGCCACGCCGTCGCCGCCGGGTCACCACCCTGGCGATCGGCGGCAGCCTGATTGCGGTTTTGCTGCTGGTGGCGCTGTTTGCGCCCTGGCTCGCCCCGTTCGACCCGAACGCGCAGCTGATGAGCGCCCGTTTGTTGCCGCCCTCTGAGCTGCACTGGTTCGGCACTGACGGCTTCGGCCGCGATCTCTTCTCCCGCGTGCTCTACGGTGCGCGCCCGACCCTGCTGCTGGTGTCGCTGATCCTGCTGCTGACCATCCCGGTCGGCATGCTGATCGGCATCAGCGCCGGTTACCTCGGCGGCTGGACGGAGCGTGTGCTGATGCGCATCACCGACATCTTCCTGTCGCTGCCGAACCTGGTGATCGCGCTGGCCCTGGTGGCGATGCTTGGCCCCGGCCTGCTGAACGGCGCGCTGGCGCTGGCCTTGACCAGCTGGCCACCGTTCGCCCGGCAGGCGCGTGCCGAGACGCTGGCGCTGCGCCGCAGTGACTACCTCGCCGCCGCGCGGATGCAGGGCATCAACGGCCTGCGCCTGATGTTCGGCCACATCCTGCCGCTCTGTATGCCGAGCGCCGTGGTGCGTGCCGCCCTGAGCCTGGGCGGGATCATCCTCGCCTCTGCCGGCCTCGGCTTCCTCGGCATGGGCGTGCAACCGCCCACGGCTGAATGGGGTTCAATGGTGGCGGAAGGCAGTAAAGTGATCTTCGACCAGTGGTGGGTGGCCGCTGCACCGGGCGGGGCGATTCTGTTTGCCAGCCTCGCCTTTAACCTGACAGGCGACGGCCTGCGTGACCGACTGGATACCCGCCATGGCCATTAACTCCCCTTCCCCGCTGGTTCGCGCCGAGCGGTTACGCATCTCGGTCGCCGGGAGCGGCGCGCCGCTGGTCAACGATCTGACCTTTACCCTGGGGCGCGAACGCGTGGCGCTGGTCGGCGAGTCCGGTTCCGGCAAATCCCTGACCGCCCGTTCCCTGATGGGGCTGCTGCCGCCGTCGCTGAAGGTACAGGCGCAGCAACTCAGTTTTGACGGTGAGAACCTGTTGCAGCTGAGTGAAAAGCGCTGGAACGCGATGCGCGGCAACCAGCTGGCGATGGTAATGCAGGACCCGAAATACGCCCTGAACCCGACCCGCACCATCGGCTGGCAGGTTGAGGAGCCGCTGACGCTGCACACCAGACTGGGGCGCACCGAGCGCCGCGACAAGGTGTGCCACATGCTCGACGCGGTCGGCCTGCCGCAGCCCGCCCAGCTGATGACCCGCTACCCGCACCAGCTTTCGGGCGGGATGGGCCAGCGGGTGATGCTGGCGATTGCGCTGATCACCGACCCGCAGTTCCTGATTGCCGATGAGCCGACCTCCGCCCTCGACCACGCGATGCGCGATCAGGTGCTCGGCCTGATCCGCAAACTGGTTGAGGAGCGCGACATGGGGTTGCTGCTGATCAGCCACGATCTGCAACAGGTGGCGGACCACTGTGACCGGGTGATGGTGATGTACAAAGGCGACATTCTGGATTCGTTGCCGGCGGCGGAGCTGCCGCGCGCCACCCACCCTTACACCCATACCCTGTGGGCCTGCCGCCCGAATAAATCGACGCACGGCAAACCGTTGCCGACGCTGGATCGCGCTGCGCTGGAGGCTGCCCGTGGACATGATTGAACTGAAAGGGCTGAGCGTTTCCCACCGCCAGGGGTATGAGCTGCGCAAAGTGGTGCATGAGGTGTCACTGACGGTGCAGGCCGGCGAGTGTTTCGGGCTGGTCGGGCCGTCCGGCTGCGGTAAATCCTCCCTGTTGTGGGTGATGGCCGGGCTGAACCCGAACTGGGAAGGCAATATGCGGCTGGCGGAGCACCAGGCCATGCCGGGCAAAGCCTTTACCGGCACGCTGCGCCGCGAGGTGCAGATGGTGTTCCAGGACCCGTACGCCTCGCTGCACCCGCGCCACCGCCTGCGCCGGACGCTGGCCGAGCCGCTGAAACTGTTTGGTTTTGACAACGTGGACGACCGCATCCAGCAGGGTTTCCGCCATGTGGGGCTGGACCCGGCCATGGCTGATCGCTACCCGCATCAGCTTTCCGGTGGCCAGCGCCAGCGCGTGGCCATTGTGCGCGCGCTGCTGCTGCAACCGAAAATCCTGCTGCTGGATGAACCGACCTCCGCGCTGGATATGTCGGTGCAGGCGGAAGTGCTCAACCTGCTCAACGACCTCAAACAGCAGGACAACCTCACCATGGTGCTGGTCAGCCACGACCCGGACGTCATCGACCATATGTGCGACCACGCCGTGCATATGGAGGCCGGGCGTATCGTGCGGTAAGCCCACTGTCGTTCACAGGCGCACCCCGCAAGGCGTGCGCCTTTTTTATTGGCGTCAAACGGTAATGAGCGCTGTTTAGCGAAGTGATTCCTCTTTGGCTTCTGTGGGCATGATTAATAATATTTAAATATAAAGTATGTTGTAACTATTGATCAGGTGAATGGTTATCTGAGCTTTTTTAGGAATCCGCTCCGGCGTGATAATCTCTTCATGCTTACTGGGGGTATTTACTATGTTTATCGGAAACAGTTCATCCCGTTATGCGGGGTTTATTACCCGCTGCACTTCAGGGCATGTGCAGAATGCGGAAAATATCCTGTGGAGCGAGGTGATTTACGAGGCCGCGCATTTTCCCGTGGCTGCGCCGGAACTGCCCCTGGCCACTCTGCCTGCCCGCCTGGCGGAGGCTGTTACCAGCCGGAAAGCGGATTTTCAGGCCGGTCGCCTGGCGGCGTACCGGGCGCTTGAGGCCGCGGGGGCAGAGAACTGCCATGTCGGGGCTGACGAACAGGGTATCCCCCTCTGGCCTGCGGGGTGGCGCGGCTCCATTACCCATTCCGCCGGGCGGGCGCTGGCAGTGACGGCACCTGCCGGGGCAGTGAATATCATCGGAATCGATTGTGAGAAAAAAGATCTCGCGGCGGCGGCGGAGATTGCCAATACGGTGCTTAACCCCGCTGAAAGGGCGACCCTGCACCAGACAGGTATCGATTACCTTACCGGCGTGTTGATCGCCTTCAGCGCCAAAGAGAGCCTGTATAAAGCTTTGTGGCCTGACGTGCGGCGTTTTTTCGATTTTACGGCGGCGGAAGTGTGCCTGCTGGACAGCGAAAACCAGCGCATTGCCCTGCGGTTAAGTGAAACCCTCTCTCCGCTCTGGCGGACGGGCACAATTATCAACGGCCGGTTTCACTGCGGGGAAGATGGGATAACAACGCTGATTCTCTGAAGGGCGATGGCCGGGGCAACCCCGGCCGGAGAAAACTCAGAAATCCACGGCGGCGGAGAGCACCACTTCGCGCGGGTCGCCGATGGCGATGCGCAGGTTGTTGCCGCTGGAGGTGTAGTAGGTTTTGTCGAACAGGTTTTTCACGTTCAGCTGCCATTTGACGTCATACCCGCTGAACGGCGTGCGCCAGGCCACAAAGGCATCGGCCACGGTGTAGGCGTCGAGCGTGAAGCTGTTGGCGGCATCGCCGGGGCGTTTGCCGACGTAACGCCCGCCGACCCCGGCGCGCAGGTCGTCGTTCGCCAGCAGGCCGGTGGGGCCGAAATCATTGGTCAGGAACAGCGCCGCCGTATGGCGCGCGGTGTTGGGCATCCGCTTGCCGCGGTTGTCCGGGTCTTCCGTCACCCGCGCATCGGTATAGGCATAGGAGCCAATCAGGCTGAGGCTGGAGGTCAAACGGCCGGACGCATCCAGCTCCACGCCCTGCGACCGCACTTGCCCGGCGGTGCGGGTGACGGTGTCACCGTCGACCAGCTCACTCACCATCACATTGCGTTTGCGGATGTCATACAGTGCCAGCGTGCCGGTGATGCCGTTCTGGGTGTCGATCTTCGCCCCGGCTTCATACGCTTTGCCCTGCTCCGGCGGCAGCGCGCCGATCTGCGTGGCGATCGAGGAGTTCGGCTTGAACGACTCGGTGTAGCTGGCATAGAGGCTTGACCAGCTGTTCAGGCTGTAAACCACCCCGGCGCGCGGCACCAGTTTGCTGTCGGAACTCTGGGTGTTGGTGACAAACGGGCGGCCTTTGCCCGCCATGACGTCAAAGCTGTCGTAACGCAGGCCGCCGATCAGCTGCCAGTGATCGGTCAGGCGGATGCTGTCCTGCAAAAACAGGCCGCGGCTGTCGATGTTCTCGCGCTGGTCGCTGTCTTTGGCGCTGACGGCGGTGCCGGCCGCCATCTGGCCATATACCGGGTGGTAGACGTTGAAGGCGCTGTTTTTCGTGCCGCGGATCATGTCACCGCGGAAAGTGCGGTCAGCTTCGTAATCGAACCCCATCAGCAATTGGTGGTTCACCTGCCCCCAGTCCACATCACCGTTGACCGCAACCTGCACAATCTGCGTGCGGGCGTTGGCCTCAGCAGTGGCGTCCGCCTGCCGCGTCAGGACGCCGGTGTCGGCGTTATAGGCGGTGGCGCGCGCCTGGTTGTCGCTGTAGCGGTTACGGTTGAAGGAGTAGGTGAACTGCCCGTTCCAGTTTTCGCTCAGCGCCTGATCGACCTGGAATGTCAGCGTGTCCTGATCGCCGCGCGTGGCGTTGTAGCCCTCGTCGAAACGGCGTTCCCGCGGGGTGTTGACCGGCTTGCCGGTATTGGAATCGATCACCGTGCCGCGGTCAAACGGCACCAGGTACTCCATATGCTCCCAGGAGAGGCGCACCATGGTGCTCTCGCCAAACCACATTAGGGACGGCGCGACCACCGTCTGGCGGTTGCGGCCGAAGTTGCGCCAGTAGTCAGTCTCGCTGTGGTCAACGATCATCCGCCCGGCAAAGCCGCCGCCCAGCGGGCCGGTGACATCCAGTTGCCCGCCGCCGCCGCCGAAGCTGCTGTTGCGCCCTTCCAGATGCACATGCGGTGTCAGTTGCGGTTTCTTGCTGATGATGTTGATCATCCCGCCCGGCTCATTCATGCCGTACAGCATCGACGACGGGCCTTTCAGCACCTCGACCCGTTCGCTGGTGGGGGTGAAATTCCGCGCCTGAATCGACCGCAGGCCGTCGCGCAGGATGGAGCCGTCACGGTTATCGCCGAAACCGCGTTTGATCACCGCATCCTGCGTGCCGCCCAGCGTGTTGGACTGGGTGATGCCGCTGACGTAGTTAAGCGCCTGATCCACGCTGGCGGCCGCCTGATCCTTCAGCACCTGCTCCGGCACCACGGTAATGGATTGCGGCACCTCGACGATGCGGCTCTCGCTGCGGGTAGCGGTGACGCTGGTGTGCGGCTGGTAACCGGCCGCGTCGCCCGGCGTGGCGTCGTCCTGGCGGGTAACGGTTAAGGTGTCACCCTGCTCCGCCTGGCTGAGGGCCGGGATGAGCAGGCTGCTGCCCAGCAGGCAGGTGGCGATGGTTTTCATGAGGTAGCTGACTCCAGAAGGTCCCTGAAAATTCCAGCGGCAAAAAGCGCCGGTAAAGGTCTTGCATCGTTTGTTGTGGGTTTACATCGGCGAACTGCTGTGGGTAGAGCGCCTTGGCGAAGAACTCAGCCGCCACCACGTGATAGGGGCTGAGGTAGAAGTTGTGCCAGAGCGCGTAGGCGCGCCCGGTCTGCACGGCGGCGAGGTGCGCCAGTACCGGCTGCGCCGCCATGATCTGGGTGAAGCTCGCTGATGCCTGCGCGGCGGAGACCTGCGGCCCGAGGCTGACGGTGCGCGCCCCCTCTTCCGGCGCGGCCATGCCGGTGGCGATATAGACCTGCGGGTTAGCGGCCAGCACGTTTTCCGGGTTCAGCTCACCAAACACGCCGCTGACCTGCGCGGCGGCGATGTTTTCGCCCCCGGCAAAGGCCAGCAGTTGCCCCAGGTTGCCGTTGACGGCCGTGGTGCAGCAGGTGTCGCGCCGCCCCAGGTGGAGGTGCAGCATCACGCGGGTTTTCGGCCCGTGGTACGCCGCCAGCCGCTGTTGGATAGCCGCCATATGCTGCTGGTAGAAATCGATAAACGCCTGCGCGCGTTGCGGCTGTTCAAAAATCTCACCCAGCAGCCGCACGCTCGGCACGGTGTTATGCAGCAGGTCAACACGCAGATCCACCACCACCACCGGCACCCCGGCCTGCTCCATCAGCTGCATAAAGGCGGCGCTGTTGGCGGTGGTTTTCGCCAGCCGCGGCAAAATCACCAGATCGGGGCGCAGCGCCAGCACCTTTTCGGCGTTGATGTCATTGATGCTGCCGTTGCCGAACTGCGGGATCGCGGCAAGCTGCGGGAAAGCGTGGAGGTATTGCGCCCAGGTCTGCGGATCATACTTTGCCAGGTCGCCCGGCCAGCCGGCGATGCGCGCGGCCGGGTAGCCCGGTTCCAGCAGCGCCAGGGTATAGAGCATCCGGCTTTCGCCCAGCACCACGCGCTGCGGATGATCGGGCACCGTCACCTGCCGCCCAAGCAGATCGGTAACCTCTCTTGCCTGGCTGGTCAGGCTGATGAACAGCAGTAATAAGGCGGCGATGCGCATGGTGTGATTCCGGCCACAGAGTTGAGGCGGGAAAGATAATCAATATCATTCGCCTTTACAAGCCATTTGGCCGGGGTAATGGAAAGACGCAGAAAGGGTGTGTGATTGAAAAATAAGCATAAACCCGCGAGGATTCCAGAATCCTGGGATTCCAGGATGCCAGAATCCCAGGATTATAAGGCGCTTTGTGAATGGCGGGCGATCAGGGATTTCAGCGGCACGCTGCTTTTCATAATCGGGGATTTAATCACGATATAACTAAAGTACTTATCGATGCCGACTTTGGCATCCAGCAGCCCTTCGATCACATCCTGATAATGCTCAATGCTGCGAGTGATAAAGCGCAGCAGGTAGTCGTAGCCGCCGGTGATCAGGTGGCACTCCATCAGCTCATCCACGTCGCGCAGGGCATTTTCGAAATTGATAAAATCCTCGCGCCGGTGGCCGGCGAGGGTCACTTCCGTGAACACCGTGACGGAGTCGGTGATTTTGGTCAGGTTGATATGGGCTTCATACCCGGTGATAAACCCGGCCGACTCCAGCCGCTTGACCCGCTGGAGACAGGGGCTGGGCGACAGCCCCACGGCATCCGCCAGGTTGACGTTGCTGATGCGGCCATCTTTCTGCAATTGCACCAGGATATTGATGTCGATACGGTCCAGTTTCATTAAGCCGTTCATGGCACACCCCTCAGGTCAAGTCAGCGCAATCACTCCGAAGGTATAACACGCTTCCCGGTTGTTGCGCCAGCGTTAACAACCACCGGCGCGCCGGTCACATCCTGATAAAACCAGAACAATATCAAGGGCGAAACGCTTAGCCGAGCCGCCCGGTGGCGCGCGCCAGCGCAATGTCCACGATGTGCAGCGCCTCTTCCAGCTGGGAATCGCTGGTGACCAGCGGCGCAAGGAAACGCACCGTGTTGCGCTGCACCCCACACTTGATCAGCAGCAGCCCCGCCTCACAGGCGCAGTCGAGGATCGCCTGCGTCAGCGCCGCGTCCGGTTCCCGGCTTTCGACATCCACAATCTCCATCGCCAGCATAAAACCGACGCCGCGTACCTCGCCGATGCAGGGGTATTTCTTCGCCAGCTGGCGCAGCCGGGCGTTGAGCTGTTCACCCAGCTGGTTGGCGCGGCGCGGCAGATCCTCGCTCTCCATCAGATCCAGCACCGCCAGCGCCGCCGCACAGGCCAGCGCATTGCCGCCGTAGGTGCCGCCCAGCCCGCCGGGCAACGGCGCGTCCATGATCTCACTGCGCCCCACCACGCCGGAGATCGGCAGGCCGCCGCCGAGGCTTTTCGCCACGGTGATCAGATCGGGGCGGATGCCGCTGTGCTCAAAGCCGAACAGCCTGCCGGTGCGGCCAAAGCCGGTCTGCACCTCGTCACAGATCAGCACAATGCCGTGGCGGGTGGTGAGCGCCCGCAGCGCCTGCATAAAGCCGGCCGGGGCAGGCAGGAAGCCGCCGTCGCCCTGGACCGGCTCGATGATGATCGCCGCCACGCGCTCAGGCGCAATCTGCACCGCGAACAGCGTCTCCAGCGCCTTCAGGCAGTCCGCTTCCGTAACGCCGTGGAACGGGTTCGGGAACGGCACGCGGTAGATGTCGCTGGGGAACGGGCCGAAGTTCTGCTTATAAGGCTGGCTCATGCCGGTCAGCGCGCAGCCGAGTAGCGTGCGGCCGTGAAACGCGCCGTCAAAGGCGATGATGCCGGGGCGGCCGGTGTGGGCGCGGGCGATTTTCACCGCGTTTTCCACCGCCTCCGCGCCGCTGGTAAACAGTACGCTTTTGTATTCGCCCGGCGCGCCCATCAATGCGTTCAGCCGTTTGGTCAGGGAGAGATAACCGGGGTAAGCCGCCACCTGAAAACAGGCGTGGCTCACCAGGTTAAGCTGCCGCGTCACGGCGTTGATCACCGCCGGGTGGCTGTGGCCGACGTTCAACACGCCGATGCCGCCGACGAAATCGAGATAGCGGTTGCCCGCCACATCCCACACTTCCGCGCCTTTGCCCTTCTCGATCACGATGGGGTGGGCGGTGACCACGCCGCGCGGTACCTGTTGCCCGCGCTCGTCCAGATAGAGGTCGTTATCCATTGCGGAGTGCTGCTCAGCCAGTACGTTTTGCATCTTTTTACCTCATCGATAGGGCGATTAGTGGAAGTCGTTAGCGGCAGGCGGCCTCAGTAGCCGCGCTGCCGGTCTACCACGCCGGTCATCGGCTCGCCGCGTTCAAAGCGGCGTACATTCTCCAGCAGTGACGCGACGGCGCTCTCCGGCTGGGTCTGGCTGGCGATGTGTGGCGTCAGCCAGATGGAAGGATGCGCCCAGAACGGGTGATCCGAGGGCAGCGGCTCCGGGTCGGTGACGTCCAGCACCGCGGCGCGGATCTGCCCCGTTTCCAGCGCCGCCAGCAGATCGGGCTGGTTGAGCTGCGGCCCGCGCCCTGCCTGCACCAGCGCTGCGCCGTGCGGCAGGCCACTGAAGAGGTCGCGGTTCAGCAGGCCGCGGGTTTCTGCGGTCAGCGGCAACAAACAGACCAGGATGTCACTGGCGGCCAGGAAATCCGGTAATTCCGCCTGCCCGGCCCAGCAGCGCACGCCGGGCAGATCGCGCGGGGTGCGGCTCCAGCCGTGGCAGGAAAAGCCCAGCGCCGTCAGCGCCGCCAGTGACGCCTCCCCCAGTTGCCCCAGCCCCATCACGCCGATGCGTCGGCGGGCGGCGGGCATCACCGGGTGCGGCTGCCACTCGCCGCACTGCTGCTGGTGCAGGTAGCGCGGCATATCCCGGTGCAGCCCCAGCACCGCAAAGGTGACGTACTCCACCATGCCCTGCGTCAGCCCCGGTTCAATCATCCGCACCACCGGCAGGCCGGGCGGCAGGCCGGCATAGTCGAACTGATCCGCCCCCGCCCCCACGGAAAACAGCACCTTGAGGTTGGGGAAGCGCTGCATCAGGTTGTCAGGCGGCTGCCAGGCGATCAGGTAGTCGACGGTTTCCGGGTCGCCGACCTCCGGCCAGAGGCGGAACTGCGCCTCCGGGGCGAGTTCCGCGAACAGCGCGGCCCAGCGGCGGCCGCGTTCCGGGTCAGATTTATAGACAATATTCATCAGCCCAGCGCCTGGGACATCAGCCCAAACGCCTGCGGGGTACCGGCGGCCGGCATCCAGGGCGTCCCTTTGACCATCACTGTCGGCACATCCACCACCGGCAGCCCCTGGCTTTCGAGCCAGGCAGACAAACCAAGGGAGGGATCGCTGTCGAGGCGCACAAACTTCCCGGCCAGCGGCTGCAACAGCGCGCTGACCAGCACTTTCGCCTGCTGGAGGTCATGGGCGATCACCGGGCCGATCGCCCACCCGCGGCCAAAGCGGCGCAGCGCCGCAAAGCCCTGCGGCAGGCCATGCTGATCTTTGAGGATCAGGGTGCGTTCCGCCTCCGTCAGCAAGGCCGCGATCAGCGCGGGGCGTGACTGCCCGTGCGCCCGCTGGTCGAGCGCCGTCAGCAGCGCGCCATCCTGCGGCCGTGCCGCACTGAGGAACTGGTAGTCGGTCAGCGGCACCGGGGTGATCTCCCCCAGCGCCGCGCACTGGTGCTGCTGGATAATGCCGGTCACCTCAAACCCGAGCTTCTGATACAGCGGTAGGCCCGCCACGGTGGCGTGCAGCCGCACCGTATAGCCCGGCAGGGCCTCCAGCACCGCCAGCAGTAACTGTTTGCCGATGCCGCGCCCCTGGCAGGCCGGGTCAACGATCACCAGCCCGAGGGTGGCGTAGGCGTCGCCCCAGCGCCAGCCGAGGGCGGTGCCGGCCACCCGCCCCGCCTCTTCCGCCACGATGCCCGCGCCCAGCGTAAGCGCCTGCTGCCAGTCCTCCAGGCGGTGCGGCCAGTTCACCTGCTGCGACAGCGCCAGCGCCGCCGGAAGATCGCTCTCACGCATTGTCCGAATCTGCATTCTGTTCTCCTTACATCATGCCGGGGGCGTTCAGCCCCGAGCCGTCAACCAGCCGCGCATAGCGGTAGGGGGTGGGGTCAACCACCGGTTCATCATTCATCACCAGATCGGCGGCCAGCCGCCCGGCACCGGGGCCGATGCCGAAACCGTGGCCGCTGTACCCGGCGGAGAGCACCAGCCCCGGCAGGGCGGGCACGGTGGAGATCACCGGCACCGCGTCCGGCGTGCTGTCTATCATCCCGCCCCACGCCTGCACCATGCGTAAGTTTGCCAGCGCCGGGAATTCGCGGCGCATTGCCGCCATCCCCTCATCAACCATCGCCATGTCCGCCTGCGGGTCGAGGATGCGGGTACGCTCAAACGGCGACTGCCGGTCAAATTCCCAGCGCGCCAGCGCCTCCGGGCCGCGGAAGAAAGGGTTGAGGCCGAGGCGCAGCGTCAGGTTTTTGCGCCGGGCGCGGAAAGTCGGGTAGAACTGGCGCGCATAGCGCAGCCCCTGCGCGCCCGGCTCCAGGCGACCGCGGCCGGAAACCGACACGGTGTAGCTGCCGTCGAGCTGCGGGCGGCAGGCGAACGCCGGGGTATAGAGCGGCATGGTAATCGCCTGCGCGATCGGCGCGGTGCGGAACGCGGTGCCGATCACATTGCCGAGCGGCAGCGGGATGCCGTGGCGGCGGCAGAACATCGACGTCCACGCCCCCCCGGCGCAGATCACGCTCTGGGTTTTAATCAGCCCGCGCTCCGTCCAGACGCCACTGACGCGCCCCGCCGCAATATCCAGCCCGCGCACCGCGCACTGCTGGAATACCTGTGCACCGAGCCGCTGGGCGGCCATCGCCAGCCCCGGCGCGGCCAGTGACGGCTCCGCGTGGCCGTCGGTGGGCGAAGAGACGCCGCCCAGCCAGTCGGTGGTGCTGCCCGGCGTCATCGCTTTGGCCTGCGCCGCGGAGAGGATGTCACTGCGCACGCCGTAGGCTTTCGCCATCTGGCCCCAGGCGTCCCAGGCGCTGATCTCCGCCGGGTTGCGGGTAGCGTAGACCAGCCCGGTGCGGCGGAAGCCCAGCTCCTCGCCGGTCTCTTCGCGCAGTTCAGCCCAGCGGCGCAGGGCGTAAATGATCAACGGCAGCTCACGTTCATCGCGGTTCTGCTGGCGGCACCAGCCCCAGTTGCGGCTCGACTGCTCGCCGCCCACCAGCCCTTTCTCCAGCAATACCGCCCTGATGCCTTTTTTCGCCAGCTCATAGAGCGCAGCGGCCCCGGCAATGCCGCCGCCAATCACCACCACCTCCGCCGAGTCGGGGAAGTGCGCACTGTCCTGAACATATCGTATCGGTGCCGGCATACTCTCTCTTACCTCGCTATCAAGGGGCTGACCCCGTTATTCCGCTTTTAAAATCTCTTCGTGCTCATCCAGCCAGCCGAGCCGCAACTCCGGCACCGCCCGCTTCAGGCGTTCAAAATAGAGGTTACTGTTCGGTTTGTCATAATCGCCGCGCGCCACCTGCGCCACGGCGTGGCCGTCACGCATCACCACAATCTCATCGCAGACGGCGCGCACCGCCTGAAGATCGTGGCTGATAAACAGCACCGAGACGCCCAGCTCACGCCGCAGATCGCTGATCAAGTCCAGCACGGCGGCGGCCACCACCGTATCCAGCGCCGAGGTGACCTCGTCACAGATGATCAGATCCGGCTCCGCCGCCAGCGCCCGCGCCAGATTAACACGTTGCTTCTGCCCGCCGGAGAGCGCCGCCGGTTTGCGCCCCAGCACGCTGTGCGGCAGCCGTACCCGGTCAAGCAACTCCTGCAGGCGTTTCTCCAGTGCCGCACCGCGCAAGCTGTGGAAGCGCGCCAGCGGCCGCGACAGGATGGTCGCCACGCTGTGCGCCGGGTTGAGGGCGGTGTCCGCCATCTGGAACACATACTGGATGCGCTTCAGCTCATCCTCTGAGCGTTGCTGCATATCCCCGGCGATGTAGTGGCCGTTAAACAGCAGGTGCCCGGCCGAAGGCGGGTTCAGCCCGGCGATGGCATGCGCCAGCGTGGTTTTGCCGGAGCCGGACTCGCCGATAATGCCGATCGCCTGCCCGCGCCACAGCTTCAGGCTGATATTGTCCAGAATGCGGATTTTCGGCTGCCCGTCCGCGCCGCGCGGGCCATACCCGGCGGCGAGATCACGCACCTCCAGCATCGGCTGGAGGTCGGCAGCGTCGGCGCGCCAGGCGCTTTCGCGGCTCTGGTGCCTGGCCGCCGCCAGCAACTGGCGGGTGTAGTCAGCCTGCGGCGTGTTGAGCAGCGCGGGCGTGGTGCCGTATTCCGCCATCTGCCCTTTCAACAGCACCAGGATGCGGTCAGCCATCTGTGCCACTACCGCCAGATCGTGGCTGACGTAGATCGCCGTGGTGCCGCGCTGGCTCACCACCCGGCGGAACGCCTTGAGCACCTCGACCTGGGTGGTCACATCCAGCGCTGTGGTCGGCTCATCCAGGATCACCACTTCCGGGTCGCCCATCAGCGCCATCGCCGTCATCAGCCGCTGCAACTGCCCGCCGGAGACCTGATGCGGGTAGCGCCGGCCTATGCTTTCCGGCTGCGGCAGCGCCAGCTCGCGGAACAGCCCGATCGCCTTCTGCTCCGCCTCGGCGCGGCGCATCAGGCCGTGGATGATCACCGGCTCCACCACCTGATCAATGATCCGCATCGCCGGGTTGAAGGAGGCGGCGGCACTCTGGGCGATATAGGCCACCTTGTTGCCGCGGAATGCGCAGAGCTGGGCGGGCGACAGCGAGGTGACATCGGTGCCCGCCACATGCACCGTGCCCCCGGCGATGCGGCAGCCGTGGCGCGCATAGCCCATCAGCGCCAGCGCGAGGGTGGTTTTGCCGGAGCCGGATTCGCCGATCAGCGCCAGCACTTCCCCTTTCTGCACGGTAAAGCGGATGTCTGAGACCAGCGTCACCTCGCGCCCGTCGTTATTACGGGCGGTGACGTGCAGGTTCTCCACGGCCACCACCGGCCGGGCAGTGTGCGGCATAACGTTGGTCATAACGCCTCCTTCGCGGCCTGCATCGGGCGCATCGCCTGCAAGCTGTCGATAAACAGGTTGGCACCGATGGTCAGGCTGGCAATCGCCAGCGCGGGCATCAGCACCGCCGGAGAGCCGTCAAACAGCCCCTGGAGATTCTCCCGCACCAGCGTACCCCAGTCGGCGTAAGGCGGCTGTACGCCCAGCCCGAGGAAGCTCAGGCCGCTCAGCAGCAGCACGATGTAGACAAAACGCAGGCCGAAATCCGCCAGCATCGGGTGCAGCATGTTCGGCAGGATGTCATGCAGCGCCACATAGAGCCGGCTTTCGCCGCGCAGCCGCGAGGCGCGCACATAGTCCATGCTGCGCAGGTTACTCGCCATCGCATAGGCGATGCGGTACGCGCCCGGCCAGTAGGTGAACACTGCGGTGATGATCAGCATCGGCAGCGAGGAGCCGAACACCGCGACAATCATCAGCGCCAGGATTTTCCCCGGCAGCACCAGCAGCGCGTCATTGAGGCGGCCGAGGATCTCCTCCAGCCAGCGCCCGGCCACCGCCGCCAGCAGCGCCAGCAGGGTGCCGATCGTGCTGGCGAGCAGCGCTGCGCCGAGCGCCAGGCCGATGGAGTAGCGCGCGCCGTAGAGGATGCGGCTGAAGATGTCGCGCCCCAGGTAGTCAGTGCCGAACCAGAAGGTAGTGCTGAACCCGCCGAACAGGTCGCCCTCGCCGATGCCGTCCAGGCTGTGCGGGGCGAGCGCGGTACCGAACAGCGCCATCAGTATCCAGAACAGCGTCACCAGCAGCCCGATCTTGCCGGTGAGGCTCAGCGTCCCGAAGAAACGCCAGGGCAGCGTCAATGTGCTCATAATCCCCTCCACTTCGGGTTAAAGGCGATGGTCAGGATGTCCGCCGCCAGCAGCAGCACCAGATAGCAGACCGCAAACAGCATCACGCAGAGCTGCACCACCGGCAGGTCACGGTTGCTGACCGCGTCCACCATCTGGCTGGCGAGGCCGGGGTAGCTGAAGATACTTTCGATGATGATCACCCCGCCGAACAGGTATGAGAGGCTCAGCGAAATGGCGTTGGCAATCGGCCCCACCGCATTCGGCAGCGCATGGCGCAACACGGCGCGCAGCGGGGAGGCCCCCTTGAGCCGCGCCATCTCGAGGTAGGGGCTGTCCATCTGGCTGATGATCGCCGAGCGGGTCATGCGCGCCATCTGCGCCACCAGCACGCAGCAGAGCGTCAGCACCGGCAGCGCGTAGGTTTTCAGGTAACCCACCAGATCCTGCGGTGCCGCCCCCAGCGACATCGCCGGCACCCAGTGCAGCTTCACCGCGAACAGCAGCACCGCCAGCGTAGCGACCAGAAACTCCGGCACCGCCACCACCGACAGCGTGCCGACCACCAGCGCCCGGTCAAGCCAGCCGCCGCGGTGCATCGCGGCGGTGATGCCCACCAGCAGCGACAGCGGCACCGACACCAGCGTGGTGATCGCCGCCAGCTCAAAGGTGGCCGGGATACGCTGCGCCACCAGTTCCGCCACCGGCAGGTGGCTGGCGAACGAGGTGCCGAACTCCCCCTGCACCAGGCCGCCCAGCCAGTGCAGGTAGCGCACCGGCAGCGGCTGGTCCAGCCCGAGCTGGGCGCGCAGTGCCGCCACCGTCTCCGGCGTGGCGCTCTGCCCGAGCATCATCTGCGCCGCATCACCCGGCAGCAGGCTGGTGATCAGGAACACCACCGCCGAGACGATCAGCAGCGTCAGCAGCCCGGCACCGATGCGGCGCACAATCAACATCACCATAAAGCGGTTCATGGCGTTCCCCCTCTGTTACGCGGCCAGCCAGGCGAATTCGTGGAAGCGGTAGCCCATCATCATGCCGGACGGCCACGGTTCCACCCCTTTCACTTTATTGCTGAAGCCATCCTGCGAGCTGATAAACGCCGGGATCAGGGTGCCGCAGTGGGCGTAGATCAGCGCCTGCATGTCGCCGTACATCTGTTTGCGTCTGGCCTGATCGCGCTCGCCGCGCGCGGCCACCACCAGCTGGTCAAACTGCGGGTTGCGCCAGCCCGACTCGTTCCACGGCGCGTCTGAGACGTAAAACTGGGAGAAGAGCATATCCAGCGTCGGGCGCGGGTTCACCGAGCCGTAGCCGATCGGGTCTTTCATCCAGTGGGTTGACCAGTAGCCGTCATAGGGCACGCGCCGCACCTGGAAATTGATGCCCGCCGAGCGCCCCACCTGTTGCAGCAACTGGCCGCCCTCCACCGCCCCCTCAATGTTCGGCGTGGTGATGATTTCCGCTTTCGCCCCGGCCAGCCCCGCCTTTTTCAGGTGGAAGCGCGCTTTTTCGATGTCCAGCGGCCGCTGCGGCAGATCCTTGTTGAACATCGGGTGCCACGGCGGCACCGGCGTGTCATTGGCGACATCGCCCAGCCCCTGCATCACGGTTTTCACCACCATCGCGCGCGGCTGGAGGTACTTCATCGCCAGCACGAAATCGGCGTTGTTCCCCGGCTGGCGGTCGGTGCGGATAATCAGGTTGCTGTACATGCCGGATTTGCTCTCCAGAATGCCGAACCGGCCCGCCTGTTTCAGCCGCTTCACATCCCCGGCGGAGAGCGTGGAAACCATATGCAGGTCACCGGACATCAGCGCATTGACGCGCGCCGCCGGGTCAGTGACGCCGAGCAGCTCCACCTCGTCGAGGCGCGGCAGCCCCGGTTTCCAGTAGTTTTTGTTTTTCACCCCGACAGCGCGCACGCCGGGCGAGAATTCCTGACAGACAAACGGCCCGGTGCCGATCGCCTTGCTGAAGGTGTTGGTGCCGTCCTGGATGATCATAAAGGCGTTGGTGGCGAGCAGGGACGGCAGGTCGTAGTTGGGCGAAGCCAGCACCAGTTGCACCTCAGTGGGGCTGACGGCGGTGATCGCCTTGAACTGCGAGGCCAGCGTAATGGCGGTGGAGCCGACCGCCGGATCTTTGTGGCGGCTCAGGGAGTAAACCACATCCTGCGCGCTGAGGGATTTGCCGTCATGGAAGGTGACGCCGGGGCGCAGGACGATGCGCCAGGTCTGCCCGTCGGCGCTTTCAATGCTTTGCGCCAGCGCCGGTTGCGGCGCGAGCTGTTTGTCCAGCTCCGTCAGGCCGTTGTAGAACATGCACTGGCGCACATAGTCACCGCTGTTGCTGGCCTTGGCCGGGTCTAGCGTGTCCGTGGCGGAGGCGTTCGCCATCGCGGCGCGCAGTTTGCCGCCCATTACCGGCGTCTCTGCCGCCAGCACCTGCTCCGGGAAGCCGATCAGGCCGCTGCCCACCGCCGCCCCGGCGGCCAGCATCTTCATCAGGCCGCGCCGCGACAAAGAGACCTCATTGATCGCCCGGCTCAGGGAGGGGTCGATCCGGCTGGATAGGTCAATGCCGCTGAATTCTTTACGAAATTTGCTCATCGAATGCCCTCAGATTGTCACACAGTGAAATTCAGGAGAACCGGTCTTTGGCCTTGTAGTACCACCCCGCCACCGGTAAAAACCACGGCTTGCCGAAATAGCCCGGCACCGCCGGCCACGGGTCACGCTGCCAGGGGTTGGCGTCGGCTTTTTCTGCCAGCCTGTCCGCCATCACCCGGCCCATCCACACCGACATCTGCGTGCCGTGGCCGCTGTAGCCGAGGGAGTAGAACACCCCGTCGCGCTCCCCGGCGCGCGGCAGGCGGTCGGCGGTCATGTCCACCAGCCCGCCCCAGCAGTAGTCGAGGCGTGCCTCTGCCAGCGCCGGGAAAAGTTTCAGCAGCCCGGCCTGCAACACCGCGCCGCTGCGCGCATCCGAGGTTGGGTTGCTGACGGCAAAGCGCGCCCGGCCGCCGAACACCAGCCGGTTATCGGCGGTGGTGCGGAAGTAGTTGCCGATGTTCATCGAGGTGACGTAGGTGCGGTTATGCGGCAGCAGGTGGCGCAGCAGCGCCGGGTCGAGCGGTGCCGTCACCACGATAAAGCTCCCCACCGGCACGATGCGCCGCTGGAACCAGGGGAACGGCCCGAGGTTGGAACAGCCGGTCGCCATCAGCACTTTGTCCGCCACTATCGCACCGCGTGGGGTCTCGACCCGGTGGCGATAGCCGTCCAGCCGGGTCAGGGCGGTGACCGGCGTCTGCGGGTGGATCTCCGCGCCGTGGCGGGCAGCCGCCTCCGCCAGCCCGACGCCGAATTTGCCCATGTGCATCTGGCCGCCGCGCCGCTGGATCAGCCCGCCGTGGAACCCCTCCGCAGCGATCTCGTGGCGGACGTCGTCGGCGCTGAGCAGGTCAACCTCCGGGTCCACGGTACGGCGCATCAGCTCATAGGCCGCCTGAAGCGCCGGGAAGTGTGACGCTTTGCTCGCCAGCTTGAGCTTGCCGCAGCGCATAAAATCGCAGTCGATCTGCTCCTGCTGCACCAGCGCCTGCACATACTCCACGGCGTCGGCAAAGGCGTGGTAGTAACGGCTCGCCTGTTCCAGCCCCTGCGACGCGGCCAGTGAGGCAAAATTCTGCGCCACGCCGGTGTTGCAGTGGCCGCCGTTGCGCGCCGAAGCCTGCCCCATCACCTGCCCGGCCTCCAGCAGCACCACCCTGATGCCGTGGCGCGCCAGTGACAGCGCCGCCGACATGCCGGTAAAGCCGCCGCCAATCACCACCACCTCCGCCGAGGCGGGCAGGTCACCGCGGGCCGCGCCGGTAAACGCCGGGGCGGTGGCCTGCCAGAACGATTCAAGTTTCATGCGCGCTCCTTTGCCGGATTACAGGCCGACCACGGCGGGCAGCCCGCCGATATCCCGGATTTCGGTGTAGCCGTAATAAGGCGTGGACGGCTCATGCCCGCGCGACACAAACACCTTGTGGGTGATGCCGAGATCGTGGGCGGTCATCAGGTCATAACGCAGGCTGGAGGAGACATGCAGGATCTCGTCCGGGCCGCAGCCCAGCTTGTCGAGCATGTATTCGAAGCCTTTCATCTGCGGCTTATAGGCCCCGACCTCTTCGGCGGTGATGGTCATGTGGATCGGTGCGCCGAGGCGCGGCACATGGTGGGTGATCAGGTCATTCATCGAGTTGGTGAGCAGCACCAGCGGGAAGGCTTCCGCCACTTTCGCCAGCCCGGCGGGCACATCCAGGTGCGGCCCCCAGGTGGCGCAGGCGGTGTAGATCGCGTCCCCGTCGCGCGGGCTGTATTCCACCTGCCACTTGTTGCAGGTGCGGCGCAGCGCGTTGCTGACCACCTGATCGTAAGGCTTCCACGCGCCGAGCACTTCATCCAGGCGGTAGGCGGCAAAATCACGGACAAAGGCGGGCATCCCCTCCTCACTGACGCGGTCGGCAAAGGTGGCTTTCGCCGCCCCGGCCATATCAAAGTTAATCAGCGTGCCGTAGCAGTCGAAGGTGATGTACTTGGGTTTGAACAGAGCCATGACGTACCTCGCAGTTGGGTAAAAGGGATCAGAAATCGATCAGCACACTTTTGTGGCGCTGACAGGCCTCGAACGCCTGCCGCCCCAGATCTTTGCCGATGCCGGAGCCGTGGAAGCCGCCGGTGGGGATGATGAAGTCGCCGGAGCGGCCGTAACGGTTGATCCAGACGGTGCCGGCGGCGAGGCCGCGCATCGCCCGCAGGGCGCGCGCCAGGCTCAGGGTATGCACCCCGGCGCAGAGGCCATAGGTGGCGTGCGCGGCCAGCGCCAGCCCTTCGGCCTCGTCATCAAACCGTTGCACCGTGAGCACCGGGCCAAAAATCTCCTCCTGCACCGCCGGGCTGTCGGTGCTGACGTTCGCCAGCAGGGTCGGCTGCCAGAAATAGCCGTCGCCGGTGCCTGCAAAGCGCTGCCCGCCGGTGAGGATCTCCCCGCCCGCCTGCACGGCCGCCTGTACCACCGAGGCGACTTTTTCCGCCTGCCGCGCATTGATCAGCGGGGAGTAACGGGTGCTCTCGTCCCAGGTGACACCGGGCTGGAAGGCGGCGCAGCGGGCGATCAGTTTTTCGATCAGCGCATCGGCTATGCCGCGCTGCACAATCAGCCGGGTGCCCGCCACGCACGCCTGCCCGCCGTTGGCGGTGAAGCCGCGCAGGATGCGGTCAGCGACCACATCGGGGTCGCCGGCGTCATCAAACACCAGCTGCGGGCTTTTGCCGCCCAGCTCCAGCGTCACCGGTTTCATGCCGTTGAAGGCGGCATCACTCATGATGCGCGCGCCGGTCTGGGTCGAGCCGGTAAAGGAGACTTTGCGTACCAGCGGGTGCGCCACCAGCGCGCTGCCGGTCACCGCGCCGCTGCCCTGCACGATATTCAGCACCCCGGCCGGCAGCCCCGCCTGGATGGCCAGTTCGGCCATGCGCAGGGTGGAATACGGCGTCAGCTCTGAGGGCTTCAGCACCACCGCATTGCCTGCTGCCAGCGCCGGGCCGCACTTCCACGACGCCATCGACAGCGGGAAATTCCACGGGGTAATGGCACCGATCACGCCATACGGCTCCGGCACCAGCATCCCCAGGCTGGCATCGCGGGTCGGCAGCAGGTCGCCGCTGTATTTGTCGGCGCATTCGGCGTAGAACCGGATCGCCTCGGCGGTAAACGGCAGCTCGTGGTTGATGACGTCCGCGATCGGGCGGGTGGAGACAAGGGCTTCAAGCTGTGCCAGCGTGCCGTCCGCCGCGATCAGATCTGCCCAGCGGCGCAGCACCGCACCCCGCTCCCGCGGCGGGCAGCTTGCCCAGCCGCTCGCCTTGGCGGCGTGGTCTGCCAGGGTGACGGCTTCACCCACCTGTGCTGCGTCCGCCTCGTACAATTCCCCGGCGACCTTGCCGTCTGACGGGCGTTTCACGGCAAACGCCGCGCCCTTGCCCTGACAATAGACGCCGTTGATAAACTGCCCGGCGGGCAGCACCACCTTGTTAGGGTCGAAACTCAGCATGGCATCCCTCCTGTTAGTCGCCGGGTAAAAGGCGCACGGACTCTTTCGCTAACCCATTAATAATTAACGGTGTTAGCGCTGATGGGAGAGATGTTGCAGGTTGCATGCCAGAATGGTGAAAAAAATTTTAATGCGTAAACCGCAGCGGAAAAAAATTTCCTGCCGAATTCGCCGGGGAAATAGCCGCCCGGCTGCGCGGCACAGTTTTCAGGGCGTTGTGAAGCTTTTTTGTGCACCGTGACAGGGCAATTTCCCGCCGCAGTGCACCAGCACCGGAATAAGGTTATGCCTGCCGGGAATAACGCATGGCTGAAAAAAATGTGACGCAAATCACCACTTGCCGTCACCGGGTGGGGCGACTACACTGCCCGGCCCGCAAGGGGTGGGGGGCCAACAGCGGGAATAAATAGCCCGCCGGTGTGGTCGCACTGTGATAACAGCCCCCGGTTTTTCCTTTCATCTTCAGCGCCGGGCCGTGCCTGCCGCCGTCGTTCTTCTTATTTGATTCAAAACGAAGCCGTATTTCATCATGGAAAAAAACAGTTTTACCCCGGCGCCTGCGCCCTCCCTCGCGTTGGCGATCTTTGCGCTGGCGCTGGGCAGTTTTGCCATCGGCATGAGTGAGTTCTCGATCATGGGGCTGCTGGCCGAAGTCTGTCAGTCGATGTCCGTGACGCTGGCGCAAGGCAGCCATTTCATCAGCGCTTATGCGATTGGCGTGGTGATCGGCGCGCCGCTCTTTTCGCTGCTGACCACCCAACTGCAACGCAAACACCAGCTGATGCTGTTTATGGCGCTGTTCCTGGTCGGCAACGCCGCCAGTGTGCTGGCTACCAGCTACCACGCGCTGGTGCTGGCGCGGTTCGTCAGCGGCTTGCCGCATGGCGCGTTTCTGGGGGTGGCGGCGCTGGCGGCGGCCTCGCTGGTGTCACCAGACCGGCGCGGCAAGGCGGTGGGCAATGTGCTGCTCGGGCTGACGCTGGCGTCCCTGCTGGGTAACCCGCTGGCGGCGATGCTGGGGGAGTACATTAACTGGCGCTGGGCGTTCGGCACCGTCGCGCTGATTGCGCTGGTGGATGTGGCGCTGATTGCGGCGATCTTCCCGAAAACCGCGCAGGAACCGGGTGGTTCGCCGCTGAAAGAGATCAAGGCGCTGATGGACCGCCGCATCTGGCTGACGCTGGGGATTGCAGCGATCGGTTTCGGCGGCATGTTCTCGGTGATCAGCTACATCTCGCCGGTGGTGACCTACGCAGTGCACCTCTCCCACAGCTGGCTGCCGGTGATCCTGTTCGCTTTCGGGCTGGGTATGGTGGCGGGCAACCTGGCCGGGGGCTGGGCGGCAGACAAAAAGGTGATGTTGTCGATCTTCTGCGTCCTGCTCTGGAGCATTGCGGTGCTGCTGCTGTTCCCACTGCTGGCCCCGACGCTGTTTGGCGCGATGCTCGGCAGTTTCCTCATCGGCACCAACCTCGCCCTCTGTGCGCCGTTGCAGGTACGCCTGATGCAGGTGGCCGGTAACGCGCAGACGCTGGCGGCCACGCTGAACCACTCGGCGTTCAATATCGCCAACGCCCTGGGTGCCAGCGTGGGTGCTTACGTGGTGGCGAACGGCTACCCGGTGACCTATACCGCCACGTACGGTGCCATCCTGCCGCTGCTGGGCCTGGGGATTTTCCTGCTCTCCCTGCTCGACGCGCGCGCCACCCGCACCCGTGATGTGGTGCTCACCCCCGAAGCGTAAATGCCCGCCCGTGGCCCAGCGGCCACGGGGTCTGTTACCCTGCCGGTTCTTCCCCGATAAACTCACTGAACCTTAACAAATAGCCGTCCGGGTCCTGCACCAGGAACTCACGCTGACATGCTTCTGTTTCACCAATCAGGTAGCGGCTCTCTTTCACCTTCCGGTAGAGGCCGATCTGGTTGGCGGCCAGACTGTCCAGCAGCGGCGTGAGGGAATCGACCTCAATTTGCAGATTGATGCCGCGCCCTAGCGGCGGGGCCAGCGCTGCCACATTCCAGCCCTGAGGGTGGTAAGCCTCCAGCATCAGCTGGGCCTCACCCAGACACAAATAGGCGAAATCAGGATCTTCCCGCCGCACCCTCAGGTGAAAGCCGAGGATGCGCTGGTAGAAATCCAGTGAACGGGCAAAGTCAGTTACCGTGAGCTCCGGCACCATTTTGTTCCAGTAGTTCTGGTCGTCTGCAGCCACACCCTTTTCCTTATGGATCACGATTTACTTATCCATCAATAGCGCTCTCTTCCCCTCGCTATTGCCCTGATTATTCACACATATACACTCCATTAATTATTTAACACTAATTCATTATACGTTTCCATTAATAATCCTTTTTTTCCGGCCGCTTATTTCATACAAATTTTCGATCATTTACCGGGCATCGATCCACCAAACAAATAACACTTATTAAAAGCAACAAAATCATTGCGTTAAATACATTTAATTTATCGTTACCGCAGTTTTAATAATCAATAAATTGATAAGCATCATGATCACCTTAAGATGCCATTCCTGATTTCCAGATACGCTTTCCCGCGTCGGGACAGGGCGTCTTTTTTGAATTGATTATTCACAGGATTTTTAAAAATGAAGAAAGGATTTATTGTTTCTGCCGTTGCGGCACTGGTTCTGAGCCAATCCGCTTTTGCGGCAGGTAACGGTGACGGCACCATCCGTTTTAAAGGCGAGATTGTGGATGCGCCTTGCGTGGTCTCCGCCGACTCCCAAAACCAGGAAGTTAATCTGGGCCAGGTAAAAACCTCGACCTTAAAAGATCCAGGCTCCAAATCCCCGGCGAAACCGTTCCAGATCAAGCTGGAAGAGTGCGATATCTCCCTCAAGAAAAATGTGCAGGTGCAGTTCGACGGCCTGGCCGATGCTGACGGCCGCTTGCTGGTCAATAACGAAGCCGGGGCCGCCACCAAAGTGGCTATCGGCCTGTTCGACAAAGCCGGCGCGGATATTAAGGTAGGCACCGCCACGGCGGCTGAAACCCTGAAAGCAGGCCAGACCGTGCTCTATTACTCCGCCGCCTATGTCAGCAAAGAAGGCGGGGCAACACCGGGTTACGGCAACGGCCAGGTGGACTTCAACGTTACCTACAACTGATGACCTCAGGCGCGCCTTGATTCAAGGTGAGCCGCCATACCCTACGGGCAGCACGATGATTCATGCCGCCCGTTTATTCTTTTCCGGGCGCTACCATGACACTGACCAAAAAACTCCTCTGCTCTTTTTTATGCCTGCTCCCCCTGGCGCAAAGTGCTTATGCGGCCGGGGGTATCGCCATGAGTGCCACGCGCGTGATTTATCAGGGTGATAAAAAAGAGGCTTCACTTACCGTCAGTAACCGCAATGACAAAGAAGCGTTCCTGATCCAGGCCTGGGCAGAGGACGTCAGCGGCAATAAAAAAACCCCGTTTGTCATCACCCCGCCGCTGTTCCGCCTTGATCCCGCGAAAGACAACGTGCTGCGCATTGTGCACCTCGGCGCACCGCTGCCGCAGGATCGGGAATCCGTTTACTGGATTAATGTGAAGGCGATTCCGTCCACCTCCGAGGCCAGCGAGCACAAAAATGTGCTGCAAATTGCCGTGCGTACCCGGCTGAAGCTCTTCTACCGGCCGGCAGGGCTGCCGGGCAATGCCAACGACGCCTACCGCCAGCTGACGTTCACCCGCCAGGGCAATCAGGTGGTGATCCATAACCCCACGCCTTACACCCTTTCGTTTAGCCATCTCGCGTTTGATGGGCGGGATGCCGGGCGCGTCGGGATGGTGCCGGCCAAAGGCCAGATTAGCCAGCCGCTCCCGGCCGGTATGCAGAGCGCGGCCACCGCCACCTATTCGGTGATTAATGATTTCGGGGCCTCAAGCGACACCCTGAATCAGCCGGTTAAATCCTGAATGACACCCTTTCCCTCCTTACCTGAGTGACCATCATCATGCAGCGGATGCAGAAGCCTCAACACCCGGCCTTTGGTCAGCGCTTTATACGTTCGGCCCTGGCGGTGCTGGTGGCCGGTGCCTGTGGCGCGCAGGCCGCGCAGTTCAACCCACGCTTTCTTGAAGATGTCGGCACCGGCAGCGCGCTGGCTGACTTGTCAATTTATGAAGGCGCCACCGGTAAACAGCTGCCGGGGAATTACCGGGTAGAGATTGTCGTTAATGAGCGTAAGCATGAGGTGCGCGAGCTGGCATTCAGCGCCGCGACGGCCGCCCAGCATGCCGCCGGGGAATCCCTGATGCCCTGCCTGAGCCGGGTGCAACTGGCGGAGCTGGGGGTGCGGGTCGGGAGTTTCCCGGCAGTGATGGCGTACCCGGAGGAAGCCTGCGTGCCTTTTACCGAGCTGGTGCCGCACGCCGCCAGCCATTTTGATTTCAACAATCAGACCCTGATCCTCAGCTTCCCGCAGGCGGCGATGGTGCAGACCGCGCGCGGTACGGTGCCGGAAAGCCGCTGGGATGAGGGCATCCCGGCGCTGCTGCTGGACTACAGCTTCACCGGCAGTAACGGGCGCACCGACACTGAATACCGGGAGAACCGCTACACCGATGAGTGGGGCCGCGAGCATGACGACAGCAGCGGCGGGCGCAGTTACAGCAACGGTTACTACCTCAACCTGCGCAGCGGCGTTAACCTCGGGGCCTGGCGGTTACGTAACAATGCCACCTGGAGCCGCTACGACGGGCAGACCAACAGCGACAACCTCGGCACCTACCTCACCCGGAATATTGTGCCGCTGAAAGCCAGCCTGACGCTGGGTGACACCTACACCGCCGCCGATGTGTTTGACAGCGTGCAGTTCCGCGGCGCACAGCTCACCTCGGATGATGAGATGCTGCCGGACAGCCAGCGCGGCTTTGCGCCGGTGGTGCGCGGCATCGCCCGCACCAATGCAGAAGTGGTGATTGAGCAGAACGGCTATGTGATTTACCGCACCTTTGTGCAGCCCGGCGCGTTTGAGATAACCGACCTCTACCCTACTTCCAGCAGCGGTGATTTAACGGTCACCGTCAAAGAGAGTGATGGCCGTGAGCAGCGCTTTATCCAGCCGTTTTCCGCCGTTTCCATCCTTCAGCGTGAAGGGCACCTGAAATACAGCGTCAGCGGCGGCGAGTATCAGGGCGGGAACTATGACTCCGGTAACCCGCAGTTTATACAGGGCCATGCAATTTATGGCCTGCCGCACGGCATCACGGCCTACGGCGGCACGCTGTTCTCTGAAGATTATAATGCCCTCGCGCTGGGGGCGGGTGTCAACCTGGGTGACATCGGTGCCGTCTCGCTGGACATTACCCAGGCAAAAAGCGATCTGGGTGACGGTCGCCATGAGCAGGGGCAATCCTACCGCTTCCTCTATGCCAAAAGCTTTGCCGACAGCGGCACCGATTTCCGCCTGCTGGGCTACCGCTACTCCACGCAGGGCTTCTACAGCTTCCAGGAAGCCACTGACGTGCGCAACCACGCCGACAGCGACTACGCCCGCTACCACCAGCGCAGCCAGCTACAGGGCAACATCACCCAGCAGATGGGGCGTTACGGTTCTGTTTATTTCAGCATGAATTTACAGGATTACTGGGGCGACGACGGCACTCAGCGCTCAGTCAGCGGCGGCTATAACGGCCGCATCGGCCCGGTGAGCTGGGGCATGGCTTACAGCTACACCCTCTCGCCGGACTACGACGACCCGGATCACCTCTTCTCTTTTAACGTCTCGGTACCGCTGGGGCGGGCCTGGAGCTCTTACCGCATGACCAGCGATCTCAACGGGCGCACCAACCATCAGGTCGGCGTCAGCGGCACCGCGCTGGAGCAGCGCAACCTGAACTGGAGCGTGCAGGAGGGCTACGGCTCAGACGGCGTCGGCAACAGCGGCAATGCCTCGCTGGGCTATCAGGGCAGTAAAGGCGACGTCGATCTCGGCTACAACTACTCGCGCGACAGCCACCAGCTGAACTACGGCCTGCGCGGCGGGGTGGTGGTACACAGCCAGGGCGTGACGCTGTCACAGCCGCTGAGTGAGTCGATGATTCTGGTCAATGCGCCGGGGGCGGCAGGGACTCAGGTCAGCAATAACAGCGGCGTGGCGCTCGACCACTTCGGCAACGCGATTATCCCTTACGCCACCCCCTACCGGGAGACCGAAGTCTCGCTGCGCACCGATACGCTGGGCGACAACGTGGATCTCAGCGAACCCATCCAGTACGTGGTGCCGACGCGCGGTGCCGTGGTGCGGGCGCAGTTCACCACGCAGGTGGGCTACCGGGTGATGATGACTCTGACCCAGGCGGATGGCAAAGCCGTGCCGTTTGGCGCGACCGCCACGCTGGCGCAGGAAAAAGCCGCGAAAGCCGCCCAGAGCGGCATCGTCGGCGAAGAGGGCCAGCTCTACATGAGTGGCCTGCCGGAAAAAGGCACCCTGACGCTGAGCTGGGGCAAAGAGGCGGGGCAGCAGTGCCGCGCACCCTATCAGGTGCCGCGCGCCAACGATCAACCCGTCACCGTGGTCACCCTGACCGCGCAGTGCCGTTAAGGATGCAAAACGTGAAAAAGATGATGTGGAAAACAGGCAGTACGCTGATAACGCTGGCCGCCGGGTGGCTGCTGCTGAGTAGCCCGGTAAGGGCGGAGGGCGATTGGGGGCCGTGTATACCAGATGGCCCTGTACATGACTATCATGCCGTGATCGATAAAACCGTTTCTAACCCCGCAGAGAATTACGCCGGGAAATCTATTCCTGGTTTTTATAATTGGAATCTGGGCGGGTTATACTCTGCTATGTGCCCTTGTTCCAATGATGAGTCACAGCTGGCAAATGTCTACTATTCTGGGGAAAGCACACTACCACCGGGGCATACAGAAGGGGGCGTGAAATTTTATAAGATAAATGAAAATCTGGAGTTTGCTGCAAAAGTCTTTATTACCGGGGGTACCCAAAACTATTTTTACGTTCCTTTCCAAAACATTTCAAATAACACCAATAATCGGACTTCTTGCAATATATCATCACAAATATATGGAAGCGGTTCACGAGGCACCCTGGATCTTTATATTGCCAAGCCGTTCGTTGGTGAAAGTATTATTCCAAATACTACCTTATTACAGATGTATGGCGTCAGAGCCTGGAATAGAAGCACAGTAGTTCCTCCGCATGGTTCCATACCTATGGCTACGGTCACCATCAGCGGCCGGGTTGTCGTCCCGCAGGGCTGCGAAATGCCGGCCGGGTACACCACGGAAATCGATTTTGGTGACTACAACGCCCGTGACTTTAAAAACCGCCACGGCGATATGCCCGTCAACGCCCGGGTAATAGAGAAGAAACTTGATTTCAAATGCTCGAATATCTCAGACGGCGTGCGGATCTATTTAAAGCTGGAGGCTAACACCAACCCTGATAATCCTGACGCGATCGACCTGGGCAACCCCGATATTGGGGCCATCGTCACCCGCAAAACCGGCACCGTACTGCGCCCCGGCACTGACGATAATGTCGAGCTTGACGTCGGGCCGCTTAACGGCGTTGACCGTGATGCCAGCGTGACGTTAAAGGCCTACCCGATCAGCACCACCGGCAAGATCCCGCAGAGCGGCGAGTTTGACGGTGTGGCGACCCTCAGCCTGGAGGTGGAATAGCGGATGAACCAGATAACACGCGCCCTGCTGGCGGCCTGCATTGCCGCCCCGCTGCTCTCCCTCTGCTCACAGGCGGAGATGGCAAACATCGGTAAACCCGGTGAACTGCATTTCAAGATCCGTATTATCCAGGGCACCTGCGTACTGGCGGACAACGCGCTGGAGGTGGATCTCGGTACGCTCTACCTGCACCGCAGCAAAGGCGGTAGCCGGGGAAGTGACACCCCCGGCAGCGTACTGGGCGAAAAGCCGTTTGCCCTGGCGCTGGAGGAGTGCGGTGACGTGGCGCACGCCTACGTGAAAATGGATGGCGACGCCGACAGTGACGACCCCACCCTGTTCAAACTCAGCGGCGGCGCGCGCGGCGTGGCGCTGAAGATCAGCACCGCCGACGGGACGCAGCAGCACCCGCAACCCCTTTCCGCCGCGGAGGAAGGCATGAAGTGGAACCTCACCAAAGACCAGAACAACCAACTGGACTACCTGGCGCAGTATGTGGTGACCCAAAACAACCCGCAGGCGGGCCACGCCGAGGCACTGGTGAACTTTTCGATTACCTATGAGTAAGCCCTGCCTGATGCGGCGGCCGGAACAGGTGACACCCTTTCCGGCCGCCGCGCCTTCAGATAAACCGGCTTAAAAAGGCGCGGGTGCGGGGGTGGCGGGGGTCAACCAATATATCTTCCGGCGCGCCCTGCTCCACCACGTAACCGCGATCCATAAACACCACCCGATCCGCCGCCTCGCGGGCAAACCCGATTTCGTGCGTCACCACAATCATCGTCAGCCCTTGTGCCGCCAAATCACGCATGGTGGCGAGCACCTCCCCCACCAGCTCTGGATCGAGCGCGGAGGTGGGTTCATCAAACAGCATCAGGGCCGGTTTGATCGCCAGCGCCCGCGCAATCGCCACCCGCTGCTGTTGCCCACCGGAGAGATGACGCGGGTAGGCATCCGCTTTGTCACTCAGCCCGACGCGGGCCAGCAGTTCATGGGCGTAACGCTCCGCCTCCTGACGGCTCTGCTTGTGGATGCCAATCGGCGCTTCGGTGATGTTCTGTAACACCGTCATATGGGGGTAGAGGTTGAACTGCTGGAACACCATGCCGATGCCGCGCCGCTGGCGGGCAATGGCCCGCGCACTCAGCCGGTGCAGGCGCTCGCCGCGCAGCTGGTAACCCATCTGTTCGCCCTGCACCAGAATATAGCCGCGATCCATCTCCTCCAGGTGGTTGATACAGCGCAGGAAGGTCGATTTCCCCGAGCCGGACGGCCCCAGGATCACCACCACCTCGCCGGGGTTCACGTCCAGATCGATGCCTTTCAGCACATTGTTATCACCATAACTTTTATGTACGTTGCGCGCCTGCACCAGCGGCCGCACCGGATGTTGTTCAGAGTGGCTCATGCGCCCTCCTTATAAGATGTCCCTGGGTGGGCAGGCGCTGCCGGGGCGTCAACCCTGGGTGAGCGACGTTTGGTGGCCGGAACAGCACGGCGCGTGCCGCGGGCGTAATAACGCTCAATGGCCGATTGCGCGAGGTTCAGCAGGGAGGTAATCAGCAAATACCAGATCACCGCCACCATCAGCATCGGGATCACTTCAAACGTCCGGTTATAGACCGACTGCACCGAGTAAAGCAGGTCGCCCATCGCAATCACACTCACCAGCGAGGTCGCCTTGATCATGCTGATCAGCTGGTTGCCGGTCGGCGGAATAATGGAGCGCATCGCCTGCGGGATGATAATCCGGCGCAAGGCCCGCGCCCGCGACATACCAAACGCCTGCGTGGTCTCGACCTGGCCGTTATCCACCGACATCAGCCCTCCGCGGATAATCTCCGCCATATAGGCCGCCTCATTCAGCGCCAGCCCGGCAATCGCGGCCGTCAGCGGTGTGATCAGGTCATTGGTGTTCCAGCGCGCCAGCTCCGGCCCGAACGGAATGCCCAGGCTGACGTAAGGGAACAGCGTGGACATGTTGTACCAAAAGATCAGTTGCACCAGCAGCGGCGTCCCTCGGAAGAACCAGATGTATAACCCGGCCAGCCCGCGCAACAACCGGCTGCCGGAGAGGCGCGCCACCGCCAGCAACAGGCCGATGATCACCCCCAGCAACATGGACACCACCGTCAGGCCAAGCGTGACACCCAACCCCTTAATCACTGACGCTTCGGTAAACCACTGCGCCACCACCTGCCACTCAAAGTTCTTATTGGTGGCGACAACCCACAGAAAATAGGCCGCCAGGGCGATCACCACACCCCACGCCAGCCAGCGGCCCAGCCCGGCCGGGGCGTGGGCGAACTCAACATTACGGTGCTGCTCCAGTGCCTTGACCGAGTATGCCTGCGTATCGCCATCCTTGATTGCCGGGGCTGGGCGAGACGTTTCTCTGCTCATTGGGTCGCCTCTTTTGCCAGATTAATGCCCGGTGCCTTGATCATATTATTTTCCAGGCCCCATTTTTTCATGATGATGGCGTAGGTGCCGTTATCAAACAGGGTCTGGAACGCGGCCAGCACCACCTTGCTCAACGGCGAATCTTTCGGCACCACCGCGCCCTGGAAAATGTCATGGAAGCCGTTTTTCTTGCCGACCCCGGCCAGTTCCAGCTGACCATTGGTTTTAGACACGAAGTAAATCAGCGGTGCCTGTGAGGAGAAGAAGGCATCGGAACGGTTGGAACGCACCGCCAGAATAGAAGTCGGCTGATCCACAAAGGATTGCACGTGCACCGCCGGTTTCCCCGCCTCGGTGCAGCGGGCAGATTGCGTGCGGATCACCTGTTCCGCCGAGCCGCCCGCCATTACCGCAATGCGTTTGCCGCAGGTATCCTCCAGCCCGTTAATCTTTTCCGGGTTCCCGGCATGGACAGCGAACACGACAAATTCCTGCACAAAATCGATAAAGGTATTTTTAGCCTGCCGGTCCGGGTAATCCCCAATCGGCCCGAACCCTAACTGGTAACGCCCGGAATTTACCCCGCTGAGCAGCCCGGATAAGCCGCTGACCGAGGCGTGGTGAATGGTTACGCCCAGCAGTTCACCCATCGCGTTGGCGAGGTCGGCGCTGGCCCCCTCCAGGGAGTTGGTGCTGGTGGCAATCTCATACGGCGGGAACGAACCGTTGTTGACCGAGATGAGCGACCCCGATTTCTGGATGTCAGCCGGCAGCATGGCGCGCAGCGCCGGATCCACGTTTTGCGCCGGTACCGTCACACTGTCGGCCGCAAAACCGGCGACAGAAAAACAGGCAGCGATAAGAACAGCAAGTTTGCAAAGGTGTTTTGTCATCTTCTCTCTTTCCTGTGTGGCTAACCGGGCCGGGGTAAAAGCCCATTATCCGGCCTGGGAGTCTGTCCATTACGCGGCCCGGTTTCTCAGGCCGCATTCTCTTTACCGGGCGCGGAACAACCATTTTGGTGGAATAACCGTCTCATAAACGGCCAGTGTTAACCGGTTTACGTCTGCGTGTTTAATAGGAATTACTTATCCCGGCGCAGCTGCGGGGTGGCGAAACACCGGTTTTCCAATACCGGCAAGACCTTCCGGGCATGCGCCAGCCGGGCCTTGTCCAGATCGGCAAACACCAGCGCCGGGCCTTCAGCGGCACGGGCAATCGCCACGCCCAATGGATCGACGACCATGCTGTTGCCGATGTTGCGCTCGCCACACTCGCCGACCGCCACCATATAGGCAGTATTCTCCAGCGCACGCGCCGTCACCAGCACATCCCAGTGCGCTTCTTTCAACGGCCCTTTTACCCAGGCGGCGGGCAAGACCATTACCTCTGCCCCATCCAGCGCCAGGCGGCGCGCCATCTCAGGGAATCGCACGTCGTAGCAGGTCATCAGCCCCACGTTAAACCCGGCGACCTCCACCAGCGGCGGCACCTCGTTACCGGGCGTGACGTTTTTGGATTCCTGCATAGAAAAGGCGTCATAAAGATGCAGCTTGCGGTACTGCGCGATAATTTCGCCGTTACGCAGCGCCACCAGCACATTCCAGGCGCGGTCATCGCCGGTCGGTGTGTGAACACTCATCATGGTGGTCAGGGAGTTGCCGCGGCTGGCCGCCAGCAACTGGCTCATAAACGGCCCATCCAGCGGTTGTGCCGCTTTGAGCACCAGATCCGGGTCAGCAATGTCACGCGCCAGAATCCCCTCCGGCAACACCAGCAGGTCAGCCCCGCCCTCCTGTGCGCGGGCCATCAGCCCCAGACAGGTCTCTGCGTTAACCGGCCACTCGCGGGCCACGGCAAATTGTCCTAATGCTACTTTCATGAACGCTCTCCTCTTAACAGGTGTGGGTCAGCGCATAGGCCGGGAACAGCTCAGCCGGCGTCAGGCAGCGGGTGGTCAGCCCCTGTACATGCAGTTCTGTGCCGAAGTTGGCGATCATCTTTTCATTGGCGGCAAAGCCATTGGCATTCCAGTCCGGCGGCAGGTCGCGGGCGGTACGGCGCAGGTCGTCCAGCAGCCACGGGGTGGTGTCAGCGTATTTGGCGCGTTTATCCATCCAGACCTGATAAGCGCGGTCAATCACCTCGCTTAAGGCCTCCGGCAACCACGGATGGGCATCGGCAACGACCGGTTTTAACGCCAGCAGATGAATACCGGGGATGTAACCCACCTGATGGAAATAATCGATCTCCGCCTGCCGGAAATCAGGCTGAAGCTGGCGGAAGCCGGAGTCCGGCGCGAAAAAGCCTTCCGGCATAAAGGGCGTAAACACCGCGTCCAGCTCCCCCTCTGCCAACAGGGCCATCAGCGGGCGCTCACCGGCTGCCGCCTCAATCCGGCCGGGGCGGCCAAAGCCGTTCAGGCGATCCACCACCGGGTGATCCTCCGTCAACCGGCCGACAAACCATTGCGTGTCTTCGATGCCGACCCCTTCCCGGCGCAACAACGCACGCGTCCAGGTATTGCCGGAGTCCTGCCAGCCGGTCAGGCCGATGCGTTTGCCTTTCAACTGGCTGAGCGTGGTCAGCGGGCTGTCGGTGGTGGTGATGATGCAGCGCTGGCGGAAGCCACGCATCAGGAAATGCGGCAGCGCCAGCAGATCGTTTTCACCCCGGGCGCGCCCCTGGGCATAACGGCTGAATGAGACCTCGCCGCCGTCGTAGGCGCTGTGGGTGGTGAGATCCCCCACCAGTGTACCGACCCGGTGAAGCTCAAGCGTAAAGCCTTCCGGCGTAACATCCCCGAGCGCGAGGGGCGTTAAATAGTCCCAGTCCCGTACGGCCAATCTGAGTGTAATGGTCACATTGCTCCCCTGTAACTATGGTTATCTTGTTGATATAAAAATGAATAATATCAATACGGTTAATTTCTCACCGCGCTTTGATCGTTTTTTGATGCTAAATGTTTAGTTTTCTCTGTACAATCATAACTTTGTTACTGAACAAATGGGTTTCTTATGACCGGGATGATTGATGTCAACTGGCTGGCAGCGCAGCTCAAGAACCGCACCATGCGCGGCATCGCCCTCGATACGGCGACGCTTATCCGTTCCGGCAGCATCAAGGTCGGTGCGCACCTGCCTTCCGTGCGGGAACTGGCGCAGGCGCTGAACGTCAGCCCTGCCACGGTATCGGCGGCCTGGGGCCAGTTGCGGCGGCAAAAAGTGATCGCCGGGCGCGGCCGCAACGGCATATGGGTCTGCGGGGACCGGGTCTCGCCCCGGCCGATACGGTTCGAGCAGATAGGCAACTTTGGCGAGCATATCGTGGCCGATCTGGTGATGGCGTCGCCTGATCCGGCCCTGTTGCCCGATCTCACTCAGGCATTGATCAGCGCGGCCCACACGCAAAATCTTCACAGTTACCAGCGCGAAGCGATCATGCCGGTACTGCGTGACGCCGTAGAGCCGACCTGGCCCTACCGCGCCGGGGCCTTTATGGCCACAGACGGCGGGTTCGACGGGATGAACCTGATGCTGCAAACGCTGATCATGCCCGGTTCGCAGGTGGTGATTGAAGACCCGACGGCCTCACGGCTGCTCGATATGCTGGATAACATCGGGGCGACGGTGCTGCCGGTGGCGTGTGATGAAGAGGGGCCAATGCCTGACCAGCTGGCGGCTGCCCTGGCGAAGAAACCGGCGGCCTTTATCTACCAGCCGCGTACCCATTCCCATTGCGGCCATGCCGTGACAACGTCACGCTTTAATGAACTGGCTACGGTGCTGGCGGGCTTTGACGGTTATATTTTTGAGGATGACGGAATAGGCGATCTCTCTGCGCATCCGGCGCGCAGCCTCGGCACGTACTACCCGGAGCGCACGGTTCATGTGCGTTCCTACTCCAAGGTGTTCGGGCCGGATCTGCGTATGGCGGTGATGTCCGGCCCTGCCGCGCTGATTAAACAGATCCAGTCATTCAGGAACTTTGGGGTCGGCTGGAGCAGCCGCCTGCTGCAACACGCCACGGCCTGGTTATTGCAGGACGCGGACACGCTGAAAGGGGTGGCGGCGGCCCGCCAGATCTATGCTGAACGCCGCGCCGCCCTGGTCTCAGCACTGGCACGCCGGGGCATCACCGTCCCGGCGCGGGACGGGCTGGCGCTCTGGCTGCCGGTGCCGTCAGAGCAGTATGCGCTGGTGACGCTGGCCGCCCGTGGCTACGCCGTGCTGCCGGGCAAACGCTGTTTGTTGGGCGAGGGGCAATTTATCCGCATCAGCACCAGCCTGATCAAAACCGAACAGGCAGAGGCCGTCGCGGAGGCGATTGCGCTGGCATACGGTGATTAACAGGGGACAGAAAGGGGAATGCGCCGGGGCAGACCCGGCGCAGAAACGTCAGCGCAGTTTCACCTGTTTGCGCAGGTAGAGCGCCAGCAGGATAAAGGTCAGCAGCCCGATCGCCGCGCCGGTTTCGCCGATATCCCCGAGTGACGAGAAAAGAATAATCTGGTTGCCGAGCAGCGCGCCGAGGCCGATGCCCAGGTTCACAATCGACGAGTAGATCGACATGATGATGTCCGGGGAGTTGGCGTCCGTCGCCAGCACTTTCACCTGGAACGACAGGTTCACCATCATGATCGCCATGCCCCAGAACACGCTCAGGATCAGCATCTCCACGGCGTTGGTCGCCACGAAATTGAGCAGGAACATCGAGAGGGTGATCATCGCAATCGACACCATCAGCAGCGTGGTGGTAAAGCGCTCGCCCATAAAGCCGAACAGCAGGCTGCCGAGGATGCCCGCCCCGCCGAACACCAGCAGCAGCAGAGTGGTAAAGCCGTCGCCCATCTGGCCGATCTCTTTGATGTACGGCTCAATGTAGCTGTAGGCGGTGTAGTGCGCGGTAAACACCAGCGCGGTGAAAATATAGAGGCAGAGCAGCATCGGGCGGCGCAGCAGGGCCGGCACGCTTTTCAGCGAGGCGTGGTGCTCACTCACCAGCGGCGGCAGCAGTTTGTAGAGCATCACCAGCGTCACCACGGCGGAGACGCCGATCGCCACGAAGGTCATGCGCCAGCCCAGCAACTGGCCGATGATCCGCCCCAGCGGCAGGCCAAGCACCATCGCCAGTGCGGTACCGGTCGCCAGCATACTCAGCGCCTGGGTTTTCTTGCTTGGCGGTGCCACGCGGATGGCGATCGACGCGCTGATCGACCAGAAAATCGCGTGCGCCAGCGCGATGCCGATGCGCCCCGCCACCAGCAGCCAGAAGTTCCAGGCCACCACGGAGAGCACATGGCTGAGGATGAACACCACGAACGTCCAGAGCAGCAGGGTTTTGCGCTCCACCTTGCTGGTGACCAGCATCAGCGGCAGCGACATCAGCGCCACCACCCAGGCGTAGATAGTCAGCATCCAGCCCGCCTGCGCGGTATCGATGCCGTACGTCTGGGCGATGTCCGTCAACAGCCCCACCGGCACAAACTCGGTGGTATTAAAAATAAAAGCACTGATGCTGAGCAGCAGCACGCGCGACCACTGCACACGGCGCGACGTCTGAGGGAGTTCCGAAAGGGTATCAGTCATGATGCAATCTTAAGCGTCCTACTTTGAAGTGAAAATATTTTGAGACTCTCATCGCAAAATTATAATGATTTTATTGAAGTCTAGACATAAGAATGTATCGCAGCAACCTGCGATAGCGCGTTGATCTTAAAAAAGAGAAGCCAGAAAAAGCGCGGAGAAAGTGTACGCGTTTAGGCCGTTTTTTTCGCTGTGCACTTTGCGACAATTTACCCGCCCTTTCCCAGCCCGTTATCCATTTCCCGGCTAACCAAATCCACAAAAAGCATTTAATAATTAGGCATATATTATTCCGATAAAGCCGTTTTCAATTCAGCTTCAGCTCGTCAGGATGGGGGCATTCCGTGCGGCGCAGCGGCATTGGCACGGTCACCCTGATTCCCTGAGATGAGACGAAAACATGCGTAAAAAAGGATTCACCCCCCTGTTCAGCGCGGCGGCCATCGGGCTGGCGCTGGTCGCCTCCTCTGCCGTGGCGGCAGAGAAACCGGACACCGTCAATATCGGCTACCAGAAGGCCAATATCTTCGCGCTGCTGAAATACCGCGGCACGCTGGATGAAGATTTTAAAAAACAGGGGATTAAGGTGCGCTGGGTGGAGTTCCCCGCCGGGCCGCAGATGCTGGAGGGGCTGAACGTCGGCAGCATCGACCTGGCGGCCACCGGTGACGCGCCGCCGACCTTTGCCCAGGCGGCGCAGGCCGACCTGGTCTACCTCGGCCACTCCCCGGCGAACCCGAAAACCGAAGCGATCGTGGTGCCGGAGAACTCCCCGATAAAAACTGTGGCAGACCTGAAAGGCAAACGCGTCGCGCTGAACAAAGGCTCGGACGTGAACTACCTGCTGGTCAGCGCGCTGGAAAATGCCGGGCTGAACTACAAAGAGATCACCCCGGTCTACCTGCCGCCCAGCGACGCCCGCGCCGCCTTCCAGCGCGGCTCGGTAGATGCCTGGGTGATCTGGGACCCGTTCTACGCCGAAGTGGAAACCAACGCCAAGGCCCGCCTGGTTAAAAATGCCGAAGGGCTGGTACCGCACTACACCTTCTACCTGGCCAGCCGCAAATTTGCCGACCACTACCCGGACACCGCGAAACAGGTGCTGGACGAGCTGGCAACGCTGAGCAGCTGGGCGAACAGCCACCCGGATGAGGCGGCCGGTATTTTGTCGGCGTCGACCGGGTTGCCGCAGCCGATCTGGGCGCGGGCGCTGGCACGGATGCCGTTCGGGGCGGAACGTATGACGGCGGAGGTCTTCACCCGGCAGCAGGCGCTGGCGGATAAATTTACCCAGATCGGCCTGCTGCCGGTGAAAGTGGATGTGCGCAGCGCCACCTGGTCACAGGATGCCGCACTGAAGCAGTGATCAATCCGGGCGGCGTCCCGGCCGCCCGTTTTCTCACCGGTTGCCTGAAGGTTTACCCGCCGTTACCAATCTGCCAGACAAACACCGGCTCCTTGCCGTTCACCTCCCACTCCCCCACACTGCGGAGTTTGTAGATCACCGGGTTATGGGAGGCCACCGTGCGCGCATTGCGCCAGTGGCGATCCAGCGCCTTGCTCAGCCGGGTATCTGACGCACCCAGCGCATTGAACAGCTCCGTGGCGGCGCGCGGTACCAGGTCGCTGGCGATCGCCTGCGCTTTCGCAGCATCGATTTCCGCGGCCACGTTCAGCGCCTGCAACTGTGCCTCATCGTCCGACAGGTGCGCCTCATAGGCCTGTTGCAGGGAGTGCGCGGCCTGCAACACCGTGGCCTCGGTGGCGTATGCCCAGGAGGCGATCTGCCCGACCACCTGCAACACCTGCACATCATCACGCACCTGCCCGGCGTTGCCGTGGCTGTAAACCCGGCGGCGCTGCTGCACTTCCTCTTTTACGTCCCGCAGCACTGCCCGCGCAATCCCGGCCAGCGTCGCCAGCAACACATGCTGGTAAAACGCCGTCTGGTAGCGGAAACGCGTCGCGAAGTCATACACATGATCCTGCTCGACGTCCGCCTGCACAAAGCGCGTGGTGCCGCTGCCGGTCAGCCGCTGGCCGAAGCCGTCCCAGTCATCCTCACGCGTCACCGCCGGCTGGTGGGTACTGACGAGGGCGATCACCGCGCCGCCGGTATCACTGCGCTCGGCAAACACATCGATCCAGTCGGCAAACAGCGTGCCGGTGCTGTAAAACTTCTCGCCGTCCAGCCGCCAGCCGCCGCTCTGCGGGGTGACTTTGGTGTTGACCTCACCAAGCTTAACGTTGCCGATCTCCGTCCAGCCGCTGCCGACAATCTCGCCGTCAATAAAGCGGCGGAACCAGCGGTCGCGCGCCGGGGAGTCGGGCTGGTTCAGGCGGTCCTCCACAAAGGCCACGTGCGCCCGCAGCGCCTGCGGCAGGTTGGAATCCGCCTCGGCCAGCTCGATCAGCAGACTGAACAGCTGCGGCAGGGAGGCCCCAAACCCGCCTTTCTCACGCGGGATGCGCAGGGTGCCGAAGCCCGCCTCTTTCAGCCACTGAACCGGCTCGGTCGGCAGGGTGCGGGTGCGTTCACGTTCACGCGCCCCCTCGGCGATGCGGGCAAACACCGGGCGGAAGCGCGCCGCCAGTCCGGCATAGTCAGTGCCGGTTGAGAGCAAAGTCGTGGTCATAAAGAATCTCCTTCGGGTTGGTGATCGTCAATGTCATGGCGGGTCGGCTCAAAACGAACCACCAGCAGGAAAAGAATCGGGATCAGGGCGCTGAGCGACACCACCCAGAACATATTGGTGCCGAGGGACGCCTGAAGGATCGGCAGGATAAACAGCGCCAGCGCGCTGCCGATGCCGGAGAGCGAGCGGCTGAAACCGACGCCGGTGGCGCGGATCGAGGTCGGGTAGGAGAGCGCCGGGTAGATCATCAGCTGTGCGCCGGGGCCGAACCCTTCAGCGAACAGCCAGAGGCCCAGCATCAGTATCGCAAAGCCGATGCCCAGCGCCGCCTGCGGGTGGCCGATCAGGGCCAGCGCCACCAGGGCGATGAATTGCAGTGCGAACCCGGCTATCGCCACGTGGCGCGACGGGTATTTCCACGCCAGCCGCATCCCGAGCAGCCCGCCGGTAAAGGCGAACAGCGCATTCAGCCCCAGCGAGGCGGAGATGGTTTCAAATACGCCCGCGCCAAGGAACTGCGCCAGAATCGACGGCAGGAAAAAGGCGATGGCGGTGTACTCAAACGAGATACAGACGTTCATCACCCCGGCGACAATGGTGCGTTCGCGGTAAGGCTTCTCAAACAGCACGCGGAAGCCCACTTTCGGCGCGGCGGGTTTCGCCGCCTGCGGGGCATCCGGTTCCGCCTCATGGGCGTGGATGCCGTAGGAGTCACGCAAAATGCGCACCGCCTCTTTCAGGTCACCCTGGCTGGCAGCCCACAACGGCGACTCATTCATAAACCGGCTGCGCACCGCGATAATAATCAGTGCCGGTACGGCACCAAACAGCAGCGAGGCGCGCCACAGCCAGTCCAGGTGCTGTTCCGGCAGCAGGAAGTAGAGGCCGAAAATGATGAAGAAACAGACCGAGGAGGCGGCGTACCACATCGGGCACCAGGCCGCGAGCCGGGAGGCTTTGTTCCCTTTGCCGCTGAATCTGGAGAACTCCGCCAGGTAGGCCATCGCCACCGGCAAATCGATCCCGACGCCGATGCCCATCAAAAAGCGCGCGCCGATCAATACCCAGACGTTGGGGGCCAGCCCGGCGGCAATCGCCGACACCACAAAGAACAGCATGTCGGCCATAAATACTGAATAGCGGCCATATTTGTCGGTGAGCCAGCCGCCGAGCAGGTTGCCGACGATGGTGCCGATCATAATCGACGAGGTGACCAGCCCGGTCAGGGTCGGGGTCAGGCTGAATTCGCGCACCACATCGTCGATGCCGTAAGAGAGCGTAGTGAGATCGTAAGCGTCGAGGAAAACCCCGCCGAGCGCGAGAAACACGATCATGCGGGCGTAGCTGTTTTTGTCACTGCGGGTGTTGATCAGCCGCGCCACGTCACTGGCTGAGCTGACCGGCGCAGAGTGTCGCGGGGGAACCGCCAGGCTGTCATCTATCGGTAAAGTGCTCATGGCTTCTTCTCTGTTAAGCAGGTGAGAAGAGGTTATAAGCATTGCCCGCTGACATCACAAACAACAAAAACTGCTTTTAAATGCTGATTATTCAAAAAGATAGCCTGAATGACACCCAACAGAAAACCCGGGTCAGCCTGCGCGGACCCGGTCAGGTAACACCGGAACACTTACTGGGCGGAGACCGGCACCAGCACCCCTTTCACCAGCGGATCGTCGGTCTCGCGCAGCCACGTCTGGACGCGGGGGTCAGCAAAGGCCTGCTGAAGTTTGACGATGTTCTCATCCTTCAGGTAAGGCGTGCCGATCACCAGTTGCGAGGCGAAAGTCTTCGGTGCCGGCGGGAACAGGATGCCTTTCTCACGCGGCACTTTACCGGCGTCAAATTGCGAGACGTAGCCTATCGCCGCATCCACCGAGTTCAGGGCGCGCGGCATCGTCAGCAGATCCAGCTCCTTGAAGACGAACTTGTGCGGGTTCTCGCGGATGTCCCGGAGCTTCGCCGTACGCGGCTCGACCGCCGGGTCCAGCCCTATCAGGCCAATGCGTTGCAGCAGCCACAAGGCCTGCCCCTGGTTGGCCCCGTCATTCGGCACCACAATCTCTGCCCCCTGCGGTAGCGCCTCAACCGAGGGGTAGCGGTCAGAGTAGATGCCGAACGCCCACTGGAAGACCGGCTGCACCGGCGTCAGTTTAAACCCGTTGGCATCCACCACCTGTTTCAGCCACCACTGATGCTGGTATACCGTGGCGGCGAACTGCCCCTCCGCCACGGCCCGGTCAGCCTGCACCGGGTCCTGCAACCCGGTAGCCACCAGCGTCAGGCCGTAATCGGGCGCAATATGTGTACCGATGTACTGGATCAGGTGCTCCTCCCCGGCCATCGCCGGTTCGAAATGGATTTTCAGCGTGCTGCCGAACGTGGCCTGTCGCGGCTGCCCGGCGTGCAGGTGCCAGGCGGCCCCGGCTGCCGCCACTACCACCACCCCGGCCACCAGCCACGGCCAGCGCCTCTTTTTCGCAATGCTAAAACCTGGGTTTGCCATGATTATTTTGCTTCCTGGTGAGGTTGTAAGGCGGCAACCAAACGGTCGCCCAAGAGTTGAATCAACTGGATAGTCACAATCAACACCACGATGGTGGCGATCATGATGTGGTTATCAAAACGCTGGTAGCCATAGACCACCGCCAGGTAACCGATGCCGCCTGCGCCGATGGTGCCGGCAATCGCCGAATACTCAATCATGGCGATCAGGTTGAGGGTGATGGCTGCTACCAGCGCGGGCAGTGCCTCGCTCAGCTGGGCGCGGGTGATGATCTGCCAGTATGAGCCGCCCGACACCAGCCCGACCGCCGTGACGTCCGGCGGCAGGTCACGCAGGGCGTTTTCCACCAGCCGGCCAAAGAACGGCACCCCGGCGACCACCATCGGGATAATCGCGGCGGGAATGCCGATGGTGGTGCCGGTCAGCCAGAAGGTGAACGGGATGATCGCGGCCATCAGCACCAGAAAAGGCAGTGAACGGCCGATGTTCACCAGCCAGCCCAGGGTGTGATGGAGCGCCGCGTGCGGAAACAGCCCGCGTGATGAGGTGTTGAACAGAATGACGCCGACCGCCCCGCCAATCGACACCACCAGCAGCATCACAATCCCGACCATCAGCCAGGTTTCGCCATACGCCGGCAGCATCAGCGGGGCAATCTGATCCCAGGGGGTATCCCGGCTCATGACATCTGCGGAAGGGGTCATATCGCCTCCTGCCAGACCGGCGCGCTGTGGAGGATTTCAGCGGACAGCCCCAGCTGGTGCAGCTGCTGAACCAGTGACTGCGCCGCCACCGGTGCCTCATTAAAGCGCACGGCGATGCGCACCCGCCCCGCCTGCCGGTCGCCAATCACCTCAACGTGCCCGCCCAGCAGATCGATATGCAGATTGCCCTGCCGGCTGAGGCGGCTGATCCAATCCGTCGCCACCGGCACATGGGTGCCGTAGGTGACCTGCAACAGCAGATCCCCACCGCCCTCCAGCGCCCGCAGGGGAAAGAGCTGTTCCCCCAGCAGGGAACCCGGCTGCGCCAGCAAGTCCCGCACCCGGCCCTGCTGGACCAGCCGGCCGTCGCGGATCTCCGCCACCGCATCTGCCGTGCTGCGTACCACGTCCATCTCGTGGGTGATCAGGATGATCGACAGGCCAAACGCATCACGCAGCTGCGTCAGCAGGTGCAGAATCGCCGCGGTGGCATCGGGGTCGAGGCCGGAGGTGGCCTCATCCGCCAGCAGCACCGAAGGTTTCAGCGCCAGCGCCCGCGCAATGCCGACGCGCTGGCGCTGGCCGCCGGATAGCTGCGCCGGGTAGCGGGCCGCCTTATCACTCAGCCCGACGCTCTCCAGCAACGCACCGACATGCTGTTTGATCTCATGCGGCACCACGCCCAGGTACTCCAGCGGCAGCGCCACATTCTGCCAGACGGTTTTCCGTTGCAGCAGTGCCGAGCTCTGGAACACCGTGCCAATCGCCCGGCGTTCACGGCGCAGCGCCTCACCGGTCAGCAGCGAAAGATCCTGGCCATTCACCCGGATACTGCCGCGGGTGGGCTTTTCCAACAGGCTGATGCACTTGGCCAGCGTCGATTTCCCGGCCCCGCTCGGCCCGACGATGGCCGTGATCCCGCCCGCCGGGACGCGCAGCGAAATCCCTTTCAGCACCTCCGCCACCGCACCGGAACGGCTGCGGTACTGTTTATGCAGGTCATCGATCTCAATCATGATACCCCCGCCGCCGGTACCTGTGTGACATTGTCACGTTGCGGCCACCGGTAGCCGGTCGCCGGGTGCGGTGCCGCCAGCCGCGGCCCCTGGCCGAAGAGTTTTTCGCGCATCGTGCCGGGCGCGTAGTCTTGTTTATAGACGCCGCGTTTTTGCAACTCCGGGATCAGCAGCTCCACCACATCGGTAAAGGTCTCGTGCGTCACGGCGTAGGCGAGGTTAAAGCCGTCGACGTCCGTCTCCTCCACCCAGCTTTGCAGCTCATCGGCCACTGTTTCCGCGCTGCCCACCAGCAGCGGGCCAAAACCGCCGATGCCGACCCAGTCCGCCAGCGCCTGCACCGTCCAC